>CAJOHJ010000005.1 GCA_905234265.1 uncultured Prevotella sp. | reverse complement strand
GAATATGGTTAAAACAAAATTATGTTGTTTCTTGTATATTACAAGTATCCTTTGTGTGATTGGATGTTCGACTACGGACAATTCAATACCTGACTCACAAGCTGATACAGACATGCCGCTTTCAAAAACAGAAACGGAGGTCTACACCCAGCAACTCATAAGCGAGTGGAAGGAGAAGGTAAGGACTGATATGGAGGCTTCGTACAAAAACAAGGAAATTACTATCGGCGACAAAACCATGAGACTTGCGTGGACAGTTTTTGACGAGAAACCAAAGGATGGCTATGCGCTCTACATCTCACTCCACGGTGGCGGTGGCATTTCTGCCGAAGAGAATGATGAGCAATGGTACAATCAGCAGTGGCTCTATGAGCCTGACAATGCCGTCTATCTTGCACCTCGGGCAATCTCCGACACTTGGGATTTGCATTTCCTGCCTGAGACGGATGCCTTCTATCACCAGATTATCATGCTGATGACCGTATTTCAGGATGTGAATCCTGACAAAGTCTATCTCATGGGCTATTCTGCCGGAGGAGATGGTGTATGGAGGCTGGCACCACGATTGGCAGACCATTGGGCTGCTGCGTCAATGATGGCTGGACATCCAGGTGACGTCTCGTTAGTAAATCTGCGCAACACACCATTCTCCATTTGGTGTGGTTCTGAAGACGAATACTATGACCGTAACCTGCGCTGCGCTGAACGTATAGACTGACCCTGAAGGCTACATATACGATGGACATATCGTTCCTGGAAAGGGGCACTGGATGGACTTGGAGGACGAGGCTGCTGTGCCTTGGATGGCTCAGTACAAGCGTAATCCATATCCCAAGCGAGTAGTATGGCAACAGGAAGAGGTGCTGCAAAACAGTTTTTACTGGATAACAGCACCTGCTGACGAACTTCAGCGTGGCAAGAAGGTGATAGCCGATATCGTCGGCAATACCATCGATATCAGCCAGTGCGACTACTCCTGTCTTACGCTCTCACTCTGCGACCAGATGCTTGACTTGGATAAGCCCGTCAAAGTGACTTTCAAAGGCAGAACGCTCTTTGAGGGCATGATAGAGCGGCAACTCTCCACGCTGCGTTCTACACTCTATGAGCGTAATGACCCGTCCTACATTTTCCCTGCCCAGATTCAAATTCTGTGTGCAGACTAAGCGACTAAAAAAACATGATGTTTTAATAAATTTTAGAGTTATGAGAACAAGACATTATTTCCAACGGTTGTGGAATGCTGCTTTCTTGATGGCAGTATCAATTGGCTTTGTAGCCTGTAGTGTTAATGACGATCCAGTTGTGCCGTCAGATGAGCCAATAGACAAGACAGAAGACTTGGCTGATGTGACAATTCTCTTCTATGGTCATGGTGGAGGCAACCTTGATGGTAGTATCATCGAGAACATCCGCCAGTTCTATAAGGCAGACGAGTCTGCCCACGAGAAGGTGAAGATTGTGGCACAATATAAATTCTCGAAAGGTTTGCAGTTGCTGCCAGAGGCTCTCCCGAACGATATGGAAGAAGGTTTTGAAGATATAGAATTCATTGATGGTCCCGACGACGGCTCAACTTCAAGTACAGATGTGGAAGATTTGTCTGGGATATTATACATTTCTTCATTCCGTCCAGAGCCAGGTAGTACATTTCGTTTAGAGATTGACCCTCAGTCAACTCTTTTGGAACAACTGAAAGCAGAAGGCTATTATGGTGAGCCGAATTGTGATATTACCTGTCCTGACTCGCTGACCAACTTCATCAACTGGGCTGCCAAAAATTATCCAGCCAAGCAGTATGTATTCATTCTGAGTGACCACGGTGGCGGATATATGCCTCACGACGATCTGCCAGTAAGTCGCAATGCCACTACTCGCGGTGTTATCTATGATGATGGGTACAATAATAAGCATTTCTCTGTCAGCTCGCTCCGTCAGGCTATTAAGGCTTCAAATATCAAACCGATGGTCATCTATTTCGATGCTTGTCTGATGAACTGCATGGAATATCTTTTTGAGATGAAGGATGTCTGTGATTATATGTTGGCTTCAACATACGTGGTACCTGGTGCTGGTGGGCTTTACGACCACCTAATAGAGTGTCTGGCTGCGGCCTCGGAAACTCCGGAGTACGCGCTTGGAAAGTATGTGGAGTATGCTGTTAAGAACTGGGACGCAGATGACGGAACAAGTGTCAATTACACAGACATGACCTTGACCCGCATGTCAGACCTTGACCACCTTGGCCAACTGATGCGCACCTTCGTTGACCGTCTGTGTGATACCTATCAAAATGGCACCATCGATCAAGTGGCAAAGATTAACACATGCACAGAGGAAGCCGTAAAAGTGAGTCTCAGCAGTCCTTACTACGATATTGCGAAATATATGTCGAGTATTTGTAGGGCCTTGCCAGAAGTCTATAGCGAAGATTTCTTCAATGATTTGAAAGATGCTTTCAATAGTGGCTTGGTAGCGCAATACTATAGTGCCTATTTGAATAAACACAATTATGATGTAGATTACAGTGTGTTGCTTGGCAAGCAAGGTTCTTATTCCTACTATTGGTGGGAGGGCAATGAGTATAATGAAGAGTCGTATCTTTTCTCTCACATACGCCACTATGATTCCAATGGTACATACACAACTTATGAGTATAACAAGGACGCTCAGTCACTGGATGTTTTTAATAGCGGGCAGTGGGGTGGCACGCTGGCAAACACTTATGAACAACTGGCTTTCGACAAAGCCACAGGCTGGAGCCGCTGGCTTAAACTTAACGTCTGGGACCCTACTGCCAAAAGTCCTGCAGGCATGGGATTCGAATTAGCCTTTGACGAGGCAACTGATTCAGAACAAAAAGAATAATCATATCACCCAATTTTATTAACAAACAAAAAACAACAAGATTATGAAAAAGTATTTAATGACGCTCGTAGCCGTCCTTTGCTGCGCAATGGCAACAACAGTGTTAAACGCATGTGGTAGTGATGATGACAAAGGGAACACATCGACGTCCGACACCACTACACCGAAGAAAGTGGCTTTTACATTCTACTACTACAACACTACAGACATGGTGAAGTATTGTAATGTTGAACTTTCCTACGATGATGGTAAAGGTAATAAAAAAACGGTGGCCTTGACAGAAGATATGGGTGGTAACCTATATATAGATCTCTCATCGGAACTACCTGCTACCTTCAAGTTTACTCGCAAAGTCACACTGAAGCAGGATATTAGCAGCTTGGAAAAGTTTGATTATGATAATCGTTTCGCCAGCAGCTATGACTTATATAATGCCCAAGGCAATAAGATAAATTCAGTAGACAAAACAATAACAGGTATATCTGGAACTCCTCAGGGAAGCGATAAAGTAGCCAAATTTGCAGAGAGCGTGAGCAAAGGCTTCCTTGATTACGAGAAAACCTTTACGTTCAATGCTAAGGGAGAATTGGTAGCCAACTAAGGCATGTATTTAGAAATATCGGGAATAAATTGCTACGCAAATCGCGGCAGATTTAGGAAAGAAAAATGCGAAATGTGAAAACGGTTCGAACTGCCGAGAAATGCCATGATTTGCGTAGGCCGTCAAGAAAGTTTAACTATCCGGCATGGGGCTATCTGGGTTATGAATAAGAAACCTAATTCGTTCCGCAATCCGCCTCAATTTGCGTAGTGGAATCTTGCGGACTTTCCTCAATTTTCCTCGAAATGCCTTTATTTATAGGGCGAACTGCGTTAATCTTCCAAAATCGCTTTCGTATGTCAGCATTATTTCGTAATTTTGCAACGCTCTTATCGAACCGAACTGCGACCCGAGTACGACAGAGTAGCAAGAGACATATCAGAAAATCCACTAAAATGGTGTGGACTGATATTCCTGTCTACTCTGAGGTTGTCGCAGACCTGGTTCGAACGATGGAATAGTCAGAGCCACACCTTTTTCTTTTCAACTGCATCTACTGCTGCAATATCTATTTCCCTTTCAGCCGCATCTACTGTTGCAATATCGATTTCCTCTTTCAGCCGCAAAAGTAACTGAAAGTAAAGGACGCCATCCGCAAAAATCGTTCAAAGCATGCAAATTTTGATACATTGAACGAATTTTTCAACACCATGAAACATCTTTTTCATTGTCTGCGCGGATAATTGTCTATTTTTGCAACACATAACTTCAATAAAATAATTACTAACCCAAAACTGAAAGAAATGAAACAAGCGAAACGATTCATGCTGAGTTTTCTGTTCCTGGTAACGGGTACTTTAATTATGTACGCGCAACAGGAGATAACAGGAACTGTAACTGACGACATGGGGCCTGTCATCGGAGCCACTGTCATGGAGAAAGGCACGACCAACGGCACCGTTACCGACTTCGACGGCAACTTCAAGCTGAAGGTGCAGCCCGGCAAGACTCTGGTATTCTCCTTCATCGGCTACCAGACCGTAGAGCTGCCAGCCCAGCAGGGCATGCAGGTAAAGATGCAGGACGACGCACAGGCTCTGAACGAGGTAGTAATAACCGGCTATCAAGTACAGCGCAAGGCCGACCTTACCGGCTCTGTAGGCGTCGTAGAGACAAAAGACTTCAAGGCCAGCAACACCGACCCGATGGCATCGCTGCAAGGCAAGGTGCCTGGCATGACCATCACGTCCAACGGCTCGCCATCGGGCGAGGCCGACGTACACATCCGTGGCATAGGCTCCATGGGCGGCTCAAACACGACACCTCTTTATATTGTCGACGGCATGCCGTACAGCGGTTCACTCAATAGCCTCAATGCATCAGACATTGAATCTATGCAAGTATTGAAGGATGCTGCTTCAGCCTCCATCTATGGCAGCCGTGCAGCAAATGGTGTCATCATCATAACTACAAAAAAAGGCAAAAAAGGCGACAGGATAAACATAGACTTCAATGCATCTGTCTCTGTTTCGTGGATGACACAGAAGATGAAGCTCCTAAACAGCCAGCAGTATGCAACAGCCCTTGTACAGGCAGCCCTGAACGATGGCAAGAACCCTGCCGACTATGCCCAAAACTACGGTCTTGCTCTTGACGCAGCAGGAGGTACTCCCATTTCTGTCTACAATCCTGCCACTGATGCCATGGAAACGTACACCATTGGCGGTTTCTACGACGGATATATGAATGCCAAGAAAACAATGCCATACAGCGACACTGACTGGGTAGACGAAATCGGCCGTACCGGCATCACGCAGAACTATGACATTTCACTGTCAAAGGCTACCGACAACGGCTCTTCTTTATTCTCTGCCGGCTACAAGAAAGCTCTTGGCGTGCTGAAGTACACCGATTTTGAGAACTTCTCTGCACGCTTCAACAGCCATTACAAGATTAACAGCATTGTCAGTGTCGGTGAAAATGCTACATTCTCTTATTCCAACAACGTTGACTGCGCTCCTCTGGAGAACGCACTGAAGATAGCCCCCACGCTACCTGTCTACGAAGAGGACGGAGTGACTTTCTCTGGCCCTGTAGGCGGCATGAGCGACCGTCAGAATCCATTGCGCGAGCTTTACCACAATCGCGACAACAGACTGAAGAAGTGGCGCGTCTTTGCCAATGCATACGTTGACATAACCCCAGTGAAAGGAATGCTCTTCCGCTCGAACTTCGGCATCGACTATACAAACAGCCACATACGCAGCCTGCAGCACACTTGGGAATCTGATGTTGTCAAGAACAACACCAATGCCAGCACACTCTCACAGACACACAGCACCAAATGGACATGGTCGAACACACTGCAATACAATTTCGACATTGCAGAGAACCACAACCTAAACATTCTGCTCGGCCTTGAGACTCACCAGGACAATGGTCTCGATTTCTCAGCACGCCGCACCGACTATCCTTTGGAAACTTACGACTACATGTGGCCCAATGCCGGCACAGGCATACAAACCGTAACAGGTGCAGGCGACAGCTACAAACTGATGTCATACTTCGGCAAGATAGACTATAACTGGAACGACCTCCTGCTTGCATCATTCACACTCCGCCACGACGGTTCAAGCCGTTTCGGTAAAAACAACCAGTATGGTACATTCCCTTCTGTTTCACTCGGCTATCGTCTCTCAAAGCATATTAATGCCGACTGGCTTCGCGACTGGAAAATCCGTGTCAGCTACGGTGTCACCGGCAACCAGGGAATGAAGTCGAATACTGCCCACTATGGACTTTTTGTCGCCGACTACGGTTCAAGTCGTGAGAATTCGACAGCTTACGACCTTAACCTTCAAGGCTCAGGCACACTGCCTTCTGGCTACTACAAGTCACAATCAGCCAACGAGGACTTGAAGTGGGAGTCTTCTTCGCAGCTGAACTTCGGTACCGATTTCTCACTTTTCAACGGTGCGCTCTATGGCAGTGGCGACCTTTTCTTCAAGGAGACTAAGGATATGCTCGTCCAGCCTGCTTTTCTTGGTGCCATCGGCTTTGGCGGACAGACTTGGATAAACGGACCTACACTGAAAAACTGGGGTATGGAATTTAATCTTGGCTATAGACACAAGACTGCCTATGGACTGTCATACGACATTGCCGGCAACCTTGACTTCTATCGTTCAAAAGTTACATACCTGCCCGAAAACAGCAAAAACTCCTATGAACACAACGACTATCATAACCTTGCACAGGACGAGAAGGCTTACGGCTCTCTCATCGGATATGTCGTCGAAGGTCTCTACCAGTCGCGTGAGGAAGTTCTCGCCCATGGACAGGCCGGCGCCCGTGTCGGCGGTCTGAAGTATGCCGACCTCAACGGCGACGGCAAGATTAACGAGAAGGACCGCACCTGGGTTTACAATCCTGTGCCAGATTTCTCTTACGGCATTAATGTAAACATTGGCTACAAGGACATAGACTTCACAATGTTCTGGCAGGGCGTAGCAGGCGTCGACGTCATCAACAACCAAAAATACCAGACAGACTTCTGGAGCATTACCGATGCTGGTTCAAACAAGGGCGAGCGCCTTATTGACGCCTGGACAAAGGCCAACAGCTCCAGCAGCATCCCAGCCCTTACCACATCAAACGGTGCCGACGAGGGACGCATGTCTTCCTATTTCGTTGAGAACGGTTCTTATGTCAAGTTGCGTACTCTGCAGTTAGGATACACGCTGCCGCAGACGATTGCAAAGAAACTACTGCTGTCAAAGGCACGCTTATATGTCTCAGGCGACAATCTCTGGACCATCAAGTCAAGTTCGCTGACATGTTCCGACCCAGAGAATACTGCATGGAACTATCCGCACACAGCTTCCTTCACCTTTGGCATTCAGTTAGGCTTCTAATGCATGGAAAACGTTATAAGTATTGAATATTTGCCACCGCTAAAAAAATACAACAATGAAAAAGATACAAATATATATTGCTTTCCTGTTATCAGTGTTCGCAGTATCCTGCAGTGTTGATGACGTGAAGCCGCAAGGCGTGTTAGACGACGACACTGCATCGTCAAGTCCGGAAAAGCTTGTTACAGCAGCATATGCCATGCTTGGCAACGACTGGTATTCCTATCCCTTTAACTTATGGCCATACGGCGACATGAGTGCCGACGACTGTCTGAAAGGCGGTTCTGGCGAGAACGACACCGGCTATCACCCCATGGAAATCTTTTCCACTTTGCAGCCCGACCGCGGCGAGTTCGACGAGCTGTGGTATCATCTCTACACCGCCGTCTCCCGTTGCAACCGCGCACTGGAGTCACTGGAAGGAGCCGAGGAGACCGCAGACATCAAGCAGCTCAAGGCAGAGACTCGCTTTCTGCGTGCCCACTTCTACTACAAGCTGCAGCAGATGTGGTACGAAGTGCCTTTCATCACCGAAGGCATGAGCAACGCTCAGATTGAGGCTACGCCGCAAAGTTCACACGATCAAATTATGCAGCTGATAGTCGACGACTTCCAGTACGCCTACGACAATCTTCCAGAGGCAGACCCTGGCAAGACTGGCCGCGCCCATAAAGTCGCTGCTGCTGCATATCTGGCAAAATGCTATCTCAACTGGGCCTACGGAGACGGATATGAAGCTACAACGGGCTACGACCATGTAGACCAGGCAAAGATACAGAAAGTTCTGGACTACACACTGATTGTCAAGAACTCTCCCTACGACTATCTTGACACCTACGGTCACATCTTCCTGCAAGAGCATGCAAATTCTGTTGAGAGCATCTTTGCCGTCCAGCACTCCAACAAAGCCGACGACGGTACCCAGTACGGCCGTGCCAACTGGTCGAACATGCTGAATGGCGTCTGGGGCATCTGGTCGTGCGGCTGGGACTTTCACAAGCCATCACAGAACCTCGTCAATGCCTTCAAGACCCGTAACGGCCTGCCCATGGACGACTTCGATGCAGATCACAATGCCATCGTCATCAACGGTGCTGACTTGAGTTTCAAATACGACCCCCGTCTGTTCCACACCGTAGGCATGCCTACCTATCCATATAAATATGAGGAAGCCTACACACTTACCAAGGCCAACAGCCGCACGCCTAACACTTATGGCTACTACTGCTCAATGAAGGAGATTCCGCAGCGTTCTAAAGGCGAGGACTACGACAATCCCTGGCAGGCCTTTTGCCAGAACGACTACGTGCTGCGCTATACCGACGTCATGCTGATGCGCGCCGAGGCTCTCATCGAGAAGGGAGACTACAACGGCGAGGCCCTGCAGATTATCAACGACATCCGCAGCCGTGCAAAGCGCGACATTTCAAGTTCTTCGCTCATCAGCTACGCCAAGAACCAGTGCGAAATTGCCCTGTACGGTGCCTTTGCCTCCAAGGACGATGCCCGCAAGGCACTGCGCTGGGAGCGCCGTGTGGAGCTGGCCATGGAAGGACACCGTTTCTTTGACCTCCGCCGCTGGGGAATGCTCTCTGCTACGTTGAACAGCTACTTTGCCTCTGAGAAAACCGACGAATATGACGGGCAGACGTATGCCCTCTACTACAAGGATGCATTCTTTACTGCTGGCAAGAACGAATACTTCCCGATAGCATCTAACCAGATGAACTACGTTCAGGGACTATATCACCAGAACAAGGGATATTAATGTGAAGAGTGAACTGTGAATAGTTAATAGTGAATAATGAATAGATAAAAAAATTGCCAACGCTATTCATGGGAATTATAACTAATAAAACAAATAACAATATGAAAACAACTATAAATAATAAGGTAAAGGAAGTGCGGAAGCAGATTCTTCACTTCTCACTCTCCTCTTGTGCCTTTGCAGTAGCAGCCCTGCTGCTCACTGCCTGCCAGGACAAGGACCTGCCAGGCTCAGCTCCTATGCAGATAGCCACTCCTGAAGCATCAGCTATTACTGGCGCACAAAGCGGTGACAACGGCTACGACTACACCTTGTCATGGCCACAAGGCCCGGAAGGCAGCGTCATGCAGGTTGCCGTCTACAAGAACGGCACACAGGTGCAGGCCCTCAAAGACTGCCCGGGCAATACGTTCACACTGAAAAATCTTGAGACCAACCAGCTCTACGAGTTTCTTTTCAAGTACGCCACTGAGGATGCATCATCCACGGGAGTAATGACTTCCTACACACGTCCCGGCGCAACAGCCCCGACAGAAGTAAAGATGCAGCAGATAGACATTTCCGACGAGCAGCACGACCTTGAAGTGTCGTGGACAGAATGCCCCGATGCCACGTCATACCTGCTGAAACTGGTGAAGATTGTCAACGGGACAGAGACCACTGTCGTCAATACTACCGTCACTGGCACATCATACCTGCAGAAGAATGTTGAGATGAAAGAGCGCTGGGAGGCTACCGTCATTGCACAGAACGACTTGGGCAAGGCTCTGCCCGTAGAAGGCTCCGGCAAGATTGGCGGCAAGATTCCTGCATTCCTTTCAGAATATGCCACACCAGAGGAACTTATTGCCAATGGCGACGACGACGAGGCTTCCGCATGGCTGTGGTTCCACGAGAACTATCCCAAGGGCGAATACTTATACTTCGGCAGCATCTCACGCCTTGAGGACATCGAGGACTACCGGATGCTCTTCTGGCTGCGCGACTTCGACGAAGGCAGTGCCGACGACGTCTGGAAGTTCTCCGACCTTGCTAAGAATGCTGCACCCATTGTAGAGCAGTACGTGAAGAATGGCGGCAATCTCCTGTTGTGGCAGTATGCTGTACCCTACATAGGGACCATCAACCGCGTACCCACCTCTCTGCTGCGCACGGCTCCCGGCATTGACGTCGGCGCAGGCAACATCAACAACGACGTCTGGAAGATGGGCGTCTGTGTAAACACCGGCTCTTTCTCCAAGGATTTCAGCAAGCATGCCATCTATGAAGGCATGGAGGTAGAGAGGCTCAACGACGTCTGTTTCGCAGCCATTGCCATGAAGGGTGCCGGCTGGACAGAGAACCACAACGTAATATTCTTCGACATTCCCACTATTCTGACAGGAGAAGCTAACAACACTGAGGAATGCTACAACATTATAACCACCGACTACGGCATCTATCCGCTCGGCACATGGGACTCACAGGTGCAATGGGTTTCCCAGCTTAATGTCTGGGAGGCCAAGGGTGCGGAGAAGGCTCCTGACGGCTACCAGAAGGGGTGCGGCACAGTGCTTTGCATCGGCAACGGCGGCTGCGAGTTCTCCATGAAGAACACAGACGGCAGCAACGACGTCAGTGCCAACCCGTCAAACAATTCTTGCCAGCATAACATTCTGCGTCTGGCCAAGAACAGCATTGAATACCTAATGTCCATTTAGTTCATTACCCAGAGAAAAGATTGTTCAGGAAACAATAATAAAAACGACAGGAGGCTGCCTCTGGAAAGGCAGCCTCCTTCATGTTACGGAATGCAACGCCACACTTTGACTTTGCTAAAGCATAGTCAAAGAATTATCTCAATGACTTACGAAATTATCTTACGGAGATAAAAAATTATCTCTGCATGTTACGAAATTATCTCTGCATGTTACGAAAATATCTCCGTAAGATAAAAAATTATCTCTGCGAGATAATTGAATAACTCGCAGAGACAATTCCGTGACCGGGCGGCAAGCCGTTGAGACCTGCGCTCAGTTCTTGATAATCTTAGTAGTGTATGTCTTGCCGGCCTTGTCGGTAATCTTCATGACGTAGACCTCGCGGGCGTTCAGCTTGCTGACCTTCTTGCCGTCGGTGGTGAAGAACTCACGCTTGGCAACGTCTATGCCCTCCTCGCTCCATACGGAGTGGATGGCCGTCGACGAGCCGGTGATAGCAACGCCGAAAGTCTGGGTGAACTGCGTCGTGCCGTCGTTGACGGTTACTCCGAAGCTGTAGGCGCCAGAGGCTTCAGGATTGATGGCCTTCACCTTCAAGACGGAGCCTTCCACGCTTGCGCTGTAGATGCCGCCCACAGGAATGTTGACTGTATAGGTCGGCGTCACTGCTTTTCCGTTCTGTCCGTAGAAGCCTGCGAAGTGTTCCTTCAGGTCAAGGCTTCCCTCGCCGTTGGGTTCGATGGTCAGGTATGGATGTGCCATGAATTCCAGATAGTCTTCCAGCAGTGTCCAGCCGTCTCCGTCGGGGTCGTCGTTCTGGTTAGCGACGGCAGCGTTGCTTCCAATGGCGTTTTCATACCAGTCGGGCATGCCGTCCTGGTCGGTATCGAAGTTTTCAGCGCGGTGCTCCTCGGGATAGACTTCCCAGCCCTTGCCTGCAGCATGCTCGGTGATGTCTTCCTCGGTGTCAATCTCGCCGGGGATGCCCGACTTTGAGCCTGTATATGTATGAGTGCCGTCAAGAGTCTCGCGGACTACGCGCACATGCTGTTCGTCGCGCTGGGGCATGGTTGCACCGGCATAGCTGGTGACAATCTTCATGGCTTCGTCGGCCGTGTGGATGGTAGCATAGCTCGGGAAGAGCGGCTCGTCGACAAGATATTTATATGTGGTGGGAATGTTGCCGGTAGCATTGTAGGTAACGCCCTGTGCATCGGTGGTCTGTGTGTGGTTCTTGTTCTCGCGGATGTTTCCGAAGACGTAGGCCTGGTCGGTGCCTGCAGAGTTGATGGCGTCCTCAAAGTCCTGCGTGAACAGCGTCGTGCGGCGCGAGTCAGCACCCATCTTGTAGTAGTTGCCTACGAAGTTCACCATGTGGCAGTTGCCGTCGGTGGTGCGGTTGTGCCAGTTGTAGCAGACATTGTTGAAGAGGTCCAGTCCGCCGATGGGGATGTTGTTGGCGTCCATGCCTCCGCCCATCGACCAGTTGCGTCCCTCGCAGTTTGCCAGCAGGTTGTGGTGCCAGGAGCCTATCTGTCCGTCGATGGTTGCTGCATAGCCGTGGTTGGTGCCGTCGCCGTAGTTCTTATGTCCGGTGATGCCAAGGGCTTCGAAGATGCCAGAGTATTGGAACGAAATGTTCTTTGCACCGCGTCCGGAGACGGTCTCGTCGGTACCCCATGCTGCCGTGCAGTGGTCAACGATGGCGTGGTTGGCGCCCGACATGCCCATAGCATTGCCAGTGTTCTCGCCGTAGACACCCAGTCCGCGCTTGAAGCGCATGTGGCGTGCGATGACGTCGGAGCCGATGTTGATGTTCGATGCCTTAATGCAGATGCCCTTGCCAGGAGCTGTCTGTCCGGCAATGTATGCATTTGGCTTCACGAAGTTGGAGCTGAAGTCGAGTTCAATGATGCCGCTGACGTCGAAGACGATGTATCGCGGCTCATCGATGTTCACCAGTCCGTAGAGCAGTGAGCCTGGAGTGTCCTTGTCGCCGCTGAGGTTGGTGACGTGGTAGACAATGCCGCCGCGTCCACCCTGTGCAAAGCGTCCGTAGCCCTCGGCTCCCGGGAATGCAAGGTGGCGGGGCTGGAACGACCACACAAGTCCCTTGTGTACGGTGCCATTAGCCTCCACCTCGTCAACGCGCCAATAGTATTTGTTCGTAGAGTTCAGACCTGTGGCCACGTATTCCACTGCACTGCCCTCATAGACTGCTACAGTAGCGTTCTCCACCTCACTTGCGCTGGTTCCGAAGAACAGACGGTGGCTGACGGCCGTCGGGCCTGCCGTCCACTGCAGTGTGCAGGTACCGTTGTCGCAGTCGTAGTGGAAGTCGCGGCTTGTAGGAACTGGATCCTGGGCAACGAATGGGGACGTGTCGAAGAGCAGGCCGTTAAGCATAACGTTTGTAGCCTGGTATGTCTTGCCAGCTTCCACGATGGTAGAATAGCGGATGTACACCGAGTCGCCCTCTTCGATGTCAAAGTCTACGTATGAGAATGTGGCGTCGGCCATCTTCAGGTTTTCAACAGGGTTTGTAACATTTGTGAAATCCACGTCTGACTGCTTCACTACGTATGGGCCGTCGTTTATTCTGAGTTCCACCTGTATCTTTGGCATTTCGCCAGTCTTGGCATCCTTCCAGACATGGTAGGCCATGGCTGTGTGGCTGCCGGCAGTCATTCCCTTGAACTTCACCTCTATGCCCGTGGAGATGTCAGTAAGCGTCGGAGTATTGCCGTTGTCGTCGATGAACGCCACCACTCCATCGCCAAGCAGGCGCAGGCCCACCTGGCCAGTGTCGCGGCCTTTATTACATGTATTCTTGTCCCACTGGTCGCGCAAGACGTTTGCATTGCCTGCTGCAGCCATTGTAATTTCCATGCCGTTGTCAAGCGTAAGACTTGAAATAGAGTCATGGGGAATTTTCCACTCAATGTAATCCGGCTCATGGGTCTGAGCCTCCTGTGCGTTGCTGAAACTGAAGTCAATGCGCTGCGCACTGCCTGACATGGCGCACAACGACATTGCAGTCAGAAAAAACAGTTTTTTCATTGCTATCTAAGTTTTTAGTTTCTTATGTCTTTACGGCGGCAAAGATAGCATAATTTTTATGTTCGTATACGCGTGAGCAAAATTTTTTACTTTTTTTTATAAAATAAAGAATTCTATTCTTTGTTTTGCGCTTGTTTAATCGTACCTTTGCCGATAAAAACTCAGCGAATTGCACACTTTTATGAAAATTACATATATGAAGAAATTTCTGACCATAGCAGTCGTCGCCGCGGCCCTGGCATCGTGCGGCGGCAAAAAGTTCCACATCGAAGGCAGCATCACCGGTGCTGCCGACTCCATGCTGTACCTCGAGAACATCGGCATCAGCGAGAACACCGCCCTCGACTCCGTCAGGCTGAACGACGCCGGCAGCTTCAGCTTTGCCGCCGAGCAGCCGGAGGCTCCCGAATTCTACCGCCTGCGCATCGGCGACCAGTCGGTGTCGCTGTCCATCGACTCCACGGAGACGATTACCGTGAAGGCCAACTATCAAGACATGTCTACGGCATACGAGGTAGAGGGTTCGGAGAACTGCCAGAAAATCAAGGAACTGACACTCAAGCTCATGGACCTGCGCCAGAGGGCAATGGCCGTAGGCCGCAACACTGCCCTGAGCGTCGACGATGCCAACGACAGCATACTGGCAATGATCAGCAGCTACAAGCAGGAGGTGAAGACGGAATACATCTTCCCCAACCCCGGAAAGGCGTATGCCTACTTCGCACTCTTCCAGACGCTGGGCAACATGCTGCTCTTCAATCCGCGCACCGATGCCGACGACATAAAGGTGTTTGCCGCCGTAGCCACCAGCTGGGACACCTATCACCCTGACGCTGAGCGCGGCAAGAACCTGCACAACATAGCACTGGAAGGCATGAAGAACGTGCGCATAGTCAATGCCGAACAGGCGCGCAGCATTGACGCATCGAAGGTGCAGGCAGCAGGCATCATCGACATTCTGCTGGACGACAACAACGGCCGTCCGCGCAGCCTCAGCGAGCTGAAGGGAAAGGTGGTGCTGCTCGACTTCCACGTGTTTGCTACCAACGAGTCGCCGGCACGCATACTGCTGCTGCGCGAACTCTACAACAAGTATCACGCCCAGGGGCTGGAAATCTACCAGGTGTCGCTCGACGGCGACGAGCATTTCTGGAAGCAGCAGACGAAGGCTCTGCCCTGGATAAGCGTCCGCGACCCACAAGGCCCGGCGTCGACAAACGTACGTGTATACAACGTGCAGGCCGTGCCTGAATTCTTCCTCATCGACCGCGGCAGCAACCTTGTGAGCCGTTCGCAGCAGATCAGCAACCTGGAGGAGGCCGTCAGAAAACTGCTCTGACGGCGGAAATGCACGTTAGAATGCGCATCACCATATTGAACTATGGAACATCCCTTAGAGAAATTCAAATTCTGCCCAGTCTGCGGCAGCACACGCTTTGAGGTCAACAACTTCAAGAGCAAGCGGTGTGCCGACTGCGGATTCGCCTACTACGCCAACCCTTGCTCGGCAACGGCTGCCTTCATTGTCAACGACGCAGGCGACATGCTTGTCGTGCGCCGCGCCAAGGAGCCTGCCAAGGGTACGCTCGACCTGCCCGGCGGCTTCTGCGACATGCTGGAGACCGTCGAGGAAGGCATGTGCCGTGAAATCAAGGAGGAGACTGGGCTGGAGGTCACGCCGGAAGACATCAAGTACTGCTTTTCGTCGCCAAACGTCTACCAATACAGCGGCATGGGCGTACACACTCTGGACATGGACTATCTGGTGCGCGTCCACTGCGACAGCACACCCATAGCTGCCAGCGACGACGCTGCAGAGGCAATATGGATGCACATTGCCGACATACGCCCTGAGGAGTTCGGACTGACGAGCATACGCAATGCGGTGATAAGATTTCTTGCAGACAAGGACCAGATACTTGGCGGCAACAACTGAGAATAACTGAAGACTTATAACAATACAAACAAATCTACAGAACATCATGGAAGACAACAGCTATTCTGCATTAGAGTGGAAAAGTGCCACGAGGAAAATCTTCTGGAGCGTAATCATCATTGCCCTTTCAGGCGTCATCAGCACCGTCTATGACTATGTTTCATACTTTGTGAAAATGGCATCAACGGCTGCCGAATTCGTCGGAGGCCTCATGGGACCCATGGGCGGCAGTCCGCTGCCGCAGAACATTATGGAAAACCTTCTGACGTGGGGACTGTCGTCGAAAGGACTGGTAATCATTGGCTACATCGGCTACCTGTGGGGACTGACATCGTTTGCGTCAATCCAGAAAGAGGACTCTACGGCTGACATGGTGCGGAAAGTAAGGACATTCACCATTGCACTGGCTGTGGTCTACCTGCTCGACATTGTCTTCGGGGTATTCAGCATAATTCCTGCGGCCGGCACGTTCTTCGGCATCGTCGTATGGGTGCTGTCACTGATATGCTTCTACAAGCTGAAGGGTGCCTTTGGCAGACTGATGGTGGCCGACGACTTCAATGCAAGGGCGCAGCGCGGCGCACGCAACCTGCGCTTTGCCGCCGTCTGTGAGATACGCCTGCGCTGGCTGCCGCTGATTACCGCACTGGCACTGGCTGTCGTAGGGGCTATCTTCTTCTTTATGCTTTCCTCCAAGGGGTCTATGTCAACCCTTGAAGGCAATATAAAAATGGCTGCCGGAATGGCAATATTCGTCTTGATTGTTACAGGCATTACTGCCCTGTGCGCAATGTTCTGCGCCTACTGGTGGCCGATAATTGGATGGTACAGGATAATGACCGCCGACAATGCCGACGCCACAAGCGTCTCTGAAGGCTCGCAGAAGCAGCTGTCGGACGGCATCAAGGATAATTCCCACAATATTCAAGAGTCTGCTGGCAACAGCGCTGAGATTGCTGGCGAAAGCAGCCAGCCGGCAGGCATGAGTTCGCTGTCGCAGATGGTCGAGGACTACAAAAAGCCGCTGACCTATGCCGGTGCGGCCATTGCAGCACTGCTGGTGGGCTGGGGAGCATATTCGCTGCTGGCAGGCAACAAGGGCGGTAACGACCTGATGCCAGTAGAAGAGCCCAAATGGGAGAAATTCGTGGTCTGCACCGAAAATGGCGTGGCCCTGTTCAAGGAAGCCAATGCCGACAGCCCACAGCTGGCAGTAATGATGGAAGACATTGAGTCGGACATGGTGGAAAGATATTTCAAATGGAGCGACATGCCCGACAAGAAGGGCTATACATCGTTCCCATGGAGACTTAACGAAGATGTGATAGTACCCGTCATCGCCGAAGAGGGCGACTGGTACAAGATTCAGGTATCCGACAACGAGATAGGCATCCAGGAGTGCTACGTCATAAAGTCTATGTGCCGCGAAGTGAAGCCGGAGCCAATCACTGCCGAACTGCTGCAGAAAATGACGACATACGACTGGGGGACAGCCACCTTCGGACTGCAGACAGAGGGCAAGATGAAGAACATCTGCTTCATCAGCGTACAGTCTGACATGTACGGCGAGTCGCTCAACACTGCCGTTCTCTACAAAGGCATGCTCATCAACCCACTGACCAAGCATATCACCACACAGGCACGTCCGGGATGGCAATACTCATGCCAGGTGGAAGACGTTGACGGCATGAAAATCCTTTTCTATGGCGAGACTCTGATGCGCGACGAAGTGCTTGACGCACGCACCATAGCCATAGAGGAGAAGGTGGGACAGGCTAACGCCGAGCAGATATTCAACTCGATTCCCACCAGCGAATCTACGATGCAGGAGGTTTCCTACTATTTCCCTGAGGTAGACAAAGAGCGGCTGTTCACATTCCTTTACGACAAGGCTGCTGTTTCTGCAGCTGCGGCAGCGGAATTAGTTGAGGACAAGAAGGAATTCACCGGTTTCTCATTCGTCGTCGACAATGCGGAAGACGGCCTTGAGCTGTTTGCCGAAGCTGACGGCGAGCGACGCGCAACGGAAATTTCCGGAACGGCACAGGAACTGCGAATTCTTGCGCAAGGCGACTTTGACGGCGACGGCGAAAAGGAAGCCCTCGTATACGAATGGGGCGGCGGCAATTATATCCTTCCGCCATACATCGTCTACTTCGACAAGAGTAGCCAGCAGTTTCTCAAGGCCGAGGGTTTCGACTATGAGTCTGAGGAACCGGAGATTGCCGTCAAGGAAGAGAAAGGCAAGACGGTGTTCCGCATCACTATTGGATTGCGCACCGACATCTACACCTACGAAGACCATGCCATCAGCCTGCAGGACCAGAAAGTGCCAAACGTCGGGGAGATTGTCTGCAACGTAACCCGACAGCAGATGTTCGGCGACCGTGGGGAAAGCGAGAACAAAAGCATCTATATCGACACTAACGGCAACGGCAGAACAGAACGGTTGGAATTCCACCACGACGACAGCCACGCAATGAAGTTCGGCAAGCTCATGAGCATTGCCAGCTTCTCCGGCGATGAGTGGAAACTCACTGACGAGGCCATGGAAAGTATTGAAAGCATCTACGGCGGCGAGAAATTCACATTCATAAAAAATCCTGAGAACGACTACATGCCGCACATTCTTGTTGACGATGCCTGGCTCTTCGTCTGGGACGGAGAAAAGTACATGCTGAAGAACAGCGGCAAGTGATGAGCTATTTGCGGCAAGTGATGAGCAAGCTGCGGCAAGTGAAGAGCAAAGCCTCAACTGAAGTAACAAGCGAAAAAACATAACTGAAGAATATGAAGAAACTGCTTTCGGTACCACCAAATCTTGTAGAATGTTTCCACGACGTTACCGGCCTGTCCGACAACGAGTATTTCTGCACCTGCGACCCCATCGGCCACCGCTTAGGCTCAGGGGGAGGCACAACATGGCTGCTCGGCCAGGCCTGGAAGGCAGAGGGCGGAGCCGACTTCGACAGCTGGCTGGCATCGGAGCGGCGCATCATCATACATGCCGGAGGGCAGAGCCGCCGACTGCCATCGTATGCCGTAAGCAGCAAGATTCTGACCCCAATACCCGTGTTCCGCTGGGAGCGCGGCCAACGGCTCTCGCAGACTCTGCTCGACCTGCAACTGCCTCTCTACGAACGCATCATGCAGCAGGCTCCCAAGCGGCTGAACACGATGATCGTCAGCGGCGATGTGTACATCCGCACCTCTGAGCGCATCGGGCAGGTGCCTGATGCCGACGTGGTGTGCTACGGCCTGTGGCTTGACGCGTCGATTGCCAAGAACCACGGAGTCTTCGTCAGCGACAGACGGACGCCAAACGTTCTGCAGAAAATGCTGCAGAAACCGTCGGTGGCAACACTGGCCGAAATGGGACGCAGCCACTTCTATCTGACCGACATCGGCATCTGGCTGCTCAGCGACAAGGCTGTCCGACTGCTCATGAAGCGCAGCACAAATGGAGAGCGCAGAACGGAAAATGGAGAGTTTGCTTTAAAAGAGTACGACCTCTACTCTGAGTTCGGCTGTGCGCTTGGCACCGACCCGACGGCTCCTGACGACGAAGTGAGCCAGCTGACTGTAGCCATAGTGCCGCTGCCGGGCGGACAGTTCTACCACTTCGGCACGTCGAAGGAAATGATTTCCTCGACGCTGGCAATACAGAACATCGTAGGCGACCAGCGCGACATCATGCACCACGACGTGAAACCGCAGCCGTCGATATTTACGCAGAACACCATCAGCAAATACAAATTTACCGACCAGAACTACAACATCTGGGTGGAAAACAGCTTTATAGGTCCGCGATGGACGCTTACACACGACAACATAGTGACCGGCGTGCCAGAGAACGACTGGGAAATCAGCCTGCAGCCCGGCGAATGCATCGACGTGACGCCTGTGGGCGACAGCGACTACGAAGTGCGACGCTACATGATTGACGAGCCTGTCGACAGCAACGCACTCGCCGAGCGTGCCAACCTGCGCCGCCTCTTCGACCAGCGCAGGAAGTTCCGTCAGGCGAACTGGCCTGCACTGGCTGCCAACTGGAAGCACTCAGTCTTCTATCAGTTAGACCTTGACGATGCCGCCAGAGAGTTCCACGATTTCCATTTGCCCATGCCTGCGCCGCTGGGCGACGATGCGCCGCTGATGACACGCATCCACGACGCCATGTTCCGCGGCGATGACACAACGGCATTCTCTCTGCTTCGCGAGGGGCTATGCAACACGCCGTCGACTATTGGACAGGCAAAGCGCACAGAGCCTCAGCTGTCGGTATCAGCAGACCAGATTGTGTGGAGCCGCTCACCGGTGCGCATCGACCTTGCCGGCGGATGGACCGACACGCCGCCATATTGTCTTATGGAAGGCGGTTCGGTGGTTAACATTGCCATCGAGCTTAACGGACAGCCTCCGTTGCAGGCGTTTGTAAAGCCGTGCCAGCAGCCACACATAGTGTTGAGAAGCATAGACCTTGGAGCTACGGAGGTGATAGAGACATTCGAACAGCTGGCAGAATATAATAAGGTAGGGTCTCCGTTCTCCATTCCCAAGGCTGCGCTTGCACTGGCAGGCTTCCTGCCGCAATTCTCCGCCAGCCGCTACCCCACCCTGCGCGCTCAGCTTGAGAGCTTCGGCTCTGGCATTGAGCTGACGTTGCTGTCGGCAATCCCTGCCGGCAGTGGACTCGGCACCAGCAGCATTCTGGCAGCTACGGTGCTGGGAGCGCTCAACGATTTCTGCTCTCTGGCATGGGACAAGAGCGTCATAGGGCATCAGACACTTCTCCTTGAGCAACTGCTCACTACTGGCGGCGGATGGCAGGACCAGTTTGGCGGAGTACTGGCAGGAGCCAAGCTGTTAGAAACGGGAAAGGGCTTCATGCAGACGCCGCAGGTGCGCTGGCTGCCGGATGCAGTGTTCACACAGCCGGAATATCAGCAGTGCCACCTGCTATACTATACAGGCATTACGCGGACGGCAAAGAAGATTCTGGCAGAAATCGTCAGGCGCATGTTCCTGAACAACGGACACCAGCTACAGCAGCTGCGCGACATGAAAGCCAACGCCTACGACATGTTCGACGCCATACAGCGGCAGGACTTTGCAGCCATGGGACGCCTGGTGAAGCGCACATGGGACCAGAACCAGGCAATCGACAGCGGAACAAACCCCACAGCCGTGCAGGACATCATAGCCCAAGTCAACGACTACTGCTTAGGCTACAAACTGCCGGGAGCAGGCGGCGGAGGCTACTTGTACATGGTGGCAAAAGACCCCGTAGCTGCGGCACGCATCAAGCAGGTGCTGACAGAGAACAGGCCAAACGGCAATGCCCGCTTCGTAGACATGACGCTCTCGAAGACAGGACAGCAGGTTAGCAGAAGCTGAGCATAGTGCATAGCTAAGAGTTGACATCGCCGAGCAAAACTTTCATAGTTATGGAGTTCCGTACCATAGTAGACATCCAGAAGCCCGCATTCAGCATAGAGCCTTTTGAAGACATTTTCTTCGCAGGCTCATGCTTTGCAAATTCCATCGGCAGGCTTTTCCTTGCCGACGGCTTCCCTGCCGTCGTCAATCCCTATGGCACCATGTACAACCCAGCATCAGTGCTTCACACCGTCAGCCGTTGGTGCGCCGAAGAGACTGCTGCCGGCAGGAGGCGGTGGCCGCGAGTGGCGTTCCTGACTCTTGGCACCAACCATGTCTACAGGCTTAAGGAGACTGGCGAGATAGTGGACAACTGCCAGAAGCGGCCACAGTCGCTGTTCAGCGAAGAACTGCTGACCATCGACGAGTGCGCCGGCTATCTGCGGCAGGCCATCGACATGCTCAGAGAGAAGAACAGCAGCGCCAATGTGGTGCTGACGGTCAGCCCCATACGTTACCGCAAATACGGTTACCACGAGAGCCAGCTTTCGAAGGCAACCCTCCTGCTGGCCATTGACAAAGTGCTGAAAAGCTACAGCGATGCAAAAACGGCATATTTCCCTGCCTATGAAATAGTGCAGGACGAACTGCGCGACTATAGGTTCTACGCCGCCGACATGCTGCATCCTTCCGAACAGGCTGCCGCATACATCTACCAGCGCCTGACAGAGGTTTACTTTTCTGACGCTGCCAGGCATTACCTCCGCGAGTGGCAGCCCCTGAAGCAGGCTCTTGCACACAAGCCTTTCAATGCCGACTCTGAAGAGTACAAGCAATTCATTGCCGCCACACACAGAAAGATTGAAGACATTAAGGAAAAGTACAGAGAGGTGAGAGGTGAGAGGTGAGAAGTGATCATTTTCATTAGCATTTACTATTACTAAACATAAACATAAAGATCCCACATGGTTTATTCTATAGAAAAAATTGCAACACTCATAGGCGCCCGCCGCATAGGCAGCGCAGACGCACAAATCCGCTGGCTGCTGACCGACAGCCGCTCACTATGCTTTGCAGAGGAGACTCTGTTCTTCGCCATCCGCACAGCCCACGGCGACGGCCACAGATACATTGACGAGCTATACAAGCGCGGAGTCAGGAACTTCGTCGTCGAGAGCGAGGAACGAGTTGCGAGGGACGAGACGCGAGGAATGAGCAGCGAAACGCGCACTGCACATTTCGCCGACGCCAATTTCCTCGTAGTACCCTCGCCGCTGGCAGCCCTGCAGCGGCTTGCCGAGCGGCACCGCGACGAATTCAACTGCCCCGTTGTCGGCATCACCGGCTCCAACGGCAAGACGATGGTCAAGGAATGGCTCTATCAGGTGCTGTCACCGTCGTTGCGCGTCACCCGTTCGCCAAAGAGCTACAACTCTCAGATTGGCGTGCCGCTGTCAGTATGGCTCATGAACGAACATACACAGGTGGCCCTCTTCGAAGCCGGCATCAGCCAGCCCGACGAGATGGACAGGCTTGCCGACATCATACAGCCCACGATAGGCATACTGACAAGCATAGGCGACGCCCATCAGGAGAACTTCCGCTCTAAGGAAGAGAAGTGCATGGAGAAGCTGAAACTCTTCGAACACTCACAGGCCATCGTCTACAATGCCGACGACGACCTGGTGAGCCGCTGCCTGCGCCGCTCGGGCTACAAGGGCAAGAAGATTGGCTGGCACCGCAGCGAGCTGCTGCCGAAATACGAGCTGCCCTTCGACGACGAGGCCTCCATAGAATGCTCCATGGCCGTGGCTGCCACAGCCCTCCACCTCGGCATCGGCGAAGAGGAACTCCGCGAGCGCATGGCAAGGCTGGAGCCGGTGGCCATGCGACTGGAAGTGAAGGAGGGACTGCATGGATGCACGCTGATCAACGACTCCTACAATTCCGACATCAACTCCTTAGACATCGCCCTCGACTTCATGTCACGCCGTGCCTCAGCAGCCAATGCCCTGCCGACGACACTCATCCTCAGCGACATCTACCAGAGCGGCATGAGCGACGACGAGCTGTACACCACCGTAGACTCACTGCTCACGAAGCGCAGCGTCAGCCGGCTGATAGGCATCGGACCGCGCATCACTGCACACAGCTATATTTTTAGAGGTGAGAGGAGAGAGGGGAGAGGGGAGAATGGAGAGACCGTCTTCTTCGACACTACCGACGACTTCCTTGCCAGCGACACTTTCCGCAGCCTGCACGACGAAATGATACTCATAAAGGGCGCACGCACCTTCGGCTTCGACCGCATCACCGAACGCCTGGAGCAGCGCGTGCATGAGACCATCCTCGAGGTCAACCTGGGCGCCCTTGCCGACAATCTCAACCATTTCCGCTCGTTCCTCAAGCCAGACACAAAAATGGTCTGCATGGTAAAGGCCGATGCCTATGGCGCTGGAGCCGTAGAGGTGTCGAAGACTCTGCAAGAGCATCGCGTAGACTACCTGGCCGTTGCCGTTGCCGACGAAGGTGCAACGCTCCGCAACAACGGCATCACGCAGAACATAATGGTCATGAACCCTGAGATGACTGCCTTCAAGACCATCTTCGACTACGACCTTGAGCCGGAGGTATACTCCTTCCGCCTCATGGAAGCCCTTATCCGCGCCGCCCAGAAGGAAGGCATCACCGGCTGGCCTGTACACATCAAGCTGGACACCGGCATGCACCGGCTGGGCTTCGATCCGGAGAACGACATGGAGCAGCTGATAGAACGCCTGAAGTCGCAGAATGCCATCATTCCTCGCTCCGTGTTCAGCCACTTCGTAGGCTCCGACAGCAACGACTTCGACGATTTCTCCGCCCGCCAGTTCCAGCTCTTCGACCGCGCCAGCAGCCAGCTGCAGGCAGCCTTCTCGCACAAGATACTGCGCCACATCGACAATTCTGCCGGCATCGAGCATTTCCCTGAGCGCCAGCTCGACATGTGCCGCCTTGGCATCGGCCTGTATGGCGTGGAACCGTATGTAAGGGATATTCCCTATACCCTTAAGTGCGTCAGCACGCTCAAGACCACCATCCTGCAGCTGCGCCATGTCAAGGCTGGCGACAGCATTGGCTACAGCCGCCGCACCATCCTGGAGCGCGACTCCGTCATCGGAGCCATACCCATAGGCTACGCCGACGGTCTTAACCGCCGCCTCGGCAACCGCCACGGCTACTGCTTGGTCAACGGGCAGAAGGCAGAGTATGTAGGCAACATCTGCATGGACGTAGCCATGATTGACGTCACCGACATCAGCGACGTCCACGAGGGCGACCAGGTGGAAATCTTTGGCAGCCAGCTGCCAGTCACCGTGCTGAGCGACCAGCTTGAAACCATACCCTATGAAGTGCTGACGGCTGTCAGCGGCCGCGTCAAGCGAGTCTATTATCAGGATTGAAAGAACATTTGTAAATAATCTTTACCTGATTTTAATGCTCTTGTAAATTATGCAGAAAAATCGGGTAGAGATTATTTTTTTTGCTGCAACGCTCCTGAAAGTAAAAAAAATCTACAACAGAAGAGGTTCCGAAATTTGCACAAACCCCTACAATTTGTGCAAAAACGCTGCTTTTTTCAGCATCTTTCTGGCGATTTTAATGTCGTTTCAGCCTCGCCAGACAGCCACTTAGGAAATTATCTGCGTAAGATAATTCCGTAACATGCATAGATAATTTCCCATGTGGCAGTAAAAAATTCCCGAAATCAATGTTAACTGTCTGATTTACTGCAAGAAAGGACAAAAGCTGAAAAACGGCGATTTTTGCAGCCACAAGACAGTTTTTTCAGAAAACGGCTGTTTCTGGAGGCTGTAAAAGCAAACTTTGTAAAAATATTTCTTTTCGGCAAGCAATAAAGATAGAAGTCAAAAAATCTTAAATATATATAGGTATTGACTTATTTTTCTTAACTTTGCCGTGCAAAGCCCGGCGATGTCACTCACGCTCGGCAAAAAAAGAATGAAATTCTTTGTTTTGCGCTTGCTAAACCGTAACTTTGTAGCCGTTGAAAATTACTAAAACAATCAAAACAATATTGTTAAACTGACAAATTTGTTAAACTGACAAATGGAACAAGTCTTTAGTTACATTATCAGTCTGGGCGCATCGGTGATGATGCCCATTCTGTTCACGCTCATAGGCCTCGCAATAGGCCTGAAGTTCGGACGGTCGCTGAAAAGCGGACTATACGTAGGCGTCGGCTTCGTCGGCCTGGGAATAGTCACCGCACTGCTGACAACAAACTTCGGCGGACCGCTGAGCGAAATCTCCAAGCTCTACGACCTGCAGCTGAAAGTGTTCGACATGGGATGGCCGGCAGCTGCCGCCGTGGCATACAACACGGCCGTGGGCGCACTGATCATCCCCATCTGCCTCGGCGTGAACTTCCTGCTGCTCATCACCGGATGCACGCGAACAGTGAACATCGACCTGTGGAACTACTGGCACTTCGCATTCATAGGAGCCGTGGCTTACTTCGTCATGGACCAGTCGCTGGCATGGGGATACTTTGCTGCCATCGTGTGCTACATAGTGAC
Organism: uncultured Prevotella sp.; assembly: GCA_905234265.1. Classification (GTDB taxonomy): domain Bacteria; phylum Bacteroidota; class Bacteroidia; order Bacteroidales; family Bacteroidaceae; genus Prevotella. The sequence goes on along the minus strand of CAJOHJ010000005.1, from coordinate 132,534 downwards.
GCTGGTAATGGCTGACCTGACGGCCGACAAGTTCCAGACGTACTACCCAGAATGGCAGGGCATCTCAATCCCACAGCCTTTCTGCCAGAGCTTCGTACCATTCGCACTCATCATCGGCAAGGCTCTGGACATGATACCAGGCTTCGAAAAGCTGAACATCGATGCCGAGGGCATGAAGAAGAAGTTCGGCGTCATGGGCGAGCCGCTCATCCTGGGTGTCATCGTCGGCGCACTGATAGGCGCGCTGGCGCAGCTGGACATAAAGAAAGTGCTGTTCCTCGGCGTGACGATGGGTGCCGTGATGGAGCTTATCCCACGCATCACAAGCCTGTTCATCGAGGGCCTGAAGCCCATTGCCGAGAAGACACAGGAAGTGGTCAAGAAGAAGTTCAACGGCAAGAAAGTCTACATAGGCATGTCGCCGGCAGTAGTCATCGGCCACCCGACGACGCTGGTGGTCTCGCTGCTGCTCATACCAGTGGCGCTGGGATTGGCAGTGGTGCTGCCCGGCAACCAGTTCCTGCCGCTCGCATCGCTGGCAGGCATGTTCTATCTCTTCCCAATGGTGCTGCCGTTCACGAAGGGTAACGTCGTAAAGACATTCATCATCGGACTCGTGGCACTGGCTATTGGCCTCTACTTCGTTACCGACATGGCCCCGGCATTCACACAGGCTGCACACACTGTCTTCGAGCAGACTGGCGACAAGGCTGCCGACATTCCCGCTGGCTTTGAAGGCGGTGCGCTCGACTTTGCATCAAGCCTCTTCGGATGGGTTATCTTCAAGTGTGTGAACAACCTGCAGTATGTCGGTGCCGGCATTCTTTCGCTGATAACCGTCGGCATGGTGGCATGGAACAAGATGCGCATTATGAAAGAAGAAAAGAACAATAACAACAAATAAATCTATGAAAAAGACTATTCTTTGTTTCGCCCTGCTTTGGGGCGCACTGGGCATGCAGGCTCAGCAACACGTAAACTTCCAGGCTGCCTGCCATCCGCAGGACGTGAAGCACTACGACACACAGACGCTTCGCGAACGCTTCGTGATGGAAAAGGTGATGGTGGCCGACGAGATTAACCTCACCTACTCACACTACGACCGCTTCATCTTCGGCGGCGCAATGCCGGTAACCAAGACTCTGAAGCTGGAAAACTTCCTTGAGCTGGGACTCGACGTTGACCCTACTATCAAGGACAAGTACTTCATGTACAACCGTGAGCTGGGCGTCGTCAACTGCGGCGAGGGCAACGGCGTTGTCATCGTAGACGGAAAGGAATACGCCCTCGCACCGAAGGAAGCTCTCTACATTGGCCGCGGCCACATCGGCAAGGACAAGAAGGGCAACCCCATAGACGTCAACAAGACTGTGGAATTCCGCTCCAACGACGCATCGAAGCCGGCCAAGTTCTACCTGAACTCTGCCACTGCCCACCAGCACTACAAGACACAGTGGATAACGCTGGACGGCCGCAAGGGTTCGCTGAAGGCTGCCGTATGGGGACCGGTAGGCTCGCTTGAGGAGTGCAACAACCGCACCGTCTACAAGCTCATCGTCAACGACGTGCTGGAGGAAGGCCCATGCCAGCTGCAGCTCGGACTCACACAGCTGAATCCCGGTGCTGCATGGAACACCATGCCGCCTCACACACACGGACGCCGCATTGAGGCATACTACTACTTCAACCTGCCGCAGGAACAGACCATTGCACACATCATGGGCGAACCGCAGGAGAGCCGTGTGGTATGGCTGCACAACGAGCAGGCCATCATGTCGCCGGAATGGAGCATCCATGCTGCAGCAGGAACTTACTACTACACATTCATCTGGGGCATGGCTGGCGAAAACCTCTATTACAACGACAAAGACAATATTCCCGTAATTGATATTAAATAACAATATTTTTATGGCACCAATCTCAACTACCAAGATGTCCAACTTCCGTTGGGTCATCTGCGCGTTGCTCTTCCTGGCAACGACCGTCAACTACATGGACCGCCAGGTCCTGTCTCTCACCTGGAAGGACTTTATTGCTCCTGAATTCCACTGGACAGATGCCGACTACGGCACAATTACCGGACTGTTCTCTCTGTTCTATGCCATTGCCAACCTCTTCGCCGGAAAGTTCATCGACTGGATGGGTACGAAGAAAGGCTATCTGATTGCCATCTTCGTATGGTCTACAGGTGCCGTTCTGCACGCTGGCTGCGGATGGGCTGCAATGCAGATAGAGGGCTACGACAGCATTGAGGCACTCCGCATGGTACAGGCCGGCTCCGACGCTGCCGTCGCCATTGCCACCATCTCTGTATGGCTGTTCCTCTCATGCCGTCTTATCCTTGCCGTCGGTGAGGCCGGCAACTTCCCAGCAGCCATCAAGGCCACTGCTGAATACTTCCCGAAGAAGGACCGTGCCTTCAGCACGTCTATCTTCAACAGCGGAGCCTCTGTAGGTGCGCTGGCTGCTCCTGCCACTATCCCCTTGCTGGCACGCGCCTGGGGCTGGGAGATGGCATTCATCATCATCGGTGTGCTGGGCTACGTATGGATGGGCCTGTGGATGTGGCTCTATGAGAAGCCATGCCAGAACAAGCGCGTCAACCAGGCTGAGCTGAACTACATTGAGCAGGACAACGACCTGGCCAGCGTTCAGAGTGGCGCAGAAGAGAAGGAGGAGAAAGCCATTCCGTTCTTCCAGTGCTTCACTTACAAGCAGACATGGGCGTTCCTCGTTGGTAAGTTCATGACCGACGGCGTCTGGTGGTTCTTCCTGTTCTGGGCACCTGCATACTTCAGCGACCAGTATGGCTACACCAGCGACTCTTCTATGGGCATTGCGCTGATATTCACACTTTATGCTATCGTGACCATACTCTCCATCGGAGGCGGATACCTGCCAAAGTATTTTGTTGAGAACCGTGGCATGAACCCATATCTGGGCCGCATGCGCGCCATGCTCATTTTCGCCTGCTTCCCTGTACTCGGACTGCTGGCTCAGCCTCTCGGTGCTTACAGCGCATGGTGGCCTGCAATTCTCATCGGCCTGCTCGGTGCCGGCCATCAGGCTTGGTCTGCCAACCTGTTCTCTACCATCGGCGACATGTTCCCGAAGAGCACCATCGGCACCATCGTAGGCCTCGGCACTATGACTGGCGGTCTTGGCTCTATGGCTATCAACATGGGCTCTGGACAGTTCTTCACCTGGGCTGCCGATCAGGGCGCTGCATTCTCGTTCTTCGGCTTTGAGGGCAAGCCTGCCGCCTACATGGTTGTGTTCTGCATCTGCGCAGTAGCATACCTCATCGGCTGGTGCATCATGAAGGCTCTTGTTCCAAAGTACAAGCCCATCGAAATCTGATTTCAGACTGACAACAGAAAAATCTGTCTTTCCGACAGACATAGCAACATCTGTCCATCTGACAGATAACATAAAAGAGGTGACGAATGGAAGATTATCCTTCGTCACCTCTTTTTAATATGCAGAGATAATTAGCTACGCAAGCAGTCCCCTCACAAGGAACCAGACGATTGGCACGAGCAGCGACGGCAGCAGGTTGAGCGTCTTGCAGTCCTTGAGGCGCAACAGCGAGAGGCCGCTGCCGGTAATCATTATGCCGCCGACGATGAGCAGTTCGGCCATCAAGGCATCGCTGACGGCCTGGCTGGAAATGACGGCTGTCAGATAGAACATGCCCTGCCAAAGGAAAAGCACCGGAGCGGCAAGTATCATGCCGAAGCCGTAGGTGGAGGCGAATATCGTGGAGGACACGAAGTCGAGCGTGGCGTTGGTGAAGAGGAACGTGTGGTCGCCCTTGAGCGCCGAAATCACCGGGCCAAGCATCGACAGCGGGCCTATGCAGTAGAGCAGCACTGCCGTTGAAAGCCCGTCGGCAAGGCTGTGGCCGCTGCTGTTCTTCGAGCGTTTCTTTATCAGGCGGTGGAAGCGGCCGTCGATGTCGAGCCAATATCCTGCGACGCTGCCAATGGCAAGGGCAACGATGAACAGCACCGGATACTGGCTCTTTGGCAGATGCGTGATGGTGGCGTTAAGTCCAATGGCAAGCGATGCCAGACCGAGGGCATCGTAAAGGCCGTTCTTGTATTTTTCCTTTATCCCGCGGCTGAGCAGCGAGCCGACTATGGTACCCACAACTATTGCACACGTGTTGACTATCGTTCCTATCATTCTGTTATCCTTCTATATATGTTTATTCAAGTTTCTCATGTTCATCCCTCTCCGGCTTTCAGAGGTGAGCGGCAGGGCTGGAGCAAGTAAGAAAACTACGAATTCCACAGCTTTCTCCCAGACGCTTGCCACGGGGCAATGCCGGCGCGTGAAATTCGTAGTTTCCGTCAGCAGTATGACAGACTGTCGTTAGTCTTCTTCCTTCAGTTCTGCCTCGTGTTCCTTTATGAGTGCCTGCTGTATGTCGTTCGGCACCAGTTCATAGCTTGAGAACGTGGTGGTGAACGATGCACGGCCGCCAGTCAGCGAGCTGAGTGCAATAGAATAGCTTGAAAGCTCCTTGAGAGGAATCTTTGCGGTCAGCTTCTGATAGCCTGCCTCAGAGTCCATGCCCATGATGATGGCACGGCGGCCCTGCAGGTCGGACATGACGTCGCCCATGTAGTCGGCAGGCACCAGCACTTCCAGGTCGTAGATAGGCTCCAGCACCTTTGGACCGGCCTCCTTAAAGGCTGCGGAGAATGCATTGCGTGCAGCCAGCATGAACGAAAGTTCGTTGGAGTCGACAGGATGCATCTTACCGTCGTAGACGATGACACGCACGTCGCGGGCATAGCTGCCAGTCAGAGGACCGCGCTCCATACGCTCCATGACACCCTTAAGGATGGCCGGCATAAAGCGCATGTCGATGGCGCCGCCTACGACGCTGTTGATGAAGACGAGCTTGCCGCCCCACTCCAGGTCTTTCTCTTCCTTCGACTTGATGTTCATCTTGAACTCCTGGCCGTTGATGGTGAACGACGTCGGGTCTGGCATGCCGTCGGTGTACGGCTCTACAATCAGGTGTACCTCACCGAACTGGCCGGCACCACCCGACTGCTTCTTGTGGCGATAATCGGCGCGTGCCATCTTGGTGATGGTCTCGCGATATGGTATCTTCGGCTCCTGGAACTCTATCTGAATCTTCTCGTTGTTCTCCATGCGCCACTTCAACGTGCGCAGATGGAACTCGCCCTGGCCGTGTACGATAATCTGACGCAGCTCCTTAGACTGCTCAACAACCCATGTGGGGTCTTCCTGACGCATCTTCTGCAGGGCAGCCATCATCTTCTCCGTCTCTGCCTCATTGATGGCCTTGATGGCACGCGAGAACTTGGAGTTAGGATACTTTATAAAGTCAAATTTGTTCTCAACATCCTTGGCGTTCAGCGTGTTACCGGTCTTAACGTCCTTCAGCTTCACTGTGCAGCCAATGTCGCCGGCGCGAAGCTCGTCGACCTGAATGCGGTTGGCACCTGCACAGGCATACAGCGTACCGATGCGCTCCTTCGAGCCACGGTCGGCATTGGTAAGGTCGTCGCCGCTCTTGACAACACCGCTCATCACCTTGAAGTACTGCACCTCACCGATGTGCGGCTCAACGCCAGTCTTGAAGAAATACAGAGACGCAGGGGCAGAAGCATCGGCAGGCACTTCCTTGCCGGCAGCGTTCTTGACAACAGGCATCTCGCTAACGAAAGGAACGACATTGCCCAGGAACTCCATCAGACGGCGAACGCCCATGTCCTTGCCTGCACAAACGCAGAAGACGGGGAAGATGCTGCGTGTCACGAGGCCCTTGCGGATGCCCTCACGCATCTCATCCTCGGTGAGGTCCTCGCTCTCGAAGAACTTCTCCATCAGCGTGTCGTCGCCGGCAGCAGCAGCCTCCACGAGGGCAGCCTTCATCTCCTTGGCCTTATCAAGCTGGTCGGCAGGAATGTCTTCGATAATCGGAGCACCGCCTTCGGGCTTCCAGCTATACTTCTTCATGAGCAGCACGTCGATGACGCTGTTGAAGCCGGCACCGGTGGCAATAGGATACTGCACTGGCACGCAGTTGTTGCCGTATACGTCGCGCAGCTGGCTCAGTATCTGGTCGAAGTCGCAGTTGTCGCGGTCGAGCTGGTTGACGAGGAAGATAACGGGCTTCTTCAGCTTGTCCGTGTTGCGGAAAGCATTCATCGTGCCTACCTCCGGTCCATACTGTCCGTTGACAAGAATAACGGCCTGGTCGGTAACGTTCAGTGCAGTGATGGCACCGCCCACGAAGTCGTCGCTGCCCGGGCAGTCGATGATGTTCAGTTTCTTATTGTTCCATTCCACATGAAAAACAGTAGAGAACACCGAGTAGCCGTACTCCTGCTCAACAGGGAAGTAGTCGCTCATGGTGTTCTTACCCTCCACAGTACCACGACGCTTGGTGATGCCTGCTTCGTAAACCATTGCTTCGGCAAGAGTAGTCTTGCCGCTACCCGCACTGCCAAGCAGTGCAATGTTCTTAATCTCGTTAGTCTGATAAACTTTCATAATGATTATTGTTTTAGGTTATAGATTTTTCAGTTATCGGAGGCTAAAGTTATGCAATTTGAAATAAAAAACCATCGAATGCTTTCAAATATTAAACTTTATTAGTATTTGACTGTCACTGCTGCCGAAATCTTTTTCTGTTTTCAGCACTCCACTGCGTTTTTTTTTATACTTTTGCAGCGTCATGGCAGGCATCTACATCCACATACCGTTCTGCAAGAGCCGCTGCATCTACTGCGGCTTCTACTCCACCGTCCGCCTCTCACTGCGCCAGCGCTACGTCGACGCACTGTGCCGCGAGTGGCAGCTGAGAAAGCACGAGCTAACGGAGCCAATAGAGACCGTCTATCTTGGCGGCGGCACTCCCAGCCAGCTCTCTGCAGAACAGCTCTGCCAGCTGCTTTCAGCATTACCCACAAAAGACGCCGTGGAAATAACCGTGGAGTGCAACCCCGACGACATTACGTCACAGATGGCCGAACTGCTGCTGGCGGCAGGCGTCAACCGCATCAGCATGGGCGCACAGACATTCAGCAACCAGCGACTGCAGTTTCTCCGGCGCCGCCACACCGCTGCCCAAGTGCAAAAGGCCATCAGCATTCTGCGCCACGCCGGCGTCAGCAACATCAGCGTCGACCTCATGTACGGTTTCCCCGGCGAAACTCTCAGCGACCTGCAGTATGACATTGAGCATTTGCTTTCTATCGGCGTTGAGCATGTCTCTACATACTGTCTGATGATCGAGGAAGGCACTGTGCTATATGAGAAAATGAGAGATGGGGAAAATGAGAGAATGAGAAATGGGGAGAATGAGAGAATGGGAAATGGAGAGAATGAGAAAATGAGAGAAAATGAGGGAATGAGAGAATGCGACGAGGATACGGAGCGTGCAATGTACGAGCTGATTTGCGACCGCATGGCTGCCGGCGGCTACGAGCATTACGAGATTTCGAACTTTGCCAAGCCAGGGTTTCGCTCCCGTCACAACAGCAGCTACTGGCATGACGTGCCATACATCGGTCTTGGAGCGGCTGCGCACTCCTACAACCGGAACTGCCGCTCATGGAATGTCAGCGACATCGGCCAATATATCGATGCCATCGAGCATGACCGTCTGCCATCAGAATGCGAACTCATCGACGCCGACACACACTACAACGACCTCGTCACCACCGCCCTCCGCACCAGCGACGGCCTTGACCTCACAACTCTCTCCGACAGCCACCGCCGCCACTGCACGGCAGAAGCCCAGCGCTTCATCGCCACAGGCCTGCTGCAACAGTCGGGCAACAGTCTCATCCTGACCCGCAAAGGTCTCTTTGTCAGCGACTACATTATGAGTTCGCTGATGAAGGTGTAATCAAAAAAACACACTACCCTGCCGACAGAAGCGCTACCGACACCGTTTATGATGACATTTGACCCATTCCTGCGTCATATACTATAATATATAATATATATAATGTGTATTGCGATGAATACCTGGAAGCCGAACCTTGAAGAGACCAAGAAGAGATACGTCGACTGGTGGAACCACAAAGGGATAATAATAAATATGTGGGAACACTTTCAAGATGGCGTCAAGCCACACGCCGACATTCCTGCCCCGAAGCCTTACAAAGACCTCAACCAGCGATGGTTCGACCCCGAATGGCGCGCCGACTATCTGGACTGGTATGTGGCTCACTCGTCGCTGATGGCCGACATGCTGCCCGTGGCAAACACGCAGCTGGGGCCTGGCTCGCTGGCAGCCATTCTGGGCGGCGTCTTCGAGGGTGGCGAGGACACCATCTGGATTCATCCCAACCCAGACTACAGCGACGACATCCGCTTCGACCCACAGCACCCTAACTGGCTGCTGCACAAGGCGCTGCTGAAGGCTTGCAAGCAGAAGGCGCAGGGACATTACTATGTCGGCATGCCTGACCTGATGGAGGGTCTGGACGTGCTGGCGGCGCTGAAGGGTACCGACCGCGTGCTTTTAGACACGGTGATGCAGCCAGAGGTGCTGGAGAAGCAGATGCAGCAGATTAATGATATTTACTTCCAGGTGTTCGACGAACTCTACGACATTATCCGCGAGGGCGACGAGATGGCCTTCTGCTATTTCTCCAGCTGGGCGCCGGGCAAGATGTCGAAGCTGCAAAGCGACATATCGACGATGATCAGCGTTGACGACTACCGCCGCTTCGTGCAGCCGTTCATCCGCGAGCAGTGCCAGAAGATTGACTACACGCTCTACCATCTCGACGGCGTAGGTGCCATGCACCATCTTGACGCTCTGCTTGAGATTGACGAGCTGAACGCCATCCAGTGGACGCCCGGCGTCGGCGAGCCGCAGGGAGGCAGCCCGAAGTGGTACGACCTGTACAAGAAGATACTCTCCCACGGCAAGAGCATCATGGCCTGCTGGGTGACCCTGGACGAGCTGCGCCCGCTGCTCGACAACATCGGCGGCGACGGCGTGCATCTGGAAATGGACTTCCACAACGAACGCGAGGTGGAACAGGCCATGCGCATCGTGGAGGAATATGAAAGTGGAGAGCGTAGAGCGGAGAGTGGAGAGTTTGCTACCGCAATACATGTGCCAGGCGGCAAGGACGATGCCGACCGTGAGGTAGAGGCTATCATCCGCATGGTAGAGGCAAGTGGCAAGAGGTCAGAAGAAAGAGAATACTCTCAAGGCGAGAAGAAATCGCAATACATTTCTCTCACCTCTAATCTCTCACCTCTCACTTCTAGCCTCTCACCTCTCACCTCTAAAAAAATCATGGTCCTCGATGGCGCCATGGGCACGATGATACAGCAGTATGGCCTGCGCGAGGAAGACTTCCGCGGCATGCTCTTTGCCAGCCACGGCACCGACTTGAAAGGCTGCAACGACGTGCTGTCGCTGACGTGTCCCTTCGTGGTGCGCGACATCCACCGCAAATACTTAGAGGCCGGGGCGGACATCATTGAGACGAACACCTTCAACGCGCAGCGCATATCCATGAGCGACTACGGGCTGCAGGACAGCGTGCGCGACATCAACCTTGCGGCAGCGAAGATTGCCCGCGAGAGTGCCGATGCATTCTCCACGCCCGACAAGCCACGCTTCGTGGCAGGCAGCATAGGCCCTACGAGCCGCACCTTCCTCAGTGAAGAAGGAAAAGATGGCAGTGACACGTTTGCCACCGTACTCCGCACTGCCTACGAAGAGCAGATACAGGCTCTTAAAGACGGTGGCGTGGACGTCCTGCTCATTGAGACCATCTTCGACACCAGCGTCGCACGCATTGCCATTGAAGCTGCCAGGAGCGTCGCCCCCGGGCTGCCCGTCATGCTCAGCTTCAGCGTCTCCACGCCCGACGGCCACAACATGCTCGGGCAGAGCATCCTCGATTTCCTCAAGGAGAATGTGCAGTCCGAATTCTTCTCCGTGGGCATCAACTGCGTTGCAAACATCGGCGAGATGACACCGCTCGTCAGGCAGCTGTCGCACTTCGGCACGCGCGTCAGCCTCTACCCCAACGCCGGACAGCCCGACGCCAGCGGCCGCTACAACAAGACCCCGGAAAATCTGCTGGCCGACATATGGCCACTGCTTGACGGCCACCACATTAATATAATAGGAGGCTGCTGCGGCACCACTGACAAGCACATAGCCATCATTGCCCGTGCCATTGAGCCGGTGAAGGGCGTCTTCCTCTCGCCGCTGACCGTTGGGAAGCGCGAGGATGCCGGCATTCCCACGTCCAAGCAGCCGCCAGCAGCTCCCACTCCAGTCCACGCACAGCCCACGCCCACCGATGCCACCCCTGCCGAGACACCTGCCTCACGGCTTTTCGACGCCATACTGAACGGCAAGTCAGACAATGCTGCCGAGGCCACGAAGGATGCCATTGCACAGCAGATTTCGCCACAGGAGCTTATCAACGGCCAGATGATACGCGCCATGAGCGAGGTGGGCCAGCGCTTCCAGGACGGCAAGGCCTTCGTGCCGCAGCTGCTCATGGCCGGCCGCGCCATGAAGGCGTCGCTGCAGCTGCTGAAGCCCCACATGGCCGGCGAGGCGCAGTCGTCGCTCGGCAAGGTTGTCATAGGCACCGTCAAGGGCGACCTCCACGACATCGGCAAGAACCTGGTGGCCTCAATGCTTGAAGGCTGCGGCTTCGAAGTGGTTAACATCGGCATCGACGTCTCTGCCGACAAGTTCATAGAGGCCGTCAAGGAGAACCAGCCCGACATTCTGTGCATGTCGGCACTGCTCACCACCACGATGGGCTACATGAAGGACGTCATCGACGCCCTGGAGCAGGCCGGCATCCGCCAGCAGGTGAAGGTCATGGTCGGCGGCGCGCCCGTCACACAGGGCTTTGCCGACGAGATTGGCGCCGACGGCTACAGCGACAATGCCAACTCTGCCGTCACCGTCGCCAAACAGCTGTTAGGGAAGATATAACGGTTTGTTTTCGCACACAGATATTTGATTTACGTCAAGAATAAGGCGATTTTTCAGTCATTTCTGCAAAAAACATTGCGGGGATTGAAAAATCGCCTTACCTTTGCATTGTCAAAAAACAAAAGTTCTCGCTTAGAGAAGCGAAAACATTCGGTTATAGATTGTTTTAGGTTAGTAGTAATATTTATAGTTTTAGGTTTTTAGTTATTGGTAATTAAGAAAGTTTTAAATGTGTTAGGATAACAGTGGTCGCTGTGAAGCGGTCATAACTTTCTTTTTAAAACGAAACGTTAGTATAAAAAACAGATATGCTGCCTCTTGCAGGCAGACCTCCAGCCAAGAGATTTCTAACGGCTGGATTACTTCAAGAAAAAGGATTTTTAGTTAAACATAGGCTTTGTGGTGCCGCCGCTCGTTGATGAGTAGCGGCACCCTTTTTTTATGCCTTCGCCGTGCGGCAGAAAATGCATCAAGTTGTCCCAGGCTGCGCCGTCAGAAGCTTTTCAGCCAGGCACGGAGTTCCAGCAGCATCTCCAAATGGTAGGGGAACGACTGCCGCAGTCCGAAGCCGTGACCGCCAGAAGGATAGATGTGCATCGAGGCAGGCACCCTGTTGCGGCAGAGAGCCTCGTAGTATTCCACGCTGTTCAGTGCCGGCACTGAACGGTCGTCGTCGGCAAGTGCCATGAAGGCCCGCGGAGTGCTGGCCGTGACGTGCTGCTCGTTGCAATACTCGTTGATGAGCTTGCGCTTGGGGCTTTTCCCCAGCAGATTGTCGCGTGAACCCTGATGGGTGACGCCCTGCTCCATGCTGATTACGGGGTAGAACAATATCTGGAAGCTGACGGCTGCCGTGCCGGTGGAATGGGTGGCAATGGTAGACGCCAGATGGCCTCCTGCCGAGAAGCCCATGATGCCGATGTCGCTGGCATTGATGTGCCAGTCGGCGGCATTGCGGCGCACCAGCCTGACGGCCTCTTCGGCATCCTCGGCAGGAATGGTCCAGACGCCGTGTGGCATGCGGTATTTCAGCACAATGAGCGCTATGCCCTGCTGGTTGAAGAACGTAGCCCAGTCGGTGCCTTCGTGCTGCACGGCCAGGTGACTGTAGGCTCCGCCGGGGCAGCAGACGACGGCGCGCCCGGTGGCCGTCTTTGCGTCGGGCAGATAGACGGTGACTGTTGCCACGTCGGCGGCATCGCTGCCTGCAGTCTTAGGTCCGTTGGGCCAGAGCGGAAGTTCGAAGGGTTTCATGGAGGCAGCCTGCAAGGCGATAGTAGAGAGTAGCATAAAGGTCAATAATACTTGTCTTTTCATTTTCTATTGTTTGTTTTCATGATTTCACGATATGTTCTACTGACTGTCGCGCATGCCGACTAACGCTTCTGCCTGAAGAATTCCAGCATCAGCTGGCGGCACTCCGCTTCCAGCACTCCTGCGGTCACCGAGCAGCGCGGGTGCAGGGCCTTGGGGGCATAGACGGCGAAGCCCCGCTTCTCGTCGCGGCAACCGTAGACCACGCGCGACAGCTGGCTCCACCCCAGCGCACCGGCACACATCACGCAGGGTTCCACGGTGACGTAGAGCGTGCAGTCGGTGAGATACTTGCCGCCCAGTTCGCTGGCGGCAGCGGTGATGGCCTGCATCTCGGCATGGGCAGTGACGTCGCCCAGCGTCTCAGTGAGATTGTGGGCGCGGGCAATGATGCGGTCCTGGCTGACAATCACCGCACCGATGGGAATTTCCCCTTCGGCCGCAGCCTGCTCTCCCTCTTGCAGTGCCTTGCGCATGTACTGTTCGTCTTTCGTCTGCTGTTCCCCGGGAGTCATCGTGTGAATGGAATTATTGTTTGCAAAAATAGTCAAAATTTCCGAGAACAGCAGACTGCCTGCATTAAAAGATGCAAAATTTATCTCTGCGAGTTACGAAATTATCTCTGCGAGTTACGAAATTATCTCTGTGAGATAAAAAAATATCTCCGTAAGATAATTTCGTATCTCACGGAGAGAATCTGTCTGCTTGCCATTACAGCTCTATGTCAACAGGGGTTCCAACCATTGCGTGGAACTCCTCGACGTCGGCAGGCGACAAGCCGTTGTCGACGGCCTCCTGCATGCACTCCTCCCACGTCGGCGAGGTCTTCAGGAACTTACGCTTGAAGTAGTCGCGCTTGATGTAGGAAATGAAATACATCTGCTCGGGGCTGGGAGCAATCTCCATGGCTGCATTGAGGTTCTCCAAAATCTTGTCTATCTCCGTGCGGTTCAGCAGGAACGGCTTGCGGCCCTTCAGCTGGGCAACGGCGGCATAGAAATAAGGAGTGGCGTCGTCGAAGCTTTCCGGCTGGGCCTTCTCGAAATATTCCAGAGCCTGGTCGTACTTGCTCAGCTTCAGGAAGCAGAGGCCTATCGACGTGTTCAGCTGCGGATTTTCAGGATGTTCCGATGCTGCCGACTGGTAAGTGGTTCTGTATTTGTTAATCTGCGGAGTGGGCATCGACATCAGGCTCTTGAACGAGCGCACCAGGATTTCCTGAAAGCAGAATTCACACTCCTTGGTCTTTGTGGTCACGCTGGCACCACAGTTTGGGCATTTTAATGAAATAACTTCCATAAGCGATTGTTTTGTCTATTTGATGTTCTCTTGTTGCTGTCAGTTCTTTATGGAAATGGCACCGGTCTTCAGCCTTTGTACGGTGTCTATGGCATCCTCTACCTGCAGCAGCAGCTTCTGGTGTGCATCGCCGACGGCAGACTCCGTGGCATTTTCCATAGCCGACACGGCATCGCCGATGTGGCTGACTGTGCGGCTCAGCACACTGGCAGCGTCGCCATTGGCAAGCACTGAAGCCGGCAGCGAGGCCACATGGCGCTGCAGAAGCTGCATGCGCTGCGACGACTGCTTGCTGTCGACGTTCTTGTCGCGGCAGATGCGCCCGTAGCGTGAGACTATCATCGACACCTGCTCGCTGTAATTGTGAAGCGTGGAGGCCTTCTGCTGCAGCTGGTCCATTTCCTCGCCGTGCCTGATGGTGAACTTCATGAGCCACCAGGCAACAATGATGAAAAGGACGGTGTAGACCGCCAGGCAGACGATGATAAGATTTAGCGAAGGAAAGTCCTCGGGCCACTCACTGAAGCTGCGGCTAAGCCCATAGCGGCTGACGAGCCGCATGATGCCCATCTTGCTGGCGGCAATGTAAAGGCCGCCAAAATAGCAGAAGACACACGATGCAAGAATGTATTTGTTGACGATTTTCATGTCTTATTGTTTTTCTTTACTGAATGCTTGTTGTCTGCTCATCGCCATGGCTACTGCACCGGAGGCACTGGCGGCACTGGCGGTGGCGGAGGAGTGGCGGCGGCAAACAGCGGCTGCAGGTCGGGCTGGTCGATGGCCTTGCCCCACTGTGCCATGCCCTGCTTCCAGACAAGAGTGTCGGGCGTCAGCACGCGGCTGGCGGCCAGCGACTGCAGGGTATTGTTGTCGAACGGGCCTTGCTGGCCTCCGTTGATGTATACGTAGTAAGGCGACGACATCACCGGCGGCGGCGTCGGAACAGTGGGTGCCGCGCCAAAGGCACTGGTCATCTGCTGCATCTGCTGGCCGAAGGCTCCACCCATGCCCACGCCCATGCCAAGACCTATTCCTGCACCCATCAGGTTGCCGGCACTGCCCTCGTTGGCTGCGGCGGTCTCCAGAATGTCGAACTGGCGCTCCTGCTGGTAGTTGAAGCCCTGTATCTTACGGCGCTCGGCCTCCTTGAGCGACTCAAGGCGGTTGTCAAGCAGACCCTTGACAACGGGATCGTCCTCGTTGGGACCTACATGGGCAAACTGGAAGTCTATCAGCTCGACGCCGTAGACTTCGAACTTGCTCTTCAGCGTGTCGGCGATGAAGTCGGCAATGTCGGGGGCATATTCCGGGAAGTCGAGCGTAGAAATGTTCTTCTCGCGTGCAAAGCGCTTGAGATTCTTGTTCAGCTCCTGCACGACAACCGTAGCAAACTGCTTGACAAACTCGCCGGTAGTCAGCAGGTGCTGGGTGCCGACAAACTCGTTGAGCAGCATCTGGCTGTCCTTCACCCTCACACTGTAGTCGCCATGAGCCCTCACCGGAATGTCGACGCCTGAATAGCGTGGGTCCTGCACGCGGATGGGCGCTGGTGTGCCGAACTTAAGCCCACGGCGTATTACTTTGTTCACATACCACACTTCAGCGGTGAACGGCGTGCGGCCGCCAAAGGGCAGGTTGATGATTTTCTCCAACAGTGGGAGATTGTTGGCGGAAATAGTGTGCGTTCCCTCGCCAAAGACGTCGCACACGGCGCCGCCCTTCACGAAAATGGCCTCCTGGCTTTTGTTCACTATCAGCTGTGCGCCGGTAGAGAGATTGTTGTACGGAAACTTCCACACCAGTTCGTCTGGCTCACCGTTGTACTGTATTACGTCAACCAAGCCACGGCGTTCACCGCCCTGACCGTCGAATGTTTCTCCGTCGGAGCGTAGTTTGCTGAAAAATCCCATAGTCGTTGTAAGTTAATAGGTTGTTAATTGTTAAGGATAGTCGGTCTTGTAGCCCGGCTGCTGGCAGGTGTGCGCAACGCGCCTTACTATCAGCACCAGAGCCTTTGGCCACCAGTATTTCTGCAGAGCCAGCAGTGCATACTCTGAACATGTTGGCTTGCAAGTACACTGTCTGCGCAGCGACTCTGGCGCATAACGCTGGTAGACCGTTACCAGAAATCGCAGAATGCTGCCTCCGAAAGCCACGACGGCCAGCAAGTGGGCAGCATCGGCAAAAAGAAAGAATGAACTTGCGGGCAGAGACGACAACCGGAAACAAACCACCACCGTCAGCTCGAAAGCGGCAACTGCCACAATTACTGACAACCAGCCAACGGCCGGGCGGCTTAGTTCATGATGTCTGCAATAGCTGCGAACGTCGTCTGCATCTGTCTGCAAGTCCATTCTTTTTGCATGTTTACACTGCAGGAGCCTCGCTCTTAGCTCTTCTTCTCACGCAGCTTGGCCTTCATGCCCTGGACAGAAGCCTCCGTGTAGTCGTTCTGTTCCATTGAGCAGTAGAAACGGTCGCCGGGGACGGTGATGGCGAAGCGGTTTGAGTTGACATTGACAAGCACTGTCTTGTCCTGCTTCGGGTCGTACTGGGCAACCTCTTCGGTGTCGCTGACTGTCGAGAAGTTGGTAATATCCTTGTAGAAGTATTCTTCTGTGCGCTCCTTGCGGCCATCCTCATCAAGGAAGAAGGTATACTGATATACATATACCTGAGAGTCGCTGAAGAAGAGCCAGCTGACCTGATACTTTGAAGAACGCCACAGACCGTCTTCGCCGGCCTTTGCAAGAGCATCCTCGTCAAACAGGTAGCCTTCGAAGTGTACAGGCTCTATTTCCTTGACCTGGTCTTCGTCAAGACCTATTTTGTTAAGGGCTTTCTTCTTGAAATCATTAGAATTGAGGAAGGCCCTTACGATGTCTTCATACTCACTGTCGCTGATTGGCTTTTTGCTGAGACATGCAGAATCATTGCAGAAATAGCGAATCACGGCTTTCTGATCGTCAGAACGTCCTTTAATGCGGTTCTTTACCCAGGGTGAGTCATTGTAATGAGTTTTCTTCCACCAAACGTAGAGTGCCACAATGGCAATAATAATAATTAGAAGTCCCATAATTGTAATAGGTTTAAGTAGTTTTTTGCCTATGGCTCCCGAATTCGGCGTTAATAATTATATGCTCTGGAAATAAAAAGACGTGGGAGTTTTTTCTTGCTAAGAAAACGTCCTTTTCCATCGGCCGTCCTTACAAATGGAATGCCCGTCCGCGGATTCCAACTTTATCAACTTGACATGAACAAAATTACTTATATTTTAGCTATTCGCCCCAAGAAGTGTCAAAAAAAAACAAAAAAAAAAAATTATTAACTTATTTTTGCATGCACAGGACGAAAAAAAGATGAAAAGCTTGTGAAATTGGTGCCTTTTCACTAACTTTACACGTGCTGAGAAATGCAGGAATTTCCCAATTTAAAACAGAATTATTCACACAAAAAACAGAAAACATAATGAAAAAGATTGTAGTCTTGACAGGCGCAGGCATGTCTGCCGAAAGCGGACTGAAGACTTTCCGCGACGCTGACGGATTGTGGGAAGAGTATCCCGTACAGCAGGTTGCCACCCACGAGGGATGGGAAGCTGACCCAACACTGGTGACGAATTTCTACAACATGCTCCGCAAGAAGTGCCAGGGCGTGCAGCCCAACGAGGGCCACAGGCTGGTGGCCGCGCTGGAAGACAGATACGACGTCTGCGTCGTTACTCAGAATGTCGACAACCTGCATGAGGTTGCCGGCTCTACACACGTCATCCACCTGCATGGCGAACTGATGAAGGTATGCTCGTCGAAAGACCCCGACGATCCACGCTACCAGCAGCTGCTGACGGCTGACAACTGCGAGGTTGAGCCAGGTACGCGCTGCGGTGACGGCTCGCTGCTGCGCCCGTTCATCGTTTTCTTCGGCGAGGCTGTGCCAAACATCACCATCGCTGCCGAAGAATGCCAGAAAGCTGACATATTTATTATTATAGGCACGTCGCTGAACGTCTATCCCGCTGCCGGACTGATACACTACGTGCGGCCAGGCGTTCCCGTCTATCTGATAGACCCGAAGCCTGTAAGCGCAGGGGCAAACGTGAAGCAGATACTGAAAGGTGCCTCAGAGGGAATGAAGGAACTCTCGGAAATTTTGTAGGAACTTCACTCCGCGCGGCGGAATTTCCGTCCCGTAGTGCAGAGGCTTTGCCCCGCACGGTGGCATCTTTATTTCGCACGGTGGCATCTTTATTTCTCACGGCGGAGAATGCGGCTGTATTCTCCGTCGGTGCTGAGGATGCGCTCCGCTTCGGCTATCACCTTGTCGGTACGCAGGCCAATAAGCAGCTGTCCTGCCTGATAGTGATAGGCAGAAATGATTTCCTGCTCTATAAGCCGCTTGATTTCGTCGCGATGCACATCCATGTCGCGGCTGACGTCGTGATGGTCAATCTTTGCCTTCAAGGCCTCGAATTCCTCGCGTGCATCGTCGTAATAGCCTTCGAAGGTGGCTATGCGCACCAGCTCGTCGTAGCGTTTTTTGCTCATCTGGTCGTATGTGAAGCCAGCGGCAATGACGCGCTGCTTGAAGTCGGCATAGTCGGCATCGGTGATGTGGAATGTCTCTGCATCACCTACCGACGAATGCTTGGCAATGTATTCGGCAACGTAGTCGAAGAGAACTTCCGTAGAGTCGAGGCGGTCAAGATATAGCGTGATGTTTGACATTGTGTCAGGCTTTATCTCCACGTCAGGCGTTATGCCTTCCTTCATCTTTATGCCGCGCCCGGAGGGCAGGTAATAGCGCGAAGTGGTGAGCTTCAAGTTTGCGTTGAAGGGCAGGTCTATGTTCGGAATCTGCACAAGCCCCTTGCCAAAGGTGTGCGAGCCTACCACGATGCCGCGCTTTAGGTCTTGCAACGTGCCACTGGTAATCTCCGATGCCGATGCTGTCTCGCCGTTGACAAGAACCACCAGCGGCATCACGGTGTCCACCGGCTCGTAGCGTGTTATGTACTCGCTGTTTGCCCTTCGCAGCTTGCCGCGTGTCTCCACTATCTTCGTATTCATCGGCAGCCACATGCTCAGAATGTCGACGCACTCGCTGACACTGCCGCCGCCATTGCCGCGGAGGTCGAGTATCAGTTTTGTCGCGCCGCGCTTCTTAAGATCCAGATAGGCCAGCCGCATGGCTTTGGAAGGCTCGCCGGTGAATGTGTTCAGGCAGATGTAGCCTATGCCTCCGGGGCGCATGCCATACCATGTTATCTCAGGCATCTTTATTGCCCTGCGCGTTATCTTGACGGTGTGCGTCTTGCCTGTCGACGGCCGCAGGAACTTCAGCAGGAAGCTTGTGCCTGCATCGCCGCGCAGATGGCTGCTGACGTAGCTGGTGTTCCGGTCAGTCATCAACGAGTCGTCGATTTGCAGGATGACATCACCCTTGCGCAGGCCGGCCTCGGCGGCAGGCATTCCCTCGTAAGGCTCGTCGATGACGCAGCGCTTCTGCTTCTGATGGTAGCGGATGAGTGCGCCAATGCCGGCATACTTTCCCGTCAGCATTGTGCGCAGGTCTTTCTGCCGCTCCTCGGGATAGTATTCCGTGTACGGGTCCAGCGACTGCAGCATGGCGTCGATGGCAACGGTGACGACCTTCGACGCGTCGAGAGTGTCGACGTACATCAAGTCGAGTTCCTTGTAAAGTGCGTTGAAAATCTCGAGGTTCTTTCCCACCTCGAGATTGTGGTTGGTGTCGTCCTGTGCAAGCAATGCAGCCGGAGATAATATGAAGAATGCAGCCGACAGCAGGCAACGTGCCGCCATGCTGCGCAAGCCAGTCATAACTGTCTGTACCATAAGAAAAACCTGTTGTTGAGTAGTCACTGATTTCTGTGTCTTTTCCATTGCAAAGTCCCTAACAGATAGAGATTTGTGCGCAAAATTACGAAGAAAGAAGAGGAAAGACAGAAAGATTAAGTTAAAAAAAGAAAAACCTTTTTATTTCTGTGCATCCGTATGGCATATTTTATATACCTTTGCACGCTGTTAATTTCAAGCGTTCAGAAAGGACAAACACATTAATATATAATATGGACAAAGTTAGCTACGCATTAGGAATAGGCATAGGCCACCAGCTTGCAAACATGGGCGGCCAGGCGCTGAACATCGACGATTTTGCACAAGCCGTAAAGGACGTCATCGGCGGCCACGAGCTGAAGATAAAGAGCAGCGATGCACAGCGCATCGTGCAGGAATTCTTTGCCGAGCAGGAAGAGAAGATTTCTCGCGAGCGCCAGGCTGCCGGCAAGCAGCACAAGGAGGCCGGCGAGAAGTATCTTGCCGAGAACGCCAAGAAGGACGGCGTCGTCACCCTGCCCAGCGGCCTGCAGTATCAGGTACTCCGCGAGGGCAACGGCAAGAAGCCGTCGGCCAAGGACTCCGTGAAGTGCCACTATGAGGGATTCCTCATCGACGGCACTGTATTCGACAGCAGCGTTGAGCGCGGCGAGCCGGCAGTCTTCGGCCTGCAGCAGGTAATTGCCGGCTGGACGGAAGGCTTGCAGCTCATGCAGGAAGGCGCAAAGTACCGCTTCTTCATCCCCTACCGGCTGGCATACGGCGAGGGCGGTGCAGGCAGTTCCATTCCACCATTCGCAGCCCTGATATTCGATGTCGAGCTTATCCAGGTGATGTAAAAAAGCACAACGCCACAACAGCGACAAACAAGAAAGAACAACGAAATAACGACAATTAAAGCAATGAAGAAATTTACTTTTGCTGCCATCGCAGCAGTAGCCGCCGTAATGATGTATTCGTGCGGCAACGGAACGCCAAAGGCAAATCTGAAGACAGACGTCGACACCGTCAGCTACGCCATCGGCATGGCTCAGACACAGGGCCTCAAGGACTATCTGGTAGGCCGCTTAGGCATAGACACCACCTACATGGACGAGTTCATCAAGGGTCTTAACGAAGGCGCCAACGCCGGCGACGACAAGAAGAAGGCTGCCTACTATGCAGGCATCCAGATTGGCCAGCAGATCAGCAACCAGATGGTGAAGGGCATCAACCACGAGCTCTTCGGCGACGACTCTACGAAGACCATTTCTCTAAAGAACTTCATGGCCGGCTTCGTCAGCGGCACCGTAGGCAAAGGCGGCCTGATGACCGTCGACTCTGCCCAGCAGGTTGCACAGCAGATGATGCGCACCATCAAGGCCAAGAACCTCGAGAAGGAGTTCGGCGCCAACAAGAAGGCCGGTGAAGACTTCCTCGCCGAGAACGGCAAGAAGGAAGGCATCGTCACGCTGCCCAGCGGCGTACAGTACAAGGTTATCAAGGAAGGTACCGGTGCCATTCCTGCCGATACATCCCGTGTCCGTGTACACTACGAGGGCCGCACTCTCGAAGGCAAGGTGTTCGACAGCAGCTACAAGCGCAGCCAGCCGACAGACTTCCGTACCAACCAGGTTATCAAGGGCTGGTCAGACGCTCTGCAGCACATGCCAGCCGGTTCCATCTGGGAAGTCTACATTCCTCAGGAGCTTGCCTATGGCGAAATGCAGCAGGCTGACATCAAGCCGTTCTCTATGCTTATTTTCAAGATTGAACTGTTAGAAGTTAATCCCAAGAAATAATGAAAAGAGCATTTTCATTAGCACTCGCCCTCATAGTGGCGAGTGCTTCTTTGTCTATAGCCTTCGCAGCCAAGAAAGACAAAAAAGCCAAGACGGCTGCCAAGGTCCAGCTGACCACTCTCAGCGACTCCACCAGCTACACTGCCGGCTACACGCTGGCACAGATTGTGCGCGACCGCTATCTCGGCGGACTCGCTGCCGACTTCAGCGGCTCGGCCGACTCTATCCGCCTGGCAATAGCCTATCAGGGGCTGTTCGACGCCCTTGTCGGCGACACGACACTGTTCCAGGCTGCCAAGGCTGAGCAATTCCTCAACAGCCGCTACATGGCCATGCGCGCTGCCAAGGAGGAGGCCGTAAAGGCTGCCGGCAAGCAGTTCCTCGCTGAGAATGCCAAGCGCGACAGCGTTGTGGTGCTGCCCAGCGGCCTGCAGTATCAGGTGCTGACAGCCGGCACTGGCGAGATTGCCAAGGCCACCGACAAGGTGCGCGTGAAATATGAAGGCCGCCTCATCGACGGCACCGTCTTCGACAGCACCGCACGCCATGGCGGCCAGCCGGCCGTGTTCTCGCCCGGCCAGGTCATCAAAGGCTGGACGGAGGCTCTCACTCTCATGCCCGCCGGCAGCAAGTGGCGCCTGTTCATTCCGCAGGAGCTGGCCTACGGCGCACGTGCCACGGGCAGCATTCCGGCATACAGCACGCTGATATTCGACGTCGAAGTACTGGGAATAGAAAAATAACCGTCATGCAAGAAACCAGACAGAACAAGATAGCCCGTCTGCTCCAGAAGGAGCTCAGCCTCATCTTCCAGGAGCAGACTCGCTCCATGCACGGAGTGATGGTCAGCGTCACCCGTGTGAGAGTGTCGCCCGACCTTAGCATCTGCACGGCCTACCTCAGCGTTTTCCCATCGGAACGCAGCGAGGAAATCGTTGCCAACATCACGCGCAACGAGAAGCAGGTCAGATATGCCCTCGGCACTCGTGTGCGCCACCAGCTGCGCATCATTCCCGAGCTTCGCTTCTTCGTCGACGACTCGCTGGACTACATCGAGCGCATCGACGAACTGCTCAAACAATGAGTTCATAACCATGAACTTCCCATTCTACATAGCCCGCCGCTACCTGTTCTCCAAGAAGTCCACGAACGTCATCAACGTCATCAGCGGCATCAGCGTCGTCGGCGTTGCCGTAGCCACGACGGCCCTGGTGGTGACACTGTCGGTCTTCAACGGCTTTCACGACCTGGTGGCATCCTTCTTCACGCAGATGGACCCACAGCTGAAGATTGTCCCCGTGAAGGGCAAGACGGTGGCTGCCGACGACCCGGTGCTGAAGGCCATCCGCAAGCTGCCAGCCATCGACGTTGCCACAGAGTGTCTTGAAGACCAGGCACTGGCTGTCTATGGCGACCGCCAGCTGATGGTACGCGTGAAAGGCGTAGACGACAATTTCGACGAGCTGACGCACATCCGTGAGATACTGGACGGCGACGGCACCTTCGAGCTGCATGCTGCCGACATCAACTACGGCATTCCCGGCATAGGCGTCGCCTACCAGCTCGGGCTGGGCTATACGTACACCATGCCATTGCAGATTTACGCCCCGCGACGCGAAGGGCAGCTTGACATGAGCGACCCCACCGACGGCTTCGTCACTGAGGAGCTGTTCTCGCCGGGCGTAGTGTTCACCGTCAAGCAGGGCAAGTACGACAAGCACTACATTCTGGCTCCGATACGCTTCACCCGCCAGCTTTTCCAGCAGGAGGGCCGCCTGTCGTCGCTCGAACTGCGGCTGAAGGCCGGCAGCGACTTCGAGTCCGTCAAGAGCGAGATAAAGCGTCTGGCAGGCAGCCGCTTCACCGTCAGTGACCGCTACGAGCAGCAGGACGACACCTTCCGCATCATGAAGATTGAGAAGCTGATGGCCTACATTTTCCTTACCTTCATACTTGCCATTGCCTGCTTCAACATCATCGGGTCGCTGTCGATGCTCATCATCGACAAGCGCAACGACGTGGTCACCCTGCGCAACCTCGGGGCTTCCGACAGTCAGATAACGCGCATCTTCCTCTTCGAAGGCCGCATGATAGCCTTCATAGGCGCCGCCATAGGCGTGCTGGCTGGCCTGCTGCTATGCTGGCTGCAGCAGCAGTACGGGCTGGTGAGCCTGGGCGGCGGCGACGGCACTTTTGTTGTCAACGCCTACCCCGTCAGCGTTCATCCTACGGACGTCGTCCTCGTGTTCATCACGGTAATTGCCGTAGGCTTCGTCAGCGTATGGTATCCCGTGCGCTACTTCTCACGGCGCCTGCTGAAGTAGAGAGACCGCCAGGGAAAATTATCTCTGTGAGATAAAAAATTATCTCTGCATGTTACGAAATTATCTCTGTGAGATAAAAAATTATCTCTGCATGTTACGAAATTATCTCCGTAAGATAAAAATTATCTCTGCGAGATAAAAATAAATGTCAAAAACTGCACAAAGTTAAATAAATCCCTTACCTTTGCAGGAATTGAACGAACTACTATAACAAATACTACTAAAATGAAAAAGATTTTACTTCTTTCATCCCTGCTGATGACACTGTGTGCCACCGCGCAGGCAGCAGTAACCATCCTCGAACAGGCTGGATGGTTTGAAAGCGGCTACGTCACATGGCAGAAGGTCGCCAACACGGAGTACAACGTCTACGTAAGCCCTGCCGGACAAGACTCCTGGACAGTGCTTGACGACGAGCTGGTGCGTGAATATCCGGCCTACGGACGCGCCGACGCCTTAGGATTGAAGGCCGGCAGCTACCAGTTCAAGGTGGTGCCGGTAGTCAACGGCAGCGAGGTTGCCGCCGAGGCTGCAGTCTCGTCAGCCGTCGAAGTACGCGCCCACGACCGTTCAGGCTTTGCTCACAAGCTGGCAGGCTCTACCGGCATCGGTGCCTACAACAACGACGGCACACTGAAGTCGAATGCCCGCGTGGTATACGTCTGGGCCGACAATGCCAAGACCGTTTCGCTGCCCGTCAAGGACAAGAACGGCAAGGAGGTAACCTACACCGGCTTGCAGCAGATTGTCTACGGATACCAGAAGGGCAACGAGAGCGGAAGCTTTGAGGACCGCCCGCTGTGCATCCGCATCATCGGAACCATCAAGGACACCGACATGGACGAGTTCGGCAGTTCTGCCGAAGGCCTGCAGATAAAAGGCGCCAAGGCTTACCAGAAGATGAACATCACCATCGAGGGTGTCGGCAACGACGCTGCCGTCTGGGGCTTCGGCTTCCTCATCCGCAACGCGTCCATGGTGGAGCTGCGCAACTTCGGCATCTACCTCTGCATGGACGACTGCGTGAGCATCGACACCAAGGACGAGATGATATGGGTACACAACGTCGACTTCTTCTATGGCAACACCGGCGGCGACGCCGACCAGGCCAAGGGCGACGGTGCGCTCGACTTCAAGGGCGACCCGCACTACTGCACATTCTCATACAACCACTTCTTCGACACCGGCAAGTCGAACCTCGGCGGACTCTCGGAGAGCGGCGACAACTACATCACGCTGCACCACAACTGGTACGACCACTCCGACTCACGCCATCCGCGCATACGCCGCATGTCGATACACATCTACAACAACTATTTCGACGGCAACGCAAAGTACGGCGTGGGCATGACATCCGGCGGCTCCGCATTCGTCGAGAACAACTACTTCCGCAACTGCAAGAACCCGATGCTCATA
Source organism: uncultured Prevotella sp. (assembly GCA_905234265.1). Classification (GTDB taxonomy): domain Bacteria; phylum Bacteroidota; class Bacteroidia; order Bacteroidales; family Bacteroidaceae; genus Prevotella. The sequence goes on along the minus strand of CAJOHJ010000005.1, from coordinate 107,564 downwards.
TCGCTGCAAGGCACCGACGCTGAGGGCAAGGGAACATTCTCCGGCGAGCCGGGCGGCGTCATCAAGTCGTTTGGCAACGTCATCGTCGGCGAGCGCAAGTGCGTCACCTATCAGGAAAACCCTGAAGCCTGGGACCGCTGGGAGGCTTCCACACGCGCCGACCAGATACCGTCGACGGTGAAGTGCATCAGCGGCGGAACAGCATACAACAACTTCGACACCGACGCCACCCTGATGTACACCTACACGCCTGACGCTGCCGCCGACGTGCCGGCAATCGTCAAGGGACAGTATGGCGCAGGCCGCATGCAGCATGGCGACTTCCGCTGGACATTCAACAACTCGGTGCAAGACGAGAACTACGGCGTCATCACCGAACTGAAGGAAGCACTGAAGCAGTACAAGTCAACACTTGTGGGCTTCTTCGGCGGCCAGACAGTCAGCAACGGCGGCGCCACGCAGACCGTCGATGCCGGCGACGGCAAGGGAATAGCTGCTGACGTCAACGACAGCTACGTGCCGTCATGGGCCGGCGGCAGCGGCGGCACCGTTTCCGCAGGACTCCCCGACCCCAACTTCTGCGGTGCTGAGACTGAGGCCGGAAGCCAGAAGTACGACTACTTGTGGTTCAACGCCAGCAACGAGGCTGCAGTCACGGCTCTCATCAGCAACGGCCTGCTGACACTCAGCGACGGCGCAAACTTCAACGCAACACGCGAACTGGTGAACGGCGACGGCACTCTGAAGAGCAAGTACACCGGCTCCATACAGCTGCCGCAGGGTACAGGCACAGCCACCTTCAAGTGCGTCAACGGCGTAAGCTCCATATCGTTCCAGTTCTTCCGCACCGGCTCTGCTACGGGTGAAATACAGGTCAGCGAGGACGGCACGACATTCACCAAGGTTGCCGACTACTCAGCAGCAAAGGGCGACGCCTCGGCAAGTGCCACTGCAAGCATCAGCGGCAAGGCGGCCTACGTTCGCATCACCAACAAGGCCACAGGCTCACTGCAGCTGACTGGCGTGAAGATTATGTATCCAGACCCCAACGCTGCCGACGACAGCGGCGATGACGACAACGACGAGCCTGCACTCAGCGGCGACGCCACAGCAGAGTTTACCATTAACGGCGACGACGTAGTCTTCCAAGGCGGAACAGCAGCCATCACACTGGCTCACAACGACGCCACCACTGAAATGGCCGTCAGCATCACACCGGCCGAGAAAGCCACCGTCAGTGCCGCCACCGGCGCAACCGACAATGGCAACGGGACTTACACCATTGCCGTCCCGACAGCAGGCAACACCGTCAGCGCCGTGTTCACCATCAAGGCCGAAAACGGTTCTACCAAGAGCTACACCATCACCGTCACACGCGATGTCGACCCGGCATCAATACCTGTGGAGACGGGCAAGGTGACACTGCAGTCGGACAACATCCCTGAAGGATACAAGATTGACGGTTCGGCAAGCGTCACTGCCTACACATACAGCAGCAACCTCGTCAGCGGTGCCAACCTGTTCCAGGCCACTGCCGCACAGCACACCGTAACCCTGCCGGCAAACGCCAAGATAACGAAAATCGTGATGTACGCCGTCGGCGACAACAACACCGCCAACAAGGGAAAGATTACTGAACTCGCAGGCCAGACATTCGCCGTCGACCTCCCCAGCCGCAAGAACGGCACCGCCTTCGCAACGGCTACAGTGGAAAACGCCGAAATCACCGGACAGTTCACATACACTCTTACCTACAAGGCCGGCGTTAAGTTCGACATCTACGTAGAGCAGAACGCTACCGGCATCACCAGCATTGCAGCCGGCAAGGCCGACGGCACCATCTACAACATCAACGGCCAGCGCGTCATGCAGACCAAGAAGGGACTGTACATCGTTGGCGGCAAGAAGGTGGTTGTCAGGTAAAACGGCTCTCACACACACATATATTAATAACGCGCACGTGTGTATTATAAATATGTGTAGACATCTCGCAGCATTGCTGACCGCCATTGCGGCAGTGATGACAGCAACAAGTTGTGGACAGCAGACGATACTCACGGAAGACGTGACGGTAGACGTTCTGCTGCCCACAACTCCTGTAAAGGACCAAGGCAACAGCAGCACCGGGTGGATATATGCCATGCTGGCAACCATAGAGACTGAACACCTGCTGCGCGGCGACTCAGTCAACCTCTCGGCAGTGTACGTCCGCCGCGCCATCACCCAGCATAGCGACAGCATAAAAGCACTCAGCACCGCCAGCAAGACACCAAGCACCGCCAGCAGTGCCGGGGAAGGCGCAAGCCAGTGCCAGCAGTTGCTCAGCATCATCGGCAAGCACGGCATCGTGGCCTACGACCAGCTGCCCGACGACTCCACCGACGACCTACGCACACCGCTGTGGGTATTCATGTATGGCATGAAGTACTCTCCGCAGGAGTTTGCCCACTCCGTATGCGCCCCCGGCGAATACTGCGTATTCACCATAAAGGGCGACTACGCCATTGAAGAGACCGGCACAAAGCGCGTCCCAACCGGCACTCTGCGCAGCCGCATCGACAGAGCTGCCGGCAGCCATCCTGTATGCTGGGAAGGCAACAGCCACTCAATGTGCATCATCGGCAAGGCTCACGACGGCAACACACATTATTATATACTAAAAGACTCACATGGCGCCGACGCCCCCAACGGTGGCCTTGTCTACATGCCAGAAGACGAGCTTTGGCAGCAGGCTCGGGCCGTCTGCCTCACACGCGACGCCTATGAAAAGCAATAAAAGCATTTTTTTTCTGTCTTTTTTTGCGCTGTCAACTATTTTTTCTTACCTTTGTAAGCAGTTACGCAAGCTGGCTTGCATGCCCTGATAGTTAAATGGATATAACAAGGCTCTCCTAAAGCTTAGTTCCGAGTTCGATTCTCGGTCGGGGTACAGTAAGTCGCTTTCACCTGAAAACCTAATACACTCTCATTAATTTTATGAGACGGCTCCTACTCCTTTTGTCACTGCTGGCCGTGCTGCCAGCCTTTAGCCAGGACTTTTTTGGCGGTGCCAAGTGGATAGGTGCCATCACCCGTGAGCAGGCTCACATTCCCGAAGGCCGCTTGTACCAAGGCTCCGTGCTGAAAGACAGCAAGGCTCTCTGGGCTGCCGCCAATCCTCTGTCGCGACGCAGCATCATCCTCCGCCGAAGCTTCCGGCCGCTGAAGCCTGTGGTGAATGCCGAGCTGCGCATTGCAGGCCTGGGATTTTATGAGCTTACCATTAACGGCAACAAAGTAGGCGACTCGGAATTTGCACCACTTTGGAGCGACTACGACAAGACCATCTTCTTCAACGCCTACGATGTCACCGGGATGCTTACTCCCGATGCCAACGAAATCAGAGTCTTGCTGGGCAACGGCTTCTACAACGAGCAGGGCGGCCGCTACCACAAGCTTAGGGTGTCGTTCGGCCCGCCCACACTGCTCTTCATGCTATACGTAACGTATGCCGACAACACCCGTGAGCGACTGCTTTCCGACGACAGCTGGCAATGGGCGGAAAGCCCCATAACATTCAACAGCATCTATGGCGGCGAAGACTACGACGCACGCATCGAGCCATCCCACTGGCGGACTGCCGTCTGCCAGGAAGCACCCCGTGGAGTCCTCAGGCAGCAGATAGCCCATCCTGTAAAAATCATGGAGCGCTATCTGGTGAAGGAAATTCTCCGAAACGACACTATAATAGTCCTCGACATGGGACAAAATCTCGCCGGCTATCCACAGATAACCGTCAATGGCGCCAGCGGCAAGACCATCAAGATTACTCCCGGCGAAACGCTCACTGCAGAGGGACTTGTCAACCAGAAACAGACCGGCCGCCCTCACTATTACACCTACACGCTGCGCGGAGAGAAGGCTCCAGAAGCACAAGTGTCTGGAAAAGGGCGGACTGCAGCTGACAATGGGCGGACAGCGACTGACAATGGGCGGACAGCGGACAAGAAGCCTAAGCGGCACGACGGCAAGAGGGGACGCCGTGGGGAGAAGACCGCAGAATTCAAGGACGAGACGTGGCATCCCAGATTTTCCTACTACAGTTTCCGCTATCTCCAGATAGAAGGCAACGTCAGCGTGCTTAAGCACGTGGAGTCGTGCTTCGTCTACAACTCTGCCCCACGCACCGGCCACTTTGAGTGTTCCAACCAGCTCATCAACGACACACACCGGCTCATCGACCGTGCCATTCGCAGCAACTGGCAAGCCGTCTGGACCGACTGTCCTGCACGCGAAAAGCTGGGATGGCTTGAGCAGGACTGGCTGAACGGCGAGGCGCTGGTCTACAACTACGATGCGCGCTCCATGATTGAGCAGACGATGCAAAACATCGTGGATGCCCAGCACGCCGACGGCTCAATGCCGGAGATAGCTCCAGAATACACGGTGTTCACCGGCTCATGGGCGAAGCCTTTCCAAGAGTCGCCGGAATGGGGCGGCGCCATCATTGCCCTGCCAACGCTCTACTGGATGCACTATGGCGACATCGGGCTGGCCAGACAGCACTATCCGGCCATGAAGCGCTACATGGAGTATCTGTCACGGCAAGACTCCTGCTTCCTGCTGAACATGGGACTCGGCGACTGGTACGACTACGGTCCCGGGCGCGCAGGTTTCTCACAGAACACGCCCGTCCGGCTGGTTGCCACGGCACATTACTACCAGTGGGCGTGCTATATGTATCTTGTGGCAAAGTATCTGGGCCACAAGAGCGATGCCGACAAGTTCAACGTGCATGCCGACAGCATCCGCCACGCCTTCAACCGCACTTTCTACGACCCTGAACGGAAAATCTACGCCACCGGCAGCCAGTGTTCGCTTGCCCTGCCGCTCTATCTGAAGCTCGTGCCGGAGGAAGACCATGAGGCAGTGCTGCAAAACCTTGTCAACGACATTGCCGCCCACGGCTGGCGGCTGACGACTGGCGACATCGGCAACCGCTACCTGTTCTACGTGCTGGCGCAGAACGACCAGAGGGAAATTCTCTACCGCATGCTCAACCACTACGACGTGCCGGGCTACGGCTTCCAGATAAAGCGCGGCATGACTACGCTGACGGAGCAGTGGAACCCTGACCACGGAGCCTCCATGAACCACTTCATGATGGGGCATATAGAGAATCTTCTGATTTCCGACTTGCTGGGCATCCAGCGTCACGGCGACATGGTTGTCATCGAGCCTCATCCCGTGGGCGGCATCCAATGGTGCAAAGGCTCCACGCAGGCTGTCTTCGGCGAGGTGAAGGCAGAGTGGCACATGACGCCTGCCGACGCCAGCGGCAAGCAGCGCTTCACACTCGACATAACCCTTCCCGACGACGGCTATGCCGACGTACACCTGCCGCTGAGCGGTCGCGAAGAGGAGATTGGCGGCGGCACCCACCATTTTGAAGACTACTGAAAAAGCATACTTTAAGACAATGAAGACAGCACTACTAACCACTATCCTTTCACTGTTGGCAACCCTCAGCATGCAGGCTGCCGACAAGCCATGGAAGAACGGAAGACTACAAGTGTCAGAAAACCAGCGGTTCCTGCAGTTTGAGAACGGCCAGCCATTCTTCTGGCTCGGCGAGACCGGATGGCTGCTGCCCGAGCGGCTTGACCGCGCCGAGGCAGAGTGGTATCTGCAGAGCGTTGCCAAGGCAGGATTTAATGTCGTGCAGGTGCAGACCATCGACGGCGTGCCGGCCATCAACATCTACGGACAGCCGTCGAACATCAACGGGTGGGACATGGACATCTTCACGCCTGCCAAGTCAGGCAAGCCGGCCGGCGGCAGGAATGCCGGCACTCCGGCCTATTCCTATTGGGACCACATGGACTACATCGTAGACATGGCCGCCCAGCACGGCTTGTACATCGGCATGGTGTGCATCTGGGGCGGTCTTGTGAAGGACGGCAAGCTTACCGTCGACGATGCCAGGCGCTACGGCACATTCCTTGCCAACCGCTACAAGTCGAAGCCGAACATCATCTGGTTCATGGGCGGCGACATTCAGGGCGACATAAAGCCCGAAGTGTGGGAGACGCTTGCCACCACCATCAAGTCCATCGACAAGAAGCATCTGATGACCTACCATCCGCGCGGCCGCTACACGTCGGCCAAATGGTGGAGCCAGGCCAAGTGGATTGACTTCCACACATTCCAGAGCGGCCACCGCCGCTACGGTCAGCGCATGGGCAATGCCGACTACCCCATTCCCGACAACACCGAGGAGGACAACTGGATGTATGTAGACTCCACATGGAAGTTCAACCCCGTCAAGCCCGTACTTGACGCCGAGCCGTCCTACGAAGACATCCCCATGGGCCTGCACGACCCCAACGAGGGCCGCTGGCAGGACTACGACGTGCGCCGCTATGCCTACTGGAGCGTGTTTGCCGGCTCGTGCGGCCACACCTACGGCCACAATGCCATCATGCAGATGCTGAAGCCCGGCTATCCCACAAGCTACGGCGATGCCGGCGACGTGAAGGCATGGTATCAGGGACTTAAAGACCCCGGTTTCTCGCAGATGCAGTATCTGAAGCGCCTCATCCTCTCGTTCCCCTATTTCGAGCGCGTGCCAGACCAGAGCGTCATACTCGACAACGGCGAGCAGTACAACCGTCTCATCGCCACACGCGGCACAGACTACCTGCTGGTGTACAACTACAACGGCAACCAGATGAAGCTGGACCTTACGAAAATCAGTGGCTCGAAGAAGAACGTCTGGTGGATGACGGCTGCCACGGGACAGCTGAAATACCTTGGCGAATACGACTCAAAGGTGATGACCTTCCGCTACCATCCGCAGACAGGACGCGTCGAGGACGGCGTTCTGATAGCCGTCGACGCCACAAAGAACTATCTTGCCAAGGAACAGACCGAACTGTCGCCCGACGGATACAAGGAGAAGGAGCGCGACCTGAACGAATAAGCCACCCGGCAGAATATCTCTGTGAGATAAAAAATTATCTCGCAGAGATATTTTCGTAACATGCAGAGATAATTTCGTAACTCGCAGAGATATTTTTTTTTCTTACGGAGATAATTTCATAACACGCAGAGATAATGAGACAACACACACGGACAGCAATTCTTCTTCTATCCTCAGCAGTGCTGATGCTGGCAACCGCCCTGCCGCTGCAGGCCAAGAAACCGTCGGCCAAGAAGCCGCCGGTGGGCGTGACGGCACTGCGCGTGGAAAACCTGCCTGCGCCGCAATACATCGACACCGACGTGCCGCGCTTCTCGTGGCAGATCACGTCCGACCAGCAGGCCGTTCAGCAGGAGGCCTACCACATCGTCGTCAAGGATGGCGACACCGAGGTGTGGAACTCCGGCAAGGTGCCTGCCAGCCAGCAGCTGTGGGTCGAGTACAAGGGCAAGCCGCTCAGGAGCAGCCAGACGCTGTCGTGGCAGGTGAAGGTCTACACCAGCAAGGGCGAGAGCGAATGGACCGACGGCGGCTCATTCCACGTAGCACTGCTCAGCGAGGCCAAGTGGAGCGGCTATTGGATAGGCCTGGAACAGATGATGCCCGGCGAGCAGCGCGGCATGCACACACGCATGGCTGCCCGCTACTTGCGCAAGGAATTCCAGCTGAAGGACAAGGCCGTCCGCCGCGCCACTGCATACGTTGCCGGCATCGGGCTGCATGAATTCTACGTCAACGGCCGTCGCATGGGCGACGGTGTGCTGCAGCCCGTTCCGTCTGACTATCGCAAGACCATCTATTATAACACCTACGACATCACCAGCACTCTCACCTCTCACCTCTCACCTCTCACCTCTCATCTCTGCCTCGGCATCGCCCTGGGCAACGGCCGCCTGTTTCCCATGCAGCAGCACAAGCCCTACAAGATACATACCTTCGGCTACCCCAAGTGCCGCATCAACGTCATCGTGGAATACGAGGACGGCTCCACACAGCGTCTGCAGACCGACGACAAAGGCTGGAAGATTACAGCCAGCGGCCCCATCCGCGCCAACAACGAGTACGACGGCGAGGAGTATGACGCCCGTCGGGAGATGAAGGGATGGAGCGAAGTGGGCTACGACGACTCCTCGTGGCTGAAAGCCGAGCGCACGGACATTCCGCAGGCTTTCCTGCGTGCGCAGATGACGCCCGGAATGAAGGTTCTGAAGAAGCTGCAGCCCATTGCGCTGCGGCAGAACGTAGTAGACCTGGGGCAGAACATTGCCGGATGGCTGAAGGTGCGCATGCGCGGACAGAAGGGCGACACCATACGCATTGTCTACGCCGAGAAGCTGAATGCCGACGGCACTCTCTACCGCGAGAACTTCCGCAACGCCTATTCCACCGACGTCTACGTCTGCAACGGACTTGAAGGCGACGGCCGCTGGTGGGCGCCTACGTTTGTCTATCATGGTTTCCGCTATGCTGAGGTCATCGGGCTGAAGAATGCCACGAAAGCCGACTTCGAGGCTGAACTGGTGGCCGACGACATGCAGACGGCAGGAACCTTCGAATGCTCCGACACCATTCTTAACAAGGTTGTGCGCAACGCCTGGTGGGGCATCATCGACAACTATAAGGGAATGCCCGTCGACTGTCCGCAGCGCGACGAGCGGCAGCCATGGCTCGGCGACCGCACAATGGGCAGCCTCGGCGAGAGCTATCTCTTCAACAACGAGCGCCTGTACACCAAGTGGATGCGCGACATCTGCGAAGCCCAGCGCACCGACGGCTGCATTCCCGACGTGGCTCCGTCGTTCTGGAACTACTACAGCGACAACGTCACGTGGCCTGCCGCACTGCCCTTCACGTGCGACATGCTCTGGAGGCAGTACGGCAACCGCAAGCCTGTCGACGACTGCTACCCGCACATCAAGAAATGGGTGCAACACATCATCAGCGAGTACGGACGTGGCGGAATAATCCAGAAAGACCGCTACGGCGACTGGTGTCCGCCGCCAGAAAAACTGACAATGATTAACGCCAAGGACCCCGACCGCATCACCGACGGTTCGCTGATGTCTACTGCCTACATCATCCGCACACTGCAGCTCATGGAGCAGTGGGGCTGCGAGCCTGAGCTGTGGAAGCCCATCCGCGAGCAGATGACGGAGGCTTTCAACAAGCGCTTCCTCACCGTCCGCCGCGGCACTTCGCCGCGCCCGGGACATGTGCTTTATCCCGACAGCGTGTTCTACGGCAACAACACCGTGACGGCCAACATCCTGCCGCTGGCCCTGGGCATCGTTCCCGACGACTGCAAGAGCGACGTCGTCAGACAGATTGTCGACAACATCTGTATCAAGAACAAGGGGCATGTTTCGTGCGGCGTCATCGGCATCTCCTGGCTGCTGCGCACACTCAGCGACAACGGCTTTGCCGACGTGGCCTACCTCTTGGCAACACAGAAGAGCTATCCGTCATGGGGCTACATGGCCGAGCAGGGTGCCACCACCATCTGGGAGCTCTGGAACGGCGACAAGGCTTCTCCCAAGATGAACAGCGGCAATCACGTCATGCTGCTCGGCGACTTGCTGACGTGGTGCTATCAGTATCTGGGCGGCATCAAGCAACAGCCGGCCGGACAAGCATTCTGGAGAGACTGCGGACGCCTGACGCTGAAGCCGTCGTTCGAAATACAGGACTGCGACTGGGTGAAATGCAGCTACGACACGCCCTACGGCCGCGTGGTCAGCAACTGGAAGAAGTCGCTGCAGCACGTCGACTGGCACGTTGAGATACCCAGCAACACCACTGCGGAAGTCTGCCTGCCAAATGGCAAGGTGGAACTGGTAAGTTCCGGTTCTTACGACTTCAGCGTTGATATCCCTACGGCGTCGCCAAGCATTCTGAAAGACGAATTCCTATATAATCACACCATCTTCCCGGAGGCTCACGCATCTACCATCGTAGAGACCAGGAAGGGCGACCTCGTGGCAGCCTATTTCGGAGGCACTCACGAGCGTGACCCGGATGTCTGCATCTGGGTGAACATCAAGAAGAGCGGCAGCAATGAGTGGTCGGCACCTATACTGGCCGCCGACGGCGTGCTTGACCTCAATGACTCCAATGCCAAACTTATGGGACTCTCCGGACTGAACGACGACACCACGCCGGCCACCGCTGGCCCCATTCGCCTCGACCTGCTGCCCAAACATGTACGCCGCACTATCAGCGCGCCAAATGGCTCCACCTACGACTATCTCACCAAGACCACATGCCTTGCCGGCATTCCTGCATCGCTGAAGCGCAAAGCCTGCTGGAACCCGGTGCTGATGGAAATGCCTAATGGCGAGCTGTGGCTGTTCTTCAAGATTGGCACTACGGTAGGCGACTGGACCGGATGGCTCACCCGCTCAAAGGACGGCGGCAGGACATGGAGCAACAAAGAGCCTCTGCCCTTCGACAGCGAAGGTCGCGCATTTCTCGGACCAATAAAAAACAAGCCGGAAATAGTTGGCAACCGTCTGCTCTGCGGCTCGTCGACGGAAGGCAACGGCTGGCGGTTCCACATGGAAGTGATGGACATGGGCGACGGCCTCTGGAAGAGCGGAAAGCCTGTAAAGGACTTGAAATGGACATACGTGGCAGTGCCGTCGACGGAAGCCGTGAAGACCGACGACAATCAGCCTCACCCCATTGACTGCATACAGCCCTCGATACTGAAACTTAAGGATGGCCGTCTGCAGGTGCTGATGCGCACTCACAATGCGCGACTGGCCACCAGCTACAGCAGCGACGGCGGAATGTCATGGACGCCGGTGACTCTGTCGGACGTCGAGAACAACCAGAGCGGCACCGATGCTGTAACCATGCAAGACGGACGCCATGTCCTCATCTACAACAATTTTGCCACGCTTCCGCTGACCAAGAAAGGGCCGCGCACTCCGCTGAGCATTGCCCTGAGCAACGACGGACAGACATGGCAGCACTGGCTTACACTGGAGGACAGCCCGATAGACCAATATTCCTATCCGGCCATCATCCAAGGACGCGACGGCACGCTGCACTGCATCTACACATGGCGCCGCCAGCGCATCTGCTACAAGCAAGTCAGGCCTTGAAGAAGAAGGCTCCGCAAGTGACTAAGTAAAAGTAGAAAAATAACTTGGTATCTGTTACAGGCAGCCGATGATTTCCCTGACCGATGCACAGCCATGAGCATCAAGCCACTGGGAGATGCCGTCGCGCACCTTTACGGTCACCGCAGGGTCAAGGAAGTTTGCCGTGCCTATCTCTATGGCCGTAGCTCCTGCCATGAGGAATTCTATGGCATCGGTGGCACTGCTGATGCCGCCCAAGCCGACGACAGGTATCTTCACCGCCTTGGCAACCTGCCACACCATGCGCAAGGCAACAGGCTTCACGCACGGGCCGCTCAGTCCGCCGGTACTGATGCTCAGCACGGGCTTGCGCTTCTCAATGTCTATGGCCATGCCCATGAGGGTGTTTATCAGGGACACGCTGTCGGCGCCCTCATCCTCTACGGCGCGCGCAATGTCGGCAATGTTCGTCACGTTTGGCGACAGCTTCACTATCAGCGTCTTGTGATAGCGCTCGCGGACTGCCTTGACAACGCTCGAGGCTCCCTGACAGGTTACGCCGAAGGCCATGCCGCCGTCCTTGACATTCGGACAGGAAATATTCAGCTCTATGGCCGGTATCTTGTCCAACGCATCTATGCGTGCGGCACACTCGGCGTAGTCCTCCGGCGACGAGCCGCTGACATTGACGATGACATTGGTGCCAATGTCCTTCACTTGCGGATAGATGTTCGTGCAGAAATAGTCGACGCCCTTGTTCTGCAGTCCCACGCAGTTGAGCATGCCGCCGGCCGTTTCGGCCATGCGCGGATAGTCATTGCCTTGGCGCGGCTTCAGCGTCGTTCCCTTGACGATTATTCCGCCAAGTGCGTCCAAGGGTATCAGGTCCTGGAATTCCAAACCATATCCGAAGGTTCCCGATGCAGTCATTACCGGGTTCTTCAGTGCCAATTTTCCTATATCTACTCTTAAGTCTGCCATGTCTGTCTACAAATTGTGATTATGCATTAAGCATTATGAATTATGCATTCCAAAGAAGCCTGCGAGTGTCGAACACTGGGCCGTCCTTGCATACACAGAGATTGCCATCAACGGTCTTCTCCACGCAGCACAGGCATGCGCCCAGTCCGCAGGCCATCATGTTCTCTAAAGACGCCTGACAGCTGACGCCATGCTCACGGGCATATCTGGCAACGGCTTTCATCATGGGCGTAGGCCCACAGGTAAAGATGTCGTCGAACTGCTCGCCAAGCACACTGTGATTGGTAACGAAGCCCTTCTCGCCGAGACTGCCGTCTTCGGTGGTGATGCACAGGCGGCCGTACTGCTGGAACAGCTCTTGCTCCAAGAGGTCGGCGGCAGTGCGTGCGCCAAGCAGGAAAGTAGGCTCTATGGCACGCTCCCTGAGGCTTGCGCCGAGGTAGAGCAGCGGTGCCACGCCCACGCCTCCGCCGACGAGCAGCACGCGGCCGCAACCAGTCTCCGGCACTGTGAAGCCGTTGCCCAGCGGCAGCAGACAGTTCAGCCTGTCGCCTGCGGAGAGACGCCCCAGCCTGCAGGTGCCGGCACCGACCATGGCAACCAGCAGCCACAGCTCGTTATTGGCACGGTCGACAAAATTTATTGAAATCGGACGGCGCAGGAATGCCTGCGGTTCTCCGTCAATGCGCACCTCAACAAACTGTCCGGGCAACATGTCGGGCAGCTTGTCGTCATGGGTAAGCCTCACCAGCACATGCTTGTCGCTGATGCGGTCGACAGCCGTCACTGTCAGGTCTAAAAGAAATTTCTTCACGACTCTTTCGCTTTGTATTGTTGGTGCAAAGGTACGATTAAGCGAGCGCAAAACAAAAGAACTCGTTCTTTTTTTGCCGAACGTGAGTACCTTCGCTAAGATTTTCTTAGCAAAGGTACGACATTTTTCTGTCACAGCAATGTTATTGTCTGAAAAAGAGCTGAAAAATTTGCCCATGTCGCACCTTCTGACTACCTTTGTGTCGAAATGTCAACCCAGTCAGTCACCCCTTTGGGCTACCATGATGTCCGCAAGATGCTGTCCGCCATCTACCCCGATGGCGAGGCAACAGCCATCGCCCGGATGGTCTTCGAGGAGTGCTTTCACATCACACTGGCCGACATTTACATGGGTCGCGACCGCGAGCTGCCCCCGGACAGTCTGGCGGCACTCAGTGCCATTGCCGACAGGCTGATGCAGCACGAGCCAGTGCAGTATGTGCTGGGCGAGGCAGTGTTCTGCGGACGCAGGTTCCACGTCGAGCCTGGCGTCCTGATACCGCGCCCAGAGACTGAAGAGCTTTGCCGCATTGTCACCGCCGCAGCCGACAGGCTTAGCGCGGAACGGCAGTCTGCCGGCATGCCGGAGCGCCCCCTGCGCATTCTCGACATCGGCACCGGCAGCGGATGTATCGCCGTCACGCTGGCTGCCGACATTCCGCAAAGCACTGTCGCCGCCTGGGACATTTCTCCCACAGCCCTTTCCATTGCCCGTGGAAATGCCTGCCGCCACGGCGTCAGCATCGAATTCAAAGAAACCGACATCCTCGGACGGCAGCCACTGCCACGGCAGCCGTGGGACATCATCGTCAGCAATCCGCCTTACATCTGCAGCAAGGAGTCGGCCATGATGGCCAGAAACGTCACCGACTATGAGCCTGGGACGGCACTCTTCGTTCCCGACGACGACCCTCTGCTGTTCTACCGCAGCATCGCCGACTATGCCCGGAATGCACTGGCTCGCGGCGGAATGCTTGCCTTCGAAATCAATCCGCTCTATGCCGCAGAGACCGCCGCAGCCATGACTGCCGCCGGTCTGAGCGAAGCAACAGTCATTGCCGACCAATATGGCCGTCAACGCTTCGCCACAGCCCACAAGGAGTAACGCCCACAATCACCCGACATCCATCACCCACCACCCAACACCCATCACCAATTATGAAACAACCGAAGACCGAACAGCAAGCCTTTCAGCAACTGGCCGCACTCTGCGCCCGCGGCGAGCATTGCCTGTGGGACATGCAGGAAAAGATGCGCCGCTGGGAACTCTCCGACGATGCCAGGCAGCGCATTGCCGGCCAGCTGACCGCCGGACGCTATGTCGACGACCGCCGCTACGCTGCGGCCTTCGCTGCCGACAAGGCCAGATACGACAAGTGGGGACGGCGGAAGATAGAGCAGGCTCTGCGCATGAAGCACATTGACGAGGATACCGTCAGCAGCGTGATGGACGACCTGGGCGACGACATCTACACCGCCACCCTGCAGCAGCTGCTGCGCCAGAAGCAGAAAACCGTGAAGGCCAGCTCAGACTACGAACTGCGCCAGAAGCTTGTCAGGTTTGCCATGGGCCGCGGCTTCACCTACGACATCATCCGCCAGTGCATCGACACCGGCACCGACGCCGATGAACTGGAAGACTATTGAACTCTGGTGGACGCGGCTGCTCGACTTCCTGTCGCCGCGCCTATGTACGGTCTGCGGCCGACGGCTGGCAGCCACGGAGCATTCACTCTGCACGTCGTGCCTGCTGCACCTGCCACGCACGGGCTTTGAGTACGACCCGGAAGGAAATCCCATGGCGATGCTCTTCTGGCACCACACAAAGATTGAGAAAGCCGCAGCACTTTTCTACTATGAGCCGCACGCGCTGTCGGCACGCCTGATATACAAGATGAAATACGGCGACCGCGACGACGTCTGCTACGACATGGGCCGCATCATGGCCACAGCCATGGCTGACAGCAGCCTGATGGACGGCATAAGCCTGCTGGTGCCTGTCCCCCTGTCGGCACGCAGGAGCCGCCAGCGCGGCTACAACCAGAGCCTGCTGCTGGCAGAAGGCGTCAGCAGCATCACTGGCATCGCCGTCGGCAAGGATGTCCTACGGCGGTCGTCGTTCCTGAAAAGCCAGACACAGCTGAGCCGCCATGAACGCCAGAAAAACGTAGAGAATGTGTTTTCACTGCAGAATGCAAGACTGGCTGAGGGAAAACACATAATGCTAATCGACGACATTGCCACCACTGGAGCCACCCTCGCTGCATGTGCCAATGCCCTGGCAGCCGTTCCCGGCGTCAGCATCAGCGTGCTGACACTGGGATTCACCAAACGGTGACCGCAATGCACAAACTAATTTCGAAACTCAGTATTCTGTTTTGTCTTCTTTCTCGCTCCACATGCGGAACGACTGCAGAGCCTCGTCGCGCAGCAAGGGGACGATGGGCAGCGAGCGCTCGTCCATGGGCTTCGCCATGTCGTCGTAGATGAAGTCGTCGGCAAAGTCGATGTCGCGTGCATCCTTGCGTGTGTTACCGTAGTATATGCAGTCGATGTGCGCCCAATAGATAGCTCCGAGGCACATCGGACACGGTTCACACGAAGTGTAAATCTTGCAACCCGCAAGGTTGAACGTGCCAAGCAGGCGGCAGGCCTGGCGGATGGCACTCACCTCGGCATGAGCCGTAGGGTCGTTGTCGAGGGTTACGCGGTTGTTGCTGCCACAGACGATTTTGCCGTCCTTGACGATTACGGCTCCGAAGGGACCGCCGCCTTCGGCAACGCTCTTGCTCGCCAAGCGGATGGCTTCGCGCATGAACTGCCGGTCTTGTTCTGTAATATTTATATTATGCATGATTTATTCTGTTAAAAAAAGGAAGCTATCTTCGCAGACGGCTTCCCGAACGAGGAAAATGATAAATATAGATTAAAATTACTAGTTGTGTGCATTGCAAAGGTACGAATTAAAAACAAACGACAAAATTATTTTGCAGAAAAAATGCCACTTATTTACAAATTTTATACAAATAAGCATTTCACTTTGCAGTTTAATCCATATTTTGCAATTTGAAAACATTATTTTTGCGTTGCATAAAAATGCAAAAACTTGCAAATATTTAGTTCTTATGCAATTTTATTGAAAATTTTCTTGGGTATTTCGACAAAAAATGCGACCTTTGCGGCTTGTATACGCAGTATGCATCATTATGCACACCTGCACAGAGAGAAACTGTAAACACACATTATTTATATATTACACATTTTATGGCTGAACAATTAGAAATAAAAGAGTTAGAACAGGTAGTAGTTCGCTTCTCGGGAGACTCTGGCGACGGCATGCAGTTGGCAGGCAACATCTTCTCCACGGTATCAGCTACCGTGGGCAACAGCATATCAACATTCCCAGACTATCCTGCCGACATCCGCGCCCCGCAAGGCTCGCTGACGGGCGTCTCCGGCTTTCAGGTACACATCGGCGCCAACAAGATCTACACGCCGGGCGACGAGTGCGACGTGCTGGTGGCTATGAACGCCGCTGCGCTGAAGACACAGCTGAAATACGCCAAGCCTACGGCAACTATCATCATCGACACCGACGCCTTCGGCCCAAAGGACCTGGAGAAGGCACAATTCAAGACCGCCGACTACCTCGGCGAGATGGGCGTCGACCCTGACTGCGTTATCCAGTGTCCGCTGACGACTATGGTGAAGGAATGCCTCAAGGACACCGGCATGGACAACAAGGCTATGCTGAAGTGCCGTAACATGTTTGCCCTCGGACTGGTCTGCTGGCTCTTCGACCGCGACCTGGAGCTGGTTGCCAGCTTCCTGCGCGACAAGTTTGCAAAGAAGCCGGCCATTGCCGAAGCTAACATAAAGGTTATACAGGCCGGCTACGACTATGGCCACAACACTCACTCATCGGCAGCAAACGTCTACCGCATCGAGTCGAAGACCCGCGTGCCGGGACGCTATATGGACATCACCGGCAACAAGGCAACAGCCTACGGACTGATAGCCGCCGCCGAGCGCGCAGGCCTCAAGCTATACCTTGGCTCCTACCCCATCACTCCTGCTACCGACATCCTGCATGAGCTGTCGAAGCACAAGTCGTGCGGCGTCATCACCGTACAGTGCGAAGACGAAATTAGCGGATGCGCATCGGCACTCGGAGCATCGTTTGCAGGAGCCATGGGCGTGACATCTACCAGCGGCCCTGGCATCTGCCTCAAGTCGGAAGCCATGAACCTGGCAGTAATCATGGAACTGCCGCTCGTCGTCATCGACGTCCAGCGCGGCGGACCTGCAACAGGACTGCCCACAAAGTCGGAGCAGACCGACTTGCTGCAGGCCCTCTACGGCCGCAACGGAGAAAGCCCGATGCCCGTAATAGCTGCTCTCAGCCCTACCGACTGTTTCGACGCCGCTTATCAGGCCTGCAAGATGGCTCTTGAACACATGACGCCCGTAGTGCTGCTCACTGATGCCTTCGTGGCCAACGGCTCCGGCGCTTTCCGCCTGCCGGACATCAAGCAGTTGGATGCCATCTGCCCGCCATACGTTCCCGAAGAACTCAAGGGCAAGTGGACTCCCTACATGCGCGCCGAAAACGGCACACGCTACTGGGCAGTCCCCGGCCGTGAAGGTTTCGAGCATATCCTCGGCGGTCTGGAGAAAGACTCGCAGACAGGTGCCATCTCTACAAATCCGGAGAACCACGACCTCATGACACGCCTCCGCCAGCAGAAGATTGCAAACATCCAGGTGCCTGACCTCGAAGTGGAAGGCGACGCCGACGATGCCGAACTGCTCATCGTAGGCTTCGGCTCTACATACGGCCATCTGCACTCTGCAATGGACGAGCTGCGCGCCGCAGGACACAAGGTCGCACAGGCCCAGCTGAAGTATCTGAACCCACTGCCGCAGAACACTGCCGCAGTGTTGCAGAAATATAAGAAAGTGGTAGTGGCCGAACAGAACATGGGACAGCTGGCAGGCTATCTGCGCATGAAGGTAGACGGCTTCGTACCCTTCCAGTACAACGAGGTAAAGGGCCAGCCCTTCAACACATCGGCTCTCGTCAGTGCATTCAACGAAATAATAAACAAGTAATAATAATAGGATATGAGTAATTACAGCGCAAATGATTATAAAAAAGGGCAACCCAGATGGTGTCCGGGCTGTGGCGACCACTTTTTCCTTGCCTCTCTGCACAAGGCAATGGCCGAAATAGGAGTAGCACCAAAGGACGTGGCTGTCATCAGCGGCATAGGCTGCTCGAGCCGTCTGCCACACTACATGGCCACCTACGGCATGAACACCATTCACGGCCGTGCAGCAGCCATCGCCACAGGAGCCAAAGTGGCAAACCCCAGCCTTACGGTCTGGCAGGTGAGCGGCGACGGCGACGGACTGGCTATCGGCGGCAACCACTTCATACACGCTAACCGCCGAAACATCAACCTGAATATGATTCTGCTGAACAACAGAATCTACGGCCTCACTAAGGGTCAGTACTCTCCTACGTCGCCACGCGGCTTTGTCTCCAAGTCAAGCCCCTACGGCACTGTGGAAGACCCCTTCCGCCCTGCAGAACTCTGCTTCGGAGCACGCGGACACTTCTTTGCACGCTGCGTTGCCACCGACCAGAAAGGCACCGTGGAAGTGCTGCAGGCTGCCTATCGGCACCAGGGAGCAAGCGTCACCGAGGTGCTGCAGAACTGCGTAATCTTCAACGACGGATGCCACGAGGCAGTATACAATAGCGAGGGCCGCAAGAAGAATGCCATCTACGTGAAGCACGGAGAAAAGCTCGTCTTCGGCGAAAACCAGGAGTACGGACTCGTTCAGGAAGGCTTCGGGCTGAAAGTGGTGGAAATCGGCAAAGACGGATACACCATCGACGACATTCTCGTTCACGACGCACACTGCCAGGACAACACCCTGCAGCTGAAGCTGGCCATGATGTCGCCCGAAGACGGTTTCCCAATAGCACTGGGAGTCATCCGCGACGTCGACGCTCCCACCTACGACGATGCCGTCCATACGCAGCTTGCCGAAGTTTCTGCCCAGAAGAAGTACCACAACTTCACTGAGCTTCTGGAAACCAACGACATTTGGGAAGTGAAATAGCGAAGGAAACAAATAATTAAAAATCGCAGCCGGGTCCGAAAAGAACCGGCTGCGATTTTTGTTGTCCAAGGCGGATTCGAACCACCACAAACAGAACCAAAACCTGTTGTGCTACCATTACACCATTGGACAGCGCACTTGCTTGTCACACAATCTCAGAGGCGGCTTCAGCATTAAAACTCTCTGCTTCTGCGGCACGAGCGCCGACATCAGCGGCACGGTCTCCGAAATTGTGCGTGCAAAGGTACAAAAGAAATTTCTTCTCTGCAAGCTTTTTAGACTTTTATTTTCTGCCGAAGTCGGCAGGCACCTCACCCCACTTCTGCGTCTCCCACTTGATTATCGGATTGCGGAAATCGTGGGTGCGCAGCCAGTTTTCGGCCCTGGCAATCACCTGAAACAGTGGCTCCGTCTTCTCATTGCGCTCCAGCTTTGTCTTGCACTGCCGCTTCCTGACCCAGAGGATGGCATTGTAAGAGTCGCTGTAGATAGTTTTGCCGTGCAGTCCCTTCTGCCAGCAAAGCGCCAATGCATGCACGATGGCCAGGAACTCACCTATGTTATTGGTGCCATGCACGGGGCCGTAGTGAAACACTCTGTAGCCCGTCTGCAAGTCAATGGCCTGATATTCCATAGGGCCGGGATTGCCCGAGCATGCGGCGTCGACAGCCCATGCGTCTGCCACGACCTCAAGGGGCAACGGCAGCACGGTGTCGTGACGATTGGCTGGTGGATTTTGCAAGTTGTTCATAATCTTAGCAAAGGTAATAATAAATAATTACTTTACAAAAAAAATGCTTCGCCATTCAGAAAAAACTTCTTACCTTTGCACGCCTGTATGCCAACAGTCTGCGGCAGGCAGCAAGGCAACAATACACACAAGCATAGAAACGATGAAGAACAAAGCACTCATAGCCCACTTGAGCATGTTCGGCGCATGCGCCGGCTGGGGACTGATGGCCCCGATAGGCAAAGATGCCATGACCCATGGCTTCGACGGCATCACGATGGTGACCTTCCGCGTGGCAGGAGCGTGCCTGCTGTTCTGGATAGCATCACTGTTTGCAAAGCGTGAGCATGTGCCAATGAAAGACAAGCTGCAGTTCATCGGCGCCGCACTCTTCGGCCTGGTGTGCAACCAGTGCTGCTACACCATCGGCCTGAGCATCACGTCGCCCATCAATGCCTCTATCGTCACCACGTCAATGCCTATCTTTGCCATGCTGCTGGCAGCATTGATACTGAAGGAGCCGATTACGGGAAAGAAGACGCTGGGAGTGCTTATGGGATGCAGCGGCGCGCTGATACTCATCATGACGTCGGCAGTGCATGCCGACAACAAGGTCGGCGACCTCCGCGGCGACTTGCTGTGCCTTTTTGCACAGTTCTCGTTTGCCCTCTACCTGTCGCTGTTCAATCCGCTCATCAAGCGCTACAATGTGTTCACCATCAACAAGTACATGTTCTCCTGGGCCACACTTATGCTGCTGCCGCTGACTATCGGCCATGTCAGCAGCGTTGTCTCCCATCCGATACCTGCTCGCACCTGGTGGGAAGTGGCTTACGTCGTAGGCATCGGCACATTCCTTGGCTACATCCTCACCATGATCG
Organism: uncultured Prevotella sp.; assembly: GCA_905234265.1. Taxonomy (GTDB): domain Bacteria; phylum Bacteroidota; class Bacteroidia; order Bacteroidales; family Bacteroidaceae; genus Prevotella. The sequence goes on along the minus strand of CAJOHJ010000005.1, from coordinate 86,981 downwards.
GACAGCGCACGCTGCGGCCTACAGTGGTGTCGGTATATAACTATGTGCAGCCCATCGTCAGCGTCGCCGCCTCGCTGCTCATGGGCATCGGAGTGCTGAAGCCCACCCACGCCTTAGCAGTCGTCATGGTGTTCAGCGGTGTCTGGCTGGTAACAAAGTCAAAGTCAAGGCACGACATTGAAAAAAGCAAATAAACAATCATGGGCAGAGACGCTAAGTGCTTCTGCCCATGATTGTATTTTTTATTTAATCTCTTCCCAGCGGAAGACGGCACCGTTGCGGCGTGCCGGGTCCGAGCCGGGGAAGTCCATGGAGTAAGGACTGCCGGTGGTAGGACTCTTTCCTATGTATTTGTGCGTGCGCATTGACATGAGCATAAACTCATGGCTGAGATAGTCCTGCCAGAGGAATGTCTCGGCTTTTTCCGCATCTTTGGTAAGACGCACATCACCTGCAATGCCAAGGCCGGAGACGAAGACGTAGCGGCCGTCCTCGCACTGCAGCTGCACCTGTCCGCACCCCTTGTCGACAATGCGGAAGTGCGTCTCGCGACTGTTGTTTCGGGCGTCGGTGTCGTACATGAGACCGTGGTGAGTGGCATGCATGGGCTTGCCGGTGGCCAGATTGACGATGCGGAACAGCTTGCCGTAGGGAATATTCCCACTGCGGTCGGCCTGCGGCTCATCGACGGTGAAATTGTCGAATTCGGCATATCCGCCATTCTTACCGTTCTTGTTGAAAGCGAACAGGGCATGGCGCGAACCCTGGAACGAGATGAGCTGATAGCTGAGAGGCATTTCCTTGCCCAGCTGCTGGAAGTCGCGGCCGTCAAAGGAATACTCGTAGTGTGCGCGGTCGTTGTCGTAGTCGCCCACCATGCGGAGCCATATCTTAGAGGTGAGAGGTGAGAGGTGAGAGGTGAGAGGCACGTCTACTGTGTCGTTGCGGTATTGCTCGAAGCAGCGCAGCGTCAGCTGCTTGCCGTCCTTCACGATGCCTATCCAGGAGCATGGCACGTTGATGTTGCCCAGTCCGCAGACGTCGCCGTCCTTCATTCCCTTGACATAGAGTTCAACCGTTGCCACCGACTGCGGTCCTATGACGCGCTGCGTCAGCGTATTCCTTGCCCACATCAGCTGCTCTGCCGGCATGGTGCTAAGCCGCAAGCGTCCGCCCTTCAGGCTCCACATCTTGTCGTCCGGATTGTGGTTCCACTGCCAGATGGGCTTTAGCTTTTTAGAGGTGAGAGGTGAGGGGTGAGAGGTGAGAGAATAGTCGAAGTCGTCGGAGCGGTCGTAGGGGGCATGGGGAGCCTCACTGCTCACCTCTTGCCCCTCACTTCTTACCTCTTTCTTCTCACCACTCACCCTTACATTTGGCTTCAGCCATGTCCGTGGCGCACGCCCCAAGTTGCCTTCCAGCCCGAGGAACGGCCATCCGTCTTTCCATGTTATCGGTGCCAGCGTTACCGTGCGGCCTATGCTGTGGAAGTCCATCATCAGCAGCGCCCACCACTGGCCGCTCTGATCCTGCACGATGCCTCCCTGATGTATGTTCGTGCATGCCGTGGCGTCCTTGTCCACCTTTGGAATGCCAAACTTCGTGCCGTCATGGCCTATGCGGTCTTTCTCGCCGCGTGGCACCTGTGTGAGTGCGGCGGCATGATAGCCGAAAGTCTCGTCGGCCGTGACTGTGACGGTTTCATAGGGTCCCCAGATGCTTTTCGACCGCGAGCAGAGCGTGCGGCCGTTAGGCTTATAGTCGGTGCTGATAAGGTAGTACATGCCGTCAATCTTGTACATATGGTGTCCCTCGCCCACAGCCTGTCCCTCGGGAATGATGATGCGGTCGGTCTCTTCCTTAGGGCCGCTCATGTCTGCCTTCAGTTCCGTGCAGTGTACCTCACCGTAGCCGTGGATGGCGTAGATGGTGCCGTCGTCGTCGAAGAGTACCGAAAGGTCGTAAATCTTGCCCTGCATGTTATGGTGCTGCCACGGGCCGCGGATGTCCTTGGCGGTGTAGCATTGCAGGCCCTTGCCGTTGACGTTGCTGAACACGTAGAACTGTCCGTTGGCGTAGCGTATGCATGGCGCCCAGATGCCCTGCCCGTAGATTTCCCTGTGGTTCTTGAGTGCAAAGGCGTCGTCAGGGAAGTCGAAGCGGTCGAAGCAATAGCTGATGTTCTCCCAGTTCACGAGGTCGCGCGAGTGCAGTATCACCAATCCCGGCACGGCATGCATGGTGGTGCCGGCCAGATAGTAGTCGTCGCCTACGCGCAGGATGTCAGGGTCGGAGAACTCGTCGTAGAACAGTGGGTTTGTGAATGTTCCGTTTCCGTTGTCGGCCGTCCACGACTTCGTCTGAGCCGTTGCGCCGACAGCCATGAGGGCGCACAGGGCGCCGATAGTGAGTAGTCGTTTCATTTAGCGGTTCTTTAGTCCTTAACAAAGGTAGGGACTTCTGCCGAAACCTCCAAACTTTTTTACAATCATTTTCTCCAAGATTATCTTACGGAGATAAAAAATTATCTTCGTAAGATAATTTCGTAACATGCAGAGATAAAAAATTATCTCTGTGAGATAATTTCGTAACTCGCAGAGATAAGTTCGCGGGATGTGCTGACGTCAGAACGAAACGCTGAACGAGGCACCCACCACCCACGAATTGACGTGCTTGCGGATGGTGTGCTTCTGCGGCTGTATGGTTTCGCCCATCAACGCACCAAGGCCAACCATTTCGGGCATGCCGAAGGCGATGTAATAGTCAGGGTCGTAGGTCAGCGTGTAGTCTTTGCGCGTGTAGTCGTAGTCGCAGAACAACTTCCACGAGAAGTTCTTCTTGTAGGCGTATGTCAGCGACAGGCCGGTGCCGAACTTCGTCGAGTTGTTGGCCGACACGGTCAGATAGTCCCACTCCACGTCGTATGTAACAGGCTTGTTGCCGGCATCCTTCAGTTCAGTGATGTCCTTGATGTCAATGTCTGTCAGCTGGCCGCTGGTGATGGTTGCGTCGTAGTCCATGTCCATCACGTTGCCTGCATAGCGTGCGTTAAGGTCCAGCTCCTGCATGATGCTGCGGCCTACGAGCAGCTTGGTGCCAAGCGAGAAGCGCCTGCTCAGCGGGATGTTGAAGTAGAGACCTGCGTCGGCGGCGAACTCCGTCAAGTGATCGCTCTCGATGGAAAACTCCTTGGTGAGCAGCATGTCGGTAAGATTGCCGGTGAACGAGCCTTCCTCGTCGATTTCACGCAGATCCTGGACAACTTCGCCGGCATCGTTTTCAGCCATGCCCATGAAGTCTTCCCAGCCCTTGATAGGCGATGTCTTCACGCGCAGACGGCCGCCGATGCCTACGTATTTGTTGATGAAATATGCACCTTCAGCCTGCACGACGGTGGCTGTCTGGAACTTCATCCTTACAGGGTCGCCCTCGTCGAGTGCCTCGAAGTCGAGGTCCTTGCTGCCGAAGCCAAGACCCATAGACACTGAGAAGAACGACGGATGCTCCGAAGCATCGGTAAGCCCTTCCATGTCGTTGCGCAGCAGACCGCGCCCCTTGAAGACAACATCGCTCAGCGCATAGGCGGCCTCGGTGGACATAATGCCTATGCCGGCTCCCGACAGCACGTCGCTGACCCAGTGGCGGTTGTTCAGCACGCGCATGACGCCAGTAGCCGTTGCCACGCCGTAGCCGGCTATGGAATACCATGGCGAGCGCGTCAGACCGTACTCCTTGTGCAGGATGGTAGCTCCGACGAAGGACGTTGCCGTGTGCCCCGACGGCCAGGAGTTTGCCTGCGAGCCGTCGGGGCGCATCTCCTTGGCAGTGTACTTGATGCCGTTGACGATGGCGGCCATGATGCCGTAGGACATTGCCGACGATGCCAGAAAACGGCCCCAGTCGGAGCGGCCCTCAACGCCGCCAATCTTCAGGCCGAGGGTCATGGCCGGACCGAAATACTGCGTATAGTCGTCGATGCTGGTCTTGAAATTTGTCAGCAGCCGGGTATTGGCATGCGAATTCTGGTATTGCTGTGCGAAATACTTCTTCTCGCTCTTGGCAATGATGCCGGCCACGAACACCGGCACACCGACGAACGTAAGGTCGTCCATCACCTTGTAGGGCTTCACGCCAGGGTTGGTCTCCATCCACGTCAGCTTGTCGGTCTCTGGCATGGAGACGTTCATCATGTTCAGCGACATCATGTTCAGCGACAGTTCCGGACGGTAGTTCTGCACCATGCCGCTGCTGAGCCGCGGTTCCATTTCGGGCAGAGTCAGCTTCAGGTCTTCAGCGGAGGCCACAAGGACTGTAGTCATCAGGCAGAGTGAAAACAGGATTTTCTTCATAATGACTTTGTAATAGTACAAACTTATTTTTATATTGTTATTTATCGGCTTGAAAAAGCACTATTAATTTATTTTTAACCGTTACTTATCGGTTTGGAGAAGCGCTATTGATTGCAAGCGTAATTAAAGCAGCCTATTCGGGGTTGTATCCGAAGGCATCCAGCTCGCGCTGCGACGAGCGCCAGTCCTTGTCTACCTTGACAAAAGTCTCAAGGAAGATGCTCTTGCCGAAGAATTTCTCAAGAGCCTTGCGGGCCTCCGTGGAGACTTTCTTCAGCGCCACGCCCTGATGGCCGATGATGATGCCCTTCTGCGAGTCGCGCTCAACGTAGATGACGGCATTGATGTGGATGTTCTTGTCTGTTTCCTTGAAGCGCTCCACGACGACCTCCACGGAATATGGAATTTCCTTGTCGTAGTAGAGCAGTATCTTCTCACGGATAATCTCAGAGACAAAGAAGCGTGCCGGCTTGTCGGTCAGCTGGTCCTTGTCGAAGAAGGCCGGGCTTTCAGGCAGCAGTTCCTTAATGCGCTTGAGCAGCATATCGGTGCCAAACTTGTTCTTGGCCGATATGGGCAGTATCTCGGCATTGGGCAGCAGCGAATGCCAGCGCTCGACGATGGCTGTCAGCTTAGCCTGACTATTCTCTATAGAATCTATAGAAGTATTAGCCGGGATAGAAGGGCTATTCGGGATAGAATCTCTATAAGGGCCAGAATCTCTGGTCGGGCTACCCAGATTAGAAAGCTCATCAATCTTATTGATAAGCAATATCACCGGTATCTGCATCTTCTGCACCTTCGCAAGGAAGTCCATGTTCTTCTCTGGGTTCTCCACCACGTCTGTGACGTAGAGCAGCACGTCGGCATCTTGAAGCGCCGACTCCGAGAAGGCAAGCATTGACTCCTGCAGCTTGTAGTTCGGCTTAAGCACTCCGGGAGTGTCGCTGAACACTATCTGCATGTCGGGGGTGTTGACGATGCCCATGATGCGGTGGCGCGTGGTCTGCGCCTTGAAGGTGGCAATAGAAATACGCTCACCAACCAACTGGTTCATGAGCGTACTTTTTCCTACATTCGGATTGCCAACAATGTTTACAAATCCTGCTTTATGCATATATCAGAGCGGTAGCAAATTATTCACTTTTCACTCTTCACTTTTCACTTCCGTCATACGCCCACTTGTAGTAGCTTGCGCCATGCACGAAGCCTGCTCCGAAGGCGGTCATGATGATGTTGTCGCCTTTCTTCAGCAGATGCTCGTTATCCCAGAGCGCCAGCGGAATGGTGGCTGCCGAAGTGTTGCCGAAGTGTTCAATGTTCACCATCACATGCTCCATAGGCATTTCCAGGCGCTTGGCCACGGCCTCTATGATGCGCATGTTGGCCTGATGAGGCACCACCCACTGGATGTTGTCCTTGTTGAGACCGTTGCGCTCGGCGATGAGCGCACAGTCGTCGCTCATGTTCGTTACTGCATAGCGGAACACGGTGCGTCCCTCCTGGTAGAGGTAGTGAAGGCGATGGTCGACGGTGAAGTGGCTTGGCGGACACACGGAGCCGCCGGCCTTCAAGTGCAGGAACGGCAGGCCTTTGCCGTCGGCGCGGAAGTAGGAGTCCATCACGCCGATGTTCTCCTCCTCTGTGGCCTCCACAAGCACTGCTGCTGCACCGTCGCCGAAGAGCGGACATGTGGCGCGGTCCTTGTAGTCGACAACGCTCGACATCTTGTCGGCACCGATGACGATGATTTTCTTGTATCTCCCTGACTGTATCATGGCACCAGCCACGTCAAGGGTATAGAGAAAACCACAGCAGGCTGCCCAGAAGTCGAACGCGAAGGCATTCTTCAGGCCCAGCTTTCCCAGCACGATGCTTGCCGTTGACGGGAACTTATAATCAGCGGTAGACGTAGTGACAATGAGTGCGTCGATGGTATCAGGGTCTACGCCCGTCTTCTGCAGCAGCTGCTTGGCGGCCTTGCGGGCCATGTAGCTTGTGCCGAGGCCTTCCTCTGTGAGAATGCGGCGCTCCCTGATGCCTACACGCGTCATTATCCACTCGTCATTGGTGTCTACCATGCGCGACAGCTCCTCGTTGCCGAGGACGTAGTCTGGCACGTAGCCGCCAATACCGGTGATTATCGCATTGATTTTTTTATTCACTTTGTTCTGTTGATTTTTCGAGCGAAAGCAAATGGTTCACTTTTAGCTCTTCACTTTCACCTTACTCTGCAGCCTCGTCCATAACGATAGCTATCTTACCACGGTAGTAGCCGCAAGTGGGGCAAACGGTGTGGTAGATGTGATAGGCTCCGCAGTTGGGGCATACTGCCAGTGTGGGAGCTACTGCCTTGTCATGAGTACGACGCTTTGCGGTACGGGTGTTCGATTGTCTTCTTTTAGGATGTGCCATAATTCAATTTACTATTTAATGATTTACTATTTTCATTTCTGTCCGGGCGGAAGCAAACAGTTCTCTATTCTCGATTAACTATTCACTATTCACCCTTCACTTTCAAAAGCGCTTCCCAGCGTGGGTCTATCGCCTTGGCCTCCTCTTCACCGCTTCGGGCAGCGCTGCTCAGCTCGTCGAGCTTCTGCATCATCGCACTATTGCATTTTCCAGGTGCATGAACGTGCTTGATGGGTATGGCCAGCATTATAAACTCATAGATGAACCACGACAAGTCAATCGTTGCGTCTTGCTCGTCGACGGTCACGGTGTCATCCGTCTCGCTGTATGCATCGCCAAGCTTAACTGTCAGATGGTTCTCTGTGGCTATCGGCTGCTCCATGTCGTCAAGACAGCGGTCGCAGCTGACGGTTACCGAGCCGGCGCAGCGGAACAGGAATTCGAAAAAGCCAGCCATCTTGCGTATAGACACTGACACGTGCAATGCTCCATGCTCCAGTTGCGCACCATCGAGAGACTGGAAGAATTCGTCGTCAAGGTTGTACTCGCGGACGCTGTCGTCCTCCGTAAGTCCTTTCAGGTCAATCTTAAAGTTCTCAAGGCTAAGCATACTAACACTTTTGGGCGACAAAGGTAACAAATTATTGCGATAAAGGAATTAATAATTAAGATTTATTCACCTTTCCGCGCAAAATATTTTCTCACAGCAGCAAGATGTTGCACACTCACCGCCTGCGATGTGCAACTATCGCACAGTTTATGACAAAAGAATGTTGCTGAGGATGGCGCTTCCGTTGCGGAACTGCTATCTTGGAAGCTCGATGCGGAAAGTGGTGCCTTTGCCTAATTCCGACTGCTTGACAAAGATGCGGCCTTTGTGGTATTCCTCCACAATGCGGCGTGCCAGCGAGAGGCCAAGGCCCCAGCCGCGCTTCTTGGTGGTGAAGCCCGGCGTAAAGACGCTCTTCAGGTCTTTCTTCCTGATGCCCTTGCCTGTGTCGGCCACCTCTATCACCACACGCTGCGGCTCCTCAAGCATGGTAAGCGTAATGGTGCCGCTGCCCTCCATGGCGTCGACGGCATTCTTGCAAAGGTTTTCTATCACCCACTCGAAGAGGGAGGCATTCATGCGCACCACGACGTCCTCGTCGGGCATGCGGCACACCATCTGCACCTTCTGCGACGTGCGGCGGTCCATATAGCTTACAACGTGCGACAGGGCCTCATTCATGGAGGCTTCAACAGGCTCCGGCAGCGAGCCTATCTTGGAGAAACGGTCGGTGATGAGCTGCAGGCGGCGCACGTCCTTGTCCATCTCCGGCAACAGGTCGTCATCTGGATATTGCTCCTTCAGCATTTCCACCCACGCCATAAGACTTGACACTGGCGTGCCAAGCTGATGGGCGGTCTCCTTGCTAAGCCCAACCCACACCTTGTTCTGCTCGGCACGCTTCGACGACAACAGGGCGAAAATGGCCGTAACCACGAAAATCATCACTATGCCCAGCTGCACGTAGGGCCATGCCTGCAGGCGCTTCAGCATTATCGACTCGTCGTAGCACACCAGCTGGTTGTCGATGCGTATAGTGTCGCCGGCAGCCATCATGCGGTGCGCATAGTCGCTGATGGACAGCGTGTCCTGGATGTTGCGGAAGTCGTCGATGCCGCCCTCGCTGTTGACCACAATCACGGGAATGGTGTTGTTGCCCTCCATGACGCTCAGCACCAGCGAGAGGTCGGTGGTCTCGTCGGCCTTGTTCAGCGCGTGCAGGGCCTCGGCCCACACCTCCATGCGGTGGCGCTCTTCCTGCGACAGGTCGCGCACCAAGAAGTGCGACACCAGCAGCGACGCCACGGCAATGGCCACTGCGGCCACCACCAGCACTATCTTAACCTGCCTGATTCTGTCTGTCCACTGCACCATGCGCCCTGAAAGACGGCTCTTTGTCAACACCGTCTTCTTTATAACGTTTTTACGACAATTTTATTTTAGCCTGCCGCATTTTAGGGAATTATGCAGAACAGATTCCTGAAAAATCTTGCAAGAAAACAAAATATTTTTTTCGATTTTATTTCCGCAAACAGAAAAAAACACTATCTTTGCAAAAGAGGCAGTGCCACTTAATAATCTGCCAGTTCCTCTTACCACTCATTATTTATAAAACGCATGCCTATGGTTTACGCTGACTACATACGACAGATAGAAATCGACGCTCTGTGGAGCGGCAAGAAGCATATTCTGTGGACTCTCGACCCACACGTTAACATCCTCAGCGGCATCAACGGCGTCGGCAAGTCAACCATCCTCAACAAGCTGTTCCGCAGTGTCAACACCAACGGCGACGTTGTCAACCACCTGCTCAAGGGCGTCAGCATAGTCCCTGAGCCTGCCGACGCCACGCATGTGCGCTTCGACATGATACGCTCGTTAGACAGCCCCATGCTCGACATCAGGGGCGACCGCAGCGACCATGGCGATGCCAAGGACTACCTGCGCAGCCAGAGCGGTCCCTTTGCCGCCAGCACCTTCTCTGCCCTCGACCTGCAGCTCTACAACCTGCAGCACAAATATCTGGACTACCAGGTGAACATCGGCAACCGCATCATCGCCGAACTGCAGCGCGGCAATACCGACGCCGCCCAGCAGCTCTCGCAGCCGAAGACGCGCTTCCAGGACATGATTGACGAACTCTTCGAGGAAACTGGCAAGCGCATCGTCCGCACCGAGAACGAGATACGCTTCTCGCAGATTGGCGAGACGCTGGCGCCCTACCAGCTCAGCAGCGGCGAGAAGCAGATGCTCATCATACTGCTGACGGTACTCGTGGAAGACCAGCTGCCTTACGTGCTGCTGATGGACGAGCCGGAAGTGTCGCTGCACATAGAGTGGCAGAAGCGGCTCATCGACCTCATTCTTGAACTAAACCCACAGGTGCAGATAATACTCACCACTCACTCGCCGGCAGTAATCATGAACGGATGGATTGATAAAGTCACCGAAGTGTCGGACATTACAGTGCACAGTGCTTAATGCATTGTCTGTTGTTCAAATTCACAATTTAGAGTTCACAGTTATGTCCAGCAGGCTGAAAGACAACATTGGCTCGAAATATTTCGAGGCCGCCAACGCCATGAAGTCAAAGCAGGCGCGGCGGCGCATCGTGGCCTACGTGGAAAGCTACGACGACATATTCTTCTGGCGCACCGTGCTGTCGCGCTTCGAAGACGAGACACGCTACTTCGAGGTTATGCTGCCATCGCATCGCAAGCTGGAACGCGGCAAGAAGTCGGTACTGATGAACTTTATAGAGGGCAGCGGAGAGGGACAAGCTAACAGCGGAGAAAGGTTAGGCACCGATATGATAGCCTGCGTGGATGCCGACTACGACTATCTGCTGCAAGGCGCCACGCCGCAGTCGAAGCGGGTCGTCAGCAGCCCATACGTGTTCCACACCTATGCCTATGCCATCGAGAACCTGCAGTGCTACGCACCGTCACTACACGACGTCTGCGTGGCAGTGACACTCAACGACCACCGCGTCTTCGACTTCGAAGACTACATGCGGCAGTACAGCGAGGCCATCTTCCCGCTGTTCGTCTGGAGCCTGTGGGCCTACAAGACCGGGCGCCACAACCGCTTCTCGCTGTCAGATATGTCGCGCATAATTGACCCCAGCGGCTTCAGTGTCTACGACCCGCAGCCGTCGCTCAACCACCTGCGCCACAAGGTTGGCGTACGCGTCAGGCAGCTGCAGCAGGAATTTCCCGACGCCAAGGAGGAATATCTGGCCGTCAAGGAGCAGGTGAAGCAGCTCGGCGTCACGCCGCAGACCACCTATCTGTATATTCAGGGACACTCACTGTTCGACGTCGTCGTGCTGCCCATGCTCAACAAGGTATGCAACCGCCTGCGCCAGGAGCGACAGGACGAGATAAACCGCACTGCACGCCACTACATGCAGCGCAAGAACGAGATGTCGTGCTACGAACACTCGCTGCAAGACATCCGCCAGACGCTCAAGAAGAACGTGGGCTACGCACGCTCACCACAGTTCATGCGCACACAGCAGGACATTGAGAAATACCTGAATCCTTGAACTATCTCTGCGAGTTACAAGATTATCTCTGCGAGTTACGAGATTATCTCAATGACTTACGAGATTATCCCTGCAACACAGCATTGTTTCCACAAACCTATAATAGCCGAAACTGAAAATCTACCCTCACCTCCCACACCCAAATTCTATCTCGCTGACAGTCAGCCCAATAAAAACAAGGATTAACCGCACTGCCTGCACACTCTTGTCAGTCGTTTACGGGCGTGGGTGTCACCAGACCATGATTTCCTGCCGCCGCAACGCTCTGGCACACAGACATTTCAGTATTTAGGTGTGAGAGGTGAGGGTAAAAAAATGGCCACCGCCCTATATGAGCAGTGGCCAATTCTAATTATGAGAATCTTCACTACTGAAGAATCATGTTTGTGATGTCTTCATCATTGAATTCCGGAGTCAGCGCATCACTTCCTGACACTTCGCCTTCGAGAATATCGAATGCGCTGGCAGCCAGCAGTTGCACATTTCTGGTGTTCAGTGTGACAAGCTCCACAATGGGAGTAATATATAGCTTTTTCATATATTCCTAATCAATATTTAAATTACTAAATTCCACCTTTTTATTTAATAATAACTTTCTTGCCATTAACAATGTACATTCCTTTACGTGGCTGGGCGACACGCTGACCTTGGAGATTGTAAAGACCGTCATTGAGTATGCCAGCACCATTAGCTTCTACGGCAGCAATTCCTGTAGCCTCGCCGAAGCTGAAGCCAATGAACTGAGGAGCCAGACCGTCGACAACGAGATAAGCCTTGCCCGCAGGCAGAGTCTCACCGTTGGCCAGCTTGTAGAATCCCGTCACGCCATCCTTGCTTGCCAGCACATACTGTGTTCCGTCGGCAGTAAGACCTGTGGAAGCCTTCAGCAGATTAGAAGCAGCGTCGGTTGTTGCCGTTGTGGCTGTAAGAGCATAAGTACCCTTCGCGCCTTCAAGGATAACGGCAGCACCTTCAGGAATGTCACTGACTTTCTCCAAAGTTGCCTTACCGCCATCAGCAGCAGTCACAAAGTAAGCCTTTACGCCCTCGGGGACTGCAACATCCTCTGCAGCCACATAGGTTGCATAGCCAGCGTCACCGATAGTTACCGTAGGTGTGAAGATAATCTTGTTGACGCGAACCATTGTAGCAGCAGGAGTTTCTTCACCAGTAAATGCATTGATTACGACTTCGCCTGCAGGGACTGCTATTGCCTCGGTATTGACAAAGTCCTGATTAAGGGTATAAACATCAGAATTAGTTCCGTTGACATAGAGGAAACGGCGGTTTTTTGCATTATCGTCGCGGTTGCTGGTGTTGCTAAACCACACCTGCACAGTTCCAGGAACAGTGACATTGAATTTGATGGTATTGCCTTGTAAATAAGAGTTTTCGCCTCTGTTTGGCCACTGGCATGCAACCTTCAGAGCCTGAGAGTTGAATGTTGCATCGTTTGTTATTTCCGGCAGATCAGAAAGAATAAATTCTTTTCCGTTTTGCGGATCAGTAACTCCTTCACCCTTAAGCTCAATAGATGCAGAACCTGCATTTTTCCAGTCCCATGTAGTAGCACTGGTAACATCTGTCTGTGCCACACTGCGCTTTGCAGTCTTCGAATATGCCAGCGTAAAGGTCTTCGACTCGGCACCCGTATAAGCGAATGTGATGTCGGTGCTGGCAGCAGTTGTTGCAGTAGTCGTGATGGTGAATTCCTGGCTCAGCGTACCGTCAGTAATCTCCACGGTTGCAGGCGTTACAGTTACACCGTCGGCAGTAGGAGCATTGAATGTGCCGTTTGCAAGATTTGCACCAGTCACTGTTACTTTCACGGTTCCTGTAGGAGTGTAAGAATTCAGGCTGATAGTACCTGTAGCAGCAGAGAGCGACAACAAAGGTGTTGAGGTATCTACAGGTACCTTGACGGTGTATGTGGTAGCACCGATGGTTGCTGTTCCTTCGAAGAAGTCGCCATTCTTAGCGAGTGTGACATCAACATCTTTGTCGTCGGTAGAGGAATCATCATATGTTATGCGGTTTATCAGTTTGATGTCCGTCGGAGCAACAATTGCCTTGTGAGCATCAGTCAGCGTAATGGTGTTACTGCTCACGGTGTAATCCGTTGTTTCTGTCAGTGTGGTTTCACCTTCCTTTACGCCGCCTAATGCCTGAGAGTCGATGGTCTTTGGGCGAGTGATGGTGAAAGTGTTGAAGGTTGCTGATGTACCAGAAGTTCCAGTCTTGAACACAAATACCGATTTCTGGCCTATTAAATTGGAGCCACTTGGAACGGTATATGGAAAGTCTACTTCTTTTGCATTGCCTGCGGTGCTGTTTATTCCGATTTTAAAGGTGCTTGCAGTGGTGTTTGATGACGTAATGATATCTCCTTCTGCAATTGCCGCCGTAAAGTTTGCCAGAAAATAGCTATTACCAGAACCGCCAAGATTAATTTGGTCATTATATACCAATTGGGAAGCACTGCTACCATGTCCATTATATACCGTTGCAGAACCGCCAGGGCTGAATGTTGCCGTAACATTGGAACTCGTCTTTGAAGCTAATTCCTCTGTCGGGGCTGTGGGATTAGTCATAGAGAACAACACGTTGCTTACATTGGTGAAATTCAGCGTAACATTGTTCGTGAAAATAGTAGAAACCGTCTGATAGTTTGTTCCGTTTTTGGTAGCAACTATTTCATGTTTCTTACCTGTTTCGGAAGTAGCATCATCATAGGTTGCTGTGTATATATACTCTACCGTTGGAGGACCGGCATATTCATCGGAAATAGTGGCTGCATACGAGCTAAGGCCAGCCATGTCCCATGCCGTACCATTTATGTTAATGCCCGTAAGTTCAGCAGAAGCCAAAGTCTTTGGCTCAGCAGTAATCTTGACATTAGATAGTTTTCCTGTTTTTCCCGTACCACCTGAATTAGCCATTGTAATGCGGACATAGCCAGAGGTGGTTGGAGAGATGGTAACAGTGCCTGATGTGTTTGCTTTATTTTTTGAACAAGTAATACTTCCCAATGTTAATTTAGAGTCCGCATACGAAGAATTGATTGTCGTTGTTGCAGAGAATACACCAGCTGTTATTGTACCGACTTCTATTTTAATTGATGTTTTATCTCTTCCAGAAAGATATACTGTTAAATCAATTTTCGAGATATTTTTGAAAGACTGATTAGAGGTTAGGGTTACACCTTCACCATCTTTAGTGCCACAATTGATAACGGCTACAGTGTTGTCGCTATCCCAAGTCAATACCGCTCCTGTGCCTAAACTTGAAGTCCAATCTTTAAGTGCAGCAGTTGTGGTTTCCGTATCCGCCCATGCTCCCGCTACCGCACACAACAGTAGCGTCAAAAAGGTAAATAGTTTTTTCATTGTTTTGATTTTAGTTGTTTGTAATTATTGTATAAGTCCAGATTTTCCGATGCGTCGCGGTGAAATCAATGCCACATCACGGCCGTTTTCTATCTGTTTTTTCAAAAACTCAGTTTCCTCCGTCCTGTCACAGAAATACTTGGGTGACAAGTATTTGCCAATGACAAACGGATTATTCAAATGCATTGCCGCCATATCCAAAACAAATTTTATTGCAATTATAATTATTATAATCGTAATAAAATGTTATTCAGATGCAATATTATGTTTTTTTTGCATTTCCGCTCAGTTGTCGCGCCAGAACTCGCGTGTAAAGAGGACGAGGACGGACATGATTTCCAGACGGCCGACGAGCATCAGGAAGGCTGTGAGCCACTTGACGTAGTCGGGCAGTCCGCCCCAGGAGATGACGTCGCCGATGTTGTTTGTCAGCGAGGGGCCTACGTTGCTCAGGCAGCTGAGGGCTATGGCTACGGCGTTGGTGTTGTCGATGCCAGACACTACCATGAGCGTGGTGGCAAGGATGAGCATCAGCACGAAGATGGCGAAAAATGCCAGCAGTGTCGACAGCTGGCTGCGCGGCACCGGCAGGCCGTTGACCTTCACTGGCAGCACGGCATTGGGATGCAGCAGCTTGTGGAACTCGTTGCGCAGCACCTTGAAGACCATCACTATGCGTATGCACTTGAAGCCGCCGGTGGTGCTGCCCGAGCAGGCCCCGACGAACATCAGCGCGCCGAGGATGACCCACGTGATGTGTGGCCACATGGCTACGTCGTCGTTGAAGAGGCCCGTGGTTGTCAGGAACGACACCACTTGGAAGAGTCCCACGCGCATGGCGCGGCTCAGCCCATAGCCGTTGTTGTGCATGAGCAGCCAGACTATGGACGCCGTGGCTACGAGGATGATGCCCACATAGAGCTTGAACTCAGAGCTTTTGAACAGTGTCCCCGGGCGCAGCTTGAAGATGCAGGCGTAGAGCATCATGAAGTTGATGCCCGACAGGAACTGGAAGAGGACGCTTATGTAGTCGATGGCCGGCGACTGGAAGAACAGCGTCGAGTCGTTGTGCGTCGCAAAGCCTCCTGTGGCCGTTGTCGTCATTGCGTAGTTGATGCTGTCGAAGAGCGACATGCCTGCCAGGTAGAATGCTGCTATGCAGACCACGGTAAGCCCCAAGTAGACGCTCCATATCCACTTTGCCATCGTCGACAGTCGCGGGTGCATCTTTGTGCGTATGGGGCCTGTGGCCTCGGCGGCAAACACCTTCACGTTGCCGCTGCCCACCATCGACGGCAGGATGGCAATGGTGAAAAACACTATTCCCAGACCGCCAATCCACTGTGTCTGCGTGCGCCAGTACAGAGTGGCGTGCGGCAGCCACTCCACGTCGTCCAGAATGCTGGCGCCGGTAGTGGTGAAGCCCGACATTGTCTCGAAGAAGGCATTGGTGACGTTTGGTATGTAGCCGCTGATGATGAACGGCAGCATTCCGAAGAGGCTGAACACCACCCACGTGACTGTCACCAGCAGATATGCGTCGCGGCGACTCAGATTGTTGTCGGCGTCGCGGCCCATATATTTCAGCACGAAGCCGCAGCAGGCCGTGAACAGCGCCGAAATGACGAATGCCATCACGTCATCCTCGTGATAGTACAGACCTACGGCTGCACACCCCAAAAGGAGTATGCCCAGCATGAAGAGCAGCGTGCCAAGTGCCTTGTAAATCAGTCGGAAGTTGAGCATTGTCGGGTGATGGTGTCGGATTAGAAAATCGTCTGTTTCTTGAAGAACTTTTCTATGGCCTTGAGGTTATGCTCGTGGCAGAACACCATCACCGTGTCGCCGGCCTCTATGCGCGTGTTGCCGTTGACGAGTATGCCCTGTCCGTTGCGCACCAGTCCGCCGATGGTTACGCCAAAGGGCAGCCCAAGGTCCTTGACGGCACGGCGCGTAACATTGGAGCCTTCAGTGGCGGTGAATTCTGCCACGTCGCTGTCGACCATCATCAGCGAGCGCACGTTGGAGACGTCGCCGTCGAGCATCATCTGGTAGATGTGGCTGGCAGCCAGTGTCTTCTTGTTTATTATGGTGCCTATGTCGAGGCTCTCGGCCATTTCCACGTAGTCCAGGTTCTCCACCATTGCCACGGTTTTTCTGACTCCCAGCCGCTTGGCAGTCAGGCAGGCCAGGATGTTTGTCTCGGCGTTGCCCGTCAGTGCCACGAAGGCCTGCGTGTTCTGTATACCCTCCTCCTGGAGCAGTCCCAGGTCGCGGCCGTCGCCGTGGATTACCATGGTGTCCACGTTGTTCAGCAGCTCGTTGAGCCGTTCGCACCTCTGCTCATCCACTTCAATGATTTTCAGGTTCATGTAGTCGGGAGCCGTCAGTGCCACGCGCACGGCCGTCTTGTCGCCGCCCATGATGATGGCGTTCTTCACGTCGGCATAATGCTCCTTGCCGCTGATGCGCCGTATATATGGTATGAATTCGCGCGTTGTCATGAAGTAGGCAATGTCGCCCACGTGCAGCTCGTCGTTGCCTCCGGGAATGAGAGTCTCGTCGCCGCGCTTTATGGCCACCACGTGGTAAGGGTCGTCGGGTCCGCAGAGACTGCGCAGCGGCTGGTTCAGGATTTCACAGGTCTCGCGCAGCTTTATTCCCAGCATGACGAGTGCGCCGCCGTGTACGTCCCACCGCTGTCGCACCCACGACATCTTCAGTCCGTTGACGATGTCGTGCGCTGCCAGCACCTCCGGGTAGATGAGCGAGTTGATGCCCATGTCGCTGAAGAAACTGCCCACCTGTGGCGACAGATACTCATAGTTGTCTATCCTGGCAACGGTCTTCTTGGCTCCCAGTGCGTGGGCCATGATGCAGGCGTTCATGTTGACGCTCTCCTCGGGGGTGACGCCCACGAACAGGTCGGCGCCTGCCACTCCGGCATCCTTCAGCACCTGAATGCTGGTCGGCGAGCCGTGAAGCGTCATGATGTCGTACTTGCCGTCGAGTCCGGCCAGCCGCTCCAGACAGTCGTCTACGAGCACGCAGTCGTGGCGGTCGCGCGACAGCAGCTTTGCCAAGTGGGTTCCTACGGCGCCTGCGCCTGCTATGATTATCTTCATTAATAATCTTCTATTCTATTAACTACTTACGAAATTATCTCTGCGTGTTACGAAATTATCTCTGCATGTTATTTGCGTGCCGCTCACTGTCTACTTCCCCGATGGCCTTGCAGATGCTGTCGGCGTCGATGCCGACGATGGTCTCCAGCTGAGCCACGGTGCCGTGTTCCACAAACTTGTCGGCAGGCATGCCCAGGCGGCGGACCCTGCAGCAGTAGCCGTGGTCGTTAAGCCATTCGGTGACGGCAGTGCCAAGGCCTCCGTCGCGGACACCGTTCTCAACGGTTATGATGCTGCTGAAGCGGCTGCCCACCTCGGCAAGGATGTTCTCGTCGAGCGGCTTCAGGAAGCGCATGTCGTAGTGGGCGACGCTTATTGAGGAACCTGCTGAGAGGCGTGCTATGGCCTCGGTGACATTGTTGCCTATAGGCCCTATGCTTAGCACTGCCACGTCGCTGCCGTCGCGGAGCTTGCGCCCACTGCCTATTGCTACGGCCTCCAGTGGGCAGCGCCAGTCGACAATGCTGCCGCTGCCGCGCGGATAGCGGATGACGAACGGCCCCTGGTCGGGCAGCTGCGCAGTGTACATCAGCCGGCGCAGCTCATGCTCGTCCATGGGCGATGCAATGGTGAGATTCGGAATCGGGCGCAGCGCTGCCAGGTCGAAGGCACCATGATGGGTTGCTCCGTCTTCGCCCACCAGTCCTGCGCGGTCGAGACACAGCACTACGTTCAGCCTGAGAATGGCAACATCGTGGATGATATTGTCGTAAGCACGCTGCGCAAAGGCACTGTATATATTGCAGAAAGGCACCAGTCCTTCCTTTGCCATGCCTCCGCTGAATGTCACTGCATGGCCTTCGGCAATGCCTACGTCGAAGGCGCGGTCGGGCATGGCCTTCATCAGGATGTTCATCGAGCAGCCTGTAGGCATGGCCGGGGTGACGCCAACTATCTTGTCGTTCTGCCGTGCCAGCTCAAGGAGCGTCTCTCCGAAGACGTCCTGATAGCGCGGCGGCATGTTCGTGGAGTCGCTCACCAGCCGCTCTCCGGTCTCGGCGTCGAACTTGCCGGGGGCGTGCCAAACGGTGACGTCCTTCTCGGCAGGGGCATAGCCGTGGCCTTTCTGCGTGTGCAGATGGAGCAGCTTGGGTCCCTTCATGTCCTTCAGCTGTCGCAGTATGCGCACCAGCTCCTTGACGTTGTGGCCGTTGAAAGGGCCGAAGTAGCGTATGTCCATGCCCTCGAAGACGTTCTGCTGGTGGCTGATGGCCGACTTCAGGGCGTTGGTAAGGCGGATGATGCCGCGGCGGCGGTCGTCTTCCATCAGGCCCTTGCGGTGCAGCCACCGCGACACCTTGAAGCGCAGGGCATTGTAGGTCTCGTTGGTCGACAGCGACAGCAGATACTCCTGCATGCCGCCGACGGCACGGTCGATGGACATGTTGTTGTCGTTAAGGATAATGAGCAGGTCGTTGTCGGTAGAGGCAGCATTGTTAAGGCCCTCATAGGCCAGTCCGCCCGACATGGCACCGTCGCCGATGACGGCAACGACCTTACGCTCCACCGCAGCCGCCTCATGGCTTCCGGCCTCAACGCCGTCCTGCTTCCTCTTCTCTGCAACGGCCATGCCAAGGGCTGCCGAGATGGAATTGGAAGCGTGACCGCACATAAAGGTATCGTAAGGGCTTTCCGCGGGTGTGGGAAAGGGGTGCAGGCCGCCAAGCTTACGGTTGGTGCCAAACAGTTCGCGGCGCCCGGTAAGTATCTTGTGGCCATAGGCCTGATGACCGACGTCCCAGACAATGCGGTCGTCGGGAGTATTGTAGACGTAGTGAAGAGCCACCGTCAGCTCCACCACACCGAGGCTGGAAGCCAGATGGCCGGGATTGACGCTCAGCTCCTTGACAATGTCTTCGCGCAATTCGTCGCAGACACGGGGAAGGTCGTCTACCTGCAGCCGACGGAGGTCGTCAGGATATTTTATTGTCTGTAATAGTTCCACTGAGTCAGTAAGTACTGATATTACTCTCTGCAGTGCCGCTGGCCGCCTCAGCCGCAGGCACTATGCCATATTGTCTGGCAAAGGTACGGTAAATTATTTTATTTTGGCAAAATTATTTGCAAAAATAGCGCAAAAAAATGTAGTGATAAAAAAAATTGTTGTAATTTTGCACTGCACGCAAGTTTTCCACTGCCTGCAACAGGCTGCGGAGTGTACACATTATTATATTATTATGCGCATACAGACATTTGTCCTCATGGCCGCCGTCTCGCTGCTCACGGCAACGGCTCAGACGGCACGCGAAGAAATCAAAGCCAACAAATTCCTGGCAGGTAGCAACTACACCGACTATGACAATCTCCCCAAAGCGCCACGGCTTACGGCAGCTCCCAAGGGATATACGCCATTCTACATGTCGCACTACGGCCGCCACGGCTCACGGTGGCTCATCAGCAAGGACAGCTACACCGGAGTGCTGACGCCACTGCGCGATGCCGACAAGGCCGGCAAGCTGACTGACGAGGGGCGCCGCACGCTGCAGATGCTGGAGCAGTTCGTTGGCGAGACGCCAGTGTCGCTGCCCTACAACGGCACGCCAGAGCAACTGCTGCCCGACCGGCTGGGCGACCTTACCACCGTAGGCCTGCGCCAGCACCACGGCATCGGCAAGCGCATGGCAACAAACTTCCCGGAAATCTTCAAGAAGAAAAATGTGGCCATCGACGCACGCTCGACGGTCGTCAACCGCTGCATACTGTCCATGATGGCCGAGTGCGAAGAGCTGCAGGCCGCCAATCCGTCGGCACGCATACACAACGACGTCAGCGAAGCACTGCAATACTATCTTAACCAGCCCTGGTCAGGACTTATCAAGCAGCAGGGCCGCAAGGGCAACGGCATTCGCAACGACATGGTGCGGCGCATGGACTGCAGCCGACTGCTGGGCAGTCTGTTCTCCGACAAACGCTGGGCCGACAAGAACATCAAGACGACGCAGTTTGTGATTGGCCTCTTCGACATTGCCGTCAACATGCAGAGCCATGAGACAAGCATCGACCTTTTCAGCCTTTTCACCGAAGAAGAGACTTACCGGCTCTGGCAGGCTGCCAACGCCGGATGGTATGTCAACTACGGAGCAGCGCCGATGACAGACGGCGTGATGCCATTTGCACAGCGGAACCTGCTGAGAAACATCATCGAGACCGCCGACACCGTCACCAGCACGCAGGCCACGCTGCGCTTCGGCCACGAGGTGTGCGTCATGCCACTGGCATGCCTCATGGAACTCGACTCCTGCGGCATCAGCGTCAGCAACCTTGACGAACTGGACACCCACTGGCGCAACTACCGCATATTCCCAATGGCATGCAACATCCAGATAGTGTTCTACAAGAAAAACGGCAAGCGCGACAGCCGCACGGCCACCACCGGCGACGACGTGCTGGTGAAAGTGCTGCTCAACGAGCGCGAATGCTCGCTGCCGATAGCTACCACACAGCATCCTTACTACAAGTGGGCCGACCTGCGCCGCTACTACCTCGACAAACTTGCAGCCTTCGACATGCGACAGGCCGCACTGGATGCCGTAAGCGCAGAATATAACTCGACAGACTACACCAAGCACTACGACAATCTGCCCGTCAGCATAGCGCAGGCCACTACGCCGCAAATTCCACAGCGCGTGGTGAGCATCACTGAGTTCGGCGCCGTCGGCGACGGCAAGACTCTCTGCACCGACGCCTTCAGCCGCGCCATCCAGCAGGTGGCACAGAAAGGCGGAGGCACCGTCTACGTGCCGCAGGGCGTATGGCTCACCGGTCCTATAGCACTTGAGAACAACACGGGGCTGCACCTCGACAAGAATGCCGTCATCTACTTCTCGCCAGACAAGAGTCTCTATCTTGCACCGCAGGGCAAGTCTGCACGGTGCCTGCCATGCATCAGCGCAGAGAAGAAGCACGACATTGCCATCACCGGCAGCGGCATCATCGACGGCAATGGCCAGCAGTGGCGGCCCGTCAAGCGCGGCAAGGTGAGCGATGTCGAGTGGAAGCTGTTCCAGCAGATGGGCGGCGTGGAGCGACAGAACGGCCAGCTGTGGTATCCATGGCAGATGAAGTCGGGTGTGCCTGACATCAGCGACTCTCCCGAGAAGCAGGAGCGCATGCGCAACGACCTGCTGCGCATCACCGACTGCAAGAACATCATGCTGCGCGGCGTGACATTCCAGAACGCACCGCGCTTCCACGTCCATCCGTGCTACTGTGAGAACATCATCATCGACGGCATCACCGTGCGCTGTCCGTGGAATGCTCAGAACGGTGACGCCATCGACCTCTCCGACTGCCATCGCGCTCTTATCGTCAACAGCACTGTCGACGCCGGCGACGACGGCCTTTGCATGAAGAGCGGCAAGCCCCGCAAGAACAGCATCAGCGGTGTCGAGGATGTGCTTATAGAGAACAACACCGTCTTCCATGCCCACGGAGCCTTCGTGCTGGGCAGCGAGACGGCAGCAGGCGTGCGCCGCATTGTGGTGCGCAACTGCAGGTTCAGCGGCACCGATACCGGACTGCGCTTTAAGAGCGGACTGGGCCGCGGAGGCACTACCGAGCAGCTGTTCATCACCGACTGCGTAATGACTGACATCAAAGACGAGGCCGTCATCTTCCAGTGCGACTACGTCGACCGTCCTGCCGGCAGCGACCCCAACGCGACACCTGTGTTCACCGAGGAGCAGAAGCGCTGGGCGCCGAACTTCCAGGACATACACATCAGCAACATCGTCTGCCGCGGAGCCGGCACTGCCTTGCGTGCCTCAGGCATCAACGGCCTGCAGTGCGTCCACGACATCACCGTCAGCAACAGTACGTTCACCAGCACGGGCAAAGGATGCCTGATAGACGCCCAGACGGCTGACATAAAACTTGACAACGTAACCTTCGACAAGGATTAGCAACATCATGAAGCACAAAACCCTGCTGAACGCCATCCTGCTGCTGTCGGCCATAGTGCTGGCAGTGCTGTGCGTGATGAGCGTCTTCGGGAAGTGAAAAGTAAAGAACATGGAGACCAATAGCCGACTGATAATAAGGATTGGGCGCTCAGCACTGTCGTTTTCCACCATTGCCGACGGCACGACGGTCGTCTATGAGCCGTACACCATGAACAGCAGCATCTCCGTAGCTGCCAACATGCGCGAGGCCCTGCATGCCGTCGAACTGCTGCAGAAGCAGTTCCACAGCACACTGGTAATGATTGACGCAAAGACGATGGTGATGCCCTTGGACGATTTCGACGAGCAGCAGAAGGACACCATCTTCCGCTACACCATCATCAGCAGCAAGTCTGACGACATCATGCACACCGTGCTGCCCAACTTGCGGAGCGTAGCGCTCTTCGCCGTCAACCACGACCTTAGGCAGGTGCTTGTCGACAACTTCCCGAACATGCTGCTCTTGCCAGCCGTGGCTCCCGTGTGGCGACATCTGCACTCGCGCAGCTTCACTGGGCGGCACCAGAAGCTATATGCCTACTTCCACGACCGCACGATGAGCGTCTTCAGCTTCCAGCAGAACCGCTTTCTGTTCACCAATTCCTTCCCCGTTTCCACTGCCGACAACGCCCTGTACTACCTGCTGTCGGTATGGAAGCAGCTGAACATGGACGCTTCCGCCGACGAGCTGCACATGGTGGGACAGATGCCCACCGACGGCGACCTCAGGCAGATGGCCGAGGAATTCATCAAGAAGGTCTACGTCATCACGCCCGTAGGAGAATTCAACCGTGCGCCCGTGACGCAGATAAAGGGTATGCCCTACGACCTGATGACACTCTATGTGAAGGGCATTTAACCACAAAGACACAGAGGCACAGAGCCTGATAAAATTGAGAATTGAAAGTTAGGAATTGAGAATTGAAAGTTGAGAATTGAGAATTAATTATGCATTAAGCATTATGCATTATGCATTAAAAATTAGAGGAGATCTGTGAGAATAATCACCGGAAAATACAAGGGCAGGCATTTCGACATTCCGCGCACATTCAAGGCGCGGCCTACCACCGACTTTGCCAAGGAGAACATCTTCAACGTCATGCTGCAGTTCGTCGACTTCGACGGTGCCGCAGCGCTGGACCTCTTTTCAGGCACCGGCAGCATTACGCTGGAATTGCTGTCGCGTGGCTGCCGGCCAGTGGTCAGCGTAGAGCTGGACCGCGACCATCACCGCTTCATCCAGGAATGCCTGCGAAAGCTCACTGCCACCAAGGAAAAGCCCGTCATGCAAGACCCTTACACGGCCAGCAGTGCCGGAAAAGCCTCCACACGAGGCGGAGCGACTGACGGTGTATTGCCCATCCGCGGCGACGTCTTCCGCTTCATAAAAAGCTGCCGGCAGCAGTTCGACATCATCTTCGCCGACCCGCCCTACGCTCTTCCCGAACTGCCCACCATTCCCGACCTTATCTTCGAGCGCAACCTGCTGAAGGACGGCGGACTGCTGGTCTTCGAGCATGGCAAGAACCATGACTTCTCGCAGCATCCCCACTTTCTGCAGCACCGCGAGTACGGCAGTGTCAACTTCTCACTGTTCAAGGCTTAAGACAATTCCGCGAGTCATCAGAGCAATGGCGAAAGCATGCGGGCCATGCTTTCCACAAGCCTTACCGCCAACGAGGGATGCAGCCTGCGCTCTATGGAACCGAAGGGCACCGACTTTTGCTGGTCGGCAAGGAACAAGTGTTTCAGCTTGCCGACAATGCTTCCGTCGTAAAGGAAGATGTTTGCCTCAAAATTATTCTCAAAGGAGCGGAAGTCCACGTTCGTAGAGCCGCAGGTAGCCACCGTGTCGTCGCTCACCAGCATCTTCGAGTGCAGGAAGCCACCGTCGTAGAGCCACACGCTGACGCCAGCCTCATAGAGTTCGCGCAGGTATGTCCTCGATGCCCAGTCTACGAAACGGCCGTCGGACTTCATGGGATACATCACCCTCACGTCCACTCCCGCACTGGCGGCAGTCTTCAAGGCGAACAGTACAGGCTCGTTGGGCATGAAGTAAGGGCTTTGCAGCCACACGTATTCCTTGGCAGAGAGAATGATGCGCACAAAGCCCTGCATGATTTCCGGTGCGCTGTCCGTGGGGCCGCTGGTAACCACTTGCGCAAAGGTTGCTGCCTCGCCGGAAGCGTCTGCCGGAAGGCTATTCCCCACAGCGCCGCCTGCCGGAAGGCTCATTGCCGGATAATAGCTGCGCTCCGTCACCAGCGTACCGTCTACTATATACCAGTCGATGAGGAATGTGCGCTGTAGTCCGTAGACCACGCTGCCCGTGAGCCTCAGCATCACGTCGCGCCACTCCCTGGCACAGCCATACTTGGTGCCGCAGTAGCGCTTGGCGACATTCATGCCGCCGATGTATCCCGTTGTGCCGTCGATGACCACCATCTTGCGGTGGTTCCTGTAGTTCGCGCGACTGGTAAATGCCGGAAAGTGGACAGGCATGAAGCTTGCCACGTCGACACCGCTCTCGCGCATGGTCTCGAAGAAGCGGCGGCCTACATTCCAGCAGCCCACGTCGTCGTAGACCACTCTCACGGTGACGCCTCTTGCCGCTGCGGCCGCCAGAGCCTCGCCGACACGCCTGCCTACGATGTCGTCGTCGATGATATACATCAGCATGTGTACGTGATGCCTTGCCCGGTTGATGTCTTCCACCAGGCGGTCGTAGAATTCCACTCCGGAGCTGACAACGTCGGCACTCTCGACATGGAACGGCAGCGACCGTCCCTCGCCTGCAAACATGTCGATGAGGCGGCGGTTATCCGCCGACACCACTACGTCCTGCTCCGTTGCGAAGCTGAGTATCGCGCGGCGCGCCAGGTCATCGTCCTGCCGCTGGCTCACAAGCCGCTCGTGGCGGTGGTTGATGCCGAAGAATATATACAGCAGAATTCCCACCACTGGCAGGAACAGCACCACCAGCACCCACGCCATTGTCTTCGCCGGCTGACGGTTGTCAAGCACTACGTGCAAGATGGTGGCCGCCACCAGCAGCCACATCAGCGAAATTGCTATGGAATAAATCAAAGACACTGCTTCAACCGTTTATGTCTCTGCCTACTTTCTGCACCAGCGTATTGCGCATCTGCCGTGCTTTCTCAAACTCTTCGTAGATTGGCTTCAGCAGCTCCATGTCGTTTCCGGCATTTTTCATCTGCCGGTTCAGCTCTTCGATACGCTGGTTCAAGATGTCGCCACGGTAGTCTATCAGCAGGTGTTCCACGGTTGTCCTGAGATTGTCCCTTGTCGGCTCCTTCACAAATATGCGGCTCAGCTGGTGACGCTCAACGGCCAGCTCCACCGCCATCTGGCTGACTTCCGGGTCGTGATGCTTCAGGAAATACTCTTCAGTCTTGAAATCCTTGTCGGCAGAATGCTCCACGGCCTCCTGCAGCATGCGGTTGTATACAGGCTCTGCAAACGTCAGTCCGTCATTGCCGAAGTCGTAGGCCACAAACTGTGCGATATTCATCGAGAAGTGGTTGCCGTCTTCGTCTTCCACGTCGTCGTAGATTACCACGTCGCCATATTTGATGACGGTCTTCATCAGCATCTGCTCAATGTTGCGCCCTTTTGTCGAAGACAGCCCGATGCCGGCAGGTGCAGTCTGTACGGCAGGTGCAGGGCTTGCGTTGTCTCCGCTGCCGGCATCCGGCGTGGCAGCATTGTCGCGCATGTCTTCCCTACCCTTTTCGGCAACGAACTTGTTCACCTGTGTGACGAGCGTTCTCTCATTGATGCCAAGGCGGTGTACGCAGTCCTTGATGTAGGCTTCGCGCACCATCTGGTCGGGAATGACGCTCACCGAACGCACAATGCTGTTCACAGCCTCAGCGCGCTTGATGGGGTCCTTGACGTCTTTCAGCAGCAGGTTGGTCTTGAACTCTATGAAGTCTGTCTGGTGCTGCTCAATGTATTCCTTCAGCTGCTGTGCCGTATGCTTGCGGCTGAACGAGTCGGGGTCGTCGCCGTCGGGCAGCAGCAGCACCTTGATGTTCATGCCCTCGCTGAGCAGCATGTCGGTGCCTCGCATGGCGGCATGAATGCCAGCCTCATCGCCGTCGTAGAGCAGCACGATGTTCTGCGTGAAGCGGTGCAGCAGCTTTATCTGATGGACGGAGAGAGCCGTTCCGCTGTTGGCAACGACGTTCTCGACGCCACACTGGTGCATGGCTATAACGTCGGTATATCCCTCTACCATGTATACGCAGTCTTCCTTGACGATGGCCTTCTTGGCTTGGAAGATGCCGTAGAGTTCGCGCTCCTTATGGTAGATTTCCGAGTCCGGCGAGTTGACGTATTTCTGCTGTACGCCCTTTGTTGCCGCGTCCAGCTTTCGGCCGCCGAAGGCCACCACCTTTCCGCTGACGTTAAGCCACGGGAAAATAGCACGACCTGCAAAGCGGTCGACGAGTTGGGTGATGGGTGTTGGGGGTTGGGTGGTGGATGATTGGTTGGGCTGATAGCACAGGCCAGTCTTCAGCAGGAATTCGTCCTTGAATCCTTTGCGGCGAGCCTCCTGCGCCATGGCGTCGCGCTTGGTGAGCGCAAAGCCCAGGCGGAACTTCTCGATGATGTCGTCGCGGATGCCGCGGCTGCGGAAGTACTGCTTGCCGATGGCCTGGCCGTCGACGTTGTTCTTCAGAACATCATGGAAGTACTGGCTTGCCCACTCGTTGACGATGAACATCGACTCGCGCTCCGACTGTTCACGCCGCTCGTCGTCGGTAAGCTCACGCTCTTCAATCTCAATATTGTATTTCTTGGCAAGCCATCGCAGGGCTTCAGGATATGTAATCTGCTCGTGCTTCATGAGGAAGTTGACGGCATTGCCGCCCTCTCCGCACGCGAAGCACTTGCAAATCTGCCTGGCAGGCGACACCATGAAGCTTGGCGTCTTGTCGTCGTGGAACGGGCACAAGCCTTTGTAGTTTGTCCCTGCCTTGCGCAGCGTGACAAACTCGCCCACGACGTCGACGATGTTCGTCGCCGCCATTATCCTGTCTACGGTCGCCCTGTCAATCATGCTTTTAGGTAAGAGGTGAGAGGTGAGAGGTGAGAGAACAGCACTCACCTCTTACTGATTTAAACAAGGTGTTCAATGAGGTCGGCACGCTCGCCGGGCAGCATGTCGATGACGGGAATTTCAATCATCGTGTAGCAACCGGGCTGCAGGCGCATGGAGGCACGGGCAACGTTGACCAGCACCTGACCGGTGAGTGCAGGGTTGTTGATCTGCATGTTGAACTCCAGGCGCTGGTTCTGCGTCTGTCCGCTGACGCCCTTGCGCACCAGATTGACGCCGTGGCCCATGTCGCGTACGTCGTCCACCGACTCCACCTGGAAGACGTGGGTCTCGTCGCTGGCAAAGTATGGGTCGGCCTTGATGTCCTTTGTCACCTGCTCCAGCGTGTAGCCGTCTTCCAGCTCAACGTAGACCATGCGGCGGTGAATGCCTTCGCCCAAGGGGATGGTCATCGACAGCGCATTCTTTACGCCGGCCTTCGAGCGCACGCATACCGAGTGGCCCATCGACATGCCGGGGCCGAAGTTGGTGTATGAGAGTCCCTTCGGCGCGAGGCTCTGCATCAGTGTACGCACGATGCTGTCGCTGCCTGGGTCCCAGCCGGCGGCAATCACGCTCACGGTGCCTGTCTCCTTGTTAAGGGCCATCAGCCGCTCACGGTAGCCGCGGATGTTGGTATGTATGTCGAAGGAGTCGACGGTGTTGATGCCCAGAGGCAGTATCTGCTTTGCATATTCTTCGCAGGAGCGCGTTGGGGTGGCCAGGATAGCCACGTCAACGTCCTTCAGCTCCTTGATGTCCTTCACTACGTCATACTGTGCCAGCTCGGCAGGCTTGTCGGCAGCACCTGCGCGGCGCACGATGCCTGCTATTTCAAAGTCGGGGGCAGCCTCAAGTGCCTGTACTGAATACTTTCCGATGTTGCCGTAGCCTACTACGGCGGCTCTGATTTTCTTCATGTTTTTGTGATGTTTAATGGTTATTAAGTCTCTTTCCGCTTGCAAAAGTACACTATTTTCGTTAAACACATTACTCTTTGCATATTTTTTTTGAAAAAATCTTTCTTTTTGAGAATGCCCGAGACTCTTAGTAAGCGATGGCACAAAATTATCTCAATGACTTACGAAATTATCTCTGCATGTTACGAAATTATCTCTGCGTGTTACGAAATTATCTCCGTAAGATAATTTTTTTTCTTACGAAGATAATTTTTTATCTCTGCATGTTATTCCCACAGGCGGCTGAGAACATAGGTCAGCTGGCGCGTATCGGCACCAAGGAGCATTATGCGGCGGTCGGCATCGAGCAGCAGCATCTGCGGAAGCACGTCAAGACTGTAGAGACCGCTGTCGGCAAATCCCTTGTCGGCCTTCACGGCAGTCCACTCTGCAGGCATTTCGCCGAGCGACTGTTGCCAGAGGGTGTCGCTCTCGCCAACGCAGACGGCCATCACGTGCAGCACGCTGTCGGCAACGGCACTGCGCACGGCAGCAGCATGGCGCAGGGCAAAAAGCTCCCGGCGGCAGTCGCCGCAGTCGGGGTCGTAGAACAGCAGCAGCGTCAGCCGGCCGGCATCAAGTCCGTAGAGTGACTGCCGACGGCCGTCGGCAGCGGTGGCACTGAAGTCGGGAGCCACAGCCCCCACCTGAGGGTCTGGCTCTCCGGCAATGCCGCCGCCAGCCATTGCCGCTGCCGGCAAAAGCAGCAACAGCAAGAAAAAAAACAGTGTTCTTCCTTTCATCACAAAACGCATTATGCTAACGTGCTGCACCTACGCCTACTCTCCACGGCCAACCTTTACCAGCGTGCTGCCGCTGACGTCGGCCTGATTGCCGCCGCCATAGACGTTGCCACGGATGTCAACCCCCTGTACAGTGCGCTTCTGGTAGACTTTTCTGGTTACTCCGTCAACAGTCTTTTCCTCCATCGGCAGGGTGTATATCTCGGTTTCCGCCTCTGTGCCAATGTTCACGTGCGTGTTGCCTTTCACCATGGCAGCATTGCCGCCGCCGTAGACATTGCCGATGGCGCCTATGAGGCCACCTGTGCTGGCAGCACGAGCCGGCAGGGTTACGCTGCTGCCGTCGGCAAATTCAATAACATCACCGCCAAAGGCCTTCATGGCATGCTTGCCAGGCACGTCATCCTCGCCAAGCACCACCTCGCTGACATTGACGTAGGTGTCGCCGGTGACTACTGCCTGCTCACCATATCCGCCTCCATAGATTTCGCCGATGCTGGTGAACGCACGCACGTTGACCGTCGGGCCGGGCTGGCCTGTGGGGGCTGTGTAGGGAGCCAGGTTGCCACCGCCGTAGAGCTGTCCGATGACTACGGGGTTACAGCCCGTCTCTTCTACGTTCACCGTTATGGTGCCGCTGATGTTGCCGCTGATATTGTTGCCGCCGAAGACGCGCTCGAAGTTGCCGTTGGTGATGTTTATTATCACGTCGTTCTTGATGTCAGCCTCCTGGGCGCCGCCATAGGCTGCCTTCAGGCCGGGAATGCAGGCCATCTTCAGCTGGGCCATGCCGTCCATGGGTGCCGACTTGCCGCCACCGTAGGCCTCGTCGACATTGAAGTCCCCGCAGTAGTCCTCCTTCTCAAGCAATGTCAGGGCTATCTGGCGCACATTGCCCTTGGTGTTGGAGCCGCCGAAGACGCGGTGGATGCGGCCGCCGTAGATATTGACATTGGCCTCGCCGCTGCCATAGCCGTAGTTGCTGGCACGCAGCTCGGGGGTGTCGGTGTCGCCGGCAATGTTGTCGGCATATTCGTAAAAGCCCACATTGGCTCCGGGGTTGGCAATAAATGCCGTGCCTCCGTCGCGGCTGATGCGGTCCTTGCCATTGCCGCCGCCGAAGACTTCCTCAATCTCGTAGCTGCCCTTGATGTCAACGAGCGTTGCCGGTGCCGAGGCAGCATTGCCGCCGCCATAGACCTGCCTGATGCTGGCAGCCTCGCAGCCGTCGATGATGACGTGGGCAGCAGTGGTGGTAAGCTTCTTGCTGGCAGCGTCGGTAGTGCCTCCAGGGCCGTAAGGCTCGTAGGCAGCCAGATTGCCGCCGCCGTAGACGGCCTCCACCTCATAGTGGTGGTTGGCGTCGCCGGCAAGGCTCAGATTGTCAGAAGGCGTCCTGGTGTGCTGCTCCGAAGCAGCCTTGGTGCGCTTCACCTCTACGGTCACGCTGCCCAGCGGCGTGCCGTTCTGGTTGTTGCATCCGAAGATGCGGCCGGAGTTGGCAATGGCATTGCCGAGGTCGTCGGTACCCTCCTGATAGTCGAAGGCTGCACCGTCGAGCAGCACGCTGACATTGCCGTTCACCATTGCCGGAATGGCTGTCTGTGCCGTCACGGCAGGCACGTAGCCCGGCTCGCCCTCAGTGCCGCTGGCGGCACGGCCATCGCGTGCCAGCTGGCCGAGGCCGCCGCCGTAGACGTCGCCATGCAGGGTGCCGCCATAGAGGTTCACCGCAGTGTTGTCAGAGGCGTCGGTGTTCACGCTGCCCAAGGCAGAGCCGCCATAGACGTCGCCCAGCACATGAGCCGTGCCGCTGTAGGTCGTCGTGGGATTGTCGCCGGTGGTGACCGTCTTCGACCCGATGTTCACCGTCACGTTGCCGCCGACGTTGGTCACCTGTCCGTAGCCGCCGCCGAAGACATCCTTGCCGATGGTGCCGCTAAGGATGTGCACCGTTGCCGTGCCGGTGACGTTGGCAACATTGCCGCCGCCATAGACGTTGGTAGTGTTCTGTGCAGCACAGCCCGGCAGTCCCGTGGCCGCAAGGGTTACGCTGGTGTTCTCATAGACTGCCGACTCGTCGCCGCCGCCGAAGACGCTGCCATGCACAACGGTGTTGCCGCTGATGGTAAGATTGGTGTTCGCAACCTGACCAAGAGTGGTGAGGTCGACATTGGTCGTGATAGTTTTCTCCGTTTCGTCAATAGCCGATGTATTGTTCTTTAGAGTTCCTTCTATTAATGTGAATTCCTCTGTCTCTGACATTTCGCCCATGTCGAAAATACCGCCAGAGACGGTACTATTATGCGGAAGGACTTTAAATCCCGCTTTTCTTATGCTCACTGTTGGTTTTGTGGCTGAATAGCCGCCGCCATAGACATTGCCATCGACAGTGCATCCTTTCAACTCTGATGTTGTCGTTCCAACAACCTTACCCAGACTGCCACCGCCATAAAAATTTTCTTTTATATAACATCCGTTAAGAGTTGAGGAAACATCATTGGTCTGTGCCAGCGACAGCGATGCATACTTAACATAAAAGCGACCACCAATGTCTCCAGAAGACCATGGGAAATAATCATAGTCAAAATCCGTAGCGATACCATCATTAGCAGAAATATAGTTTCCGCGATTATTTGTATAATTCTTCTGCCATTCACTAAAGTTTGGACTCCTGGCATCTTGAGTTCTCACTCGGTTATATGATATTCCGCCATATCCAGCTCCGAAGAATTTGTCAAAAGTACATCCTGTGGCTTCTGTTGTCACCGTTTTCTGCGATGACATATTGCCATACTTAGGCCCTCCGCAGAAAAGACCTACATGGCTGTTGAATATATAAACCTTAATATTGCCAGTGACAGGATTTTTGTAATTAATGCCACCTCCAAAGAAATTTCTGATGTCAGCATCGTATATCTGCCAAGTAACATTACCATCTATCTTCTGCTGTGCAGCAGCAGCCAGCTCACCAAAACGTCCTCCGCTAATATAACACTCTGCATCGTCGGCCTGAACTTTGGCATCAGGGCGATAGGTACCTGAAAGATAAAAGCTTTCATAGTCGCCACCAGTCACTGAAATGGGGATATGAGGCGTAAAGTAGGTACCGTCACTATGAGTTCCATTACCAAAGTCATGAAACCAAGCATTACCTCCGACATGAATGTATGAAGTGTATGTGGAAGGATTCTTGTTCTTAGTGGATACGAACTGGTCTATAACTCCACCCTGAAAAATTACCGGAGCCTTGCTTTTGTTGTCATTAAAGTATTCAAACTGCACAAAACGCACGACACACGTATTGGTAACCTCATACCATCCCTTCGGATTGAAAATTCCCATATTATAGACTTTAGATGCCCCATTTGGCATCTGAGCCATTGAAGTTCCCGGAATATTCAAGAAATCGAAGCGGATTGGAGAAACAGCCTGTCTGTCATTGTGACTGTAAATGAGACTATAGTCTGGCTCGTTGTCTTTGTCCAAGTCAACAGACATTACTGTATAAGACTTATTATCTGAAGGAGGATTGGCATGATTATGCACATTGCCAACCAAGACAATGGCATGGTCGTAAACAGTGCCTCCTGCCGACAATTCGCCGACTGCAGCACTAAGAGTTGTATAAACCTTCTGCGTGCTGCCGTTGATATCGACTTTACTGAAATCAACAAATGGAGCCGGCAGTTTCGAAACATTCTCCTTTCCAAAACTATTATTGTACACTGCATCGAGGTTCGGATCAGACACGTATGCAGCCTGCCCCCAATAGGGTTTAATCTTTATGGCTGTGACGCCGTAAGGGACATCCCAGTAGGCGCCCTGCGAGAACACACGGCCAGAGGTGCTGTAAAGGTCTTTATTGGTGCAGTTGCGGTCGGCAAAGTTGTAGCCGCCCCACTCGTCGGCAGCCGTGTAAGTACCCTCCGTGCCTCCGGTGATTTCGGTGATTATCCAGCCGGTGACGACCTTGTTCTCCGTATAATTGCCGTCGCCGACATCATTATAATACGGCAGCTGCACCTTGTCGTAGTTGAAGTTGAAGTTAACCGTGTCCTTGTCGGTGCGGACAAGGGTGAGCTGCGTCACGCTGAGAGAGGCTGTCGAGGGGTAGTTGCTGCCAAGTCCGTCGATGGTAACATCCAGCGTGCCGAGCCGGCGGCCTACATTACGCGGCTCACCGTCGGCACCAATCTGCTCGGCATGGGCAGCATCGTAGTTGATGACTGACGGATACTTGCCCTGTGGCTTCAGAATCGGGTAGTCGGCAACACTCTTGTCGAGCACCCACTTGGCCATGAGAGAGGCATTGTCCTTGCTGCCGGTGGCATAGAAGGCGGCAAGACGCTTGTTGCTGTTCAGCAGCAGGCGGTAGAACTCGAAGCGCACCAGGAAGCGTTCTTCCATGGCCAAGGCACAGTTATACTTGCCGCTGGTGATAAGACCGTTCTTGCTGAAAGGCGACTCGTAGCGGTAGTAATTGTAATTGGTAAGGCCGCCAGAGTTAAGATTGTTGATGTTCGTGCCTCCATAGATTGGCGACACATTGTCGCCTGCGGCAATGTCGCCGTAGAACATGCAGTTCATTACCATGGAGCGGATGTCAGAAGCCTTGGTGGCATAGCAGTTGTTGCCGACGATGCCGCCCTTGTTGCTGCCGCCGGCGACGATGGCAAAGCTGTAGCAGTTGACGACACGGGCGTAGCAGTTGTCCTTTGCCGCCGTGGTACTCCCTGGCTGGCCAAGGCGGCCTACAAGGCTGCCCACGTCGCCGGTGCCGCTGACGCTGCCGGAAAGCACTCCGCAGTTGTAGACACTGGCAACCTTATCAGACGTGCCTGTCATTTCGCCGGTAACTACACCGACATTGGTGCCGCTCTGGATGTTTACCTGGGTGAATATGACATTGCAGACTGTTCCGCCGTTGACGGTGCTGAACAGCGGGACCGTAAGGCCGGAAACCGTGTGCAGGCCGCCGTCGAGGGTGCCTGTGAATTCGCCAAGGGATGCGTCAAGGCCGGAAGCGTCGATGTCGGCATCTAACTTGTAGCTGCCGCCAAGGTCGGTAATCTGGCTCAGCGAAGTGATGACGACAGGGTCGTCAGCCCACGCGGCAACAGGCGCCACGGCAAGCATGACGGCCATCAGCAGACTTAACGGAACGGGCAGCTCCGACAGGTGGAACGATGTATAACGGAATATCTTGTTAGTCATATTGTAAGTCATATCGTTTGTTTTCTTTCTGACAATGCTTCTTTCACTTCACAACCAGCTTCTGCTGATAGCGGCCGCCGTCGACATGGACAATGTAGACGCCTGTGGCACTGAGCGGCGTCTCTACCGTCTGGCCAGGCTCAAGGGTGAACGAGGCTACACAGAGACCGCTGGTGCTGAAGATGCGCACGTCGGCAGCAGTGCGGAGCGAAGAGGCCACGACGGCACGATGCTTCCAGGAGTAGACGGAAACGCCCTCGCCAATGTTCTCCTGCCGGGCATCGTCCTCGACAGCACCAAGGCGCGTGCCGACAGAACCGAAGAGTATGCGGCGCGGCGACTTCTGCGGAGCGGCAGACGTGGAGAAGTAGGTGCGGAAGGCCTCTACCCTGTTCGTCCTTTCTGCAACGTCGGCGGCTGTCACCTGGCGGTAGGCACTGCCATCGGCTGCAAGCATGTAGCCGCCGGCAGGAATATCAATGTTCAGATAGTTAGGATGGAAATAGTAGCCGCCGTTTTCGGTGCCCTGCGACTCGTCGTCGCTGACGCCTATATGCTGGCCGACGGCGGAAGCAAAGGTTATCACCTGTGCATCGAGAGCTGCCGGCGACGGATAGGCAGTAGTCTGTGCCGTCCACTGGCCGCTGAGGTCGAACTCATAATATGTCCGACCGGGGAAGCCGATGAGGTAAGGCACGGTGGCAGCAAGCCGCGGATAGGAGTCGTAGCTGCGCGACACATTATTATAATATGTCTGATAGGTGTCGTCGGAGGCATCCTTATGGTTATGGCCTGCGGCGGCTTCGTAATAGTAGTCCCAGAGGAAGGTGTTGCTGACGGTCTTCTCATCGCCGGCGGCAGCAGGATAGCTGAAGTCGGCAACACTGACGCCTTCGACAGGGTTACCATTGCTGTCGGTCTGCTGGCGAATGCCGGTGAACTCGCGCAGCCAGTACTCGTGGCCTGTTGTGCTGCCGGTATAGAAGTGGGTGAGCTCACCCTTCTGCTGCGTGGCAACAATGTCGGCAGAGAACGGCAGGCTGACGCTTTCCCATCCGTCGCCGGTGCTGACGAAATTGTCAGGCTCGCGCTGGTACCACATGCGGTTGTCACCCATAGAGTAGGCTATCGGACAGTTGAAGTCCTGACGGTCGACAAGCAGATGGTCGCCGGCAGCTGTGAGATTGCTCTGCACAAGATGGCCATGGACGGACGACACAACTGATGAGGCCGTAGCCACGCGGCCATAGTCGTTGCCATCGGTGAAGCGGCCGCCAGTCTCCTCGAAATTGCTGAGAGAGGACTCATGGAAGAAGTCGCCAAGAACGGCAGCCGTGGTGGCATTGGCCGCCAGCGACGGTGCATATACCAGCAGGTTTGACGTCTGCCCGGTGACGGTGACGCCCTGCAGACCTTCGTCGTCGAGCAGCGGCTCATAGAAATATGTGCCGTTGAGTCCCTGCTTGAATTCTGTGTTGCTGTGGCCGGCAAAGTCGATGGCCGTCAGCCCGGGATATGCAGGCGTGAGGTCGGTGTCGGTAATGGTCTTCGGCGCTGAGTAGGCTGACAGGTAAGCCCACGGATTGAAGTGAACCACATCTGTTGTCTTGGAGCGGAAGTATGCCGGTGCACGGTGTACGCGGTTGCTCTGCACTCCCGACAGCAGGCGTCCGCCGCTCTTCCAGAGCTGCGACGGCTGCGACTGGTGCGACTGGGACGAGTGACCATAAGTAAGCATCTGGCCGAAGAACATGTAATCGTCGGGCCATATAGGGGCATAGGATACTGTCTGAGTGGCATTAGAGCCTTCGCCGCTGACAATGATGCGCTGGCGCTCGTTGACAGCATCGGGAATGCTGCCGTCGGCATAGATGAAGTCGCCGTCAGCATAGCGCCGCTCGACATAGCCAAGGTCGCCACAGGCAGCATCGGCACTGGAAGGATAGTAGCCTGCAGACATTGCTTCCGGCAAGGAACCGTCGGCAGCAGGCTGGAAATACTTATAAGCCGTGCCTGAAGCAAGGCTCTTGCCGTCGTAGTAGCGCTTGTTGAGATAGAATCCGTTGAGGTTGTAGGCCACGGTGCCATTGTAGAAGGCACGCTCCGACATGGCACGGGCGTCGCCGGCAGCAAAGGCATTGGCTTCCGGATAGTAGCAGTTGACAACATGCTTCCAGCCGTCGGCATCGGGATTGCCAAAGACGGCCTTGACGCCGGAAAGAGGCGTGCCAGTGGTCTTTACCCAGCAGTTCTCTACGTAACCATCGCCAGAGTCGGCAACACCGCCGGAAGTGAACGAGCCGG
Organism: uncultured Prevotella sp.; assembly: GCA_905234265.1. Lineage (GTDB taxonomy): Bacteria > Bacteroidota > Bacteroidia > Bacteroidales > Bacteroidaceae > Prevotella. The sequence goes on along the minus strand of CAJOHJ010000005.1, from coordinate 50,258 downwards.
TGACACCAAGGTTGTAGACATGGCCGCAGAGGTGACCGAAGAGCGAGTGGTCGAGGCCGCTGACGGTATTGCCGTCGCCATGGAAGACGCCACTGAAGCACTGGCCGTCACCATTGGCAATGGGCGTCCACGCTGTGGATTGGTTGACGTTGGTACGAAGGAAGAACTCCAGATTGCTGCCGCCGCGGACATTGCTGCTCAGCGGCTCATGACCGGCAGGACCGCCGCCATAGCTAAGACTGATGAAGTCGCTGAGATGCCCGATGGCATTCTTCTCGTCGGCACCGTAGCTGTTGAGGTAAATCTTGCAGTTACGCTGCAGCTTGCTTGGGTCGTAGTCGACATAAAGGTGATGCTCAGTGTCGGCCATGACAGCTGCCAGGTCGTGATAGTTGGCAATGCTCAGTGGCACGCTGTTGGAGTAGGTCTTTCCAAGATAGGTCTTGGAATAGAATGCCACCCAGAGCTTTTGGTTCTGATACCAGTAGAGAGGCGTTGCATTGTTGGCGAACGGTACACCATTGCGGTGGTTGTCGGCATCGCCGCTGCTGGTATATACTTCCCAGCCGTTGGTAAGCACTTCATAGAGGCCTGGATTGACCGGGGGAGCCTTGAGGTCGATGGCCGTACCGGGAAGAACGGCCTGCGGAGTGCTGAGTGTACCAACCTCAGGAACGCCACTCTCAAGCTGCAGGTGGATATTGATGACATGAAGCTCGTTGACCTGGCTGACGCCGTCGCCATCCTGGTCTTCCTCATAGTAGGTGTACTGGTAGACAACGGAGATTACTCTCTCGCTGGTCACGTCCTTGGCGTTTGACTCGCGAGAGACATAAAGCGTAGTGGTCTCCGTGGGTTCCATGCCCTGAATGGTGAACTTCTTCTGGTCGTTGTTGAGCAGAGAGAAATCGCCGGAGGAGAGTATAGAGCCTACAGCGCCCAGAGTACCATGCATAGGTTCAATGCCGGTGGTGACTGGCGTGTATCCTTCATAGCAATAATATACTGTCAGATTATCATCTGTATCTCCGTTGGCGATAGTCACAGGAGTTACCTTCTCTCTGTTTTCCCCAGAGAGCGATGAGTATTCGCGCTCGCTAAGGTCCTTGCCGCGGCCGTACGGCGTGCCGCCGTTGGTGAAATTCTCTTCTGCGATGTAGAACGTTGCGCCACCGGCAGGAACGTCGATGCGTGTATAGTTGCGCTGCTCGTTCTGGATATAGTTCTCAAAGTCATCACGGGAAATAGGAGCAGACGTCTTGGTGAGCGTGATGGTTTCGTTACCCTTCTTGTAGCTCAGCGTCTCGTTGCCGGAGACACCGCCGGTAAAGGTGGCCGTATATTCCACAGGCTTGGTGTCTTTGTAGGGCGAACGATAGACACCGGTGCTGCCCTCGCCTGGATATGTCGGATCGGAAAGCACGTCGAAGGCATCGTAGTTGAAGGCGAACTTCGTGCGGTCGTCAGAGAGCGCACACCAGCTCTTCAAGGCGCTGTAATTCGTGCCTGCCTGGAAATATTGTCCGCCATACCATCCCTCGTCTGTGCAATAGTAAGCCTCCGAGAGGTGACTCTTGACATAGGCAAGGGCTTCCGCGTCGGTAACTGGGTCAACGTTTCTCCTGCCATTCTGATATGTCTTGTATCTGCTGGCCAACGATGTCAGCGACTGCTCACCCACAAGTTCGCTGTTAAGGATGTAGTCTTCTTCTCCAAGCTGTATGGAGTTGATGCACACGTAAGCCTTATCGTAATTGCTCTTGTCGGCAAGCTGTGAGTATTGTGTGGCTGAGATTGCGCTGCCGGCCTGTACGCCGCCAATAGTCTGCAAGGCCACATAGGCAATTTCAACCTCTGCCTGATCTGCTGGCTGCTCGGCCATGTTGGCTACGGTGGTGGTATAGTCGTCGTAGACTTCTTTGGAGAGAACCTCGCCCTCGTTATACCATCGCTGTCCATAGAGTGCTGCACCCTGGTCTTTCTTAAGCGTATACGTCGGACCTTCGCGGTAAGACTTGCGGGCCTCTTCGCTCAAAGCCAGATATTCTGCCTGCGTCTTTTTTGTGGCCAGCGTACTGCTGCCGGTTACCGGACTATACCAGTCGCTCCAGTCGGCAGGGCTGTCCATATCCAGTGTAAGCACGTAGCCGGTATCGTGGCTGATATTGTTCGACGGATGGAGAAGGTTGGCAATCTGCTCAGATGTCATTTCCTCGTGCTTGGCGGTCAGGAAAATGTGTTCTGCAGGATTGAAGAGCTTGTATGCCGTCTGCGCTGCATCGCCTCCATGTACCGACGGGTCGTTCTCAAGGACGAATGAGCCTGCAGGATAGAATTCTCCGTCAATATAGCAGGTGTCTACGTTTACATAAGTGTCGCGCACAAAGAACTTCTGCTCGTTGTCTGCCAGCTGATGCCAGTCCCACCAGCTGATGACGTCGTTCAGATGATACGTCACACTTTCGTTGTCTACCTTCACACCGTCGGCATCTATCTGTCTGGTCTGATCTTCATCGGCAAAGTAGGCATAAAGGTTAGGCTGCACGTTGAGAAGAGTCAGACGGCCCTGTGCACCGGCAGTGATTGTGAGAGGAATCTTCACCTCCTTGGAATATGCAGATGCAGCACCGGTATAGGCTGACACAACCTGGTCGTAGATGTACACCTCGCCCTTTATATACCAATAGTGAGCCGGCGACTTCTCATAGCTGTCGTGGTATGCTCCAGTGAAAGGATAGCATTCGTCGACAATACGCTTCGAACGGTGGATGAAGTTGCCGGAGGTCTGCATCTCAAGCAGGTCGGTCGAACTGTAGGAGTAGCGCTTATGGGTTCGTGCCTCGTCTCCGTTGGGGCCTTCTTTCCTATTGTATATGGAAAGCAGCACGTTTTCCTTGTTTTCGTCATAGGTGCGATAGCCATGCTCGTTGCGTGCATAGACATAACCGCCACCCTCAATGTCTTTCTTAACATTGATAAGGTCAAGCTCGATGATGCCTGTGATAAGACCGTAGTCTTTATGCGACGGTGTGCTATTCTCAGTAGTAAGCTCAAGGAACACACCTGATGCCAGTGCTACCTGGTTAAGACAGGTACCGTTGTTGCGGTCGCGGTTGCCCAACTCGCTTTCCTTCCAGTCATAGAAGCTTGTAGAAGTTGTCTTAGTCTTACCGTTCTCAACTATCTCGCGAGGGTCGTCAAAGCGAACGTCGCTGGTAAGGTTGCCAAGATAGTTAACAACGCTGTAGATGCCGAAGTAGTTGCCGTGAATCTTTGACTTTGCTTCGGTGTCGCCGGCAGAAGTACGCTGCTGGTTGAGAGAAAGCTCGCTGACGCGGTTGATAGTATATTTAGTGGCGTCACCTACGTCGGCAACACGGTCCTTAGCACCTTGCAACACCATGCGTGAACCGTAGACACCACAGAAGTCAGCACGCTGTATGGTGTTCAGCAGTCGGCCGGCATAGATAGAGCAGAAACCATACTGGACCCAATAGTCTTCAACCGTTTCATTTTCCTTAAGATTATTATTTAAGGTAGGGAGAAGCTTTTCATATTCTTCTTCACTTATGTGGTCGTCTTTCTTATACGACTTTGAACCGATGGTAACGTCCTTCATGCACAGATATTCCAGCTTGAAGTAGGCACGCTCACGGTTGGTAAGTTTCTTATACTCTTCGAGCGTTATCTGCTGGTCAAGACCATAATAGTCTGTGCCATAGTTGGTGATGTTCAGCTCACGGTAGCCGCCGACGACGGAAAGGTTGCCGCCGCCATAGAGTCCTCCGGTATGCTCGGTGCCGACAGTGATGAAGTCACGGTGATAGACGTCGTAGAGCGTTGCCGTTGCATTTCCATATACGGTTACTGCATTGGCATACGACTCTGTGTTTGAAGACACATTGCCACCGGCGAACACGGCATTGTAGATGTGAACGCCGCGTTCCTCTTCGCCGTCCAAGTCTCCGGTTTCAAGCTCAAGCCATTTGCCTATCCAGTTTCCTTCATCGTCCTTGGTAGCCTGAATAGTATTCAGATAGTCGGTGGGAACATATTCGTGAGCTCCGTAGGTAACGCCCTTGAATGTCACACTGGCCCCCTCCCTGACTTGCAGCATTGGCGAAACAACGACACTGCAGTCCTCGCTCAGATGGTTTTCATTATCATAGTAATAAATGTGGCCGGGGGATCCTGTCGTCTCTCCTCTACTGGTTCCTGGTGTATTGTAGTTTGGACTATACACATATCCGATGTTGCCACCGCCAAACACGTTGCCATAACCCTCTGCAACGCCTTCGGCAGTGCCTATACTGCCACCGTGGATTTTCACGTCGGTAGAGCCGAACACGTAGCCGTCGGTATAGAACTGGTGCTTTCTGCCGAACTCCAAGAGGTTATATCCCTTACCGCCGCCGAAGACATTGCGAAGAATGTGGCCGTTATAGATAGTAACATGCGTCTCTCCGGCTTTTTCAATGCCATCCAGCTCACGCACAGAGTTGTTTTCTCCACTCTCTCTGGTAGCTCCGCGGCCTATCGTTGCCAGCTCGCCGCCGCCATAGACACTGTTGCGGATGATGCCTCCCCAGACGGTAACATTTGCGATGTCGACAGTACTAAGGTCGTCATAGCCGCCACCAAATACGCTGCCGCAGTCGGCAAGGTTGTTAAGGCCCTTGCCGTCGCTCCAGGTCTCGTCGTGTATTTTGTCCTGATAATATCCGTAATCAGTGGTGTAGTAGTGTATCGACTCGTCTTCGGGAATGTCATCAAAGTGCCTGTATCCAATATATCCGTTGTTCACAACGATGTTGGCAGTTCCGTATATAGAGCCGCCCTCACCGCCTGCATAGGCATTACGCTCCACGGTGGGCAGTCCCTTGTAATATCCGAAGCCGTCAGGAATGCTACCCAGGTCGCTACGTATGCCGATAATCACGTTGGCCACCGCTGGGACGTCGGGCTTCGGATTCGTTGGGGACACATCGTGGTATCCTACATGCCCTTCATAGCAGCCTCCATAGACGTTACGGGCTTTACCGCCTTCAATGTAGGCATTCGCCGTGGCAGTATACGAATCCACGTCATAAAGGTTCATGACACCACCTCCCCATCCGCCGGCATACAGGTCTTTGTTGACAAAGCCGCCATGCAGTCCGATATATGTAGAGCCGCAGACGTTGGCCATTTTTCCGTAGCCGCCACCATAGCAGTAGCCGGCAATATATGCGCCTCTGTTTATATAAACATTGGTGTTTGTCTTCTTTCCAAGGCCGTTTCTCGTCACCAGTGCATTCTCAAAGCCATTATCCTTGTATGTTGCATACGGCGAGCTAAGCTCCAGGCTGTAGCCTCCGGCAGCGGCAAACGCCTCCACCGTTTCCTTGTTAAGCACCATGCCGGCGTTGCCGCCGCCATACACTTCGTAGACTGAGGCTCCTTCGTCCAGATGCACCTCTGTGTATTCCGCCCACGTGTCCTTGCCATATCCGGCGCCATAGACCGTTGCCGTGTATCCGTTCTTCTGCGTCTGCCAAACCGGCACATCAACGGCAACCCTGCTGTAGATAGTACGGCGATAGGCATTGTTACCGCCATAGATGCTCTTTGCGAAGGCATCCCCGCTGTGGTAGTTGACGTTCGACTCAAACACATCGCAGGGCTTGGCATTGGTTATTCCATAGCCGCCGCCGAAGATGTTGTTGACCATAATCGTCGAGCCGTCCGGCACGTTTACTATCGTTCGCCGTGTAATGCCCTCGTTATAGCTGGCTCCGTAGACGGCATTTATCTGTCCACGCATCAGGTCGACGACAGCTGCCGACGTCACTCCGTCAGCATTCGTCTGCGCTGTCAGAGAGTCTATCCGCATGCCTACTCCGCTATAGTCGCCGGCACCAAAGACCTCCATGTTCTGGTATGTCGAAATGTTCTGCGGAATATCTATCAGCACGTAGCTGCGGTCCTGCATGACATCGCGGTCGGAGTCGAGAGTATGTCCCTGGCCTGCACCGTAGACTCTGCCGACGGCATTGCGGGCATTCCTGTTAGGCTTGAAGTTCACGAAAGCACTCTCCATGCGTGGCTTTATAAAGTCCGCGCCATCACGAGCCATGCCTGCAGCCTTTCCTTCAGGTATTTCCACCTCGTCGCGTGTATATGTATAAGCACTGTAGTTAGGAGAAGAATAGTCATAGTCACCATAGCATCCGCCGAAGATACGGTCAACTCGTCCTTGCAGGTACTCAACGTATGCAGAAGCCTGCAGGACCTTCGGATTGTCGCCGCCGGTCGGGTTATACACTCGCGAAAGCACTTCGCTGTCGACTCTGTCCTTGAAGTCTGCCGTATTCTTAATTCTTCCTCCGAGGTCGTTACCGCAGTATATGTGGTCACGAACCCATGGGAAGCCAATGTCGTTGTCATCGTCGCTGTTGCGTCCGATATACGTCTCAGTATGCCCCAGAATGTCGGCGTTACAAGAGCCAGCGAATGTGTTGAATACGCGTCCGTTGCCAAGGTTTATGCGAGTGTTGCCGACTATTGGCCCGAAGAAGCCACCGCCATAGACAAACTCAGCCTCAGCCATGCCTTCGTTGTCCACGACGCCGTCACTGTTGTCAGTATCGCCTCGGTATGTGCCGGCATATTGTCCCTTAACGTTTATGTAGCAGCTGTACCGATCGTCGTATTCGGGATATTCCAGATGGTGGGTTAGTGCATTTCTGTTGCCTTTGCCTATGGCACCATGCTCGCCGCCACCGAATATCTGGAAGGTGTAACCTGCATTAAGGTTTATCTTAGTGCTGCCCCATATTTCGGAATCCTCACCATATCCGCCGCCGAAGACGTTCAGCGCCATGCCCAGGGGGTCCATTCCCTGCTCGTTGAGAATCACTCCCGAGCGTCTCTCAGTGATATTGTATTTGTCATTGCCATAGAGGATAGCCTCACCTTCGGTTTCCTCCACCTGGTCGAAGATGGCATACTTGCCTTTCCTGTCGACGATTGATGCATTGAGGTTGATGACGACATTACCGTTCACGTGACCGCTGTTATAGCATCCGCCATAGACATTTCCCCCTCTCAGACGTCTGTCAAGGTCGTCGGCGTTGGTCTCACCTGTTCCCTCGGTCACGGGAGCCACCTCCATACCGTCTTTCTTGCTGAAGGTGTTCCATTCCAGCTGCCTGTTGCCGTTTGCGTCAAGGTCATAGCTGGTATAGTTGCCTTCGGCATCCTTTGTTCCCTTCCATCTCATCGGCTGAATCTTCAGTCCTGAGAAGCTAAGCTCCAGCTTGTCGTTGGTAGTAGCGTCGGCACTGCCCAGAATACCGCCTTCGTAGGTTGCATTGAACTCTGTCTGTGCGACGTTTGCATTGTTACATCCGCCCACCACCTTGTCAAAGATGATAATCTCATGCTGGAAGTCAATGGACATTTTGCCGGTTCTGTTTATGCTTCCCACATTTCCTCCGCAGAACAAAGAGCCTATAAATGATGAGTACGGCTCGTAGTCATCAGGGGCGCCGTTTGCCTTGCTGTCGAACACCACGGACGGCGTCAGCGACATAGAGCAGCCATCCATGTATTTTGCGAACTCGTTCTCGTCACTCAGGTCGATGCTGCTGACGGTTTTCATCGTTCTCAGTATTCCTTCGCGCTCTATGATGTTACCGCTGCCATCTCTTCTTTCGGTGTTGTATGCCACCATATTTACGCCGTTGTTGCCAAGGAACACATTGTCAGCATATACGTGTGAGCCTATCTTCAGTTCCACCATGGGGTTCGTCCTGCTGCTCTTCAGCGTTGCGCTGTTGCCCCCCAAGTATACAGAGCCGCCGATTACCGTCGGTTTGTTTTTGTCCGGGCTGTACAGACGTATTGACACCTGCTCGGCATTTGGGCGGAAGTCGTTGAGAGCGTCAACAGAAGACATGCCTTCTGGCACTTCGTAGCAGATATCGCCATAGGTGGGATCGTCCTTCATATCCTGGTCGTCAGTATACGGATACGAGCCGTTGCCACCACCATAGACGTCACCCCTTATGCTTGTATAGACACCCACGGCATTGCCGCCGAAGACGCGTCCGGAAATGTCGTTGCCACCGTATACATTGTTGATGTCGCCGCCGCGCACCAGCACACGTGCTGCCAGTCCCTTGGGGAACTTATACTTCGGCTGGCCGTCGTCGCCCAGTTCCGTCAGCTGCACACTCTCCTCAACGACATCCTCGCCATTCTCGTTCAGCGGATGCACGTTAGCCTTGCGGCAGCCGCCATAGACGTTGTCGACTTTAATCTTCGAGTCTTCCCCGATTTCCAGCAGCAAGCCCTCGGCACTCGTCATGTCGCCCTGGTTACCACCGGAATAGAGATTTCTTATCTTGCCGCTCTTAAGGTTCCAGGTGGGCCTTATGCTCATCGGTGCCGTATTGTTGCCTCCGAAGAAGCTGCCTATCTGGAATTCACTGCTGTTCGGATAGGTATATCCTGGGTTCAGCCCCATCTGTTCCTGAATGCGGTCTTCCGTCAGCAGTTCATTGTCACTGGCGTCCTTTATGCTGTATACCACCTCGCTGGGATTGTCGACATAGATTACAGTCCGTTCCGTGACAGTAGCATTGTTGCCGCCGCCGAAGGCATAGACTATCGAGCCTCCGCAGATTTCCAGATAAGTTTTGCCCAGCTCAGGCTTCGTCAGCTCACTGTCGCTGGTGACCAGCGTCTCGCCGCTATTATCCTTAACTTTGTATTTTCCGTCTTCCAGAGAGTATACATAGTCTCCGTTGCCGCCGCCGAAAAGCTGTCCGATGTAGATTTTCTGCGCTTCGGCAGCCTCTGAGATGACGGCATCGTCGCCGCTGCCCGTCGTCTCCGTCTTTGTTGAAATATGCACAAAGGCATTCCATGTATTGTCAACGCCGTTGCCGTTAGCCACCATCCGCGTGTCATCAATCATCGCCAGCGTGTCTTTCGGCAATGTTCCGTAGGTACCGATGGTTCCAGAGATGTCATTGCCTCCGTAGACATAGTTTGCCAGAATGTACGACGTGGCATGCTTGCCGTCGATGTTCACCATTGCCCTGCCGCCGACGTTTGCCATTCTGGCACCGCCGAAGACGGCATTCAGGTCACCACCGTTCACGTTGACGGTAGTGTTTCCGCCTACGTCGCCGGCATTACCGCCTCCGTAGACATTTCCGCCAATCTTTATCTGGGCCTGCAACATCGTTGCCGAGCAGCAAAGCAGTATTATAGACAATATCTTGTGCATGTATACTTCCTGTCAATTATTCGTTACCGTAAACGTCGGGTTGTCCAGGTCCGGGTCCGACAGCACATAAAGGAATGTCGGGTTCACCTCTATCAGCAGGTGATGCTTCACTCCCGGCTTCAGTTCCGTAGCCACGACGCCCAGGTTGAAAGTGTTCTCTGCCGAGCATCCTTCCCTTATCAGGTTGCCGGCACGGTCGTAGACATCGTAGGTTGCAGCCATTCTGAACCTCGTGATGTTTGTTGCCGCAAAGCACGTTCCCACCTGCTGATAGTCTGTTGTCAGCAGGCAGTCGTCGCCGCCTTCTGCGGTCTTGTAGAGCCTTACCGGCTCACCCTCTCCGGCGGTCTTCACGCTGAAGGCCACCGGCGAGCTGCCCGTCAGCGGCGTAGTGCCGTCGTCGGTAGCCGTAATATGCACTGTGGCGTCAACGGTCTTTGCCGTCAGCGGCACTATCTGCAGTTCTTTCAGCCTTATCTGTCTCAGCAGGCTGTAGCTGCTGCTGACCTTCATCTGCACGTCAAGGGCTTCCATCACATGGTCGAAGAGCATGTAGACATACTCCTGCCGTGTAGCAGCCTCGAATGTGTAGGCAAACTGTCCCTGCCTGATGTCAGTGTCTTCTATCGGCGCCGTCAGGCTGCTGCCCTTCTTGACGCCGACAACCACGCAGGGGTCCTTGGCCGACAGTGCCTTCAGGTTGCCGATGCTCATGAGCGCCCCCTGCCGGTAGCTTGTCATGCCGCCGGGCAGTGATATGGAGACGTCTGTGGTAGTCTCTGCCCCGACAGGCATGAAGCCGTAGATATAACACGGTTCCGACGTGTCGTCGACAGTGATGTTCGTCATCCAGTGCTGGCTGTCCTCTTCAGAAGTGAATATCCTGGCAGCCACACTCTGTCCGCTGTTCGGCGTAAAGAAGCCTATCATGCTGGTGCCGGGAGCCATTGCTACAGGAGTAAATCCCGTCGGCAGCACACGGCGCATGCCTGTCTCTGCATCGCACAGCCGCTGCGAGAAAGGCATCATCAGCACAGTGCGCGTGTCGCCGCCGGCAGAGTCTGTCTCCGACGTACATGCCGACAGGCTGGCAATAATCAATAAGCTGCAGGCAATGGCAAAATATGTAAGCATTCTTCTCATTTCACTCATCCTCCCATCACCAGTTATAGAACACATGGTCGTCGTTCATGCCGTCCGTCCATCCTGCGACGGCAGCCTCCACCACGCTGAACAGCCTGACTTTGTCGCTGTTCAGGTCGGGCAGTGCATTGTATGCCGTAGCCAGGCTGGAGATTGTCAGGCGTGCGGTAGTGACATAGTCCTTTGTGAATATGCGCTTCTGGTAGTCTTCCGAAGCCATCGGCGACACTATTGAAGCCATCATATAGAATTTCGTGCCGGGATAGATGATGCCGCTTTCGCAGCGGAACTCCCTGCCGCTGTTGTTCATGAACTCCATGACCATCTTCACCGACTTGTCGTTCTTTGTCTGCAAGGCCAAGGTGTATATCGGTTCCGCCATGCTTCCATTGGCAATGTCGCCCAGGCATATGCCGTCGCCGGCAACGCTCTTGTCGTAGATGATGTATTCCGTGTCGTCGTCGGCAGAATAGCCGGCAGCCATTTCGTCCGGATAGAGCGGCGACAGCGAGTAGTTCTGCTTGTGCTGTCCGCCCACGAGTATTGCCGTCAGCGGAAACGTGCCGGCAGTGAGCGTTATCAGATCTGAGGGGTCGCGGTCGGCGTCGAGGAGTCCCGTACCGTTGTAGAGGTCAATGCCGATGACGGTCTTCAGACAGCCCACGCCATAGTTCAGCGGCTGCCTGATGGCCACCGATTGTGTGCCTGCCGCCACTTCATCGCCGTCGTTGTAAGAAGACAGTATTGACGACCAGCTTTTCGAATTGGCAAAAACCGGCTGGCGGCTTTCCAGCGAAGTCTGTATCTCACTGTTGGCATAATAGTACAGCTCCACGGGATATACATACTTGTTGGCAGTCGCCTGATAGCTGAACTCACTGACGGCAGGGTCCCACCTGACCACCGCAGAGCCTTCGGGCAGAACGGTAGGAAAGTTGCCGGCGCGCAGTTCGCTAACCTCAAGGGCGGAAGTGTTGAAGTCCACGTAGCTGTCGTCAGCGATGGCTTCCAGCACGGCACTTCTGACAGTTCCTGCAGCCACCTCGTCATGGAATTTTGCGTAGAGCCTGTTTACAAGCACCTTTATGTTTGCCGAAGAGCCTGCAAACCCCGAGTATGTGCCGTCGCCCTTGTTGGTAAACTCTTCAAAAATGCTCCGCAAGGCAGGGTCGGCAGAGAGATACCAGTCGCCGGCCTTTGCAATAGCGTTCAGATAGTTGGCGATACTGTTCTTCTTGGCGGCATCGTCATCGGCAATCAGCACAGGGCTGAAGGTGATGTTTTCGGGTGCATAGTCGTCATAGTCAGCGGTGATGGCTCCGTTCTGGAAGGCATCGTCGCTGTCGGTAGCCTTGTTGGCATGCCCGTAGCACAGGAACGACGCCGTACCGGTGAGCAGCTGCATCGACTCTTGCAGATAGTGGTTGCTGCCAGTGGCTGTGAAGGCATTGTCGGCATCTATCGTGAACGGCGTCAACGGCCCGTCACCGAAGTCTACAGGCCTGCCCTTGACGGTAAATGGAATGAGCAGCACGTTCTGCAGGCCCCTGAAGCTGCCGTCGGCATTCTGCGTCGTCACTGCCGACGAGCGGCTTTCTCCGCCCTGGCTGACTGTTGATACCGTCAGCGACAAGTCGGCAGAAACCGCCGTGCGCTCCTGCCTGTCAGTCGCCGTCTCGTCGGTGGCCGAGCATGCCAGCAGGCTGCACAATGCCATTAAGGCTATCGCGCGCGAACATATATTATTATATATATACAGCGTCTTCAAAATCTGTTCACTCCTTTCGTGCTTACAACTCTGACTCGTAATGCCCTCCCTCACTCCACTGAGTGGTAATGCTGACGGAAACCTGCGGGTCAGTGCTTCTCACCGCGCCGTCGTCAGATGTCCTTGCCTTCACCACTCTCATCTGTCCAGCACGCAGCGGTGTGGCAATGTGCAGCACGCTCTCGGTGGTACTGCCGTCGGCGAGCTTGGCATAGACTCTGAATTCCCAAAGGCTCTCCGCAGCCGTTGCCGCCTCAAAGGGGTCGGTGGTCTCTATGACCGTCCGCGACGGGCGGAAGTCCCTTGACGGGAAGCTTACGGAACTGAAGGTCATCGTGCCTGGTGCTTCCGAGTCCACCAGTGTCGTCCGCACTATCGGCGACCGCGTGGGGTACACATAGACACTGTCGGCAATGTTCATTCCTGTGGCGAAGCCGGTGGTGAACACCTTCAGCTCGCGGATGCCGCTGCCCAGCGTGTCTACCACCAGTGCTGCCGCACAGTTGGCCATGTACAGGTGTACGTTGAACTGCTGGTCGACGCCTTCCAGCACCTCCATCGGCATGCGCGCCGTGAAGATGCCCGTAACGTGCGACGGCACCGTGTCGGCGGCCGCCTGCTGCAGGCTCGACGTGTGGCAGTACCTGTCGCTGGCAAGGCTAACCGTAGGGTCAATGTCTATGTTTGCCACGGCAATGTGCATGTAGTGGCGCATAGGCAGGTTCAGCGAATAGCTGGCCTGATTGGCCTCCATCTCGTGACGGTCCTGCTGCAACAGCACCGAGTCGCCTTCAGTGTCGTAGAACGACAAGTTGACGTCGTGTGCATAGTCGGTGAACACCGACGACAGATGGCTTCTCAGCGCACTTGCCACATTGACATCGGTCACCGTGGTGAGTTCCGTCGACAGCTCGGTGGTAAGATTTGTCACCAGCGTCAAGTCGTAGCCCACGGTGAATGTCGTACCTGCCGGAGGGGTAGGCACTGCAGGGCAGTTGCTGAGATCATCGTCGATGGTCGAGCAGGCCGTCAGCAGTAGAAGGAGCAGCACCCAGATCATTCTTCGCCGCCGAGGATCACGTTATTGAAGTTAAGGCCTGTCGACCACTTGATGTTTACAGACAGTCCGAGTGTCAGCGAGCTGTAGCGCAGGTCGGGGACGGTAAGATAGGCGTGCTTCAGTGAGTTTGCACCAATCACGAATTCTGCCGACGTCATATAGTCCTGCATGAACACGCGCTTCACCTGCTTGCTGGTGCCGTCCTCATTGTATGGTGGCAGTGGGTGGTGGGCAGGCCATTCTATTGCTGCCAGTCCGCTGCGCTCCGGGTCCAGTTCGCCGATGAGATAGAAGTGGCTGTCCTTGCGAACCATGCCGTATTCGCCGAAGAAGTCTTCGCCGCTGTTGTTGATGAACTCCAGGGCCACATACACTTTGTCCTGGTATTCCAGGTTGCGGTAGTTGTCGAACACCAGCGTATAGTTAGGCGTCGAGGCACCAGCCCCGGGAGCCGGAATGGCAGGGCTGCTGATGGCACGGTCGTAGATCCATGAGTTGAAGGGGTCGGCAGCCTTGCCGATGTAGTCCCAGCCGACGGTCTTCGGCTGTCCGCCGATGATGATGCCTGTCAGCTGGAAGCTGGTGGCGTCGACGGTCAGCTGCTTGTCAGGCTCGTCGCTGTCGGCCAGTGTCGGAACCTTTGCCTTCTGTATGGCGTGGTTGTTGTCGTTCAGCTTGGTGGCACCGTAGCGCACGGTAGTCTTCAGCAGCGATGTGCCGTAGTTGATATCGTTCTGCATGGCAACGCCCTGTGTTGACGAGACCACATGGCTGTTCTTCTGCCAGTCGGCAGTCCACATGGCGTCGTCGTCCCAGGCAGCTACTGTCTGCGGATAGTCGGCAGTGCGCTTCTCCTCGTTGGTGACGCGGATGGGGCTGTTGCCGAAATAGAGCAGCTCCGGCGAGTAGCTGTAGTTCTCTATGGTTACAACCCTGTCGCCCATGGCGTTGGTGTTGAAGTTCTTCACATAGAAGAACTGCTTCTTCGTAGCATTATACTCCAGATGTGCTGCACCGTATGGCATGTCGAAGGAGTAAGGGAAATAGTTCAGGTTGTCGCTGGTAGAAATCAGCGAGAAGTCTGTGGGCTTGGCATCGGCAGTGGCAGGCCACTCGTCGGCGCGCAGCTCGTCGATGATGGCCAGCGGGTCGCGGAAGGTAACCTCAGCCACTGGGCCTCCGTTGCTTGGCATTTTGCCGTTAAGATATTTCCTCAGGCGTATTGCCACGCGGTGTGCAAAGTACTTGGCAATGGCCTCAGGCTTGTTGAGCGGCGTTGAGCAGCGCACCTCGTTGATGTTGGTCCACAGGTCGTGGATGATGAGCCGCTGTGCATATCCTGAGCCGGCACGCACCTCACCGGCAGCATTCTTGATGCTCACCATCTCACGGTAGATGTCGGCCAGCTTCTTCTCCAGGGGATACAGCTCGTGGGTAGTCTCCACAGGGCTTGTGCCGCTGGTATTGGCGTACGACTCCCACGTAAGGTCTTCAGGATAGTCGGTGACAGCGACGTCGAAGCCGTAGGGTGCCATTTCGTCAACGTCCAGTGGCTTGGCGCCAGCGGTGAAGGACACATGGTTGGTGCCTGCCAGGTTGGTGTTCATCAGTGCCGTCAGTATCGACGACAGCAGGTTCTCTATCTGGCGGTACTTCGTAAGATTGTCGCCGCTGAGTCGCTTGCCCAGCGAGAAGGAGATCTTCGAGAGGTCGTTGTCTTCAGGGATGGAATAGCTGTCAAGATGTCCGTAGACGTCGTATGCCGTAACGTAGTCGCGCTCTGTGGTGATGCCTTCCACGGCCTTGCCGTAGAACAGCAGTGCATTGGTGTTCAGCGGCAGCGAAGTCTCGATGACGCGGCGCGTGTTAGCGCTGGAGACGGTGTAGGGTGCCAGCACCTGGGCAAAGTCGAAGCGCTTGTCGGCAGTGGTGCCTGTTGCCACATGCGTGCCGTCGGTGGTGTTCTTGAACGAGAACAGCACGGCATTGTCTATTCCGCGGAACAGCTCGTCCTCAAGAGCCTGTGTGGCAGCCGACGACTGGCGTGTGTCGCCATTGCCCGTCGACACGTTGAACACAAAGTTTGCCAGCACCTCGTTGGTGGCTGGGTTGTAGCGTGGATTGTCGACGGTTTCAGCCTCTTCGGCAGAAGAGCAGGCCGTCAGGGTCATTGCTCCTGTCAGTGCTATCGCACTCACGAGGGCTAAACTTTTTAATACATTCATATGTCGTTTTGTTTTTTCTGTTTTAATTGAATGTGTGGCTGAAGGTGATGCCCTCCTTCCACTTGAGGTCTACCGACAGGCCTATCTCCACTGCCGGATTGCGCAGGTCGGGGATTGTGTTCTCTGCCGACTTCAGCGACTGTATGCGGAACTGCGCCTGTGTGACGTAGTCCTGCTTGAAGACCTTGCCGCCGGTGCGGTTCTTCATGTCGGCGGTCACTGTGCTGACGTCTAACGAGCCTACCAGATAGAATTTGGTGCCGCTGGGAATGATGCCGTACTTGCTGGTGAAGTCGGCACCGTTGTTGACGAACTCCAGTGCGACGTTGACCTTCTCGGGGTTGGCATCGGTGCCTCCTGCGGTCTCAAGGACGAGCGTGGAGTTGATGTAGTCTTCAAGGTTTGTCGACAGCGGAAGTCCTGTCGTGCGCCCCTGCGACAGCAGGACATTGTCGTAGATGGTGTATTCGGCTCCCGTAACAGGCTGGAAGTCCCAGCCGACGTTCTTCTGGCCGCCGATGAGTACGCCCGTCAGCAGTATGTCGTTGGGATTGACGTCGTTGCCGTTCTGGTCTTTCAGATAGGTCTCGCTGGTGTACAGCTTCGTGACGCTGATGTCCAGCCGGCCTACGGCATACTGCACCGGCTCTTCGAAGATTACCGAGCGCGTCTTCGACGTTATCGACACGCTGGAGTTCTCCGCACCGTTATATGCAGCCTTCACCTCGTCCCATGTCAAAGATGGCGTGAGGCTTGACTGCATCGCCGATTCCGTAGCCACCAGTCCGCTCTTGCACCAGTAGTAGAGGTTTGCCGGATAGACATAGTGGACTATGGAAGGGATGTTCATGCTGCTGTAGAGGGCAGTGTTCTCAACATATCTGAACGTGCTGCCGCTGTAGTTCAGCACGGCGGCTCCGTCGGGCAGGAAGTCAGTCTCGCCGGGGTAGTTGGCAATGCTGCCGTCGAACGTCAGGGTACGGAGAGTCTTGTTGACAGTCACCGGACCGGCCTCGATGGCGGCGCAGATGGCCTTCGGCAGCAGGTAGTTGTTGTCGGCGAGTGCGAAATACAGGTCTTTGAGAGCAGCCTCTATGCTTGCCAGCGAGCCGGCCTTCATGCCTGTGAAGGCTGTGAAGAGGTTCGACAGGCCGGTATTGCTTGTCGTCGACCACTTCTCACCGTCTGTAGCCTCTGCATTGGCAATGGAGTTCAGATAGTTGACGATGGCTGCGCGCATAGCATCGCTCTTTGTCGCCGTGGTGATGGGCTTCGGGCTGAAGCGGAAGCCGGCGACATTGGCAGGTGCATCGTCGTCAGAAAGCCCTGTGACGTCCAGATGGCCGTACTTGAAGAAGTCTGCGGCAGTATACTCGCTGGTTTCTTCAATCTCGCTCTTGCCTATGGCCTTGCCGTAGAAGAGGAAGGTGCGCGTACCCATCTGCAGCTGCACGTCGCCGTAAAGCACCGAGCGGCTGGTGGTCAGCAGCTGCTCCGAGGGTATGTAGTTATTCACGCCCTGTGCCGACGGCAGCAGCAGGCGGCTGAGTGATATGTCCTTGCCGAGGAGCGTCGACGTAGTAAAGTCGGCAGGCAGCACGGCAGAGGGGAATATCTTGATCTCGTTGATGCCGCGGAACTGGCTGATGGCCTCCGTCGACTGCACAACGGCATCGCTCTGGCGCGTCAGTCCGTCTTGCGTAGACATCGGGATGGAGATGGAGAACTGTGCCCTGACGACGTCGCCGAGGGTCTGTGGTTCCTCTGCTATCTCGTCCTCGGCGCTGCTGCAGCTGCCAAGGAGCATTGCCACCAGCAAGAGGGTGGCATAAAGCATGGTATTCTTGGTCCTCATTGTTCTCATACAATTCTTTTATTTATTATTTCTTTGTGTTGTTATTTTGCTTGTTCTGTTTCCTGCTCAGGGTTTTCCAGATGGCGCAGGTTCTCGCGGGCATCGCTGTTGCCTGCGGCAGCGGCACGGCGGAAGCAGCCGATGGCCTCCTGCTGGTGGCCGGTGTTCCAGAGTGCCACGCCAAGTGCGTTCTGGGCGCGCTCGTCCTCGCGTACATTATTTAATATATTAAGGGCGTCCTCGTAGTTGCCGTCGGCTATCAGACTGACGGCCCTGTTGATGGCCTCGGCATTGGCGTCTGGCACGTAGTCGAAGAAGACGCGCACATAGCCAGAGCTGCGCTGGTCGCTGAGCACATGCTGACGCAGGTAGGCCCACGTGCGGCCTCCGTTGAGGCGCTGCAGGCGCTGCTCACGGCGGTTGACGTCGCTCTCGCCGTCGATGATGTCGATGGCTGCCTGCAGTCCGTGAACGTCGCCCTGCCCGCTGACGATGTCCTGCAGGTGGTCGCGGAACTCTGCCCATGCCTCGCCGCCGCCGACGGTCTCGAAGACGGAGTCAGGCACGCTGACGCGCTGGCGGATGTAGTTCTGCAGGGCCTTGGCACGTGCCTCTGCCAGCCGCTCGTTGACGGCGGGCTTGCCCTCGATGGACGAGAGACCGATGATCTGTATCTTCTGGACACTGCTGGCAGTGTCGGCAATTATCTGTCGTGTGATGTCGACTATGCGGCCGAGGGTCGCACCGTTGTTACGATAGGCCGTGGAAATCTGCGAGCGGCCGACGGGGAAGTAGACGCTCATGACGCCGTCTTCCTTGCGCAGCACACGGCTGCGGTCGTAGGGGCGGTAGTCGGACTTAAGCCGCAGCACGGGATTCTCCTTCTGCAGCTGGAAGATGTGGCTGGGAATTACCGGCACTATGGTAGCCACCGGCGAGAACTGCGGCTCGGCCACCTCCACGACAGGCTCCTCGGACTTCGGCTCCACAGGCTCGACGACGGGTTGGCCTACTGGCTCGGCAGGCTCCACAGGAGCAACGGCACGCGGACGGCCGGGGATGTTGTATACCACGCTGAGTCCGGCCTGCGGCATCACAAAGGCCTTGTGGCCGTCGGCCAGCTTGGTGCCGCAATGGCCGCAGGCAAAGCGCTCGTAATCGGCGTAGCCCACAGCGGCACCTATCATGGCCTCTATGTTCCAATGGCGACCCAATGGCCACGAATAGCCGTAGAACAGGCCCATTGCGTACAGGTCGCCCTGACGGCGCTCGTCGCGGACGCTCTTCCAAAGGCCGAATGGGAACTTGACGTCGGCGACATTGTAGTGGCTGTATGTCAGATTGGCACCGAAGAAATGGTGAACGTTTACGGAGTCGGTCCAATAGCGGACGTCGGAAGCACCAAGCAGATGCTTCCACTTGCGTGACTTGCTGTCGTCGGTGGGCCACGGGCGATAGCCTCCAGTAAGGCCCACAGACCAGTGGTCCCAGTTGCTGAAGCCAAGCCGCAAGTTGGGCGTCAGTGTTGCGTCATAAAGCAAATTATTGCCGATGGTGATCCTCTGGGCTACCATTTCCCCACTGCACAACACTGCAAAAACCATTATTATCAAAACAATCTTTTTCACTTTCCTTAATCTCAAAGGTTATGGTTTTCGTTCGCAAAAATACGCCTTTTTATAATAATGTACAACAAAACCGACTGCTTTTTTGTTAATTTTATCAAAAAAAAAAAAAAAAACAGAAAATTTTGCGTGTTTTCATGCTGTTTTTGCACAATTTACAGCACAACGAGCAACTGGCAGGAAAAAGTTTTTACATTTTCACAAACATTAACCGCAAAAATCGAATTTTTGGAAAGAAAACGCCGAGAGACAGAAAAAACGCAAAAATAAGACAGCTTTCTATCTTGCTGTTACAGAGACTGTTATAAACTTTTTGCAACAATTTGTCAGCCACTGGAAAAATTATCTCTGTGAGTTACGGAATTATCTCCGTAAGATAATTATTTTTCTGCGTGGGAAAATTCCGCGAACTTACGATTTGAGAGCGCCGAAAACCATGAAAAACTGATAACGAAATCACAAAAATCGACCATTTTTGCACAAAATCCACTATTTTGTGCAATTTTTTTCGACATCATCACCATGGTCTCCCCAGCTGTTTGTCTTGCTTTCTCCGGGTCCGCTCTGGAGTAAAAGAATTTTACAACTATATTTTTTCTTCGCTTCTGTTCTGTTTTATTCAAAAATATATTGTACCTTTGCTGAGGAAAACAAGTAACAACATAAAACACAATATATGTACGACGACAAACGGGGACTTTACATAGCCCACTGCGCCAACGGCGCTCTAAGCATAACAGGCAAGATGGCTAACAGGCACGGACTGATAGCCGGTGCAACGGGTACGGGAAAGACCGTAACGCTGCAAGTGATGGCCGAGACATTCTGCCAGGCAGGCGTGCCGTGCTTCATGGCCGACATGAAAGGCGACCTCAGCGGCATCTCGCAGCCGGGAAAGATGAGCGGCTTCATAGAGAAGCGACTGCCGGAATTCGGCATCGACAACCCGCAGTTCCAGAGCTGCCCGGTGAGGTTCTTCGACGTCTTCGGCGAACAGGGACACCCCATGCGCGCCACCATCTCGCAGATGGGACCGCAGCTGCTCAGCCGCCTGCTGGGCCTCAACGAGACGCAGGACGGCGTGCTGAACATCGTGTTCCGCATTGCCGACGAGCGCGGACTGCTGCTCATCGACATCAAGGACCTGAGGGCTATGCTCGACTGGGTATCGAAGAATGCCAAGCAGTACACCACCAAATACGGACTTATCTCCACGCAGACCATCGGTGCCATACAGCGTGCCATACTGCAGTTAGAGAACCAGGGAGCCGACAAGTTCTTCGGCGAGCCGTCGTTCGACATCTACGACCTCGTGCAGTGCGAGCAAGGCAAGGGAGTGATGAACGTGCTGGCCGCCGACAAGCTGATGATGCAGCCAAAGCTGTACTCTACATTCCTGCTGTGGCTGCTCTCTGAGCTCTACTCCACACTGCCGGAGGTGGGCGACATGGCCCTGCCGAAGCTGGTGTTCTTCTTCGACGAGGCGCACATGCTCTTCAGCGACACGTCGAAGGCCCTTTTAGACAAGATTGAGCAGGTGGTGAGGCTCATACGCTCAAAGGGCGTAGGCATATACTTCATAACGCAAAGCCCCACGGACATCCCGGAAAGCATCCTCGGCCAGCTTGGCAACCGCGTGCAGCACGCCCTGAGGGCTTACACGCCGAAAGACCAGAAAGCCGTGAAGACTGCCGCCGACACGTTCCGAGCAAACCCTGCATTCAAGACCGACGAGGCCATCATGCAGCTGGAGACCGGAGAGGCTCTGGTGAGCTTCCTCGACGAGAAGGGCGCTCCCAACATGGTGGAGCGTGCCAAGATACTGTTCCCCCTCAGCCAGATAGGCGCAATCACCGAGGGCCAGCGCAACGACATCATCAGGCAGAGCCGCATCTACGGGAAATACGACACGCCCGTGGACCGCGAGAGTGCCTTCGAAGTACTTATAGCCGAAGCTGAGCAGGCCTTGGCCGAAGCGCCCACATCCCCCATTAACCCCAAAGAACCCATTAACCCCACCAACCCCACCAAAGAAGAAAAGAAAAAGCCCGGCATAATGTCGAAGGTGCTGAAGGCCGTCATGACGGCCGTGACGTCGACACTGGCAGCACTACTCGGCACTTACGTCAGCAACAAGGTGAGCGGAAAGACGTCGAAGACGCGCACAACGGCCAAGGAGCGCGTGGTGAAGAATGCCACCAGCGCCGCCACACGCACCATCACCAAGGAGCTGACACGCGACATCCTGGGAAATCTGGTGAAATAAGACACCAGCACCTTCTATCTTGGTCGGCTGGCTGACTTGCGTAAATAACCAAATCGCTAAATCGTAAATAAATCGTAAATAGGAAATAGCCAAATCGTAAATATATATCAACAATGCAGGCCTACCTACCGATAACCAGCCCGACACTGATATTCTTCGTGGTGCTGTGCATCATCCTGTTTGCCCCTATCATCATGGGCAAGCTGCGAATACCGCACATCATCGGCATGGTGCTTGCCGGAGTGCTGATAGGCGAGCATGGGCTGAACATCCTGTCGCGCGACTCGTCGTTCGAACTCTTCGGGCGCGTGGGACTGCTATACATCATGTTCCTCGCCGGACTGGAGATGGACATGGAGAGCGTGAAGAAAAACTCACGCAGGTTTCTCATCTTCGGACTGCTGACGTGCCTCGTGCCGCTGGGACTGACATACGTGGTGGCAACGACAATGCTGGGATACAGCTCTACGGCATCGTTCCTGCTGGGATGCATCATGGCGTCGAACACGCTGGTGGCCTACCCTATCATATCGCGCTACGGACTGGGACGCAACAGCAGCGTGATGCTCAGCGTGGGGTCGAGCATGATTTCACTGTTCCTCGCCCTGCTCATGCTGGCAGCACTGGCAGCATCGTTCAAGGAAGACGTCGGCGTAGGCTTCTGGCTGCTGTTCATAGTGAAGATAGCGGCGTTCTGCGCACTGCTGGCATTCCTGATACCTAAGCTGACAAGATATTTCCTCCGCCGATACTCTGACGCCATCATGCAGTTCATCTTCGTGCTGGCAGTGATGTTCCTGTCGGCGGCACTCTCGGAAGCAGTAGGCGTGGAAGGCATCGTGGGAGCATTCATCTCCGGACTCATACTGAACAGGTACATCCCACACGTGTCGCCGCTGATGAACCGCATAGAGTTCATCGGCAACGCACTGTTCATCCCCTACTTCCTCATCGGCGTGGGAATGCTCATCAACCTCGGCTCGCTATTCGAAGGCGCACACATGCTGTGGGTGGTCTTCGTGATAGCCTTCGTGGGAACGTTCGGCAAGGCCATGGCCGCCTACCTGTCGAGCCTGCTGTTCAAGCTGCCGAAGAGCGCCGGACACATGATGTTCGGACTCACCTGCGCACATGCCGCAGGAGCCATCGCAATGGTGATGATCGGCATGCGCCTGGAGGTTGCGCCGGGCGTATTCCTCGTAAACAACGAGATGCTGAACGGAGTGGTGATAATGATTCTCATTACGTGCATCATATCGTCGCTGATGACTGAATATGCTGCGCAGCAGATCATCCTGAAGGCGTCTACGCAGCAGGCCGGCGACGACGGCAAGGGGCGCGACGACGAGAAAATATTCCTCTGCGTGAAGTACCCCGACATTGCACCGCAGCTCCTGGACATGGCCATAATGATGCGCAACCACAAGCTGAAGCGCGAACTGGTGGCACTGAATGTCGTCTACGACGACGACAAGGCCGCCGACCACCGGCAGCAGGGCCTGCAGCTGCTCGAAAGCCTGCAGCAGCGCGCAGCAGCAAGCGACATCCACGTACAGACACAAGTGCGGCTGGCAACAAACATTGCCAACGGCATCAAGCATGCTTTCCGGGAGGCTGGCGCATCGGAAATCATCATGGGAATGCACGTACACACTGAGGTGAACCCTAAATTCTGGGGCGACTTCATACAGAGTCTCTACAACGGACTGAACCGGCAAATAGTGCTGACACGCTTCGTGCAGCCGCTGAACACGCTGCGCCGCATACAGGTGGCAGTGCCGTCAAGGGCTGAGTTCGAGCCGGGATTCTACCGGTGGCTGGAGCGACTGTCGAGAATGGCCGAAAATCTGGACTGCCTGATACAGTTCCACGGCCGCAACGAGTCGCTGGTGCTGATACGGGAATACATAAACAACAGGCACCCGAGCGTCAGGGCCGACTACACGTTCATGAGCCACTGGAACGAGCTGCCACAGCTGGCAGGAAGCATCGCCGACGACCACATGTTCATCGTGGTGACGGCACGTAAGGGCACCATATCATATAAGAATGCCCTGGAACGGCTGCCCAACGAGCTGATGCAGCACTTCTCCGGCAAAAACCTCATGATTCTCTTCCCAGACCAGCACGGCCAGGCCAAGGAGGAAAGCATGACGTTCACGGCTGCACAACACCAGGAGGAGACCAGCATCTACGACACCATAGCACGCTGGCTGAACCGACACCGCAAATAACAAGTCATCCTCCACACAAAACCCATTAACCCCACAAAGCCCATCCCCATTACCCCCATCCACCCCATTAACCCCACTAACCCCATCACCCCCATCAACAATGATAGAAATCTCCGGCATCACCAAGAGCTTCGGCTCGCTGCAAGTGCTTAAAGGCATAGACCTCACCATCAACAAAGGCGAAGTGGTAAGCATCGTCGGCCCCAGCGGAGCCGGCAAGACCACACTGCTGCAAATCATGGGAACACTGGACCGCCCGGACAGCGGAAAGGTAATCATTCAAGGCACTGACGTAACAACACTGCCGGACAGGAAAATTGCCGACTTCAGAAACAGGAACATCGGCTTCGTGTTCCAGTTCCACCAGCTGCTGCCGGAATTCACCGCCGCAGAGAACATCATGATACCGGGCTTCATAGCAGGCATGTCGCCAAAGCAGGCACGCCGCAGGGCCGACGAGCTGCTGAGCTTCATGAACCTCACCGACCGCGCACGCCACAAGCCTAACGAGCTGTCAGGCGGCGAGAAGCAGCGCGTGGCCGTGGCAAGGGCGCTGATGAACAACCCGGCAGTGATTCTCGCCGACGAACCCAGCGGCTCATTAGACTCAAAGAACAAGACGGAACTGCACCAGCTGTTCTTCGACCTGCGCGACCAGTTCGGACAGACATTCGTCATCGTCACGCACGACGAACAGCTGGCAGACATCACCGACCGCACCATACACATGCGCGACGGCATGCTGGAAATCAACGGCAATGAGCAACCAAGCGGCAGCGACGAGCCAGCCGACGACATCCAAGAGCCAGCCAATGACATCCAAGAACAAGCCAATGACACTGAAAAACAAGATAACGAAAACTATGAAAAAGACACTACTGACACTCTTTCTGCTGAGTAGCACCATGGCAGCCTTGGCACAGGGACTGACAGACATGAGCCACAGCAAGGAGGCCACCATGCAAAGCCCGCCGTTAGGCTCGACACACTGGACCGGCGGCTTCTGGGGAAACCGCTTCGAAATGCTGGCAGGCACCGGCATCTGGTCGATGTGGGACACGTGGAACACGCCATACGAGACGCTCGACGCCAACGGCAGCCACGGCAGTCACGGCTTCCGCAACTTCGAAGTGGCTGCCGGCACCGTGAAGGGCAAGCACCACGGCCCACCGTTCCACGACGGCGACATGTACAAGTGGCTTGAAGCCTGCGCAGCCGTATATGCGGTGACCAAAGACCCGAAAATCGACGCGCTGATGGACAAGTTCATCGCGCAAGTGGCACTGGCACAGCGCGCCGACGGATATATCCACACGCCGGTGGTCATTGCCGAGCGCAACGCCGGCATTGACTCGCATGCCAACGCTGAAAACGACGCCGGCATTGAGATTGGCAAAGACCAGAAACATGCCTTTGCTTCGAGACTGAACTTCGAAACCTATAATCTCGGCCACCTGATTACGGCAGGCATCATACACAAGCGCGCAACAGGCAAGACGACGCTGTTCGACTGCAGCAAGAAAGCTGCCGACTTCCTATACAACTTCCTGACGAACGACGCCGCAGAGCTGTCGCGCAACGCCATCTGCCCAAGCCACTACATGGGAGCCGCCGAGATGTACCGCGAGACTGGCGACCAGCGCTACCTGACGCTGGCAAAGGGACTCATTGCCATCCGCGACAGCGTCACCAATGGCGAAGACCACAACCAGGACCGCCACAAGTTCCGCGACCAGTATGAGGCCATGGGACACGCCGTACGCGCCAACTATCTCTATGCCGGCGTCGCCGACCTCTATGCCGAGACTGGCGAAGAGCAGCTTATGCGCAACCTCAGCGCCATCTGGGACGACATTGTGCAACACAAGATATACATCATGGGCGGCTGCGGAGCTCTCTACGACGGGGTGTCACCCGACGGCACCACCTACAACCAGCCAAGCATACAGCAGATACACCAAGCCTACGGCCGGCAGTTCCAACTGCCGCAGGAGGCTGCCCATAACGAAATCTGCGCACAGATAGGCATGATGCTCTTCTCATGGCGGATGTTCCAGACAACCGGTGAGGGAAAGTATATCGACAACATTGAGAACGAACTCTACAACGGAATACTCTCAGGCATTTCATTGGACGGCCGCGACTTCTTCTACACCGAGGCTCTGCGCCGCACAAAGGAGTTTCCATACACCATGCGATGGCCGAAGCACCGACAGCGCTACATTTCGTGCTTCTGCTGCCCGCCGAACACGCTGCGCACTCTCTGCGAAGCGCAGGAATATGCCTACTGCATCAGCAAGGACACGCTGTGGGTGAACCTCTACGGCCAGAATGCGCTTGTCACGAAGGACATTGAGGTGGAGCAGACAACCAACTATCCATGGGACGGCAACATCAGGCTGGTGGTGAAGAAGGCCAAGCGCCTGGCCAGCATCCGCATGCACATCCCCGGCTGGAGCAGCAATGCCCAGCTAAGGCTTAACGGCGAGAGCATCACAGCCGACGCACTGCGCGCACCGCGCAAATGGAAGAAGGGCGACACCATAGAGCTGACCCTCGACATGCGCCCACGCCTCATCGAGGCCAACCCTCTGGTGGAAGAGGCCAAGAACCAGGTGGCCGTGATGCGCGGACCCATCGTCTACTGTCTGGAAGGCGCTGACATCCAGCAGCCACAGGGCGCCAAGGGCAGCGTGAGTATAAACGACATCGCCATTCCTGCCGACATCAGCCTCAGGGAGACGACGATAACCATGGAAGGCCACGAAATGACTGCACTGGAGGGCGACGCCCTGCTGGTGAACAGCGAGCAGTGGAACAACCAGACGCTCTACCGTGAGCTGCGCCCGGCAGCAAGGCAGAAAGTGCGCATCCGCCTGATACCATATTACGCGTGGGACAACCGCGGCATTCAGGACATGTCGCTCTGGCTGCCGCTGTCGCGCTGAAAGGACGGCACGGTAAAAAAAGCTGCGGAGTACAGACAATAAACGAGGTCTGTACTCCGTTTTCTTTAAGCTATGAGACAGACACTCAAAGGTTTCACATGGCCGACGGCAGGCTCCAAAAGGCTGCCGGGCGCTTGCTGCTGGCTGCTGGCCTGCCTGCTGCTGACTGGCTGCGGAGCCGAACAGGCCATGAAGAAGGGCGACAAGTTCTACGCTCTCGGCGAATACTATGATGCGGCGGCGCAATACCGCAAGGCATACTCGCAGACGTCGGCCAAGGACCGTCCGGCACGCGGACAGCGCGCCCTGAAGATGGCCGAATGCTACCGACGCATCAACTACGCCCAGAAGGCCATCGCCGCCTACAACAATGCGCTGCGCTACCAGCAGGGAGACTCGCTGACGCATCTGCATCTCGCACAGCAGCTGATGAAAACCGGCAGCTACAAGGAGGCGGCACGCCACTTCCAGGCAGCACTCGACAGCATGCCTGACAGCGAGCTGGCACGCACCGGACTGGAAGCAGCACAGAAGGCGCCGCAGTGGAAGCAGGACGGCTCGACATACATCGTGAAGCGCGAGGCTATGTTCAACTCGCGCCGCGCCGACTATTCGCCAATGCTCAGCGGCGAGAGCGGCGACCAGCTGTTCTTCACCAGCACGCGCAACCAGGCTAAGGGCGACGAATACAGCGGCATCACCGGCACCAAGAACGGCGACATCTTCATGGCACAGAAGGACGACAAGGGCAAGTGGCAGCGGCCGGAGGTCATCGACAGCGAGCTGAACAGCGAGGGCGACGAGGGTGCCTGCTCGTTCTCTCCCGACGGGCGCACCATGTACCTCACCGTCTGCAAGACCGACCCCGACTATCCGCGCTATGCAACAATAGCCACCAGCCAGCGACAGGACGCCGCCTGGTCGAAGGCCACCGAGCTGACCATCATCCGCGACACGCTGTCGGCACTGGCTCACCCGGCCATAAGCCCCGACGGACAGTGGCTCTACTTTGCCAGCAACATGCCCGGCGGCATGGGCGGCTACGACATCTGGCGAGTCCGCCTGACCGACAACGGCGCGCTGGGCGGCGTGGAGAACCTTGGCGCACCAGTGAACACGGCCGGCGACGAGCTGTTCCCGGCGTTCCGCCCCAACGGAGATTTCTACTTCTCTTCCGACGGCCATCCCGGCTTGGGCGGACTGGACATTTTCTATGTCGAAAATGAAGGACTAATACACCATCCCGGCTACCCCCTGAACTCACAGGGCGACGACTTCGGCATGACTTTCGACGGCCTGCACAACAGAGGCTTCTTCAGCAGCAACCGAGGCGACGGAAAGGGATGGGACCACATCTACTCGTTTGAGAAACCCGAGATTATCCAGACCGTAAAAGGATGGATCTACGAGCAAGACGGTTACGAACTGCCTACTGCACAAGTCTACATAATAGGCAACGACGGCACAAACCTTAAGCTGAGCGTGAAAGGCGACGGCTCGTTCACGCAGGAGATAAAGCCGGGAGTGGAATACATCATGCTGGGTACTTGCAAGGGCTACCTGAACCATCAGGAGGCTCTGCGCGTGGACTCCGTGGAACAGTCGGAGGAGTATGTGCTGCAATTCCCACTGGCCAGCATCACTGCCCCGGTGATGATCGACAACATCTTCTTCGACTTCAACCGTGCCACGCTGCGCTCTGAAAGCACGGAGGCGCTGGACCGCCTTGCAGAACTGCTCAAGGAAAATCCCAACGTCACCATCGAGCTGTCGGCCCACTGCGACTACAAAGGCCCTGCCGAATACAACAAACGGCTCTCGCAGCAGCGTGCAGAGGCCGTGGTGGCATACCTCACGGAACACGGCATCGAGGCTGACCGACTGTCGCCTGTGGGCTACGGCAAGGAGAAACCGAAGACCGTAAGGCGGAAACTCACAGAGAAATATCCCTTCCTAAAGGAGGGCGACGTGCTGACTGAAGAATTCATCAAAAACCTCAACGAAGAGCAGCAAGAGCAGTGCAACCAGCTGAACCGCCGCACGGAATTCATCGTACTACGCACGACTTACGGCCTCTCCAACACACGCAAGGGTGAGGCCGAAGACGATTGAGCCCGAAAACTATTGACACTGACGTCGACACAAGAAAACCCAATAAGGTGAAAAAGATAGACCGCCAGATACTCGGCATAGCACTGCCGGCAATCATCACCAACATCACCGTGCCGCTGCTGGGACTGATAGACACTGCCATCGTGGGACACATGGGAGCGGCGGCCTACATCGGCGCCGTGGCCGTGGGGGCGATGATATTCAACCTCGTCTACTGGGTGTTCGGATTTCTGCGCATGGGTACCAGCGGACTGACGGCGCAGGCCTACGGCGCAGGCAACACTGCCGAAGCCACGCGCCTGCTGGTGCGGTCGCTGTATGTAGCCATAGGCGTGGCGGCGGTGATGATTGTCCTGCAACGGCCGCTGTGCATGCTGATGCTGGCCGTCATACAGCCGTCGGCAGAGGTGATGCCGCTGGCCAGGCAATACTTCAACATCGTCGTCTGGGGAGCGCCTGCCTCGCTGGCACTGTTCTCGCTGACGGGATGGTTCATAGGCATGCAGAACACCAGACTGCCCATGACGGTGAGCATCATGCAGAACATCGTCAACATCGTGGCATCGCTCGTGCTGGTCTACGCGCTGGGCTGGAAAATAGAGGGTGTGGCCGCAGGAACGGTCATTGCACAATACGGCGGACTGCTGGTGGCACTGCTGTTGCTGCGCAGCAGGTTCAGCACACTGCCCTTTCACTGGGCAGTCCCTACCATCGGCGAGCTGCGCCCATTCCTCAGCGTCAACCGTGACATCTTCGTGCGCACGCTGTTCCTCGTGGGCGTCAACCTATTCTTCACCGCTGCAGGCGCACGCCAAGGGGCTACCATCTTGGCCGTCAATGCACTGCTGATGCAGCTATACCTGCTCTTCTCCTACTTCACCGACGGATTTGCCTATGCCGGAGAGGCGCTCTGCGGACGCTACCTCGGAGCCGGCGACAGGGTGACACTGCGCAGGGTCATCGGCAGGCTGTTCGTGTGGGGAGCCGGAGTGACAACACTCTTCACATTATTATATATATATGGAGGCACACCGGTGCTTCACATGCTCACCAACGACCATCTGGTAGCCACGGCCGCCAGAGACTATCTGCCGTGGGCCTGTCTGGTGCCTCTTGCCGGCATTGCCGCATTCGTGTGGGACGGAGTGTTCATAGGCATCACCGCCACCGGAGGCATGCTGCTGGCAACGTCGGTGGCTGCCGCATGCTTCTTTGCTGCCACATTCTGTCTGATGCCTGCCTATGCCAATCACGGCCTCTGGGCAGCAATGCTGATATTCCTTTTTATGCGAGGGTGTGCGCAAACAGTGTATTTTTATTTCAAAAAATTGTGAAAAACATGATATTAATCAAGTTTTTGTGAAAAAATCATAAAAACGTAAAGAAAAGAGAACAACGTATCAGTTTAGTTCATACCTTTGCATCGACTTAAGGATAACAGCAGAACGTTTTTTTAGAAAATGCAGACTGCTAATGTTTAACATTAAAAAATAAAAAAAATGAAAAAAGTTCTTATGACTCTCGTAGCTGTTGCTATGGCTACAACAATGAATGCTCAGTACTATGTAGGTGGTAACCTCGGTTTCGGCACACGCACTGACAAGACCGTTGCAAACACAGAGACAACAAAAACCAATTTCTCTATCAACCCTGAGTTTGGTATGGCTCTTAACGACCAGCTCGGCATTGGCCTTGAGCTTAGCTTCGGCACAACAAGCAACAAGACTGAGGTAACTGGTGTTGGTTCTACAAAGTCTACGACTACCGACTTCGGAATCAAGCCTTACGTTCGCTATCAGGCTCTGCAGTGGGGCAAGGCTAACATCTTCGTTGATGGCGGTCTGGAATTCGCTACTTCTTCTGCAGAAGGCATGAAGGCTGATACTAAGCTCGGCCTGTTCGTAACTCCTGGTGTTGCTTTCAACGTAAGCGACAAGTGGAGCATCGTTGCCAAGCTGGAGGACGTGTTCACATTCGGTTACCACAAGGAGGCTGTTGCTGACGTTGCTGGCGCTCCCGACGCTCCGTCAAGCATCAACCTCGGCCTCGGCACTGGCGGCTTCACCTCTGGTTCACTCCGCTTCGGTGTTTACTACAACTTCTAATACAGAAGAAAGCATTAAAAGTTAAAATAAAAACATTCCGCCCGACAATCACTGCGATTGCCGGGCGTTTTGTTTTGCAGTAAAGAAAAGTTTGCTTTTCTTTTTCATTTCACTCGTTATTCAGTATATTTGCAGCCGTAAATGAGTTAAACGATGCGATAATAGCCAAGGGCTGCGGACTCTACACAAAGATGAGCGACGAGCAGAAAGACTCACCCGACGCACCCCTTACACCTTATCTCTCACCTCTGAAATAACATGCTGAGATAATTCCATAAGTCATTGAGATAATTTCGTAAGTCATTGAGATAATTTCGTAAGTCATTGAGATAATTTCGTAAGTCATTGAGATAATTTCGTAAGTCATTGACTTAGGTTTTCACAAAGTTTTTCTGTCTCGCGCAGAGCCGCAGAGTCCACAAAGTTTATGGCAGTTCGTAGGCACTTGGCATCTTCCTCTGTGTACTCTGCGGCTCTGCGCGATAATCAGTACGTGTGGGTGTTGGCTTGGGTGAGACCGGCATTGCTTGCAACATACAGGAAGACAGCGGTATAAACTTTGGGTGTAATCAGTTTCTTTGATAATAAGCCACAGGCTTTTCATGGATATTGCATTGAAAACACCAAACACACTGCGAAAAAATTCGCGAAGTTACTGGCACTCGGCAGAAAAAAAGAACGAGTTCTTTTTGTTCTGCCCTCGTTTTTCAGTAACTTTGCAGGCGAAACACTTATCGTTTCACTAAAGACAATGGGAATAATCATTGGAATTGACGTCGGCATATCGACAACGAAAATCGTCGGTCTGCGCGACGGCCGCGTGTTGTCCCCAATACGCACTACGGCTGCCGACCAGGTGGCATCGCTCTATGGAGCCTTCGGAAAATACCTGCACGAAGGACAGATAGCTCTGGGCGACGTTGAGCAGGTAATACTAACTGGCGTCGGCTCGGCGTACGTCGACAAACCGCTCTTTGGAGTGCCGACAAAGAAAGTCGACGAATTCATTGCCGACGGACTGGGAGCGCGCTTTGAGAGCGGACTGACAAAGGCCATCGTGGTATCGATGGGTACCGGCACCAGTTTCGTTCAATGCTGTGGCGACGACATTCGCCACATCGGAGGCATCGGCATCGGCGGAGGTACACTGCAGGGATTGTCGAGGGTAATGCTGAACACGCGCGACTGGAAGCAGATACAGAGCCTGGCTATGCAGGGTGACATTCGCAACGTGAACCTGCTCATAGGCGACATCTCTACGCACCCGCTGCCAGGGCTGCCAATGGACGCCACGGCGTCGCTGTTCTCAAAGGCACAGTACGATGCGCCGAAGGAAGACCTTGCACTGGGCATCATCGTCATGGTGCTGCAGACCATTGGCTCGGCGGCAATCCTGTCGTCGCTGAACTCCGGAATAAAAGACTTCGTGCTTATCGGCAACCTTACGCTGCTGCCGCAGTGCAAGGAGATATACCCTATGCTGGAAAGGCTCTACGGAGTGCATTTCCACATTCCCAAATACTCTGAGTTCTGCACGGCCATCGGCGCTGCACTGAGCAATGAGAAAATGAGAGAATGAGGAAATGAGAAATTGAGAGAATGAGAGAATGAGAAATTTATTGTAATTATATATATAATAATATGTTTGGATTAGGAATGCAGGAAGTACTCGTCATTGCCCTCATCGTGCTGCTGCTGTTTGGAGGCAAGAAGATTCCCGAGCTGATGAAAGGACTTGGCAAGGGCGTGAAAAGCTTCAAAGACGGCATGAAGGAAGAAGACGAAGGTGGGAAGCAATGAATTGACATTCTGGGACCATCTGGACGTGCTGCGATGGACTCTGGTACGCATGGCGGTTGCCGTCGTGCTGATTGCCGTCGTGGCCTTTATCATGAAAGACGAGCTGTTCAGCATTGTGCTGGCACCGCGGAGCAGCGGCTTCGTAAGCTACAGGCTGCTGGGCGTGGAGCCGTTCAGCATCAGTCTGATGAACACTGGCCTGACGGAACAGTTCATGGTACACATGCGGACGGCTCTGTTCGCCGGGCTGCTGCTGGCATCGCCATACATCCTCTACGAGCTGTTCCGCTTCGTGTCGCCGGGACTATACAGCAACGAGCGGCACTATGCCGTTTGGATTGTCGGCGCGGCATACGTGATGTTCCTCTTGGGGACGGCGGTCAACTACTTCGTGGTGTTCCCGCTGACAGTGCGCTTCCTCGGCACTTATCAGGTGAGTCCCGACGTGGCAAACATGCTGACCCTGCAGTCGTACATCGACACGCTGCTGGGCATGAGCCTGGTGATGGGCGTAGTCTTCGAGCTACCTGTGGTGTGCGCCCTGATGGGCCGGATGGGCCTTATCAGCAGCGACATGATGAGCCAGTTCCGCCGCCATGCCATAGTGGCTATCCTCGTAGTCTCGGCTGTCATCACACCGACTACCGACGTGTTTACGCTCTTCGCAGTGGCACTGCCGATATATCTTCTCTACGAGGTAAGCATTCAGATTGTAAGAATAACTAAACGAGACTAACAGTAACTAAACGAAACCAACAGATACGTTATGACATTAAAACAAATCAGAATTGTGCTGGCCACCGTGATGATGCTCTGCATCACGTGGCTGTTCCTGGACTTCACGGGGACTGCCCACCACTGGCTGTCGTGGATGACGAAAATCCAGTTCCTCGAAGCCGTGTTGGCGGCTAACGTGGCAGTCGTGGCAGCACTCATCGCGCTGACGCTAATCTTCGGACGCATCTACTGCTCCGTCATCTGTCCGCTGGGCATCATGCAGGACATCTTCGGCAAGCTTGGCATGAAGGCAAAGAAAAACCGCTACAGCTTTTCAAAAGAGGTGAAGTGGCTGCGCTACCCGGTGCTGGTGCTGGCTGTTGTATGCTGGGCGTTAGGCATTGGCAGTGTCGTTCAGCTGCTGGCGCCCTACTCCGCCTTCGGACGCATAGCAACAGCCCTGCTGCAGCCATTGTGGAAGATGGGCAACAACGTGCTGGCAGGAATTGCCGAAAGCAACGACAGCTACGCCTTCTACCACGTGGAAACTGCCATGCCGGGCATGACCGTTGTCACCGTCATTGCCGTCGTTACGCTCATAGCGCTGGCTGTGCTGGCATGGCGCAACGGACGCACCTACTGCAACACCGTATGCCCCGTAGGCACCATTCTGTCATTTTTCAGCCGCTTCTCATGGCTGAAGATAACCTTCGACACCGCAAAATGCCGCAACTGCTCGCTATGCACCAAGAACTGCAAAGCATCATGCATTGACTACAAGACGCACAGCGTCGACTACAGCCGCTGTGTAGTCTGCGGCGACTGCCTGGAAAGCTGCAAGTTCGGCGCGCTGTCGTATAGAGGTCAGAGGTTAGAGGTCAGAGGTCAGAGGTCAGAGGTCAGAGGTGAGAGAATAGACAAAGAACGCCGTTCGTTCCTCCTTTCCACCGCCTTGCTTACCACAGCAGCCATTGCCCAGGAGGCCAAGAAGACTGACGGCGGACTGGCAGAGATTGAAGACAAGATTGCCCCTGAGCGACAGACGCCTCTGACGCCGCCGGGCTCGCTGTCGGCAAAGAATATGGCGCAGCACTGCACCGGCTGCCAGCTGTGCGTGTCGGAATGCCCCAACGGCGTGTTGCGCCCCGGCACCGACTGGATGAGCATCATGCAGCCGACAATGTCTTACGAAAACGGCTTCTGCAGACCTGAATGCAACCGCTGCTCGCAGGTATGCCCTGCCGGCGCCATCAAGCCCATCGCGAAAGAAGACAAGGCCTCGACACAGATAGGCCATGCCGTCTGGATAAAGAAGAACTGCATTCCGCTGACCGACGGCGTTGAGTGCGGCAACTGTGCGCGCCACTGCCCAGCAGGAGCCATCGAAATGGTGCCGTCAGATCCTGACGACGACGAGTCAGCCTACGTGCCTGCCATCAACGAAAGCCGTTGCATTGGATGTGGAGCCTGCGAGTATCTGTGTCCGGCACGTCCTTTCTCTGCAATCTACGTTGAAGGCCACGAGGTTCACAAAGAAATCTAATTAAGGGTATAGTGAAAAGTGAATAGTAAGTAGACATGAATCAAGATATAACAAGAAGGAATTTCCTTAAAATGCTCGGCGGCGGAGCATTGACAACCGCCGCAGTGCTGACAGGCTGCAAGTCGAAGACGGAAACTAAAGCCGTGGAAGAATACAAGCAGCAGGTGGAGCCGCCTACTGGCAAGATGACTTATCGCATAAGCCCCACCACTGGCGACAAGGTGTCGCTGCTTGGCTATGGCATGATGCGCCTGCCGACCGTCGACGGCGTGGCCTCCGGCCGCGAGAGCAAGGCTGAGATAGACCAGGATATGGTCAACAGGCAGGTTGACTACGCCATAGAACACGGCGTAAACTACTTCGACACGTCGCCAGCCTACTGCCAAGGCCTTTCAGAGCGCAGCACAGGCATTGCACTGAGCCGCCACAAGCGCTCAGAATACTTTGTCGCCACGAAGCTCTCCAACTTCGGCGAGGCCACGTGGAGCCGCGAGGAAAGCCTGAAGATGTACAAAAACTCTTTCAAGGAACTGCAGGTTGACTACATCGACTACTATCTGCTTCACGGCATCGGCATGGGCGGAATGGCAGCCCTCGAAGGCCGATACATCAGCAACGGACTGCTCGACTATCTTGTTGACGAGCGCAAGGCAGGCCGCATCCGCAACCTCGGATTTTCATATCACGGCGACATCGCAGTGTTCGACTATCTGCTGTCCATGCACGACAAATACCACTGGGACTTCGTGCAGATAGAGCTGAACTATCTTGACTGGGACTACGCCAACGAAATAAACTCGCGCAACACCGACGCACGCTACCTTTACGGTGAGCTACAAAAGCGCGGCATTCCGTCGGTCATCATGGAGCCTCTGCTTGGCGGCAGGCTGGCAAACCTTCCGCAATACCTTGTCACGGAACTGAAGCGCCGCGACCCGGAACGCAGCGTGGCGTCGTGGGCTTTCCGCTATGCAGGCACGCCGGAGGGAGTGCTGACAGTGCTCAGCGGAATGACATTCATGGAACATCTTAAGGACAACCTGCTGAGCTACTGTCCGCTGGTGCCTCTCACCGAGGCTGAACAGCAGTTCCTCGACCACGACGTGGCTGAGCGCATCGTCGGACTGGAGAACATTCCCTGCAACGACTGCAAGTACTGCATGCCATGCCCTTACGGAATAGACATCCCTGCCATTTTCGTGCATTACAACAAATGCAAGAACGACGGCACGCTGCCACGCATGAAGATGGACGACGAGTATTTCAAGCTGCGCCGCCAATATCTCATCGGCCTCGACCGTGCCGTTCCACGCATGCGCCAGGCCGACCACTGCATCGGCTGCGGCCAATGCGAGCCTCACTGCCCACAGAACATCAGAATTCCACGCGAACTACACAAAATCAGCGAATTCGTTGAAAAGCTTAAGAGAAACGAATTTTAATGCATAATGCTTAATGAAATTGCAAATAGAAGATTACAACAGAAAAAATAAGAAATAAAAAATAAAGATTAATTATGTCACAACAATTAAAAACGACTCTGCGCGATTCAGCGGCCATGCGCTGGACTGCCCTGTTGCTGCTGGCGCTGGCCATGTTCTGCAGCTACATCTTCATGGACATTCTCTCACCCATCAAGGACCTGATGCTCTCCGAGCGCGGCTGGGACTCCACGGCGTTCGGCACCATGCAGGGTTCAGAGGTATTCCTCAATGTATTTGTGTTCTTCCTGATTTTTGCAGGCATCATCCTCGACAAGATGGGTGTCCGCTTCACGGCAGTACTCTCTGCGGCAGTGATGCTGGTAGGCGCAATAATAAAATGGTATGCCGTCAGCGACGGCGCCTACGGCTTCATCGGCAGCAGCCTTGAGCAGTGGTTTAACAACAACCTTAATTACATTCCCGTCTTCGACGAGCTTGGCATATCGCCGTTCTACAAGGGCATGCCAGCCTCTGCCAAGTGTGCAGCCTGCGGCTTCATGATTTTCGGCTGCGGCTGCGAAATGGCCGGCATCACCGTCTCTCGCGGCATTGTGAAGTGGTTCAAGGGCCGCGAGATGGCCTTGGCCATGGGCAGCGAGATGGCCTTGGCGCGTCTTGGCGTTGCCACATGCATGATCTTCTCGCCGTTCTTCGCACGCCTTGGCGGCGTTGTCAGCGTCTCACGCTCGGTAGCCTTCGGCGTAGTGCTGATGTGCATAGCCCTCATCATGACCATCGTCTATTTCTTCATGGACCAGAAACTCGACGCCCAGACCGGCGAGGCCGAAGAAAAAGACGACCCCTTCAAGGTCAGCGACATCGGCAAGATTCTCTCCGACAGCGGTTTCTGGATTGTCGCCCTTCTGTGCGTGCTTTACTACTCGGCAATTTTCCCCTTCCAGAAATATGCCGTCAACATGCTCCAGTGCAACCTGACGCTTACCGCCCCCGAGGCAGACTCCTTCTGGGGCGGCAGCAGCGTCACCATCGTGCAGTACGTCATCATGCTCGTCGTGGCAGCCACCGGCTTTGCCAGCAACTTCCAGAAGCAGCGTCAGCGCCAGCTGCTGCTCTTGGGCATTTCGCTGGCAGCACTGGTAACCTACTGCTACATGGGCTATATGCGCCAGTCTGCAGAGGCCATCTTCGCCGTGTTCCCACTGCTGGCCGTGCTGATAACCCCCATTCTCGGCAACTATCTCGACCATAAGGGCAAGGCCGCCACGATGCTTGTCATGGGCAGCGTGCTGCTCATTGCCTGCCACCTCACCTTTGCCTTCGTGCTGCCAATGTTCAAGGGCAGTGCCGTCGGCGGCGTCATCATAGCCTACATCACCATCCTCGTCCTTGGCGCATCGTTCTCGCTGGTGCCTGCATCGCTGTGGCCCAGCGTGCCTAAGCTCGTAGAGCCGAAGATTATCGGCTCCGCCTATGCGCTGATATTCTGGATACAGAACATCGGCCTCTGGCTGTTCCCCATGCTCATCGGCAAGGTACTCGACCGCACCAATCCCGAGCTTGTCGCCCAGATAGCCGCCGCCAAGGCCGAAGCCGCCGCAGCCGTCGACGCCGGAGAGATGACCCTTGCCGAGGCAGAGGCTCACGTGTCGCAGATTTCCGAGCAGGTAGCCGTGTCGTTCGACTACACAGCGCCGCTCGTCATGCTCGCCTGCCTTGGCGTCGCAGCCCTCGTGCTTGGCCTTGTCCTCAAGGTTGTAGACCGCAAGAAAGGCCTCGGTCTGGAAGAACCTAACATAAAATAAAAGATAGACATCAACAAGACATACGTAGTTACTGCCTATGCCAAGAAGACTGGCAACTACAAAAAAGCGGATGCATTCCGGTGCATCCGCTTTTTTATTGCGCAACAGAAAAAATTATCTCTGCATGTTACGAAATTATCTCCGCATGTTACGAAATTATCTTACGAAGATAATTTCTTATCTCAATGAGATAATTTATTTTTCTCAATGAGATAGCATGAATTGTCGGGAAATATCTGTAATTTTGTACCCTCAAAGAAGAAAACAACAGAAAGCTAAAAAATGAAATCAAAGAAACTCTGTGGAGTGCTGATCTCCATCGCATTGGCGGCAACCGCCATCAGCGCAAGCGCACAGGACGTGCAGCTGCATTACGACTTCGGCCGCAACTTGTATTCCGACCAGCAGAGCAGCCGCCAGAAGGTGACTCTCACCGTCGAACAGTTCAAGGCCGACCAGTGGGGCTCGTGGTACTACTTCGTAGACGTCGACTTCAGCCGCAAGTTCACCGAAGCCGCCTACACGGAAATCTCACGCGAATTCAGCATCGGCAAGCAGGGCTTCGCAGCCCACATAGAATACGACGGCGGACTGAACAAGGAAGGCAGCTTCCAGCAGGCGGCACTCATCGGCGGAGCATGGAATGACCACAATGCCGACTTTTCCAAGACCTACTCCCTGCAGCTGATGTACAAGCGCTACTTCAAGAGCTACGACTACACATCGGCCTACAACAGCCTGCAGCTGACGGGTGTCTGGGGGCTGAACTTCTGCGACCGCAAGCTCACCTTCTCTGGCTTCATCGACTTCTGGCGCGGCGAGAAGGCCAACGGCCACGGACAGCTCGTCATCCTCACCGAGCCGCAGCTGTGGTACAACTGCACCAGCCACCTGAGCATCGGCACAGAGTGGGAGCTGAGCAGCCATTTCGTCTACAACACCTACGACGACCGCTCGTTCTTCGTCAATCCCACGCTCGCCGTGAAGTGGAACTTCTGAACAGAGCAGATAAACCACAGTGTGTATAAGAAGAAACAACAGGGCAGCGGATTAAGTTTTTTGTCCATTCCCGATGATTATATGCAGAAATTTTCGTATCTTTGCCGCATGATAGCAGTTTTACTGTGAGATACGACAATTATTCGCTTATGCTTGACAGAACGCAGACCATAGAAAAGTTGAAAACCACTCGCCAGTATCTTGACGAGCACTATGGCGTACACTCCATGATGCTCTTCGGCTCGCTGGCCCGCAACGAGCAGCGCGAAGACAGCGATGTGGACATTTGTGTGGAGATGGTGCCCAACCTGTTCAACCGCGCCGGTGTCAAAATCTATTTGCAGGAACTGCTCGGATGTGATGTCGACGTGGTGCGGATGCGAGAGAACATGAACCCCTTGTTTAAACAGCAAATCTTGAAATATGGAATTCGGGTCTACTGAGAAACTTCAGATGGTCTATGAGACCCTAAAGAATATAGAAACGATCATCACCCGGCTGCAGGAGCGAACCGTGCAGATTCATACTGTAGACGATTTCCTCCTTTCGCCTTTTGGAATGGAGAAACTTGATGCTGCCTGCATGGTACTTATCGCTTTGGGCGAAGCGGTAAAGACTCTCGACAAACTCACGAACAAAGAATTACTTCCAACACACCCAGATGTAGAATGGAAGAAAGTCATGGGGACAAGAGACATCATGGCACATCATTACTTCGAAGTAGATGCTGATGAAGTATTCAGTATCGTAAAGAATGACCTGGAACCTTTGAAGAAAGCTATCGAATTCTTCAAGCAAGAACTGTTTGGTAATAACGATTAATGTATATACATAATGTATAACCCCTTAAAACTGTGATGCCTATGGACTGAAGATGAACAATTAAAGGACATATAGGATTTGAACATCCACTTTTGATTCTTGTTATCCGAAATTCGCCAAATTTCAAGAAATATTGCAAGAACTGAAGTAGATAGTTCATGCCGTTCGGCGTGGACGTTTACTCGTTTAAGCAATATAGGCGTTTGGCGATGCCTCGGATAACGTAGACGAAGTAAATTGTCCACGTTTTTCTTTTTGTGTGTATTCAACTATTTATAATTACAAAATTACAAGTTTATGAAACATTTATTTTTGCTAATCGCAGTCTGTATCGCTACAGTTGCTCAGGCGCAGGATGTCATCGTGAAGCGCGACGGCAGCACCATTATCAGTAAGGTGCTCGAAGTGAACCAGGCGGACATTAAGTACAAGAAGTTCTCCAATCAGCAGGGCCCGACGTACACCATCAACAAGTCAGAGGTGATGGCCATCAACTATGAAAGCGGTGACAAGGATACGTTTGAGGATGCGCCTCAGCCAGCCAAACAGGAGGCAGATGGCAGGCCGGAGATTATCGTGGCACAACCTGCTGCCGACAATGCCGAGATTATCAGCCGGTATAACCAGACGTATGAGCATGGGGAGACCATAAAGGATAAGGACAAACAAGCAAAGGACGGTTTGTGTATTTTAGGTGTCAGTGAAAAATCCGTTTTGTCCACGGAAGATATTGTTGTGGAATTCCGGCAAGAACCCTATGAGACTTGGTATGACCGTTGGTATGGAGGAATGCATTATGACTTGTTAAACAGATTTTTTGTACAACTATATAACAAAACAGACCATATAGTATATGTAGATTTAGGTGCTACGTTCCGAGTAATGGCTGATGGCACATCATATACTTACTTTGATAACTCTCGTACAACAATAAGCAATGGAACCGGATCTGGGGCTGGCGTGAATTTAGGCGCTGTTGCCGGAGCGGTAGGAATTGGCGGAGCCCTTGGAACATTGGCTAATGGCGTAAGTGTTGGGAGTGGAAGTTCCACAACAGTGTCAAAAGTATATGAAAAGCAACGAATAGTAGCTATTCCTCCGCATGGTCGCTATCCAATAGAAAAATACGAAAAAGTATTTATAAAAAGCGATAAGTCAGAAATTATATCCGAAGGAGAACTTCTGGGGTGGGATTTTTCCAAAGAGCATGCTCCAGCAATATCACATGGAGGAATTCTTGTATATGATGAGGACCAAAGTCCATACCGTGCAGACTATACCATAACATATTCTAAAACTCCAAATTTTGAAACCGCCTATATTGTGAAATCGTCAGTATATATGAGAGAACTGATAGGAGGAGTTCGGGAAAATTTCTTTTCGCAAAAGAAACCAGAAAAACTTTATGAGATTATAAAAGAACGGATACCAGGATATAATAGTTACAGTATTGTAGGTAGTTTTGAGGTCATAAAAAAATGACAAGACTTCGTCCTTGACGATATGCCTCTCGCATTCGCACTCAAAAAAACTCCTCGTCAGGGAGCACACGCGCTAAGACGCATGGGCAAAAGCGCTGCTCGCTTTGTGACGGAACGGGGAAATGCAGCAGATGCAACGGCAAGGGCTACTATGTGGCTATAGGCATAGGAAGCGGCACACACCGGTGTACTTCATGCGGACAGACAGGAAAATGTTCATCCTGCAACGGGAAAGGAACAAAGTATAGTATTCTGTTCAAATAAAAATCACTTACGGTGTCAGGCGGATGGTTACGACGAGCGGCAGATGGTCGCTGAAGCCTTTCTGATAGCGGTAGCCGTTGTATGTGCGGAAGGGCTTGTAGCCGCCAAAGTCGTTGTCTTCTTCAAGAAGGAACGGAGAGTCGTTGACGAAGGCACTCTGCACCATGGCTGCTGCCGGCGCATTGGCAAGCACGTGGTCGATGCTCTGCCAGATGCCCTGATAGCGGTAGGTGCCTCGCGCCGTGCCGTTGATGCCCTGCGCACCAGCGGTGATGTTGGCAAGCCCCTGTTGTGAAAGCCGTGCGAGTGGCGGCGAGTCGGCATAGTCGTTGAAATCGCCGGCCACGAAGACTTTGCTTCCCGGCAGCAGACTGCTGACGGCCGTAGCCAGCGTTTCGGCCACCTGAAGGCGGAACGGTCGTGAATGCTTTTCGCCACCATAGCGGCTGGGCATGTGGACGACGAAGATGTGCAGTGTGTCGCCCGTGATTACCTCGCCGCGGACGTAGAGAATGTCGCGCGTGGGGCGCATGCCTTTCAACGGTGGCACCGTAAGGCATTCGTAGCACAGCGGCCGGAACGTGAATGGCTGGTAGAGCAGTGCGACGTCGATGCCGCGAACGTCGGGCGACTCGGTCATAATGTATTCGTAGCCTGCACCACGCAGCAGCGACCGCCGGGTGAGGTCGCGCATGACGGAGTCGTTCTCCACTTCCACGAGGGCAATCAAGTCTGGCACTCCCTCGCTGCGCGACGACAGTATGGTCTGCCCGATGTTGTTCAGCTTCCGCCAGTAGCGCGACGGTGTCCACCGCCGCGTGGCCGTCGGCAGCCACTCATGGTCTTGCTTCAGCGAGTCGTGGCGACAGTCAAAAAGGTTTTCGCAGTTCAGCTCTACCACTGTCAGTGTCTGCGCAGAGAGAAGTGAAAAGTGAAGAGTAAAAAGAAAAATGAAAAGTAAAAAATTTGCTGCCGCAATTCCTGATGAAGGGTTTGTCGGCGCAATGCCTGACGCATTGGATGGCGGCAGCAAATTTTTCACTTTTCTCTATTCACTATTCCCTCTTTAGCAGACTTTCTCCAGGCGCTTCATCATGGCAAACATGAATATGGCAGCCACAAGGCAGACGCCAAGGAATACGCTCCAGCAGAGCCACAATGGCACGGCACCCCACAGCAGGCCGCCAACGACGACAAGCTGGTTGCCAATGGCCGTAGCCACAAACCAGCCGCCCATCATCATTCCCTTATACTTCGGAGGGGCAACCTTGGAGACGAAAGATATTCCCATCGGCGACAGCAGCAGCTCGCCAAAGGTCAGCACCAGATAGACGGTGATGAGCAGGTTTGGCGTGACATCGGCCACGTGGACGGCAACAGGCTCTCCGTCGGCTCCGGGTGCCGTCTGCGGCATGGGCAGGCCAAAAGAGGCAAAGGCCATCAGCGCATAGGCCACTGCGGCAACTATCATGCCGTAGGCAATCTTGCGCGGAGCAGAAGGCTCCTTGCCCTTGGCGGCCAGAGAGCCGAAGATGGCCATAGAGACTGGCGTCAGTGCCACGACATAGAAGGGATTGAACTGCTGGAAGATAGGAGCGGATACGTCGACGCTGCCCGACAGCAGGGAGTATTTATAGCACAGCAGGCCGGCAGCCACGACAATGACTGCAGCAGCTATGCCGCGGGCCTTGGCAGTCTTGCTCTGGAAGACAGCAAAGCCGGCGTAGACAATGAAGATGATGAGTACCAGGTTCCAGACGTCGAAGGCCATGCTCTGCAGGCCGCTGGAAGTCTGCGCCGTGAATTCGTCGGCGAAATATGTCAGCGAGAGTCCGTTCTGATGGAAGGCCATCCAGAAGAAGATGACTACTGCGAAGACAAGGCACAGTGCCACGATGCGCTGCTTGGTCTCCTCCTTCGACAGCTCTTCAACGGCGGCCGCACTGCTGCTGGCTGTTCCGGCCTTCTTGGTGCCGCCTTCAGTATGGCGGAATGTAGAGCGGAAGAGATAGTAGATGGCTATCGACAGGATGAGCGACGCGCAGGCCACGGCAAACGAGAAGTGATAGGCATCGTTGCTGCTGTAGCCCAAGGACTGCTCGGCATACTCCTTAATCTTGATGGCCGCCGTAGGAGCGAACAAGGCGCCGATGTTGATGGCCATATAGAATATAGAAAAGCCAGAGTCGCGCTTGTCGGCATACTTGGGGTCGTTGTAGAGGTCGCCCACCATTACCTGCAGGTTGCCCTTGAAGAGTCCCGTGCCGAAGCCGATGAGCAGCAGTGCACCCAGCATTACCACCAGTGCCGTCGTGTCGCCGCCAAGGGGAATGCTCAGCAGCACATAGCCCAGGAACATGATGATGATGCCCGTGGTCACCATCTTGCCGAAGCCGAACTTGTCGGCCAGCATGCCGCCGAACAGCGGAAAGAAATAGACGAACATGAGGAACGAGCTGTAGATGGTTCCTGCCACCGCCGGCGAGAGTCCGTAGTTTGCTCTCAGAAACAATGCGAAGACGGCCAGCATGGTGTAGTAGCCGAAGCGTTCGCCAGTGTTGGCCAGGGCCAACGCGTAAAGACCTTTAGGTTGATTTTCAAACATGATGCTGTTGTTTATTTTATTTTGTCATTCTTTGTCTTGACAATGTCGAACAGATAGGTTGCCTTGATGACTATCT
Source organism: uncultured Prevotella sp. (assembly GCA_905234265.1). Taxonomy (GTDB): domain Bacteria; phylum Bacteroidota; class Bacteroidia; order Bacteroidales; family Bacteroidaceae; genus Prevotella. Next base: position 6,086 of record CAJOHJ010000005.1, on the reverse strand, counting down.
GTCCGAAGTTAGAGCGTCCGAAGGCGTCGCTCTTGGAATTTCCGAAGATGTTGCCCAGTCCGTAGTAGTAACGCCCCTCAAGCATGAAGTGTCCTACGCGCGGATGTGAGAATTCCACGCCTGCACCTGCGGCAATGCCGTAGTCAAGCTTCTTCTCCACGGCCATGCTGTCCTGCGCCACGACGTTCGACACGCGCGGTGTCTGCGTAGCTGCTCCCAAGACGACGTTGGTCTTCGTGCTTTCGCTGATGTAAGCCCCTATTTGCGGACCTATCTGGAAGAAGCCCTGCAGCCCGCGACGCTCACGCCCCCACCCCATGCGTGCCAGGAAAGGTATCTGCACGTATGTGATGCGCCGCTCGTAGGCCAATGGATTTTCATGATTGGTGTCGCCGGCATAGTAAACAGGCTGGTCGTCGATGTCAAGGATTTCCTCTTTCCATCCTGCCTGTGCGTAGTTCACCTCTGCGACTATCGAGCAGATGCTCTTGAAGTATTTCTCGCACGTATAGCGCAGCGTCAGTCCGCCCGTCAGTCCGCCGTATTGCTTCTGCGGCACTTCGGGTATGAATGCTATTGTAGACATCATGTATCCGGCATTCACGCCCACAGCAAAGTCTGTGCGGTATTCTCCCACCTGCGCCATGGCTGGGCTGATGAACAGGGAACAGCACACCGTGAATAGTGCCACCACCATCCAGATGCGCTTGTTGCTCTTCTTCATCGTCTTGATTATCTCAGCTCGTCTCATAGCTTGTCTTCACTTTTCACTGTCCGTTAGTGCGAAGCACGCTAATAGCTGATGGTCTCTGTCTTGTTGTCACGCGTGTAGTGGACGAACAGCATTGCAGTGTTCTGCCATCCTCCGCCAGGGGTGCGTTCGAAGTGCAGAGGCGTCTGCACCGGAGTGTAGCCCACCATTCCCTTGCCACCAGTGAACTGCTTGCCATACATGTGCAGCCCTTTCAGGAAGAAGTATGCATGGTCGAAGCCCGTCACGGCGTAGCGCTGATGGTAGGCCTGCATGTCCTGATGGAAGTTCCAGCGGTACTTCTGCTGGAAGCGCGCGGTGGCCGTGGCTGTGGGATGCATGTAGTAGGTCGTTGGTATGTAGACGTCGAACTTGTAGAAATTCTCAAGATGCGTCCGCGTATACATCAGCCATTCCGGATATCCGAACATGGAAATCTGCAGGCCGGGAGTGTTGACGAGCAGCCCGCCCAGCTTTGCAAAGGCAATGCTCAGCTCCGCCGACCTGCTGGTGTTAAGCACTACCAGGTTAGGCTCTGTGGTCGAGAAGCACTTCTTGAACATGGTCTCCGTAGAGCGCAGATTGGTTATGGAATATATGCGGCCCGTGGCCTCCAGCTTTTTGCGTACAGCTGTAGTGAAGCCTCCCTTCGTGCTTGTGCTGTCGTTGCAGTCGATGACTACCACATGGTAGTCCTTGAAGCGCTGGACGAGCCTGTTCGAGAAGGCCTCGTTGACGGCAATTCCATTCTGGTAGACCTGGAAGATGTTGGATGATGCAGCAGCCTCTGGACTGTTGATGCTGAACGGTATGAGCAGCCTGATGTCGTTCTGCTCCACGAATTCTGCCAGCGGCTTCATCTGCTTGGAGTACAAGGGGCCTATGATAACGTCGCGGTCGGCCGCATGCTCGTCGGAAAGAAAGGTGCGTATGTCGCTCTCCTCGCTGACGTTCCATGCCCTGACGTCCGTGGAAATGCCGTTCTTCTTCAGGCTGTCGCAGGCCATGAGGATGCCGCGGTAGTATTCCACCATGCGCTTGCCGTCGCCGTTGACATTGTGCAGCGGCAGCATTACTCCCACGCGCAGCTCGCGCTGGCGGATGTCGGTCACCACTGGCTCCGGCTTTGCCGGCACCGTTATCGGTGCGCTTGCCGTTGCCGCCGGCCGCTGCGATGCCGGGTATGGTATCTTTATGTAGTCGCCCTTGCGCAGCTCATAGCCGGGAGTGTTCATCTCCGGATTGGCCTTGATGAGTTCTTCGACGGTGATGCCGTTGTCGCGTGCTATGCCGAAAATGGTCTCCTTGCGCTTAACCTTGTGCAGTTCCTTATATGCGGCAGTCTGCGCCAGGGCCATGTCGGCGGCCGTCAGCAGCAGCCACGCCAGCAGGAAAAACTTTACCGATGGTTTCATAGAAATAAAGTCCTTTTTATGTTTTTTGCGCCACAAAATTACGAAAAAAGATATGAAAGTTCTATTTTTTTTCCTAATTTTGCAGAAATATTCTCATAAATAAATGAAATTCTCAAAGCTGACAAGTTTTTTCATAGCCCTTGCTGCCTTGCTGCTGCCGGTAAATGCCATGGCAGACATTACCATCTCGGCAGCATACACTGACTCTGAGGGCCATGCGGTCAATGCCACTGGAGACTTCTCCGCAGAGGCTCCCTTGCACGTTCATTTCTCGGCAGCGGTGTCGGCCCTGTCAGGCAGCTACTCGCTTGAGTGGCGCTTCTCCCACACTGGCGCCGACGGCACCTCATCGCTGACACGATATAGCGACGAGACCGACTTCGACTTCACGGAGTCCGGCCTGACGGTTGTGCTGGTGATGGCGCGCCGGGGCGACGACATTGTCGACTCCACAAGCATCCGTGTCACCATCAGCGAGAGCCATCTGGAAATGCCTAATGCCTTTTCACCGAATGGCGACGGCGTCAACGACATCTACAGGGCCAAGCCGGGATATAAGAGCATCGTCTCCTTCCACGCGTATATATATAATAGGTGGGGACAGATGCTTTACGACTGGACAAACATAGAAGGCGGCTGGGACGGCACCAGCCACGGCCATCAGGTCAAGGACGGCGTGTATTTCGTCCTCGTGAAAGCACGCGGCGCAGATGGCATCGACTATGAAATCAAGCGTGACATCACCCTCATGCGCCGGCACAACGACTCATCAACAGGCACTAACCCATGACAAGCGAAAAGCAGGAAATACAGGTCTGGGGAGCAAGAGTCCACAACCTGAAAAACATTGACGTGCGCATTCCGCGCGGATCGCTGACGGTTGTCACAGGACTCAGCGGCTCCGGCAAGTCGTCGCTGGCCTTCGACACCATCTATGCCGAGGGACAGCGGCGATACATAGAAACCTTCTCGGCCTATGCGCGCAACTTCCTGGGCGGCATGGAACGCCCCGACGTTGACAAAATTACCGGTCTCTCGCCCGTCATCAGCATAGAGCAGAAGACCACCAACAAGAACCCTCGCAGCACCGTAGGCACCACAACCGAAGTCTACGACTACCTGCGCCTGCTGTTTGCACGCGCCGGCAGAGCCTACAGCTATGTCAGCGGCGAGCCTATGGTGAAATACACCGAGGAGCGCATCATCAACATGATACAGAACGACTACAGCGGCAGGAAGATTCTGCTGCTGTCGCCGGTAGTCCGCTCCAGAAAGGGACACTACCGCGAGCTTTTCGAAAGCCTTCGCAAGAAGGGCTACCTCAATGTGCGTGTCGACGGCGAAATGATGGAGATGACACGCGGCATGAAGGTGGACCGATACAAGAACCACGACATTGAAGTGGTCGTCGACAGGCTGAGCATTCCTGCTGCCGACGACAGTTCCGCAGGGGCCGCCGATGGTGCGCCAAGTGCCGCCACGCAGGTCAGGGAACCATCTGAAAGACTGAAAAAGTCGGTAGAGCGCGCCATGAAAGAGGGCGACGGACTGCTGATGATCATGGACCACGAAACCGGCAGCACGAAATATTTCTCAAAGCGTCTGATGTGTCCGACGTCGGGCATTTCCTACAACGACCCTGCACCGAACAACTTCTCGTTCAACTCGCCCCAGGGCGCATGTCCGCGCTGCAAAGGCCTGGGATACGTCACGGAGATCGACATCGACAAGGTAATTCCCAACCGCCGGCAGACCATCTACGAGGGTGGCATAGCCCCATTGGGGAAATACAAGAACCAGCTTATTTTCTGGCAGATTGATGCAATATTGAAGAAATACGACTGCACGCTGAAGACTGCCATCAGCGACATTCCCGAAGAGGCTCTCAGCGAAGTACTCTACGGTGCCGTAGGCGACGTGCGCATCGACAAGGAACTGGTGCATACCAGCAGCGACTATTTTGTTGCCTTCGACGGCGTGGTGAAATATCTGCGCTCGCTGATGGAAAAAGACGACTCCATGAGTGCGCAGAAATGGTCGGAGCAGTTCCAGACCGACTGTGTCTGCCCCGAATGCCACGGGTACAGGCTCAACCGCGAGGCACTCAGCTATCGCGTCAGCGGCAAAAGCATTGCAGAGCTGGCCGAAATGGACATCGCAGAGCTGCGCCAGTGGGTCAAGATGATTGAAGACAGCGGAAACTCGGAAGGCGAGGACGCCAAGCCGGAAGACAACGGCACTGGCACGAAAGACCAGCTTCTTACCTACAAGGAGTTCCAGATAGCAAAGGAAATACTGAAGGAAATCCGCACGCGCCTCGACTTCCTGCTGGACGTAGGACTGGACTATCTGGCACTTAACCGCCAGTCGGCATCGCTCAGCGGCGGCGAAAGCCAGCGCATACGCCTGGCAACGCAGATAGGATCGCAGCTGGTCAACGTACTGTACATTCTCGACGAGCCAAGCATCGGGCTTCACCAGCGCGACAACGACCGCCTCATCCACTCGCTAAAGGAACTGCGCGACCTGGGCAACACGGTGATCGTCGTTGAACACGACCGCGACATGATGCTCAATGCCGACTATATCGTAGACATCGGCCCAAGAGCCGGACGGAAAGGCGGCGAAGTAGTCTTCCAGGGAACCGTTGCCGACATGCTGAAAACCAATACCCTCACCGCAATGTACCTGAAAGGCGAGGAGCAAGTAGTCAGCAGTGACAGAACAACCACCCATCACCCAACACCCAACACCCATCACCCATCACCCAACACCTCCTTAACCCTAAAAGGCTGCCGCGGCAACAATCTGAAGAACATTTCCGTAGAGTTTCCCCTCGGCAAGCTGATACTGGTAACAGGCGTCAGCGGGTCGGGAAAGTCGACACTCGTCAACGAGACACTCTACCCCATTCTCTCCAAGCATTTCTACCGCTCGCTGCGACAGCCCATGCCCTACGACTCCATAGAGGGCCTTGAGTTTGTCGACAAAGTAGTAAATGTAGACCAGAGTCCAATAGGACGCACGCCACGTTCCAATCCGGCCACCTACACAGGAGTATTCTCCGACATCCGCTCACTGTTCGTCAATCTGCCCGAAGCCCAGATACGAGGCTACAAGCCCGGCCGGTTCTCGTTCAACGTGAAGGGCGGACGCTGCGAAACCTGCGGAGGCAACGGATACAAGACCATCGAGATGAACTTCCTGCCAGACATTCAAGTGCCATGCGAGGAATGCCATGGAAAACGGTACAACCGCGAGACACTGGAGGTACGCTATAAAGGCAAGTCGATTGCCGACGTGCTGGACATGACCATCAACCAGGCCGTAGAATTCTTCGAAAACGTCCCCGACATCCTGCGAAAAATCAATACCATCCAGGACGTAGGACTCGGATACATCAAGCTCGGCCAGCCGTCGACAACACTCAGCGGCGGCGAGAGCCAGCGCGTCAAGCTGGCCACCGAACTGTCGAAGAAAGACACCGGCAAGACGGTATACATACTCGACGAGCCAACCACGGGCCTGCACTTCGAGGACATCCGCGTGCTGATGGAAGTGCTGCACCGCCTGGTAGACCGCGGCAACACAATCATCATCATCGAACACAACCTTGACGTCATAAAGCAGGCTGACTACATCATCGACATGGGGCCAGAGGGCGGCCACGGCGGCGGAACGGTACTCACAACCGGCACGCCAGAAGAGGTAGCCGCCAGCAACCGCGGCTACACGCCCAGATTTCTCAAGGCCGAACTGGAAGGCTGCAATTCCACCATCAAGCACACACAGGAATAATTACGGGTCACCTGCATAACCGCGTGGATTAGCCAAAGATTTTGACCAGTCTGAAGATAAAGAATTTCTTGTCAATGACACCTCTTAGCTGAGCCCTGAAGTCCTTGATTTTGGCATTGAGA
>CAJOHJ010000004.1:451219-451753 GCA_905234265.1 uncultured Prevotella sp. | reverse complement strand
GAACAGGGCAAGGGGAAGGGCAACCTCTTTCTCCAGTTCCACAAAACGGTTGTAGGAAACCAACTCTGGAAACAGGTGACGCAGGTGCTTCGAGACATACTCCAGATAGAAATGCTTCAGACAACGGTAGCCGGAATTATGGAAGAGGATGATGATAACCATAACCTCGGCCTTGGATAAGGTGCCATCACGATGGTATTTCCTCTTATTGGGGTCTCTGAGAGTATATTTTTCCATCATTGCATCAAAAAAACGGCAAAAATCATCCGCCATACAGAAAATTTCCGTAACTTTGGAAAGATTTGCAGGATTTCTTTGTATAAAGGCAGTTCGGGAGATTGAGGAATTTGAGGGTTACGGATAAGAGACCGTTCTCAATTCGTTGTTCTGCTATAATTTGCATCAAAGAACACCCGATGACAAGCCATCAGCCGTTTTTATGACTCATCATCGGGTGCAAAGGTAAGCATTTCTCCCGAATTCACCAAATGCTTTGACAATTATTCACTTGCTTTTTTCATCAGTCTCTTAGTT
>CAJOHJ010000004.1:49892-451112 GCA_905234265.1 uncultured Prevotella sp. | reverse complement strand
AATCCCTCGGAAAGACCATTGCACATCGGTCTTATCCATATCGGAACAGATCAGAAGCCCAATGGTAGGGTTGTCATCAGGTGCTTTAACCAATTCGTCAACGGCACTGACATAATAGTTAAGCTTACCCGTAAACTCTGGCTCGAATGGCTTAACTTTGATCTCGCACGCTATATAGCAACGAAGGCGGACATGATAGAACAGCAAGTCTATCTTCCGTGAGCGACCTCCTACGATGATTTCTCTCTGTCTGCCCATGAAAGCAAAGCCAGTTCCCATTTCCAATAAAAGGTTCGTAACATCGCTGGTAAGGGCATCTTCCAATTCTCTCATGGTCAACAGTCGCAAAGCCAAAATCATAATTCTCTTTTAGCACCTCCTGCACCAAATGGCTTTGTGGCTCTGGCAGATACGTTGAGAAGTTGTTTACAATCTTGCCCTGATGGTCATAGAGATGAGCCTTATAACAGTTGACAAGTGCTGTTCTGCTTAATCCTTTCTCAATTACATGTTGCATGTAAAACAATGCTTCTTCTAGGCTTTCACTCCGTGTAATAATCTCAATATGCTGGCCCCATGGAACAAGGGCAAAGGGGATTGGGAAGTCATTGCTGGCGTCATTCCAATTTTCTGAAACAGGCTGTTTCACTAATTCTCCAACGGGTCGTTGGAGTTTTAAGCGTTCTTGATTTATGGATGATTGTAATTCTCCAATGAGCCGTTGGAGTTTATGATTAGTATAGAAAAGATACCACTTTTTCATATACCACAGATTTGATGTTGAAAAACCATCCTCATTTGGAAACTCCCTCTTCAAATCCAAACTTACCTGCTCCACAACACCAGCACCCCAACGCTCCTCAGCTTTTTTCTGCACAAGGTCACGTCCCATCTGCCAGTTGAACAGCAGTTTTTCCCCATTCACCTTTACGGTAGCCTTTACTTGAGCAGAGCGATAGCGATGCTTCACCTCCGCTATCCATTCTGCATACTCTGTATCTAGCTTCACGTCGTGTGATTTCACCATACGTGGCTCATTGATTTCTATTTCCTTATTTTTTTTGCTCATATATCTCATTCCGTTTGCAAAGTTACACATTAATTCTCAAATTTCTTCAATGTCCAAATCATAAATTTTACTACTATGCTTTATTCTGACATTATATTCTATCAACAAGAATGTTCTCATTCACCTTGTCGCTATTGAGAGTATTCCAGAAGTCTGTGACGATCTTACGTGGTTCATCTACGCCAATTATTTGGTAACGCTTTTGAATGTCCTTCTCCTGCATATTTTCGTCCACACCAAGCAGAATCATTCCGCCTATAGTATTGGCAAAAGCCGAATACGTCTGCCAAATCGACCTCGGCATCTCTGATTTTGCCTTCTTGCATTCCAACGTCACCCGCTCACCTTTCAGCAATATCTCTTTTATTGTTTTCTCGTCCATCTTCATATTTCGTTTGCTAAGTTACAAATTATTTTGGAATTCTACACTTCATATATTTGAAACCAAGTACTTGTCTCTAGGAATTGCTGTAGATCACCAGAACCGTCCCAGTGATTTACCCGTGATTTACAGACACGGTTTGGATTTTTATGCATGACAGGGTACCTATCCCTAGTGTCATTAGGTTTCCAAGTTGTTTATTATCTCTTGTTCAGAGAGGGCCATGTTAGAATAATAATTCTCAAACGATTCTGCTTTGAAAGCAACATCCATACCATAGATGGACATAATGCCACCCTGTCCTTTTAGAGTTTTGGATGGAAGTTTTGATGAAGTCCAATCTACAGGAACAACATACCCACCCTTCTTCCTATTCAAAACATGCATATACGAAATCACCTGATACAGGTCTTTCGTTTGTACTTTGCTCCAATCGTCGTACCATTTGTATTTTGCGTCAAGCACCATTTCTGGACTCAAGAAATCGGGATAGCACCAGCCTGAGCCGTCCGTAAACAGACTCTTACGTCCTTTTGCCTCTTTGTTTCTGGGATGTTCAAAGCCTATGTCTGCGAGGAATGTGTTTAGATATTCTTCCCATAGCCAAGCGCCATCAAACAGAACTCCGTAGATTTCATCATCGTCTCGCCCATATTTTATTTCTTCCTGACGAAGTATCTGCAAGCAAAGCTGTTGCAACGGCCGATACTCACCATAATAAGGGTGGCTAATGGGACGAAGATTCTGATTTATCACTTTCTGCCGTTCATTTCGATTATAAGATGCAGTTGCCTGGCAAATAGCTTTTACGCAATCTGACATATTATCGTCATTGTGGAGGATGTTCCCTGAATACTGATGATGGGAAATGTATTCGATAGTATGCCGGATCAACTGTGTCAGATGATTGTCCTGAGCATATTCACGAGTGGTATAGGCAATCTTGCCTGCAAAGGGAATGTCCTGCCTGATATGACGAGATATATCTATCCTTCCTTTTACATTGGCATCATTATACCTTCGCGTCTGATACTCCCTATACATCCCTTGTTGCATCGCCCGTTTCAAGAACGTCGGGAACAGGTAAATAAGGAAGTCAAAAATACTCTCTTCGTCAGAGTTGAATTGCAAATCAAACAGATTGATGGCAAATACCTTTCTGAGCATGTAGTGCAGGAAGTAGTCATTGCTATCCTGAGCAAAGCGAGAACTGATGCTAACCTTTGTATCGCCACAGCCGATAAAGCCCATGATGTTGCCAGTAACAATCTTTTCATCCTTCACCTCAAAGATATGAGCATCGCCAATCTTATCCCCATAGACATCCAAGTCTTGTGGGAATATCAACAAATTGGGATGCTCCTTCCGGCATAGGTCAACAATGGTTGGCTCTGTCAACTTCTTGAGTGTGTCAAGATGGCAAAGTTCCTTCTCTGTAAAACAAATGTTTTCACATTAATCAACGTAAAAAGCATAAAAAGGACGAGGAATTTGGTCTCGTCCTTTCAAAATTGCGATAAGGCTTATTCATTAATTTCTGTGTCTTCTCATTATAGTAACTGAGCTCAGAAATCTTCACCCAACAGGAGTGGATACCCCTCCATTCGACTCTTTGGAGTGTGGAGCAAGGCACTTTTCGGGTTTCGAAAACACAACCTTGCTTCCATCCCAAACAACATTTTCTGTGGCTCGCCGCTTTCAGCGTTGAAATCTTCCCCGTTGCTCATCTGCCTGGTTTTATCATTTTTTCTCCTTACCTCTGTTCACGAAATGTGCTTCTGCTCATGTTTCTTACTCGTTTTTAAATTCCGGCTGCAAAACTACTATCTTTTCCTGGTTCTGTCGCTATGCAAAATATAGCAGTTTGCGGAATCAGAAACGGGTGGTGAGAGGTGTGTCGTTATGTCCCGTCTTGCCTGTCCGATTAACGAAGTTTAACTGGCTCTTAAAACCGTTTCGCGGGTTCTTCGACGAGCGAAGCGGCAGAGCCGAGTCCGGATAAGAAACCTAACTACTTCTTTATTCCTCCCCAAATTGCATTCAGCCTAAAACTGAACTTCCCCATTATTCCCCGTCTTGCCTTTTATTTACGGTCATTCTGCGTTAATTCTCCAAAATTGCTTTTCCAAGTCAACTTTTTTTCGTAACTTTGCCGCCGATTATGTTCAGATTTAAGAAATTAGACATATTCGTGGCCAAGCAGTTCGGTCTCTTGTTCTTTGCCACATTCTTCATCTGCCAGTTTGTGCTGATGATGCAATTTCTGTGGCGCTACGTCGACGAACTGGTTGGCAAGGGACTCTCGGTGACGGTGCTGGCGCAGTTTTTCTGGTACATGGGCATCATGCTCATGCCGCAGGCCTTTCCGCTGGCAATACTGCTGTCGTCGCTGATAACCTTCGGCAATCTGGGCGAAAGCTCGGAGCTGACGGCCATCAAGGCAGCCGGTATCTCGCTGATGCAGGCCATGCGCTCGCTGATAGTCATCGTGGTGTGCATATCGTGCATGTCGTTTTTCTTCCAGGAGTTCATTGGGCCGAGGGCCTTCGTGTCGTTCCAGCAGCTGCTGCTGTCGATGAAGCAGAAAAGCCCTGAGGTGGAAATTCCAGAAGGCATCTTCTACGACGGCATCCCCGGCTCCAACCTCTACGTGCAGCAAAAGGATGTCAACACTGGCATGCTCTACGGCATCATGATCTACCGCATGAACGGCGGCTACGAGGATGCCGCCATCATCCTGGCCGACTCCGGACGGCTGCAGTCGACGGCCGAGAAGAAGCACCTGCTGCTGACGCTCTACAGCGGGGAATGGTTTGAGAACTTGCGCCAGTCGGGCATCGGCGTCAATGCCAACGTGCCTTACCGCAGGGAGACTTTCTCGACAAAGAGAATCGTTCTCGACTTCGACGGCGACTTCAACATGGCCGACGTGGGCGGAATTGCCGCCGACGCACGCTCGAAGGGAGTTCGCAAGATTTTGCACGACCTCGACTCCATCCGCGAGTTCAACGACTCTATAGGCCATCAGTATTACCGTGAGGCCCGCCGCTCAACGTTCTACCTGCCGGAACTGACCAAGCGCGACTCTGCACGCGTGGCAGACAGCCTGGCAAAGAAAGACGTCAACTTCGACAGCCTCTACATCAGGCTCAGCAGCGAGCAGAAGCAGAGGGCCGTGCAGCAGGCGGCCAACTCGGCACGCATGGCCATCCGCGACCTGGAGTTCAAGCGCGACTACTCGTTCTATCTTAACCGGCAGGAACGCGAACACCAGATGGAAGCCATCAACAAGTTCACGCTGTCGCTGTCGTGCCTCATATTCTTCTTCATAGGCGCGCCACTGGGAGCCATCATCCGCAAGGGCGGACTGGGCGTGCCGGTCATCATCTCGGTGCTGGTGTTCATCGTTTTCTACATCCTCGACAGCACCGGCATGAAGATGGCACGCGACGACAACTGGACAGTATGGTTCGGCAAGCTGCTGGCAACGGCCGTACTGTCGCCGTTGGCAGTATTCTTCACCATCAAGGCCAACAACGACTCTGTAGTGTTCAACATCGACCTCTACAAGCAGATAGCCATGAGAATGCTTGGCCTGAGGTCGAAGCGCAACATCATGCGCAAGGACGTAATCATCGAAGACCCGCACTACGCTGCCGACGCCGGGCAGCTGCGCACCATATCGGCAGCCATCGAGCAGTATTCCGCACAGCACCGGCTGCTGCGCTGGCCCAATCCCGTGGAGGTGTTCTTCCGCCCCGGCGACGACCACGACATTGCCGCCATCAACGCCGAGCTGGAGACCGTCATCGAAGACCTTTCCAACACCAAGGACCGCTTCGTGCTGGCCAAGCTTAACGAATATCCCATCATAGCCACCCACGCCCACACAAGGCCGTTCCGCCAGAAATGGCTCAACGCGCTGACGGGCATCGTGCTGCCTATGGGAGTATTCTTCTACTTCCGCATGATACGCTTCCGCTTCCGCCTCTACAAGGACCTGCAGAACATACTACACACCAACGAGGCTCTCATCCCGATGGCCGAGGAGCTGGAAAACAAAAAATAAAAACATAGCAACAGACATCAAGTACTCACAATGAAACTGAACACTATAGAAGAAGCACTCAAAGACTTCAAGGAAGGCAAGTTCGTCATCGTAGTAGACGATGAGGACCGCGAAAACGAAGGCGACCTGATATGCGCCGCAGAGACCATCACTCCGGAAATGGTGAACTTCATGCTGAAAAATGCACGCGGACTGCTCTGCGCACCAATAACCATCGAGCGTGCAAAACTGCTCGACCTCCCACATCAGGTGCAGGACAACACGTCGCTGCTGGGCACTCCATTCACCGTCACCGTCGACAAGATAGAGGGATGCTCGACAGGCGTCTCGGCACACGACCGCGCAGCAACCATACGCGCACTGGCAGACCCGGAGGCTACGCCGCAGACTTTCGGACGCCCGGGACACGTCAACCCACTCTACGCACAGGACAACGGAGTGCTGCGCCGCTCAGGACACACCGAGGCCGCCATCGACCTCTGCAAGATGACCGGCATGTTCCCGGCAGCAGCACTGATGGAAATAATGAACGACGACGGTACCATGGCACGCCTGCCACAGCTCATGGAGTTTGCACGGCAGCACGACATGAAAATCATTGCCATCAAGGACATGATAGCCTACCGACTGCGCGAGGAAAGCATCGTAGAGAAAGGCGAGGAAGTGGACATGCCCACCGAATACGGACACTTCCACATCATACCCTTCCGGCAGAAAACTGGCGGACTGGAACACTTCGCACTCGTGAAAGGAACGTGGCAGCCGGAAGAGCCGATACTGGTCCGCGTACACTCGTCGTGCGCCACTGGCGACATTCTCGGTTCCAAGCGCTGCGACTGCGGCGAGCAGCTGCACCGCGCCATGCGCATGATAGAGAGCGAAGGCAAGGGCGTCATCGTATATATGCAGCAGGAAGGCCGCGGCATCGGACTCATGAACAAGCTGGCAGCCTACAAGCTTCAGGAACAGGGCATGGACACCGTCGACGCCAACCTCTGCCTGGGCTTCAAGGCCGACGAGCGCGACTACGGCTGCGGCGCACAGATACTGCGCACGCTGGGCGTCCAGAAGATGCGCCTCATGACCAACAATCCCGTGAAGCGCGTCGGACTGGAAGCCTACGGACTGGAAATCGTCGAGAACGTACCCATAGAGGTCACTCCCAACGAATACAACCTGCGCTACCTGCAGACCAAGAAGAACCGCATGGGCCACACGCTGCACCTGTAAATTATAGAATTTCTATTATATGATTTGTATAATTGCTGTAAATTGATTTTTTTTGCGCCAAAATCACAGCATCATGGAGAATCCGTTCTACATAACAGGCATCATACCGGAGCCCTACTTCTGCGACAGAGAAAAAGAAACGGCGCGGATGGTACGCACACTCGAAAACAAGGCGCACATACTGCTCACCTCTCCAAGGAGAATGGGCAAGACACAGCTGATTCGGCACGTATTTGAACAGCCGTCAATCAAAGCCAACTACTACACTTTCTATACCGACATTTATCCGACAACAAGTCTGCACGAATTAGTATTATTCCTCAGCAAGGAGATTTACTCTGCAATGATGCCCAAAGGAAAGGTCATGCTCGACAGATTCTTGGAAATGTGGATTAGCAGGACATACTAATATACATTTACGGCCAACTTACCTCTCACCCAAAACTTATACTACTGACGTTCAATGCGTTGCGGACGCACCAGGTCGCACCCAAGCTGACACCCAGAGTGACGGAAGAGGCATAATGGATTGGGCTGGATAACTATTTCAATGACCCAGCAGATTATCTCTGCGAGTTACAAAATTATCTCTGCGAGTTACGAAATTATCTCTGCATGTTACGAAATTATCTTGCAGAGATAATTACTGCGTTCACGCAGCATGGCGCGTTTCGGATGCGCATGAAGTGTCCGAGTGTGACCTGAGGTGATTCGAGTGTGACCAGAGGCATTCGGGTGCAATCTAAGTGCGGCCGTGGGTGAGGGCAGGCACATTGCCAAGCAGCTGAAAGCGTGTATGTTAAGCGTCGGGTGAGACCAGTGAAGAGTATTTAAGAAAGAAAAAAGCCAGAGTTTAGGAAGAAAAAGTTGCAAAAATTCTTTTAGAATGTAGAAAATTCTTACTTTTGCACGCTGAACAAACCAAAAACTTACATAATGGCACAATTATCCGACCGTTTGCAACGACTGGCACCATCGGCAACGCTGGCAATGTCGCAGAAAAGCTCTGAAATGAAAGCGCAGGGCATAGACGTCATCAACATGAGCGTCGGTGAACCCGACTTCAACACTCCTGACCACATCAAGCAGGCTGCCAAGCTGGCCATCGACGAGAACTACTCGCGCTACTCGCCAGTGCCGGGATACCCCAACCTCAGGCAGGCGATAGCCCGCAAGCTGGAACGCGAGAACCAGCTGCGCTACCAGCCCTCGGAAATCCTGGTGTCGAACGGTGCCAAGCAGAGCGTGACGAACACCATCATGGCACTGGTGAACCCCGGCGACGAGGTGATAATCCCGGCGCCCTACTGGGTGAGCTACCCGCAGATGGCCAAGCTGGCCGGCGGCACACCGGTAATCGTAGAGGCCGGCTTCGAGCAGAACTTCAAGATGACTGCCCAGCAGCTGGAAGCTGCCATCACCCCGCGGACACGCCTCATCATCCTCTGCTCGCCAAGCAACCCTACGGGCAGCGTATACTCCAAGGGTGAGCTTAAGGCACTTGCCGACGTGGTGTTGAAACACGACGACCTCTTCGTGCTTGCCGACGAAATCTATGAACACATTAATTATATAGGGCACCATGAGAGCATTGCACAGTTTGCAGGCATGAAGGAGCGCACCATACTGGTGAACGGCGTCTCCAAAGCCTATGCAATGACTGGCTGGCGCATAGGATACATCGCAGCCCCGGAATGGATTGTGAAGGGATGCAACAAGCTGCAGGGACAGTACACCAGCGGCCCGTGCAGCGTCAGCCAGATGGCTGCACTGGCAGCATACGTGGAAAGCCAGCACTGCGTAGAGGAAATGCGGCAGGCCTTCGAAAGGCGCCGCGACCTGATAGTACGCCTGGCAAAGGAAATCCCCGGGCTGGAGGTGAACGTCCCGGAGGGTGCCTTCTATCTCTTCCCGAAGTGCAGCAGCTTCTACGGAAAGAAGAATGCCAAGACCGGCTACGCCGTCAACAACTCGACAGACTTTGCCATGTACCTGCTTGAGCAGGCACACGTTGCGACAGTCGGCGGCGACGCCTTCGGCGACCCCGACTGCTTCCGCATGAGCTATGCCACCAGCGACGAAAACATCGTGGAAGCCATGAGGCGCATCAGCGAGGCTCTGGCCCAACTTCAATAATAATTGAGAAATATCAAGTTAAAAGTTCTTAATTAGGCGGAAAGTCCGCCCCAAATTACTATTTTTGCCGAATGATAAGCCAAGATGCCCGCGCCGGCAGACTTGTGTGCGCTTCAAACGACTGAAACTTTTATCAATTCAATTCAATTAATAACTTAAATTTCAAAAACAAAATTTATGGCAACAACAACAAAGGCTGCAGCCCCAGCCAAGAAAAGTTCGGGCTTCACAGGAGTTAAGGACGCATGGATCATCCTCGTAATTTGCGCTATCGCCGGTTACTGTGTTTGGTACTTCGTAATGGGTAACCCAGACAACTTCATTGGCGGCGACCGCAGCGGTCATCCTGCAAACCTTCTTGGTACCGTTTATAAGGGCGGTTTCGTGGTAGGCCTTATCCTCACCCTGTTGTTCACCGTTATCTGCCTCGGCTTCGAGCGCTTCTTCGCCATCCGCTCAGCTTCCGGCAAGATGAATCTGGCCAAGTTCACCGCTGAGGTCAAGAACGCCATCAAGGCTCAGGACTTCACCAAGGCTAAGGATCTGTGCAACAAGATGCGTGGCTCTGTCGGCAACGTTGTGCTGGCTTCTATCAACATGTACCAGACCGTTGAGACCGACGACACCCTGAAGAAGGCTGCCAAGATTGCCAAGATTCAGCAGGCTCACGAAGAGGCTACTCAGCTGGAGATGCCTACTCTGCAGATGAACATGCCTATGGTTGCTACCATCGTTTCTCTGGGTACTCTTACCGCTCTGTTCGGTACTGTGCTCGGTATGATCGGATCGTTCCAGGCTCTGTCTGCCGGTGGTGGTGCTGACTCTATGGCTCTGTCTGCCGGTATTTCTGAGGCCCTTGTGAACACGGCATCAGGCATTTTGACCTCTTGGGTTGCTACCGTTGTCTACAACTTCTTCTCTAACAAGATTGACAAGCTGACCTACGCTCTTGATGAGATTGGCTTCACCATCGCAGCCACTTACGATTCAACCCACAACGAGGCTTAATTTCTGTCCATTCGTTTAAAACCTTAAAAACCGTTTTAGAATGGCAAAAATTCAAATTCAGAAGAAAGACATCTGGATTGACATGACCCCCATGTCAGACGTGATGACCCTTCTGCTCTGCTTCTTCATGTTGACATCAACATTCCTGACGCCAGAGCCGATACAGGTCAACACGCCAAGCTCCGTCTCCGAGGTTAAGATTCCGGAGAACGATGTCCTGAACATTCTGGTAAGCCCGGAAGGCAGGATATTCGTCGGCACGGAAAACAAGAACAATATGGTTGCCATGCTTGAAACTGTTACCGACAAGTGGGGTGTTACCCTCAACGGCACACAGCTGAAGCACTTCAAGGAGGACGCCATGGTAGGCGTGCCCATGCAGAAGTTGGCAGCATATCTGAGTCTTGAGCCTGAGAAGATGGCAGAGGAAATCCAGAAGTACGGCATTCCGACGGACAGCATCGACGGCGGCATGAGCGAGTTCCAGGACTGGGTAAAGGCAGCCCGCAGCGCCAACCCGGACATTAAGCTCGCCATCAAGTGCGACGCCAAGACACCCTACAAGGTAGTCAAGAAGATGATGTCGGAACTGCAGGATATGAACGAGAACCGTTACCAGCTGATTACTAATCTTAAAACAGCATCGGAGGAATAAGTCATGGCAAAAAAGAATCTCAGTAAGCAGAAGAAGATGGATACCCGCGTGAACTTCACGCCGATGGTAGACATGATGATGCTTCTTATCACGTTCTTCATGCTGTGTACGACTCTGGCCAAGCCACAGTCTATGCAACTCACGATGCCAAGCAACGACCAGAACGTTGAAAAAGAAGACAAGACGGTAACGAAAGCCTCTCATACTATCACCATTTATTTGGGAGCAGACGACAAGGTATGGTATATAGCCGGCCTGCCCAACTACGAGGACCCCAGCTGTGTCAAGGAGACCACCTACGGTTCTAAGGGCATCCGCGACGTACTCATCAAGCACACCGTGGAGGAAGGCTACAACCCCGTA
Organism: uncultured Prevotella sp.; assembly: GCA_905234265.1. Taxonomy (GTDB): domain Bacteria; phylum Bacteroidota; class Bacteroidia; order Bacteroidales; family Bacteroidaceae; genus Prevotella. The sequence goes on along the minus strand of CAJOHJ010000004.1, from coordinate 440,200 downwards.
GCACGCATCATGAAGGCCAAGATGGAGCTCGACGCCAAGAAGAGCGCCTATGGCAGCACGATGACCGACGAGCAGTACCAGGAGGCTCTCTCAAAGTTGAAGAAAGGTGAGGTGAACGGACAGAAGCTTGAGACCCTTACGGTGATCATCCGTCCGTTGGACACCGCCACCTACGACAACATGGTGCAGGCTCTTGACGAAATGCTGATATGCAATATTGATAAGTACGTCATTGACAAGATTGGCCCTGAGGATATGGAACTTATCACCAAGGCAGGTGTCAAGTAAGTCAATGTCTAACCATTTAAATGTAAAGGAACTATGTCAAAAATAGATCTTATAGACAACAGCTGGTCCGACCTCGTCTTTGAGGGCAAGAACCAGGCCTACGGTGCTTATCAGTTGCGCAGAGAAACCGGCAAACGCAATCTCTGGTCTATCCTTGTGATGTTCGCCATCGGCCTTGCCATAGCCGCCATTGTGGCTGTGAAGGGTGTCGTTGAGAACGCCATGAAGAGCAATGTGGCCGTAGAGACAGACATCGAGCTGTCAGCCCTTGAGCAGAAGAAGGAAGAGACCAAGGTAGAGCGCAAGGAGCAGGTAGACATTCCACAGCGAGAAGTTGAGAAGGTAAAGAGCTCAATGAAGTTCACCGCCCCTGAAATCAAGAAGGACGATGAGGTGAAGCCCGAAGACGAAATCAAGTCTCAGGAAGACCTCAGCAAGACGAACACCGCCATCGGTGCCTTCGACGTGAAGGGTAACGACGAGGCCGCCGGCGAAGTGCTGAAGGCCAAGGAAGTCATTGCTCAGCCAGAGGAGAAGAAGGAAGAAGAGACCCGCGTCTTCGACGTTGTGGAGCAGATGCCTTCATATCCTGGCGGCAGCGGTGCTCTGATGGAATACCTCTCGAAGAACATCAAGTATCCTCCTGTAGCCGAGGAGAACGGCGTGCAGGGCAGAGTAATCTTACAGTTCGTGGTTGAGCGCGACGGTTCTATCACCGACGTGAAGGTGCTGAAGTCTGTCGACCCATCACTCGACAAGGAGGCCATCCGCGTTGTGAAGAGCATGCCTCGCTGGATTCCTGGTAAGCAGAACGGTCAGGCCGTGCGCGTGAAGTTCACTCTGCCGGTAACCTTCCGTCTGGGCTAACTACTGAAAAATATGTACAGAACTACATCCATTATTGGATTAACATTACTTTTAGGCTTGTTCCTCGCTTGTGGGAACAAGCCTAAAAATACTTCTGAAGAGCAAGCATACCAGAAAGCAGCGCGCTTCTTTGCTGCCGACGAGAGCTTCAGCCCCATCCTGAACGAGGTGCTCGACGTGTTCCGCTACCGTGCGCCGCTCGACACCATCGAGGCTGAATACATCAACGAACAAGAAGCCATCAAGAAGCTGATGAACCTTGAGACATGGCTTGTCTTTTCCACCCGCGACCTGACGGAGAAGGAAAAGAAGAACCTCAAGGACCGCCGCTACCTGCCGCGCACCATTCCCATTGCCTACGACGGACTGGCCATCATCGTCAACAACAGCAACCGCGACACGCTGATCACCGTTGCCGACTTCCAGCGCATCCTGCGCGGAGAGGCCTCGCAATGGAAGGACATCTATCCGCAGTCCCGGCTGGGGAAGATAGACGTCGTCTTCGACAATCCTTTGTCAAGCACCGTCCGCTGGTGTGTCGACTCCCTGCTCGACGGCAAGGAGATAACGGCCACGAACGTCGGCGCCGTCAACAGCAGTGCCGCCGTGATAGACTATGTTGAGAACCACGAGAACTCGCTGGGCATCATCGGCAGCAACTGGCTCAACGACAGCCGCGACACCACCAACGTCACCTTCAAGAAGAACATCACCGTCATGAAGGTGAGCCGCATGGACTCTGCCACAGTGCGCAACAGCTGGCGCCCATACCAGTACTACCTCTACACAGGCGACTATCCGCTGGTGCGTACCATCTATGCGCTGCTCAACGAGCCGCGCAGCGGCCTGCCGTCGAACTTCGCCCACTTCTGCCGCCTTCCGCAGGGGCAGCTCATCATCCACAAGTCAGGGCTGCTGACGATACAGGCAGGCATGAACAAGCGTCAGATATTTGTGAATAAAGAATAAAAAAATAAACTTTCCACAACTGTCAAACGTCTAAAAAACAAGAAAACCCCACGGAATACATTTTCCTAAGACATACATTCCATACAGACATCAAAAGCGTTAAGCACACATAGGCACCTTTAAGTAGAACCATAAAAAAGCAAGAAGACTATGAAAACAATGAAATACCTATTCGCAATGGTGCTTGCCACAGGCATCAGCACCTCCGCAATGGCTCAGGACGGCACACAGGCCGACATCGCAGCCGTTCGCAACATCATCAACAGTAAGCCTGCCGACTTGGACAAGCAGATGAAGCCTTTCCTGAAGGCCAACAAGAAGAATGCCGACAATCTGGTAGCCTTCGGCCGCGCCTTCTATGAGGCCGGCGACACCGCCAATGCCCGCGCCTATGCCGACCTGGCACTGACAGCCTCGAAGCGCAAGAGCGCCGGTGCCTACGTCCTGCTGGGCGACATTGCCGCCAAGGGCGACGACGGTGGCGAGGCAGCCCTGCAGTACGAGCAGGCCATCATGGCCGCCCCCACGGAGCCGGAAGCCTACTACAAGTATGCACTCATCTACCGCAAGCGCGACCGCGAGGGAGCCATGGCAAAGCTTGACGAGCTGAAGCAGCACCGCAGCGACATCGACATCGACGCCATCAAGGGCCACATATCGTCACTCTCCGGCGACGATGCTGAAGCCTTCAAGTACTATTCAAGAGTGCCCGTCGAGCGCCTGGAGCGCGGACATCTGGTAGAGTTCGGACGCGCCTGCTTCTTCACCGGCCACTTCAAGGAGGGCGCTGCCGCTGCCGGCCAGGGCCTGAAGATTGCTCCGCGCAATGCCAACTTCAATCGCTACGCAATGATGTTCAACTACGAGCTGAAGGACTATGAGAAGGCCAAGCAGTACATCGACCGCTACTTCCACCATACGGACAGCGCCAAGTTCTCCGATGCCGACTACTACTATGCCGGACTTATCCACGAGGCTGTCAAGGAATATCCTGAGGCTATCGCCGACTACGAGCGCGCCCTGAAGATAGAAGACGAGAACGCCATCATGGAAGACGAGAAAATCCTTGAGCAGATACTCAATGCCCACATTGCCAACAACGACTATCCGAAGGCCATCGGCCACTATCGCCACCACTTCATCACCAACAACAAGAAGCCTTCGTACAAGAACCACGACCGTCTGGGCAAGCTCTACATGGAACATGCCGGCAAGACCGAGGACCCTGCCGTGCGCGAAAAGGCCATGCAGGATGCCGACCAGGCTTACCGCGAGATGGGCGAGAAGTATGCCGACCTGCTGGAGTATGCCACCTACATGCGCGCCAGCGTGAACAGCCAGATGGACCCCGACCAGTCGAAGGGCCTTGCCAAGCCTTACTATGAGAAACTCATAGAGCTGATAGCTCCGAAGGCTGAGAAGTCAAAGGGCGACATCCAGTTCCTCACCACCAGCTACCACTACCTGATGGCATACAGCTACTTCACCGAGAAGAGCCTGCCGAAGGCCAAGGAGTTTGCTGCCAAGATTCTGGAAATCAACCCAGGCTACCAGCCTGCACAGCAGATGATGGACCTGAAGTAAGCTGAAAAAACATAGCTCACAGGGGCGTACCAAATCAACGGTACGCCCCTGTTTTTTGGAGTGTTTTCAAAAACTCAATATCACTCTTCGAGCTGGAGAAAGCAACACCAAAATATTTATCTCTGTGAGATACAAATTTATCTCACAGAGATAATTTCGTAAGTCAACGACTTAATCAGCTTACATGGTCACTGCCGTGGCGCAATGGCCGTAAGAAACATTATTTCTTAACCCTGTAGATGCGGAACGACATCGGCGGCAGCTGGTCGCTGATGGTTACCTGCTTCTTCTCCGAGGTAGCAGCCACGGTGCCTGCCTTGGGAGTGATAAGCTCCGGGCGGGCAATGCTGTTCTCGTCGTTCATGCCGCGGTGGCTGAGCGTCAGCGTGGTGGCCTCGGTGGCTCCGGTCATGTTCTGTATGTTCAGCTGCAGGGGCTGCTCCGTCTGCGACGTGTTGGCCACCTTGACGATTACCTCGCCGCTGGCCTGGTCGAAGGCTGCCGATGCGAAGAGTCCGTTCTGGCCTTCCTGGTTGGCAACAGGCTTGTTGACCGTCTTGCCGCCCTCAGTCGTAGGCATGGTCAGCGGCAGCACGTTGGTGCCGGCATTGGTGGCATACATCTGCTGCACATAATAGCTGACGGTCTTGAACATCTGCGTCTGGTCGTACCATATCTGGTCTGGGCGCCACTGCCATCCGTCGACGTGGGCAAACAGCGGAGCCGGTGTAGTCATGTGCACAATGTCGGCATTGCGCTCAAAGCCAGTCATGAATGCTGCTTCCAGAATGGCAGCCTCGTAGTGGTTCCACTTCTTTCCCTTTCCGTGGCAGGCATACTCGCCGGCAAACACCTTGGGGCCTTTGCGGTCGTAGCTGTCGTAGCGCAGGCCGTGGCTGAGGAACCACTGCTCGTCGCGATAGTAGTGTTCGTCCACGAGGTCGGCCTTTAGGCGCGTCATAGCCTTCCATCCCTCGGCAAACTTGTATGTGTCGTTAGGCACATCCTCAGGCACGGGGCCGCTGGAGCCTACAATCTTTATGTTGGGATACTTTGCGCGGATGGCCTTCACGAAAGGCTCCAGGCGCTCGTAGTAGAAGGGACCCCACTGCTCGTTGCCCACGCCGATATACTTCAGGCGGAAAGGCTCCGTGTGGCCCATGTCGGCGCGCACCTTGCCCCACTTCGAGTCGGCAGGGCCGTTGGCAAACTCTATCAAGTCAAGGCAGTCGTCGATGTACTGCTGCAGGTCGCCGACAGCCACGTGGGCCGACTCCTTCTCCCAGTTCTGATACTGGCATGCCATGCCCACGTTCATGATTGGCAGCGGCTCGGCGCCGATGTCCTCGCTGAGCTGGAAGAACTCGAAGAAGCCCAGTCCGTACGACTGATAGTAGTCGGGGAAGTAGCGATAGTCGAAGGTGTGTTCCCAGCGGTTCTGGTTCAGCGGACGGTTCTCCACCGGGCCTACGCTGTTTTTCCACTGGTAGCGCGTGTCCAGGTCGGTGCCTTCCACGATGCATCCGCCGGGGAAGCGGAAGATGCCCGGATGCAGGTCTTCCAGAGCCTGCGCAAGGTCGCGGCGCATGCCGTTCTCGCGGTTCTTATAGGTGTCGGTGGGGAACAGCGAGATGTGTTCCAGGTCTACAGAGTTCTCACCCTTCAGGAATATGCGCAGCTTAGCATGCTTCATGGTCTGCGTCGACTTCAGCACGGCAGTATATTTCTTCCACTCCGTCGATGTTATCTCCACCGTCTCCTCGGCAAAAGCCTGCCGCTCGCGCATGGTGTTCTCGTCGATGAGCTGCACGCGGATGGCTCCCTTTCCCTTCGATGCCTTCGCCCAGACAGAGAAGCGGTAGGTAGCATCCTTCTTCACGCCGATGCCGAAGAAGCCCTCGTTGGTGAGTCCCGTGCGGCGGTCCTTATGTCCCGGCGAGCTAAGCTCCACATAGTGTGGGCAGCGGCTGAATGGGCCGTCGTCCTTCACGTCAATGCATCCGAAGGCCTGCCAGCCCATCAAGTGCTGAGGGAACTCGAACGAGCGGTTCTTCACCAGCTCACCGTAGAGTCCGCCGTCGGCAGCGTAGTTGATGTCTTCAAAGAATATTCCATACATCGTAGGCTGTATGGGAGCCCCCAGCTTCCTGGTGTTCACGTTCAGCACGTTCTGTCCTACGGCAGTCACGGCCAGCGCGCCTGCCAACAGGCTTGCAAAAAGTTTCTTGTTCATAGGTAGTTGCGGTTTTGAGGTTTTTACTGTTCTTGGTACAAAATTAGTTAAAAAGTTCAGCACTGACAAGGATTTTGAGAAAAAAGACTTACTTTTGTACATATAATAATTTATAAAACAAAGACAAAAGCATTATGAAAAAGATTCTTGTAGCAGAGGACAACGACAGCAACTACATGCTCATGACTTACATTCTGAAGCAGAACTACGAGTTTTTGCGGGCCGTCAATGGCCAGGAAGCCATTGAGAAAGCCCTTACGGAATCTCCCGACCTGGTGCTTATGGACATCAAGATGCCGGTGATGGACGGACTTGAGGCTACGCGCCAGATAAAAGCGCAGATGCCCACCCTGCCAGTCATTGCACTGACGGCCAATGCCTTCGACACCGACCGCCAGACGGCCATCGCCGCCGGATGCGACGACTTCCTCACAAAGCCCATCAATGCCACACAGTGCCTGGAAACAATCGCCAAGCATCTGTAAGCCTCTTTCCACTCATCTCCAACAGGCTAATCCACTTGGACTTTTACGGGAATGGAGTGCCAGAAGGTAGAGCCTTCGCCATGCTTGCTCTCCACGCCTATCTTGCCGTTGGCGGCATCCACTATAGCCTTGCAGATTGACAGTCCCAGGCCAGGGGTCTCTTCCTGCACGAAGGTGTTCTTGTCGTTCAGCAGGGTGAAGATGTTTTCCTTCAGTTCGTCAGGTATACCCTCGCCAGTGTCGGTGACGGCTATGTAAAGGCCTTCCTTCCTTTTTTCGTAGAATATGGTGATGCTGCCCTGCTGCGTGTGCTTGGCGGCATTGGTAAGCATGTGCATTACCACAATGCGCATCAGGTTCGGGTCCAGAGTGGCTATGCACGACTTGTGAGGCGACTCTATCTTCACCTCCACGCCTTCGGCCACCTGCGGCTGCAACTCCAGCCTGAAGCCCTCCATCGACGCCTGAATGTCAGTGTCGATGCGCTGGAACTGCAAGCCGCCGCCCTCAATGTCCGACAGCTGCAGCAGCTCGTTGATGAAGTACAGCAGCTGCTTGCCGTTGGAGTTTATCATGCCCAGCATCTGCTGCTGATCCTCTGGCGAGAGCATCGACATGTCCATGCTGCTCAGCATGTCGCTGAAGCCTATGATGGCGTTCAGCGGCGTACGCAGCGCATGGCTGACGTTTGCCAGGAACACCGTCTTCAGACGCTCCGACCTCTGCGCGCGCAGCATCTCGTGGCGCAGCTGTTTGGCATGTACCAGCTGCAGCACCACGGTGATAGCAAGGAACAGCACCAGCACAATGCCCAGCATGTACCAAATCCACTTCGGCACCGAGAATGTGCCAAGCTGAGAAATGTAGTCGCCATACACTTCGTCGATGACGCCGTCCTTTTCCATGAGGTCCAGCTCGCGGTTGATGGCATTTATCAGCTGCTGGTTCTTGCTGACATAGCAGTATTCGCGCGGCGTCAGCGTAAGGTCTTCGGCAATGAGGTTCTCCAGGCCCTGCTCCTTAATGTGATAGCGGGCCTGATAGCGGAAGCAGATGACGGCGTCGTACTTTCCCGACGACAAGTCCCTGAGAGCCTTCGGCAGGTCTCGCACCACGTGCAGCACGGCACCTGCGCGGCTCAGCGTGTCCGTAATCGGGCGGCTCGACATGTAGGCAATGTTCTTTCCCTCCATGTGTCGCATGTCAAACTGCTCGCCGATTTCATTTACCCTGTAGACAGCCTGATAATACAGCCTGAAAACCGCCCGCGAGTAGTTCACCAGGTTCCTTCTGTATGGCGAATATACCATCATTGCAAGGTCTACACGGCCGTTAATGACGTCGCCGGAGATGTTTTCCCAGTTGTTGGGACTGTAAGTGTACGGCACGTCGAGGCGCTTCATCAGCTCCTGCGTAAGGTCAACGTCCAGTCCCTGCGGAAGTCCGTCCTTGTCGACGTATTCCAGCGGTGCATAGTCCAAATCCAGTCCTATGCGCAGCGGAGTGAACTTGGTATATCCGAGATTGTCGCCCCAGGCGGCAAGACATAGCAAGAAAAGGAAAAATATGGTTTTCAGTCTATGGTTCATCAGGCTAATAAGTATTTGTTTGGTCTAACCCGATGCGAAATTACAAATAATAGTCTGAAAGCAGCAAGTTTCGTGTCGTAAAAGTTCTTAAAAATAAAAATAAGTGTTATTCTTTTTTATTTTGTTTGACAAAAATGCCTCTAAACGCGGCGTTTTTCGTAATTTTGCATGCAAATCACCTTACTTACAAAAGTAAAGACAAAACTTACACCAGCAATCACAATACTTTTACAGATAATGGCAGAAAAGAAATTCAAGAGAACAACCGTGACATCGGCATTGCCCTATGCCAATGGCGGTGTCCACATCGGGCATCTGGCAGGCGTCTACATCCCTGCCGACATTTACGTCCGCTATCTTAGGCTGAAAGGCGACGACGTACTGTTCATCGGCGGCAGCGACGAGCATGGCGTCCCCATCACCGTCCGCGCCCGCAAGGAAGGCATTACGCCGCAAGACGTCGTCGACCGCTACCACAAAATGATAAAAGACTCGTTCGAGGAGTTCGGCATTTCCTTCGACATCTACAGCCGCACGACGTCGGACACACACCATAAGTTTGCCGCCGAGTGGTTCCGCAAGCTCTACGACGAAGGCAAGCTGGTGGAAGAAACCACCGAGCAGCTCTACGACGAAGAGGCCAAGCAGTTCCTTGCCGACCGCTACGTAACCGGCGAATGCCCCCACTGCCACAACGAAAGCGCCTACGGCGACCAGTGCGAGAAGTGCGGCCGTGACCTTTCGCCGACGGAACTGATAAACCCGAAGTCTACCATCAGCGGCTCCACGCCCGTGCTTCGCAAGACGAAGAACTGGTATCTGCCTCTTGACAAATACCAGGAGTGGCTGAAGCAGTGGATACTCGAAGAGCATAAGGAATGGCGCCCGAATGTCTACGGCCAGTGCAAGTCGTGGCTCGACATGGACTTGCAGCCGCGAGCCATGACGCGCGACCTCGACTGGGGCATTCCAGTGCCTGTCGAGGGTGCTGATGGAAAAGTGCTGTATGTGTGGTTCGACGCCCCCATCGGCTATGTCTCTAACACCGTAGAGCTCTGCGCCAAGGAGCCAGAGCGCTGGGGCGACTGGCGCCAGTGGTGGCAGGACGAGGACACGCGCCTGGTCCACTTCATCGGCAAGGACAACATCGTGTTCCACTGCATCATCTTCCCCGTAATGATGAAGGCGTGGAACGAAGCAAACGCCATTCATCCCGCCAATGGGGAAACGAACAGGGCTTACATCATGCCCGACAACGTTCCTGCCAACGAATTCCTGAACCTTGAGAACGACAAGATTTCTACGTCGCGCAACTGGGCCGTCTGGCTCCATGAGTATCTCGCCGACATGCCGGGCAAGCAGGATGTGCTTCGCTACGTGCTGACAGCCAATGCCCCTGAGACGAAGGATAACAATTTCACGTGGCGCGACTTCCAGGACCGCAATAACAACGAGCTGGTGGCCGTCTACGGCAACTTCGTCAACCGCGCCCTGCAGCTCACCAAGAAATACTGGAACGGCGTTGTTCCCGCCTGCGGCGAGTTTCAGGCCGTCGACAAGGCCGCCCTCGCCGAGTTCACTGACGTGAAGCAGAAAGTGGAAGCCCTGCTCGACCAGTTCAAGTTCCGCGACGCGCAGTTCGAGGCCATGAACCTGGCACGCATCGGCAACCGCTACATCACCGAATGCGAGCCATGGAAAGTGTGGAAGGAGGACCCGAAGCGCTGCGAGACCATCCTCAACATCTGCCTGCAGCTGACGGCCAACCTTGCCATAGCCTTCGAGCCGTTCCTGCCGTTCTCCAGCCGCAAGCTGCGCGACATGCTCCGCCTCGACAGCTTCGAGTGGGAGCAGCTTGGCTCCACCGACCTGCTGAAGGCCGGCCACCAGCTTGGCGAGCCGTCGCTGCTGTTCGAGAAAATCGACGACGACGTCATCCAGAAGCAGCTCGACAAGCTTGAAGCCACCAAGAAAGCCAACGAAGCCGCCCAGTACAAGGCCGCTCCCGTGAAGGAGAACGTCTCTTTCGACGACTTTGAGAAGCTTGACATCCGCGTGGGCCGCGTTCTGGCCTGCGAGCGTGTGCCGAAGTCGAAGAAGCTGCTGCAGTTCCTCATCGACGACGGCTCCGGCCAGACCCGCACCATCTGTTCCGGCATTGCCGCCTTCTACGACGACCCCTCGGCACTCGTCGGCAAGAACATCCTCTTCGTTGCCAACTTCGAGCCACGCAAGATGATGGGCATCGAGAGCCAGGGAATGATTCTCTCCGCCGTCGACTTCGACGAGTCGCTCAGCGTAGTCACCACCACCAAGGATGTAAGGCCCGGCAGCCAGGTTGGCTGAACTATGAAGTGAGCTTATGAACTACGCACTGATAATCGCCGGCGGCTCCGGCAACCGCATGGGACAGGACATACCGAAGCAGTTCATGCATGTGGACAACTGTCCGATCATCATACACACGATGATGGCCTTCCAGCGTCACCCCGACATAAACGGCATAGCCGTTGTGTGCCTTGGCGGCTGGGAGACGGTCTTGCAGTCGTATGCCAACCAGTTCTCCATCGACAAGCTCCGCTGGATATTCCCCGGCGGCCAGAACGGTCAGGAGTCCATCCGCAACGGCATCTACGGGCTTCGCGACGCCGGCTGCCGCGACGACGACCTTGTGCTTGTCCACGACGCCGTGCGCCCTCTGCTCTCGCAGGACATCATTTCCTCCAACATTGCCATCTGCCAGCAGTACGGCTATGCCATCACCGGCATCCAGTGCCGCGAAGCCATCCTTGAGAGCGACGACGGCTTCTCCTCGTCCACCAGCATTCCGCGCGACAAGCTCATCCGCACCCAGACGCCCCAGACTTTCCGCCTTGGCAACATCATTGCCGCCCACGAGGAAGCCAAAGTCCGCGGCATCACCAACAGTGTTGCCTCCTGCACGCTGATGGCCGACCTTGGCGGCAGGGAAATGCACATCGTGCCTGGCTCGGAGAAGAACATCAAGGTGACTACCGTTGAAGACCTTGAGATTTTGAAAGCTCTCATGAACATTAAGGCCGAGTCGTGGCTGAAATAATGCGGCCATGACCTGAAAGAGCAGAGCCATGAGCAACACAGCACCCTATTTCCGCGACCTTTCGCTGGCAGCAGAGCAAATCGGCCTGCTGCCAGCGGAAGGCATGCCAAGCCCAGGCGAAGGCGCGCCGGCCTCATGCGAAGGCGCATTCTCTTCTGAAACAAATATTCTCGTGGCCGGCGCCACGGGCCTCATAGGCAGCTGCCTGGTCGACATGCTCATGCGCCACAGCCAGTGCAGCGTGTATGCCATGGGCCGCAACCGCGAACATGCCGCCACGCGCTTTGCCGACTATCTGGGCAACCCGCGGTTCCACTTCCTCGAGCACGACGTCTGCCGTCCGCTGACGTGCGGCGACACTTTCCACTACATCGTCCATGCTGCCAGCAATGCCAGCCCCAATTTCTTTGCCGAGCGCCCTGTGGAGGTGATGCTGTCAAACATCACCGGCCTGCAGTCGCTGGCCGACTACGGGCGCAGCCACGGCATGCGCCGCATGGTCTACGTTTCTTCCGGCGAAGTCTACGGCGAGGGCAGCGGCAGTGCCTTCCGCGAGGACGACTGCGGCTTCATCGACATCCAGTCTCCGCGGTCCTGCTATCCACAATCGAAGCGTGCCGCCGAGACTCTCTGCGCCGCCTACTGCAAGGAGTACGGCCTGGACATTGTCACCGCACGGCCCTGCCACACCTACGGTCCTTTCTTCACCGACAGCGACAACCGCGTCTATGCCCAGTTCATCCGCAACGTGCTGCGCGGCGAAGACATCGTCATGCAGAGCGCCGGACTGCAGTATCGCTCGTGGCTCTACGTCGTCGATGCCGCTGCTGCCATCCTACACCTTATTAATAATGGCGCGCGCGCGGAGGCCTACAATGTTGCCGACGCTCGGTCGTGCATCACCATCCGCCAGCTGGCCGAGCTGACGGCCCAGATTGGCGGCCGCCGTGTTATCGTCAACGCCTCTGCCGACGGCAACACGACGCCCATCAGCCGTGCCGTCTTCGACACCGCCAAGATAGAGCTTTCGGGCTGGCATCCGCTGTTCGGCATCAGCGAGGGCCTGCGCCACACCGTGGAGACACTGCTTCGCGTGCGTCCATGTTGAAATAAGCCTTGGTATGGTGGCTGACGCGCTTTTCTTCGGGCGGCAGCTGCATGTAGTCGCCGTAGTACTGACGCAGATAGGCGTCGTAGCCCGAGGGAAGGTCGACGGTAATTCCCTCAAACTGGAACTGCACGGTGCCGTCGAGCCACTCTTTGGAAAACACCTCCTTCTCACCGTATGAACCGCAGTAGACAGCCACCAGAGTGGCCGTCTCGTAGTCGTAGCGGTAGCTGATGGCGTCCATCTGTGCCAGCAGGCGCTGGCGATACTGCTCGCGGAAGAGGAAACCTATGGTCTTCCTGGCGAAGCGTCCCCACTTGCTGTGGTCGGTGAGCAGCGAAAGATACTGTCCGAAGGTGTTGTGCGTGGAAATAGCCTCCAGCTTGTTCTTAATCTTCCTGAATCTGCGCTCCAGAGCCTGCGCCTCGGCAATGTCGCCGGGTGCGCCGTCGATGGGGAAGATGTCTATGTAGAGGCCATGCACGCTCGGCACGTCGGCCACTTCCTGCAGCGTGGTGTTCCTGTTGCAGAGCTTTGCGAAGTACTGCGGATAGGTGCTGTCGTTGTAGGGCGTCACCAGCTCGTAGTTGCCCAGGTCGGTGCATGTGGCTATCTGCATGAAGCGGTCGTAGTCGGGCCTGGGCATGAAGACGTCGATGTCGTCGTCCCACGGTATCATGCCCCCGTGGCGCACGGCCCCGATGGCCGTACCGCCGCAGCAGAACCAGCGCAGCCCGTTGGCCCTGCAGATGCTGGTAAACTCGCGCAGCACGTCGATGATGATGCTGTTCCATCGCGGCTGCAAGTCGGCAGTGAGTTCTTTCATGTCTTCCGTTGACTTAAAAAGGGAGCCTTGCGGCTACCTGCCGAAGAGCCACTTCTTGAAGAAGGGGCTTATGCGCAGAATGTTGGACGTAATGATGCAGAAGCCCACGATGAGCAGTCCGATGATGATCGACAGCGTGGTGTCGATGGCAAAGTTGTGCGTGTGGGTGTTGAAGTATTCGCCGATGTGCGGCAGGTCTGGCAGGAAGAGGTAGTGCAGCAGGTAGATGTCGAGCGTGCGGCGGCCGATGTACTGCAGCGACACGCCTATGACGCTCAGCTTAGTGAAGTACTGCTGATAGTGACGGAAATACATGAAGACTATCGTGGGCAGCAGGAAGCGCGCCAGCGTCAGCGGAATGATGGCCCAGTGCATGCGCAGGGTGTGCCACTTCAGCGCGTCGAGGGTTGCCAGGATGACGACGACGATGATCAGCGGGAAGAACCACGCGCTGTCCATGATGCGCTGTGCCTTGTCCCAGTAGCGGTGGACGATGTTGCCGAAGAGGAAGAACGGGAAGTAGAGCAGCAGCTGCCCCAGACTGGTGTCGATGAGGAAGTGGTAGAGCGGCGTCTTTGCCCCCCTGTAGCCCGAGGCCCACGAGAAATACTTCGGCAGGTAGTGGGTCTCGTAGAAGCACAGCGACACCACGAAGAGCAGTGCTATGGGCAGCCACGCCGGGAAGCGCCTGAAGCCCAGCTTGTCGCGCATGAGCGACAGCAGGTGGCTCTCGAAGTAGCAGAACAGATAGTAGACCACGAACATGTAGAGCAGCACGATGGTAAACCAGTAGCCGCCCTTGAACGGCGAGTGGATGGCGTCGACGACTGCCGGCCAGAAGTGCTTGTGGAGTATTGCCATGCCCAGCACGAAGAAGACGATGGTGGGAATTGTCTGCACGCGGATTTTCTTCAGCAGCAGGGTGCCGAGGTTTCTGAGGTTCCACACTTGCGATGCCTTGTAGGCCAGGAAACCGCTGACGAAGAAGAACAGCGGCATGCGGAACAGCACGAGGAACGGCATTGACGATGAGTGGCGCCACGACTCGCCGAAGCCCGACTGTGCAACATGGTAGGCTACGACCATTATCATGGTAAATCCGCGCAGGGCATCGAGCCATTCCAAGCGAGGTTTCTTAATTATTGGAGGTTCGTTCATGCGTTATAATAAGATTTGTGGCGACAAATGTAGTGATTTTTTGAATAACAACAGCCAAAACTTCCGCCAATAATTAAAATATTTTTTGCTAATCGCGACAAGCACCCATGCTTTTGTAAAGAAAAATTACCGCAAAAACGTGTCTGCCATTTTTTGCAAACCAGCGCGGATTAAACTGCCGACGTGCAGTTTTTCTGCCCGAAAGTAGAAGTTTTACTGCTGCACAAAACGCAACTTTTGTGCAAAACTGGGGCTTTTCGGTTTGTTTTTCTGTGTTTTTCTGCATTTTTCCACCCGTTTTTCATGCTTTCCGGGCGGCACGAAAAAGCCACTTACGGATTTATCTTGCGGAGATAATTTCGTAAGTGGCTGAGATAATTTTTCCGGTCAGCGGAAAAATCGTGTCATCCTGAACTAAACATCTGTCTTTCAGCGCGAAAGGCATTTTTTGAAATTCCGGCCGTTTTCAGCAGCGAAAGTGGATTTGCTGACTGCGGCGCAAATCTCAGAGCCTTTAGATGCGCATTTTGTAAACATTTTTCTCGCTCGGGGCAGTCTGCCGCCAAGCAGCGGCAATGGGTGGTTCTATCGGCGGCCGCCATATCTTGAGCCTCCGGAGCGGTGTCCGCCCAGCTGGGGCACCTGCGTCTGCGGCGTCGACGGCTGCCGCTGCATGCCGCCGTGTGCCGAGGGCTGGCTGTGCTGCGGCTGCGACGGCTGGTGGCGCACTGCCGGCGAGGCCGGATGGCGCGGCGACGGAAGCGGGCGGCGCGGTGCGGCCACTGGGCGCGGCGGTGCGATGTGGCTGCCTCCACGATAGCTTATGAACACGCGCGGACGGGGCTTCAGGAAGCGGCCGCGGTCGTAGTGGGCGTAGATGCTGAAGAGCCAGGCGCCTGCCTGCCAGGCCACGGGGCGGTAGAAGTAGGTCTGACCTGCATACTTGTCGTACTGCCATGCGGTAAGCACTTGGCGAAGGCTTGCATTGCGCTGCTGCCACCAGACGCCAAGGACGTCGCTGTGGCGGTCGACGGTGAGCAGATAGTCGAGGTTGATTTCATAGACGGCGTCGTACTGGTCGTCGGTGAGTCCCAGCTCGTAGGCCATCTTGTCGCTGAGGAACAGAGCCTCCTCGCGGGCTTCGGTATAGCTCATTGCGGTGGCGATGGTAGCAACCATCATTGTCAGTGCCAGTGTAATCATCTTCTTCATAGTTGTGTCTCCTATCAGTTTGGTTAGAAATGCTTTCTGTCGGTTATTGTTTCTGCTGCAAAGGTAGGCCGCCGCCGCGGTTTTGCAAAGGGAAAAATCCTAAAAACAGGGCGGAAAATCCCTAAACCGTGGTAGGGAAACGGCTGCAAGACGAAACAGAGCGTTAAACAATCTGAAAACTGACGCTGTTGGAATTTTTTTTCGTATCTTCGCGGCCATAAAGCCTACAGGGGCTTGTAAAGACGAGAAAACTACTATGGCCTGCATACTACACATAGAGACCAGCACCAACGTCTGCTCGGTGGCTGTCTCAGAGAGCGGACAGTGCATCTTCAAGCAAGACGCACGCGGCGAAAAGGGCGCCGGAGCTGAAAGACTCGGCACGATGGTCGACGAGGCCATATCGTTCACCGACAGCCACGCCATCCCCTTCGACGCCGTCAGCGTGAGCAGCGGACCTGGCTCTTACACCGGCCTGCGCATAGGAGTCTCCATGGCCAAGGGCATCTGCTACGGCCGCGACCTGAAGCTCATCGCCGTGCCTACGCTGGAGGTGATGTGCGTGCCGCTGCTGCTCAGGGAGACCGTCAGGGTGAAAGGCGCCGCAGAGCCGATGCCGATGCCAGAGGACGCACTGCTCTGCCCAATGATCGACGCCAGGCGCATGGAGGTCTATGCTGCCGTCTTCGACCGCTCACTCCACTGCCTGCGCGACACCAGAGCCGACGTGGTCAGCGCTGACACATACAGGGAACTCTTAGACAGCCACCCCATATACTTCTTCGGCAACGGCGCCGAAAAGTGCATGGACGTCATCAACCATCCCAACGCACGCCTCGTGGAAGGCATCGAACCGATGGCGCAGTGGATGATGCCGCTGGCAGAGCGCAGATTTCTCAACGGGCAGTTCGAGGACGTGGCATACTACGAGCCGTTCTACCTTAAGGACTTCGTGGCAATAAAGCCCAAGGACCTGCTGCAGACAGTTAATCAGAAACAGTAAAAACCTCAAAGCAAACAGATGAACATACAAGGACTTGACTACAACACCCAGCGCGAACGACTGGTGATGACGGAATATGGCCGCGAGATACAGAAAATGGTCGACCACGCCATCACTCTGCCCACTAAGCAGGAGAGGCTGAGGTGTGCTAAAGCCATTGTGAAACTCATGGAGTCGAGAAACCCACAGATCCGCGAGACCAACAACTACCAGCAGACGCTCTGGGACCACCTCTACATCATGAGCCGACAGCAGTTAGACATCGACTGGCCCTACGACATATCACAGGCGGAAACCATACATAGTCACCCACAGCCCCTGCAGCATCCAACTCGCGACGGGCAGAACCACCTGCGCCACTACGGCCGACTGCTGACGGAACTCTTTGAGCGGCTGAAGCAGATGGAGCCAGGAGCGGAGCGAGACGAGCTGGCACGGCTGACTGCCAACCAGATGCGCCGCGACCAGGCTGCCTGGGGACAGGGAATGGCGTCGGAGGAGAGAATTGTCAGCGACCTGGCAAGGCTCACCGACGGGAAAATCCAGCTGGACATGCGCACCTTCCGCTTCGAACGGCTCAACGCGGCTCCACAGCAGCAGCCTACAGGGAAGAAAAAGCGCAAAAAATAGCAGAACAGCTATTTCGACACTCTGACGGCAACACGCCGGACAACAACCGCAACTTTTCGGAAAACAACAGACAGACAGCAACAGATGGCATCATTCAAAATAGAAGGCGGACACCCACTCTGCGGCGAGATAACGCCACAGGGAGCCAAGAACGAAGCCTTGCAGGTGATATGCGCGACTCTGCTCACCGCAGAACAAGTAACCATCAGCAACATTCCTGACATTCTCGACGTCAACAACCTAATACAGCTGCTGCGCGACATGGGCGTGAAGGTGAAGCCGGCACAAGGCTCTGCCAAGACTGATGCGGAGCAGCCGGCGCATGAAGCTGAGCAACCGGAGCATGGAACTAAGCTGCCGGCGCATGGAACGAAAAAGGGCGGAAACACCTTCGTCTTCCAGGCCGACGAACTGAACCTGGGCTTTCTGGAAAGCGACGAATTCGTCAACAAGTGCGCAGCTCTGAGAGGGTCGGTAATGATGATCGGACCGCTGCTGGCACGCATGGGTCGCGCCGTCATCACCAAGCCCGGCGGCGACAAGATCGGCCGACGCCGTCTGGACACGCACTTCATGGGATTCAAGAGCCTCGGCGCCAGCTTCAGGCACGTCGACGACAGAAACGTCTACGAAATAAAGGCTGCGCGACTGAAGGGAAGCTACATGCTGCTCGACGAAGCCAGCGTCACCGGAACGGCTAACATCGTCATGGCCGCAGTACTGGCTGAAGGCACAACGACAATATACAACGCTGCATGCGAACCGTACATCCAGCAGCTCTGCAAGATGCTCAACAGCATGGGCGCAGACATCACGGGAATTGGCTCGAACCTGCTCACCATAAGAGGCACACGGGTGCTGCACGGCACAACTCACAGGCTGCTGCCCGACATGATTGAGGTAGGCTCGTTCATAGGAATGGCAGCCATGTGCGGCAACGGCATTAGAATAAAGGACGTGGCTCCCGAGCATCTCGGCATTATCCCTGAGGCTTTCCGCCGGCTGGGCGTGAAAGTGAGGGCTGAGGGCAACGACCTGTATGTGCCGCAACAGACACACTACATCGTGGAGTCATTCATCGACGGAACCATCATGACACTGGCTGACGCACCGTGGCCTGGGCTGACGCCCGACCTGCTGTCGGTACTCATCGTCGTAGCCACGCAGGCGCGCGGCTCTGTGCTGTTCCACCAGAAAATGTTCGAAAGCCGCCTGTTCTTCGTCGACAGGCTCATCGACATGGGAGCGCAAATCATACTCTGCGACCCGCACCGCGCCGTCGTAGTAGGCCACGACCGCAAGCGCCAGCTCAGGGGCAGCCGCATGTCAAGCCCTGACATACGCGCAGGCATCGCACTGCTCATAGCAGCCATGAGTGCCAGCGGGACAAGCACCATCAGTAACATCGAGCAGATTGACCGTGGCTACGAGGACATTGAGGCTCGCCTCAACGCGCTTGGGGCTCACATCGAGCGCATTCCATGATAATCGCGCCAGCCACATCACCCCCATAATTCTCATCACTCCCATAACTCCCATAATTCCCATCACCACCACAACTCCCACCCCCACAAACCCCATTCACACCATGATCAGACTGGAAGACTGCTACAAGATAGGCCGCCTGGGAAAGACGCACGGCGTAAAGGGAGAAATCTCAATGCTCATCGACGACGATGTCTTCGACCGCACGGACGCAGACTACGTGGTGCTGATGGTTGACGGCATTCTCGTACCGTTTTTCATAGAAGAGTATCGCTTCAAGACGGACTCGAACGTCATCATGAAATTCTGCGACATCGACTCCATGGAACGCGCCGCGGAGCTGACAGGATGCGACGTCTACTTCCCACGCGAGCTTTCCGACGACGGCGAAGACGGACCGACGCTCGCAGCCATCGTGGGCTACTCAATCATCGACAAGGCCACGGGACGCACCGTAGGAACCATCAGCGGCGTAGACGACTCTACGGCAAACACTCTCTTCGAAATGGCCGACGGAAGGCTTATCCCTGCCACCGACGAACTGATTGCCGGCATCGACCAGCAGAAGCGCACGCTGACAATGCAGCTGCCGGAGGGATTGCTCGAACTCTGAACACTACACAGCTGTCCAAGACTATGCTGCAAGCAGCCCGCACCCACGATTTTTCATTTCTTTTAGCTTACTTTATAAATTGATAAGCCGTAATATACATCAATATTTTGTACTTTTGCAGCCAAATTGCGCAACAGTAATATGAAGCAAAAAAGACAGATAGCCATCCTCGGCTCTACAGGCTCCATAGGAACACAGGCACTGCAGGTGATTGCAGAACACAGCGACCTCTACGAGGTATACTGCCTGACGGCAAACAACAAGGTAGACATGCTGGCCGAACAGGCTCACAAGTTCAAGCCTGCGGCAGTGGTGATTGCCAACGAACAGCACTACGAACGCCTGCAGCAGCTGATGAGCGACTTGCCCGACGTGAAAGTGTACACTGGCAGACAGGCTCTCGACGAGATAGTGGAGGCAGAGCCGATAGACATGGTGCTGACGGCCATGGTGGGCTTCGCCGGACTGTCGCCGACCATCCACGCCATAAAGGCACACAAGGCAATAGCACTTGCCAACAAGGAGACACTGGTAGTGGCTGGCGAGCTGATATGCCAGCTGGCGGCTGACAACCATGCGCCAATCCTGCCCGTGGACAGCGAGCATTCGGCAATCTTCCAGAGCATCGTCGGCGAGGGCGACAACGCCATAGAGAAAATCCTGCTCACGGCAAGCGGCGGCCCGTTTCGCACGAAAAGCATCGATGAGCTGGCCTCGGTAACTAAGGCCGACGCTCTGCGCCATCCCACATGGGACATGGGCGCAAAGATAACCATCGACTCAGCAAGCATGATGAACAAAGGCTTCGAGGTGATAGAGGCAAAATGGCTCTTCGGCGTCGACGCCAGGCAGATACAGGTGCTGGTGCATCCACAGTCTATCGTACACAGTGCCGTGCAGTTTGCCGACGGAGCCGTGAAGGCGCAGCTGGGAGTACCGGACATGAGGCTGCCGATACAGTATGCATTCTCATTCCCCAACCGCCTGCCGCTGAGTGGCCCACGCCTCGACTTCTTTGCACAGAAGCTGGAGTTCTTCGAGCCGGACATGCAGAAATTCCAGTGCCTGCAGCTGGCATTCGACGCCATCGCACAGGGCGGAAACATGCCCTGCATACTGAATGCCGCCAACGAAATCGTCAACCGCGCATTCCTTGAAGACCGCTGCACATTCCTCGGCATGGCCGACATCATCGGCAAGACCATGCAGCGCGCCACCTTCTGCAAGCAGCCTGACTACGACACCTATGTGGCCACCGACAAGGAGGCACGCAGCATTGCCACAGAAATCCTCAGCCAGACGATGGCATAACAACACCAAACACCCAACACCAAACACCAAACACCCATCACCATATAACAGACTATGGAAGTATTCTTAATAAGACTATTACAATTCATGCTGGCCATCTCGCTGCTGGTACTCCTGCACGAGGGCGGCCACTTTTTCTTCGCCAAGCTCTTCAAGGTAAGAGTTTCGCGGTTCTATCTTTTCTTCAATCCGAAGTTCCACCTGCTGAGCACTTATGACACGTGGGTGCGCAAGCTTCTGCACCTCACGCCCACCACAGTGCCGACGAAGGAAGACGGCACCAAGGAGTACGTAGGCACAGAATACGGCGTGGGATGGCTGCCGCTGGGCGGCTATTGCGCCATCGACGGCATGATAGACGAAACCAACCAGAAGCTGAGCGAAGAGACTCACCCCTGGGAATTCCGCACGAAGCCCACATGGCAGCGCCTGCTGATAATGATTGGCGGCGTGCTGGTGAACTTCCTGCTGGCATTGTTCATCTACTCAATGATTCTCTTCTACTGGGGAGACTCGTACATTCCCGTGAAGGATATGTCGCTGGGCATGAAGTTCAACCAGGAGGCCAAGCAGTACGGCTTCAAGGATGGCGACATCCTCGTCGGCACTGACAAGGGCGCCTTCAAGGACTTCTCTGCCGATTTGTTCCGCGACATTTCCGAGGCCCACCGTGTGGACATTATCCGCGAGGGCAAGCCCGTGAGCCTGCCGCTGCCGGGAGACATCAACCTGCTCGGCATGCTGAAGACCGACCCTGCCTTTGTGCGCCCGCTGGTGCCGGCAGTGGTTGACAGCGTTCTGCCGGAGACGCCCGCCGCAAGCATAGGCATGCAGAAGGGCGACCGCATCATTGCCGCCAACGGTGAAGAGATAGACTCCTACAATGCCTTCACGGAATTCATCGGCAAGCGCGAAGACCTGCTGCTGACTGCCAAGACGCAGGCCGACTCGCTGAAGGCACGCAACGTCACCATCGTCTTCGGCAACGAGGCACGCACGGACACCGCCGTGGTGACGCTGACCCCAGAGCTGAAGCTGGGCTTCATACCGTTGCTGCTCAACAAGCTCTACAAGCCGACGACCATAGAGTATGGCTTCCTGGAGAGCATACCAGCAGGCATCACCTACGGATGGAACGTGCTGGCGTCATACGTTGACGACATGAAGTACGTCTTCACCGCCGACGGCGCAAAATCACTCGGCGGCTTCGGAGCCATCGGCTCACTGTTCCCGCCAATGTGGGACTGGTACATGTTCTGGAAGATGACGGCGTTCCTGAGCATCATCCTCGCATTCATGAACATACTGCCCATTCCGGCCTTGGATGGAGGCCACGTGCTGTTCCTCATCTACGAGATGATTACCGGCCGCAAGCCGTCGGACGAGTTCATGATAAAGGCCGAATATGTAGGCTTCGGGCTGCTCGTGCTGCTGATGGTCGTTGCCAACCTGAACGACATCCTCCGCTGGCTGGGATATATGTAGTCCTCAACACCATTCAACCATACTGCTTGCAGAGACGTTTCCACATCTCTGCAAGTTTTTTTCGTAACATGCAGAGAAAAAAAAATTATCTCTGTGAGATAATTTCATAACATGCAGAGATAATTTTATAACATGCAGAGATAAAAAAATATCTCTGTGAGATAATTTCGTAACTCACAGAGATAACTTTGTAGCCCACGGAAATAATTCCGCAACTGGCAGAGACCGTGTGGCCTGTTGCAATCAGTCGTCCGGATTGCCTTTATAGTGGTACGGCTTCAAGTTCGGGTTTTCGCCGACATACTGATCTGGCAGCGGCACATCCTGAATGAGCTTCTTGTTGTACTCACGCCTCACCGCCGACACGTCGAGCAGCAGGTCGGGATATTCAATCGTCGGAATGACCACTCCGAAGACGCCGACGCCAATGCGTACGCCCATCGGGTGTAAGTTGTTGAAGACGATGGCCGAGCTGTAGAGCGCATGCTTGAAGATGCGCAGGTCGTTATACTTGTGGTAGGCTTCCATAATCTCGTGGTCGTCGACAGTGCTGTCGGCAACGGTGAAGATATTCGAGAAGTTGTCTACCGCCTGGTCGATGCCGTCTCCCTTGATGCTGTCGTTGTCCTGCAGGAACTCGCGGACGTTGTCTTCCATCTCCGCAGCCATCACCTGGTCTGACGGCACTGTCATGACAGCTATTATCAGCAAAACGATAATTACCAGCGTCAGAATGATAATCTTGCCCAGGCAGCTGTGCATGAACTCACTGCCCAGCGACTGCTTCTTGTATGTGTTACTGTTAAACTGATCCATATTGCTTTCTTTTACTGTTTACCTTTTACGATTAGCCTTTATTTCCTTTTTCACCTTGTTTTCTCTCTCATATCTGATTGTTGTGAATCAGATTCATAAACTCCTGGCGCGTCTTTGCCTGATTGAAGGCCCCGGAGAAGTCGCTCGTGGTGGTGATGCTGTTCTGCTTTTCCACGCCGCGCATCTGCATGCACATGTGGCGCGCCTCCACGACGACCATCACGCCCAGCGGATGCAGCGTCTGCTGAATGCACTCCTTGATTTGCAGCGTCATGCGCTCCTGCACCTGCAGGCGGTGGCTGTAGATGTCTACCACGCGCGCAATCTTCGACAGGCCCGTGATGTATCCGTTAGGAATGTATGCCACGTGCGCCTTGCCGTAGAAGGGCAGCATGTGGTGCTCGCAGAGTGAGAAGAAGTCGATGTCCTTCACTATCACCATTTGCGAATAGTCCTCCTTGAAGAGAGCCTGTCGCAGCACCTCGTGCGCATCCATCTCGTAGCCGCGCGTGAGCATCTGCATGGCCTTGGCAACACGCATGGGCGTCTTCAGCAGTCCCTCGCGCCCAGCATCCTCGCCAAGCAGCGACAGAATGATCTTGTAGTGTCCGGCCAGTTCGTCAAGGCCTTCGCGGAATGTCTCGTTACTATTATCCAATGCCATAAGCTGTTTACCGATTAACGGATTTACCTGATTAACTATTAACTATCAGCTGTGAAGCTTTAGCTTGACAAAGTCAACTATGAACTAATAAGGCACCGTTATCTTGCCCTTCACGATCGACGCCTGCGTGTATCCCAGCTTTCTGAGACTGACAAGCATCTGGTGGGCCTCTTCATAGGTGCGGTAGTTGCCAACGCGGCAAATCCAACGCGGCGAGTAGAAATGCACATATACAGGCACGCCGGAGAATTGCGCCTTGATGTTGTTGCCAACCTGCTCAGCCTGCTGGCGGTCCTTGCGCGAATTTCCGCCGACGTATGCCTGCACGCGGTAGCCCATGACCTTTACGCCGTGGACGGTGCGTGGGCGCTCGGCGGCAGCACCGTTCTCAGTGCCTGCCGACGGGTTCTCCGCTCCAGCAGCCGTCTGGGCACTGTTAGCAGCCTGCGTCTTGCCGGCGTCCTTGCCAGATGTGGCAGCCGGATGCCCTGGCGTGGCGGCAGGATGCGCTGCCGACGATGCGGCAGCAGGCCGTGCCGTCAGCTGTTCGCTGTTCACCAGCTTGTCTATCTCGGCGCTCTCGTGGACTGTCACCGAAGGCTCGCCGGCCTTGCTTTCCTGCAGACGCTCTGTGAAGGTCTGCGCCCCGGCATAGCTGAATAGAAAATAAAAAATAAGAAATAAAACACCCTTGTGCAAACTATTTCTGCTTCTGTTGATATTTTCCATAACGCTTAAATCTCCTCACACATTTTTATTATATTCCCTACTTTTTATTCTCTATTCTCTGCCTCTTTTTTCCTGTTCAGAATGCATCCGCATTATTTCCAGGCGTCGATAATGCCCTTGAAGTCGGCACATTTCAGCGAAGCACCGCCGATAAGTCCACCGTCGATGTCGGGCTTTGCGAACAGCTCAGGGGCATTCGATGCCTTGCAAGAGCCGCCGTAGAGGATGCTGGTGTCGTCGGCAACGGCCTGTCCGTATTTCTCAGCCACGATGGAGCGGATGTAGGCGTGGATTTCCTCTGCCTGCTCGGCGGTAGCCGTCTTGCCTGTTCCGATGGCCCAGATAGGCTCGTAGGCGATGACAATCTTGCGGAAGTCTTCCTCGCTGAGGTTGAAGACGCTGCCTTCCAGCTCTGCCTTCACCACGGCGTTCTGCTTGTTAGCCTCACGCTCAGCAAGAGTCTCGCCGATGCAGAAGATAACCTTCAGACCGTTCTTCAGGGCCAGCAGAACCTTCTCCTTAAGGATTTCCGGAGTCTCCTTGTAGTACTCACGACGCTCTGAGTGGCCGAGAATGACATACTGGGCACCGGTAGACTTCACCATTTCTGCGCTCACCTCACCAGTGAAGGCGCCCTTTTCCTTGTCGGCGCAGTTCTCTGCACCCAGGCCGATGGTCTGCTGGTCCAGCACGCCGGCGACAGATGCCAGGTGTATGAACGGTGTGCAGATTACGACATCGCAATTAGGCTTGTCGGCCTTCAGTGCCTCATTCAGTTCGCTTGCCAGGGCAATGCCCTCCTGCAGGTTCAGGTTCATTTTCCAGTTGCCTGCTACAATCTTTTTTCTCATTGTCTGTTTTGTTTTAAATGGGTTTAAATTATCTATTTTCTCTTTGCGTTTCTTTCTTATCCATGCAGACCAGGCCCACAAGCGGTCGGCCAGGGTGAGCAATGCCAGCGGCAGGATGTACCACATCAGCAGCACGAGCAGTTTCCGCGGCACAGAGTCCTCCCCCATCTGTCCCATGGTGCTTTCTGTGAGCGGCACGTCCAGCTCTTCCTCGTCGGGAAGCTGGTTGTGGCTCCACTTGCGCACCACGGTGCCGTCGTGGAGCAGCAGAAGACCGGGGTTGCTGCGGATAATGGTTTTCAGCACGACGTCGTCGGTGAAGCAGAACGGATATTCCGCACCCGTCATGTCCTGCCACCGCCTGATGCCCGTCGTTCCGCTTGCCGTAAGGCAATAGAACGGGTATCCATGCTCCTCGGAGTACTCGTAGAGCTGGTTTATCTGGTCCAGACGGCTGTCGTCGGCATTCTCCACGTGCGGAGCCACCAGCAGGAACACGTAGCCTTCGTCGTTGAGCACCTGCTCGGTGATGTCGTCTCCGTCGCGCTCAATGCTGAAGTCCATGTATGGCGAGTCTTCGCCGTCCATCATGCGCTGCCATCCTTCGCGCAGGCTGGCACCCACGTGATATGGCCGGAAATCGAAATATGGCAGGTAGTAGAGCGACCATGCCGACAGTCCGAGGATGAAGACTGCTGAATAGTTGATTACTATCCACTGGTTAGACTTCGAAATGAGCCTCGCCATCAGCTGCGGCCACAGGGCTACCACGGCGGCCAGCGCCGTCAGCACGACGTTCTTCAGCAGCGACTGCCAGTTGGTAAGCACTATGGCGTCGCCGAAGCATCCGCAGTCGCTGATGGGGTTGGCTATGGCAAGCCACAGCGTCAGCAGCGTCATCACCGCCATCACGGCAGCCACCATCTTCGACACCAGCCTGCGCCTGATGGCGAACAGCAGGCAGATGCCCAGCCCGAACTCCACCGCCGACAGCAGCACCGCCGCCGTCAGCGTCAGCGAGTCGGCCGTCAGCGCTCCCAGTCCCATGGCGTGCATGTAGTCGGTAATCTTGTACTGCACGCCCAGTGGGTCTATGGCCTTCACGAAGCCAGAGAAGATGAAGGTGACGGCTAACAGCAGCCTTGCTATGTTGACAGCGGCTTTTTTCACTCTATTCCTTCAGTTTGATAGCCCCGAAGACAGCATAGTTGATGATGTCCATGTAGTTGGCGTCGATGCCCTCACTGACGAGTGTCTTTCCGCCAATGTTCTCGATTTCCTTCACGCGCTGAATCTTCGTAAGTATGAAGTCGGTGTATGAGCTTACGCGCATGTCGCGCCAAGCCTCGTTATAGTCATGGTTCTTGCGCTTCATGAGCTCCAGGGCCTCGCCGATGTGCCGGTCGTAGGCTGCCAGGGCCTCATCGACGGTCATGTCGACGGTGTCGGCAAAGCCTTTCTCCAGCTGTATCAGCCCCACGATGCCGTAATTGATGAGGGCAATGAATTCGGGTCTTATTCCCTCGCCGACGAGCGACTCTCCGCACTCCTCCAGCGAGCGTATGCGCTTGGCCTTGATGAACAACTGGTCGGTGAGCGACTGTGGGCGCAGTATGCGCCATGAAGCCCCATAGTCATGGAGCTTTTTCTCGAACAGCTGCCGACATTCCGCGGCAGTTTCCTCAAACTGCCGGTTGGTAATATTCTCTGTCTTGCTCATATCTGACTGCAAAGGTACGAAATATGCGAAAGAAACGAAATGAAAAAGTGTTTTTTTATTTCTTTCCCAAGCGAAAAGCTGCATTTATTATGCTCTGGATTTTAGTTTGTCTTGCCGAAAACTGCCTGTTTGTCAAGAAAATTTACTGCGATTTCGTGTCGGCAATTTTGGGGCTAAAAAATTTTGGACGGGAGTGCAGGAGGGAATTTTCTGCCCGAAAGTCGGGAATGTGAAGGCAAGACTGACGACGTTTTTTGCACACTTTGCCAGGTTTTGTGCCACTTTCAAAAAACTTTGTGCCACTTTTGGGGATTTTTTTGATGCAATCAGAGAAAATTTCTGGCCTGTTTTGCAGATTTCCTGCAATTTTATGACAACGAGAAAGCCACTCGCGGAATTATCTTACGGAGATAATCTGGCGAGTGGCTGAGATAATTCTGAAAGTGACGCAGAAAATCAGCCCTTGTGCGCAGAAAAACTTGAATTTGCGACGCAAACGACTGGAAATCAGCAAGAAAGATCTAATGCCTCATAACTCGCGAATTTGCGGCCGAAGGTCGACTTGCTGACCGCTGCGCAAATCTCAGAGGCTTTAGAAATGGAATTTGTAAGGATTTTTCTTTTCTCACAGACCGCTGATGCGGTGCAGGCGTTCCAGATTGTCGTCCCAGATGCCGCGCAGGTCGGCCTCCTCGTCGTCGTCGGCGGCAAAGTCGGTGATGCTCAGCGTCAGCTGTCCTGTCAGGTCGCTCTTGTCGATGCGCATTTCCCAGTATGCATCCGGCGTGTCCTCGTGGTAGTCCCACAGCATGCGGATGTAAAGCTGCTTTTCCTTTTTCAGCACGCGCGACTGCTTGGTGTCGCGCTCAGTCCAGGGGTGTCCCCATGTGAAGGTAAGCAGGTCGTCTTCCTCGGTAACGATGTCTGCCAGCCATTTCTGCAGTCCTGCGGCGTTGCTGATGAGATCCCAGATGATTTTAGGCGACTTGGCCGTAGTGGGATATTCTATAGTCAGTTTCTGCATGGTTTTCTTCGGTTTCTTAGCTATTGGTGTTATGTTGTTATGCAGCAAAAGTACTAAATTCCACTGATACGACTATTAGTTGCAGCGGAAATAACGGTTAAAAAACATTAAATCACCAACTTTTATTCAACAATGGTGGCGAGTTTCAGAAAAAAGCATTACCTTTGCAGTCGCTTTTGAATGATGGCGGGGTAGCTCAGCTGGTTAGAGCGTCGGATTCATAATCCGGAGGTCGAGGGTTCGGGTCCCCCTCCCGCTACAAGCAAACAGGAAAGACGCCTCTCGCTTTGAGGGGCGTTTTTCTTTGTGCTGCAGATTTTCCGCCCTGCAAGCGTTAATATTTTCCAAAAATTTTCTTTTTCGCAACCTTTATTATATCTTTGCTGAGTATATAATCATTATTCTTTCTACGACTATGAGCAAGAAGCATGGCTCCGGCAAGGTGAGCAAGCGCTCTCTGATAGAAAAGCTGCAGACTCTCTTTCAGCAGAACCCCAACGAGACTTTCTCCTTCAAGCAGATTTTCAAGAATCTGAAGTTAGTAACCCACCCGTCGCGCATGATGGCCGTCGACACCATGGAAGAAATGGCCTGGGACGACTATCTCTCTAAGGTCGGCGACAACAGCTACCGCCTGAACCTGAAGACGCAGGTGCAGGAAGGCACCTTCATCCGCAAGGCCAACGGCAAGAACTCGTTCCAGCCCGACGACGGCGGAACGCCAGTGTTCGTCTCTGAGCGCAACTCGCTGTTCGCCATGAACGGCGACCGTGTCCGCGTCTCCTACATGGCACGCCGCGAGAAGCACATCAAGGAGGCGATGGTGGTTGAGATACTCCAGCACAAGGCCGACCAAGCCGTGGGCCGCCTGAAGGTGAAGAAAGACTTCGCCTTCCTCGTCACCGAGGGCAACCTGTTTGCCCAGGACATACTCATACCGAAGAAGAAGCTGAAGGGCGGCAAGGACGGCGAGAAGGCCGTGGTGCGCATCACCGAGTGGCCCTCGAAGGACTCGAAGAACATCGTCGGCGAGGTTGTCGACGTGCTGGGAAAGCAGGGCGACAACAATGTTGAGATGCATGCCATACTGGCCCAGTACGGACTGCCCTACAAGTATCCCAAGAACGTGGAGGATGCCGCCGAGAGCATCGACCCGGGCATCACTCCCCAGGAGATAGCACGCCGCGAGGACTTCCGCGACGTCTTCACATGCACCATCGACCCCAAGGACGCCAAGGACTTCGACGATGCACTGTCCATCAGGGTGATGGGGGATGTCTATGAAGTCGGCGTCCACATTGCCGACGTCAGCCACTACGTCAAGGAAGGCAGCATCATCGACAAGGAGGCCGTCAAGCGTGCCACCAGCGTCTATCTCGTCGACCGCACCATCCCCATGCTCCCCGAGCGGCTCTGCAACTTCATCTGCTCGCTGCGCCCCGACGAGGAGAAGCTCTGCTACAGCGTCATCTTCACCATGGACGACGACGCCAACGTCAAGAACTACCGCATCCGGCACACCGTCATCAAGAGCAACCGCCGCTTCGCATACGAGGAGGTTCAGCAGGTGCTTGAAGGCAAGCAGGACACTGTCGACGGCAGCACCGACATTCCACGCCACCTCAAGACTCTCGACCGGCTGGCCAAGAAGCTGCGCGAGCGCCGCTTCCGCGGAGGTGCCGTCAAGTTCGACCGCGAAGAGCTGCACTTCGACATCGATGCCGACGGCAAGCCCACACGCGCATACTTCAAGAAGTCGAACGACGCCACCCAGCTCATCGAGGAGTTCATGCTGCTGGCCAACCGCACCGTCGCCGAAAGCATCGGCAAGCCCAAGGCTGCAAACAGCAAGTCCGGTAGCAGCAAAGCGGCCAAGACGCTGCCATATCGCGTCCACGACCAGCCAGACCCCACCAAGCTGGAGCAGCTGCGCGAATTTGTCGTCAAGTTCGGCTACAAGATGAAGACTGCCGGCACCAAGGGAGCCGTCTCACGAAGTCTGAACGCGCTGATGGACAGCTGCCAGGGCAAGAAGGAGCAGAAGCTCATTGAGACTGTGGCACTGCGCTCAATGATGAAGGCTAAATACTCTACGCACAACATCGGCCACTACGGACTGGCATTCGACTACTACACTCATTTCACCAGCCCCATACGGCGCTATCCCGACACCATGGTGCACCGCCTGCTCACGAAGTATCAGGAGGGCGGCCGCTCGGCCAATCAGGAGAAATACGAAGAGCTCTGCCAGCACTGCTCTGACATGGAGCAGGTTGCACAGCAGGCTGAGCGCGACTCGATAAAGTACAAGATGGTGGAGTTCATGGCCGACAAGATCGGCAACGTCTACGACGCCCACATCTCCGGCATCCAGTCGTATGGCATCTACTGCGAAATCGACGAGAACCACTGCGAGGGAATGGTCTCCATGCGCGACCTCGGCGACGACTACTACGACTTCGACGAACGCAACTACCAGCTCGTCGGACGGCACCACCACAACAAATACCTGCTGGGCGACCCCATCCGCATAAAGGTTGCACGAGCCAACATCGAGCGGCGCCAGCTGGACTTCGTCATTGCCGACGAGTAACCTGCAAAACTCCTTTACCGTGCATCAGCTGAAGGCGCCACTGCTGCCTGTCGTCATAGCCCTTGCCGGCGGCATTGCCGTCAGCAGGGGCTTTACTGATGTCACCCCGTGGCTGCTGGTGCTGGCAGCGGCAGTGGCGGCGGCAATGCTGCTCGTCAGGCGGCCGCTATTGCTGTGGACGGCCGTCTGCACTGCTTCAGCAGCCGTTGGCGTCATCATCGGGCAGAAGGCATGGCAGAGCGTCAGCGTCCAGTGGCCACAAGAAGAGCAGGACATAAAGGCCGTGGTGGCCTCGACGCCAAAGCGCAGCGACAAATGGATTACTGCCGACGTGCTGACAGCCGACGGACACCACAAGCTGCGCATCACCGTTCCGCGAAACCTGCGCAGCGAGAGCCTCAGCGTGGGCAGCGGAATACTGCTGCACACTGCCGTCGACAGCATCCGCCAGTGGCGCAACGGCAACTTCGACTACCGCCGCTACATGCAGACGCAGGGATTTTCGGGACAGGCTTTTGCCGGCGACAGGCAGTGGCAGCCGGCCAGAGTAAGTGCCGACGGCCTCTCGGCAGTCGCCATTGCCGGCATTCGCGCACTACAGCTCCGCGAGACACTGCTTGAGGAATACCGGCAGTGGCCCTTAGACAGCGCAGAGCTTGGCATCCTGTCGGCAATGACGCT
The DNA here is from genome assembly GCA_905234265.1 of uncultured Prevotella sp. Lineage (GTDB taxonomy): Bacteria > Bacteroidota > Bacteroidia > Bacteroidales > Bacteroidaceae > Prevotella. Next base: position 409,197 of record CAJOHJ010000004.1, on the reverse strand, counting down.
GGGCGACCGCTCACTCCTTAGCAGGCAGCAGCGCGACATGTTTGCCAGTGCCGGCGTGTCGCATCTGCTCGCGCTCAGCGGCATGCACCTGTCGGTCATCTACGGCGTGGTGGCACTGTTCCTGTGCTGGGGACGCTGGAGAATGCTGTCGCAGGCGCTGGTGCTGCTGGTGGTGTGGACCTTTGCACTCGTCAGCGGACTGTCGGCCAGCATCGTCCGCGCAACTGTCATGCTCACCATCTACAGCGTGCTGTCGGTGGGCCGCCGTGAACACATGCCCATAGCCGTTTTGTCACTGGCTGCCCTGGCAATGCTGCTCGTCAGTCCGCTGTCGCTGTTCGACGTCGGCTTCCAGCTGTCGTTTGTCTCCATTGCCGGCATCGTGCTGCTGACGCCGCTGCTGCAGGCATTTTTCCCGCCGGGCTTCCTGCAGCGCCACAGACTGGCTGGCACGCTGTGCGGCGTGGTGGCCGTGTCGCTGGCAGCGCAGATTGCCACCACGCCACTGACCGTTTTCTACTTCGGACGCCTGCCAGTATGGTTCCTGCTGGGCAATGTGATTGCCATTCCCATGACCTACGCCGTGCTGCTCATGGCTATGGCTGCACTGGCCACCAGCTGGATGCCGACGGTGCAGATGGTGTTTGTAAAAGCTACGGAGACGGTGCTGACAGCCATGAACGCCTCGCTGTCATGGATTTCCCGGCTGCCCATGGCCTGCGTGACAGACATCAGCATCAATGCCGTGCAAGCGGCACTCTTGTACATAATTATAATATGTGGCGCAACCATCCTGCATGTCGCCACAAAAAAACACTCTGCGGAAGCATTGTGAACCTACAGCATTTCCGCCAACTGGCCGAAATGCGACATCTCGATGAGCCTTTCGTGGGGGAACTCGTCACTCTTTTCCAAGGCCCACACAACGTGGTAGGGGATGTGCGCTGCCCACGCCCCCACAGCCAGAGCCGGCGCAATGTCGGAGCGGAAGGAGTTGCCCACCATGAGTGTCTCCTCCGGGGCAACGTCAAGATTTTCGCAGAGCTGGCGGTATTCGCGCTCCGTCTTGTTTGAGACAATCTCGACATGCGAGAAGAACTGCTCCAGCCCTGAACGGCGCAGCTTGTCTTCCTGATCCATCAGCTCGCCCTTGGTGAATACCACCAGGCGGTAGCATCTCTTGGCAGCCAGCAGCTGAAGGGTCTCCGCAACTTCGGGCAGCGGCGTGGTGGGAAAGCGCAGCAGCTGCTTGCCGATGTCTATCAGCTTCTGCACCGTGTCACCCGTCACCGCGCCACCACTGACGACCACGGCATTCTCTATCAGCGACAGTGTGAATGCCTTGGTGCCGTAGCCCGTCAGCGGCAGATTTTTGTGTTCTGTAGCTATCAGCGAGCGGCTCACCTCTTCCTGTGTCGCCCACTGACTGAGCAGGCGGCCGCACTGGCGGTCTGCCTCGTCGAACCACGTCTGGCAGTCCCACAGGGTGTCGTCGGCGTCGAATGCTATCACCTTTGGCTGGATTTTCCTTATGTCTGGCATGTCTATATTCGTGTCTGCAAAATTTCTGATGATTTGTGCGGAGTCTGTGATGAAGCCTGCCGCCGCCCTATTGTCGTATACGGAGCTTGAGTTCGTAGGTCTTAGTCTTGTCGATGGTGTATTTTCTAAGCACACCGGGACCGCAGGAACTGTTGCCAAGGCCCATCTGAGCGACGTCGATGCTCAGGAATGTCTGTCCCAGAGGGGCGAGTTCGTCGTTGTGACTCTTCGATGCAATATACTGCGCAGAATATGGCAACGCGCTGAAAGCAAACAGCCTGTCAACGGCTTCCACCCGCAAAGTCTTGCCCTTTTTGGTGCGAAGCTCAACGAGGCTGCAGTCTTGATGGCTGCCAGAGTCCTGAGGGCGCGGGTAAGGGACGTATTGCTCGCTGACGCTTGACTGCCACAGGCCGATGATTGCGGATGTCTTGCGGTCGGGATAGTTGTCCCACGGTCCGCGGCCGTACCACGACAGCTGCTCGTATTCTCCAGGCAGCTCGATGACGACTCCCAGTCTCGGAAGCTCGGGCAGCTCACCGTCACAGCGGAAAGTGAATGTCAGCTCGTCGCCCTGCTGAGTGGTAGTCATGCTGATGGTGCCGTTCTTAAGCTGCAGGCGCTGGACGTTGCCGTCGGTCAGCACCCGGGCAGTGTCAAGGCCGTGGTTGCGCCAGTCCTTTGCGAGCCAGTTGCCGAAACCCTTGTCGTTGTCAGTGGGAGCGCGGAAAGCCTGCAGGCGGCACTGCACGCGGGCAGGCTGCATCTTCTTCTTAGGCTGCTGGGCAGCAACGGAAAGCGGATTGTCGTTGAGGGCAAACTGCTGCCGGCACACCTCGCGGCTGTCGGCATCGGTGGCAGTGACGTTTAGCCGCAGGTCGTGGCCGTTGGCAGGCGCGAGACCGCTGGCAGACAGCTCGTCGGTAAATCTTCCGGACTTGACAACGCGGCCATTGTCGGTGACACTGTAGGCAAGCTGATATTCAGACAGCGGCAACTCGCTGTAAAGGGTGTATGCCTGCACCTTGCCGTCCTGCATGCGGAACTTGACGGGCGAATAGACCTGCCTGACTTCGCAATACTTGGCAGTAGCCTCGCGGTTGCTGCGCACGACGCCGTTCATGCAGAAGGCGTGCAGGTTTGGCTTGTCGCCGAAGTCGCCACCGTAGGCAATGCGCGTGCCGCCGTCGGGCAGGCGCTGCTCAATGCCCTGGTCGACCCAGTCCCATATAAATCCGCCGAGCATACGCTTGTTGCTGTAGATTTCGTCCCAGTATTCGGCCAGGTTTCCCATGGCATTACCCATGGCATGTGCATACTCGCTGGTAAGCACCGGCCGCTGGTCGTCGGCACGCTCTGCATGGTCGAGCAGGAACTCCCACCGGGCGTTTTCGGCACGCTCCTTGTCGCTGCCTTCCGGTATGCCGGGGTTGAGATACTCTTGCCTGACGCGCGGATAGAAGCGGCTGATGACGTCAACCGTCTGCGGGTCGCGGCGCATGGCAGGGTCGCTGCTCTGCGGGTCGCCCTGAGCGCCTTCATAGTGTATGGGGCGCGTGGGGTCGGCTTCGCGGAGCCAGGCAGACATTGCCGCATGGTTGGCACCGTAGCCGCTTTCGTTGCCAAGGCTCCAGAAGATGATGCTGGCATGGTTCTTGTCGCGCTCTTCCATGCGGATGGCACGGTCGAGGAATGCCTCGGCCCAGTCGGGCGTAGAGGCAAGGGTGCCACGCAGCCCGTGAGTCTCGCAGTTGGCCTCGTCGAAGACGTAGATGCCTATCGAGTCGCAGAGTTCGTACCACCGGGGAACGTTAGGATAGTGCGACAGACGCACGGCATTGATGTTGGCAGCCTTCATCAGCAGCAAGTCCTGCAGCATGCGCTCTTCGGTCATCACGCGTGCCAGCCGCGGGTCATGCTCGTGGCGGTTCACTCCGCGCAGCTTCACAGGCGTGCCGTTGATGAGCAGCTGGCCGTCGCTGATTGCTATGGTGCGGAAGCCCACCTGCTGCTCTACCTGCTCAACGGTGCGCCCGGCCTTGTCGACGAGCTGCAACAGCAGCCTGTAAAGGTTTGGCCGGCCGGCGCTCCACAGCCTGGCGTCCGCGACAGTGATGGTCATGCGGTCGAAGCGCCTGTGTCCGCGCTGCGGATACCACTCATTCATGCGTGCCGCCTTGTGTTGCAGGTCCAGCACGTCGGCTACGCTCACCGTGTCGCTGCCTACGCTTTGCGAGCCGTCGTATAGGGTGGCTATCAGACTGTAATCGTCGCCTGTCTCGCCGTTATAGACTGAAAACTGTGGCGAAATGAGGCATTTATATGTGCCGTTGGCGTCGCGTGGCGTTCCGTCGGCCGAGACGGTGCGTATGGCAACGTCGCGCAGCCGTACGTCGGTGGTGTGATACAGCAGCACGTCGCGGTGGATGCCTCCGAAGCGCCAGTAGTCCTGGTCTTCAAGATAGGAAGCGTCGCTGTATTTGTAGACTTCCACAGCAATCTGGTTGCTGCCTGGCTGCAAGAGGCCGGTGACATTGAATTCCGATGCCTCCATAGAGCCTTGCGAGTAGCCGGCAAGCTTGCCGTTGACCCAGACATAGAATGCCGACATGACGCCCTCGAAGCGCAGGAACGTCTGTCCGCCCTGCCAGGCCGCCGGCAGCGTGAACGTGCGGCGGTACTGCCCTGTGGGGTTGCGCTCCTCGTAGGTGGTCCAGTCCTTCTTAGGCTCGCTGGTGACCAGCGGCGGGTCTATCTTGAACGGATAGCCTGCCGAGACGTAGATGGGCGTTCCGTAGCCATTGACCTCCCAGTTGGCAGGCACCTGCAGCGTGGCCCAGCGGCTGTCGTCGAAGGCTGTGTCGTAGAAGTTGCGGATGCGCTCCTCCGGTGTCTTCGTCCAGCGGAAATGCCACTGCCCGTTGAGCGAAAGCGTGCGGTCGCCGCTCCTGACACCGAAAGGCAGGAAGTAGCTTCGCGCAGGCTCGCGGTTAATCTGCAGCACGTGGTTGTTCTCCCAGTCATTACGTTCGGCAGCACTGGCAGGCAATTTGCCAAGGCATGCAATGACGGTCAGCAAGATGAGTTTCATATCGTTCTGGTAGGTGATGAAAGTTCGTTTTCAGTGAAAGGTAACGGCAAAAGTAGTAAAAGAAAAAGGAAATGTGAAAGAAAAACAATTTTTTCTTTCACATTTCTTCTTTGTATAGAGCCTTTTCTTCATGGCGGCAACGTTTTCTGCTCCGCCACTGCCGGCTGGCCTGACGCGGCTACAGCCTACAGCTGAAACCTGCCGTCAGCCAGCAGCCTGGCTGTGGGACATTGCCGTAGTCGACATATCTGTGGCCGGTAATGTTGTTGGCGGCTATATATATATTATATGTGTCGGCCGTCCACTGCAGGCGCGCGTCAAGGAGTGAGTACGGGTGGTAGGTCTGCACGGCTCCGGCAGTGTCGGTGTATGTTCCCACGCGCTGCTGGTAGCGATAGCTGAGCGTCAGGTCGAGCAATGCCACGAGGCGTGCCTGCACGGAGGCGGTGACCTTGTGGCGCAGATACTCCAGCGAGTACTGCGACTGCAGGAAGCTTTCAGCCACCTTGCTCTGGTGCTGGTGGCAGTAGGCCACGCTCAGCACCGTAGGCACGGCCATGCTTCCGGCGGCCGACGGACGGCCTGAGAGCTGCGGCAGCAGCAGGCGCGCCGACACCTCCTGCCCGAAGGTGTTGATGCGCGTATGGTTGACGCTCTGCCATACGGCATTGGCATCGCGCGTGTCCATCACCCAGTCGATCATGTTGCGCGTGTGGTTGTGGTAGAGCGATGCCTGTGCGGTGAGCCTGTGGCTGCTGTACTTCACGCCGCCTTCCACGGCACGCAGTTCCTCTGGCTTCAGATGCTTGTCGGCCTTGTGGCCGCCGACGCTGTAGTACAGCTCGGTGAACGACGGCATGCGCAGCGAGGAGTTGTAGGAGCCGTAAAGCTTCCAGCCCCTGCCCACCGGCACGCTGACATCTACGCCTGGATAGAGCGTCAGCGGCATCTCGCTCCACGAGTTTTTCACGGCCACGAAGCCTGCCGACAGCGTCATCCAGCTGAGCAGCACATTATGCTCTGCATGCAGCGAGATGTTCGAGCGGTTCAGACCCACCGTGTATGTGTGGAACGGACTGCTGAGCGGCTCGCCGAGATTTCCGCTGACGATGTCCTCCTGGCGGAACTCAGCGCCAAGCGCGGTACGTCCGCAGAGCCAGTCGAAATAGCTGTTGAGGGCAATGCCGAAGACATCGGTGCGATGGTGATTGAAGGGAACGCGGTCCTCAGAGCCGCGGATAAGCTCGAAGCGGTCGTAGCTGCGGTTCCAATAGACTGACGGCTGCAGGTGCAGCCCACCGACGCTGGTCTCTGCCTTTACGGCAGTGAACAGCTTTGCGGTGCGCTCGTACTGCTCGTCGAAGCGCGCACTGTAGAACGTGTTGGAGCCGAAGCCTTTGATGCTCAGCCCGGCATGCCACTGCACGCGCAGGCTGTCGGCCTGATAGTTGCCCTGCCAATAAAGCTTGCCGCCGTTGTAGTCGGCATTCAGACTGCCGGCACGCGAGCGACTGTAGCCGTCGGAGCGCGTATAGGAAGCGGAGAGCAGCGTGCCTAACTGCCTGTCGCTGCTCAACCGGCTGGCAAAGGCAGCCGACGCTCCCAAGGAAGCATAGCCGAAGGAGCCGCCCTCAGCACGCAAGCGAAGCTGTGGAGTAGGCTTTCTCGTAACGATGTTTATCGCACCGACGAGCGACGACGTTCCATAGATGCGGCCTGCCGGTCCCTCCAGGACTTCAATGCGCAGGATGTCGCCCACGTCGCACGGCACGTCAACAGCATTGTGTCCCGTCTGAGGGTCGCAGATGTTGACGCCATTCAGCAGTATGGCTATCTGCTCGCTGTTGCTGCCGCGGATGCCCACGTCGGTCTGCGCGCCTATGGGGCCGCGCTGCCGGACGTCGATGCCGGCAACCATCTTCAGCAAGTCGTTGACACTGTGTACTGGCGCCGCCTGAATGTCGTCGCGCGTCAGTACAGTTACCATTCTCGGAGCTTGCGACAGTGCAAGAGGCGCCCTGGAGCCTACTATCTCTACTTCGTCGAGCGAGGCTTCGCGGTCGGCCTGCAGGCTGTCGCCGACGCTGGCAACCTTGGTTTCGGAAATACTGTGGCTCGTGGCCGACGCCCTCTCAAGGGTCGACACGCTGAGCACGCCAATGGTTACCACGCGTCCTAAACAAGCAAACAAGGCCCATCCCTTCCCTTGAAAACGGCGGAAGCGCAGAGCCTTGTTGCTGCAGAACAGTTGTTTGTACATTAAATAAAATTATTTGTTGATAAAAAAGAGGGGCTTGTCAGCGAACGACCTTGCGACCGTTGATGATGTAAACACCTTTGCCCATGGCCTGGACCTCACGGCCCTGCAGGTCGAAGACCCTGCCATGCAGCACGCCGCTGCCAACCGACGGACTGTTGATGCCAGTGTCGTCGCCGGGCTTCTTGAAGGGAGGGTAATACTCGTCGACGGCAGTCTGTGCATCGGCATTGCCTGCCTTCATGATGTCTTCTACGAGCGAGTTGGCGTAGACTTCAAGATTGGTGTACCATTTCCTTGAGTCCAGCGTGTAAGTGTTGCCGTCGCTCTTCAGGTTGGGGTTCAGACCGTTGGCAGTCTCCCACTCGTCGGGAATACCGTCCTGGTCGGTGTCGTATCCGGCAGGACGGCTGCCGGTGGGGAATGTGCTTTCGGTGTATCCGTTGCAGTCGGCCACCAGGTCTATGAGTCCCTTTTTCTTAGTGGTGCTGCCGGTGTAGGTAGCCGTGCCGCCGCGCGTCTCCGTGGCATAGCGCTCGTCGACATCGTCGCGATAGAGCGACGCACCGCCGTAGCTGAGCACCTTGTCGTAGGCAGTGGCCGCGGCGTGAGTGGTAACCTCGCCCGTGGGAGCGGCCTCGTCGAGCTTTATGGGCAGGCAGTCCTTGCCGTTTATCTGAGTGTAGGTAAGGTTTTCGCCATAGTAGTGGTTGGGGTCGTAAGTGTAGTAGCTGCCGCTGCGCGAGGGGACGTCGCCGTCGTAGCGCATCTTCTCCCATCCTGCGGCCACGCCGTCAATCTGGTTGCCGTCGAGAAAATATCGGCTTGTCATGTCCCAGAATATTTCATAGCCTTTGGCATTGCCGCTGTTGCCGATGGAAACTGTCGTCAGACGGTCGATGCTCGCTGCAGGTCCCTTCTTGTAGTAGTTGCCTACCATGTTTATCTGACCGCCGCCCGGACCTCCGTAGCAGCCGTTGGCATTGTAGACTACGCAGTTGCGGAAGTCAACATTCTCCGCCTGCACGGCATTCTTCCACTGGTATTGGCTGTAAAGCTGGTTCTTGGTGTAGTCTGTCCAGTTGTAGCGCGCACCGTTGAAGCGAGGCGAACGGTTGGCAACATGGAGAATGAGATTGTGGTGGAAAGAGGCCAGTTTGCCGCCCCAGATGCCGCCATAGCCATGTGCGCCCTTGCCATGGCCTGCGTCGACAAGGCTTTCGCCGATGGTACACCACTGCATGGTGAAGTTGTTGTTGTCATAGAACGATGCAACCTCGTCTATCGACCATGAGAAAGAGCAATGGTCGAGGATGATGCCCGTCTTGTTGCGCTGCCAGGAGGCATCGGCACCGTCGTTCTTGTCTTTCTCCTGTCCGCGGCGGAAACGGATGAAGCGGATGATGTTGTTGGCACCCGGACGGACGGTATAGTAGCGCAGGGTGATGCCTGGTGCAGGAGCCGTCTGCCCAAGCACGGTGATATTGTCCTTCATGGAAAGGTCGCTCTTCAGGGCTATCACTCCGCCGACGTCGAAGACGACAATACGGTTGGAAGAACCTACGGCAGAACGGAAAGAGCCTGTGCCGCTGTCGTTAAGATTGGTCACATGGACTACGGTCTTTGCACGGCCGCCGGTAACGTAGCGCCCATGGCCCTCGGCACCTGGAAAAGCTGGGGCTTGCGCCGTCTGGGCAGCGGCAGACAGCCCTATACACACTGCTATGATAGCTAAAAGATGTCTGGTCATGGTAATGATATTTTATAGTTTTTATTGTTCTCTGCCTGCAAGGTGCCGACTACGATGGGCGACAGGCTGCTCCCGGCGACTGTCGGGAAAGCGATGCAAAGGTAGGCTTTTTTGCCGTTATATAGCAAAATTAACAAACTTTTTTTGCCTGTGGTGCTATTATTTTCTACCTTTGGCAAAATTTTATCCGACCTTTTATTGTTACATTACAACACTATGAGTAAGAAATTCGTTATCGGAGACCGCACAAAGGACGAGTGGATCTCCGTGCTTGACAGAGAGAAGAAAAAGCTTGAGTTTACCAACCACCTTGCATCGGCTAAGGAGTTCAAGGGCTTCGAAGACACTAAGGCAGAGCTGAAAGGACTGCAGGACGAGACGGGTTACTTCCAGGACCTGCAGGTATACATCCTCGACGACGACAACAAGGCTCACCGCCCCGACGAACGCGACATGATGCCGTGGTAAGAAAACGGCCACAGGCCATTGGAATGCTGGGAGCCGGACATTGAAAAGCGAGAGTCTGGCATTAAAAAGTAAGTGCCGGACATTAAAACCAAGAAACGAGAAACCTTTTACTATGAACTACAGAAACTTAGGCAAGACAGGCCTGCAGGTGTCTGAATTAGGCTTCGGGGCTTCGTCGTTAGGCGGAGTCTTCCACGAATTCGACGAACACCGCGGCATCGATGCCGTGTTCGCAGCCGTCGACGCAGGCATCAACCTGATAGACGTGTCACCCTACTACGGCCACTACAAGGCTGAGACCGTGCTTGGCAAGGCCCTTAAGGACATTCCGCGAGACAAGTTCGTGCTGTCCACGAAGGTTGGCCGCTACGGCAAGGACGGCAAGAACACGTGGGACTATTCTGCACGCCGCGCAAAGGAGAGCGTCTACGAAAGCCTTGAGCGGCTGCACATCGACTACATCGACATCATCAACGTTCACGACATCGAGTTCCAGGGGCGCATGGAGGGCGGCTTGCAGAAAGTCGTCGACGAGACTCTGCCAGCCCTGCACGAGCTGAAGCGCGAGGGCGTGGTACGCCACGTGGGCATCACCGACTTGCAGCTGGAAAACCTGCAGTGGGTCATAGAGCATTCGCCGGAAGGCACCGTGGAGAGCGTAATGAACTTCTGCCACTACTGCCTGTGCGACGACAAGCTGGCCGACTTCTTGGATTTCTTCGAGAGCCGCGGCATCGGCGTGCTGTCTGCATCACCCTTCTCGATGGGACTGCTGACGGAGCGCGGCGTGCCTGACTGGCATCCGGCACCGAAGCCGCTGGTGGAAGCCTGCCGCAAGGCTGCAGACTTCTGCCGCGAGCAGAACTACCCCATAGAGCGGCTGGCCATGCAGTTCGCATGCTCCAACGAGCGCATTGCATCGACCGTCTTCAGCACCACGCGGCCGGAGGCCATCACAAAGAACATCGGCTACCTCAGCGAACCCGTGGACGCAGAAATGGTGCGCAAGGTGCAGGCCATCATCGGCGACCAGCAGCGCGTCAGCTGGGCTAACACCTGAAGAAGGGAAAAGGGTAAAGTGAAAAGTGAAAAATAAAGCGCGAAACGTGAAGATTGAAACACGAAACGTGAACAATTTGCTGGCGCCCAGATGGATATAATAGATACACACGCACACCTGTGGCTCACACAGGACACTGTCGTCGGCGGACAGCCCATCCGCCAGCTGACAGGCAACCGCAGCCGCTCAGAGTTCTTCGGCGAGGAGCGCCAGATGCTGCCGCCGTTCATGGTTGACGGCCGCAACTCGGCAGAGGTGTTCCTCAGCAACATGGACTATGCACAGGTGGCCGCAGCCGTCATTACGCAGGAATTCATCGACGGCCTTCAGAACGACTATCTTGAGACTGTCGGCCGCCAGTACAGCAACCGCTTTTTTGTCTTCGGCATGGCCGACTGGCGCCAGGCCGGTTTCTACGACGAGGCAGCCACCCTGCTCCGCCGTGGCTTCCGCGGGCTGAAGGTTCCTGCCGCAAGGCTGCCCAAGGAGTTTCTCCACGACGGCGACTTCCGCCGTGTGCTGGCCCTCATGGCCGCAGAGGACGCCATCCTTGGCATCGAGCTGCACGACGGCGACTGCCAGACGGGCATGATGGAGGAAATCATCAGCGACTTCCCCACACTGCGCATTGTCATAGGCCATTTCGGAATGGTGACGCGCACCGGCTGGCTCAGCCAGATACGTCTGGCGCGCCACCCTAACGTCTACATCGACAGCGGCGGCATTACGTGGCTTTTCAACAGCGAGTTCTATCCGTTTCCCTCGGCGATACGCGCAATACAGGAAGCTGCAGACTGCGCAGGCTGGGAGAAACTGATGTGGGGTTCTGACTATCCGCGCACGATTACGGCAATAACCTACCGCATGTCGTATGACTTCGTCACCAAGTCGGCGGAGCTGACCGACAGTCAGAAGCAGATGTTCCTCGGCGACAATGCCAGACGCCTCTTCGGCTTCCAGGAACTCGTCAGCCTGCCATATATAAAGAATATGAGCGAATAGAAATATTGTAAATAGCTAAATAGCAAACATCCCGATGAAAGCAATCAGAATTATAGAGCCTCGCAAGATGAGCGTGGTGGAGATGGACGCCCCCCTGTGCGGCACGGGCGAAGTGTTGGTGAGAATGAAGTATGTGGGTTTCTGCGGCAGCGACCTGAACACCTACCGCGGACTGAACACGATGGCACTGATGCCCGTCATTCCCGGTCACGAGATTGGCGGTGAGATAGTCGGCATGGGGCCAGACGTTCCGCCGACGCTCCGCAAGGGCATGACGGTGACCGTCAACCCCTACACGAGCTGCGGCGTATGCCCTGCCTGCCGCAGCCGCCGCTACAACGCCTGCGAGCATAACGAGACGCTGGGCGTGCAGCGCAACGGTGCCATGCGCGAGCTGATAGCCCTGCCCTGGCAGAAGGTCATCCCCGTGGGCGACATCACCCCCGAGCATGCAGCGCTGATAGAGCCTATGTCGGTGGGCTTCCACGCCGTGAGCCGCGCACAGGCGGTGGACACCGACGTGGTGATGATCATCGGCTGCGGAATGGTGGGCGTGGGAGCCGTCATCCGCTCGCTGCTGCGCGGTGCAAAGGTGATTGCCTGCGACGTCGACGACGAGAAGCTGGCCATCGTGAAGCGCCTTGGCGCTGACTTCACCATCAACTCGGCCAAGGAGAACGTGCATGAGCGGCTGATGGAAATCACCGACTCCATGGGCCCGAACATCGTCATCGAGGCCGTCGGCTCTCCGCAGACGTACCAGATGGCCGTCAACGAGGTTGCCTTCTGCGGCCGCGTCATCTGCATAGGCTACTCGAAGAAGGACGTGGAGTTCACCACGAAGTACTTCGTGCAGAAGGAACTGGACATCCGCGGTTCGCGCAACGCGCTGCCCGAGGACTTCGACGGCGTCATCCGCTACCTGAACAAGTATAATCCGCCCTACGACGTCCTCATCTCCGGCATCGTGAAGCCCGAGGAGGCAGAGGCCGCCATGCAGCAGTGGGACGCCGCCCCGGCAAAGGTGTTCCGCATACTGGTAGACTTCGACAGCAAATAATCAGCAAGAATGGACAACATCCGAAGGATAGTGCTGACGGGCGGCCCGTGTGCCGGCAAGACGACGGCACTGGTGCGCATCATCGAGCATTTCTCCAACCTGGGCTTCAAGGTGTTCACCGTGCCGGAAGTGCCTACGCTCTACTCACAGGGCGGATGGAGCTACCTGACGCCTAACAAGAACCTCTACTACGAGGGAGAGCTGGCAATCCTGCAGACACAGCTGGCCCTGGAAGACAGCTTCATGCGGCTGGCACAGACATGCACCAAGCCGACGTTCATAGTCTGCGACCGCGGCACGCTGGACATTTCGGCATACATATCGAAGGAGATGTGGAACGAGCTGTGCCAGAAGTGCGACACCAGCACCAACGAGCTGCGGCGCCGCTACGACGCCGTGCTGCACCTGGTGTCGGCCGCCGACGGTGCAGAGCAGTACTACACCGTTGCCACCAATGCCACGCGCTACGAACAGGCCAACGAGGAAGGCCTGCAGCTGGCACGCGACCTGGACAAGAAAGTGAACCGTGCGTGGACCGGACATCCGCACCTGCGCGTCATCAACAACCACGACAACTTCGAGACCAAGATAAACCGCGTGCTGAAGGAAATCAGCAACGTGCTGGAAATACCACAGCCCATCGAGGAGGAGCGCACGTACATCGTGGAGCTGACAGGCCCACTGCCCGACACCATCGAGAGCGACATCGTGCAGACCTATCTGGCCAGCGACCCCGGCAGCGAGGTGCGCCTGCGCCGACGCTCGTGGAACGGCGAGGTGGTGAACGTCCACAAGACGAAGAAGCGCATCAGCCAGCAGGAAGTGGTGGAGACGGAGCGCCAGGTGAGCAACGCACTCTATGAAAGCCTGCTGCAGCAGGCCGACCCCTACCGTGCCACCATCCACAAGACACGCCACAGCTTCATCTGGCGCGGACAGCACTTCGAGATAGACACCTTCCACGCTCCGGTGGTCAATCTGATGCTCCTCGAGACGAAGGGCGTGGCCCAGCAGGAGTCTGTCAACTTCCCGCCGTTCCTGCGCATCATCGAAGACGTCACCGGCAATCCGGAGTACTACAACTACAACATTGCACTGAAGAGATAGCCCACCGCCACAAGGCTTCAGCACGGCGGCCGCACAGGCTGACGAAAACAGCCCGTTGGCTGAAAGATTTTGACCGTTCGCAGAAAAAAAGCTGCGGACGGTTAAACTTTTCCTACCTTTGAAGCGTCAAAAACAGCGAACAGACAACACAAAAAAACAATTCAAATAACAACCCAAAAAACACAACAAGACTATGAAAAAGCTTATTCTTTCCATCATGGCAATGGCAGCAATGACTACCCTGTCAGCACAAGAGAACAACAACGGACAGCGCCGCGCTCCCAAAGAGATTACCCCCGAGCAGATGACCGAACGCATGACCGAGCAGCTGTCGCTCTCGGCCGACCAGAAGGCAAAGGTGCTGCAGCTGAACACTCAGTACAAGGACGCACTGCGCGGCCCGGGCATGGGCGGACCACGCGGACCTCGCCCCGACGGACAGACCGGTGCCACCGAGCAAGGCCAGCAGGGCAAGCGCCAGAAGGCACAGCAGGGACAGCAAGGCCAGCGCCCCGAACTGACCGACGAGCAGAAGGCTCAGATGCAGAAGCACATGCAGCAGCGCAAGGAGTATGAGGAGCAGCTGAAGAAAATACTCACCGACGAGCAGTACAAGAAGTATCAGCAGCAGGCACAGCGCGGCCGCGGACAGGGTCGCGGGGGCCGCGGAGGACAGGGCCGCAGAGGACAGCGCCCCTCTGAGAACTAAACATACAGAATTATCTCTGTGAGTTACGAAATTATCTCTGTGAGATAAAAAAATATCTCCGTAAGATAAAAATTTATCTCTGCGAGTTACGAAATTATCTCGCAGAGATAATTTTTTTTCTCTGCATGTTACGAAAGTACCCCATTTATTCGTAACTTTGCAGCCGAATATGAAGACTTTTGAAGAATTAGGCGTTAGCGCACCCATCAGGCGCGCTATCGAAGAAATGGGCTTCGTGCAGCCAATGCCCGTGCAGGAAGCAGTAATCCCATTCCTCCTGGGCAACAGCAACGACGTAATAGCTCTCGCACAGACCGGCACCGGCAAGACCGCCGCCTTCGGCATTCCCGTGCTGCAGCGCATCGACACCGAAAGAAAGGAGACACAGGCCATCGTGCTGTCACCAACCAGGGAACTCTGCCTGCAGATTGCCGACGACATGCGCGAGTTCTCGAAATACATGGACGGCATACACATAGAGGCAGTCTACGGAGGAGCATCCATAGAACAGCAGATACGCGCACTGAAGAAAGGTGTACACATCATCGTGGCAACACCCGGCCGCCTCATCGACCTCATGAACCGCGGAGTGGCCAAGCTGGAGACTGTCTACAACGTAGTGCTCGACGAGGCCGACGAAATGCTCAACATGGGCTTCTCGGAAAGCATCGACACCATACTCGGGGGAATACCAGAGGACCGCAACACCCTGCTCTTCTCGGCAACCATGAGCCGCGAGATAGAGCGCATTGCAAAGGGATACCTCCACAACCCGCAGGAAATAGTCGTCGGAAGCCGCAACGAAGGCGCCGAACACGTGAACCACATCTACTACATGGTGAACGCCAAGGACAAGTACCTCGCACTGAAGCGGCTCGTCGACTTCTATCCGCGCATCTACGCCATCATCTTCTGCCGCACGAAGATAGAGACACAGGAAATCGCCGACAAGCTCATCCACGACGGCTACAACGCCGAGTCGCTGCACGGCGACCTCTCACAGCAGCAGCGCGACCTCACCATGCAGAAGTTCCGCCAGCACATGGTGCAGCTGCTCGTGGCTACCGACGTGGCTGCACGAGGACTCGACGTCGACGACCTCACACACGTCATCAACTACGGACTGCCCGACGACATCGAGAACTACACACACCGCTCAGGGCGCACCGGACGCGCAGGCAAGAAAGGCACGTCGCTATCCATCGTGCACAGCCGCGAGAAACACAAGATCCGCAACATCGAAAAGGAAATCGGCAAGCAGTTCGAACGCGGCATCATACCCTCCGCCGAGGAAATCTGCAAGAAGCAGCTCTACCGAGTCATGGACCAGATAGTAAAGGCCGACGTCGACGAAGAGCAGATAGCACCATTCATGCAGGACATCAGCCGATACTTCGAATACATCGACAAAGACGACCTCATCAAGAAAATCGTCTCCATGGAGTTCGGACGCTTCCTCTCCTACTATGCCGACGCACCCGAAATCGAAGAGGTCAGCGACAAGAAGGCCAAGCGCGAAGACAAAAAGGCCGGACGACAGCAGAGCGACGGACAGAAGCTGCGCAACAAGGCTCAGAAGGGATACACACGCCTCTTCATCAACCTCGGCAAGAAAGACGGCTTCTACCCCGGCGAACTCATGCAGTTCCTAAACCGCAACGTCCACGGACACGTAGAGGTGGGACACATCGACCTGCTCACCACTGCCTCCTACTTCGAAGTACCCGACGAAGACGCACCGCGCGTAGTCAAGTACGTCAACGGCCAGTACTTCAAGAACCGCGAAGTGCGCTGCAACAATGCCGACAGCCCGCGCCCCATGGATGCCGGCAAGGGCCAGCGCAACGGAAGACGCAGCGACAGCAAGGCTGCCGGACGCTCCGACAAGGCCGCAGCACAACGCAAGGGCAAGGGCGCCAAGGCCGCGGCAGACACATCCACCCGCCACGGCAGGAACGACTGGCTGCAGTTCCTCAACCCCAAGGGCATGAAGCTGAAAGGCGAAGTCCCCGACTTCGAAGAAGAAGGCTGGGCACGGCGCAAGCCCAAGAAGAAATAAAAAAGACCGAAACGCTTGGCGTTTCGGTCTTTTGTTGCTATCTTTGCAACGTACTGACAAAAACAACATTTGACAATGCTACAAGAAGACGAACCCATGATGGCCGCAGAACCGCTTGCCACACCTGTTGCCGACTACGCACCACGCAACAGTCGCACTGCCAGCATACCAAAGGGCTTGCCACAGTCCGTCGAAGAAGCACTTGCAGACATCAACGAGGGCGAGCTTGAATTCCAGCGAGGCGAAACCATAAGCCACCGGCAAGCAATGCAAATGATATGGAATAGAATAGAAACCTATGCTGGTCAAATATAACAAGAAAGCCATATCACATATAAACAGTGTCGTAGACTATTATCTGGAACACTACGGCCTGCAGGCAACCACCAATCTTGCACACGAAATTGACGAGAAAGTAAAAATGCTAAGGAAATATCCTGGCATCGGCTTTCCAGAACCACTCCTCAAAAGCCACTATATCCAGTACAAGGCAACCATCATAGGGAAAAACTATAAGCTAATCTATTATATCAAAGGCAATACATTGCGCATTGCCGCATTTTGGGACATGCGGATGAGTCCTGCAAAGCTGAAAGCAAAGATTTAGCTATATTCTTTTTGCTAAATCGCTGACAATTAGAATATTTTCACCGAAACGCTTGGCGTTTCGGTTTTTTTTACTATCTTTGCTGCCGTAAATACATGCCAGCGGCCACGGCCAAAGGCAGACATGTTGGAAAATGAAGCGTTGTGCTTCGATCTTGTACTCTGAAATCTGGTAAATTTCACAAAGTAAAAACAAGACGGAGATGACAATGGTTCACGCGTACGCGTGGGCTGTATTGTATCTGTATCTTTTTTTACGGGTTTACCAGAGCCTCAGAGTAGAGATGTGGAGCATGACAGTTCCACGCTTCTTGTGTATATATATAATAAAATGTACGCGCGAGAGAGGAGCAGTGGCAAGGCCATAGCGCTGGCCTGTGAAGACATTAACTGAAACTATTATAATTAACCTTTTAAAAACAACAAAAACTATGAGAAAAAAACTACTCTCTCTATTAACGCTACTGCTCGCAGTATGCAGCGGAGCGTGGGCGTATGACACGTACACATTGACTTTAAATGGCGAAGCTTCACAAAGCGGTTCGTTCTTCACTGTAGCTACAGGTGGTGGTTTTAACACCAAGTATGCAGGAACCTATGATGGAACAAGTTATTCAAAAGGACTCAAATTAAATTCGTCCAGCAGTATTACATTTACGAGTTTGGCTAAATCTAATATTACAATTGTTCAGTCTACATCTTCAAATGGCACTAATAAATTCAAACTGGGAGGAACAGCTATAAATCATGCAGCTTCAGGTTCTATTACCATTGGTGGTCAAAGCGTTTCTTATACCATGACAGAAAACACCACCAATAAGTATCTGGAATTTGTGTTTACCGGCGTACCTGCAACTTCGTCTTTGGCTATAACAAATGATGGTGAAACTGGAATATTCTATGTGAAGGTTGCTTATACGGAGTCGGCAAAGACCCAACTTACAGCACCGGAAATATCTGTTGCACCTGCCACAGGTACCGTGACACTAGGTTCTGTTACTAATGCAACGAAGGTTACCTATACGACAGATGGCACTGCACCAACAGAATCAAGTGACACATATTCTGCACCATTCGTGGTAACCGATGGAACGGTTGTTAAGGCTATTGCTATCGGTGACGGTGAAAGCTATAGCAATTCTGATGTTGCATCTCAGCAGATACTGCTGACGGGCATTACCATTGAAGACCCCATTGTCAATCAGTTTAACGGAACTGTGGCTATCACCTGTGCTTCACCTAATGCCACTATAGAATACAGCACTGACGGCGGAAGCAGCTGGAATACTTACACTCGCGCATTCACTTTGACTACAAACACCGACATCAAGGCACGCGCAAGACGTGCGAGCTGCACAACATCTGCCGATGTAGACGCAACAATTAATGCAGTAGCCGCAAACTTCAAGACTAAGACTATCGTCATGGGCTATGGAGCCTTCGACAAAACCAGCGACAAAGAGCTGACAGGAAAAGAAAATGACGTAGCCAAAGGCTACACGCTGACAATGTTGACAGAACAGAATAAGGCTTGGAGCGAAAGAACCCAGATAACAATTTCGGAAATCGGTGCAACGCGCAAGACATTCGGTGGTTCTAACGGCGTGCAGAGCCGTCTTGACTTGCCGGCAGGCGTGAAGGCTACTCAGCTGCGTCTCTATAGCTACGTGAACAATGCAACAAGTGCAACCAACTGTGCCTGGAAGGAAGTAAACGGCGAGAACTTGAACAGCACTCTTAACATCGTTCCCATGGGAGCGTTTACGGATGTGGCCGATTATAACACAAATCCCGATGTCCGCATATTCCCGCTGGACAATGCTGAGGGCAGCATCACGTTTACTAATGGCGGCCTGCAGACTTTCTTCGTCATTGTACTTGACGTCATAGAGCCTGTTTCTACCACTATCGCAAGCAGCGGATACTCTTCCTTTGCAAGCTCATACCCCGTTGACTGCGCTAATCTGCCCGATGGACTGGAGGCTTATCAGGTTACAGCTACATCAGAGGCTGCTGGCACAGCCACTCTTGAGAAAGTTACTACTGCTGTAACAGCTGGCACAGGCCTTATTCTGAAAGGAACAGCCGATGCTTCCTACGATATTCCTGTTGTAGCTGCCGGCAACGACATCAGCGCAACAAACCTGCTGACTGGTGTTATCGAGAACACTGATATTCCTGCTGATTCTTACATCCTTAAGAACGGACAGTTCGTTAAATCAACTGCAGGCACTCTTCCAGCCGGTAAGGCTTATCTCACCAGCAGCAGCATTGGTGAAGCTCCTATCTTCAATTTGATATTCGGTGACCAGTCAACGGGTATCGAAAGTGTTTCTGCTTCGCAGTTTGCCACAAACTCTATTTACTACAATCTCAACGGCCAGCGTGTTGCCAAGCCAGCAAAAGGCCTGTTCATCGTGAATGGAAAGAAAGTTATCATTAAGTAAAGAATAGCCTGCCGACATTCTTGCCGGCAGGACTTCTCACTTCGATGATTTCCGCAAATTACGCATGAAATTCAAAATCAAAATAAAGAATTAATAATTAAGAATTATGAAAAAAACATATATCATTCCAGAAATAGAAACCATAGAACTACAGTATCGCCAACAGTTGCTGGATGGCTCACTGACGTTAGACCCAGAGGCAACACCAGTAGATCCAGCAAACGCTGACGCACCAGAACTCATCCTCTGGTGATTGGAATAGAATTAAGCAAGAAACTTCTGCCCTTCTATGTGGCAGGAGAGTTAGTAAATATATAATAGTGAAGGCTTGCTGACTCGTGAGAGCCGGCCTGCCAAAGAAGATTTTAATGTAAATACTTTTGCAGCCACTGCCTCGCGATGAAGCAGTGGCTGCTTTATTATCAAGATTATAGAAGTTTGATACACAAAAATAATTACTTTTGCAAATAAATAAAACAATGGGGAGTGTTTTTGAAACGAATTATTCTAACTGAAAAATAGACGAACACAAATAATAAAAAATTATTTCTGTATAACTGATTTTGAGCAAAAGTCAGTCGTCGCTGCGCTGCTGGTAGATGACGAGTCCGTAGGCGTTGCTGGCGGCATAGATGTATTCCATGACCTCGCTGGTGGCATGCTCGTAGTCGAAGCCAGCCTGAGCCTTCAGCCAGAAGATGAATTCCACACAGCATCCGCCCTGCGTAGCCTCAGCCTGCCGCACCAGCGGCGCACGGCCTTCGACGGTGAGACTGCTGGCGGCGAGCCACTGCTCGATGTGGCGGCGGAAGGCGGTGATGTTCACCTCGCCGTCGTCGCCAGCCTTGATGGAGCGGAAGTCGTAGTAGACGCGGCGCGCCTGCTTGCGCCCCTCGTTCTGCTCCATGCCTGCCCAGTTCTGGAAGGAGCCGTCGACGAGCGTCTGCGGCGTAACGGTGACGATGGTATTGTCGAAGTTGCGCACCTTCACCGTGGTGAGCGTAATCTCCTCCACGCGGCCGTTGGCCCCTGCCGACGGCACGGTTATCCAGTCGCCGACGTGCAGCATCTCATTGGTGGTAAGCCTAATGCCAGCCACGAGGCCCTTGATGGTATCCTGAAAGGCCAGCATGAGTATTGCCGATGCAGCGCCGAGTCCGGCGAAGAGCGTTGCCGGGTTCTTGTCGACGACGATTGCCACGACAACGATGACGGCCACGAAGACCATGATGATTTTCAGCACTCCGAAGAGCGACTGCATATACTGGTGGCGCGCCGACCGCTGGTTGCCGACGGTCTTCAGCGAGTCTATCAGCACCATCACCGTGCGCACCGACATGACAGTGATGTATATGGCCGTGAGGCGTGCCAGCACCTCGCGCACCGTCGGGAAGTCGAAGAACGTCCATGGCAGCAGCTGCCAGACGATGATGGCCGGCACTATGCTGCATGCCGACAGCAGCACCTTGCGGTTCAGCACGGCGTCGTCCCACTTGCTTTCCGTCCTGGCAACTATGCGCAGCACTGCCGGCACCATGAGTGCGCGGCATGCCCAGCCCACGGCAAAGGCAACGGCAAACACTATCACCACCAGCAGTCCGTGGCAGCACAGCTCGACGTATTCTGCCGGAATGCCGATGCCGCTGAGCATTGTTTCTATAAGCGTCTGTATCGAGTGCATAAACGGCTATCTGTTGCTGTGAATGACCATGCCGACGGCGTTGCGCCATCCCTCGTAGACCGACATGTCTACGGCTGCCGACGGCGTGTACACCTCAGTAACCTTGCGGAAGCCCACAACTTCGTCGAACGATTTCCAGAGTCCGCGTGCGAAGCCGTTCATGATGACGGCGCCGAAGGCAGAGGCATCGTCGACCTCGGTGCATACGACAGGCGTCCCGAGCATGTCAGCCTGGAACTGCATGAGAAAGCGGTTCTTCGTCGGTCCGCCGTCAGCGCAAATCTCGCGCAGCCCACCACCAGACATGACGTCCACGAGGTCCTTTATCTGGTAGGCAATGCTTTCCAGTGCAGCGCGCAGGAAGTGGGCCTTGGTGGCCATGAACGTAAGTCCGACGACAGCGCCCTTCACGCCCGACTGCCACCACGGGGCGCCAAGGCCAGAGAATGCCGGCACTATGTATACGCCGCCGTTGTCAGGCACACTTGTTGCCAGCGCCTCCATCTGCGACGGCTTCTCAATGAGCTGCAGCTGGTCGCAGATCCACTTCAGCGTAGCCCCCGTGCTGTAGATGTTGCCCTCGAAGCCGTAGAACGTCTTTCCCAAGGCCGTAAATCCCACGCTGGTCACCAGCCCCTCGGGAGCCGGCTGCGGCTGCTCGCCGATGTTAATCATCACGCTGCTGCCCGTGCCGTAGGTTACCTTTCCAGAGCCTGGCTGGAAGCACATCTGGCCTACGAGTGCTCCGTGCGAGTCGCCCAGCACGCCGGCAATCTGTATCGGTTCGTCGAAAATCCCCTCCACGGTCGTCTCGCCGTAGAGCGCATCGCAGGCCCTTACCTCCGGCATCATGCTGCGCGGAATGTCGAAGAGGCGCAGCAAGTCGTCGTCCCACTGCATGGTGTGGATGTTGAAGAGCATGGTCCGCGAAGCGTTGGTAGTGTCTGTGGCATGCACGCGTCCGCCGGTGAGCTTCCAGACGAGCCACGTGTCGATGGTGCCCATGAGCAGCTGTCCGCCCTCGGCCAGCTGTCGTGCGCCGTCGACATTGTCGAGCAGCCACTTCACGCCTGTTGCCGAGAAGTTAGGGTCTATGAGCAGTCCGCTCTTCTCCATGACCATGCTGCTGTAGCCCAGCGAGCGCAGGTCGTTGCACATCTGAGTGCCGCGGGTGTCCTGCCAGACGACGGCATTGGCTATGGGCTTGCCCGTCTGGCGGTTCCACACCACAGCGGTCTCGCGCTGGTTGGTCAGGCAAAGGGAGCAGTGGGAAGCAGAAAGTTCACTCTTCACCATTTCCTTTAGCTTTCTTATGGCCTCCACCATATTGTTGTAAATCTCCTCAGCGTCGTGTTCCACCCATCCTGTCTGCGGATAGTACTGCCGGTGGTCCACACTGGTGCGCGCCAGCAGGCGGCACTGCTCGTCGAAAAGCAGTGCCTTGGTTGCCGACGTGCTTTGGTCTATTGCAATAATGTAGTTCATAGTACTCTGCTGTTCACAGTTTGTTAGTTAATGAACTGCCTGACAGCCTTCACTATGCCCTCGGCGTCGAGTCCGTAGCGATGGAAAATCTCTGCGTTGGTGCCGTGGACGACGTTCTCGTCGGGAATGCCGAGTATGCGCACCGGCACGGGCTTCTCGGAGAGCAGTTCGCAGACCATTGCGCCCAGTCCGCCAAACTGTGAATGCTCCTCGACGGTGACTATGCGTCCCGTCTCACGTGCAGCGCGGCGGATGGCCTCCTCGTCGAAGGGCTTCAGCCACGAGCAGTCCAGCACGCGGGCCTTGACGCCCTGTTCGCGGAGCTGCAGGCCTGCCTGCCAGGCGTGGTAGACGGTCTCGCCGGTGGCAACGATGGTGACGTCGGTGCCGTCAAGCAGCTGTATGGCCTTGCCGGGCTGAAAGTCGAAGTCGTCGTCGGCATATACGTCAGGCACTGCCGCACGTCCTACGCGCACGTAGCATGGCTTGTCGTAGTCGACGAGCAGGCGCACGAGCTTCTTGGTGACGCGCCAGTCGCTGGGCAGGCAGACCGTCATGCCGGGAAACGTGCGCAGCACAGCAATGTCGTGCAGCGAATGGTGGGTGGCACCGAGCGCACCGTAGGCGACGCCTCCGCTGACGCCCAAGATGGTGACGGGATTCTCAGAGTAGGCCAAGTCAACCTTTACCTGCTCCAGCGAACGTGCCACATAGAAGCAGGCAGGCCCGCAGCAGAACACCTTCTTGCCCGAGTGTGCCAGTCCGGCGGAAATGCCGACGGCATCCTGCTCGGCGATGCCGCACTCCACAAACTGTTCGGGCAGTGCTGCTGCATAGTCGCCAAGGGTTACTGAGCCGCGTGCGTCGGTGGTTACGGCTATTATGTCTTTGTCCTCACGCGCCAGTTCCAGCAGCGTGTCGGTAAACTGTTTTCTACAAGCTATCATAATTACTTCTGACTATTTTACGATTTATTAATTACGCATTTACTATTTCGCACTTAATGCAGCTATGCGCTCTTCTATCTCCTTGACGGCATCCTTGCACTGCTCTTCGTTCAGCACGCCGTGGTGCCACTTGGCAATGCCCTCCATGAAGCTCACGCCGCGGCCCTTGGTGGTGTCGGAGACGACGAGGTGGGGCTTGCCGTTGGAGTAGTCGATGGCGTCGAAGGCGCTGACGATGTCGGCCATGGAGTCGCCGTTGACGCTGATGACGTCCCATCCGAATGCTGACCAGCGCTCGCGGATGCTGTCGATGGGCATCACGTCCTCCGTGTTGCCCGAGATCTGCAGGTGGTTGCGGTCGATGATGGCCACCAGATTGTCCAGCGCATACTTGCTGCCGGCCATGGCAGCCTCATAGATGCTGCCCTCGCCCTGTTCGCCGTCGCCCATCATGACGTAGGTGCGCCACGACTTCTTGTCCATCTTGGCGGCAATGGCCATGCCCACGCCGATGGGCAGACCGTGGCCCAGGGCGCCGCTGTTCACCTCGATGCCCGGCACCTCGATGGTTGGGTGGCCGCTGAGTATGCTTCCAAACTTGCCCAGCGTGTCCAACACCTCAGGCTTCAGGAAGCCCTTTGCCTCAAGGGTTACGTAGAGAGCCTCTACGCAGTGTCCCTTCGACAGCACGAAGCGGTCTCTGTCGGCAGCCTTCGGATTGGTGGCGTCGATGTTGTTCATCACATGGAAATAAAGTGCCGTCATTACGTTCAGGCACGACAAGTCGCCGCCAATGTGGCCGGCCTTGGCATTGTAGACAACCTCCACAAGCCTTTTCCTGTTCTTCTCGGCAAGCAGCTCCAGAGCCTTGACGCTGAGCGGTGCCTGCTGTGCAGAATTCTTCTGTTCCATTGTTCCTTTTTGTTATGTTCGTTATTGTCTTTTTATGCTATGTTACAGAGTTAGCGAAATAACATGCAGAGACAGAAAATTATCTTACGGAGATAATTTCGTAACTCGCTGAGATAATTTTTTATCTCTGTGAGATAATTTCGTAACTCGCAGAGATAAATTTTCCGCCTCTGTCTCCGGCAAGTCAACCGACCTCTCTATATATAAAAGATGTGTATGTGAAAAAAATGTCATCAAAAAAGATTAAAAAGTTTCGGAAAACTTGCAGGTTATTAAATTATTATGTACTTTTGCAGCCCAAAATGTTTGAAAATCAAAACAAAATAATACAATAACAACAATGAAAAGAACATTCCAACCCCACAACCGTCGCCGCGTGAACAAGCATGGCTTCCGCGAGCGCATGGCCACAAAGAATGGTCGCCGCGTACTGGCTTCCCGCCGCGCAAAAGGCCGTAAGAAGCTGACTGTATCCGACGAGCATCACGGAAAGTAATCTCCGTAAGCATGATTGTTTAGGAACAAAAGGAAATAGGGCGTATTCCACAAGAATATGCCCGATTTTTTTTGCAGTGTCAACAATAATCACTACTTTTGCCGTGAGCAGGAGTGCATCCTGCACTGATAAGGATGAAAGTAAAAGAGTTTTTTGGAAAGCTGGCCAGCAAGTTCGTTCTGCTCAACCTGGCAGCAATGGCCATAGTGGTGGTGCTGCTGATGGTTGGCGTAAAGTTCGGCCTTGAGGCCTACACACGCCACGGCGAAGGCATCGAGGTGCCTGCGCTGAAAGGCATGACATACCACAAGGCGCGCCTGATGCTTGAGGAGAAGGGGCTAACCATCGTTGTCAGCGACTCCGGCTACAACAAGCAGATGCCTGCCGAAAGCATTCTCGTGCAGACACCAGGCCCAGGCACAAAGGTCAAGGAAGGCCACGCCATCTACGTGACGGTCAATTCGCCGTCGTCGCCGTCGTTTGCCATTCCCGACATCGTCGACAACTCCAGCGTCCGCGAGGCCGAGGCACGCCTGATGGCCATGGGCTTCAAGCTGTCGGAGCCGCAGATGGTTACCGGCGAGAAAGACTGGGTCTACGGCATCATCTGCCGCGGACGGCGCGTTTCCAACGGCGACCGCATACCCATCGACTACCCCCTGACGCTGATGGTTGGCAGCGGCATGTATGAAGACGAAGACGACGCCACCTACGAAGAGTCCTCATATTCAGCCGACGAAGAAAGCGGCGAAGCCGACACGTTCGTAGAAATCACAGAGCCTGGGCCAGCCAATGAATAGCACCGACGACATAACAGCAGGCATCGAGCAGCTGCCCGACGACGACATGCTCTACGAGCATCTGCGGCTTGAAGTAGACCGCGGACAGGAGCCTGTGCGCATAGACAAGTACATGTCTGAGCATGTGCAGCACACGTCGCGCAACCGCATCCAGAAGGCTGCCGACGCAGGCTTCATATTCGTGGGCGGCAAGAGCGTCAAGAGCAACTACAAGGTCAAGCCGGGCGACGTCATCACCCTCATGCTCGACCGGCCGCACTACGACACAGCCATCGAACCGGAGGACATACCGCTCGACATCGTCTACGAAGACGACGCGCTGCTCGTGGTCAACAAGCCGGCAGGACTCGTCGTCCATCCCGGCGTGGGCAACTTCCACGGCACTCTGGTAAACGCCGTGGCCTGGCACCTGCGCGACATGCCGGCCTACGACCCCAACGACCCCAGCGTGGGACTGGTGCACCGCATCGACAAGGACACCAGCGGACTGCTCGTAGTGGCTAAGACCGCCGAGGCTAAGACGGAACTGGGCGCACAGTTCTTCAACCACGACACACACCGCTCTTACCAGGCCCTCGTGTGGGGCAACATCACCGAAGACAAGGGAACCATTGAAGGCAACATAGGCCGCGACCCCCGCGACCGGCAGCGCATGGCCGTCTTCCCACCAGGCTCCGACACGGGCAAGGAAGCCGTCACCCACTATCAGGTGCTGGAACGCTACGGATACACCACGCTGGTGGAATGCCGCCTGGAAACAGGGCGAACACACCAGATACGCGCACACATGCGCCACATAGGACATCCGCTGTTTGCCGACGAACGCTACGGAGGCTGCGAAATACTGCGCGGAGAGCGCACGGCCAGCTACAAGGCATACATACAGAACTGCTTCAAGCTATGCCCGCGGCAGGCTCTGCATGCCAGGACGCTGGGCTTCAGGCATCCGGCGACGGGCAAGCAGATGGACTTCACGTCGCCAATGCCGGCAGACATGGAGGCCCTGCTGGCAAAATGGCGCAAGAGACTGCAGGCCGCCACTGAATAATGCCATGACACCACAACGTCTGCGCGGCAAAGGCTGAACGCAACAAAAACAGAACGCAACAACAAAAAATAATACACAATAAAGACAATGAACCCACTAAAAAGAACCATCGCCATCGTCTGCGGCGGCGACTCCTCTGAACACGACGTCTCGCTGCGCTCAGCACAGGGACTCTACTCGTTCTTCGACAAAAACAGATACGACGTATACATCGTAGACATCAAAGGCCAGGACTGGCACGTGGAACTGCCCGGAGGACTGACGGCACGCATCGACCGCAACGACTTCTCGTTCGTCGAGGACGGCAAGGCCAAGCTCTTCGACTATGCCTACATAACCATACACGGCACACCGGGAGAAAACGGCATCCTGCAGGGATACTTCGACCTGATAGGACTGCCCTATTCCACCAGCGGCGTGCTGATAGAAGCCATGACGTTCGACAAGTTCGTGCTGAACCAGTATCTGCGCGGCTATGGCGTCAGCGTGGCCGACTCGCTGCTGATACGCCAGGGCTATGAGCAGCTGGTCAGCGACGACGAGATAGAGCAGCGCATAGGCATGCCGTGCTTCGTGAAGCCTGCCGCCGACGGAAGCTCCTTCGGCGTATCGAAGGTGAAGAAGAAGGACCAGCTGGCTCCGGCAATACGCAAGGCTATGATGGAAAGCCCTGAAGTCATGGTGGAGCAGTTCCTGGAAGGCACCGAGATAAGCATCGGCGTCTACAAGACACGCAAGGGTACCGTGGTGCTGCCGGCAACGGAAGTGGTGACGCAGAACGAGTTCTTCGACTACGACGCCAAGTACAACGGACAGGTGCAGGAAATAACACCTGCACGGCTGCCGGAGAACATCACGCGCCGGGTACGCGAAATCACCAGCCACATCTACGACATCCTGCACTGCAACGGCATCATACGCATAGACTACATAATCTCCAAGGAAGGAAAGATTTCCATGCTCGAAGTGAACACCACACCCGGCATGACGGCCACCAGCTTCATACCGCAGCAGGTAAAGGCTGCCGGACTGTCAATGACCGACGTGCTGACGGATATCGTGGAAAACCAGTTCTAAACAATTAAGAATTGAGAATTGAGAATTGGGAATTATGATTAGAATACTGTATTCGTAAATGCTTAACAGAAAAGAAAACATTATCCAAGAAAAGGCAGACGCTTATAGCAACCGCATCGTCAGACTCTATAAATTTCTTTCTACGGAAAAGCATGAAAACATAATCTCAAAACAAATTCTTCGAAGCGGAACAAGTATAGGTGCAAACGTTGTAGAAAGCCGTAATGCCCAAAGCAGAAAAGACTTTGTCAGCAAACTTAGCATAGCCCTGAAGGAGGCCGACGAAACTGAATTTTGGCTGAAGAAAATTCTTTATGGCGAACACATCACTTCAACACAATACAACTCTATGCATGCTGACAATGAGGAAATCGTTAAAATATTAACGCGCATAATAAATACAATGAAGCAAAAATATGGCGACTGGAACTAATCATAATTCTCAATCCTCCATTCTCAATTCTCAATTAAACGAGTTTGACGAAATCCGCCCCTACGAACCGTCGGAAATGAAGCAGGCCTTTGAAGACCTGATTAACGACCGCCAGTTCTCGCTGGTGCTGAAGGGCTTTGCACCATGGCTGCCGCGGTGGGCGCGCAACGGACTGCTGCGGCTGGCATTCATAGGAGTGAAGACGCCGCTGGACTTCCAGAAGCGCTTCATGAAGCCCGTAGTGAATTGGATTGTACGCAAGCACACCGACGGGCTGACATTCGACGACAACGCTCTCAAAATTGACAATGGAGAATTGAAAATTGAAAATTATGATTTGTCTCATGGCGGAGATGTCGCTGATAAACCTGGCATGCAAGGTAATCATAATTCTCAATTCTCAACTCTCAATTCTCAATTCGACAGCCGCTACACGTTTGTCTCTAATCACCGCGACATCGTGCTTGACTCTGCCTTCCTCGACGTGCTGCTCGTCGGCGGAGGCTACCCGACAACCGTAGAGATAGGCATCGGCGACAACCTGCTCATCTATCCCTGGATAAAGAGGCTCGTGCGCATGAACAAGGCATTCACCGTGCGCCGCGGACTGACGGCCCACGAGATGATGCGCTCGTCGCAGCTGATGAGCCGCTACATTCACTATGCCGTCACGCAGAAACACGAGAACATCTGGATTGCCCAGCGCGAGGGACGCGCCAAGGACAGCGATGACCGTACGCAGGACTCTGTGCTGAAAATGCTTGCCATGGGCGGGCCTTCGCTGAAGGAACTTAACATTGTGCCGCTGACCATCAGCTACCAGTTTGACCCCTGCGACTATCTGAAGGCGCAGGAAATGCAGCTGAAGCGCGACAACCCGGCTTTCAAAAAGAGCCGGCAGGACGACTTAGACAACATGCGGACAGGCATCTTCGGATGGAAAGGTGAGGTTGTCTACCGCTGCGGCACGCCTGTGAACGCCTGGATTGACGAACTGGAAGGCCTGCCGAAGAATGAGTTCTTCAGCAGTCTGAGCCACCGCATCGACAGGGAGATACATGCCGGCTACGAACTCTTCTACACTAACTATCTTGCTCTCGACATGCTGGAGGGCGGAGAGCAGTACTGCCGGATGTACTATGGCGAACGCTGCAACTCCAAGGAAATTGACGAGATTAAGAAAAGCTTTGAGCAGTATGTGCAGGGGCAGATAGACAAAATAAACATTCCCGACAAGGACGAGGCTTTCCTTCGTGAATGTATTCTCAACATGTATGCCAATCCGCTGCGTAACTATCTTGCCGCAAAAAGGTAACTATCTTCCGAAAAAAGAAACTTTCTTGCCACAAAATAAGATGAAACTGACAGTATCTATCTTCCCAACGCTGTGCCTGGCAATGCTGCTGGCAGTGTCGCTCAATTCCTGCGAGACTGATGCTTACGAGAAAGGCACCGGCCAGTACTCGCTGATGACTACTGACATGGCCGACGTGGCTGTCAACTCCAGCAAGATGGCTACTGAAATGCTGACCGACGACGACAGCCGCATGGCCTTCTGCCGCCCGTACTACTCGTCGTGGATAACGACTGCCGACACCATCTATCGCAGCGTTGTATATTATAATAAGGTGAGCGAAGGCACTGC
Source organism: uncultured Prevotella sp. (assembly GCA_905234265.1). Taxonomy (GTDB): domain Bacteria; phylum Bacteroidota; class Bacteroidia; order Bacteroidales; family Bacteroidaceae; genus Prevotella. Next base: position 379,515 of record CAJOHJ010000004.1, on the reverse strand, counting down.
CGAAGCCATTTCCATAACCCCTGTGCCTACGCTTTCCATACGCCATCACAGCCTGTTCCAACGCTTTCCTCAGGACCCTGTCGACGTGGAAAGCATGTGGCTCAGCGGCAACAGAAAATACCTAAACGCAGCGCTCATGTTCAAGACTGCACAAGCCGACAATTCCAGTGCAGTACATCAGCTGGCCGTTGTACAAGACACCCTGCTGACTGCCGACGGCAAGCACACTGCCGTCTGCCGTCTTATTCACGACCAAGGGGGCATTCCACAGTATTTCACCGCGCGCCAGTTTGTGAGCATCGTTCTTCCCACAGATGCCGACAGCCTGTCGATAAGCGTTGAGACGTTTAAGGGTACTGTCGTGCGCAAATTTGCCCTTTAACAATTCAGAATTCAGAATTGAGAATTCAGGATTCAGGATTCAGAATTCAGAAGTGAGAATTCAGAAGAGGCTACTGAATGCTATACTTTATTCTGCCCTTCAGCAGCGGCTTGCGCACGACGAGGGAAATGCGGAATAGGCGGTCGCCCCACATACTGCGCAGCATAGGGTCGAGCAGATTGCTGATGTCTTCGGCAGTGGCCTGCAGCTGGCGATGGTCGTAGCTGATGCTGTGGCTGCCCAGCAGCACGCGGCCGTCGGTGCTGACGTCGGGAGCAACAGGCGTGACAAAATGCAGTACCGTCTGCCCACAGAGGCTGTCGAGCTGAAAGTCCTCTGTGACGCTGACCGTCTGGCGGCCGTCAGCAGCTACCGTGCGGTTCCATCTCCTCACTTTAGCCTCCTTAGGATAGGCTGCGGCAATGTCGAGCGTCAGACGGCCGGGGCGATGACTGACGACGGTGGCCCGGTACTGCTTGCCGTCGCGCTGCTGGCATCCGTTGATGACTGGAAGATTGTGATAGGCCGACTGCATGGTCCATATCTCGTAGCGGCGGCGCGAGAAAGTCTGCGCAGTGTACTCGCCAGTGCCAGGATCGATGAGCAAAGGCTCGCCGTCGGGATAGACAATGAAGGAGCCTACGTCGTTGTGGTTGTGGCTCTCGCCATTTGTGCCGCCCTTGAAGGCTACGAAAAGGCTATGGGTGATGGGTGATGGCTTTTTTGTATTCACCGTCATTATCTGCAAGTCTGGCAACCATGTATTGCTAAGGCTTGCCTCCACAGGCTGCTCGCGCAGGAATTCCTGGATGTGGCTGAGGAAGATGATCTCGCGGCCCAGCGACGGCCAGTTGCCGCTGCGGTCGTAGACGTCGGCGGCGCGGTGCAGCACATCCTGCTGCATGCCGACAAATGCTGCATGGCGGCACATCACTTTGTCGCCCGTCAGCAGGCCGAAGGGATAGGCAATGTTGACATTCAGCAGCGAGCGGCAGCCATGGCTGTCGGCAAAGTTGACTGCATATCCGCCGGGAATATACATCTTATATATATATGCCTCCATGGCAAGCAGCTTGTTCCAACTGTCAGCTGGGGAATGGGAATTATGGGAATGGAGATGGGAATTATGAGAAGGGAACTGGGCTGTGTGAACTAAATATAGTGTTTCGAAGAGTGATGCCGCTGCGCGGTCCCAGTAGTGTGGTCCTTCGTCGCATCCGCCGTCTGCGGGATAGGCATCGACGAAGCACTGGCAGGCATGCTCTATCTGCCTGAGTGCTTCCTGGCGCCGCAGGCTGTCGTGTTCGCAGAACTCTATGCATGCCGCCCAGTTGGAGCATATCCACGGGTTCCAGTTGTTGCCAGCCGTCTTCCAACTGTACTTGCCGCTGACGGCAGGCTTCAGCATGCGGCGCTGCACTTCCTGGTCGATGCGCCTTGTCAGCAGCGGCGAAAATCCGTCCAGCGGCTCTGCCAGCAGATAGCGTGTGTAGGCCACGAGCGATGCCGTCTCAGCGTTGAAAAGGTCGACGTTCTGGTCTTCTATGCGTGGCAGTTCCGTACGATAGTGTGCCGGCAGTCCCCACCACGTCTCCTCCATGGTGCTTAGCAGTCCGTCGACGATGTCGGGCAGGAAGCGCTTCTTGCCTTCTGCCACTTCAGCCATGACGAGTGCTGCCAGCTGTCGCCGCTTCTCGAAGATGAGCGCCTCGTAGCGTGTGCGGTTGCCCTGCTTCTTGTATTCGGAGAACACACTTGCCGGCAGGCTGTTCCACGGCTTCTGCAGATACCTCTCGCCAAAAGCCACATAGCTCTGGCGCATGCTCTGCGGCAGCGAGTCGCGCCAGTAGGCGTCGCCCCACCGAGGCACATCAAAGGCTGCAGCTGCAGTGACGGAGAGCAGCAACAGCAACAATAGTCCCGCGGACTTTCTCATTACTTCTTGCTGTCCTTGTCGCGTATTTCCACGCGGCGTATTTTTCCGCTGATGGTCTTTGGCAGTTCGTCGACGAACTCCACGATGCGCGGATATTTGTATGGAGCCGTTTCCCGCTTGACGTGCTGCTGCAGTTCCTTTATCAGCTCGTCGCCGGCCTTGTCCTTCCACTCCTTGCCCAGCACAACGGTGGCCTTGACCACCATGCCGCGGATGTCGTCGGGTACGCCGGTGATGGCACACTCCACGACAGCGGGGTGGGTCATCAGCGCACTTTCCACCTCGAACGGGCCAATGCGGTAGCCGCTGGACTTGATGACGTCGTCTATGCGTCCCTCAAACCAGTAGTAGCCGTCTTCGTCGCGCCACGCCATGTCGCCGGTGTGGTAGATGCCGTCGTGCCAGGCCTCGCGTGTCTTCTCCTCGTCGCGATAGTATCCCTTGAACAGTCCGACAGGCTTCTTGTCGCCCACGCGCACCACAATCTCGCCTTTCTCACCGTCCTCGCAGCTGGTGCCGTCGGGGCGCAGCAGGTCGATGTCGTATTGCGCGTTGGGAATGCCCATGGAGCCAGGCTTTGGCGTCATCCATGGGAATGTGCCGAGCGTCATGGTAGTCTCCGTCTGCCCGAAGCCCTCCATCATGCGGATGCCCGTCTTGGCAAGGAACTTGTCGTAGACGGCAGGGTTCAGTGCTTCGCCGGCAGTGGTGCAGTACTGGAGCGATGACAGGTCGTACTTCGCGAGGTCTTCGCGTATCATGAAGCGGTAGATGGTTGGCGGTGCGCAGAAGCTTGTCACGCGATACTTCTCTATCTGCCTGAGCAGCGTGTCGGCATTGAACTTCTCATGGTCGAAGACGAACACCGTGGCTCCTGCGAACCACTGTCCGTAGAACTTTCCCCAGACGGCCTTTCCCCATCCGGTGTCGGCCACGGTGAGGTGCAGCGAGCCTTCGTGCAGGTTGTGCCAGAAGACGCCCGTCGTCAGGTGTCCCATGGCGTAGAGATAGTCGTGTGCCACCATCTTCGGCTCTCCGCTGGTGCCGCTGGTGAAGTACATCAGCATGGTGTCGTCGTTGCTGTTGACGAAGGCAGGGCGCTGGAACTTGGGGGCTTTCATCCATTCCTGCTGCCAGTCGTGAACAAGTGCAGAGTGTTGAGTGTAGAGTGTAGAGTTTGCTGCGTTTTCATCTCCCACAACGACGACAGTCTTCAGCGTGGGACTCTCGTCGATGGCCAGCCCTATCTGCTCGCAGACGTAGGCGTCGTCGACGCAGATGATGGCCTTCACCGATGCACGCGTGTTGCGGTAGACGATGTCGTGCTTGGTGAGCATGTGGGTTGCCGGAATGACGATGGCACCAATCTTGCACAGTGCCAGCATGACAACCCACCACTCGTAGCGGCGCTTCAGGATGAGCATCACGGGGTCGTTCTTGCCGATGCCCAGCGACTGCAGATAGCTTGCCGCCTGGTCCGACTGCTCCTTCAGCTCGCGGAATGTGGTGCGCCGCTCCGTGCCTTCGTCGTTAGTCCAGAGCAGTGCCAGCGCGTCGGGCTTCTCCTCTGCCCACTGGTCCATGACGTCGTAGGCGAAGTTGAAGTTCTCTGGGATGATGAACTCAAGGTTCTTATTATAGTCCTCCACACTGGTGAAGCTTGTCTGTTTTAAAAATCTCTCTATCATTAAAAATTGAGAATTGAAAGTTGAGAATTGAGAATTTAAAATTAAGCACTATGCATTAAGAATTAAGCATTATGCATTAATAATTGGCCTACTCTACCGTGAATGCCAGGAACTTGACGGCCTTGTCGCCTACGGCCAGCATGCCGTGGGGCTTCGTGGAGTCGAAGTAGATGCTGTCGCCTTCCTCCAGCACGATGGTCTTGCCGCCGATGTAAAGCTCCATCTTTCCCTCCAGCACGAGGTTGAACTCCTGGCCTGCATGCGTGTTCTTGTAGACCGTATGCACGCCGGGCTTCGGCTCCACGGTGACGATGAAGACGTCGGCCTTGTGGTTCACGAAGCCGCTCACCAACGACTGGTATTTGTATGCCTTTGTGCGCTCCACGGACATGCCCTGCCCACGGCGCACCACGAAGTAGGACTTCATGTGTGCCGACTCGGCAAACATCAGCTCCTCGGCCGAGACGCCATACTTGTGTGCTATCTTCATCAGGTTTGAGATGGTGATGTCCAGCTCGCCCTGCTCTATCTTCTCATACTTCTCGGCACTGATGCCGATGGTCTCCGCCATTTCGCTGACGGGAATGTCGAGTACGTCGCGCAGTCCGCGCAGACGCTCGCCTATCTGTTTCAGTTGGTCTTCCATATTCTTCTTTCTTTTTTACAATGACTTCAGGACAAAACGACTTTTTTTACTCGTCGAATAAGTCCTAAAGTCCTGTAAGTCCTTGCTAAAATATTACTTCACTCCAGCCTTCAGTCCGCGGATGACGGCCGACGTAAAGCCGGCATGCTCCATTTCGTTCAGTCCGCGGATGGTCACGCCGCCAGGCGTCGTCACCAGGTCGATGGCTGCCTCCGGATGCAGCCCCGTGCTTTCCAGCAGAGTCACCGCGCCCATCATGGTCTGCATCACTATCTGCTTGGCCTCGTCGGCACGGAAGCCCAGCTCCACGCCGCCCTCGGCGGCAGCCCTCACGTAGCGCATGGCGTATGCAATGCCGCACGACGCCAGCGTGGTGCCGGCAGCCAGATGCTGCTCGTCGGTCAGAATGGTCTTGCCCATTGAGCCGAACAACTGCTCGGCCAGCTCCGTATGGTGGGCGTCGGCCGACTGGCACGCCACGAGGAACGTCATCGACTGCAGCTGCGCAATGGCGATGTTGGGAATGGCCAGCAGCAGTGGAATCATCTTGCCGCCCTTGTCGAGCCACGACTCTATGTCGCTGCTCTTCACACCGGCGGCCACCACCACGAGCGTCTGCTGGTCGTAGTCGAGCACGTCCTTGATGCCGCGCAGCACCTGCTCCACCAGCCACGGCTTCACCACCACGCACACCACGTCGGCACCCTGTGCCGCCAGCTGATTGCTGGGCGTGGCCGTGATGCCCATGTTGGCAAACTTCTCGCGCGACAGGCGCGACGGGTCGGCAATGCAGATGTCCTCGTTCTCCACGAACGTTCCCCTTATCAGTCCCTCGGCCATGGCTCCTCCCATGGCTCCGGCTCCAATGATGCTAATTTTCATAAAAGTCTAATTCTTAGTTTATCTCGGCAAAGGTACGATTAAGCGAGCGCAAAACAAAGAATTCCATTCTTTTTTTGCCGAGCGTGAGTACCTTCGCTGGGTTTTGCCCAGCAAAGGTACTACTTAGCGAGACAAACACCCAATTTTTTTTATCTTTTTAAGTCATTGTAGGAAAATTATTGTCAGACAGGAGGGGAAATGCACCACTTACGAAAATAACATGCAGAGATAATTTTGTAACATGCAGAGATAATTTTGTAACATGCAGAGATAATTTTTTATCTTACGGAGATAATTTCGTAACATGCAGAGATAATTTCGTAAGTCATTGACTTATTTTTTCACAAAGTCCTCTTGTCTCGCGCAGAGCCGCAGAGGCCACAGAGTTTAAAACGCTTTCGTACGTTATAAACGAGAAAGCGGTCCGGTTAAGGACCGCTTTCGGGTAATCGGGTTAATTAATAGGTAAATAGATTATTCGTCAAAATCGAAGCAGAGACGAAGATGGGAGGGATCGCCAAATGAATAGCTCGCTGTGCTGCCGTCGCTGTTAACGTACATGATGTTACCTTCTCCCACCGACTCTATCCAATAGGAAACAGAGTAATAACCAGATTTCAAGGCATCGCCTCCGGCATTGACGAGGGCCGTATTCAGGCCGGTGCAATTACTGTCGTTGCCGCCAAAGGACTCGAACATGAATATCCAAGTATCGGGAATCTTCCATGAGTAGCCTCCGACGCTGGCCTTGTTTGCGCATGCCGTTTGTGCATTTGCCCAAGACATCGTGCCGTCGGATTCATCGGTCAGGGCGATGACACTTCCCATGCTGGCATCATATTTACCCTTGTAAGCCACCATACCTACTGCAGTCACGCCATCAGGCAGGTTATCCTTGTCTGCTACGGCGTAGGCTTTGCCGTCGGAGCCTACTATCATGCCCACCGTAGATGCGGTAAGCGTATAGGCGGTGGGGCCTGCCGGAGCCACGCTCCTGCTGACGTTGTATATCTTGCCTGCCTCGACCTCCTTGTCAGCGGGCAGCGTGATGGCGTTGCCGCCCACCGTCAGGGAGTAATAGTCAAAATTAGCGTAATTATACATAGCTGAGGCGAATGTTGCAACGCCAGACTCATCGGTGGTTATATTCACAGGGGTAGCAGAGGTATCATAATTGTCTTTAAATAAAACTGCGACAGCCGTGTTTGCCGTCAGCCCACTGATGGTGAAGCTGACGATGGCGTTTTGGGGGCTCAGGTGCTATATGAGGATGCAGACTCTAAGCTGAACTGCTCCACGGCAGCTGCCTTCGTGAGGGCGAACGCCTTGCCGATATGCGTATCCAGATAAGCACCATACGTTCCTTCTTCCTCGATGGTCAGGTAGCTATAGCTGTCATATCCGGCAGGCAGCAGGGTGGCGCGTTTAGAATCAGCATACTTGAAAAGGTTATCGGAAGTGCTAGGATACGAATTCTGAGTATAAATGGTGCCGCTGAATGTTCCGCCTGACACATAATTCAGCGTGCCGGCAAAACTGCCTGCATCGTAATCGTTACCTTTCACAAACAGCTTGTCGCCCGCGCTGAACTCCAGCTTGCGGGTCGATTCGTTATACGTAGCGCGGGTAGTACCCTCATCGCCCTGACGGGTGACGTTCACGGTGACGGGCAGGGCATAGCCCTTCTGGATGTTGGCGGGGTTCTCGGTGTTGACGATATCGTTGTCGTTGTTGCTGCAGGCGGTGGTCAGCAGCATGGTGGGCATCAGCATGGCTATGGCCAGCATCTTGAAGATAGTCTTTGTTTTCATTGTTCTTCTTTTCGTTTTTTGTTGTTAATACTCGGATGGCGGCAGAGGCTTTAGATGTCCTCCTCCTCCCATGTGCTGTTCATTGTAGCGTTCACCTGGCCGCTGGCCTGCAGCAGGTGTTGCTGTTGTTGCAACTTGACGACTTGCATCGTCGGTCTCTGATAGTCTTTCTTTTTCATTGTCTCTGAATTGAATTATAATTGTAAATAAAAAAATGTTTGTTTCTTCGTGCCTGTCGCCGTCCCCGCCGCCGTCGTCCGACGGGGACAAAAAACAATCCGACTTCTCTTGCCGGAAAGCAAGAAAAGCCGTATATTAGCGCGGGCGTCCCGCGCGTAGAAAAAAAGGTGTTATTGTCTCTCTTATATAGTTAGTATAGGCGAGCGCCTGAGAGAGAGAGAGAGAGAGAGAGAGAGAGAGTAGCAAAAATAATGTAACGGCCAAATGTTTCGGCCATTATTTTCGCTGTGTTGGCATTATTTAACTCTCTGCGGTGCATGTTCCTGCTATTTAGAATATCGAATCGACTATCTTGTCGACAATTTCATCGAAATATTTCTGCTTGATGCTGCCGAGGCGGCGCAGTATGCCATCGTCAACGGTGACGGCCAATACCTGACACTTGACGTAACTCTGCTTTGCCATCTTGAATGAAAGCATCTCGTCTGTCAGTTTGTAAGCGTAGTGGCGGCTGTAGGCGAAGTCCTGCGATGAAATCAGGGCAACATAGACGAAGCCTTCGTCCAATTGCAGTTCGTCGTTCGACACAATCAGGGCGGGGTGAACTTTGTAACCCTCGCCGGGGATTGGGAAGTCAATCTCCACAATATCTTTCTGATGGTACTTCATTTGAGATGGCGGGCAAATGCTTTGGCAGACATTATCTTGGAGGCGTAAAGGAATTCCTCCCTGAACTTACGGTGAGCCTCCACTTCTTCGGGGGTCGGCTCGTCAGGCTTCACTTCCTTTTGGATGAAAAGTCCAGTGGCCAGCAGAGCGGCAAGCTTGCGACGTGCCAATGCGCTGTTCTGGTTATACTCTAAAGTTATTGTGCACATAACAAATACGTATTTGGGATGAATATTCGTGTGCAAAAGTACAAAAATGTTTGTAAATTATGCATCGTATTCAGAAAAAAATAAGGGAGAGTAGAAAAAATATTGGTTATAACAGTCACGGTTGTCATGATGTCATCATCGTGAACTTCAGGAATTATTATACGGCGTCATATAAGCCAATATGGGGCTTAGACCGGACATACAACGCACAAAACATGAAAATAGCAGCATAGACTCCTATGCCAACATTAAAAACACAGAAAAAGAGGATGTGCCTATTTTGACACACCCTCTTTTTTGTTGGTATTTCACTCATTATACGGTAACAATAAGTGCTTTCTCTAAATCCACAAGGGGCATCCGCATTGTTCTTACGGATGACGTACTGTCAGCCGAGGTTTCCCAGCACGCTGCGCAGCCGGCTGATGAATTCGTCGGCCTCTTGCAGCGAGAGGCAGAGAGGCGGCAGCAGGCGAAGCACGCTCTGGCCGGCACAGCCTGTGAAGCAGTGCTGCTCGAAGATGAGCGGACGGCGCACATCGGCATGCGGAACACTGAGGTCGATGCCTATCATGAGGCCACGGCCACGGACGTCGAGGATATGGCTGCTGCCACGCTGGGCAGTCTCGTCGGCCTGCAGCTGGCGCAGGGAGGCCAGCAGATGGTCGCCCACCTGACGGGCGTTGTCCACCAGATGCTCGCTCTCGAAGACGTCGAGCACGGCAAGTGCCGCAGCACAGGCCAGATGGTTGCCGCCGAAGGTGGTGCCAAGCTGGCCGTAGACGGGCTTGAAGTCGGGACTTATCAGCACGCCGCCCATGGGGAAGCCGTTGGCGATGCCCTTGGCGACAGTGATGATGTCGGGGCGGATGCCGAGCCACTGGTGGGCGAAGAATTTTCCGCTACGACCGTAGCCGCACTGTATCTCGTCGCAGATAAGCAGCGTGCCGTGCTGGCGGCACAGTTTCTCAAGGCTCTGGGCGAACTCGGCAGTTGCCATCTGGATGCCGCCGACGCCCTGAATGCACTCCAGAATGACGGCGCAGACGTCGCCCTTGCTGATTTCCTGCTCCCAGGCGCTGATGTCGTTCAGCGGCAGGTAGGTGACGTGGCCGTTGGCGTTGATGGGGGCTATTATCTTTGGATTGTCAGTAACCTCGACGGCCAGACTTGTGCGGCCGTGGAAAGCCTTCGCGGCCGACAGCACGCGCCGGCGGCCGTTGGTGAACGAGGCCAGCTTGAGGGCATTCTCGTTGGCCTCAGCTCCGCTGTTGATGAGGAACAGCTGGTAGTCGTCGTAGCCGCTGATTTTTCCCAGCCGCTCGGCGAGCTGCTGCTGAAGGCGGTTGACGACGGAGTTGGAGTAGAAGCCCAGCTGCTGGAGCTGCGCGCTGACCTGCTCGATGTAGTGCGGATGGCTGTGGCCTATGGATATGACGGCATGGCCACCGTAGAGGTCAAGATATTCCTGTCCCTTGTCATCCCAGACGCGGCAGCCGCGGCCGCGAACGATGTTTATGTCGAAGAGTGGATATACGTCGAAAAGTTTCATGATTTTTTGTTTCGCTTAGTTTTGTTTTGTGTAACTGTCAACTCTCACCTGTCAACTCTCAACTGCCAAGAGTTATCGTCTCCACGTTAACCGGCTCGTGGAGGAACAGCTGTGCCTGCTCCTTGAACTTGTCGGAGTTCTCGGTGGTGAGATAATGAACCGTGCCGCCCTTTGTGCAGCGAGCCTCCATGTCGGAATGGCGTTGCAGATAGTGCTGCAGCGAGTCGGCCACGTATTCACCCTGCGAGACTATGCGGATGCCGCGAGGGCAGTACTTGTGGATTTTCGGCAGCAGCAGCGGATAGTGAGTACAGCCAAGAATGATGGTATCTATCTGAGGGTCCTGGCGCATCAGCTGGTCGATGCGCTTCTTCACGAAATAGTCGGCACCGGGAGAGTCGGCCTCGTTATATTCCACCAGCGGCACCCAGAAAGGACACGCAACGCCTGTGACTGATATGTCGGGGAAAAGCTTATGGATTTCCAGCGTATACGACTGGCTCCTTACCGTTCCCTCGGTGGCGAAGAGGCCTACGTGGCGTGTGTGAGTCAGCGAGCCTATCACCTCTGCCGTAGGGCGGATGATGCCCAGCACGCGGCGGTCGCCGCCAATCTGCGGAAGGTCGTTCTGCTGAATGGTGCGCAGTGCCTTGGCCGACGCCGTGTTGCAGCCCAGTATGACGAGCTGGCAGCCCATGTCGAACAGCTTTGCAACGGCCTGCCGGGTGAACTCGTAGACAACATCGAACGAGCGCGTTCCGTAAGGAGCACGGGCGTTGTCGCCGAGGTAGAGGTAGTCGTACTGCGGCAGCAGCTGGCGTATGCCATGCAGAATGGTGAGTCCGCCGTAGCCGCTGTCGAAGATGCCGATAGGGCCGCCGTTTAATTCAGAATTGGGAATTGAAAATTTAGAATTATAATTACATTCAGAACTAACCGACTCTGGATGCCCCTCTTGCATATTGCTCGACCTAATCATAATTCTAAATTTTCAATTCCCAATTCTAAATTTCACTACTGTCCCATGTTGGCCTTCACGTCCTCCGTGACGTCTATGCCCACGGCAACGTTAAGCCAGGGTATTGCACCCTCGTCGGTATTCAGAATGAATGCCAGCTGCAGCGACTGTCCCACCACGGCAAGAGCCTCGGCAAGGCGTGCCTTCAGGGGAGCAAGAGCCTCGGCTTCAGCCTTAGCCAGCTGCACAAGGCCTTCCTTCTTGAAGGCTATGTTGCGGTTGAGCAGCTCCTGCAGTTCGCTCTGACGCTTCATGAGAATCGTCTTGGGGTATGACGACTGCCCGTCAAGGAATTCCTCATACTTCTTGTTGAAGTCGTTCTCGGCACTCGTCATCTCGGCCTCGTAGTGTTCGCGCAACTGCCTGATGCTCTCCTGAGCCTGGGCGTATCCGGCAGCAGACTGCAGCACGGCCTCATAGCTCAGATAGCCGAACTTAAAGGCCTGTGGGGCGGTATCCTGTGCAGTTGCGGCAGATGCCTGAGTGCTGCCGGCAGCCCCCTGTGCGGCGGCAGTGGAAATGAGAAAATGAGAAAATGAGAAAATGAGAAATGCTGCGCATCCCACTCTCTTCAGTTTCTCCGCTCTCATCGCCTTCTGTATTGCTTTCTTTATATTCATATACATTGTCTTAACTTCTCAATTTCTCATTCTCCCAATTTCTCATTCTCATTTCAGTCCCAGCTTAGCCTTTACGTCTTTAGTGACGTCGGTGGACAGCGTGGTGCTGATGTATGGAATGCCGCTGGCAATGTCCATGATGTAGACGTAGCCGCCTGTCTGGCCTACGCTCTTGATGGCCTCAAGCACCTTGCTCTGGATGGCAGCAAAGCGGTCCTGCTGCTCCTTCTGGAGAGCCTGCTGGTTGTCCTGATAGGTCTGCTGTATCTTCTGATACATGTCCTGCAGCTCCTGCTGGCGGCGCTGCTTAATCTGCTCAGGAGTGCTTTCGGGCAGCTTCTCAAACTCCTCGCTCTTCTTCTGAAGCTCCTCCTGCATAGATTTCAGGTCGGCCTCATATTGCTTGGTAAGTTCCTCGATTTCTGTCCTGGCACGGGCGAACTCTGGCATGGCCTGGATGATTTCCTGAGAGTTTACGTGTCCGAACTTCTGTGCAAAAACGGCCATAGGAGCCATCATGAGCAGCATCAAAAATAGTTTCTTCATTGTTGTTTCTGTTTTTTTAAGCCCCCTTTATCAGGGAGATGGAGGTCTGTGCGACCGTCCGGTTAATGTTATTTTGTTTGTAGTCTCTATGCTAAGTAATTAGTTGGAGCATCTCAGCTCATTAGTTGGAATATCCCAGTTTCGACAGCACCTCGTTGGAAATGTCAATCTTTGGAGAGCCGAAGATTATGCCTGCGTCGCTGGCGCGGTCGAGTACCAGCTGGTAGCCGCGCAGCTCAGCGATGTCCTTGACGGCATTGTAAATCTCTTCCTGGATGGGTGACATGAGGGCTGTCCGCTTCTTGAAAAGCTCGCCCTGCGGACCGAAGTATTTTTTCTTCAGCTCTGCAGCCTCATGCTCTTTCTCCATGATGGCATCCTGGCGCACCTTCTTCTGCTCCTGCGAGAGGAACACCACCTCGTTCTGGTAGTTCTTGTAGAGCGTCTGTGCCTCTACCTGCAAAGCGTCAACCTCTGCCTGCCATTTCTTTGAAGCCTGGTTCAACTGCTCGTTGGCACGCTCGTAGGCAGGAATGCTCTTGAGAATGTAGTCCATGTCGACAAGGGCAAACTTCTGAGCACTTGCGCTTAAGGGTAAAAGGGCAAGAAAGCAAACGGACAAAGCCGCTTTCAACAGCTTTCTGGCCACACCGTTTATAAATCTCTTCTTCATTTGCAATTTCTTTTTAGGTTATACATCCTCTTTGACGAGAAAACCGACAGAAGGTTTAAAAGTTTTCAAACCATAACTCTCCGTTTTTTTAGAATTCTTGTCCCAGTATGAAGTGGAACTGGCTGCCGCCGCGTGAGCCTGATGTGGCGTAGGGCTTGTCGAAGCCATAGGCCCAGTCGATGCCCATAAGTCCCACCATTGGCAGGAATATTCTCACGCCGAGGCCTGCCGAGCGCTTGATTTCAAACGGATTGAACTTGCTGGTCTCCGTCCAGGCGTTGCCGCCTTCTATGAATCCCAGTCCATAGATGGTTGTGTTGCCAAGCAGGAACGGATAACGCAGCTCCATGGTAAAGCGGTCGTATGCGTAGCCTTCGGCACGGTATGGTGTCAGTGAGCCGTTTTCATAGCCTCGCAGTCCGATTGTCTCCTCTGCGTAACTCGTAGAGTAGCCGCTCATGCCGTCGCCACCCATGTAGAAAGTCTCGAAAGGCGACTTCTTGCTCTGGTTATATGCTCCCAGAAGCCCCAGCTCGACGCGCGTCATCAGCACAAAGCACTTCTGTCCGCCGGTGAGAGCCGTGTATGACTTTGACTTGAACTTCCATTTGTGGTACTCTATCCACCTGTACTTGTCCTGCAGCTCACTGTTGTAGCGGTCGACGTCGGTGTTGTAGGTCTGCGCCGTAGCCATGTTAGCATAGTCCTTGCCGTCCATGAGCGACCATGGCGGAGTGAGCGTCAGCGAAGCCATGAACTCCGAGCCGCGGCGTGGGAACAACTGGTTGTCCGTCGACGTACGCGAAAGCGTCACGCCAAGGTTGATGTTGTTGCAGTTGCCGTTAGAAATAAGGAAGTAGCTCCAGTCCTGAAGCATATAGCGCGTGTACGACAGCTGCATCGACAGCTGGAAGTAGTCGTCGGGCCAGCGCAGTCGCTTGCCCCATCCGATGGACAGTCCGAAGAGCTTGATGTACTTGTCGTCGTCCATCATCGACGTGTAGTCGTAGTATCCGCTGTTGTACGTTCCGTAGCCTCCGTAGTAGCTGTAATAGTTGTTCATCCATGCGGAGTTGCGGTAGGTGCTTGAAATATCAGTCTGCTTGGAGTAGAACGCGCTGACATTGAATGCGTTTGGTCGCTTTCCGCCAAACCATCCCGTTGAGTATCCTGTCGACACGGAGTTGTAGTAGCTGCCGTTCGACTGGTACGACAACGAGAGCTGCTCACCGTCGCCAATAGGCATCAGTCCGCGCTTCATCTTGTTCTTTCCGAAGAGGTTGCGCATGGAGAAGTTCGTCAGCTTGATGCCTACGCGTCCGATGACGCCCGTCTGTCCCCAGCCGAGCGAGAACTCCAGCTGGTCGTTCGACTTCTGCTCCAATTCCCAGTTGATGTCCACGGTGCCGTCCTCGTAGTTAGGCTTTATGTCCGGGTTCACCTTCTCTGGATCGAAGAATCCCATCGACCCTATCTCACGTGCCGAACGCAGGATAGCCTCCTTAGAGAATAGGTCGCCGGGCTTTGTGCGCAGCTCGCGGCGCACAACTTCCTCGTAGATGCGGTCGTTACCGTAGATGCGCACGTGGCTGATGTGAGCCTGCGTGCCTTCCTGTATGCGCATTTCCAAGTCTATGGAGTCGCCGACGATGTTGATTTCCGTAGGCTGCAGCTTATAGAACAAGTAGCCGTTGTTCCAGTAGTAGTTGCCCACAGCATCGTCGTCCTCCGTGAGGCGCTTGTTCATGAGCTTCTGGTTGTAGACGTCGCCCTTCTTCATGCCCAGCACGCGGTCCAGATAGTCGCTGGTGACAACGGTGTTGCCCACCCACGTGATGTTGCGTATGTAGTAGCGCTGTCCCTCGTCGACGCGTATGAAGATGTTGACGTGGTTGTCGTCGGCTTTCCATACGGAGTCCTCCGTGATGACGGCATCGCGGTAGCCCAGCTCGTTGTACTTGTCTATGAGAGCCTTCTTGGCGTCCTCATAGCGTTCGGGCGTGAACTTCTTCGGCCAGAAGATGCTGTATAGCTTGCCTGCCTCATTGATTTTGCCAAGGACACCCTTCTTGAACAGCGAACCCTTTATGCGTCGTGTCGACAGGTTGTCGTTGCCCTCGACGGTGATGCTACGCACCTTTATTTTCTCCTTCTTGTCGATGATGACGTCGAGGATGACCTCGTTGCTGCCGGCAACGTCGTCGCGCTGCACGATGTCTATCTCGGCATTGTTGTAGCCCTTCTCGTCGAAATACTTCTTCGCCAGTATCTTGGCGCGGTCAATCATATTGGGCGTTATCTGCGCTCCGCGCATGATGCCGAGTTTGTTTTCCATGTCCTCGCGCTCCGACTTCTTCAGTCCCACGTAGTTGATGGCGCTGACCCTGGGACGCGTGGCAAGGTGTATGCAGAGGTATACTTTCTGCCCCACTATGGAGTCGGCCGTGATGGCAACCTTCGAGAACAGTCCGTGCTTCCAATATCTCTTCACGGCCTCCGTGATGTCCGTACCCGGCACGGTGACCGTCTGTCCGACGGTAAGCCCCGAGAGTCCTGCCAGCACGTAGTCCTCGTAGCCTGTGACGCCCTCGACGGCAATGCCTCCGATTTCGCAGACGCGCGGCGTGCCGGCATACGATATGTCCGGATTGACTATGACGTCCTGCGCCTGTGCGGAAATGAAGAATGAAGGATGAAGGATGAAGAATGCTGCGCACAGCAACACTCTGCTCATCCTCCGTCTCTTATTTCTTCCCTTTCCGCCTAATATCGCTGCGGCGGCGGTAGCAAATTTTTCATTCTTCATTCTTCATTCTTCATTTTTAGTTTCGCTTTCCACCTGCGCCTCAGTCTTTCCGAAGCGGCGCTGGCGCTGCTGATAGTCGGCGATGGCGGTGTGCAGGGCCTCTTCGTCGAAGTCGGGCCAGTAGGTGTTGCAGAAATAGAATTCTGAGTAAGCGCACTGCCACAACAGGTAGTTTGATATGCGCAGCTCGCCACCGGTGCGTATGAGCAGCTCCGGGTCGGGCATGAAGCTTGTCCACAGATGGTCGTTGATGGTCTGCTCGGTAATGTCTTCCGGCTTCAGGCTTCCGGCCTTCACCTCCTCTGCAATCAGCCTGGTGGCGCGCGTCAGCTCCAGCTTCGACGAGTAGCTCATGGCAACCACCATAGTCATGCCGTCGTTGTTGGCGGTAAGGTTCTCCATGTAGCGGATTTTTTCCTGCACGCCCTTTGGCAGCCGCTCGATGTCGCCAACCATCAGGAACTTCACGTTGTTGTCGGTGAACAGCTCCATCTCTATGAAGCTGAGCACCAGCCCCATCAGAGCCTCTATCTCATAGGCAGGGCGGTTCCAGTTCTCGGTGGAGAATGTGTAGAGCGTCAGGTATTTCACACCCAGGCGTGCGCACTCTGCAGTAATTTTCTTGACCGTGTCCAGTCCGGCCTTGTGTCCGAAGGTGCGGTCCAGCCCGCGGTCGGTTGCCCAGCGCCCGTTGCCGTCCATGATGATGGCTATATGTTGTGGAATGCGTGTCTTGTCTAATGCAGAATTCATAGTTATGTTTGTTCTTCTATTCGTTATTCTTCACTACTCTCCGTTCACTTTTCGATACTCTCTCTTCGCTCCCTACTCCCTGTCGTTGTGGCATGTCTTGCACTTTGCCCACATGTCGTAGGTTACGGCGAGCCGCAGCAGGCTGTAGCAGTCGGTGTTCTTGAACATTCCGCTGCTGCTGACGCCGTATGGGTCCTTGACGCCGTCCAGGCGGTCGTTGCCTGTGAAGTGGAAGGCCCATTCCAGGACAACGTTCACTCTCTGTGCAGCCTTGTACTTCACGCCCACGGCCAGAGGCACGTTCAGTCCCAGCTCCGTCTTGTCGGGCTGGCCGACGGTGACTCCCAGTCCGGCGGCAATATATGGCGTCAGCGGCTTTGCGCCGCGGTATTCCTGGCCTGTACCGAAAGGCCAGAAATTCAGTTCATACTTCACTCCCACGTCCAGCACGCCGTGTTCGAACGTGTAGTTGTTCCACTGCTGCTGGTAGATGGTGCCTGCGTTCTGGCTGCTGCCCTTTATGCGGCCGTAGCTGACGTTCAAGGCCACTGCCATGCGTGGGTTGGGCTTGTACTTTGCCACCAGCGACGCCGCTGCCTTGCTGTTGCGCAGCGGACTGCTGTTGAAGTCGCCCATATATGTCATGGTGCCTATGGCAGCACCCACCTCCAGCCTGTATTCCGGCTCTGTCTGTGCTGGTGCAGCAAACGGCAGGAAGGCAAGCATGCAAAAAGGCAAAAGAGTTTTTACCTTACGCAGCATTGTATATATGGTGAATGACCCCACCTTCGTTGCCTTTTAACTGTTTAGCCTTTCTGTTCCGCGCTACTGCCATCCCATACGGTTAGGCCGTCCGCGCCACACCTGTCCGGTGCCGGCACAGTAGAGGTATATGTAGTTGTCGTCGTCTGTAGCCATGGTGACCTTCGTTGCCGTGCTGTCGAAGCCGTCGGGCAGAGTGAACAGCGCGTTCTTCTTCCAGGTTATGCCGTTGTCGCGGCTCTGGTAGATGCTGGTGTATGGGGCGCCAAGTGCATAGACTGCGCCGTCGTAGCGGATGATGCTGAGGTTCTCCATGCGTGGCAGCTGGTAGATGTCAGAGCTGTCGCGCTCGACGTAGGCCCACACGCCCTTGTCGGCATCGTGGACCAGGTCGACTATCTTGCGCCACACGACAGCGGTGGCATCGCCGGGATGGTCGGCCGCCGAGCGGTTGCCAACCATCAGCACATACTCTGTGCTGTCGCTGTAGGCCATCGGATAGCTGACTATGGAGATGTCTTCTGCCGGCAGCATGTCGGCAGCCTCGTCAAAGGGATCTGCTCGCCACTCGGTGCTGTCCTTGTAAAGCACCATGAGACGGCCGCTGGCGTCGAGTCCATACTGTTCGTTGGTGCTACTGCCTATCAGCTTGCTGATGCCTGCTGGCAGCGCGCCCGTTGCAGGCTCTGTCCACGACGTGCTGACCAGCTGCCAGCGGAATTCGTCGCCGTCCTGCTGATGCACGTTCACTGAAATCTCGTAGATGCTGCGCGTGGTATTGTCGGTGGAATAGACTTCGAAGATGCGCGGCTGGTTGAAGTTGATGCCTGCCGATGATGAATAGACATACAGGTCGGTAGTCAGTGTGTCGCGCAGAAGCACGTAACCGTTGTTGCGTGTGGTGATGGTACACAGCAGGTTGCTGACGTCGGTGCCTTTCGGCAGGGAGTCCTGATTGAAAATGCGGCGGTTCAGCTGGTCGATGCTGAAGGCATAGTTGCTGCCGCTGAACTGCTTGCTGGTTGTGGTGGCGGTGCCGTTCTCCGTTGTGGTGACGGTCTGTGTGAGAGTCCCCAGCGTGAAGGCTGTTATCACGGCGTCGTCGTAGAGCGTCACTTCTGCATCGTTGCTGTTAAGGCACGATGTAAGCAGCACCAACGAAGCCGTGGCCATAAGGCTTATTGTTGTCAGTAATCTCATGTTACGCTTGTGTTTCTGCACTTTTAGGCTGCAAATTTAAGTACATTTCCCCAATTACATGCATTTTTTGTTTATTTTTTAGGTTTTTATTACGTTAATTAATTAATCGCCCTTTAAAAGAAAAGTGCGCGGTATGAATCACTCACTCCGCGCACTTCCTTCAACTAACTGTTGTGTGTGTCAGCGTTATCACGCTTAGTATCATGGCCACTGCCATACACACCAACATTACAGTTGTTTGAAAATCTAATAACATAATCTTTACCTAAAAACTTAAAAACTACTAACCTAATGATGACATTAGTATTTCTAATTTACAGCCGTCACGGCTGCAACTCTGATGCAAAGGTAAGGAAATTCCGGCCCCTGACAAGCATGCCGGGGCCGGAATTTATCGCTTTCGCCACTTTATTTGACGTAGGTCAAAATTACTTGGTGATGATGCCGATACTGGTGGCGCGGATGAACTCGATGATGTGGCGGATGAACGGGCCGTCCGGCACCTGCTGCTCTATCTGGTTGACGGCGTCGAACACCGATGTCTTGCCGTGGAACAGCAGACGGTAGGCGTTGGCAATGTGCTTCAGCGTCTTCTCGTCTACGCCGTGCTGGCGTGCCACCTGATAGTTGACGCCGCCGTATTCCACGTGGCGCGAGCAGACGATGTAGGGAGGCACGTCCTTGGAGAACGAGGTGCCAGCCTGAATCATGGAGCCGCGGCCCACGCGCGTCTTGGCGTTCTCGATGACCGACGAGGAGAAGATTACGCCGTCTTCTATCTCGCAGTCGCCGGCAATCTTGGTGCCGTAGCCGAACACACAGCGGTTGCCCACCTTGGTGTCGTGCGAGATGTGCGCGCCCTCCATCAGCACATTGTCGTTGCCGATGACCGTCTGGCCGCCGCTGTGGGTGGCACGGTTGACAACTACGTTCTCACGGAAGATGTTGCCGTCGCCGACGATGCACTCCGTCTTCTCGCCACGGAACTCGAAGTCCTGCGGCAGTGCGCCTATGACGCTGCCCTGATGGACCTTGTTGCCATTGCCCATGCGCGTGCCGCTGCAGATGCTGGTAAAGGGGAAGATGATGCAGTTGTCGCCTATCACGACGTCGTCTTCTATATATGCAAAGGGGAATATCTTGCAGTTGTTGCCGATTTTTGCCTTCGGGCTGATTTCGGCCTTGGGACTGATGTCACTCATATCTTTAATGCTTAATTCTTAATGCTTCAAAACTTACTTTCCGCCGCCACCGAGGGCTGTGTAAAGGCTTACAACGGCCTGCATCTTGTAGAAGTCATCGGTGACTTTCGACAGCTGGGCCGACAGCAGCTGCGTCTGGGCCGTAAGCACTTCCAGATAGCTGCTGCCACTGCTCTTATAGAGAGCCTGCGTGTCGTCAACGGTCTTGGTGAGCACCTCTATGCGCTGGGCTTCCAGCTGAGAGTTGGCGTCGTAGGCATTGTAGTTGACAAGGGCGTTGCTGACCTCGTTGCCAGCCTGCAGGATGGCGTTCTGCCAGTTGTTGAAGGCCTGCTCATACTGCAGCTTCGAGACCTTAAGGTTGGCCGTCAGTGCGCCACGCATGAAGATGGGAGCCGTCAGCGAGCCGAAGAGCGACGTTATCCACTTGCCGGGGTTCATGGCTCCGTTCATGTTGCTGAACTGTGCCGAAGCGCCGATGGCGATGCTGGGATAGAACTGCGAGCGGGCCGTCTGGATGTCGTAGAAGCAGGAGGCCAGCGTCATCTCTGCATTATGCACGTCGGGGCGGTTCTGCAACAGGGCTACGCCAACGCCGGTCTTGAATTCCTGCGGCAGCGACTGGGTTTCGAGAGTGGAACGCCCGATCTGGTGACCTGCATCGCCGACGAGCAGTGACAGAGCGTTCTCCGTAGCACGTATCTGGCGGCGGAAATCGTTGGCCTGCGTCTGAGTACTGATGTATGCAGCCTGGGCGCTCTGCACACTGGTGGAGCGCACGCGGCCAAGGCCGTACTGCAGCTGCATCATGTCCCACGTTTCCTTTGCCATCTGGCTCATCTGTGTGACAATCTCCAGCTGGCGGTCAAGCATGAGCAGCGTATAGTAGCTGTTGGCAATGCCGCTGATGAGCTGCGCGCGGACAGCCATCTGGTAGTCCTTCATGGCCAGCAGCTTCATCTGGGTGCTGCGCTTCTGCGACAGGACATTGCCGAACAAGTCGACCGTCCAGGAGGCAGTCACCGGCAGAGAGTATGACTTGGTGGTCACCGACGGGTCGGCGTGCGTCGTAGCGATGGTACCCATAGGCGTCTGGCCGCCGACGGCCACACTGGGCAGGAACGCCAGCTTGGCAGCCTTCAGCATGGCCTCATACATCTGGACATTCAGGGCTGCATTGAGCATGTTGGCATTCTTTTCCAGACCCTGCTCGATGAGCGACTGCAGCTGAGGGTCGGTGAACACTTCACGCCACGGCATGTTGCCGAAGCTGGCCGTGTCCTGCACGACAAGCGTGTCGCGGTCGCTCTGAGTGTCGCGCACCAGTCCGGCGGTCTTCACGTCGTCAGGGCGTTCGTACTTGTTATACAGGCCGCAGCTTGACAGTAGCATGACGGCGGATAACATTGTTAATATTTTCTTCATATCTTGTAGTGTTTTCGACTGTATTTTTTGACTGTAGCCTGTTGGATTTGACTATAGACTGTAGAATTATGACTATAGACTGTAGACTATAGACTTTTGACAGAGGATTTTGCTTTGTAGAGACGCGTCCGATGACGTATCTCAATACGCTCAGAGCCGAAATTGATGAGCATGCCGCCGTCTATAATTCATTTATCGTTTACTCTTTGAGAATTCTCTCTGTGGTCTGCCGATTTCTATTGTCTATAACTTTTTCTATAATTTATAGTCATTTCTCTAACTCATAGTCAACAGGACGGTGAGCGTACTGAGCTATCTCGGTGGCAACATCGGGGTTCTCGTCATCGCCTTCGAACTTCATAGGCGAAATTCTCTCCTGCAGAGACTGGAAAATGACGAACAGTCCCGGTACTATCAGCACCTGCAGCAGCGTGCCTATGAGCATGCCGCCGACGGCTGCTGCACCCAGCGTCTGGTTACCGTTCTTGCCGACGCCCGATGCGAACATCATTGGCAGCAGACCGATGACCATTGCGAACGATGTCATCAAGATAGGACGCAGACGTGCTGCTGCGCCAAGCACTGCCGACCACGATATGGCCATACCCGTCTGGCGGCGCTCCAGTGCGAACTGCACGATAAGGATGGCGTTCTTTGCCAGCAGGCCTATCAGCATGATGAGCGAGATCTGCATGTAGATGTCATTGGAGTGGCCGAACATCATCGTGAACAGGAAGCAGCCTGCCAGACCGAACGGAACGGACAGCACAACAGCCAGCGGCAGGATGTACGACTCGTACTGGGCCGACAGGATGAGGTAGATGAACAGGAAGCACAGCACGAAGATGATGGCCGTAGAGTTGGTGGCCTTGGCCTCCTCACGTGTCAGACCTGTATAGTCGTAGGAGTAACCCGTGGGCAGCACGTCGGCAGCAACCTCCTGCACAGCATTGATGGCCTCACCCGTAGAATAGCCGTCTGCCACAGTGGCCGTGACGTTTATCGAGGTGAACAGGTTGAAGCGGTTGATGTTTGACGGACCGTAGACACGCGTCAGATTGCAGAACTCCTTGACAGGCGACATTCCTGCACTCGTGCGTACATATATATTATTAAGCGACTCCTCGGTCATGCGCGTCTCGGGCGAGCCTTGCACCATGACACGGTAGAGTTTGCCGTAGGCGTTGAAGTTTGATGCATACAGACCACCATAGTAACCCTGCAGAGTGGTGAGAACCACGCGAGGCGAGATGCCGGCCTGCTTACATTTTGCCACATCCACAGAAATCATGTACTGCGGATAGTTAGGATTGTAAGAAGTCTGCGCAGTCTGTATCTCGGGACGCTTGTTCAGCTCGGCCAAATAGTCCTTCACGATGCTGAAGAACTTGGTGAGGTCGCCGCCCGTGCGGTCCTGCATCACCAGTGACACACCAGAGTTGGCTGAGAAGCCTGGAATCATTGGCGGAGCAAAGGCAAGAATCTGTGCGTCCTTGATGTGGGCAGTCTTAAGATATATCTGAGCCAGCACACCAGTAGACTCCCACGGATTAAGGAAGAAGCGGTAGATGCCGTCGCCCTGCCAGAGACCGCTGAGTTTCCAGAAGAATCCCTTCTGGCGCTCTGCAAACGGCTTCAGCTTGATGATGAACGTAGCCTGGTCGGAGCCTGCACCGGCAATGAAGTTATAGCCCTGAATCTGCTCACGGCTCTGGATGGCGGGGTCTGCACCGAGGATGCTGTCCACCTGATTGATGATCTCGCGTGTGCGAGCCACCGACGTTGCCGGCGGCATGGAGACAGTGCAGAACACAGTGCCAGTATCCTCGTCAGGCACCAGTCCGGACTTCGTGACCGACATGGTGAGAACCATGGCCACGATGCCCACAATCACGGAAGCTATCAGCACTATGGGCTTGCGCACCAGTTTCTCGACGCTGTTCTTATATTTCTCGGTGACCTTTCCGAATGCCACGTTGAACGAAGCGTGGAAACGGTCAATCATCGACATCTTCTTCTCGTGTCCCTCCTTGTCGTGTGGCTTCAGGAAGATGGCGCAGAGTGCTGGCGACAGCGTCAGGGCGTTAAGGGCCGAAATGAAGATGCTGACGGCCATCGTAACGCCGAACTCGCGGTAGAACGTACCGCTGGTGCCGCCGATGAATGACACGGGGATGAACACCGATGCCATCACCAGCGTAATGGATATGATGGCGCCGGAAATCTCGTTCATGGCGTCGATGGAGGCCGTCAGTGCCGATTTGTAGCCTTGGTCAAGCTTTGCATGCACAGCCTCAACGACGACGATGGCGTCGTCAACCACGATGGCAATGGCCAGCAGC
This sequence comes from uncultured Prevotella sp., assembly GCA_905234265.1. Lineage (GTDB taxonomy): Bacteria > Bacteroidota > Bacteroidia > Bacteroidales > Bacteroidaceae > Prevotella. The sequence continues at coordinate 356,213 of CAJOHJ010000004.1, read as the reverse complement.
AGGGCCGACAGTGTCAGCAGGTTGATGGAGAATCCGAATATCTCGAGGAAGAAGAACGTACCCACCAGCGACACCGGCACGGCAATCAGCGGGATGAGCGTAGAGCGCCAGTCCTGCAGGAAGATGTAGATGACGATGAACACCAGGATGAGGGTGAACACAAGAGTAAAGACCACCTCCTCGATACTGGCGTAGAGGAACTCCGTGACGTCGTAGTTAATCTTGTAGAACATGCCCGGGGGCATCAGCTTCTGCTGTTCCTCCAGCTCAGCCTTCACGTTCTTGGCAATCTCGTTGGCGTTGGAGCCTGCAATCTGCTGCACCATGCCCATCACCGACGGGATGTTGTTGTTCTTCATCGACACCGAGTACTGCAGGCCTCCAAGCTCTATCTTGGCCACGTCCTTCAGCTTCAGCGTCTGGCCGTTGGCATCGCTGGAGATGATGATGTTGCCGAACTCCTCGGGAGTCTTCAGGCGGCCTGTGTAGCGCATGGCATACTCGTACTGCACGTCCGACTGCTCGCCGAAGGTGCCTGGTGCGGCCTCGATGTTCTGCTCGGCCAGCACGCCGCTGATGTCGCTTGGCATCAGGTTGTACTGCTTCATGATGTCCGGCTTCAGCCAGATGCGCATAGAATATGTCTTCACGCCAGGCGACTGCACGTCACCCACGCCCTGGATACGCTTGATGGCCGGAACGATGTTGATGTTGTTGTAGTTGGTAAGGAACTCGTCGTCGTAGCGGCCGTCACTGGTCAGCGTGAACATAAGCACCTGCGAAGTCTGGCGCTTCATGACCGTCACACCAATCTGCGTCACCTCGGCCGGCAGCAGTGCCTGGGCCTGCGACACGCGGTTCTGCACGTTGACGGCACACATGTCTGGGTTCATGCCCTGACGGAAAAGGATGGACAGCTGGGCAGAGCCGGACGATGCCGTAGATGTTATATAGTCCATGCCCTCCACACCGTTGATGCTCTCCTCGAGCGGCACGATGACGGAGTTCTTCACCGTCTCGGCGTCAGCGCCGGGATAGCTGGTCCACACGACGACGGTAGGCGGTGCAATATCTGGGTACTGCTCGATAGGCAGCGAAACCAGTCCGATGAAGCCCAGGATGACGATGAGTATTGAAATCACCGTCGACAGCACTGGGCGTTTTATGAATGTTGTAAAAGTCATAGTCTTCTATTTTCTCATTTCTCATTTTTTCATCGCTCCCACGATGTCGCCGGCCGTCATGGCCTTGGCCTGCTCGTTGATCTTCTCCTGGTAGCGCTCAGGGGTGATAGGCACTATCTCCATCTGGTCGCTCAGCTTGGTGATGCCGTTGGTGACATAGCGGTCGCCGGCATTCAGTCCGCCGGTGACGATGTAGTTGTTGCCGTCGTTCTGCGGGTCAACGGTTATCTCGGTGTACTTAACCTTGTTGTCCTTGCCTACGGTGTAGACGAACTTCTTGTTCTGCACCTCCATGACGCACGACTGCGGGATGATGATTGCCGAAGTCTCTACGCGCGGAATGATGATGGTGCCGCTGCCGCCGCTCTTCAGCAGCCGCTGCGGGTTCTGGAACAGGGCGATGAGCTGCACGGTGCCGGTGGCGGCGTCGATGATGCCGCTCATCTTCGTCACCTTGCCCTCATGTCCGTAGATGGAGCCGTCGGCAAGCTGCAGCTTGACGTTAGGCAGCGAGGCCAGTCCGCTCTGCTGAAGCTGCATGGCAGCCTTCTCTGTGACGCTGAAGTAGACTTCCATCGACGAGATGTTGCTGACAGTTGTAAGCACGTTGGAAGCGCTCACCAGTGCGCCCTTCTTCAAGGGGATGGTACCCACGACGCCCGATGCCGGACTCTTCACATAGCAGAAGCTCAGCGCCTCCTTAGCGGAAGCCAGGGCTGCCTGAGCCTGCGCAAGCTGAGCCTGGGCGGCCTCGTAGGTGTTCTGCGATGTCTGCAGCTCGTAGTCGCCGATGACGCGCGCCTCGTGCAACTGCTTGGTGTTCTCGTAAGTCAGCTTGGCAGTGTTCACCTGCTGCTGAGCAGTGTTCACAGCTGCCTGAGCCTGGCGCACCTGGGCCTGATAGGTTTCATTGTCCAGCACGAAGAGTACCTGTCCGGCACCCACCGTCTGGCCTTCCTTGACATTAATCTGAGTAATAAAGCCACTGGCTTTCGGGCGTATCTCCACATCCTGCACGCCCTTGATGGTGGCCGGGTAAGTTGTCTGCATGTCGGCACTGCTGACTCCTGCTGCTACGACAGGATATTCATTGTCGCCAAACTGCGGGCGGCCGCCACCGCCGCCACACGAAACCAATGCCACGGTCAGTGCCGTAAGCATCAACATCTTCTTCATTTTCATAACCTCTTGTTATATTATTGTTAAATCTTTTTCTGTCTCTCTCCTGCTCTTCGCCGGTTTCTCCTGCCATGCGCGGCGGCTATCGTCTCTCGCGCCAGTGTTCTCCTGCATCGCGCAGATTTTCCTCCTTGTTGCGGAAAAACTTAAAAGAGTCTCTAAAGTTTTCAGCTTGCAAAGTTACACATTATTTTATTACGTTTTCGCGCCCATACATAACATTTAACAATCTTTATTCCATTTTGGCAATAGTTGCAGCGGTGGTCTGCCAGGAGGAGGGCTGAAAACGGCCATAGAACGACTGACGAGAATATTGCTGTGAGATAATTTCCCAGCCAAAAAGAAGCAGCCCCCAAAAGAGTGGAGGCTGCTTCTTAGAATCTTCTGTGGAGAGCGTATTAGTCGTTCTCTTCAAGTCCGGAGTATCTTACGCCGCTGACTTTATACCTCTTGTAGCCGTCGTCCGGATACCAGGGGTCGTCCTTGTAGGTAATAAAGAACACAATGCTGTCACAGACAGAGCCGTTGTTTTGGTGGCCGGCGTTCTTCAGTATCTTGCCCTCGATGCTTACAGGCATAACCGTCTCCTCGGTGAGCAGGGTGTCCACCCAGATGGTGTCGCCGTACTCGTCGTAGACAACGTTCCAGTTCTCGTCCTTCTTAGAAGTCACGTCCCACCACTGGTAGCCGGCTCCAAAATTCTCCGACTCGGTAGACGAGAACGTAAGGTCGTTAAGATTAATCTTAACCTTGGTTTTCACTGCGTATGTGGGATAGGTAAAGCCGTATTCCTCGTAATAAGCGCTGCCAACCTCGGCCATGTTCCACTCGTTGCGGTCGTCAATCCACATCTCGTCGGGAGTATTGGCCGACGTGTTGTAGGTAAGCAGTATGGTTCTGCCAAGTCCGAAGTAGTCTTCGCCGGAATTTGGAGAGCCGTCGAGCGTTTCAGTAATGGGGTCGCCGTTTTCGTCGACGGCGTCAATCTGGACATACCACTCTCCAGCCATGCTTTCAGTGGCAGTGCCTTCAATATCTTCCTTTTCGCAGCCCACGAACGACGCGGTAAGGAGCAGTGCTGCTAAATAAAATATCTTCTTCATAACAATTTTACTCAATTACTTTTTTAACCCAAGTCTGTATAAACTCCATGTCGGCATAGGTTGTCTTGACAGTCAGTGTGCCTGTCTCGGCATCGTAAGTGCCGGTAAAGTCCTGATGTGAGTCGCCCCAGCCTTCGAGATAGCTTTCCACGCAGGTCACCGTGCCGTCGTCGGCAATGGCCAGCGTGCCTGCCAGTGCATAGTCGCTGCCGTAGCCGGCGCGGTCGCGATACCAGCCGCCCAGCAGGTCATCAACCTCCACTGTTCCATCGCCATTGTCGATTATCAGCACCGGATAGGAAGCTCCGTACTTCACTTCATTGCCCTCACGGATGCGATAGCCTTCGGCAGAGGTGAGGTAAAGTCCCTCGTATGGGCTTGACGTGTCGACAACTGCTATGCGGCGAGTCGTGGAAGCACCGAAGCCGTCCTCATTCTTGGCAGTGGTGTATTTAAGAGTGTAATAGCCTGTGTTACCTGTGTCGACGCTGCCGCTGACCACCACCTGGTCAGAGACATCAGCACCATTCATTTTCGAGACAAAGCCTGGCTCTGTAAAGACAGAGCCCTTGGCGACTGCCATCGGGTTGTCGCCCAGCAATTCTATCGTGGGGTAGTAGGTAATCTTCGACAGCCCACCGGTCTCGTCGTCGCTGCAGCCTGTCATCACAAAGCCGACGGCTGCCAAAAGCATTGCTAATATACTATTCCTTTTCATTGTTGTTGCATGTTTAATAATATCTGTTTTCTAATAGGCAACAAGAGTGTCTTAATTGCCCCAGAAAATTGGAGTTGTATAGCCCTTGAACTCCGGCGTGTTGCTGTTGCGCGACGAAGAACTTTCGGCATACGGCCAGCGCTCAAGCAGCTTGTTGCTGCCAACTTTGTCCTCAACCTGTATTGGAGTGTAGAGCGTTGCCGGCGGAAGCATCTCGGGCTTGTACGACTTGTCGTTGGAGTTGTCGTATAGCTGGTCGCCGCTGACACTTCCGAATGTAGGATAGTCAAGACGGCGCATCTCGCACCATGCTTCGAAGTTGTTGATGCCTGCCAGTGCTATCCACTTCTGCACACCTATCGACTGCTTGTAGTTGGCCTGGCTGTAGGGGAACTGAGTGGCAATGGCAGCAGAGGCTGTCACGCCGGCAGTAGCACAGGAGGCGTCAATAGCGTCTTTATAGTACTGCTCTGCAGTGGCTGCGTCGCCCTTGCGGGCATAGTATTCTGACAGGAAGAAGTCGGTCTCGGCGACGGTCAGCAGGTAGACAGGCATGTCGTAGCTGGCCTTCGGGCGGCACCAGTAGGCTGCCTTGTATGCATCGGAGGTAGAGAAGTTGCTGCCTGAAATAGTGCCGGTGTATTCGCCGGAGCCGTTCTTGTCGAAGTATGCTGCCAGGCGCGGATCCTCATAGGTGACATTGCCGTTGCCATCCATCTGATACATCGTGTTGATGATGGCCACGTTTGCCACAACGTTTATCTGGTTGCTGCCCCAGGCCGTCGAGAATTCCTCAGCGAAGAACGGGCTCATCTGTCCGCTTTCGTTCTTCCAGCATCCGGCATAGGCGATGTCGTCTTCGGGGAAGTTGCCTTCAGCCACCAGGACGTCAAGAGCTGCCTGCACTTCAGGGACTGCGTCGATTTCACGCATCATTATCTTCAGCTTCAGTGCGTTTGCAAACTGTATCCAGGCAGAAGCGTCCTCGCCGGGGAAGAGGAAGTTGGTGGCTACGGTCTCTGAGCCGTCAACCTTGCTGAGAGCTTCGTCCAACTCGGCCAGTATGCCGGCGTAGATGTCCTTGCCGTCATCGTACTTCGGCGTTGTCACACCGTCGACAAAGGCTTCTGAATATGGCACTTCGCCATAGCAGTCGACCAATGCCTGGTAGGTGAATGCGCGCAGCGTTGCGGCAGCCAGGTAGCTGCCCCAGTCGGCCTTCTCCTTGGCCATTTCGCTCACGAACTTCAGGTTCTTCAGCGTGCGCTGGTTCAGCTGAGTGTAAGTGCCGCTGGAGCGTGTTGCCGACATCTTGAACTGAGAATAGTCAAGATAGTTGGAAGTGCCGAACAGCTGTCCATAATGCTGTGCATAATATCCGCCGGTGATGCGCAGGAAGTTGCCGTAGCTGCCTGCCAGGTTCATTTCGGCTGCAGGCAGTATGATGCTTGGCGACATGCTGCCTTCCGACGGCGAGTTGGGGTCTTGGTTTATGTCGAGGTAGCTGTCGCAGGATGCTACGGCAAGCCCCATCAGTAATGTAGAAATTAATGCTATTTTCTTCATAGTGCGTTTCCTCCTTTCGTTAGAATTTAATACCTACGTTGAAGCCGAATGTGCGGCAGGCAGGGTTAGAGTAAAGTTCGCCGAAGAGTCCCTCGAGGTCGTTGCCGAATGAGCTGACCTCAGGATCGATGTAGCGGTTCGACTTATGCGTCCATGTGAAGACATTGTTGGCAAACAGAGAGAGCGTAATGTCGCTCAGGTAAATCTTGCTGACGATGCTCTTCGGGAGAGTGTATGCCAGAGTGATGTTGCGCAGCTTCACGTAAGAACGGTCTACGAGATAAGCCTCGCCACCCATTCCATAGCCGTAGTCATTGAAGTAGGTCTGGAAGCTGTTGTCGTTAAGATAGATTGGAGTGGTGTTCTCGGTGTCGTCAGCATATACAGAGTTGGGGATAACGAACGGACGGCGGTCGTTGTAGAGCGTGATGTCGCCGTTACCCGTGAACTGCATCAGGTTTCTGGTGCGCGAGAACATGTATCCGCCCTTGCGGATGTCGAGTGCTGCGCTGAGGGTGAAGCCATAGGCTGAGAGCGATGTGTTGACACCGCCTGTCCAGTCGGGATTCACGTTCTTGCCGGTGTCAACCACTTCGTCGGTGAGCAGAGGCTGGCCAGAGGCTCCGACAATCATCTTGCCGTCTTTGTTATACTGCGGCATGTAGGTGAAGAGCTCGCCCATTGGCAGGCCTTCTACAGCGCGCATGTAGATGGCATCGTTGCCGGCAGCAAAACTGTTGATGTTGACCATGCCGCCTTCAAGGCTTTCAGGCATGGATATGACCTTGTTGTTGTTCTTTGCGAAGTTGAAGCCCAAGTCCCAGCGGAAGTGCTTCGTGCGGATGGGAGTGGTGTTGACCAACAGCTCGATACCGCGGTTGCGCACCTTACCGAAGTTGGTGACCATGTACTGGTAGCCAGTAGACGGGTCGACGGGCAGCGTGAATATCTGGTCGTCGGTGTTGCGGTTATAGTAGGAGAAGTCGATATTGATGCGGTTGTGCAAGAATGCAAGGTTGATACCAATCTCGAACTCTGTAGTCATCTCCGGCTTCAGCGAGCTGCTGCCGGCAGTGGCGTTGTACTGGAAGGCATTGATGCCGTTGAGGGGGAACTTCGACAAGTCGCTGGCGTAGTAGCCGTTGCTGTAGCCCTGTATGAATCTGGGATAAACCTGATAGACGTCGGCGTCGTTACCTGTCTTACCGTAGGCCATGCGCACCTTACCGAATTCCAGTATGTCGTTCTTCGGTATCAGTCGTGTGAAGATCCAGCTCAGCGTTGCACCGGAATAGAAGTAGCTGTTCTTCTCTAAAGGCAGTGTCGACGACCAATCGTTACGTGCCGTAATGTCGAGGAAGAGCATCTCGTCCCATCCGAGCGTCAGGTCGCCGAAGAGGCCTACTGCGCGACGCTTGTACTGATTTTCGTAGATTTCTGTCTTCGTGGAGCCATTGGAAAGATCCCAGAAGCCAGTCTCAAAAGTGAGTCCGTCGGTCTGATTGCGGCTGTAAGTCTGATAGCGCTCCATCATGTTCACACCTGCCATGAGGTTAACGTCAAGCTTGCCGCCGAGATACTTGTCCTGCCAGTTGGCAAGGAAGTCGTGGTTCAGCTCATACTTGCGCAGATAGGTGGTTGACACGTATCCGGCCTGGTTCATGTTAGACGGAGCGTAGCCATAGTCCTCGTTGATGAGTGCGTCGTCGAGGTTGATTTCGGGAACGCCGAGCTTATGGTCGTAGTCGGTATAGTCGAAGCCGAAACGATATGTCAGCGTGAGCTGGCGCAATGGCTTGATGTCGGCCTGTATCTTGCCGAAGACCTGCTTTGCGTTGTTCTGGTTGTAGTTGTTCTCAATGGCCCAGTAGGGGTTGGTGATGCCGTAAGGCGTATACCATGCCTCGGGGGTATTGAACGGACTGGAGAGGTCCTGACGGTCGACGAGCGACAGGTCGCGTGGGAATTCCAGAATACCGTCAATCATTGACGTACCCTGATATGTTCCTACGGTGTTTGTCTTCGATGTCGACAAGTTTACGCTCGACGAAAGCTTCAGCCAGTCGGCAGCGTCGTAAGAGCCGCGATAGGCAATAGTGTTGCGCTTGTATGTGTCCTTGTCGCCAGGTATGATGCCGTTGTCGGAAGTGTGCGAGTAAGACAGGTAATAGGTCATCTTTGCGTCGCCGCTGACACCGTTGATGGCAACGCTGTGGCTGGTGCTGACGCCTGTGTCGTAGAAGTCCTTGATATTGTCTTCGGCAGCGGTGTATTTGTGGAGCAGCTGCTGGTGGTTCCACACCGGACCGTAGACTTGCATGGTGCCGTCCATTTCAGGACCCCACGAGCCGTTCTCAATGAATGTCTGCTGACCGTTCCATCCCTGTCCGTACTTGTTCTGGAACTCAGGCAGCGTGCTTACGCTGCGCCACTGGACGCTGCCGTCATAGGTGATGGAGAAGTTGCGTTCGCCGTTCTTCTTGCCAGCCTTGGTGGTAATCATGATTACGCCGTTGGCTGCGCGGCTGCCGTAAAGAGCGGTAGCTGCGGCACCCTTCAGGACCGTCATGCTCTCAATGTCGTTGGGATTGACGCTGGAGATGCCGCCGACAGCATTGGCAAACTCGTCCTGGCCTTTCTGCGTGCCGGTGAATGTTGTCTGCTGCAAGGGCACTCCGTCGACGACGTAGAGCGGCTGGTTGTTGTTGTTAATGGAGCTTATGCCGCGGATAATGACTGAATTGGCCTGACCCGGGTCGCTGGATGTTGTGTTCACCTGCACACCGGCCACCTTGCCTGCCAGCGAACTGGTGACGTCGGTCATGCGTCCGACGGTAAGGTCGTCGTTGTCAAGCGTCTGGGCTGAGTAGCCCAGTGTTTTCTGCTGTCGGGATATGCCCATGGCTGTCACCACGATTTCGTCGAGGTTGGTGTCGCCGGAGCGCAGCACGATGCGCATCTGCGGACGTGCGCTGACCTCGAGGGTCTCCATGCCGATGTAGGAAAAGCGAAGCTGAGACTTGCCGGCAGGCACGGTCAGCGAGAAATGGCCACTGGCATCGGTAGTCGTGCCAATGTTGGTACCAATCACAAGTACTGACACGCCGACTACGGGCTGGTTGTCGTCCTGTGAGACTACGGTACCGTTAACTTTAGTCTGGGAAATTGCCCCCCCCACTACGAGGAAGAGAGCAGCCAGAAGCATAGTTAATCTTTGTTTCATACTTATTCTCTCTTATTAATAATAAATAATGTGTATATATATATAAATAATGTGTCGGTTAAGGTCTGCCGCCAAGTCTGTTTAGTTTGTCGCACTGATGGCCAGTGCCTGTGGCTGCTTGTTAACAATTATAAGCAACACCAGGTGCAAAAGTAACAAATTGTTATCAAAACACAAATATTTTTTATAATTTTTTCCAAAAAACGTCAATTTTATTAATACAAAACAACAAGATGGCGCTGTTTTTCTTGCCGTTTCGTGGGAAAAACGGATGCAGAGACTGCGGCTTAGAGATAGAAGATGGCTTCCGGACCCATGCAGAACAGGAGGTCGAGAATAGAGAGATTGGGCTGGAAACCGTAGCGGCGGCCGAAGACTTGCCAGTAGGGGCGCGCCTCGAACTCCGGGTCGTCGCCGGGATGCTTGGCACTGATGGTCTGCCGGAAGTCTGCAACAGTATCTCTGCATGTTACGAAATTATCTCCGTAAGATAATTTTTTTTCTCTGCATGTTACGGAATTATCTCTGTGAGATATTTTTTTTTCTTGCTGAGTTACGTCGGCGGACCGGCTGCCGGGGGCGACGGCCGTGAACTCTGACGACAGCGAGACTGCCGGATGGAGGTCTATCAGCGAGCATACGGTCTGGCGGATGGCCTCGTTCAGGTCTATCAGGTAGTCGTAGCGCCGGGAGAAGAAGTCGTGGAGGTCGTCGGCATAGTAATCGAAGAACGGACTCTCACTGTAGGCCGACGAGAGTGCGTTCCAGTGTACGCGGCGCCACTGCGCGTGGTCGCTGATGCGCACGTCCTTGACGCAGGCAGCTCTCCGGGTGCCGTCGTCGGCTGCCGGCAGTTGGTGTTCCACAGGCACGGTGAGCGCCTGCAGGCCGTTGGCGGTGGCTATCACGCAGCGGTTGCGGTAGGTCTGTTTCTGGAAGGTGTCGTGCTGCTCGATGATGCAGCGGTCGTAGCGCACCAGCTTCTGATACCACTGGACGGGGCCGAAATATGTTGTGGTGAGCAGGGCTGTCTTCATGGTTTGCTACTGACGTTGCGGCTGTAGAGTACCTTCACCACGCGCCCCACGATGAACTTCTCGGCCACCAGCCCTATGTGGCGCGAGTCGGCGGGATTGTCGGCATTGACGGCCTCCAGCCAGTAGTAGTCGCTGTCGGCACAGTCGGCCGTGCCAGGCACTATCAGCGAGCCTGCGGTGGTGCTGATGGTGTCGCCGGGGACTGCCTTGCAGCGGGCTATCATGAGGCCGCTCATGGTGCCGTCGGGCAGCAGGAAGGCCACGATGTCGCCGCGCCGCACGGGCTGTCGCATCAGGCGGCTGTAGGGCAGCAGTCTGCCGCCGGCAATGCGCAGGCCGTAGCTGCAGCGGTTTATCAGCAGGCGGTCGCCGTTGGCATATAGCGGCAGCAGTCCGTTGCCGTCGACTCTATGCACCGATACTACCAGCGTGCGAAGCGCCAGCATCAGTGCCATGATAAAGACACAGGTAAGGGTGAAAAGCAAAACGTTTGCCGCTGCCTTCCTCATCACTTATTTTATGTTGTCTACAATTCTGAACAGCCTGTTCCAGCGGATGCCTGACAGTCCGTGGCGGTCGGGGTCGCTGCTCCACCAGATGAAGATGGGCTTGCCGACGATATGGTCTTCAGGCACGAAGCCCCAGTAGCGAGAGTCGAGCGAGTTGTGGCGGTTGTCGCCCTGCATCCAGTAGTAGTCCATCTTGAACGTGTAGCTGTCGGCAAGCTTGCCGTTGATGTAGATCTTGCCGTCGCGCACCTCGAGCTGGTTGCCCTCATAGGTGCGGATGGGACGCTCGTAGACGGGCAGGTTCTCAAGGGTGAGCTTGACGCTCTTGCCTTTTGCTGGAATCCAGACGGGACCGTAGTTGTCGCGTGTCCAGTGCATGTTGCCGTTCAGCGGATAGATGTCCCAGTCCTCGGCATCCTCGTTCAGCGTGATGCTCTCCACGATGTCCGTGCGCTTGCGCAGCTCGGCGGCGGCACGGTTGGTCAGCGGCATGTAGCCAAGGGTGTTCAGGCTTGTGAGGTCTTCCATGGAAATGCCAAGCTCGGCCATCATATCGTCGGTGAAGCGCTGGCGCAGCTTCAGACGGTAGGTATACTGCACGTTGTCCGGCTCCTTGTTGGGCTTGCCGTCGAGGTAGACTATGCGGTTCTTGATCTGCAGCGTCTGCCCGGGCAGTCCCACGCAGCGCTTGACGTAGTTCTCGCGGCGGTCGGCCGGACGGGTGATGATGCTGCCGAACTCCTGCTTGTTCTGCTCGACAATCATGCGGCCGGTCTGATAGATGGTGTAGAAGTACAGCTGCTGCTGGGCCAGCGTCAGCGAGTCCGGATTAGGACGTTGCGGATACTGGCTGTAGCCTATTTCGTAGCAGAGGCGGTAAAAATCCTGCGGAGCATACTGCGGAGCTGAGCAAAGGGTGTCGCCGGCAGGATAGTTGAACACCACAATGTCGTTCAGCTGCACCTTGCCGAGGCCTTTGACGCGGCGGTAGTCCCAATGTGGCCACTCTATGTACGACTTGCACTCAAAGAGTGGCAGCGTGTGCTGAGTGAGCGGCATGGTGAGCGGCGTCTGCGGAATGCGGGGGCCATAGCTCACCTTCGAGACGAAGAGATAGTCGCCCGTGAGCAGCGATTTCTCCAGCGACGACGAGGGAATGACGTAGTTCTGGAAGAAAAAGAGGTTTATGAAGTAGACTGCCACCAGCGCAAACACCAGTGCGTCGACCCACGACATCACCCAGCGCACCGGGCCTTCGGAGTCTTTCCACCACTGCCACTTTATCTTCTTTGTGATGTAGACATCATATATAAACGGAACTACCAGCAGGCCCCACCACGACTTTACCCACAGCAGGAACAGCAGGTAGCAAACCAGCACAGCACAGAACTTCAGCCACTGCACCTTCATATTCAGTCCTTTCCTATCCTTGTCAGTCATCTCTGTCAGTGTCTTGATTTCAGAAGTTAAACATGTCGCTGATGGTCAGCAGGCCCTCATGCTCCTTGGTGTATTCTGCTGCCAGCACGGCACCCAGCGCAAAGCCCTTGCGCGAGTGGGCATCGTGGGTGATGGTTATGATGTCGGCTTCGCTGTCGTAGCGGATGGTGTGTATGCCCGGCACCTCGCCGCGGCGGATGTGGTCGATGCGGAGCTTTGCGGGGTCGGTAGTGTCTTCAGCCCACTCCGTCTTGCGGTCGATGTTTTCCAGAATTCCCTCGGCCAGCGTGATGGCTGTGCCGCTGGGATGGTCGAGCTTGTGAACGTGGTGGGTTTCTTCCATTTCCACGTCGTACTGTGGGAACTGGTTCATAATCTTCGCCAGATATTTGTTCACCGCCGAGAAGATGGCCACGCCCACTGAGAAGTTGGACGCCCAGAAGAGTGTCTTCCCCTCGCTGCATGCACGGCACACGTCGTCGCCATGCTCCTTCATCCAGCCCGTGGAGCCGCTCACCACCTTCACGCCTGCTGCCCATGCCTTCAGATAGTTGCCGTAGGCTGCCTGCGGTGCTGTGAACTCAATGGCTACGTCGGCAGAGCGGAAAGCGTCGCTGCCGAAGTCTTCCTGATTGTCAATGTCTATAATGCTTACGATTTCGTGACCACGGCTGATGGCTATCTGCTCAATCATCTTGCCCATCTTGCCGTAGCCTATAAGAGCTATCTTCATAGAAATATAAAATAATGTATTAATACTCTGCAAAAGTACTAAATAATAAGGAGATACGAAATAAATAAACGTTTTTTCACAGTTTTCCATTGAGAAGTAACTGTCAACTGACAACAGGAAACAAAAAAAAGCGGTGCCTGCTCACGCAGACACCACTTTTGAAACAAATTAATATAGTATTTGATGCTTTTTCCTTACCACTTCACGACTTTCTTGTCAGCCGGATACTTGTACCATTCGGGGTTGCTGTTCATATTAGCACCCCATTTTCCAAACTGCGTGTAGGCATCGCTGATATTGATGCGCTCCTTTGCCCAGAACCACTTGCCCTGCTCGTCGCCTGTGACGATGACGCGGAAAGGAGTTTCCTGAGCCTGCGAAGGACCGGAAATAACGCGCCCAACACCGTCCTGGGTGACGTGGATGTTGATGTTCAGGTCGGCAACGGAAGAGCCGGAGGTCACTGTCACGGTGCCAATCTTCTTGATCGGCGTCACCAGTCCGTCGTGGTTGGTGTTGCCCTTGTCGTCAACGCCGTAGGTTCCGTAGTTCCATCCGAACTCTGCGTGAACCTCATTGCCAATCTGCTGGCTGCCGTTGTAGACGTAGGTTTCCAGCGTGCCGCCGACGGCGCAAAGCTCTACGTCGGCACTGCCGTTAGCGTCGGGAGTGCTGATGCGCACAACAACGTCGTTGAAGTCGAAGTCGTCGCTGGTTCCAAGGTCTTCGAATGCGAAGTATACGTAGTTCTTCTCAGGAGTCTTGTTGCCGCCTGACGAGAAGCCTGTTCCGCAGCCGTCTTCGTCCTGCTCAACAGTGTATGATGGCGACGTACCCATCAGACATGTGCGGCGGTCGTCGGTGACGTTGGTGTTGTTTGCCCAAGTCCAGTTGCTCTTGTTGGCAACGGTGCTCTGGTACCACTGCCAGTTCTCGTCCTGCAGCCATTGGAATGCATCAGGATTGATAGTGGTATAGTTAAGGCCGTTGAACCAGCCGTAGATGACGTGGCCAGCTTCGTTGGTCTGGTAGCCGCCGTTGTAGATTTCCACAGCCTCGTCAAAGTCTTCGGGAATTATGAGTTCCACGTGGTCAAGCATCTGTGTGCCAGGGGCATTCTGCGTGAAGTTGCAGTAAGACACCTGCTTGCTGATTTCAAAGATGGCATTATGTCCGCTGGTGGTCGGGCCCCAGACGCCATAGTTGTTGACGTTCAGGTCGCCCAGCACCTTTACGTAGGCAGACTGGCCCATATACATCGTTATGTCGCCGTCGTTGCTTCCTGCCAGCTCCAGGGCGCCGCACTCCACGTAAGAGCCGTTATCCATCTTCGAACTTTCGCCGAGCTGCATCAGTCCGACGACTGTCAGGTTACATGCGTTTTCAACAGAGATGCCTGCTCCGCCGACAGATGCCAGCTTGGCATTGCCCATGTTGATGAACTTGCTGGGGGCATCGGGAGTGCCGGCAGGGCCTGTCAGTGCGGGATTGTTCTCGCCGTCAACGCCGCCGATCTTTCCTGCATTGTAGAGCGTGCCGCCGTTGATGTTGATTTCCTTGACGGTGATGACGCCGGCATTGTAGCTGTATGTCTCAGTGCCGTTAGAGAACTGCAGCTGGCCGTCGCCAGTTATCTTGCCGCCAGCCATTACGTAGATCATGCCTGTAGTACCTGTCTCGTTGTTTGCGTTGGTGCTGAGCATGTGTCCTGCAGGAACGTTGATGACGCCACCGTCGCCGACGACGATTACGCTTCCGCCGTTGCAGCGCTGGTCTTCAGAAACGTTCCATGTGCCTTGCACGTAGACCGACTGGCCTCCGTAGGCCTGGATGCGTGGAATGTTCTCGCTCCAGATGGTGCCTGCGGGAATGACGTACTTAGACACGGGGTTGTCTGGCAGCGTGTTGTTGTTGCTGCTGCTTATGGGCGTAGTGCCTTCGGTATATGCTGTCAGCGACGGCATAGCCTTCTTGGTAATGCTCCAGCGGTTGCCCTCAGATGCCGAGCGCGTGATGGCGCGCCTTGCAGTGGTCTCGCCAAAGGTCACAACCGTCTCGCCGGCTTCCATGCTGAACGGCTTCACGATGGCATGGCCGTTCTTGTCGTATAAAGAAACGAAGTAGCCTCCTATTCCCGACGGGCGCACAACGGTCATCGTCAGGCTGCTGCCTGAAGTAACCTTGCCTGTTGCCAGACTGGCTGCATTGCTGTCGGTCAAGGGGTTTGTCTCTGTGATGTAGGCTGTGTACTGTTCGCCATAATTCAGGTCGACAGCAACAGTTACCTTAGAATTGGCGGCTGTTGTCCACTTCTGGTTGGCGTCAATCTCTGCGCCACCCATCACTACGTTCTTAAAGTTCGATTCGTACTCCTGGGCTTTCTGTGCCGTCTGATCTGCCTGCTGATACCACGCGTCGTGGTTACAGGATGCTGCCAGCACTGCAAAAGCTGCCAGTGACAGGCTCTTCATCAAATACTTTTTTGTCATAACTGAAAAAATATAAAAAGAATTCTTTAATTTTCGGTGCAAAGTTAGCAATTTTCTGCTGAATGGTAATAGTTTTTTAACATTTTCTGTGGATAATTATTGTTAAATTTTCTTTTATATTTATTAATGTGAAGCCGAAAAGCCTTATCTTTGCGGCAGATATCGCTATTTTTGATTAAAAATCACACAAGTAATTACTTTTTATGAAAGGAAAATCATTATTCGCATTGGCACTGATAGCTACGGGAGTAGTAATGTCGTGCAGCAAGGAAATAGCCTTCGACCAGGAAGGCTACGACCGCTCAATAGCTAATTCGTTCGTTGTAAAGAATGTCGACCCCAACCACCAGTGGGCCACCGTTGGTACGGCCGATGCCAGCATAACTTTCAACGGCGAATACGGTACCGTCTACGATGTGGGCATCTATCTCGACAACCCCATCAAGAGCCAGCAGGCCACGCTGCTCTACGAGGAGAAGGTGAACGGCGCCGGAACGGTCAGCGCTCCGCTGTCGCTGCCTCTGTCGCAGGGCGTCGTCTATGTGGGCGTCTTCGACCAGCAAGGGCGCGGCATGGCTCAGGCAGTGAAGGTTGTCAACGGCCAGATCAGTGCCACCATCGGCGGCTCTGCATCCAACGCTCCGCGACGTGCTGCTGAAAACGCGGCAACATATCCTGACTATGTGAAGACCTTTGCCGACTATCTGAACCCCCAGAAGGACCTGTGGGGCAACCAGCTGAACACGACCACCGTCAGCACCAGCGACTTTGCATCATACATCCCCTTCACCGACAGCGACATCGAGGCCAACTCTACGCTGACTAACGGCAGCTGGGTGTGGCATGCAGATTTGAACCAGTCGATTCAAGAATTCCTTGGCGGCGGCGACGGCAAGCACTTCCGCGTGGCTGCCGGCACCACCATCACGAAAACGTTCCATGTGAATGCCACATGGGGCGTTGTGAACGACGTCGTCATCTATGTTGAAGGCACGATGCACGTCAACGGCAACACGCTGAACGGCCCGACGATCATCATCGGCAACGGCGGCGAGATGATTGTAGACGGTGAGACGAACATGAGCAATGCCGGCCGCATCCTCGTGATGGCCGGCGGCAAGATAACCGGTGCTGAAGACGCTGTGTTCCGTGTCAACAACGGCGGCATCAACTACAACGGCGGCAGCATCAAGTTCAACGGCGAGCTGAACGTCAACGGCTCCGACTTCTACAATGCCGGCGGCGCGAGCATCGACGTCGACCTGCTGCGCAACACCAGCGGCGGCAAGTTCACCAACTTCGGAAGCATCAAGGCGCGCACCAACACCATTGCCGGCGACACGTATAATTCTACCGTCATCAACGGCTGCCACATGGCATTCACCGAGAATGCCGGCATAGGCACGCTGACCATGCTCGACAACAGCCGCCTCGACGTTGGCGGACAGGCAGAGTTTGCCGGCACACAGACACTCTACAAGAACAGTGTCGTCAATGCCGGCTCGCTGTACGTGACGAACACCAGCTTCAACGGCCCGACGGCAAGCAATGAGTTTGCCATCGTGAAGACCAACAAGATTCTGATTGGCCGCTCCGGCGACATCGGCGCCACTGGCAACACCTACTTCGACTGGGACAAGGCTGAGATTTACAATAAGCAGAACGTGAAGTTCGACGATGCATTCACCAACACCAGCAGCGAAGGTTACTGGGCCATCAACTACCAGGTGACGAAATACATCGACGAGGCTACCGTGCTGTCGCAGTTCACCATCCCTGCCGGCGAATGCACCGGCGACGGATATAACGACGGCGGCAACGACGGCGGCGGCAAGCCCGAGACCGTGACGTTCTCGCGCCGCTACTGCTTCGAGGACAACTTCCCCGAGGCTGGCGACTACGACTTCAACGACGTTGTGCTGACCGTCAGCCCGTCGCTCACCGGCAAGACGCTCACGCTGAAAGTAAGCATCGATGCCGTCGGTGCCACGAAGACCATCGGCGCTGCCATCCGCTTCATCGGCGTGAAGACCTCCGACCTGGCATCGTACACTGTCACCAAGGGCTTCACCTCGCTGCCAGGCAATCTGGAGGCCAACTACCACAACATCGAGGCTTCCACAGGCTTCCTGGCCGAGAACCAGTCGCCCAACAACACCAGCAGCCTCGTGCTCGTGATGTTCAAGGACGCACACTGGGCCATCAACCCGACGCTGGCCAACGACGGCAGCATTGAGAACGTCTTCTTCAATACCGTCGAGCGCAACACTGCCGGCAACAAGAAGTATGTAGAGCCGAAGGAGGCCACCTACACGCTGGTGTTCAACGACGAGGAGAAGGCCAAGACCATGCTTAAGGAAAACCTCTATGACGTGTTCATCGTTGAGCCTTACGGCAGCAGCTACTGGGAAGTACACACCGTGCAGAACGGCTTCAAGACGGCACAGGTGATAACATCGCCGAAGCCCGCCAACAGCGCCGGCAAGACCTACGAAGAGGCTTACGGCAGCAACATGCCATGGGCCATCCAGGTGCCAAGCGCATTCCAGTATCCGGTGGAATGGCAGGTGATAGGCACTAAGGAAGGCGGCGCACTCTCTGGAGCATACAAGAATGCAGGCCACTCGTTCGGCGAATGGGCTGAGAACAGCGCTACGGCCACCGACTGGTACAACTATCCAACGTCGTCGCTCGTGTTCAAATAACAGCTGCCGACGACCACAGACATAAGACAAAGGACTGCACGGACAATCATAATCCGTGCAGTCCTTTTTTATGTGCTTGTGTGCCTGCTGTCGGCGGCACTCACTGTGAGTCAGTCGCTGAGCAGCGTGCAGTACAATTCGATGGCGCTCTGTATTTCGCTCCTGCAGATGAACTCGTCGGCAGAGTGGCTGCGACTGCTCTCGCCGGGGCCGAGCTTGAACGACGGGAACCGCATCAGGGCCTGGTCGGAGAGCGTCGGCGAGCCGAAGGGCTGCTTGCCCATGGCCACCAGCCGCTGCACCAGAGGGTGGGCAGCGTCGATGTGCGACGAGCTAAGGCGGAAGGAACGCGCCTTCAGCTCACATTTCTTCATGCTCGCGGCAAGGAACTGGAAGACTTCTTCATTGGTGTACAGCTCGTTGGTGCGCACGTCGACGACGAAGCTGCACTCGTCAGGCACCACGTTATGCTGCGTGCCGCTGTTCAGCACGGTGACCGTCATCTTCGCAGGGCCGAGCAGGGGGCTGACCCTCTGGAAGCGGTAGTCGCGCAGGAACACCAAATCGTCCAAAGCCTCGTAGATGGCGTTGACACCCCCGTTGCGCGCAGCATGTCCGCTCTTGCCGCGAGCCACGCCGTCGATGACCATCAGCCCCTTCTCGGCAATGGCCGGCTGCAGGCCGGTAGGCTCGCCGACGATGGCCACGTCAATCTTCGGCAACCGCGGCAGCACCATCGCTATGCCGCCGCTACCGCTGACTTCTTCCTCGCAGGAAGCCACATACACCAGATTGTAAGGCACATGCCTGCCGGTGACGCCGGAGGTCAGCATGCGGAACGCCTGCAAGAGGCTCACCAGTCCGCCGCCGCAGTCGTTGCTGCCAAGCCCGTAGAGCCTGTCGCCCTCGATGGCTGGTGCAAACGGGTTGCGCGTCCATGAGCTGACGGGCTTCACGGTGTCTATGTGTGCGTTCAGCAGCACCGTAGGCAGCTCCGGGTCGATTGCCGGCAGCACCATCAGATTGTTGCCAACACGGCTGACGGGCAGTCCGCAGCCCTTCATGAATTCCTCCATGACGCCGGCAGCGGCAGCCTCGTCGCGGCTCACCGACGGAGTGGCTATCAGCCGCTGCAACAAGGCGACGGCCTCCTGAGTGCATTTCTCTGTATTCATAACTGCCTGCAAATGTAAGAAAAAGTTTCTGATAAAATTATCTCTGCGAGTTACGAAATTATCTCCGTAAGAAAAAAATTTATCTCTGCATGTTACGAAATTATCTCAATGACTTACGAAATTATCTCTGCATGTTACGAAATTTTTCCTGACGATTATCTCTGCGGAAACTGCTTTTTTCTTGGCAAATGAAATAAAAACGGCTTTTTATTTCATTTACTCACAGCATTTTCTTACCTTTGCACATTATTTAAATAAGGGGCTATGCAAACCAACTATCACATGTCAGTGCTTGTACACAAACAAGCAAAGAAGTATGGCAACAGGGAAATGCTGATCTACCAGGACTTTGGCGGAACAGAATGGAAGGCGCTGTCGTGGCAACAGGTGTCGCAGACGGTGATGAAAGTCAGCAACGCCATGCTGAACATGGGCGTCAAGCCACAGGAGAACATCGGCATCTTCTCGCAGAACTCGGTGCAGTACATAGAATGCGACTTCGGCGCATGGGGCATCCGCGCAACGACGATACCATTCTATGCAACATCGTCGGAACAGCAGATACAGTTCATGGTGAACGATGCCAAGGTGCGCTTCCTCTTCGTCGGCGAGCAGGAACAGTACGACAAGGCACGCCGCGTCTTCTCGCTATGCCCCACCCTGGAGCGCATAATAGTCTTCGACCCGGCCGTACACATATCGTCGCACGACCCCAACAGCCTGTCGTTTGCCGACTTCCTGGCACTGGGCGAGGGGCTGCCGCGACAGCCGGAGGTGGAAAGGCTCTGGCAGGAAGCATCGTTCGACGACATTGCCAACATTCTGTATACCAGCGGAACCACCGGCGACTCCAAGGGCGTCATCCTGACGCACGGACAGTTCCAGGCAGCCATGATTGCCAACAGCAAGTGCGTGCCGGTGACCGACAATGACCGCATCATGAACTTCCTGCCTTATACGCACATCTTTGAGCGCGGATGGGCAATATTGTGCATGTATGCCGGCGCAACAATGATAGTCAACACCCACCCGCAGCAGGTGCAGCAGTCAATGCGCGAGACGCATCCCACGTGCATGTCGGCAGTGCCGCGCTTCTGGGAAAAGGTTTACATGGGCGTCATGGACAAGATAGACCACTCGTCGGCCGTTCAGCGCAAGCTCTTCAAGCACTCACTGGCCGTGGGACGCAAGCACAACATCGAATATCTCTCGCTCGGCAAGAAGCCGCCCGTGGCACTGCATCTGGAATACGAAATGCTGAACCGCACGGTGTTCTCGCTGGTGCGCAAGGAGCTGGGACTGGAAAACGCACACTTCTTCCCCACGGCAGGAGCTGCAGTGTCCAACCACGTTGAGGAGTTCGTACACTCCATAGGCATAAACATGGTGGTGGGCTACGGACTGACGGAAAGCCTGGCCACGGTGAGCTGCGACCATCTTGGCGAGCCTTACACCGTAGGCAGCGTGGGCCATCCCATCGAAGGCATCGAAATCCGAATAGGAGAGAACGACGAGATACTGCTCAAAGGACCTACCATCACCAAAGGCTACTACAACCGCGACGACCTCACCGCTGCGGCATTCACCAGCGACGGCTTCTTCCGCACCGGCGACGCCGGATACATCAAAAACGGTGAGCTGTTCCTAAAAGAAAGAATAAAAGACCTCTTCAAAACCAGCAATGGCAAGTACATAGCTCCGCAAATGATAGAGTCGAAGCTGCTCGTCGACAAGTATATCGACCAGATATGCATCATTGCCGACGAAAGGAAGTTCGTCTCGGCACTCATCGTGCCAGTCTACTCGCTGCTTGAGGAGTATGCCCGCGCCAACGGCATCAGCGTCGAGAGCCGCGAGCAGCTCTGCAAGGAGCCGCGCATTCTGCAGATGATGCACGAGCGCATTGACACTCTCCAGCAGCAGCTGGCCCACTACGAGCAGGTGAAGCGCTTCACCCTGCTGCCACACCACCTCTCCATGGAGAAGGGCGAGCTGACCAACACGCTGAAAATTCGCCGCCGGGTACTCAACGAGAACTATAAGGCGGAAATAGAGGCCATGTACGCTGAATAGTATTTAAGCAATGATAACACAAGACCAGTTGAAGGACGTACTTGACCGTGCCGACGCACTCTACAAGTACCTCAAGATAGACGAAAAGAAAATGGAGTACGAAGAGGAAGAGCTTCGTACGCAGGCTCCCGACTTCTGGCAGGACCAGAAGCGCGCCGAGGAGCAGATGAAGAAGGTGCGCGGCATCAAGAAATGGATTGACGGCTACCAGGAAGTGCGCACTGCCGCCGACGAGCTGCAGTTGGCCTTTGATTTTTTCAAGGAAGAAATGGTCAGCGAGCAGGAAGTGGACGACGACTACCGCAGTGCCATCACTGCCATCGAGGCTCTGGAACTGAAGAACATGCTACGTCAGGAGGAAGACCCCATGGACGCAGTGCTGAAAATCAACAGCGGCGCCGGCGGCACGGAAGCACAGGACTGGGCAGAAATGCTTATGCGCATGTACATGCGATGGGCAGAGGCTCACGGCTATAAGGTGAGTATTGCAAACTTGCAGGACGGCGACGAAGCAGGCATCAAGAGCGTGACAATGCAGATAGAAGGCGGCGAGTTCGCCTACGGATATCTGAAATCGGAGAACGGCGTGCATCGCCTGGTGCGCGTGTCGCCATACAACGCTCAAGGCAAGCGCATGACCAGCTTTGCATCGGTGTTCGTGACTCCGCTGGTCGACGACACCATCGAAGTGTATGTCGACCCCGCCAAGCTGTCGTGGGACACCTTCCGCTCAAGCGGCGCCGGCGGACAGAATGTCAACAAGGTGGAGTCTGGAGTGCGCCTGCGCTATTGGTATACCGACCCCGACACTGGCGAAGAGGAGGAAATCCTGATAGAGAACACCGAGACGCGCGACCAGCCCAAGAACAAGGAGCGTGCCATGGCGCTGCTGCGCTCGCAACTCTACGACCGCGCCATGCAGAAGCGCCTGGAGGCACAGGCGAAAATTGAAGCCGGCAAGAAGAAAATCGAGTGGGGAAGCCAGATCCGCAGCTACGTGTTCGACGACCGCCGCGTAAAGGACCATCGCACCAACTACCAGACAAGCGATGTCGACGGAGTGATGGACGGAAAAATCGACGAGTTCATAAAAGCATACCTCATGGAGTTTGCTTCTGAGGACAGCAACAACCAATAGCAAGACATGAAAAACAAATAACAAAACAACAAAAATATTATGGCAAACAAGAAACACAATGCGAAGCGCGAAGCCTACGCCCGCAAACAGGAAGAACAAGGCAAGAAAGTAGTTACATGGATTTTCGGCGGCCTGATAGTGCTGGCCATCATCTATGTTATCTGGGCATTCTCCATGATGGCATGACAATACTATGGCTACTGAAATAGAACGGAAATTCCTCGTGCTTGACGACTCGTACAAGCGCGAGGCTTTTTGTAAGCACAGCATTAGCCAGGGCTACATCTGCAGCGACCGCGGCCGCACGGTGCGCATCCGCATACGCGACGACAAGGGCTTCCTGACCATCAAAGGCCCCAGCGCCGACGGCGGACTGTCGCGCTACGAGTTCGAACAGGAAATTCCCATCGACGATGCACGCCACCTGATGACGCTCTGCCAGCCGGGCATCATCGACAAGACGCGATGGCTCGTGAGAAGCGGCAGCCACACGTTCGAAGTCGACGAGTTCCATGGCGACAACGACGGGCTGGTGATAGCAGAGGTGGAGCTGAAGAGCAGCGACGAAGAGTTCACAAAGCCCGCCTTCGTAGGCACAGAGGTTACCGGCGACCGCCGCTACTACAATGCGCAGCTCAGGCAAAGACCCTACAAGGACTGGTAACTACCGGCCGGCGGCTACTTCCACCGCTTGCGGACGAGCCTGTAGCTGACCCTGCCGACAGCCACTGCCAGCAGCACGCCACAGCTGTTGGCCGCGAAGTCGAGCCAGTCGCCGTTGCGCGTAGTGGTGCAGTAGGCCTGCAGCAGCTCCAGCAGTCCGCCCATCGCCATCGGCGCAAGGACGGCATAGAAAAGCAGCTTCTCGAAGTCGAGCGACTGATGGTTCTTGATGTATTCCCACCAGATGACGCTGCACGTGCCGCCGTACATCAGCAGGTGCGTCCACTTGTCGATGAACTTGACATCGTCGAGCGGCGTCTCCGGAAAGAAGGGCGTCAGCGACAACATCCACACTGCAACGATGCACAGCACGGAAAAGGGATATTGCCTGACATGAGCAGCTATTATAGTTACCATTATGTTGCAAAAACTTTTTCTTTTCTCAGCAAAGGTAATCATAAACACTGAAAGCAACTGGCTAAAAACGGTTTTTAACATTTAACGCATACACCTTATTATATATATAGCAGACAATATTACATATATAGCAGACATTATTATATATATAGCAGACAATGCGCAGGCTACACCTGATACAATGCTTAACATATCAGACACAACAATGAAAGATACAGTACTCATACTCAGCGGCGGCATGGACTCCGTAACGCTGCTCTACGACGAGCAGGAGCGCATAGCCCTGGCCGTCTCCTTCGACTACGGCTCGAAGCATAACGCACGCGAAATTCCCTTTGCACAGAAGCACTGCCAGAGGCTGGGCATCCGCCACATCGTCATTCCGCTCAGCTTCATGGACCAGTATTTCAGCAGCTCGCTGCTGCAGAGCGGCGAGGAAATCCCTGAAGGCCACTATGCCGACGAGAACATGCGCTCCACGGTGGTGCCTTTCCGCAACGGCATCATGCTCAGCGTGGCCGTGGGCATTGCAGAAAGCAACGGCCTGCAGTATGTCATGATGGCCAATCACGGCGGCGACCACACCATCTATCCCGACTGCACGCCGCAGTTCGTCAGTGCCTTCGACGCTGCTGCCGCTGCTGGAACTTTCGTCAAGGTGCGCCTGCGTGCGCCATACACCAACATCACCAAGGGCGACATTGCACGCCGCGGCAAGCTGCTGGGCATCGACTACGCCGAGACTTGGTCGTGCTACAAGGGCGGCGAGCATCACTGCGGACGCTGCGGAACCTGCGTAGAACGCCGCGAGGCTCTTGCCGAAGCAGGCATAGAGGACACAACCGTCTATTCGGAAGAGTAACTTGCCGACAAAAATTACAATTTAGAGGTTTTTCTGTTAAAAAACTTACATTTTCTGCATTTTCTTACCAAAAATTTGCATAGTTTTTAAAAGATGTTGTAATTTTGCCCCACTTTGGCAATATTTTATGCCACAACATCACAAAAAACTAACTAAACAAATGTAAGAAAAACAAAAAGGAAACTAATATGAAAATCTTTACTCACTACAGACAGCTTCTCGCAGGAGCATTGGTAAGCCTCCTCGCTGTACCACAGCAGGCAACTGCCCAGACCGCTGAATATCCGATATTCATCAGCGGCTCCATCATCAACTGGTACTACTACGGCCGCGACATCCACGACGGCACCACCGGCTGGACGCAACAGATCGTAGGCCTTGGCACACAAGAAAATCCCTACAACTACGGCCTCATGGAATTCGGCGTCAACCCGACGGCAGCTGGCACAGCCACCGACAAGAAACTGTGGGTCAACGACTTCCCCATCCGCAACCACATCCTCTTCAGCAATGCCGCCGGAGTATACACTGGCGACGCATACTACTCTTTCTTCATCAGCGAATCCGGATGGGAAGACAATATGGACAGCGAGTATGGCTCGGAGACATACGTCGTGAAGGTTCGCAAATGGACGTGGGACCTGGACGCACAGGGCAAATACACCAACGTGCAGTACAAAGAGATAGGCACCATGACCACACAGCCCATCGACTTGACGTACGACCCGTTGTACGATAAGATATATGGCATTTTCTATACAGGCTCCACCTACAAGTTCGGCGAACTGGACCTTGCCACTCTGAAGGTAAAGAACATCTCGCAGGAAGGCATCATCTACGGTGCACCGCGCTGCATAGCCATCAACTCCAAGGGCGAAGTCTATGCCATCGACGCCAGCGGCAACGTGTACACCATCAACAAGAAGAACGGCCAAATGACCACCATCGGCAACGTAGGCTTCACCAGCCAGCAGCGCCCCATGTCTGCAACGTTTGACTATCGCACCGACAAGCTCTACTGGATAGGCTTCATGAACAACGGCAAGGCCTCTGCAGCCACCGACGGCACCAACAACACCCTGAGCGTTGCCGACGGCGGACGCGACACCGGCCTCTACGAGATAAACACACAGACCGGCGAGGCTACGCTCATCAGCCAGACAGACTTTGTCGACGTTGACTACTCCGACCCGCTGAACCCCGTTGTCAACCGCTACGGAAAGATGCAGCTCACTGGCATCTTCGTGAACGATGCCTTCACAAAGAAGAACATCGACCAGACCTGCGAACTCATCAGCGCCCCGGCACAGCTGAAGGCCGGCCAGCAGTCGTCCGTACAGGTGCGCATCAAGAACATCGGCCTCACCAAGGTGCTGGCCCGCGACTATAAGGTGAACCTCTACGTCGGCGGACAGCTGGCAGCCACCATCGACCGCGACAGCGACGACCCCGTGGACAATCTTGACCCGAGCGCACTGCAGACCCTCACCATTCCGTTCACCGCTCCCACAGCTGCCGGACAGCTGGCCATATATGCCGAAGTGGTGAATGCCAATGACGAGGAACTGCGCAACAACACCAGCGAAGAGGAAACCCTCATCGTGCTTCCTGCCGAGCAGCTGCCCACCGTCGTTCTCAACGGTGCCGTCAGCGGCAATGGCATACAGCTTTCATGGAGCAACCCCAACGGCCACATCACCGACGGTGCTGAAGGCTATGCCGCCTTCACATACGACGGACTTGGCGACTGGACAATGTACGACGGCGACAAGGGCTACACCCAGCGTCCTAACTCTTGGAACGACGCCACCGACTATCCCAACTGGAACACACCGAAAGCCTTCATCGTCTTCAACCCTGAGAAGGCCGGCATCAATCTTACCGGCAGCGCCGACATGTTCAAGCCTCACAGCGGAGAGCAATACTTCGCTGCATGGTGGACAGCAGTGCCCGACAACACCGAAGCCGGAGGCCATCAGGTTGCCAACGACGACTACATGATTTCTCCCGAGCTGAACGGTGAGGCTCAGACCATCAGCTTCTGGGCCCGCGGCTACAAGGGCAGCACTGCCACCGGCTACGAGACAGAAGCCAACTATCAGGAACTGATGCGCGTTCTTTACACCACCGGCGACGGCGTCGACCCGACAACTGGCTACACTGTTGCCGTGGATACCATCAAGGTCAGCAGCACACAGTGGACCAAGTATACCGCTCAGCTGCCTGCAGGTGCCAAGCACTTCGCCCTGCAGTGCTGCAGCAAGGCCGGCTTCGTGCTTATGGTCGACGACATTGAGTTCCAGGGCAAGGCACAGACCGTCAGCGGCTACAACATCTACCGTAACGGCACTCTCGTGAAGACTGTTGGAGCCAGCGAGCTGACATACACCGACGCCCGTGCACGCAACACCGACGTCTACACCGTTACCGCCCTCTACGACGGCAAAGAGTCGGCAGCCTCCAACGCTATGAGCCTTGACATCATTGCCGGCATCGACATCGTCAGCATTGCCTCCGACAACAACGTGACAGCCATCTACGACCTGCGCGGCCGCCGCGTCAGCGGACAGCTCACGCCGGGCATCTACGTAGTCCGCCAGGGCAACAAGGCCCGTAAGGTCGTCATCAAGTAAAGAAAGCATAATCACTATTGCAATGACAAAACGCACATTAATACTACTCATGGCAGCCCTGTCGACTGCCATGAGTTTTGCACAGTCCTTAGTGACACCTCCCAGCACTGCTGCCGTGGAGTCGTGGTTCATCACCTCCAGAATGACATACAGCGGCGGCAACGAGGAAGTGGCAGAAGCCATGGACGTGGTCTTCGACGGCAACGACGTATACTTCAAATTCCCCAACCCCATGAATGGCGGCGCCTGGGTAAAAGGCACAAAGAGCGGCGACTCCTACGTCTTCGCCAACGGACAGTTCCAGGGCAACTACGGCAACAATCCGTTCTACTTCTGCGGCACATCCGACGGTGAGGCTATCACCGACGTCACCTTCAGCTACAACAGCGACACAAAGGCATTTACCGCAACCTGCTATGTGCTGATGAACAGCACCGTGGACACTTTCGCCCCCTACTGCTATTTCTACCCGGTAGTCATCACGAAGGACGAGCCGGTAGTGGAAGAGGTTGTCACCGCTCCCAGCGACCTTCAGACCGAAGACTGGGTCTTCAAGGCCTCAAACATACTTTATGAAAGCGACGGCAGCGTTGCCGGCATGGAAAGCGTCACGCGCAGCGTGAAGGTAGGCTTCACCAGTTCCAACGAGGTGTACATCCAGGGACTCTTCAGCCTCATGCCCACAGCATGGATAAAGGGCCAGCTGCAGGAGGGCGAGATTACATTCACGCAGGGACAGCTTGTGCTTAGCTATCCGGCAAAAGTCTACATGGCAGGACAGTACTTCGGCGAACTGAGTGATTTTGTCTGCGACTACGACGCCACGTCGAAGACCATCAAGGGCGGCAGCCGCTATCTGGTGTTCAACAGCTCCAAGACGACGATGGCTCCCTACGAGGTGTATGCCGGCATAACCATCAGCAAGCCCACGGAGAAAGTCGCCACGCCCGCCAACCCGACCATCATTGGCTGGCAGCCCTACGACGACAGCTACGGATACGCCATGCTGAAGGTGAGCATCGACATCAACGACACCGACGGCACTCCCATGGTTGCCGACAAGATGTCGTACCAGATTTATACCGACATCAACGGCACCGTAGCGCCTTACGAGTTCAAGAAGTCTGTCTATCTTGAACTGCCGGAGGCAACAATGACAGAAATTCCCTACACGTTTGCCGACAACTACGACTTCTTTGCCTACGGCGAGCAGATAGCCTTCTATGAAGACTCCAAGGAGTTCCAGCGCATCGGCGTGCAGGTGATATACCGCGGCGGCGGCGTGGAGCAGCGCTCCGACATAGTGTGGCTCGACCTCGTCGGCAGCAATGCCATTGCCGGCGATGCCAACGGCGACGGCGAGGTGAACATCACCGACGTCACCTACATTCTTGACAAGATTAACGGCAAACCCTCCGCAGACTTAGTGGAGACGGCTGCCGACGCCAACAGCGACGGTGAGATAAACATCACAGACGTGACGGTGGTGCTTGACATTATCAATGCTTCAAAGTAGTCCGTCAGGCCCGATGGCCTGCTGACCATCCTTTCAACGAACAGAAGACACTGCCTGTGACACAAGAAGAGAAGACACTTATAGAAGAAAGGATCGTAGACGTGCTGAAAACCGTCTACGATCCTGAAATTCCTGTCAACGTCTACGACCTTGGCATGATTTACAAGATAGACGTCCAGGACGACGGCAACGCCGAGCTGGACATGACTTTCACAGCCCCCAACTGCCCTGCTGCCGACTTCATCCTTGAGGATGTCCGCACCAAGGTGGAAAGCGTCGACGGCATCAGCGCATGCACCGTCAACCTTGTGTTCGAGCCTGCGTGGGACCAGTCGATGATGTCTGAGGAGGCGCGTGTCGAGCTGGGGTTTGACTAATTCACTGTTTTAGGATGAAGAACGTTTATTTTCTTTCCGACGCCCACCTGGGTTCGCTTGCCGTTCCTCATCAGCGCATGCAGGAGCGCCGTCTTGTCCGTTTCCTCGACAACATCAAGGAGAAGGCTGCCGCCATCTATCTGCTTGGCGACATGTTCGACTTCTGGTATGAATACCGCTACGTAGTGCCTAAGGGCTTCACGCGCTTTCTCGGCAAACTCTCGGAGCTTACCGACGCCGGCGTGGAAGTGCATTACTTCATCGGCAACCACGACATCTGGGCCTATGAATATCTGGAAAAGGAGTGTGGCGTCATTCTGCACCGTCAGCCGCAGACTGTAGAAATCTACGGCCACGAGTTCTTTCTGGCTCATGGCGACGGGCTGGGCGACGAAGGCCGCGGATTTAAGATAATACGCAGCATATTCCACAATCGCACGTGCCAGTGGCTCTTCTCTGCGCTTCATCCGCGGTGGGGCATGGGCTTCGGGCTGGCATGGGCCAAGCACAGCTACATGAAACACAAGGAGCTGAACGACGTTGCCTACATGGGCGAAGACCGTGAGCCGCTGCTCATTTTCGCGCGCAGCTACATCGAGAAGCATCCCAACATCGACTACTTCATCTTCGGCCACCGCCACATTGAGCTTGACCAGAAGATAGGGCGCAACACACGCCTGCTGATTATCGGCGACTGGATTTCGCAGTTCACCTATGCCGTCTACGACGGTGAGCACATGTTCCTCGAAGAGTACGTTGAGGGCGAAAGCCAGCCGTAAGGGAACCGCCCGGACAGCTTTATCTTCTCATGCTGTCAGCAGTTCGCGGCCAAAAAAGTGAAACGCCTCCCTGATTTGCTTAAGTCGCTGTTCGCTGGGTTTGGAGATACCATAGATGTTTCGATGGCCTTTTTTCAGTTCCTGCTCCTTAAGTCCGTGATTGTAAATCAGTTCTATCTCCGGATCAAGTGCAATCTTTGCCAACTTCCCGTTAGCATTAATATGCACATGGATAGGCTCATGTTCATCTAAAAAGTAACAGTGCAAATATAGGTATAAATTTTTATACCACCAAGCCAAGAAGTTCTTTTTTCTCATCTGACAGACTTTTTCCGTCATTTTCAGCGCCTTCCTAATGATTGCGAATGTCACGTTGTCAAGAAAAATTACCGTGATTTCGTGTCGGCAATTTCTGGGCTAAAAAATCGGGGGAGATAAAGATGCTGGATTTTTCAGACCCATAATTTGGAAAAGCGAGTGCCTGAAAACGATTGTTTTTTGCACATTCTATGTGGTTTTGTGCGGTTTTCGGAGATTTTTCCTATTCTCTTTTGAAGATTTCATGTCATTTAGCGATGGAGAGAAAGGCACTCACGGAATTTTCTTACGGAGAAAAATCCGTAACATGCAGAGATAATTTTGTAACATGCAGAGATAATTCCGTAAGTGGCTTGGAAAAACTGCTCAGATGCGGTAAAAAATCGGGGAGCGCGTGATAAACGGCTGAAAATCAATAGAATAATTCAAACACCGCAAAACTCGCGAATTTGCAGCCGAGAGTGGGCTTGCTGACCGCCATGCAAATCTCAGGGGCTTTAAAACGAAAAATTGTAAATTTTTTTCTTTTCACGCGGAGAGCCATCGCGGCCTCGGCAAGAAAAGAGGAAGCCTTTAAGAACTATCTTCTGGATAAACCATAATTTTTGCTAAATGTTTGGTGTTTCTGCAGTTTTACGCTACCTTTGCAATGTATTTTACCCTGACGCAGACTGATAACCAGCAGGGGCTGTCAAACGCATGATAAAGATAAACATCATTAACCGGAGCCACCACGCGCTGCCGGCATACGCCACAAGCCAGAGCGCAGGCATGGACCTGCGCGCCAATCTCACAGAAAGCATAACGCTCAGGCCGCTTGAGCGCAGGCTCATTCCCACAGGCCTCTTCATGGCGCTGCCAGAGGGCTACGAGGCACAGGTGCGCCCACGCAGCGGACTGGCACTGAAGCACGGCATCACCGTGCTGAACACGCCCGGCACGATAGACGCCGACTACCGCGGCGAGCTGGGAGTGGTGCTGGTGAACCTTTCAGACCAGGAGTTCACCATTGCCGACGGCGAGCGCATTGCGCAGATGGTCATTGCACGCTGCGAGCAGGCCGAGCTGGTGAGCGTCGACGTGCTTGACGACACCGAGCGCGGCGCCGGCGGATACGGACACACGGGAGTGAAGTGACATGAGAGGAAGCAGGAACAACGGAAAACGTCTGTGGACGGTAAGGGTGCTGACAGTACTCGCCGCCTGTCTGCTGTCGCCTCTCACGTCGGCGGCACAGGGCGACCGCCGTCTCTACGACGAGCTGTTCCTCGAGGCCATGTGCCAGCACCAGAAGGGCAACGACGACGCTGCCTTCGACCTGCTCAACCACTGCACCGAGCTGGACTCCACGCGCTCAGAGGCCTACTTCTTCCTGTCGCAATACTTTGAGAGGCTCAAGAAGAAGGAAAAGGCCCTGCTGATGGTGCGCCGCGCCGCCGACCTGGAGCCGGAGAATCCGACGTATCTTGAAACCCTTGCCAACGGATACATCAACAACCGCGAATATGCGAGTGCCGCCCAGACCATCGAGCAGCTCTACGAGTTCAGCCACAGCCGCAGCGAGCTGCTGGCACTGCTCGTGCAGCTCTATGAGCGCACCGACGACTACGACAAGGCCATCGGCGCCCTGTCGCGGCTGGAGGCCATCGAGGGCGTCAGCGAGCGCACGTCAATCGCCAAGAGCCAGCTATACAACAAGAAAGGCGACCAGAAATCTGCCATCCGCGAGATAAAGCTGCTCACCGACCAGTTCCCCAACGACCAGAACTACCGCACGCTCTACGCCACCACGCTCTACAGCAACGGACAGAAGAAGAAGGCCCTCAAGCTGCTGAACGGAATACTGAAGGCTGAGCCGGACAACATCAACGCCCTGCTGGCCATGATGTCGCACTGCTCCGCCACCGGCGACAGCGCACAGGCAGCAGCCATCGCCGAGGGAATAGTCGTCAACCCCAATATAGGCATCGAAGACCGCCTGCAGATGCTGCGGCAGATCGTCAACGAGAGCGAGGCTGCCGGAGGCGACTCCGTGAGAGTGCTGTCGCTGTTCCACAAAATCCTTGCACAGCCGCAGAAGAACGGCGACATGGCAATCTTGTGCGCCGCATACATGCGCATGAAGGAAATGCCCGCCGACAGCGTCACCGCCATGCTCTACAAAGCCATCGAGCTGTCGCCCGACAATGTCAACGCACGCCTGCAGCTCGTCGGCTACGCATGGGACAAGGGCGACCGCAATGAGGTGATAAAGCTCTGCCAGGACGCACGCAGCTACACGCCTACGGAGATGACGTTCTACTATTACCAGGGCATTGCTCTCTACCAGCAGGGCGACAACGACGCCGCACTCGACGCCTTCCAGAACGGCATCAGCGTCATCGGCGACCACAGCGACCCGGAAATGGTCAGCGACTTCTACTCCATGATGGGCGACATCATGCACCAGAAAGGCATGGTCAGCGAAGCCTTCGCAGCCTACGACTCCTGCCTGGTGTGGAAGAGCGACAACATAGGATGCCTGAACAACTACGCCTACTACCTCAGCCTGCGCGGCGAACAGCTCGACAAGGCCGAGCGCATGTCGTACACCACCATAAAGGCACAGCCAAAGAACGCAACTTATCTGGACACCTACGCCTGGATACTCTTCATGCAGGAACGCTATGCGGAGGCCAAGATATACATCGACCAGACACTGAAATACGACAACGACAGCTCGTCGGTGCTTCTTGAGCATGCCGGCGACATATACTACCACACCGGCGACGTGGAAGCAGCCGTCGCCAAGTGGCAACAGGCAGCAGACAAAATCAACAGCGACGACGCCGATGCCGAAGAGCGGCGCCAGCTGCTGGCAAGAAAAATAAAACAGAGAAAATACTTAAAGCTATGAATTCACCAAGACTGTTAAAGACTGCCCTCATGGCAATGCCTCTCGTCATTACACTGGCATGCAGCTCACAGCGCGGACTGGAGAAAGACAAGAAGCAGGACAACCAGACGGTTAACCAGACTCCTGCCGTATCGAAGGAAGACATCCTCACACGCGTCAGCGCCAACCAGCAGCAGGCACGCTTCCTGACGTCGAAAATCAAATTCTCCGTGGAAATGGGCAACCACAACATGACGCTCACCGGAAACCTCCGCATGAAGCGCGACGACGTCATCCGCCTGCAGCTGATGGCTTTCGGATTCGTGGAGGCCGGACGACTGGAATTCACCAAGGACTACGTACTCATCATGGACCGCATCAACAAGCAGTACCTGAAAGTGCCATATTCCCACCTCGACTTCCTGCGCAACAACGGCATCGACTTCAACGTCATGCAGTCGCTGTTCTGGAACGAAATCTTCCAGCCGGGCAAGAAGAGCGGCAAGCTCTCGGCGGCAAACTTCAA
This sequence comes from uncultured Prevotella sp., assembly GCA_905234265.1. Taxonomy (GTDB): domain Bacteria; phylum Bacteroidota; class Bacteroidia; order Bacteroidales; family Bacteroidaceae; genus Prevotella. The sequence continues at coordinate 322,975 of CAJOHJ010000004.1, read as the reverse complement.
CACCGCCATGGAAGGCGAAGACGTGGTAATCTCCATGGAAGCCGACCAGCTGTCGTACAGGTGGCTCGCCAGTGCCGCCAACGCACAGGTGAAGATGGCCAACATCATGCTCAAGAACAAATTCCGCGGCAACTACGTCCTCAACTGGGACTATCAGGACTTCAAGCAGGCCAACCGCAAGCTGTTCCCCATGACTCACAAAATCCTCTTCTCGACTCCCGAGAAGGAAATACACCTCGGCATGACTCTCAACTACGTCGGAGCCGACGAAGACTGGGAGACACGCACACAGGTGTCGTCGAAATACCGCCAGGTACAGGTAGACGAAATCCTGCGCCGCTTCATGTCACTGTAACCACACTGCAGAAATGTCTGTCAAACACCTCGCCATAACTTGCACACTGCTGGCAGCCATCATGCTGCCGTCTTACGCCCAGCAGCGGCGCACTGCCACCGGCAATGCACGCAAGCCGGCGGCAGTCACACGCAAGAAAAGCCAGGGACAGGCCGCTGCCACACAGAAGAAAAAGAAAGAAGCCGTCACCGTAGACAATCTCCGACAGCAACAGCAGCAGGTGAAGCGCAACATCCGCGAACAGGAACAGCGGCTGCGCAACAACGAGCGCGACGTGCGCAAGCGCCTGCAGAACCTCATGATCATCAACACCGAGATTGCCGACAAGCGACGCACCATCGACACTATCCGCCGCGACATCAGCACCCTCGACAGCCAGATAGAACTGCTCGGGCAGCAGCTCGACACTCTCCGGCGCCAGCTCGACACTCACAAGAAGAACTATGTGCGCTCCATACGCTACATGCACCGCAACCGCTCTGCGCAAAGCCAGCTGATGTTTATCTTCAGCGCCGACAACTTTACGCAGATGTACCGGCGCATGCGCTTCGTGCGTGAATATGCTGCCTATCAGCGTACGCAGGGCGAAGAGGTGAAGCGCCGCCAGGCTGAGGTGACCCGCAAGGTGGAGGCCATTGCTGCCGCCAAGGAACATAAGAGCCGCCTGCTCAGCCAAGGCGAGGAGGAGCAGCGCTCGTTAGAAGGCAAGCAGAACGAGCAGCAGAACGTGGTCAGCAGCCTGCAACGGCAGCAAAAGACCATTCAGGGCATCATCGCACAGCAGAAGAAAAAAGATGCCGACCTCAATGCGCAGATCGACCGGCTGATTGCCGAGGAGATAGAGCGCCAGAAAGCCCGTGCCGCCGCCGAAGCGCGACGCCGCGCAGAGGCCGAGGCTGCCAAGAAGCGTGCCGCCGAGCTGGCCAGAAAGAAAGCCGAGGCTGAAGCCGCCGCACGGGAAAACGAACGGCGCATTGCCGAAGCCCGCGCACGGGAGGAAAAGGCCAAGGCTGCCGCTCAGGCCGCCAGAAACCAGAAAGCACGCGAAGAGGCTGAACGACAGGCCCGCGAGGCCGAGGAAGCCCGACTCGCCGCTGAGCAGCGCGCCAAGAAAGACGCTCAGGAGCGGGCCCGCGACGTGGCTACCGCACAGCGCGAAGCCGACGAACTGCTCAACGCACCCACTGAGGACATGCGCATCAGCGGAAACTTCGAAAGCAACCGCGGACGGCTGCCTGTACCCATCACCGGGCCGTATAGGATTGTGAGCCACTTCGGACAGTACAACGTTGAAGGACTCAACGGCGTAACACTCGACAACAAGGGCATCAATATACGGTGCGAAGACGGCGCTCAGGCACGCAGCATCTTCGACGGCGAGGTCAGCCGTATATTCGGCTTCGCCGACATGATGGTTGTCATGGTCCGCCACGGAAGCTACATTTCCGTCTATTGCAACCTGGCCAGCGTCAGTGTCAGGCAGGGACAGAAGGTGACCACACGCCAGGCCCTCGGACGCATTGCACCAGGCAACATCATGCAGTTCCAGCTCAGAAAAGAGAAAGCCAAGCTGAACCCAGAGACTTGGCTCGGCCGATAAAACCATTACTTGCGTGAACGTCAGCGAGCTTTTCACACGCTGCGAGCAGATGGCAACAACAGAGCCGTCGGCCGTCAGCCTCCACTACATGCGGCAGACCATCGTGCTGGCGTGCAAGCTGGCTCTCAGCAACAGCCGGCAGGCATACGGCAATCTGATGGCACAGATTGACTTCATCTGCAAGAAGCACGGCATAGCAACTCCCGAGCGCATAGACATACAGACGGCACGCAGGCACACCGCCGGCAAGGAGCTGCTGACAACAGCCGAATGGCTGGCCGACGTCAGAAGTGTCAGCTATTTCGTCTCCACCGTCTTCTCCACAGGCATACCATACAGACTGCTGACGCTCCTGCCACACAGGCCGGCAGCGCAGAAGCCACTGCTGCACGTCAACATGAAGTACATGCGCTGCACAGTGGAAGCCTTCGACGACAGCCACATCATGGCCACCACCGACGGCATGCCCGTCACCATCTGCTACAGCGACGCCTCGCTGCACGCCATCCTCAAAGAAGGCATGCAGCTGAACATCCTGGACAGTCACAGAGACGGCGACACCATCACGGCAGGCACCGTCGTCGTTGAGCCTGACTATCTGGTAGACATATCAGCCGTTGCCGCCTGCTTCCAAGAGTGGGGACACAATGCACTTGCCAGCCTCATCGACAAGCTAAAGCCGCGCGCCAACAGCCAGCAGATTCTCTTGGGAAACTTTGCCGGAACAGCCCTCGACAACGCCATCCACGGCAGCGGCAGAAACACTGCCGCCAAAAGCCTCTGCCAGACTTTCCAGCGACAGCCGCTGGCATTCTGCACATGCCCGGAGTTCAACGCTCAGCAGTTCAAGACCGACGCTGCCGCACAGACTGCCAACATCCTGCAGGCTGTCGACGTGCTGTTCAGCACCTACGACCGCGAGCGTGCCATTCTTGAACCTTCCTTCGTATGCGAGCGCCTCGGGCTGCAAGGTCGCGTGGACCTGATGACCGACGACATGCGCCTGCTCGTTGAGCAAAAGTCGGGAAAAGGCCGCCTGCTGCCGTCACAGGCAATGGCAGGACCGTATTCGGCAATGGCAGGACCGGGAAACACGCCATTGCAATATCAGGAAAGCCACTATGTGCAGCTATTGCTGTACTACGGAGTGCTGCGCCACAACTTCAACCTGTCGCCCGACCGCCTGGACATCCGCTTGCTGTATTCCAAATATCCCGCAAGCCAAGGGCTTATGGTGGTAAGCTACTACCAGCAACTCTTCCGGCAGGCTGTGAGCGTGCGCAACAGCATCGTGGCCATGGAAATGAGCATCGCCGGCGGCAGCTTCCCACGCATGCTGCCGACTATCACTGCCGACGCGCTATTGGAGAACCAGGACAAGGCCACCTTCTTCAACCGCTACATACGCCAGCGCATCGACGACTCCATCAGGCCACTGCAGCAGTTGCCGCCACAGGACAGGCAATACGTTGAGCGCATGACGACCTTCGTGTTCAGGGAAATGCTGGTGCAAAAGGTAGGCATCGAGGAGGGCAACAGCCACGCTGCCGCACACCTGTGGAACATGCCCACCGCCGACAAGCAGGCGGCCGGCGACATCATAACCGGACTGGGCATTAAGCCTGCGGAGCTAATAAACGCTACCATTAAAGGCAGCAACGCCACTATTAAAGACAGCAACGCCACTATTAAAGACAGCAACGCCACCGACAAAGGCTTCGGCGGCACCATGGACTACGGCATCGGCACGGTGGCAGACATAATGCTCAACATGCCGGAGGCCGACCTGCAGACGCTGAACTTCAGGCGTGGCGACGGCATCTTCCTGTATGCCTACACCGACGGGCAAGAGCCAAATGTCTGCTCAAGCATTCTCTACAAAGGCGTCATTGCCTCGCTGACGAACACCACCGTCAGCGTCAGGCTGCTCAACCCACTGCCGCTGAGCGTCTTGCTGCGACACTGCCGCCCATACGCCATAGAGCATGCCGCCTCCGACACCATCACCAACGCAGCCCTGCGCAGCCTGCAAGCCTTTGCCGCTGCCAGCGACGACCGTCGCGCACTGCTCATGGGCCGACGCTCACCGAGACGCGACAACAGCCGACTGCTGACGCGCAGCTACCATCCCAACTACGATGACATAGTGCTGAAAGCCATGAGAGCCAGCGACTACTTCCTGCTGCAAGGACCGCCGGGAACGGGCAAGACATCCATGGCCCTCAGGTTCCTTGTCGAGGAAGAATTGGCTGGGGAAAACGGTGGAGTAGACAGACAAAGCGGAGGGCTTGAAGGAAAAAATAGTGGCGCCGTGCTGCTGACGGCCTATACCAACCGTGCCATCGACGAAATCTGCGAAATGCTTTCCACGGCCGACATCGACTATCTGCGCATCGGCAGCGAGACGACGTGCGACCCACGATTTGCCGACCGCTTGCTGGAACACCAGGCCGTCGTCCATCCTATCATGGCAGAACTGAAAGAGAAAATTCTGCGCACTCCAGTGATTACCGCCACGACAGCCACACTGCAGTCGCTGCCACAGCTGCTGCAGCTGCGGAGCTTCTCACTGTGCATCGCCGACGAGGCATCGCAAATTCTGGAGCCAAGCATCGTCGGACTGTTGTCGAGCGACAGCATTGGCCGCTTCATACTTATCGGCGACCACAAGCAACTGCCGGCCGTCATACAGCAACCCGACGACATCCCCGGGCTGCACGACTGCCGCCGTTCGCTCTTCGAACGCCTTCTCGCTCAGGAACAGGCAGCCCTGCGCACCGATTTCACGGCCATGCTGCAGCATCAGGGGCGCATGCATCCGGAAATTGCCGCTTTTCCCAACGCCCATTTCTACAGCCGCCAGCCTCTGTCCGCCGTTCCCCTGCCCCACCAGCAGGAGACCGCCATCGGCTATCCCCTGCCTGCCGAAGACCATCTGGACCAGCTGCTCAAGGAGCGCCGCGTGATGTTCCTGCCTGCCGAGGAAGAAAAAAAGATTGTCAGGCAGGGAAAAGAATCTGCTGAGACGCCGCTGCCGCTTTCCGACAAAGTGTCGCAGGCCGAGGCGCGCATCGTTGCCGACCTGCTGCGGCGCATCTACCGACAGATTGGTGCCGAACGCTTCGATGCCGACAAGACTGTGGGTGTCATCGTGCCTTATCGCAACCAGATAACCATGATCCGGCAGGAAATAGAGCGGCTTGGCATCGACCGCCTGCAGGCTATCAGCATCGACACCGTAGAACGCTACCAAGGGTCGCAGCGCGACGTCATCATCTATTCGTTTACCATCAGCCACAGCTATCAGCTCGACTTTCTGACAGCCAACTGCTTCGAGGAAGACGGCCACACCATCGACCGCAAGCTAAACGTAGCCATGACACGCGCACGCCGCCAGCTGCTGATGACAGGCAACACACAAATTCTGCGCCAGAATCGCCTTTTCTGCCAGCTGATAAATCAATATTCTGTCAATTTGTAGTAAAAAATGCGGTTTTTCTTTACATTTATCGTATTTTTAACTACTTTTGCAGCGATTTTTTACCGTTCAACATGACAGAAATATAAGAAATCATGTCAGAAAGAGCAAACTTTGGCAGCAAGCTTGGCGTCATTCTCGCCACAGCAGGCTCGGCAGTAGGACTTGGCAACGTGTGGCGCTTTCCCTACATGGCCGGTGAGAATGGCGGAGCCGTCTTCATTCTTATATATATAATATGTGTAGTGATGCTGGGCATTCCATGCATGGTCAGCGAATTCATCGTGGGCCGCCACGGGCAGTCAAACACAGCGCGCGCATTCTCCAAGCTTGCCGGAGGCTCCCCGTGGGCACTCATCGGCTACATGGGCGTGCTTACCGGATTTCTCATCACCGGCTACTATGCTGTCGTCAGCGGATGGTGCCTCCAGTACATGTGGGCGTCGCTCATAGGCCATCTGCAGGGCGACCCGGAGTATTACAAAACATATTTTACTGAGCTGTCGACCGACCCGATAAAGCCGATATTCTGGACGGTCATCATCCTGCTCATCACATACATCATCATAGAACACGGAGTGCGCGACGGCATCGAACGGGCCTCTAAGCTGCTCATGCCCACGCTGTTCCTGCTGCTGCTGGTGATAGTAGTGGCAGCGTGCATGCTGCCGGGAGCTGAGAAAGGCATAGAGTTCCTCTTCAAACCCGACTTCGGAAAAATCAGCGGCGACGTGTTTCTGAGCGCTCTGGGCCAGTCGTTCTATTCACTGTCGATAGCCATGGGCTGTCTGTGCACCTACGCCAGCTATTTTTCGAAATACACCAATCTCACTAAGTCGGCCACTCAGATAGCCGTCATCGACTGCCTGGTAGCCATACTGGCCGGACTGATGATATTCCCTGCTGCATTCTCCGTAGGCGTCAATCCCGACTCCGGTCCGTCGCTCATCTTCATCACCCTGCCGAACGTCTTCCAGCAGGCCTTTGCCGCCATGCCCGTTGTGGGATATGTGGTGTCGCTGCTGTTCTTCGTGCTGCTGTCGCTGGCAGCGCTGACATCGCTGATGTCGCTCCACGAGGTCAGCACCGCATTCTTCCAGGAAGAGCTGCACACCACGCGCAAGCGTGCCGCCATGTTGGTAACAGTCAGCACGTGCGTCATCGGCGTCTTCTGCTCGCTGTCGTTAGGTGCCACCGACAAGCTGGTGCTCTTCGGAAAGCCGCTGTTCGACTGGTTCGACTTCGTCACCGGTCAGATATTCCTGCCTGTGGTAGGCTTCCTGACGTGCATATTCATCGGCTGGTTTGTGCCGCACAAGACAGTGCGCGACGAATTTACCAACTACGGCACGCTGCGAGGCTCATGGTTCCACACCTACCTGTTCCTTGTGAAGTACGTATGCCCACTGGCCATCCTCTTCATATTCCTCCACCAGCTGGGACTGCTTAGCTAAATAAAAACAACACCAATAAACAAAGCAATGACAGACCGCGGCAATTTCGGCAGCAAGCTTGGCATCGTCCTTGCGACGGCCGGCTCGGCAGTAGGCCTTGGCAATGTGTGGCGCTTTCCATACATGACCGGCCAGAACGGTGGCGGCGCCTTCCTTCTCATATACGTCGGATGCATTCTGATGCTCGGCCTGCCGGGCATGATCAGCGAGTTCATCGTCGGCCGCCATGCGCAGTCCAATGCCGCACGCGCCTACGACAAGCTGTCGGCAGGCAAGCCGTGGCGGCTGGTGGGCCATCTGGGCATCATAACGTCCATCATCATCCTTGGCTTCTACGCCGTCGTTGCAGGCTGGTGCCTCTTCTATCTGTATGCCTCGCTGGCAGGCCACACAGGCGGCAGCAGCGAGAGCATAAAGAACTACTTCAGCAGCTTCTCCTCAGCACTCTGGACGCCGCTGCTCTGCGGCATCTCGTTTGTGCTTATCACCCATCTGGTAGTGGTGCGCGGCATTCAGAAAGGCATCGAGAGGGCATCGCGCATACTGATGCCGGTGCTGTTCGTCATTCTGCTCATCCTGGTGGTGGCAGCATGCTCGCTGCCGGGAGCCATCGAGGGCGTGCGCTTCCTGCTGCTGCCCGACTTCTCGAAAATCTCCAGCAGCGTAATGCTCGAAGCCCTCGGGCAAGCCTTCTTCTCATTGTCGCTCGGCACGGCCTGCCTATGCACATACGCCAGCTACTTCACGCAGGACACCAACCTGGTGCGCTCCGCCGGACAGATAGCCCTGCTCGACACGCTGATAGCCCTGCTGGCCGGGCTGGTAATCTTCCCTGCCGCTGCGTCGGTAGGCATAAGCCCCGACTCCGGGCCGTCGCTCATCTTCATCACCCTGCCAAACGTCTTCCAGCAGGCCTTCTCGCCGATGATGGGCTATGTGGTGAGCCTGCTGTTCTACGCCCTGCTGGTGTTTGCCGCACTCACCAGCACCATCTCCATGCACGAGATAGGCACGGCATTCATCAGCGAAGAGCTGCACATGTCGCGGCAGCGCGCGGCAACCGTCATCACCGCCATAGCATCGGCCATCTGCATAGTCTGCTCGCTGTCCATGGGCGCCGTGCCTCAGTTCACCGTGATGGGACTATCGGTGATGGACTTCTGCGACCAGCTGACGGCAAACATCATGCTGCCCACGGGAGCCATGCTGACATGCCTCTTTGTAGGATGGTATATTCCGAGGCGCATCACACACGACGAGTTCACCAACAACGGCAGCCACAACACGCGGCTCTACAGCACGTTCCTCTTTGCCGTGCGCTACGTCTGTCCGCCAGTCATTCTGCTGATTTTCCTCCACCAGCTGGGCATCGTCTAACACTAAGAATCTTTCTTCCCTCATGCACAGCGACCGCCGAATAGCCATCTTTGCCGCTCTCATTGCACTCACAGCACTGACTGCCTTCTACCTGACAGGCAGCCACAGCACCTTCGGCGGCAGGCACAACACCAGCGACAGCCTGCAGGCAGAGACGCCCGCCGGCAAGGAAAATGGCGGCAAGACTGGTGGCCGCAACTTCCGCAGCAGCAGTGCCGACGGCATCCGCTATGCACAGCCGGAAGAGCGGCAGGCAGAGACGTTCGTCTTCGACCCAAACACTGCCGACAGCACACAGCTGCTGCGACTGGGACTGAGTCCCTGGCAGGTAAGGAGCATCTACCGCTACCGCGCCAAAGGCGGCATCTTCCGCACTAAGAAAGACTTTGCACGCCTCTACGGACTGACGGTCAAGGAATATCGCCGCCTGGAGCCGTTCATCAGGATTTCTGCCGACTACCGCCCTGCGGCGTCGCTGTTTGCAGGCAAGACTGCCGGCACTGCCGCCGACTCGCTGCCCTACCCCAGGAAAATCAGCGAGGGACAGCACGTGGCACTGAACACTGCCGACACCACGCAGCTCATGACCGTGCCGGGCATAGGTTCTTACTATGCCCGACGCATAACTGCCTACCGCCAGCGGCTTGGCGGCTTTGCCACCGTCGACCAGCTCGACGAGATTGAGGGCTTCCCCACGGAGGCCAAGAAGTTCTTCATCGTAAGCACGGCCAGCGTCAGCAAGCTCAACCTGAACAGCGCAACCCTGCAGCAGATGCACCGCCACCCCTACGTCAGCTTCCAGCAGGCACGAGCCATCGAGAGCTTCCGCCGCCTGCACGGACGCATCGACAGCCTGGGGCAGCTGCGGCTGGCGCGCGAATTCACAGAGCGCGACCTGCAAAGGCTCAGGCCATACGTAACCCTGTGAGATAAAAAATTATCTCCGTAAGATAATTTCGTAACTCATTGAGATAATTTCGTAACTCGCAGAGATAATTTCGTAACTTGCAGAGACAGCAAAAAAAACTGCGGAACAGAGTCCGCAGCTTTTTCCCCTTTTATAATAACTGTCATGATTTGCCTAAGCAAAGCGTATCGTACCCTGGACAGGCTCAGCAGGAGCCTCCGCGGCAGCATTATCAATGTCGTCACCCGACGTCTGCGAGTAAATACTGTCAAGGACCTCGCGGGTACGCTTATAGGTAGGCATCTGCTCAACGGCGGAAATCACGTCGTCGTTGTCCAGGTCCTCGGGACGGAACAGATAGATGTGCGGACGGCGCTTGTAGCGCTTCGACTGGCCTGCGTCGCCGTAGAAACGGTTGCGGCGGTCCTGGCGCTGAGCCTCCTTTTCCTGCTCAGCGGCTATGCGGGTGGCCTCTTCCTGCGTGTTGTGGCGCTGGCGGTGGTTAGACATTCCGTCCACGCGGTCGATGCCGAAGCCCGTAGCCAGAATGGTGACCTTTACCTTCTTGCCCAGCTCCGGGTCTGTGGCTAAGCCCCACTTAATCTCGAAGTCGTTGCCGAACTTGCTCATGAAGTCGTTGATGTCGTTCATTTCCTCCATCATCAGCGAGTCCTTGCCGTCCTTGGTGCCTGCAAAGTTGATGCTCAGCAGTATCTTCTTGGAGTTGAAGACGTCGTTCTCGTTGAGCAGCGGCGAGTTCAGCGCATCCTCGATGGCCTTGCGCACGCGGCCCTCGCCTTCGCCGTAGCCGGTGGACATGATGGCCACGCCGCCGTCCTTCAGTACGGTCTTCACATCGTTGAAGTCGAGATTGATGATGCCGTGGACGGTGATAATCTCGGCTATCGAGCGTGCAGCCACCGACAGGGTGTCGTCGGCCTTGCCGAAGGCGTCGAGAACCGTCAGCTCGGGATAAATCTCGCGCAGACGCTCGTTGTTGATTACCAGCAGTGCGTCGACATGCTTCGACATTTCCTCAACACCGTCGAGAGCCTGGTCAATCTTGCGGTCGCCCTCGAAGCGGAAGGGAATGGTGACGATGCCGACGGTCAGGATGCCCATCTCCTTCGACACACGCGCCACGACGGGTGCTGCACCCGTGCCGGTGCCGCCGCCCATGCCGGCAGTGATGAAGGCCATGCGCGTGCCGTCGTTAAGCACGTTCTTGATGTCTTCCAGACTCTCCTCGGCGGCAGCACGTGCCTTTTCCGGGCGGTTGCCGGCGCCGAGACCCTCCTTGCCCAACTGCAGGTGGACAGGCACTGGCGAGTCGTTGAGGGCCTGATTGTCGGTGTTACAAAGCACGAAGGTCACATCGTGAATGCCTTCGCGGTACATGTGGTTGACAGCGTTGCCGCCACCGCCGCCGACGCCTATAACCTTGATGATGCTGTTCTCTCTCTCGGGTTCACCGAAGTCGAGCAATATGTTGTTGTCTGCCATTGTCTTTGCTGTTTTTCGTTATTACATGATTACATTGTTACAACACTCGTTGGGAAAAGGCGGCTATTCTTCGTCTTCGTCGACCATCTTCTTACCAAACTCCTTCAGCCCCTTGAACGCCTTGTTCCAGAAGCTGTTCTCCTTACGCAGGCGCTGACGCTCGCGCTCTTCTTCCTCAGCCTGCTCGCGTGCAATGCGCTCCTCCTCGTCCTTCTTGCGCTGGGCCTCCTCTTCGGCGCGGCGCTGCTCGTCGGCAGTGCGTACCACACCGGCGGGAATCTCACCGGCAGAGCGCACACGGCGCGCCTCGGGAGTGGCAGTGCCTGCGGCGGCCTTGGGCTGCTCAAAGAGATTGCCGTTAGGGTCGAACTCGTCGCCGGCACAGTTGATTTCGCCCTTCGCCAGCAGGCCGAGGACGGTGTTCATGCGGCCGTCGCGGACGTTAAGCTCCTGCAGCTGCGAGGTGACGGTGCCGGTGACATACTTGGCAATGCGTATCTTGTCGATGTGCGTGTAGTTCTGGAAAGCCTGCTCGATGTTCTTCATGTTCGAGCCGCCGCCGGTGATGATGATGCCGCCAAGTAGCTTGTCGCAATACTCGTCTGGCACCTGACACCACACGTTGGCGATGATTTCCTCCAGACGGCCCTCGACAATCTCAATGAACTTGCGCGTCTCCACCTGACGCTCGTTGTCGATGGAGTACTTCATGTTGTTGTCGATGTCGTTGTTGTCGGTCCATGCCGAAGCGTATTTCAGCATCATGCGCTCGGCGTCGCTCTCTTCCATCTGCAGCGAGGCAATGTCCTTGACGATGTTCGACATGCCAAGGGGTATCACTGCCAGATGGCGGAGAATGTTCTTCGAGTAGACACTGACCGTGGTGGTCTCTGCACCCAGGTCAACAAGTGCACAGCCCGAGCGGCGCTCAACCTCGGTAAGCACGCTGTCGGCCAGTGCCAGAGGGGCAAGATACATCTCGGCCACGTTGACGTCGGCAGTCTCAAGGCACTTGTTAAGGTTCTTGTAGAAAGTCTTGCGCTGCAAGATGTTCAGGAAGTTGCCCTCAATGCGCGAACACTGAACGCCAACCGGCTCCAGCTGCAACTGAGAGTCTATCTTGTATTCCTGCACTGCGGCATCCAGGATTTCCTGGTCAGGATACTTCATGTTGCGGTTAGCGTCCATCAGCTCGATGATCATGTCCTGGCTGACTTTCGTCTCGTTGGGCAATTCCTTGGTAATGACGTTACGTACCGAGCGGATTGACTGTCCGCCGACTCCCACATAGACTGCCGTTATCCGCGTCTTAAGCTGCTTTTCAAGGCGGCTCACAATGTTCGACAGGCACTGTGCAGTCTTGTCGATGTTATACACATAGCCCTTGCGGATAAACGACGACGAGTTCTCCTTAGCACAGGCCAACACCTGTATGCTACCATCAAGATTTTTCCGTCCAGCAACGCCGATCACCTTCGATGACCCTAATTCGATTGCTACAATAAACTCTTTTGCCATTTACTTTATTATATTACTATTATTTGTTATTCTTACGATTGCACTACCGCTTCCTGCAGATAATCTGATTGTCAAACTCAAGACTGATGTACTTGTATTTGTTCCACCCTGCATGCGACAGCCCATAGCGGTAGAATTTCTTGAGACGCTCAAGCTTGCGGGAGACTCCTGCAGGCTTGCCGAGGTAGATGACATGGTTGCCAACACGAGGCACCATCTCCACAGAACCGTCGGCAAGAACGTTCACCTGTTCTATCTGACTGTTCCAGAAAGGACTGTCCAAGACGAGCTTGCCAATGGGAGTGAGCATTTTCTTTGCATACGACTTCGAAATATTGCCTGTAGCCACCAGCAGATTGCTGGCATACTGCGTGGAGGGCATGATGTTGCCCTCGCTGTCTATGTAGTAGTCGTCGCCATTATTGGCCAGCACGCGGATGACCGGCAGACGCTGGCTGATAACTATCTCTATGCGGCCCGTAGACGTCTTATAGCATTCAGCGCTTGCCACAAGCGGATTCTTGCGCAGTGCATCCTCGATGCGCCGCACGCTGATCTGGCTCATGACGTCGCCTTCGGGATAAAGCCCTGCACGCTGCAGCTGGTTCTTGACGGCCTTGGCGTCAAGAAATCCCCTTACCGCGCCATCCTCCACATTGATGTCGACGCGCTGGCACGTCATGCCCTCGTCGTCGGGCGTGTTGAACGCCGTGACTGCCATCAGCAGGTAGCCGCCAAGCAGTATGTCGGCCGCAATCAGCGAGTATTTCTTCCAGTCTATGCTCATAATTTTTGGAAGTGGTTATGTCAGTGTCGTGACAGACAGAAATCAGTTTTTATTCAGTATTTCCACCATTTTCGGAACCATGCTGTCCAGATCGCCTGCGCCTAATATCACCAGCACGTCGAACGTGTTTTCCTTGATGAAGTCAAGCACGTCGGCCTTGTTAATCATCTTCTTGTCGATGCCCGGACGCAGGTTGTCGAATATCAGCTTCGACGTCACGCCTTCAATAGGCTGCTCGCGGGCCGGATAGATTTCTGTCAGCACCACTTCGTCGAGCAGGCTGAGAGCATCGGCGAAGTCCTTGTAGAAGTCACGCGTCCTGGTATACAGGTGCGGCTGGAAGATGGCCGTTATTCTGCGGTTCTTGTAAAGCTGTCGTATGCTGGTGGCGCTCTGCCATATTTCCTTCGGGTGGTGAGCGTAGTCGCTGAGCATCACAAGGCGGTCGGTCTTTATCTTGAAGTCGAAGCGGCGCTCCACACCGCCGTAGGTAAGCATGCCAATGCGCAGCTCCTCAGCCGTGCAGCCTGCCAGCTGTGCCATAGCCATTGCGGCAACGCCGTTTTCGATGTTGATAGGTACTGGCTGGCCGAGCTGGATGTTGGCGATGCTTTCGATGGGCGACACGAAGTCGAAGGTTATCTCGCCATTGTCGATGCGGATGTTCTCAGCGTGGAAATCGCCTTCGCTGAGCGCGTAGTCGTAGCGCCGCACGCCGTCGGGCAGCGACTCTTTCATCTCCAGGCCGCGGTGAATGATGAGCGCGCCATTTGGCTGCAGCAGCTCCGTGTAGTGGCGGAAGCTTTCCAGATATGCTTCCTTTGTGCCGTAGATGTCCAAGTGGTCGGGGTCTGTCGATGTTATGACGGTCATGTATGGCGACAGCCAGTGGAATGAGCGGTCGAACTCGTCGGCCTCGATGACCACGAATTCACTGTCGCTGAGTATGTAGTTTGTGCCGTAGTTCTTTGAGATGCCTCCGAGGAATGCGTTGCAGTCAAGATGACTCTGGTGCATGATGTGCGCACACATGGTGCTGGTAGTGGTCTTGCCGTGCGTGCCGGCCACGCAGAGGCCCTTCATCTGGCGTGTCAGCGCGCCGAGTACCTGTGCGCGCTTCTGGATTTCGAAACCGTTCTGGCGGAAGTACTGCAATTCCTTGTGGTCTTCAGGAATGGCCGGCGTATATATCACGAGGCACGACTCCGGCTTGCGGCAGACGTGCGGAATCTCGTCGACGTTTTCCTCGTAGTGTATAATCATCCCCTCGCGCTCCAGCTGACGTGTCAGCGGTGTGGGAGTCTTGTCGTAGCCTCCCACGACGAGTCCTTTCTTGATGAAGTAGCGCGCAATGGCACTCATGCCTATGCCGCCAGCGCCTACAAAGTAGACGGCTTTGATATCTTTTATTGTCATATTGTGTCTGATGATGTGTTATTTACCTTGTCTTGCCAGCTTGATGACCTCTCTGGCAATGATGTCTGCCGAGTCGGGCAGTGCCATGGTGAGAATGTTGTCGCTGAGCGACTTCAGCCTGCCGGCATCGGCCACAGTGCTGACGGCCAGCGGCAGCAGCGACTGCGGCGCATCGGCATCCCTGACCAGCAGTGCGGCATCCTTGCGCACCAGAGCCATGGCGTTCTTCGTCTGGTGGTCTTCGGCAACATTGGGGCTTGGCACCAGTATTACGGGCTTGCCCAACAGGCAGAACTCCGATATGCTGCCTGCTCCGGCACGGCTGACCACGAGGTCGGCAGCCTTGTAGGCTGTACCCATGTCGCTGATGAAGTCGGTGATGACGAGGTTTGGCATTTCCTTGCCCTTCATGCGGCTGCTGATTTCGCTGCTGTAGTACTTGCCCGTCTGCCAGAGGAACTGGACTCTGCTGTTGCGTATCTCGTCGAGGTGTCCCAGCACGCTCTCGTTGAGCGTCCTGGCACCCAGTGAGCCTCCTACTATCAGGACAAGCTTCTTGGCAGGGTCGAGTCCGAAAGACCTGACGGCCTCATCGTGGCTGACGGTGGTCTCCAGCAGCTGCTGGCGGACGGGATTGCCAGTGAGCATGATTTTTGCTGCCGGGAAAAATCTCTCCATGCCTTCGTAGGCCACGCATATCTTAGATGCCTTGGAGGCAAGCGTCTTGTTGGCAAGGCCCGCGTAGCTGTTCTGCTCCTGCAGCAGTGTGGGGATGCCCAGGCTGTTGGCTGCTCCGAGGGCAGCACTGCTGGCATATCCGCCGACGCCGACGGCCACCTGCGGCTTGAACTGGCGGAGAATTTTCTTTGCCATCATCTTGCTCTTCAGGTAGTCGACGGCCACGCCAATGTTGCCCGGCTTCCAGAGAGGCCTTAGAAATCCACGTATCGGCAGACCCTTTATCTCATATCCTGCTGCCGGCACGCGCTGCATCTCCATGCGCCCCTCGGCACCGATGAATAAAATCTTCGCATCAGGCTCCAGCCGCTTGACGGCGTTGGCTATTGACACAGCAGGGAAGATGTGGCCTCCCGTGCCGCCTCCGCTTATAATGACTCTTAACTCGCTGTTCATATTACTCTTCGTTATTTTCTTTAGTCTTTTCTTTCTTCATCTTTGCAGAGCGCGAGACGCTCAGGATAGCACCGATGTAGGCGCAGTTGATGATGGTTGACGTGCCGCCTTTGGAAATCAGCGGCAGCGGTTGTCCGGTGACGGGTGCCAGCCCAACGGCCACCATCATGTTGAACGTGGCCTGTATGACCAGCAGCAGTCCCAGTCCCATGGCGAGGAATGCCGGGAAGTTGTTCTCGCAGCGTGCTGCTATGCGCGCGCACCTATATAATAATATAATGTATAGGAACACCACTGCAGCGGCTCCCAGAATGCCCAGTTCCTCGATGACGATGGCGTATATGAAGTCGGAGAACGCCTGTGCCAGGAAGTCGCGCTCGGTAGACTTGCCGGGGCCTTTGCCAATGATGCCGCTGGAGGTGATGGCAATGTTGGCGTGGGCCACCTGTGCGTCCTTGTCGAGGTCGTACTGCTGCGGAGTGGGGTCTTCGGCATTGAACTTCAGAATTCTGGCCTTCCACGTTCCGGCACGGTGCAGCATCTTCTCCAGCGTACTCTTCTTTTCCTTCTTCTCGCCGGCAGCCTGACCGTCGGCGGCCTGCAGCTGGATGTCGCCTGTCCTCAGGCTGCTGCCTCCGTTCTGCGCCACCAGGGCCTGCTCAGCGACGGCGTCGGCCTCAGCATCGGTGTCCTTGCCCACCAGCATAATCATGGACAGTGCAAACACGACGCCGGCCAGCAGCAGTGCTGCCAGACGGCCAAGCTGCCGCAGCGGCACCAGTCCGATGAACATCATCAGGAACACCACGGCAAAGAGCATGGCTGCCGTCGAGAGGTTCTCCACGCCAATGAGCATGCACGTAGGCACCGTAATCCACATTATCCACTTGAAAGCCTGTCGGTCGGCACCGCTATCGCCTTGCATGGCCGCCAGAATCTGCGCCACGGCAAGCACGATGGTACCCTTGGCAATCTCAGATGGCTGTATGGTGAAGCCCATGATGCTTATCCAGCGGTTGGCGTCGTTGGCGCTCTTGCCGCCGCCCAGCAGGACTATCAGCAGCATGATGCCCGTGACGAGCATCAGGAAGGGCGTCATCAGCTTGAAATACCTGCATGGGATGTTCAGCGTCACTATGGCCACGACGACGCCGGCCAGGATGGTGCCGGTGTGGTAGGCTATGGGTCCCACGTAGTTCTGGCTCTTGTATGTCAGTCCGCTGCTGGCCGAGAACACTTCCACTATGCTTATCATGCACAGGAAGAAGAAGACCATCCAGATGACCTTGTCGCCCTTGAAGATATTGCCGATTTTGTAGTTCATTGCTGTGTTATATGCTTTTCCGTAGCCCTTTGTCTGTTGCTTGTCTCTGCGTGTTACGAAATTGTCTCTGCGTGTTACGAAATTGTCTCTGCGTGTTACTGGCGCCACTGCCTACAGGCTTCGCGCCAGCGTCTTGAACTGCTCGCCGCGGTCCTCCATGTTTTTGAAGAGGTCGAACGACGCGCAGCAGGGCGACAGCAGCACCGTCATGCCCGGCTCAGCCATCTCGTAGCAAGCGTCGATGCACTCCTTCATGGAGTGAGTGTCGCGCACGGGCAGGCCGAGGGCGTCGAAATTGTCGTGCAGCTTCTGGTTGTCTGCGCCAAGGTAGACGAGGCCTGCGCACTTCTCCCTGACAAGTGGCATCAGCGGCGAGTAGTCGTTGCCCTTGTCCTTGCCGCCTATAATCAATATCGTCTTCGTCTTCATCGACTCCAGCGCATACCAGCATGCGTCGACGTTGGTAGCCTTAGAGTCGTTGACGTATTGCACGCCGCGCACGGTACACACCTTTTCCAGACGATGCTCCACGCCGGGGAAGTCGCTGAGCGACTGGCGTATCACCTCCTTCTTGATGCCGGCAATGTCGGTTGCGATGCCGGCGGCCAGCGAGTTGTAGATGTTGTGCTTGCCTGTGAGCGACAGCGACTCCTGCTCCATGTTGAACGGCACAGGCTTCTCGATGACGTAGCGGCCTTCCTCAATGTAGCCGATGCTTCCCTTTTCCTTGAGTTCAGAGAACGGATACTGGATGGCCTTGATGTCATATTTCTCCAGCTCACGCTTCACCACCGGGTCGTCGTTCCAGTAGATGAAAGCATCCTGCGGACGCTGGTTCTGGATGATGCGCATCTTCGAGTCCACATAGTTCTGCATCTTGAAGTCGTAGCGGTCCAGATGGTCGGGCGTGATGTTCAGCAGGATGGCAATGTCGGCGCGGAAGTCGTACATGTTGTCCAGCTGGAAGGAGCTTAGCTCTATGATGTAATACTCGTGTGGGTCTTCGGCCACCTGCAGGGCCAGCGAGTTGCCAATGTTGCCGGCCAGCCCGGCGTCGTAGCCGGCAGCCTTGAAGATGTGGTATATAAGGCTCGTCGTGGTGGTCTTGCCGTTGGAGCCAGTGATGCACACCATCTTCGACGTTGTGTAGCGTCCTGCAAACTCTATCTCGCTGATGATGTGGATGCCCTTCTCGCGGATCTTCACTATCATCGGAGCCGTGTCGGGAATGCCGGGACTCTTTATCACTTCGTCGGCATTCAGAATGCTTTCCTCCGTGTGCTGTCCCTCTTCCCACTGGATGTGCCGCTCGTCGAGCATCTTCTTGTACTTGTCGCTGATCTTCGACATGTCACTGACGAACACGTCGAAGCCCTCTTTCTTTGCCAGCACGGCAGCTCCCGCTCCGCTCTCGCCGGCGCCTAATATCACTATTCTTTTCATTGCGGTGGCAATTATTGTCGTTTCACTCTTTACTACATTTTATCTTATCTTCAGCGTGATTATCGTCAGCGCTGCAAGGATGATGGTCGTTATCCAGAAGCGGATGGTTATCTTCGACTCGTGGAAGGGCCTGTGAGGCCATCCGCGAAGGATGTACTCGCTGGTGGCGTCGAGCTGTGAGTCAAGGCGGCGGAAAGTGTCGTGAATCGGAGTGGCACGAAACACACGCACGCGGCGGCCCTTCTTCTTCTGGAACTTGAACCACTGCGTCTGGATGATGACGCTAAGGCTCTCTATGAAGAAGATGCCACAGAGCAGCGGCAGCATCAGCTCCTTGTGGATGATGACTGCGCAGACGCCGATGATGCCGCCGATGGTCAGCGAGCCAGTGTCGCCCATGAACACCTGTGCAGGATAGGCGTTGTACCACAAGAAGCCTATCATGGCGCCTATGAATGCCGACAGGAAAACCACCAGCTCCTGCGAGCCGGGAATATACATGATGTCGAAATATGCAGCATACACGATGTGCGACGACACATAGGCAAATATCAGCAGCGCCACGCCGATGATGGCCGAGTTGCCCGCGCACATGCCGTCCATGCCGTCGTTGAGGTTTGCACCGTTAGAGACCGCCGTCACCACGATGATCGTCATCAGAATGAACAGCACCCAGCCGGCAGCCACCTTGTACTCGCCAAGGAACGACAGCACGCTGGAATAGTTGAGGTTGTGGTTCTTGATGAAGGGTATCGTCGTCTGCAGCGACTTTACGGCCTCGGCCTTGTGCTTCACCACCACCTCCTGGTTCTGCCGCGCCTCGGAGACATTCTCGCGGACTACGGCGTCAGGGCTGAGCCACAGCGTCAGCGCAACGATGAAGCCTATCGACACCTGACCGATAATCTTGTAGATGCCCTTCAGTCCCTCCTTGTTCTTGCGGAAAATCTTTATGTAGTCGTCCATGAAGCCCAGGAAGCCAAGCCACAGCGTGGTGCCTATCATCAGCAGCAGGTAGATGTTGCGCATGCGTCCCAGCAGCAGCACCGGCACCAGGATGGACACGATGATGATGACGCCGCCCATCGTCGGCACGCCCTTCTTCTCAACTCCGAAGGGGTCGATGCTTGGGTCGCGGGCCGTCTCGCTGATGTTGCGGCGCTTCATCCATTTTATGAAGTACTCGCCGAACCACGCTGAGATAATCAGCGACATGATGAGTGCCAGCAGCGAACGGAACGAAATATACGACCAGATGTGCGCCCCTGGAATGTCGAACTGCTCTAAGAAACGGAAGATATAGTATAACATCTTGTTATTTACTATTTACTGGTTTACTGTTTACGATTTGCTGATATGCTGTTTACGGTTTACCGTTGCCGTCAGGCTCCGAAAATCTCACGCACGACTTCGCGGTCGTCGAAGTGATGCTTCACACCCTTTATCTCCTGATAGTCTTCGTGGCCCTTGCCGGCAATCAGTATCACGTCGCCGGGCTGTGCCAGCATGCAGGCAGTCTTTATTGCCTCACGGCGGTCGGCAATCGACAGCACCTTCTTCATCTGCTTCTGGTCAAGGCCGGCCAGCATGTCGTTGATGATGTCCTGCGGCTCCTCGAAGCGTGGATTGTCGCTGGTGATAATCACGCGGTCGCTCTGGCGGACAGCCTCCTGCGCCATCAGAGGGCGCTTGCCCTTGTCGCGGTTGCCGCCGGCACCGCAGACGGTGATGACCTGTGGGATGGTGGGTGATGGGTGTTGGGTGTTGGTGGAGAGTACTTCATGTATGGCACGCAGCACGTTGTCCAGCGCATCTGGAGTGTGTGCGTAGTCGACGATTGCCGTTACGCCCTCCTTCGAACGTATAGGCTCCAGGCGGCCAGCCACGCTCTTCAGCGTACTCATCACCACGAGAATGTCGTCGGGCTGCTTGCCGAGCATCACTGCCGCACCGTAGACGCACAGCAGGTTGGAGACGTTGAACTTGCCAATGAACTGCACGCCGACTTCGCGGCCGTCGATGTCGAGATACATTCCCTCGAAATGGCACTCGATGATGCGCGCCTTGAAGTCGGCCATGCGCTGAGTGCTGTATGTCTTCACCGCAGCCTTCGTGTTCTGCACCATGAACATGCCGTTCTTGTCGTCGGCATTCGTAATGGCGAAGGCATCCTTCGGCAGAGTGTCGAAGAAAAGCTTCTTGGCGTCGCGGTAATTCTCGAAGGTCTTGTGATAGTCCAAGTGGTCGCGCGTCAGATTGGTGAACATGCCGCCGGCAAACTTCAGTCCGCCGATGCGCCGCTGCACGATGGCGTGGCTTGAGCACTCCATGAATGCATACTCACAGCCAGCCTCCACCATGAGGTGCAGCAGGCGGTTCAGCTCTATGGGGTCGGGAGTAGTGTGGTCGGCAGGTATTTCCTCGCCTTCGATGTAGTTGCACACCGTCGACAGCAAGCCGCACTTATGTCCGAACTTGCGGAACATATTATATAATAATGTGGCAATGGTAGTCTTTCCGTTCGTGCCGGTAACGCCTACGAGCTTCAGCTTCAGCGACGGCTCGCCGTAGAAAGTGTGTGCCACGGGGCCCACGGCCTCTTCGGTGGATTCCACCTGCACGTAGGTCGCTGCCTGTGCGTCGGCGCCGTCGGGGATGTCTTCACAGAGAATGGCAGCCGCGCCCTGCTCGACAGCCTTTCCGATGAATTTGTGGCCATCAGTCTGAGTGCCTCTGACAGCAACGAACAAGTGGCCGCTGTCAGCCTTCCTTGAGTCTATGTCTACACCGGTTATTTCCACGTCGGTGTTGCCTATGATGCTGACAGGCTTCAGATTTTTCAGCAGTTCGGAGAGTTTCATTGTCTGTTGTTATTTAATTGTTGAGAGTTTCTGTTTTGTTTATCTGGGGGTGGGTGGGGTGGATGGGGGTGATGGGGTTAATGGGGGGTGTGACTATTCCAGGACTTTCTTCTATGATTGCGGGGCTTTCTTCTATTATTCCAGGACTATGAGGCATTCGTTGCCCTCCTTGACAGGCTTTCCTGCCGGGAAGCTCTGCCGCACCACGCGGCCGCGGCCGCTTATTCTGACCTTCAGTCCTGCTTCTTCAAGCAGGAATACGGCATCCTTGGCGCCCATGCCCACAACGTTCGGAGCCAGTTCGTCGCTCCTTCCGGCGGCAACATGCGTCGGCGGCGTAACTCCCGTCAGCTGCACGTCGGCGTCGCGTCTCTGGGCTGTACCCCACACAGGCGTCAGCGCACTTGAGCCGTTCTGCCACTGGTTGCTGGTCTTGATGCCGATTTCGTCGAGTGCGAAGTGGGCAGCAGCAATGTCGCCGTCCTTCACGTCAGGAATCACGATGGTGTTCTCGTCGTGTGCGTCCTCGACGCTCATCTTCAGGTGCCGCGCCATGACACCCTCCGCAATATGATGGAACACCACGCCCGACATGCCGCCACCCGATGCCGGCAGTCCCGACTTCTTTATGCAGACGATGCAGGAGTATCGCGGATTGTCTGCAGGGAAGTAGCCGGCAAACGACAGCCAGTACTGCGTGAGGCCAGTCTTGTATCCGGCCTTGCCTTGCGACACCTGCGCCGTGCCTGTTTTTCCGGCCACCTTGAACAATGGCGAGCCGGCCTTGCGTCCCAGTCCCTGGCTTACGACATGCTGCAGAATGGTCTGCATGGTCTTGATGGCCTGTGGCTTTGCTATGCGCTCCTTGATGACTTCCGGCTCGAACTCCATGATGGTCTCGCCGTTCTTCACCACCTTCTTGACGAAGCGCGGGCGCATCATCTTGCCGTCGTTGGCGATGGCGTTATAGAATGCCACGGTGTTGATGGGGGCTATCTGTGTCTCGTAGCCTATCGACATCCAGGGCAGCGTGGTAGCATACCAGTTGTCATCGTAGCGCCCGTTCTTCTTGCGCTGCGGCATGCGTATTATCGGCGGCTGGTAACCGACGAGCGGCAGCTTGAGGTCCTCGTTGATGCCTATGCGGTAGAGTCCCTTGACGTAGCGCTCTGCGTTGTCGTGATAGTTCTTGTCGATGACGTGGCTCACGCCTATGTTAGAGCTTACCTCCAATGTCCGCGCCACGTTAATGTCGCCGTAGCCGCCATGGCGCCAGTTGTGGTCCTTCATTTCACGGCCGTACATGGGCATCACTCCGTTTCCGGTGTGAATGACGTATGAGGTGTCCACCACCCCATCGTCGAGAGCCACGAGGAAAGATGCCGTCTTGAACACCGACCCCGGCTCGCAGCGGTAGCTTATTGCCGAGTTGACAGCCTCGATGTAGTTGCCCTCTTCGTTGCGCATCATGTTGACGATAGCCTTCACGTCGCCGGTCTTCACCTCCATGAGTATAGCCACGCCCAGTTCGCCGTGCACCTGCGGACTCTTGAGCATGTCGAGCAGTGCGCGCTCGGCGAGGTCCTGCATGTTTACGTCGATAGTGGTGATGATGTCGCAGCCGTCGACAGGCAGCGTCACCGGCACGTTCATGTACTTGTTAAGAATCTTTCTGCGCCCGGTGATGCCCGGCGTTCCGCGCAGCACAGAGTCGTAGGAGAGCTCCAGTCCGAAGTATGCCGAGTCCTTTGCACCGTACATGCCTCCCACCGTGCGCTGTGCGAGCGTGCCGAACGGACGGCGCCGCGAGTTGTACTCTTCGTACGTAAATCCACTCTTATAGCGCGGCATATTCAGGAACGGCAGCTCGCTGACCTGCACGAAGGTGTTGTAGTCGATGCGCCTTGGCCAGATGTTCCACCAGCGGGAGCCAACCTTTCCGTTCTTCTGCACCTTGTGGCGTCCCTCCTCGAGATGCTTCTTGAACTCGTCGGCAGTCTTCTGCGGGAATATGCGGCTGAGTCCTTCGCACAGCGAGTCGACCTTGCTGAGCCATATCGAGTCACCCTTTTCGAAGGCGGCAGCCTGGAAGTCCAGGAAAATCTTGTATTCAGGTATAGAGCTTGCCATGAGCTGGCCGTCGCAGCTAAGGATGTTGCCGCGGTTCGGCTTCACGCTCACGGAGTCGCGCTTCAGCCTGTCGGCCACCTGCGTCCAATACTGCTTCTTGGCAGTCATGATGTAGAAGGCCTTGCCCACGACGGCAATTCCGAGGAACGTCAGCACTACGGCTATCAGCATGTAGCGCGGCATCACCTTTTTATTACTGAACTTGCTCACGTTTTCTGTTTCTTTCTTTATTTCCTACACTTAGTTGTCTCCCTCCGGCACCTCAATGATGAACGGCGGCTGGTCGGCCTGGTGCAGCAGCGAGTCGCTGTTCTGCTTCAGCACGTCGAGGACATGGCTCTCGCGGCATTTCTCCGTCAGCGTACTCGTTGCCGACAGTGCCTGGAACTTGGCATGCTTCAGCTCGCCTTCCAGGCGGTCGATGGCTATCAGGTCCTGCTGGCACTGGTAGCGGAAGGCCACGTATATTATCGAGAAGGCCACCACAAGCAGCACGAGCCATATCTGCGAGCGCACCAGATTCGTCGTCAGCAGGTCGCCGCCGAGTATGGTGCGCAGCGACAGCTGCTGCGAGGGCTTCGGGTCTTCCTCCGTGGCCGTTGCCTTTATCTTCTTGATGGCCTCGTTGAGCACCTCCTTTTCGGCGGCAGCCTCTGCGGCGGCGGCGGCGGCCTCAGCAGCGACAGCATCGTCGCGGCTGTCAGCGTCCCGGGCGTCTGCCTCTGCGGCCACTTCCATGCTCTCCTCAGCCTCCAGGGCTTCTGTGGTATTTATGTTCTCTTCTGCCATGTCTTTCTATATTTTCTCTGCTATGCGCAGCTTGGCGCTGCGGCTCCTTGGGTTTGCCGCCTGTTCGTCGGCCGACGGCACGACGACCTTTCCCAGTGCCTTCAGCGGCGATGCCACGCGGCCGTAGAAGTCCTGCTCCATGCGTCCCTCCGGATTGCCGGCCTTCATGACGTTCTTCACGATGCGGTCTTCCAGCGAGTGGTATGTCAGCACCGAGAGCCTGCCGCCGGTCCTGAGCAGCATGGTGGCACTCCTGAGCATGTCGCGCAGTGCGTCCATCTCGTGGTTCACCTCTATGCGCAGTGCCTGGAAGAGGCGTGCAAGGTCTTTCTTGTCCGCCGCCGTCTGTCCGACGGCCTCCAGCAGGTCGCCGGTAGTGGCTATCCTGTGACTGGCGGTGCGGAAGGCCGCCACCTGCCGGGCAATCTTGCGTGCCTGCCGCAGCTCTCCGTAGACGTAGAACACGTCGGACAGCCTTTCCTCGCTATAGTCGTTGAGCACGTCGGCGGCAGTCTTTGCCGCCCTCTGGTTCATGCGCATGTCTATTGGCGCATCGTAGCGGAAGGAGAAGCCTCGCGATGACTCGTCGAAATGATGGCTGGAGACGCCCAGGTCGGCTATCAGGCCGTCGATTTGTTCCACTCCGTAGTATCGCATCCACTGTCCGAGATAGCGGAAGTTGCTGCGTACGAACGTCAGCCTGTGGTCGTCGACGATGTTGCGCTCAGCGTCGGCGTCCTGGTCGAAGCTGAACAGGCGTCCGTCGCTGCCGAGCCTTGCGAGTATCTCCTTGGAGTGCCCTCCTCCGCCGAAGGTGACATCCACGTAAATACCGCCGGGCTGGATATCCAGCCCGTCGACGCTCTCCTTCAGAAGGACAGGAACGTGATACACCTCTGCCATATTATCTCGTCGTGTTAGATTTCGCCTGCCATGAGCTGCTGGAGGCTTTCCTCGAATTCGGCAGCCGGCAGCTGCTGTTGCTCGATGACCTTCATGCTCCAGATTTCGATAGTGTCGCCCATGCCGATGAAGCGTATGTCCTGCTCTATGCCGGCCATGCGCTGGTAGCGCTTGGGGATGAGGAAACGGCCGTTGCCGTCGAGTGTAAGCAGCTCAACGTCGGAGACAAACTGGCGATAGACCTGCTGATGCTGCTTGTTCCATCGGTTAAGGCGCTGGCGCAGCAGGTCCATCTGCTGGTTCCAGACACTCTCGGGGTACAACACCAGACACTGCTGGAAAACGTCCTTGCGCAGCACGAGGCTGTCCTCGCCGGCTGCCTGCAGCTGGCGGCGGAAAAGAGCCGGCAAGAATGCGCGGCCCTTGGCATCGGCCTTGGCCTCTATGTTTCCCAAAAACCTTATCATGTACCTCTTTATATTTTTCTTGGCTGCAAAGGTAAGTAAATTCCACCACAATCCCCCACAATTCTCCACTTTTTTTAGTAAATAATTATTAATTTCTTTGTCGATTTCTGTTAATGGGCTGTTTTTCAGTTGTTTATAAAGAAAATTCGTGGTGGGGAACGGCAGTGCGGATTGTAGAAAAAATTTATTCTTCTGCGGCATTTTTCCAGCCGGAAATTTCCGGAATTTCTGGAATTGTAAAATAAATTTACCGCGATTTTATGTCGCTGAAAATTAGTGAAATAGAAAATCGGTGGCGCAAAAAGCCGATTTTTTGTTGAAGTTTCTTGTGTCGGCGGTGGGGCGAGAGGACTGGTTTTTGCTCAAAATGGCGGTTTTTGTGCAAAAAACCAGCTTCTAAAACGGCAGAAAGAGCCAATTCTGATGCACAGAAAAATCCGTAACTCGCAGAGAAAAATTTTTTTCTCCGCAAGATAATTTCGCAAATTCACTATCGGCTGACGGCAACCAGCCGTAAACGCCTGTGAATGAGGCAGAAAGGCCAGCCAGTCTATTTTTCGCAAATTTCGCTCCAAAACCAGCCTTGCTGACCGCCACGCAATTCTCAGGGGCTTAAAATCTGGCTTTTGTCAAGTTTTTTCTCGACAAAAAGATTAAACGGTTCGACAAAATATTCTTTATAACAATAAAAATAAATTAGCTGCCTCGCGCGTCTCTGTACCTCTGTGGTGAAACGAATCGCTAAAAAAAGTTAATTATTCAACAAAAAGACATTTCCTTTTGGCCTAAACAAAGAAAAATGCCTACCTTTGCAACCGCTTTTGTAAAGCAGGGTCCCTTCGTCTATCGGTTAGGACGAGAGATTTTCATTCTCTAAAGAGGAGTTCGACTCTCCTAGGGACTACAAACACTAAATCTGTCATCTGCTCAAGCCAAGTGCTACCTTGAAAGGGGGAACGGTGGCAGAGACCCGCAAGGGTTGCTTAGGGCTGCATTGATGCGCAAGACCCACGAGCTTTAAGTCAAACATCATTAAAACAATTTAAAAAAAATGGCAAACCACAAATCATCCCTGAAGAGAATTCGTCAGGACAAGGTAAAGGCAGAGCACAACCACTACTACGCAAAGACTATGCGTAACGCAGTCCGCAAGCTCCGCGCAATGACCAACAAGGAAGAGGCTGCAGAACTCTATCCGAAAGTGCAGAAAATGCTTGACAAGCTGGCAAAGACCAACATCATCCACAAGAACAAGGCCGCCAATCTGAAGTCAAGCCTCTGCAGACACATCAGCTCACTGGCATAAGTAATAAACACTACGATACCAGTAATAAGCCGCTAACCCAAACAGGGACAGCGGCTTTTTTCTCTTTATACACCATTAACTAAAAACAGATGAAAAACTGCAAATTCCTACGCTCTATGCTGCTCATGGCCCTGATGCTCGCCGGCATCGGCCAGGCAACAGCCGACAAGGTGACAGTGCTGACTGAGGACTTCTCGGGCGCTACGAACATCTTCGGAGTTACCAACACCACGCTGACGGCCGGACAGGCTGCCGTCTACGACACTAAGCTCAGCGGCTTCGACAATGTGCTGGCAGTGTGCAACACCACCGCCGAAGGCACCATTGCCAATGCCGAAGGACAGCCCATTGCCATCGACGGCATTGTGACCGCCGAATGGGACGCTTTCCATGGCTACTTCAGCGGCAGCACGTCGACGACGGTGTCGCTCCTGAACAGCAACGGCGAGGTGCTGGCAAGCTACACGTACGCGGCAAGCAGCTGCACCATTTCGGCAGCCACCATCGGCGGAGAGAGCGTGCCTAACTTCGCTTCCTTCGGACTGCAGAACCAGAACGGATTCGGCGGCAACGGAAAGCCTTACACGGCTACCGGCAACCCGCACATCAGCATGGAGATCACCGCACGCGGAGGCGTCACCATGGTGTTCTCAAAGAACGGCAGCACGGTGAAGACTCTGCTGGGTTCCATCGGCAACATGAAGAAGGACGTGGCAAAGATTGTCGTAAAGTCGTCGGTGAACAACACCGACCGCTGCTACGCCATCGACAACATTAAGGTAAGCACCGAGGAGCTGGCCGTCGACCCCAACTACGTGGAGGCCATTGCCAGCGTGGCTATTACGGGTGCCGACAAGATGACCTTCGGACCGACGCCCGACGAGGCATACAGCAATCCATACACCGTCACCATCGTTGGCACCGACGGCACTATCATCACCGAGGACAACATCAGCGAGAAGGTGACTGACTTCAAGGTGACATGGGACATTGAAGGCTTCAAGACGGAAAACGACACCGAGGGACAGTATTGCGACAGCTACGGAGCATTCTCCGTGAACAATGCCGCCAAGGCTGCAACGACCTTCGAACTGCGCAACGTGCCGATGAACTTCTTCGGCAAGATGACCGCCACCATAACATATAACGGCACCACACACAAGGCACAGAAATACGTGCTGGCACAGGGCGACCTGACAACCGCAGCCGGACAGGTGCTGCCACTGGCAGGATACCCGGCAGACTTCAGCAGCTATCCGGCAGCACTGGCCGGATACACCGTCACAAAGGAAAC
Source organism: uncultured Prevotella sp. (assembly GCA_905234265.1). Taxonomy (GTDB): domain Bacteria; phylum Bacteroidota; class Bacteroidia; order Bacteroidales; family Bacteroidaceae; genus Prevotella. The sequence goes on along the minus strand of CAJOHJ010000004.1, from coordinate 294,929 downwards.
CTACGGCGGAGGCTCTGACCTCATTGCCGGCGGATGGTGCGTGGCTGGCAGCGACAGCCACTCGGCAACGCTCATGGCCGACCAGGACGGCAGGAAGTACATCCGCGTGACGTCGGCAACTCTCAAGAAATCGCACGTGATGACCAAGACCATCGACGCACCGAAGGGACAGCTCGTCTTCTCTACCCTGCTGCGCTTCAACAACGCCGGAGCCGTGGTGACGCTCACCAGCGGCTACCCGTTCTGGTCGAGCAGCAAATACACATGCCCCGTGAGCCTGAACTTCAACGGCTCGAAGATTACGCTCAACGGCACCACGCTGAACAACGGCAGCGAGGCTGCGCAGTTCTCTACGGCGGCGTGGTATCAGGTGGTGATGGCCGCCGACAAGACTACTGAGACGTGCTATGCCATGGTCTACACCGCCGACGGACAGCTGCTCGGCGAGAGCGGCATCGTGAAGTGGGCAGAGACATCGAACCCGACGTTCTTCAGCATTGGCATGGGCAACAACAACACTGGCTCTGTGGACATGGGCGCATACAGCGTCTACGAACCCACTGCCGACACGGAGACTTACAAGCTGGAGGCCGACAAGACCACGCTCTCTATACCGCAGAAGGAACAGGCACAGCTGACGGCTTCGCTGAGCGACAAGAACGGCTACCCCATCATCGGATTGGCTACATGGAGCGTCGTAGAGGAGGACATGCAGCAGGGCATCATCATCACGCCTGATGCCAACGACTCTCACAAGGCCACCGTATCGATGGCTGAGACGGCCGAGGCCGGAACGGCTACGGTGCTCGTCAACATCGGCGGAAGCACAAAGACCATCGAGCTGACCGTCACGTCGTCGGCAGAAAGCATAAAGTTCACCAAGAGCACCACGGGCGTAAGCATCCCCATGGATGCCAGCGAGGTGGCTACGGCTGAGTTTGCCGCCATCGTCATCGACGGCGAGGGCAACGACATGCAGCGCACGGTGACGCTGGCAGCCTACGACAAGAGCGGCACAACACAGCTGACAGGCACCGAAGGCATCAGCTTCGACGCCGCAACAGGCATCCTGTCGGTGAGCGGTACGGCGGCTCCCATGCAGCTCACCATCCGCGCAACAGGCACCAACACCAACGGCGAGACGCTGACAAAGAGCGTCAGCGTGAACGTGCATGGCATGAAGTTCGACTTCGGCACTGCCGCCGAGGGCGCCCTGGCCGAGGGCTTCACGGCTGTGGAAGCCACGACGACGTATAACGCCACCTTCGGCTACGGCATCAAGAGCGGCACTGTCGCTGCCGGCGGCTCTGCATCGGCTACCGACGCCACCAGCGACTACCTGGAGGGCGACATGCAGTTCGACATAAAGGTGCAGAAGGGCAATTTCTACACCATCGAGATAACCTACCAGGGCAAGCTCACCACGGGATACATCAACAGCGACCTGGCTGGCTACGAGCTTGGCACGAACAGCGCAATGGCCACGGCAACATACACCATTCCGGCAACAACGGACGTCATCGACCTGCACATTGCCGCCAGCGGCGACAGCAAGGCTCAGATAGCACAGATCAGCGTCACCAAGCAGGCTCCCCGACAGAAGAGGGGCAAGCGCGTGGTGCACCATGTGGGAGACTCCACGTCGGCTAACAACGGCTCGTGGGCTTACCGCCTGAAGAACATCGTTGGCTCTACATTCCCGGAACTCGACGCACTGTGCGAATTCCAGAACAACGGCGCCGGCGGACGCAACCTCTCGACATACTACACGCAGGGCAAGCTGGCAGGAGTGCTGCGCGACATCTATCCGGACGACATTCTGATGTTCGGCAACAACGGCACCAACGGAATGGGCAACAGCTTCGAAGCCGACATGAACTACTATCTTGACGCCGCCGAGGCTCTGGGAGCCAAGATCATCATCAACTCCTACACTCCGCACGGAGCCGTCAGCAGCTATGCCGGTGGATATAACCAGACTACCAACACCTTCGACAGCTACCGCAAGGACAGCTACGAGACCATCGTGCGCCGCGTGGCCGAGGAGCGCAAGCAGAACGACGACAACTACCTGGGCTTCGTGGAAATAGGCAAGAATGCCGACGCCATCTTCAACGCCTATGTCGCCGACTATGCCGCTAACGGACATGCCTCCGCCGATGCTGCCGCACAGGCCATCATCAGCTGCTTTACCGACCACAACCACTACTCGAACGGCACGCTGGCCTGCGACCTCATGCTGGGTGGCTACAGCACATGCCAGAGCGAGGGCATCGTGGCACAGCTGGTAGCTCTGCTGAAAGGCGAGATAGCAACAGCCATCAGCAAGACTGCCGCACAACAGGCAGACAGCACGCAAATATACAGCCTCAGCGGACAGAAGGTCAGCAAGCCCGCCAAGGGACTATATATCATAGGTGGCAAAAAGGTTGTTATAAAATAACAAGGGTACACTTAAACAATCATTTCCTGAGTGAGAATGCTCTCAAGCTTCTCTGCGGAGAGGCGCACCTGAAAGTCGCTGCGGATGGCTACGCTGATGCCGCCGGTCTCTTCGCTGACGACGATGGCTATGCAGTCGCTCTCGTGGGTAATGCCAAGGGCGGCACGATGGCGAAGGCCAAACTCCTTGGGAATGTCGAGACTGTGACTCACGGGAAGTATGCAGCCGGCAGCACGGATGCGACCGCCGGCAATCACCATGGCACCGTCGTGAAGCGGTGAGTTCTTGAAGAAAATATTCTCTATGAGCCGCTGGCTGATGGCGGCATCGATAGGCTCGCCAGTGGCTACTATGTCGTCAAGAGGGGTGGCGCGCTGTATGACAAGCAGGGCGCCAATCTTCTTTTTGCTCATTGACATGCACGACATTACGATGGGCATGATGACTTGCTTCAGCTGCTCGTCGGAACGGTGCTTCTCGCTGCCGCTGAACAAACGCCGCAAGGCGCGGATGCGCTGGTGGCCGCCGAGATTGTAGAGAAACTTGCGGATGTCCTCCTGGAAAAGGATGATGAGGCCGATGACGCCCACCGACACCAGCTTGTCCATGATGGAGCCGAGAAGCTTCATCTCAAGAACCTGGGAGACGACAAGCCACAACACAACAAACATCAGAATGCCCATAAACACGTTCAGAGAACGCGACTCCTTCATGAGCCGGTAGACATAGAAAAGCATCAGTGCCACAAGGACTATGTCTATAATGTCTTTTATTCCAAATTCAAAAAACAACATAACTGTGAATATTTATCGCGGCGAAGCCAATTACAAACTGTGATGCACTTGTCCGACGGAGCCGGCCGTGAGCTGACTGCATATCTTGACGCACTCCACTGCCTCGCGGACATCGTGGACACGCAGCACCGAGGCTCCCTTCAGAAGGGCTATGGCATGCAGGGCCGTGGTGCCGTTGAGGGCTTCCTCGGGAGTGGACGACAGAAGGCGCCAGACCATCGACTTGCGCGAAACGCCGACAAGCACCGGAAGCTGCATAACCTGCAGCTGCTCAAGGCTGTCAAGCAGCGAGTAGTTGTCGGCAAGCGTCTTGCCAAAGCCGAAGCCGGGGTCTAACAGTATGTCTTTCTGACCGTAGCTGCGCAGACGGCTGATGGCGGCGGCACTGTCGAGAAGGACGTCGGAAACATTGCTCTTGTGGGATGTATATATATAAGGTACGCCAAGGCTGCTGACCATGCGGAACATGGGCTGCAGGTCGGCAGAGGCAACAGCTGTGGACATGCTGCCGACATCATTGATGATGGACGCGCCAAACTCTTCGACGGCCATGCGGGCCACCTGCGGACGGAAGGTGTCGACGGAAACGATGGCATCAGGATACTCGCGGCAGACAACTGACAGCGCAAGGCGGAGGCGCTGCATTTCCACTGACTCGTCGGCGACGGTGCTGTCGGGGCGGGTGCTGCAGGCGCCAATATCTACAATGGTGCCGCCTTCAGAAAGTATCTGGCCGACGCGCTCGGCAATGGCACGCTCCGTCTGCTGCCGGCTGGCGGCAAAAAAGGAGTCGGGCGTGACATTGACAATGCCCATCACCTGAGGCACGGAAAGGCTCAGCAGACGGCCACGGCAATTAAGTGTGTAATCCATATACTTGGCAAAGTTACGAATTTTTATCATTCCAACATTACTGTTTATGGACACAAATTTGTATTTTTGCAGAAAATAACATTAAAGACTCTGAAAAGTGACAAACTTTCTCAAACGACTGATTGTTAGGATAAGGCGGATAGGCAAGTCGGCGGGATTTGGCATTCAGTCGCCTACGGACTTCTGGTTTGTCAACAACATCATCAATGAGTCGCTGCCATACTACGCATACGCTGAGCTGGACAAGACGGCACAAGACTGGCAGACAAGAAAGCTGGGCAGGCTGTTCTTGAGAATGGCTAACTGGAGGCAGCCGCTGACAATGCCCGACAGCAAATACAACGAATGGTGCAAGGCCGGATGCAGGAAAACGACGTTCTGCAACATGCCGGAAAGCATCGACATGGCCGTCGTGGACATTGAAGACAGGGAACGGACGGAACAGATCGTGGCAAGATGTAACGACAACTCCGTGGTGGCCGTGGAGAACATCTGCAAAAACAAGACTCTCTGGAAGGATTTGTGCAACAGCAAAGAGGCTACCATCACATTCGACTTGTACTACTGCGGCATTCTGATGTTCGACAAAAAGAGATATAAGCACAACTACACCGTAAACTTCTGACAACAACAGTATAAAAACGGGCAACAACAGTATAAAAACGGACAACAACAGTATAAAAACGGGCAACAACAGCATAAAAACAGACAACAACAGCATAATTATTGATAACTAACCGAAAAACCCTGTAAAGGCTATGAAAATTACAAAAGTATACACACGCACCGGCGACAAGGGCACTACGGCTCTCGTGGGCGGCGATCGCGTCTCAAAAGCCGACAAGAGAATTGAAGCCTACGGAACCATCGACGAACTGAGCTCGCTGTTGGGACTGCTGGCAGCCAACATGGAAAACACCGACGACATTAAAATGCTGCAAAGAGTGCAGAACACTCTGTTCTGCGTAGGCACACAGCTGGCAACAAACACGGAAACGACACAAATGCCACCGTCGGCAATCTTCAGCGAAGAGGAAATAAAAATGCTGGAAAAAGAAATTGACAAAATCGTGGGCATGCTGCCACAGCAGATGGGATTTATACTGCCAGGAGGCTCACAGCAGGCAGCAATGGCACACGTGGCAAGAACTGTATGCCGAAGGGCTGAAAGAAGAATGGTGGACATGGCCGCAGAACAGCAGGTGACCACAGAGGCCCTGACTTTCGTCAACAGACTCAGCGACTATCTTTTCGTGCTTGCAAAAAAAATCAACTCCGAAAAAGGACTGAAAGAAAAATATTGGCAGAATACTTGCAAATAAGAAAAAATATATTACTTTTGCGCCTGCTTAAGAAGCATTGCCCATAAACACAAGAGGCATTCTTCGAAAAAACAGGAGACTTCCTCTGTAAGACCATGGGCATTCTTCGCAAAAGAAAGGCACACACCCTAAAGCAAGTATTATATTTTCATCTAATAATCTTTTAAAACTATGTATTGGACACTGGAATTAGCATCAAAACTCGAAGACGCACCCTGGCCGGCAACCAAGGACGAACTAATAGATTACGCGATACGCTCAGGCGCACCCCTTGAAGTATTGGAAAACCTGCAGGAAATAGAAGACGAGGGCGACGTCTACGAAAGCATCGAAGAGATATGGCCCGACTATCCTACGAAGGAAGATTTCCTGTTCAACGAGGATGAGTACTAATCTCTGATTTAGAGTTAGCAAGCTAAACATCAGCGAGATAAGCAAATTCTATTTGTTTGTCTCGCTGTTTTGTTGTTGGCGCTGTCACCAAATTGCGTTTTTATCTATTTACCTATTTCTTGTTAATCTGTTTTGTATATCTCCATGCCTTGGAGCTATTGCGAATACCCAACTTTTCGGTATTGCGCAGTTCATGGCATCGCCGTACCTTTGCCGACGTAATGTTTAACCACATAAAAGAATGACAGACATGAACACAACAATTATTGTTTACGGTTCCTCAACGGGAACGTGTGAGGCTATAGCAGAAAAGATAGCCCAGAAAATCGGCTGCGAGGCCATCAACGTACAGGACTTGACTGCTGAGATTGTCGAGAGCAACCAGAACCTGATTCTCGGCACTTCGACATGGGGTGCTGGCGAACTGCAGGACGACTGGTACGACGGACTGCGACTGCTTCAAGGGGCGAATCTTTCCGGAAAGACCATTGCCCTCTTCGGCTGCGGCGACTGCGAGTCGTATGGCGACACTTTTGTGGGTGGCATAGGCGAATTGTATAATGGCATCAAGGACAGCGGTGCCCATTTTGTAGGCGCTGTCAGCACAGATGGCTATACTTTCGATGACTCTGCGGCTGTTGTGGACGGCAAGTTCGTGGGGCTGCCTCTTGACGATGTCAACGAGGATGACAAGACGGACGCCCGCATTGATGCGTGGGTTGCCGGGATTTTGCCAAACCTCTGACATGCCCATTGCTTTGCCTCTGCTTATTATGAATTATCTCTGTGAGATAAAAAATTATCTCAATGACTTACGAAATTATCTCTGTGAGATAAAAAAATATCTCCGTAAGATAAAAATTTATCTCTGCATGTTACGAAATTATCTTGCAGAGATAAATTTTTTTCTCTGCATGTTACTGAAATGTATGATTTTTTCAATATCTTTGCGGCATAGTTTTATCGCCTGTCTTTTGTGCGATATGACAGAAGTGTGATGAGAAGGAAACGGACGCACATGCCTGTGTGGCTTTTTTCGGCACTGCTTACGGTGTTCCTGACGGTTCTTGCAGGCAGGCTGGTGCCAGCTGCCGGGACTGCACAGGACTGTCTGCCTGCTGCCGAAGCTTCCCTTGTCATGCCTCAGCGGCAACAGCCTCACGAGGCCACTCTGACGGACGCCACACAGCTCTACCGCATTTGCAGCTCGCGCCCTCAGCGCATCCTACCCACGCAGGGTTCCAGAAGCGAGAGAACACTTACGCCGTCATGCTCTTTGTCACGGCGGCAGACTGTTAAACTCCCTAATTTCCTTTACGACAGCCGCTGCCGGCAGGAGTCGGCGCCGTTCTGCCTGTCAGCCTCGTGCGACTACTATGTCATTGCGCTGAGGCACATCATTCGTTAGTCTGAAGCCTTACAAGGCCGCAACCACTGGGTCTGCAACATGTCAGACCATACTCAAAAATCAGATTAACAACAAAAATTTCAACAACTATGCCAAGCATTAAAAACTTGGAGATGGCTGCTGCCGTCTCCGCACATCATAATATCACTGTCAAGAAATCACTGTTTTCCACCAAGGCCTTCTACACGCCGACACAGAGTCCGCTGAAGGCTATGGTTCTGGAATATTCACCCGTGGAGGGCGAGCGCGTGGAGCGGCTGCTCAGCATGCCAGTCGACAAGATGGCTGCCGAAATCGCGCAGAAAGGCAAGCCTGCTGCCGGCGTCAACGGAAACTTCCGCCTGGAGGCCTGTCTGAGCGACGACCGCCAGTTCTGCGCCCTGCAGCTGCTACGTTTTTCTGAATTCAGCTACCGTCCACTCTTCGACGTCCGCTTCTATGAGGGCCAGGAGGTGGAAAGCGTTGCAAAGCTGTTCTGAAAAAGCAGGCTTCCGGGCTATAGAGAGTGTCGCCGACATTGGCAGTCTGCCGATGCCGGCGGCTTTTCATCTATTCCTGTACATGTAAGCCACGATGGCGCCGGAAATGTTGTGCCATACACTGAAGATGGCGCCGGGAATGGTTGCCAGCGGATAGGCAGCAAAATGCAGCGTTGCCAGACTGCTTGCCAGGCCGGAGTTCTGCATGCCTACCTCTATGGAAATAGCCCTCTTCTTGGCTTCCGACAGTCCCAGCAGCCGCCCGGTGAGATAGCCCAGCAGGAGTCCGCAGACATTGTGCAGCACAACCACCAGCACAATGACGAGTCCGCCAGCCAGCAGCTTGCCAGCGTTGGCAGAGATGATGATGGCCACTATCAAGGCTATGGCTATGGAGGAAAAGGCTGGCAGATAGTCGGTGACACGCTCCGTGAACTTTGGCCAGAGTCCTTTTACCACTAATCCGACGACGATGGGCATGATGACCACCCAGAGAATGCTCAGGAACATGCTTGCCACGTCAACGTCGACGCTCTTCCCTGCCAAAGCCCACGTCAGCAGTGGCGTCAGCAGCGGGGCCAGCAGTGTAGAGACGCCCGTCATGCCAACAGAGAGTGCCAGGTCGCCCTTGGCCAGATAGGTAATCACGTTGGAGGCCGTGCCTCCCGGACAGCAGCCCACCAGCACCACACCAAGAGCCAAAGCCTCGTCGAGCCGGAACAGCTGCGCCAGCACCCATGCCAGCAGCGGCATCACCGTGAACTGCGCCATGCAGCCGACGACGACATCCTTCGGCCGGTTGAAGACTATCTTGAAGTCGTGCAGGTTCAGCGTGAGTCCCATGCCGAACATCACCACTCCCAGCAGATAGTTGATGACCGTCGGGCGGATATGCATCAGCACGCCGGGAAACACCAGTGCCAGCAGTGCTGCGGCAAGCACCAGCGCGCCCATGTATTCAGATATGTAATGACAAAGCTTTTTCATACAGCGTGCAAAGTTACAATGTTGGTGAACTTATAATGCACATTCTTTCGCTTTTTTAACCATTATTTAGGCAGAAATATTCCTGTTTCTGCCTTTTTTTCGTACCTTTGCATGACATTTCTACTACAAATTAAAACATGGCAGAAGAACAAAACAAAGCAAGCAACTATTCCGCGAGTAACATTCAGGTGCTCGAGGGCTTAGAGGCCGTGCGCAAACGCCCGGCAATGTATATCGGCGACATCAGTGAAAAAGGCCTGCACCACTTGGTCAACGAAACCGTCGACAACTCCATCGACGAGGCCATGGCCGGCTATTGCACACACATCGAAGTCACCATCAACGAAGACAACTCAATAACCGTCCAGGACAATGGCCGCGGCATTCCCGTCGACGAGCATGAGAAGATGCACAAGTCGGCTCTGGAGGTCGTCATGACCGTTCTGCATGCCGGCGGCAAGTTCGACAAAGGCTCATACAAGGTCTCCGGCGGTCTGCACGGCGTAGGCGTGAGCTGCGTGAATGCACTGTCGACGCACATGATGTCGCAGGTGTTCCGCAACGGCCACATCTACCAGCAGGAATACGAAAAGGGCAAGCCGCTCTACGACGTGAAGATAGTAGGCGACACCGACCTGACAGGCACACGCCAGCAGTTCTGGCCCGACGGCAGCATTTTCACCACCACAGAATACAAGTACGACATCATTGCCAAGCGCATGCGCGAGCTGGCATATCTTAACGCCGGCATCACCATAACCCTCAAGGACATGCGCCCCGACGAGGAGGGCAAGCTCCGCGAAGAGGTGTTCCACGCCAAGGAAGGACTGAAGGAGTTCGTGCGCTACGTCGACCGTCACCGCACCCACCTCTTCGACGACGTCATCTACCTGAAGACAGAGAAGCAGGGCGTACCCATCGAAGTGGCTGTGATGTATAACACCGACTACAGCGAGAACATCCACTCGTATGTCAACAACATCAACACCATCGAGGGCGGTACACACCTCGTCGGCTTCCGCATGGCGCTGACACGCACGCTGAAGAAGTATGCCGACGCCGACCCGAACATTTCCAAGCAGATTGAAAAGGCAAAGATAGAACTGGCTGGCGACGACTTCCGCGAGGGTCTCACAGCAGTTATCTCCATAAAGGTCGCAGAGCCGCAGTTTGAAGGCCAGACAAAAACCAAGCTTGGCAACTCAGAGGTTGCCGGAGCCGTTCAGCAGGCCGTCGGCGAGGCACTGACAAACTATTTGGAAGAACACCCGAAGGAGGCTAAGCAGATTTGCGAAAAAGTGGTGCTTGCCGCCACAGCGCGTATTGCAGCCCGCAAGGCCCGTGAGAGCGTGCAGCGCAAGAACCCCATGACCGGCGGCGGCCTGCCAGGCAAGCTTGCCGACTGTTCCAACAAGGATCCCAAGGACTGCGAAATCTTCCTCGTCGAGGGTGACTCCGCCGGTGGCTCTGCCAAGCAAGGACGCGACCGCCACTTCCAGGCCATCCTGCCACTGCGAGGCAAAATCCTGAACGTTGAGAAAGTGCAGTGGCATCGCGTCTTCGAGGCCGAGTCAGTGATGAACATCATTCAGTCTATCGGCGTCCGCTTCGGCGTCGACGGCGAAGGCGACCGCGAAGCCAACGTCGACAAGCTGCGCTACGACAAGATCATCATCATGACCGACGCCGACGTCGATGGCTCACACATCGACACGCTCATCATGACACTCTTCTACCGCTTCATGCCGAAGGTCATCCAGGAGGGACACCTCTACATCGCCACTCCCCCACTCTACAAATGCACCTACAAGAAAGTCTCTGAATACTGCTACACCGACCAGCAGCGTCAGGCATTCATCGACAAATATGTAGACGGCGACGAGAACGCCAGCGCACTGCACACACAGCGATACAAAGGTCTGGGAGAAATGAACCCGGAGCAGCTGTGGGAGACAACGATGAACCCCGAAAACCGCCTGCTGAAGCAAGTAACCATAGAGAATGCCGCCGAGGCCGACGAAATCTTCTCAATGCTTATGGGAGACGACGTGGAGCCACGCAGACAATTCATAGAGAAGAACGCCACTTACGCTAACATCGACGCGTAGTAAGTGAAGAATGAAAAATGAAGAATGAAGAATTTCCTACCGGACTCCAGAGAGTTTAACAACAACGGCAGCAAATTCTTCACTCTTCATTATTTGTCCCCTAATTGCGTTTCCATCCATTTGCGGCGGTTGTAGAACCAGCTGCGCGCTACTGACAAGTCGGTCTGAGCAGAGAGCAGATTGTATCCCCAGCGCTGCTTGTCATAGTTGCGCGACCGGCTGATGGCCATAAACTCCGGCGAACGCCCGAACTGGTCTAACTGGCCGACGACATAGGAGAATATTACCGGCGACACCTTGCGCCACTCCATAAGATAGACATTGCGGAACATAGGATTGCTGCTTTCAAACAGCTCCTTGAAATAGAAACGCCAGTAGCTGTGCACCGTTGACCAGGCGTTATAAGTACGGAATGTGGTGTTGAAGTCCCATGGCGTAGTAAGCATCAGCCGGCTTTCGGGACTATGGTCGTAGAGCGTCATGAAAATGTTGGAGCCTGCCGCGTCGCTGGTGCCAAGAATATCGTGGCACAGCACCCATTTAGCCCACGACGGCACATGCAGATGCTCATGATAGTTGCCGTTTATGATACTCTGCTCCATGTCTATTACACGCTGCCGGATATAGGATATCTGAAAGTCGGTGACATCGTCATCGTCAGGATACTTGAAAGTATATTTACGTACTCCTGACGTGCCGAAATAGACTGCTTCCTTCCACCAATAGGCATCAAACTCAATGACAAATCCCTGCTGCTTGTCAACGTTTATGCGGCAGTCGGCATTGCGCTCAACGGCCTCAACAAGCATATATATGCCCCGGTAGTCGCCATTCATGATGACATTGACGTAACGATATGACGGAACCCATCCGACTTCTAAAAAGCGCGCCACAAGAAATGAAGCCATGGTGTTGAAGCCGTAGTCGCCGTCCTTTATCAGCAGCCAGTCCTTGTCGTTATAGCGCTTGTCGCCACGCCACAGCATGTCGCCCTTCTTCTGCAGCTTAATCTTGAACGGCTTCTTGTCATAGTAGGTGTAGGCGCTGGTGTTGCCGCGGATTTTGATGGTCATGCCGCTCTCGCCTTGTTTATAGTTGCCAGAATCGAAGCGCACCACGCCTTCAAAGCTCACCACTACCCTACCCGGCACCTTTGTGGCGTTAATAATGCTTTGCCCGTTTTCTCCCTCTGGGGCAACTACGTAGTCGCATGTAGGCTCTTCGCCGTTCACTGTGGTGATTTCCACAAGCGGAAGACCCAGTTGCTCTATGGTTGTGCGGTCAAAGCTAAGCGCAAGCACATCGGCAACAGGCAGACATGTTATTGCCATAAACAAAAAGTGCTTGCCGAGTGTTTTCATATATTAATAAGGTTAACAAGCTTGCGCCCAACAGTCTTTATCTGACTATGGCTATCTTGCACACTGTTCCCTTTGAGCCGTCGCTCTTAGCCGTGAGCACCATGTAGACGCCGCTGCTTACAGGACTTCCTTTGGCGTCGCAGCCGTCCCATGTGAACATGCCGCCATTACTGCGGCCCTGGGCTATCAATGCACCGTTGGGGGCAACTATCTTCACGTCAGAGTTGAAGCTGAGTCCTGTGACGGTTATCAGCCCAGTGTAGTCCGGCGTTACAGGGTTGGGATATGCCCACACGTTGTCGGTATTCATGTCGTCGTTAGTGCGTGTGGCATTGCTCATATACGAACAGAGGCCGTTGGCAGTTCCGAAAAACACTTCGCCAGTGTCGTCGTTAATAGCTATCGACTCTATCTCGTCCGACAGCAGGCTGCTGTTGGCTGTCGTGAAGTGCTGCACCTGTGAATTGTTGTCCATGCTTATCAGATAGACGCCGTTGTCGTGTGTGCCAAACCACTTTCGGCCAGCCTTGTCCATCGCAATGCATGAGATGTTGATGCCCGTGAGCAGATAGTCGGCCAGGTTTGTTCCGTCGTTGCGCGGCACCTTGTACTGCAGGAAGCCGCGGCTTGGGTCGCTGATTTCAGCCTCTGTAAGATACAGCGGCCCTTCGTCGGTAGCCAGCCAGATGTTTCCGTCCATGTCTTCCGCAATACAATATATGCTGAACAGGGGAATGCTTGTTCCGTCCTGATTGACAAAAGTCTTGTAAACGGTAGTACTGCCTGTCGAGAAGTCATAGTGTATCAGCGCAGGCAGGTCCGTGTGTGCGTTGCAGAACCAGAAGCGCCCTTTGCTGTCGAACATGCTGTAGCAAAGCGTACGCATAGAGCGCCCCGGACGGTCTTCCATCTGGCTGTCGAGAATGCCTCCCCACTGTCCGCCTGCGCTCAGCGTGACAATGGCTGAAATGGAACCGCTGTTCAGGCAGTACAGATTTCCCTGCTGGTCGTAGATGATGCCGTCGGTGCGCACGTAGGCGGGATTGTTGTTGGATGCTGCCGACACCATGTAGTCGTTGTTGCCCATGGTGTAGTTAGCCACGAACTGCCCGTCCTGGAATTCATAGATACCCGACGCAGAGGCGCACATGACATGTTCTTCGTCGCGTGGGTCTACGGCAATGTCGTTCAGGTCTACATACTTGGGTGCAAAGGCAGGCTGAACGTTGTCGTTATATACCGTCCATTCGTGGTTTGCATCAAGAATCTGTATCGTTCCTGGGCGCTGGAAATTGCCAAACTGATACCAGCCGCCGCCAACGGTATACAACTTTCCGTTGACAACCTTCATTTTGTGGAAATAGTTGTATTTCGGTCCTCCCGGCGACAGTTGCGCCACAGTGTCGTAATACTGTGCGTAGGCGGTGTTGCCGGTTGCTGTTGCCGGAAAGCTTGCTGCTGCCGTCCAGTTCGACTTGTCGATGAGGTTTTTGCTCAGCAGGCCGGTAAGAATGCCCTTGTCAGAAGTCTTGGCATAGATGCTTCCGCCCTCGATGGCCACCTGCTGCACGTTTGCGCCGAGCATGTAGCTTTCGCTGACTTCCTGCCGTGCAATATTCAGCTTTACGATGCCGAAGCCGCACGCCAGGTAACCATATTCCCCACTGATGGTGACATTGTTTACCGTCTTGTCGCCGATGATGGCCTTCGTGTGCAAGTCGCTGATGTTGGTAATGTCGCCATTGGCTGTCAGCAAGTCTATGTTGCCGTTCTTGTATACCACCAGCAGCTTCTTGGCGGCGCTGCACCAGCGGATGTGGACTATGTTGACATCGCTCATGCCGTTTGTCTTGTCGAACGTGGTTATGCTCTGGTCGGCAAGATTATACATATACAGGTCGTTGCTTGCCATCACGAAGACTTCATTGGCAGAAGCCTCTATCTGCTGGATGTCGTGATAGGCCAGAAAGTTCCGCCACGTTCCTACCTGCGCCGTTACGTTGATGGATGAAAAATAAAAAACAAGAAACAAAAAGCACGGCAGAAGCCTTTTCCTGCCTGCTGCCAGATGTCTGTTAAGTGCTGCTGTCTGCATAATAATTCCTATTTTTTATTTCTTACTTTTTATTTTCTATTTCCTATTCTTTATTTCTTACTTCTCTTTCTTTATTTCCCTTCCCTCATCTTTTTTTGAGGAATTCTGCCAGCTTGGCCACAGCCCTGCCGCGATGGCTGATGGCGTTCTTCTCGTCGGCAGTCATTTCGGCAAACGTCTTGTCGTAGCCGTCGGGCATGAACAGTGGGTCGTAGCCGAAGCCCTCTGCCCCACTCTTCTGCTCAGTGATTGTTCCCTCAACGATGCCGTCGAAACAGTTGACAATCTTCACGCTGGTGCATCCGCAGGGACATACGTCGCGCTTCTCCAAGAGTGCTATCACGGTGCGGAAGCGCGCCTTGCGGTTGCTGACGCCTTCCATTTCGCTGAGCAACTTGCGCATGTTTGCCTGGCTGTCGTGGCCTTCGCCGCCGGCATAGCGTGCACTGTAGACACCCGGCGCACCGCCAAGGGCGTCGACCTCAAGGCCGGTGTCGTCGGCAAAACAGCTTACACGGTATTTATTATATATGTATTCAGCCTTCTGCAGTGCGTTTTCCCTGAGCGTAGTGCCTGTCTCGGGAATGTCGTCATGGCATCCGATGTCGCTGAGCGACAGCACCTCCACGCTGCTGCCGAGAATGGCACGCACTTCGTCGAGCTTGTGGGCATTGTTGGTGGCAAATACTAACTTCATTGTGGCTTTTCGTCCTTGATTTTAACCTTCATTTCGTCGAAACCCTCACCGTAGACGCCGATGACGCTCGACTGCGACACGAAAGCATTAGGGTCGATCATCTTTATCAGTCGGAACATGTTGATGCTCTCACGCTTCTTTGCCAGAATGCAAAGCACCTTCATCTGCCTGCCAGTATACCATCCGTGGCCGTCGAGAATAGTTACGCCATGCTCCATCTTGGTGCCGATGGCATTGGCTATTTCCTGCCACTTCTGCGAGAAAATCATAAACTGCACCGACTGGCGCCGGCGGTTCATCACATAGTCCAGCACATAGTTCTCCATAGCCATCACGCAGAAGCCGAAGGTGACTTTGTGCGCACGGTCTACGTAGTCGCCGAACTGCGGGAAGAACATACAGGAGCCTATTATGCAGAAGTCGGCGGCAAAGAGCACCGTACCCAGCGAGATGTTGTTGTGCAGCTTGTTGACTGCTGCTGCCACGATGTCGGTGCCTCCCGTCGAGCCGTTGCTTGAGAACACCACTGCCAGGGCCATGCCCGATATTGCGCAGCCTATGATGAGCGACATGAAGTCCTGCCCCTCGCCAAGCAGCTTGAACGGCAGGCCATTGGGCTGCTTTGGCAGAATGTCCTGTGCGAAGCGCAGCATGAAGTAAAGCACCAGGATGGCATAGATGGTCTTCATCAGGAACTTGAAGCCCAGAATCTTCAGTGCCACTATCAGCAACAGCACATTAATAATAATATATGTGTTCTCCAGATGGAAGCCAGTGGCGTAGTAGATGATGGCCGACAAGCCAGTCACTCCGCCGGCGACTATCTGGTAGGGCATGAGGAACACCGTGAAGGAAATGGTATACATCAGCAGGCCAAGGGTTATAAACATATAGTCCCTGACCTCGTTGAGTATTATCTTATGCTGTACTGTCATTGAAACCGTTGTTTACTTTCCCAGCACTATGTTCACCATTCTCTTCGGCACGATGATTACCTTCATGATGGGCTTTCCGTCGATGTATTTTCCGGCGCGCTCGTCGGCCAGCACGGTCTGCTGTATGGTCTGGTTGTCGGCATCGGCAGGGAACTCCATGTCGAAGCGCGTCTTGCCGTTGAAGGCAACGCCCAGCTTGACGCTGCTCTCCACGAGGAACTCCTCGTTCCACTCCGGCCACTGTGCGTCGCAGACGCTGCCCTCTCCGCCCAAGGCTTCCCACAGTTCTTCAGCGATGTGCGGGGCAAAGGGAGCTATGAGCCTCACCAGCGTGGTGAGCGCCTCGCGGCTCTTGCACTTCTGCTGGGCCAGCTCGCCGACGCAGATCATGAAGGCCGATATGGAAGTGTTGTATGAGAACACCTCAATGTCCTGGCTGACCTTCTTGATGAGCTTGTGGACGCTCTTCAGGGCTTCCTTCGTGGGCTGGCTGTCGTCGACGAGCAGCTTGCCCTCCGGGTTCTCGCGGCTGTTGCCATAGAACAATGCCCAGAACTTTCTGAGGAAGCGGTGACAGCCGTCGATGCCGTTGGTGTCCCAGGGCTTCGACTGCTCCACGGGGCCGAGGAACATTTCGTAGAGGCGCAGAGTGTCGGCACCATACTTCTCGACGATCATGTCCGGATTGACGACGTTGAACATCGACTTCGACATTTTCTCTATTGCCCAGCCACACTTGTACTGGGTGGTGGCTGTTGGCTGCTGGGTGCTGCTGAGCAGCGTGCCGTCTTCAAGAATGAACTCGGCCTGCTCGTAGTCGGGACGCCACTTGCGGAAGGCCTCGATGTCCAGCACGTCGGCAGAGACAATGTTGACGTCGACGTGTATCGGCGTCGTGGTGTATTTGTCCTTCAGCCCGTAGCTGACGAACCTGCCCTTGTCCTGGCCCTCGTCCTCTATGCGGTAGACGAAGTTGGAGCGGCCCTGTATCATTCCCTGGTTGACAAGCTTCTTAAAAGGCTCGTCTTCGCAGGAGTAGCCGCTGTCGTAGAGGAACTTGTTCCAGAAGCGCGAGTAGATGAGGTGGCCTGTGGCATGCTCGGTGCCGCCGACGTAGAGGTCGACGTTGCGCCAGTATTCGTCGACATCCTTGTCGACGAGGGCCTTCTCGTTCTTCGGGTCCATGTATCGCAGATAGTATGCCGAGGAGCCTGCAAAGCCGGGCATAGTGTTCAGCTCCAAGGGGAAAACCGTCTTGTTGTCGATTGCCGAACAATCGACAACGGAATTGGTCTTCGTGTCCCATGCCCACTTCTTGGCACGGCCCAATGGCGGCTCGCCGGTCTCGGTGGGCTTATACTCGTCAATCTCAGGCAGCTCCAGCGGCAGGCATTCCTTCGGTATCATGTAGGGCATATTGTCCTTATAGTAGACGGGGAACGGCTCGCCCCAGTAGCGCTGACGCGAGAAGATGGCGTCGCGCAGGCGATAGTTCACCTTCACGCGGCCAATGCCCTGCTCGGTGACGTATTTCTTGGTAGCGGCAATGGCCTCCTTGACGGTAAGGCCGTTGAGTGAGAACTTGCCGCTGCCGTTTGCGGAGGCTGAGCCTCCGCCTACGGGACTGTTGCAGACGATGCCCTCCTTGGCGTCATAGCTCTCCTCCGAGACGTCGGCACCCTCGATGAGGGGAATGATGGGCAGGCCGAAGTGCTTGGCAAAGGCGTAGTCGCGGCTGTCGTGGGCAGGCACGGCCATGATGGCGCCGGTGCCGTAGCCAGCCAATACGTATTCTGATATCCAGATGGGAATTTTCTCGTCGGTGAACGGGTTGATGGCATACGAGCCGGAGAAGACGCCCGTCACCTTGTGGTCCATCTGACGGTCGCGCTCGGTGCGCTTCTTCACGTATTCAAGATACTGCTCCACGTCGGCCTTCTGCTCTTCGGTGGTGAGCTGCTGAACCAGCTCGCTCTCGGGAGCCAGCACCATGAAGGTTACGCCGAACATGGTGTCGGCACGGGTGGTGAAGATGGTGAAGCTTTGGGTGTTGGCGGTTGGGTGTTGGTCGTTGGGTGCCACCTTGAAGACTACCTCAGTTCCCTCGCTGCGTCCTATCCAGTTGCGCTGCGTCTCCTTAAGGGAGTCCGTCCAGTCGATGGTTTCCAGTCCGTCGAGCAGACGCTGGGCATAGGCCGACACACGGAGGCACCACTGGCGCATCTTCTTCTGCACCACAGGATAGCCGCCGCGCACCGACACACCGTCTACCACCTCGTCGTTGGCAAGCACGGTGCCGAGCTTCGGACACCAGTTGACCATCGTGTCGGCCAGGTAGGCTATGCGGTAGTTCATCAGCACCTCCTGCTTCTTCTTCTCCGAGAACGACGCCCAATCGGCAGCCGTGAAGTGCAGCTCCTCGGTGCCGAGTGCATTGCAGTTCTCTGTGCCCATCAGCTCGAAATGCTCTATAAGCTTTATCGTTGGCTGTGCCTTCTGCGACGACAGCGAGTAGTAGCTCTTGAACATGCGCTGGAAAGCCCACTGCGTCCACTTGTAGTATATCGGGTCGCAGGTGCGCACCTCGCGGTCCCAGTCGAAGGAAAAGCCAATCTTGTCGAGCTGCGAACGGTAGCGGTCGATGTTCTCGAACGTTGTCTTCTCAGGATGCTGGCCTGTCTGTATGGCATACTGCTCTGCGGGCAGTCCGTAGGCGTCGTATCCCATAGGGTTCAGCACGTTGAAGCCCTTCTGGCGCTTGTAGCGTGCATAGATGTCGGAGGCAATGTATCCCAGAGGGTGGCCTACGTGCAGTCCGGCACCGCTGGGGTAGGGGAACATGTTCAGCACGTAGAACTTCTTCTTCTTCTCGTCCTCGACAACCCGGTAGGTTCCGTTGTCTACCCACCGCTTCTGCCATTTCTGCTCAATTTCTCTAAAATTGTATTCCATATAGTCGTGTTATTTTTATTGTATGCGCGTGTTGGATGGCAAAGTTACAAAGTTTTTTTCTCTGCGAAAAACTTTTTTATGAAATTATCTCAATGACTTACGAAATTATCTCAATGACTTACGAAATTATCTCAATGACTTACGAAATTATCTTACGGAGATAATTTTTTTTCTTACGGAGATAATTTTTTTTCTTACGCAGATAATTTTTTTCAGATACAGTATAAAATATTTTTCAAAATTTTTTGTATTGCAAACTGATTTCGTAATTTTGCACTCACAGAAATTTTTTATTACTAACTAATTTAAAAAACGCTTATGAAAAAGAATTTACGCTTTTTGTTCGTAGCCCTCATGGCTATGATTGGCATCAATGCCAACGCCGCATGGGAGAAAGCTACTTCTATCGCTGTAGGCGACGTAGTGGTGCTGGCCATCGACAATGGTTCTGTAACCAAGGAACTGTCTGCCATCACTACCAGTGGAACTACCATCGGCCAGGTAGCTGACTACGATGGCACTCCTGCCGGACTGATGCCGCTGACTGTCGTTGCAGGTTCGCAGGACGGAACCTTGGCCTTCAAGACGGCAGGCGATGCTTACCTGTCATGGAAGTCTGGCTCTGGCAATTCGCTGACAACAGCTGAAGAGATTAATGACGCCTCTTCTTGGACCGTCACTGCAGACAACGGTGTCTTCATCATCACAAACGTAGGCACAACGGCACGTATACTGCAGTACAATGCTTCCAACCCACGCTTTGCATGCTATGGCAACAGCAACCAGACAAAGCCTAACTTCTGGAAGAAGGCTGCCGACGGCGCTGTAGTGCCACCGGTGTTCAATCCTTCCGGCAAGTCGTTCACTGAAGCCTTCACCGTGGAAATCACAGCTGAAGAGGGTGTCACCATCTACTACACTCTTGACAACAGCGAGCCTTCGTACACCGATGCCGAGAACTTCAATGGCGTCGTCTACAATGCTGCTATCGAGGTTCAGCAGACAACAACCATCAAGGCTATTGCCGTGAAGGGTGGCGTCGCCAGCAGCGTGGCCAGCGAGACTTACACCAAGCTGGAGGTCATCACCATCGCACAGGCTCAGGCTGCAGCACAGAATGAGTCGGTACTCATCGAAGGTACTGTCGTTGCTTCTGCTGCCAACGGCGCTGTAATATACGACGGAACAGACTACATCTACCAGTATAACACCGCCAACAAGCTGGCCGTAGGACAAAAGGTACGCATGCAGGGCGCTCTCGGCATGTACGGCGGTGCTAAGCAGCTCACTTCTTCTGCCACCATCACCGAGCTGGGAACTGAGAACGTTACTCACCCAGAGGCTACGGCTCTGACAACTGCCGACTTCGAGGGCTACGTTACCGAAAAAGCTACTCCGCGTAAGTATGTCACCTTCGACGGAACGCTCTCCATCAACGGCAACTACTTCAACCTTGCCATCGAAGGCACTGAGGCTGCACTGGGTTCGCTCGTAAAGCCCAACGAAGACCTCTCTGAACTGAATGGCAAGAAGGTTACCGTCACTGGCTATATGATGTATGTAAACAGTAAGTATGTCTATATCGTAGCTACTGAAGTCAAGGAGGCTGCCAGCGGCGAAGAGCCTGTTGACGAAAACATTAAGTCTTGGGACTTCACCGTTTGGAGCGAAGCTACCATCGCCAACCTGAAGGCTGAGGCTGCTAAGGTGACCGTAGAGGACGACGCCACCAAGGCAGAAACCACAAAGGCTACTGACAACGGCGCTTTATGGTCTGACCATGAAAAAGCTACACAGTGCACAACGTATGCAGCCTCTAAGGATAACTGCTTCTGGTGCATCGCTACGCCTGACGCCGACGGCTCTCTTTCTGCCAACGGAGTTGTCATCGCCGAGCTGAAGGGTCTGAAATTCAACAGCACCTACAGCACTGCACGCTCGCTGGCTATTGCTGTCAACTATCCGTCAACATCTCTTGGAACTTACGCAGGTCCTGCCTATCTCTGGCTGGGCGGTAAGGAAAAGCTCTGCTTCACAATTCCTGAAGTGGCTGCTGGTTCTACCATCACCATCGAGGCTGAGTCGCACAATCCAGAAAATGCCCGCGGCGTACAGCTGAAGCAGGGAAGCACGCAGATTGGTGACGACTTCAAGCCGACAACAAAGGACTCTTACTCATGGACAGTTGAAACTGCTGGCGACGTAGACGTCTACAACACTAACGGCTGCCACATCTACAAGCTCATCGTCAGCGCAACAACTGGCATCAGCAACGTTCAGACACGTACTGCCGACAACGGTGCTATCTTCAACCTCGCCGGACAGAAGGTTGGCGCTGGCTTCAAGGGCATCGCCATCATCAACGGCAAGAAGGTCGTGCTTAAATAAGCAGAACAACAACATGAAGTAAACAGAAACATTTCTGAACAAAACAGAAACATTTCTGAATAAAACAGGAAAATTTCTGAATACATAACCAACAAAGGGCGGAGCCTCACAAGGACTCCGCCCTTTGTCGGTTATAAGCAGATGCGGCGAGCCAGCTCGTTCAAGTGCAGACAACGGCTGCGCATGTCGGCAATCCTCTCGTTCTGGAAAGGATAAGGAGACAGCATCAGCAGCCTTCCGGCGGCACAGGCGTCAAGATAGCGCGGCTGAGGCTTGAAGAAAGGAGAGAAACCCTTCAGCAAAAGTACAATAAGCGGTATGCCTGCCTCCAGACACGCAGTGGCTATCTGCTGTTCGCCAGGACTGATGCAGGGAGAGACAATGACGGCACACTCACGGCCTGCCCTGAGGAACTCCTGCTTGCGCTGCTCTATCTCCTCGGCATATAGATGGCGCGAACACTGCACCTGAAGCTTATGAGGACGCTCCAGGAGGAAGCGGTTGCCCATGGCAGCCATCGTAGTGTCAAGGACGGGAACGGCAGAGAGGCACGTGAAGAATTCCGGGTGCTGCCGTTTCAGCAGAAGACGCCGCGGGTTGTCGTCAAGATAGTCCAGCCATCGCTGCAGCTGCCCCTTTCTCAGGAGAATGCGGTCGTTATATCCCGTTTCCCAAATGGTGCCATGCGCAGGGTGCTTGCCACTGCCTTTCTGCTGAGGCACAGCCTCAGCGGACACAACAGAAGAAGAAACCACCGCCAAAGAAGGAGGGCTGGCTGAAAAAGAAGAAGGGCCAGCTGCCAAAGAAGAAGAGCCGGCAGCAGAAGAAGAAGGGCTGTGTCGCTCTTGTACTGTATGCTGAGGCTCAGCCTCAGCCCCAATGATGCCAATCCGGCGCGCAGCCTTTCTTGTGCCGGCCTTGAAGCCGTTGATGACATGCCCAAGGTGGCGCTCCATCCTCTCCTGTACAAACAGAATGCCGTGAATATGGTCTGGCATGATGCACAGGCGCACAACCTTTATCTGGGAATAGTAACGGGGAATGCCAAGCCACTCGGTCCTCACCGCCTCGCCAAACGGCGAGAGCACCACATGAGGACTCTCAGGGCCTTCCTTGCAGTCTGCCCTGCCTGCCAGCATGCCCAGCAGTGGCTTGCGACCCTCGGTGGGAAGCGTCACCATATAGAGGCCGCGCTCCGTGTAGTCTTTGTCATCACAGCGCCGCTTCATGGATGGCTTCTTGCCGGTGGCCCATGCCTTATGACTATTGTCATTTTTCTCCATTTCCGATGCAATGTTACGAAAAAAATGAGAGAAAACGGCAGATTATTTTGTTTTTCCATCGCTTAATCGTACCTTTGCTTCTTGAAACAATAAAACCATTATGGCTAAAAAGGACGGTGAGCTGACACCGATGATGAAACAGTTCTTTGACTTCAAGGCAAAATACCCTGAAGCCCTGCTGCTGTTTCGCTGTGGCGACTTCTACGAGACGTATTGCGACGATGCCGTGACGGCTTCCCAGATACTGGGCATCACGCTCACCCACCGCAACAACGGCGCCGGAGTGAAGGGCGACGAAATGGCCGGCTTTCCTCACCATGCCCTTGACACCTACCTGCCAAAGCTGATCCGCGCAGGCCGCCGCGTAGCCATCTGCGACCAGCTGGAAGACCCAAAGCTGACAAAGAAACTCGTAAAGCGAGGCATCACCGAACTGGTGACGCCTGGCGTTGCCATGCAAGACACGGTGCTGAACTACAAGGAGAACAATTTCCTGGCGGCAGTACACTTCGGCAAGACGGCCTGCGGAATAAGCTTCCTCGACATTTCCACGGGCGAATTCCTGGTAGGGGAGGGCAGCTACGACTACGTTGAGAAGCTGATAGGCAACTTCCAGCCGAAGGAGGTGCTTTACGACCGTGGCCGCCGTCACGACTTTGAGCGCTTCTTCGGCACGAAGCTGGTGACTTTCCAGCTCGACGACTGGGTGTTCACGGAGCAGACGGCAATGCAGAAGCTGCTGCGCCACTTCAACGTGAAGTCGCTGAAAGGCTTCGGCATAGACCACCTGAAGAACGGCACCATTGCCGCCGGCGCAATACTGCAGTATCTTGAGCAGACGCTGCACACGCAGATAGCACACATCACCGGAATTTCGCGCATTGAGGAGGACAAGTACGTCCGCCTGGACAAGTTCACCGTGCGCTCACTGGAGCTGCTGCATCCCATGCAGGACGACGGCAAGTCGCTGCTCGACATCATCGACCACACCGTCAGCGCCATGGGCGGCAGAATGCTGCGCCGCTGGGTGGTGTTCCCACTGAAAGACGAGAGACAGATAAACGAGAGGCTCGACATCGTCGACTACTTCTTCCGCAATCCCGACTTCCGCGAATGCATCGACGACGCCTTGCACCGCATCGGCGACCTGGAGCGCATTGTCTCCAAGGCCAGCGTAGGCCGCGTGACGCCGCGAGAGGTTGTGCAGCTGAAGACTGCCCTGCAGGCGATGGCGCCCATGAAGACAGCCTGCATGAATGCCGACAACGACAGCCTGAAAGCCGTAGGCAGCCATATCAGCCTCTGCGAAAGCATCCGCGACCGCATAGAGCGCGAAATAGAAAGCGAGCCGCCGCAGATGGTGCAGAAGGGTGGGGTGATACGCCGCGGAGTCAACGACGAGCTTGACGAGCTGCGCCACATAGCATACTCCGGCAAGGACTACCTGCTGCAAATCCAGGAGCGCGAAGCACGACAGACGGGAATACAGAGTCTGAAGGTGGGCTACAACAACGTGTTCGGCTACTACCTTGAAGTGCGCAACACCTACAAGGACCGTGTTCCGCAGGAATGGGTGCGCAAGCAGACGCTGGCACAGGCAGAGCGATACATCACGCAGGAACTGAAGGAGTACGAAGAGAAGATTCTCGGTGCCGAAGACAGGATTCTCTCGCTGGAAGCACAACTCTTCGCCGACATCGTGACGGCCATCCAGGAATTCATACCACAGATACAGGCCAATGCCGGCGTTGTGGCCCGTCTTGACTGCCTTCTGAGCAGCGCAAAGACCGCTGAGGAAAACCACTACGTACGACCCGTCATCGACCAGTCTACCGAACTCAATATCAAGCAGGGCCGCCATCCTGTCATAGAGACTCAGCTGCCCATCGGCGAGCGTTACGTGCCTAACGACATCATGCTCGACAAGGAACGCCAGCAGATAGTAATCATCACCGGCCCAAACATGGCCGGCAAGTCGGCTCTGCTGCGCCAGACAGCACTCATCACGCTCATGGCACAGATGGGTTCCTTCGTGCCTGCAGAAAGCGCACACATAGGTCTTGTAGACAAGATTTTCACCCGTGTGGGAGCGTCGGACAATATAGCACTGGGCGAGTCGACATTCATGGTAGAGATGACCGAGGCGGCAAACATTCTGAACAATGTCACACCGCGGTCGCTGGTACTCTTCGACGAGCTGGGCCGCGGCACATCCACCTACGACGGCATAAGCATTGCGTGGGCCATCGTGGAATACCTTCACGAAAACCAGCGCGCGCAGGCACGCACCCTGTTTGCCACGCACTACCATGAGCTGAACGAAATGGAGAAGAACTTTTCGCGCATCAAGAACTACAACGTCTCTGTCCGTGAAGTCGACGGCAAGGTAATCTTCCTGCGCAAGCTCGAAAAGGGTGGCTCTGAACACTCGTTCGGCATCCACGTGGCAGAGATTTCAGGCATGCCCAAGAGCATCGTCAAGCGCGCCAACGTCATCCTCAAGCAGCTGGAGCAGGACAATGCACAGGTAGGCACCGTCGGCAAGCCCACGGCGGAGATAGCCGCATCGCGCGAAGGCATGCAGCTAAGCTTCTTCCAGCTGGACGACCCAGTGCTGAGTCAGGTGCGCGACGAAATTCTCGGCCTCGACGTCAATAACCTCACGCCTTTGGAAGCCCTCAACAAGCTTAACGACATAAAGAAAATCGTCTCAGGAAAGTGAGGCGATTTTCTTTGAAATTATTTTGTCCTCTTTGCCCTTACCATGCACCATACGCCTAAGAATATGAAGGGTATGGACAGCAGCTGTCCCATGTCTAATGGCAGCGAGGCCTCGAAGGCTTCCTGCACTTCCTTGGTGAACTCTATGAAGAAGCGGAAGGTGAATATGTACGTCAGACAGAAGCCGAAGAACCAGCCACTGCCAATCATCTGCGACTCACGCTTGTGCAGCTGCCACATTATCAGGAACAGCACGCCGTATGCAATAGCCTCGTAAAGCTGTCCGGGATGGCGCGGCACCATGTCTACACGCTCGAAGATGAATGCCCAAGGCACGTCGGTAGCACGCCCGATGATTTCGCTGTTCATCAGGTTTCCCAACCTTATGAAGCATGCCGTGATGCCCGTGGCGATGGCTATGTTGTCCAGCACGCGCCAGAGGCTCAGCTTCGTCTTCCTGACGTAGAGCCACAGCGCAATCATCAGTCCCAGCGTGCCGCCGTGGCTTGCCAGACCCTCATAGCCGGTGAATTTCCAGCTGCCGTCGGCCAGAAAGCGGATGGGCAGGAACATTTCCACCACGCCCTGCCACGACGACAGAAAGTAATCCGGCTGGTAGAACAGGCAATGTCCCAGCCTGGCGCCTATCAGTATTCCCAAGAAGCAGTAAATGAACAGCGGGTCAAAGAGTTCGTCCTTTATCTTCTGCTCTTTATACAGCTTTCTCACCACCAGATAAGCCAGCACAAGGCCTATCAGCCAGCATAGTGAGTACCAGCGGAAGGGGCCAAAGGTCAGCGAAGGGTTCCAGTGGACAAATGTCAGCAAATCTGTTATCATGAAAATATATGTTTATCAAGAATTAATAGAATTACAGAACAATTATATAGCTTTTCTTTGTCAAGAATTAGAGAATTAGAGAATTTATGTGCCATTAAGGAATATACTTTGTTTTTGAAGAAAAAAGAAATTCTCTAATTCTTAAATTCTTGATAAAAAACTACACGTTGAAGCGGAAGTGCATGATGTCGCCGTCCTGAACGACATAGTCCTTGCCCTCGATGCCCATCTTGCCGGCCTCGCGTACAGCAGCCTCTGAGCCGTACTGGATGTAGTCGTCGTACTTGATTACCTCGGCACGGATAAAGCCTTTCTCGAAGTCGGTATGTATCACTCCGGCACACTGTGGAGCCTTCCAGCCCTTCTTATACGTCCACGCCTTGACTTCCATTTCGCCGGCAGTGATGAATGTCTCAAGGTTGAGCAGTGCGTATGCCTTCTTGATGAGACGGTTCACGCCGCTCTCCTCAAGACCCAGCTCTTCAAGGAACATCTGCTTGTCCTCGTATGACTCCAGCTCAGCGATGTCCTCCTCAGTCTTTGCGGCAATGGTCATAGCCTCAGCGCCTTCCTCCTTGGCAAGTGCCTCCACGCGGCGCGTGAAGTCGTTGCCGCTCTTGGCGTCCTGCTCAGAGACGTTGCAGACGTACAGCACAGGCTTTGCTGTGAGCAGGAAGAGACCGCGTGCGCAGTCTTGCTCCTCCTTCACTTCGAAGTCTACGATGCGTGCATTCTTGCCCTGCTCCAGCACTTCCTTGTATGCCTTCAGCACCGTCACCTCCGTCTTAGCCTCCTTGTTGCCGGCGGCAGCAGCCTTCTCGGTCTTGGCAAGCCGCGACTCGATGGTCTCCAGGTCTTTCAGCTGCAGCTCAGTGTCTATTATTTCCTTGTCGCGAATAGGGTCGATGGTGCCGTCGACATGAGTAATGTTGTCGTCTTCAAAGCAGCGCAGCACATGAATGATGGCATCAGTCTCACGGATGTTTCCAAGAAACTTATTGCCCAGTCCCTCGCCCTTGCTGGCACCCTTGACGAGTCCGGCAATGTCTACAATCTCGCACGTTGCAGGCACTATACGCCCCGGATGCACTATTTCCGCCAGACGCGTAAGACGCTCGTCGGGAACGGTGATGACGCCCACGTTAGGCTCTATGGTACAAAAAGGAAAATTGGCTGCCTGTGCCTTAGCACTCGACAGACAGTTGAACAGTGTAGACTTGCCGACGTTTGGCAGTCCCACAATACCACATTTCAATGACATTATCTTCTATAGTATGGTTTTAAAAAACTTAAAGTGTCAATACATTTCATTATAAATGCTACAGATTTTACGGATTTCACGGACACGCCTATGACATTGTCTGTAGGCAAGAAATCCGTAAAATCCGTAAAATCCGCAGCAGGCTTTTTACAGCAGGTTCATGGTGTCGGTGGCAATCATCAGCTCCTCGTCGGTAGGAATGACTACAACCTTCACCTTAGAGTCGTCGGCAGAGATGACAGCCTCTTCGCCGCGAACCTGATTCTTCTGTTCGTCGAACTTGACGCCGAGGAATTCCAGTCCCTTGCACACTTCGGAGCGCATGCACAGCTGGTTTTCGCCGACGCCTGCAGTGAATACGATGACGTCGACGCCACCCATGGCAGCAGCGTAGGCACCGATGTACTTCTTTATGCGGTAGAAGTACATGTCCTGTGCCAGCTGTGCGCGCTTGTCGCCGCTCTTGGCAGCGTTCTCCACGTCGCGCATGTCGCTGGAGCCTCCGGTGATACCGGCCACGCCGCTCTTCTTGTTCAGCAGGTTAGACATGCCGTCGGCATCCAGTCCCAGCTTCTTCTCAAGGAATGTTACGGCACCTCCGTCAATGTCTCCCGAGCGTGTGCCCATGACCAGGCCTTCCAGCGGTGTGAGACCCATCGACGTGTCAATGCACTTGCCGTCGACGACAGCAGCTACAGAGCCGCCATTGCCAATGTGGCAGGTGATAACCTTAGTGCCTTCAGCCTTCATGCCGAGGAATTCCAGGGCGCGTGCAGAGACGTAGCGGTGACTGGTTCCGTGGAAGCCGTAGCGGCGCACGCCATACTTCTCATACAGCTCGTAGGGAATGGCATACATGTAAGCCTTGGCAGGCATTGTCTGGTGGAAGGCAGTGTCGAAGACGCCCACCTGCGGCAGTCCCGGCATGAGTTCCTTCACAGCGTTGACGCCCTTCAGGTTTGCAGGGTTGTGCAGCGGAGCCAGGTCGCTGACGGCCTCGAAAGCCTTCAGCACCTCGTCGGTAAGCACTACCGACTTGTTGAACTTCTCGCCGCCATGCACCATGCGGTGGCCCACGGCATCAATCTCGTCGAGCGACTTGATGACGCCTATCTCAGGGTCGGTGAGCAGCGAGAAGATGAACTTCACGCCTTCTGTATGCTCAGGGATGTCGTGCATTATCTGCTTTTTCTCACCGTTAGCCAGCTTCACCTTCACGAAGGCGCCGTCGAGTCCTACACGCTCAGCGCCGCCGCTGGTCATCACTGACTTGTCGTCCATGTTGTACAGTGCGTACTTGATAGAGGACGAACCACAATTCAAAACTAATATTTTCATAATTTAAATGAAAAATGAAGAATGAAGAATGAAGAATTTGCTACCGCTCATCTTTTATCTCTGTATCTTCATTAATTGATGTTTTTTTAAGATTATTCTTTTTTACTGTCTTTATTGATGATACCAACAAGGCTATGAGTTCGCTACAATCTGCTGCCATGCTTTCAAAAGCCTTTTCCGAAAGACAATCTATATCACGAAGCAAATTCAGCCAATTCATAGTCTCATTAGCCTCTTTTAGAGCTATATGAAGTTTAGAAGCGAAGTCTGAAGGGCTTTGTGCAAATTCCGACTCATGAATGTTTGCAGAAATGGATGTTCCTGAACGCAAAACTTGTTTATAAATAGCCTGCAATTTCCAATCATCTTCAGTAAGATGCAAGAACATTTTTGTTATTCTTACAGCAAAAGCATAACTTTTTATATGTAATACTGAACCATCCCGACGATAGTTAATCATAAGGCGGCAGCAAATTCTTCATTCTTCATTCTTCGTTCTTCATTTCTTAGCATCCATGGCCTGGCAGGCAGTGATGGCTACCATATAGTAGACATCCTCCACGGAGCAGCCGCGAGAGAGGTCGTTCACCGGACGTGCGATGCCCTGCAGTATCGGACCGATGGCAATGGCGTCGCCAAGGCGCTGTACGAGCTTGTAGCCGATGTTGCCAACCTCGAGGTTGGGGAATACCAGCACGTTGGCATTTCCGGCGATGTCGCTGCCTGGAGCCTTCTTGCTGCCTACTGACGGAACGAGTGCGGCGTCGGCCTGCAGTTCACCGTCAATCTTCAGAGCCGGGTCAAGCTCCTTGGCAAGGCGTGTGGCCTCTACAACCTTGTCAACCACTTCGTGCTTGGCAGAACCCTTAGTGGAGAAGCTCAGCATGGCTACGCGCGGATCGGCAAAGCCGGCTACCGACTTGGCAGTCTGTGCCGTGCAGACAGCAATCTGTGACAGCTGAGCAGCATCAGGCATCGGGGTAACGGCAACGTCGCCAACCACCAGCACGCCGTCTTCGCCATACTGCTTCTGCTTCGAGATGAGCAGCATGCCGCCGCTGACGCATGTAATGCCAGGAGCGCACTTGATGATCTGCAGAGCCGGGCGCAGGGTGTCGCCAGTTGTCGACAGCGCACCGCTGATCTGTCCGTCGGCACCGTTGGTCTTGATGATCATGCAGCCCAGATAGAGTGGGTTCTTCACCAGTTTGCGTGCCTCTTCAATGGTCATGCCCTTCGACTTGCGTATTTCGGCCAGCTTCTCAGCCATTTCCTCCGAGTGTTCGTAGTTCTCAGGGTCTATGAGTGTAGCCTTGTCGATGTTCTTCAGTCCCTTTTTCTGGGCAAGAGCATGAACTTTTTCGGGATTGCCGATGAGAATCAGGTCGGCAATGTCCTCAGCCAACACACGGTCGGCTGCACACAGTGTGCGCTCCTCTTCAGCCTCGGGGAGCACGATGCGCTGCTTGTTAGCCTTTGCACGCGCAACGATTTGAGATAGTAAATCCATTTCTTTTAATAGTTTATTATTAATATGTTATGATATGTATATTTGC
This sequence comes from uncultured Prevotella sp., assembly GCA_905234265.1. Taxonomy (GTDB): domain Bacteria; phylum Bacteroidota; class Bacteroidia; order Bacteroidales; family Bacteroidaceae; genus Prevotella. The sequence goes on along the minus strand of CAJOHJ010000004.1, from coordinate 264,695 downwards.
AAAAGTACTTATTTTCCTGTGAATAGCCTTTCAGAAAATGGATAAAAAAACATAAATTATCAGCTGAGCTGCAGCATGCGCTCTATTGGCTTCACGGCATCGGCAGCCACGGCAGGGTCGATGTCGATGGCAGGCCACTCGTAGCGCAGCGTGTTGTAGACCTTGCGCAGCGTGTTCAGCTTCATGTACTGGCACTCGTTGCACGAGCATTCCAGCCCGCTCTCGGAGATTTCCGGCGGCACAGGGATAAATTGCTTGCCAGGACACTTGCGCTGCAGCTCGTGAAGGATGCCGGCCTCAGTGGCAACAATGAACTGCTGCGACTTGCTCTCGGCAGCATAGCGCAGCATGTCGGCAGTGGAGCCTTTTACGTCGGCAAGTGCCAGCACCGGACCCTTGCACTCCAAATGCGCCATGACTACAGCCTCGGGGAACTGCTTGCGAAGCTCAACAATCTTACTTACCGAGAAGCGCTCGTGAACGTGGCAACCGCCGTTCCAAAGCAACATCTTGCGGCCTGTAACCTCGTTGATATAGTTGCCGAGATTATAGTCAGGGCCGAAGATGATGTTGGCATCCGCCGGCAGCTGGTCTACGACTTTCTTGGCGTTGCCGCTGGTGACGACGACGTCGGTCAGCGCCTTCACGGCGGCAGTGGTGTTTACGTAGCTGACAACCATGTATCCAGGATGCTCCTCCTTGAATTTTCTCAGGTCGTCGGCCTTGCACGAGTCGGCCAGCGAGCAGCCTGCGTTGAGGTCTGGACAAAGCACGGTCTTCTCCGGCGACAGCAGCTTGCAGGTCTCAGCCATGAAGTGTACGCCGCACATCACCATCATCTTGGCACTGGTCTCTGCAGCCTTGCGTGCCAAGGCTAACGAGTCGCCAACGAAGTCGGCCACGTCCTGTATGTCGCCGACGGTGTAGTAGTGAGCCAGAATGATGGCATCCTTCTCCTTGCACATGCGACGTATCTCTGCCTTCAGGAATTCCACTTCGCCGGTGCCTTCAGGCACACTCACCTCTTCGTCTATAAATCCTTTTTCAGTCCACTCGGTTTTCAACATTGCATTATAATTTTTATTTTTTTTTTCTTTTTTCTAAAAAAACAGAAATACTGTTGATGATGTGCCGTTGATAAGTGCAAAACTTTTAGCCTGTTTTCTTGCCAGAAAGTTTATCAACGCCGTGAGCTATTGTTTTCAACTGGCTCTGTTGACACTTTCTGTTTGACAGCTAACGAGATAAGTTGTTTATCCACAGTTTCCGTTTTCGGTGCAAAATTAATAAGTTTATAACTTTTTCCTTTTATGAAAGGTTGAAAAGTTTATTAAAAACCTCTGTTTTATGCACGCTATTAACAATTATCGTGGTGGATAGAATAGCTGCTTTGTTTTTCAACAATCTTTTCCAGCTGTTTTCAACAGGTTATCAACACACTTATCCACACTTTCCGTAGGTATTCTGTTTTTTCTTCCATTTTTTATTTCACAATTACTTTCTTTCCGTTTCTGATTCCGACGAACGGGCGTGTCTTGCTGCTGGCCGGGCGACCCTGCAAGTCGTAGGAGTTGCTATTTGCTTTTCTGTCGGCTGTTGTTGCGCTGATGCCCATGCTGCCGTCGATGAAAAGTCGCTCATATTCGGTGGCAGCCAGCACAAAGGCTCCGAAGACTTTTCCTTCGGTGTAGAAGTCGCTGCTGGATGGGTTGGCAGACGTCGGCTTTGTGTCCTTGCCCATTAGGTAGTAGGCTGCCGAGCCGTCGCGGTAGTTGCTGCCGCCAAGGCCTGCTGATTTGCAGCATGCAATGAGGTGTACGCCTCCGTTGCCGTCGCCAACCATGAACTTGTTGATGATGCCCTGGTAAGCCTTCTTGGCGATGGCCGTATAGTCTGTGTCGAAGAGTCCGAGGCGCATGCCCTTTAGGTAGGTAGCAGTGAATATTGCCGTTGCCGACGACTCTAAATAGTTGTTTACGGGCTCGTCAGTATACCGGTAGCTGCTTTTTCCCGACGGGCTGTTATAGGCTGTTGCCTGGAAGCTGCCGTCGTGGGCGAGCAACTGGTACCAGCAGCCTGTGGTGGCATCCTGGCGTGCGGCTATTCCTGCTGCCAGTTTCTGCAGCATGGCGCTCAGCGTGGCATAATTGGCCGATTGAGCCAGTCCTGCCAGCTGCATCTGTTCCAGAACGTCTACGAGGGCCAGGAAATACCATCCCTCGGCGCGTCCCCAGAACTCGGCGGAATGATAAACCTCGCTGCCAGCCGTTGCCGACACACCAGCCCAATAGGCAGCTGTACTGCCTGCCGGGTCGGCAGTGAAAGCGTGGTAGAGCAGTCTGGCATCCTCGTCCCACAGATAGTTCCAGGAAATGGTGAACTGCCTTGTCACCATTGCCCAGTCGCCTTCGGCAGTGCCGGTGACGGTGTTGGCGGGCTGCTCTGTCAGCATCTGTGCCAGCAGTGCCGGACCCATGTACTGCCCGTCGCACCACATCTGGTCGGTATACGACGACTTGTGGAACCATCCGCCGGCAGCTCCCTCCAGTGTCGATGCGCTGATGGCATAGTTGTCGTTGGCTTTTTTAATGCCTGTCAGTGCGGCTGCCAGGCGGCTGTCGGCAGTACTCACCGTGGAGCTGTTGGTGTTGCTGACGCCGCTTATCGTCTGCCCGTCGGCAAATGCTCCGTCGGCTGCCAGGCTCTTCAGGCAGAAGTAGAGCTTGACGGCGTTAAGGTCGTCGAAACTCTTGCCATTCTTGCCGTTAGACGTAATGTCGTATTTGTTGGCATAGTACTGGATGGCATAGAACCAGGGCTTCACGTCCACGGCGTCGCTGCCCTTGTAATAGTCGACAGCCTCTATGATGGCCTTGGCCACAAGGCCCGGCACGTAGTCAAGCTCTGACTTAGAATTTTTTGGGTCAGTGACCATCGTTCCGTCAGCGCTGAATATGCCGAAGCCGGCATCCGTAGTGTTTGCCTTGAAGTCGTTGATGCGGCTGTTGATGACTAACTGTGAGTAGCGCACTCCATCGCTGAAGGTGCATGCTCCGCCCTTTTCGGCAGACACTCCCGGAGTTCCGTCGCCCCAGGCACTGGCGGCGCCCATGGCAAGCATTGTCAAGAGGGTCAGTGTGCGACCCGCTGGCTTTAAAAAGTCTTTCATTGTTGTCAGATTATGTAATCTGTTTATTTTTAATAAGCAAAGGTAACTTTTTTTCCAGTAACGGCAATACTTTTTCATAAATGTTTCTACGGTAATTTAGAATTACTCAACTTTCGCAGGTAAAACAGGGAGTCAAGGAAGTCAAAGGAGTTAAGGAAGCTAAAGGACGATAGTTGCAAATATTCAACTAAAACACTCCTTTGTTGAAGAATTCTCTTGTCACAAAAAGTTGCTGAAATAGGTTTTTCAGTTCCGTTTCCTGTTGCAAAAAACTCCTGTTTTTCTGTTTTTCAGAAGCAATTATCATGCGAAGCCTCCCTTTTTTTGCACAAATATTCTGAATTGTGCAACTTTTTTATTCTTCCGAGCAGATTTTTCACTCCTCCGAGCGGCTTTTTCAGATCCGCCAGTAAGCCACTTGTCAGATTATCTCCGTAAGATAATTTGATAACATGCAGAGAAAATCCAGTGAGCAGCGCATAAAAATCCGCGCCATCGGCAGAAACATCTGTCAGTCAGCCACTTGCCGTTTTTCAGAAATAAGCCCGATTTTTCATGCCGACACTCATTTTCTTATAATTCCCAATTTTTTGCAGCCGCAGAATGTTAAAAACTTCTCCTATTTTAAGTTAATGATGTTTTTACCTGAATTATTCATGGATATTTGTATGTTTATTTTAAACATGAATTATCATATATTACCATGAATTAATCATAAATTATAATTGACTTTGTAGGAATATCTCTTCATGAGATATTTATGATAAATTCATGAATAATTCAGGTTAATTATACTAAAGAATTTCTTCCATTTTGCTGAAAAAACGGAAAATGTAATTACAGGTTTATTTTTTTCATTATATTTGCATGCTGAGAGACTTGGAAAAGAGACTGATTAGCCAGAAAACAAATATCATGGAAGAAGACAGGGAATTTCTTCGGCAAGATAATAACTATCGTACACTGAAAGCCTTCAAGAAGGCTGAGTGTATTTATGATATTACTTATTATTTTGCACATAAGTATCTGAAGTCTGGCGACAGAACTATTGACCAGATGGTTCAGGCTGCCCGTTCCGGCAAGCAGAACATTGCCGAGGGAAATATCGACGGAATTACCTCGCGGGAAATGGAACTGAAGCTGATAAACGTTAACCGTGCCTCGCTGCATGAGCTGCTTCTCGACTATGAAGACTATCTGCGCGTGCGCGGATTGCAGCTCTCTTATCCGTGGTTTGATAGAGTGGAAAAAGCGCGAATTCAAGCAAAGAGGCGGCATTAGGGAGGAAATGTACAAGGCAAGGAAAGACTATCAGAAAAGAAATGAAATTAATGGGCGAGATTTGTAAGATGGGGTTAATGGGGTTAATGGGCGAAATGGGATTTATGGGGATAATGGGCAAAATGGAATTTATCGAGATAATAATTGCTCAAAATTATTCACCCCATTACCCCCACAAACCCCATCAACCCCATTAACCCCTCACAAAATAGAAAACAATGAGAAAGCTCAGGACGATAGAAATGAAGCGGCTCAGCATCGACGAGTTCCGCGAGGCGGCGAAGCTGCCGCTGGTGGTGGTGCTCGACGACGTGCGCTCCATGTACAACATCGGCAGCGTCTTCCGCACCGGCGACGCCTTCCGCATAGAGGGTGTGTGCCTCTGCGGCATCTGCCAGTGTCCGCCGTCGACGGAGATACACAAGACGGCGCTGGGTGCCGAGGACAGCGTCAGCTGGCAATACTTCAGGACGGCCGTCGATGCCGTCGGCGAGCTGAAGGGTAGGGGATACACCGTGCTTAGCGTTGAGCAGGCCGAGGGCAGCACAAAGCTGCACGAGTTTGTGCCTGAGAAAGGCCGCCGGTATGCCGTAGTGCTGGGCAACGAGGTGAAAGGCGTCCACCAGGAGGTTGTCGACGCCAGCGACGGCTGTCTGGAAATTCCACAGCTTGGCACCAAGCACTCTATGAATGTCAGCGTGACGGCAGGCATCGTCATCTACAAGTTTGCCGAAGCACTTATGCTTTGAGAGATATTCACATATTATTATAACAAAACACAAACAACTAAAACTTATGAACATTCCAGATTTCTTTTGGTTAGTGCCGGTGGCAAGTGTAGTGTCGCTGGTGATGGCGTGGCTCTTCTTCCGCTCTATGATGAAGGCCGACGAAGGCACGCCCAGAATGCGCGAGATTGCCGAGTATGTGCGCCGCGGAGCAATGGCCTATCTGCGCCAGCAGTACAAGGTGGTGCTGATGGTGTTTGTAGTGCTGGCAGTCATCTTCTCGCTGATGGCCTACGTGCTGCATGTGCAGAACCCGTGGGTGCCGGTGGCTTTCCTCACTGGCGGTTTCTTCAGCGGACTGGCAGGATTCTTCGGCATGAAGACGGCCACCTACGCGTCGGCACGCACGGCTAATGCAGCACGCAACAGTCTTGACGACGGACTGCGCATAGCCTTCCGCTCAGGAGCGGTCATGGGACTCGTAGTAGTAGGCTTGGGACTGTTGGACATCAGCGGCTGGTTCTACGCACTGTCATTCTTCTATCACGGCGACAAAATGGCCCTGATAACCATCACCACCACGATGCTTACCTTCGGCATGGGTGCTTCCACGCAGGCTCTCTTTGCACGCGTTGGCGGCGGCATTTACACCAAGGCTGCCGACGTGGGTGCAGACATCGTAGGCAAGGTGGAGGCTGACATTCCAGAGGACGACCCGCGCAATCCGGCAACCATCGCCGACAATGTGGGCGATAACGTTGGCGACGTGGCCGGCATGGGTGCCGACCTCTACGAGAGCTACTGCGGCTCCATACTCTCTACGGCAGCACTCGGCGCAACGGCCTTCGCCATGAGCGGCGACATGCAGATGCGCGCCGTGGTGGCCCCTATGCTGATAGCTGCCGTGGGCGTGTTCCTGAGCATATTGGGCATATTCCTGGTGCGAACTCGCGAGGGGGCAACCATGAAGGACCTGCTGCACTCGCTGTCGCTGGGCACCAACGTGTCGGCACTGCTCATAGCTGCCGCCACCTTCGGCATTCTCTACCTGCTGGAGATTGAAAACTGGATAGGTCTGTCGTGCAGCGTCGTCAGCGGACTGGTGGCTGGCGTAATAATCGGTCAGGCCACGGAATACTACACGTCGCACAGCTACAAGCCGACGCAGAAAATCAGCGAGGCCGGACTGACAGGCTCGGCAACGGTAATCATCAAGGGCATAGGCACTGGCATGATCAGCACCTGCATACCCGTCATCACCATTGGCGTGGCCATTCTGCTGAGCTACCTGTTTGCCAACGGCTTCAACATGGAGATGTCGGCAGAGGCACTGTCGCACGGACTCTACGGCATAGGCATTGCCGCCGTGGGCATGCTCTCAACGCTGGGAATAACGCTGGCTACCGACGCCTACGGACCTATTGCCGACAATGCCGGCGGCAATGCTGAGATGAGCAATCTCGGCGAGGAGGTGCGCCACCGTACCGACGCACTCGACGCACTGGGCAACACCACTGCCGCCACCGGCAAGGGCTTTGCCATTGGCTCTGCAGCACTGACGGCACTGGCACTGCTGGCATCATATATAGAAGAGGTGAAGATTGCCATGGAGCGCTCAGAGATAACGCTCACCAACCTGAAGGGCGACATCATCAATGCGGCAGACGCTACCATTCCTGACTTCATGAACTATTTCCAGGTGAACCTGATGAACCCGCGAGTTTTGGTGGGAGCCTTCATCGGCGCCATGGCTGCCTTCCTGTTCTGCGGACTGACCATGGAGGCTGTAGGCCGTGCCGCCCAGAAAATGGTTGAGGAGGTGCGCCGCCAGTTCCGTGAGATTGCAGGCATTCTGGAAGGCACCGGCACGCCCGACTATGGCTCGTGCGTGGAAATATCAACGCGTGCCGCCCAGAAGGAGATGATATTCCCATCGCTGCTGGCTATTGCAATACCCATCATCGTGGGCTGCCTGTTAGGCGTTGCCGGCGTGCTGGGACTGCTGGTCGGCGGACTGTCGTGCGGCTTCACGCTGGCCGTCTTCATGGCCAATGCCGGCGGTGCCTGGGACAACGCCAAGAAGATGGTTGAGGAGGGCAACTTCGGCGGCAAGGGCTCCTTCGCCCACAAGGCCACCATCGTAGGTGACACCGTCGGCGACCCATTCAAGGACACCAGCGGCCCGTCGCTGAACATCCTCATCAAGCTCATGTCGATGGTCTCCATAGTCATGGCTGGCCTGACCGTGGCTTTGGCATAGGACTCGCTTATCAGTGCGCCTCCAGCCAGTTGGTGCCGAAGCCGCTGTCGGCAACCAGTGGGACGCGCAGCTGGAAGGCGTGCTGCATTTCCTCAAGGACTATCTTTTCGACGCGGTCCTTTTCGTCAGGCAGAACACTGAAGTTGAGTTCGTCGTGAACCTGCAGGATCATCTTGCTCTTGATGCCCTCCTGCTGGAAACGCTCGTAGATGCGTATCATTGCCACCTTGATGATGTCGGCAGCAGTGCCCTGGATGGGGGCGTTGATGGCGTTGCGCTCGGCAAATCCGCGGACGACACTGTTGCCGCTGTTGATGTCGGGCAGATAGCGCCGGCGGCCGAAGAGAGTGCTTACGTAGCCTTGCTGGCGCGCCACCTCCTTGGAGTGTTCCATGTAGTCGTGGACCTTTGGGAATGTCTCGAAGAAGCCGTCGATGAGCATGCGTGCCTCGTCGCGTGCAATGTCGAGACGCTCAGCGAGTCCGAAGGCAGTGATGCCGTAGATGATGCCGAAATTGGCGCGCTTCGACTTGGTGCGCTCGTCGCGGGTGACATCCTCGATGGGCTTCTTGTAGATGTTTGCTGCCGTGGCGGCGTGGAGGTCCTTACCCTCTGTGAAGACTTCAATCATTGTGGGGTCTTCTGACAGGTGGGCCATCACGCGAAGCTCTATCTGGCTGTAGTCTGCCGAGAAGAACAGGCTGCCAGGCTCAGGCACGAAGGCCTTTCTTATCTCCTTGCCATCCTCTCCGCGGATGGGGATGTTCTGCAGGTTAGGGTCGCTGCTGGACAGTCGTCCGGTGGCGGTGATGGTCTGGTTGAAGGATGTGTGTATGTGGCCTGTCCGCGGATTGATGAGCTTGGGCAGTGCATCGATGTAAGTGCCTATGAGCTTCTTCAGTCCGCGGTGGTCGAGGATGCAGGCCACTATCTCGTGCTTGTTGCGCAACTGCTGCAGCACTTCTTCTGAGGTGACATACTGCCCGGTCTTGGTCTTTTTCGGCTTGTCGATGATGTGCATCTTGTCGAAGAGTATTTCGCCTACCTGCTTGGGCGAAGCAATGTTGAACTGCTGTCCGGCGAGCTGGTAGATGCGCTGCTCGATGTCGTTCATGCGTGCGGTGAATGCCTTCGACGTCTCCGCCAGCGACTCTGTGTCCAGGCAGACGCCGTTCATTTCCATTTCCGCCAGCACAGGCATCAGCGGCATCTCAATGTTGTAGAACAGGTCCTCGCATTCCAGCCGCTTGAGTTCAGGCTCCAGCTTGTTCTTCAGCTGCAGTGTGATGTCGGCATCCTCGCAGGCGTATTCGTAGACGTCGGTGGGGGAGAGGTCGCGCATGCTGCGCTGGCTCTTGCCGCGCGGGCCTATCAGCTCGTCGATGTGTATGGTCTTGTAGTGCAGATAGACTTCAGCCATGTAGTCCATGTTGTGTCTCAGTTCGGGCTGGATGAGATAATGTGCTATCATGGTGTCCCACATAGGACCGCTGAGGCGGACGTCATAGTTGCGCAGCACTTCAAGGTCGTACTTCAGGTTCTGGCCTATCTTCAATATTTTTGTATCTTCGTAGAGTGGTTTAAAGATATTAACAATTTGTAAGGCTTCTTCACGATTTGCCGGAACAGGAACGTAGAAAGCCTCATGTTCGTCAGCACAGAAGCTCAGTCCCACCAATTCTGCGTCGACTGGCTGCGTGGAAGTCGTTTCTGTGTCTAAAACGAAAAATTTTTTTGTCAAGAAAAAATCACGTAAATTTTTTATATCTTCTTGTTTTTCAACTAAATGGTATTTGTGAGGCACTGATTTTAAGGTCTCAAAACTTGAAAATTTTGGCTCTTCCTGCCCCTCGGCCGAAAAATCTGCAAATAAATCGAGTTGTTGGTTAACAGTTTTTTGCTTTATTTCCGGTTTTTTTAAAATCTTCGATGCAAGCGTCTTGAATTCCAAATCTTCCAGAATTTTCGACAGTCGCTCTGTGTCAGGCTCACCGACCTTCAGCTCGTCGAGTGTGACACTGATGGGGACATCGGTCTTGATGGTTGCCAGGAATTTCGACATGCGTATGTCGTCGACATGCTCGATGACTTTTTTCTGCAGTGCACCTTTCAGCTCGTCGGTTCTTGCTATCAGCTGTTCCACGGAGCCGAACTCGTTGATGAGCTTGACGGCAGTCTTCTCGCCGATGCCCGGACAGCCAGGGAAGTTGTCGGCGGAGTCTCCCATCAGCGCGAGCAGGTCTATGACTGCCGCCGTCGTTGGAATGGAATATTTCTGTCTGACCTCCTCAGGCCCCATAACCTCGTATCCACCGCCGTGGCGCGGTCGGTAGATCCGCACGTTTTCAGACACAAGCTGTCCGTAGTCCTTGTCGGGCGTAAGCATATATACGGTGACAGGATTGCTGAGGCTGCTTTGTGGGTTGCCGTCGTTGTTTTTTTCGGCGTTTTCATCGGATGCCGTGCTTCCGAACCTCGTTGCGAGAGTGCCTATGACGTCGTCGGCCTCGTAGCCGTAGGCTTGCAGCACGGGAATGTTCCATGCCGCGAGCAGGTCCTTGATGATAGGCACTGACAGGCGTATGTCCTCGGGCGTGGCTTCGCGCTGCGCCTTGTAGGCAGGGTAGGCCTCTGAGCGGAATGTGGGTCCGTGGGGGTCGAAGGCCACGCCGAGGTATGTGGGCTGTTCTTTCTGCAGCACCTCCACGAGTGTGTTTACAAAGCCCATGATGGCTGAGGTGTTCAGTCCCTTGGAATTTATTCTCGGGTTTTTGATGAAAGCGTAGTATGAACGGTAGATGAGTGCGTAGGCATCTAATAGAAAAAGCTTATCCATAATGATATTAATTTTCGCGTAAAATTACTAAAAAGTTGTTGTACATACAATATTTTTCCGTAATTTTGCGACAAATTATTTACAGGTGATGAATTATTTGGACATTATCAAGCAACCCATCAGCAGCGACTTAGACGAGTTTGTCTCCCTTTTCAACGAGGCTCTGACCTATAGCGACGGCATGCTGGAAAGCGCGCTGGGGCATATACGCCAGCGCGGCGGCAAGCGCATGCGCCCGATGCTGATGTTGCTGATGGCCAAGAACTATGGTGCTGTAAGTAATGTCACGCTGCATTCTGCCGTCGGCCTTGAGCTGCTGCATACGGCCTCTCTGGTGCATGACGACGTGGTGGACGAAAGCGGAGAAAGGAGAGGGCAGGCCTCGGTGAATGCGACATATAATAATAAGGTGGCGGTGCTGGTGGGCGACTATATCCTGTCGACGGCCCTGCTGCATGTGTCGTATACCGGCAACCAGCCAATAGTGCAGGAGCTTTCCGAGCTTGGCAGGACGCTGGCAGCAGGCGAGATTTTGCAGCTGTCGAACATCAGCAACGAGGAGCTGTCGGAGGCTGTCTACTATAGCGTCATCAAGCAGAAGACGGCGGCACTGTTCCGCTCGTGTGCGCAGATAGGCGCCATTTCTGCCGGAGCCACCGCTGAGCAGACGCTCCTGGCCGGTCAGTTCGGCGAAAATCTGGGCATAATGTTCCAAATCCGCGACGACATCTTCGACTATTTCAGCTCTCCCGAGATAGGTAAGCCGACGGGTAACGACATGGCCGAGGGCAAGCTGACCCTGCCCGTGCTGTATGCCCTCAAGAACGGTCCCTACGAGTCGATGCTGACGCTGGCTCGCAAGGTGAAGGCCGGCACCATCAATGCCGATGAAATTGCCGTTTTGGTTGAATTCACCAAGCAGCAGGGAGGCATAGAATATGCTGAGCGTCAGATGGCCGAGTATAGCCGTCTGTGCATGCACTACATCGATGAAAACGTGAAAGAAAAGGCCATCAGGGATTCCCTGACGGCCTACGTGGATTATGTAGTGAAAAGAAACTACTAAAAGAACTTTATTTCCTGGCCTTCCACCTCGCTGAGCAGCAGATTGGCCAAGCGGCTTGTGCCCATGCGGAACCACTGGTTGGTGAGCCACTGCTCGCCGAGGACTTCCTTGACGATGGTGTACATTATTACCGCATCCATCACGGTGTTCAGTCCGCCGGCAGGCTTGAAGCCTATCTGTATGCCGGTCTTCTCGTAGTACTCCTTGATGGCCTGGCACATCACGTAGGCAGCCTCCGGAGTGGCGGCAGGCTCCAGCTTTCCGGTAGAAGTCTTGATGTAGTCGGCACCGGCATACATGGATAGAATGGACGCTTTCTTGATGTTTGCGGCCGTTTTCAGGCATCCTGTCTCCAGAATAACCTTCATCTTCTTTTCGCCGCAGACGGCCTTCAATTCGCTGATTTCATCGGCCACGGTCTCATAGTCGCCGCTGAGGAACTTGCCTACTGACATAACGATGTCTATCTCGGTGGCACCGTCCTTCAAGGCCAGCGCGGTCTCGGCAATCTTTACCTCTATCAGGGCCTGCGAAGAGGGGAACGAGCCGCTGACACAGGCTATCTCGACACCCTCTACCTCGAGAGTCTCGCTGACGGTCTTGGCAAAGCATGGATAGACGCAGATGGTGGCCACGTGTGGCAGGTCGGGATAGGCGTCGTCGAACTGGTTGACACGCTCTGTGAAGGCCATTACGCTGTCGTCGCTGTCGGTGGTCTTCAGCGTGGTCAGCTCTACGCTGCCCATGAGGAACTTCTTTACTTCAGGGGTGTCGTTGGCAGGCACCTTCTCGGCGATAATCTTGCGCACGGCCTTGCGGACGCTGTCGTCGCTGATGTCGTAGTTGTACAGGCCCATAGCCTGCTGGATTTTGTTTTCTTTCTCTTTCATAGTCGTTATATTTAATAGTCTGTTTATCTCATTCTTATCATCTGCAGCAGCAGAATGACGATGGTCAGCAGAATTATCAGCAGATACTGCCTGTTTTCACGCTCGTATTCCTTCCAGTGGAATGCCTTGTAGAGGAAGACAACGAGGAATGCCGCCAGGCCGATGCCGCAGAGCCATCCGCCATAGACGGCGCCCCACACCAGGGAGCAGCAGATGCCCATCAGGGCCATAACTATGCCGGCAAGCTCTATTTCGCGAAGATAGCGTTTCATGCTTATGAAGTTTTCAATGTGATAAAATGGTGGTTTTTATTCCCGGTTCTTGGTGTCCATGCATATCGTGACAGGCCCGTCGTTGAGCAGCGAAACCTGCATGTCGGCACCGAATTCGCCGGTTCCAACAGTTTTGCCGACGGCCTCTGACAGGCGGCGGCAGAACAGCTCGTAGAGCGGGATGGAATGCTCGTGGCTGCCGGCACGATACCACGAGGGGCGGTTGCCCTTCTTGTAGCTGGCGAAGAGCGTGAACTGGCTGACAACAAGGGCTTCGCCCTGAACGTCCTTTATGCTGAGGTTCATGACATGCTGCTCGTCGTCGAAGACTCTCAGGTTGGCAATCTTGCCTACCAGCCAGTCGACGTCTTCCTCGGTGTCTTCATTGCATACGCCAAGCAGTATCAGGAAGCCCTTTCCGATGCTGGACTTTTCCGTGCCGCCGATGGCGACGCTGGCATGCGAAACACGCTGAATGACGCTTCTCATGAAATCAACTGCTTTTTAGTTTTTCGGATTGTTTTTTGCTCAATTTGGTTTTATGTAGCAAAAATAAGAAAAATCACGCTAACTGCAAAGGCATCCTTTCTTTTTATTTTTATTTATGATATTGACTCAGGTAAATATCTCTGCTGCATGTTACGAAATTATCTCTGCATGTTACGAAATTATCTCTGCATGTTACGAAATTATCTCTGCATGTTACGAAATTATCTCTGCATGTTACGAAAATATCTTACGAAGATAATTTGCGATTATTCCTCCCCATGGAAATATCCGTAGACGATATTTCCCTTAGCAATACCTATAACATTTTGTAAATCAGAGAGTTGCGCTTCACGAATGCGCTTGGTGGACTTAAACTTGAGCAGGAGCTGGTCTTTGGTCTTCGGGCCGATGCCTTTGATGGTGTCCAGCTCTGACTGCAGTGCATGCTTGGAGCGCTTGTTGCGGTGGAAGGTGATGGCGAAGCGGTGGACTTCGTCTTGCAGTTGGGTGAGGGTCTTGAAGAGCTCGCTGTTGACGGGCATGCCAATGACACGGGCCGGAAAGCCATAGAGCAGCTCGTTGGTGCGGTGGCGGTCGTCCTTGGCAAGTCCGGCAATGGGAATATCCAGTCCCAGCTGGTCTTGGACGGCCTGCCGGATGACTTCCATCTGCCCTTTGCCGCCGTCGGCGACAATCAGGTCGGGCAGGGGCTGCTGCTCGTCGACGAGACGCTTGTAGCGGCGGTAGACAACTTCCTTCATGGAGGCGTAGTCGTCGGGACCTACGACGGTCTTGATGTTGTAGAGGCGGTAGTCCTGCTTGGAGGGCTTCATCTTCTTGAACACCACGCAGGCGGCAACGGCATCGGTGCCGCTGATGTTGGAATTGTCGAAGCACTCTATCTGATAGGGCATCTTGTCGAGGTGCAGCAGGTCCTGGAGTTCCTTCATCAGCCGCACCTGCTTCTGTTCGGGGTTAAGCTTTTCGGCTTGCTTCAGGCGGTCAAACTTATACTGCTTGCCATTCATCAGCGACAGCTCAAGGAGTGTCTTCTTGTCGCCACGCTGCGGCACGGTGATGACGACTCCATCCATGTTGATGTCTATATCCTCGGGGACGATAATCTCCCTGGCATTGCTGCTGAAGCGTTGGCGCATCTCAACGATGGCAAGCTGCAGAAGCTCGCTGTCGGTCTCATCTAACCGCTTCTTGTACTCGAAGGTGAACGACTGGTTTATCTGTCCGTTGCTGACGTGGATATAGTTGACGAATGCCACTTTTTCGTCCGAAGTAATCGAGAACACATCGACATTGTTTATGGTGTGGCTGACGACCTCGCTCTTGGCAACGAACTGCTCGATGAGCAGATAGCGGCGCTTTAGCTCCTGAGCCTCTTCGAAGCGCAGCTCTTCGGCCAGCCGCTGCATGTCGGTGCGGAGCTGCTGAAGCACGCTGCGCGTGTTGCCCTTGAGAATCTCGCGGGCCTGGTCGATGTTGTTCTGGTAGTCCTGCAGCGACTGCTTGCCGACGCAGGGGCCGGCGCAGTTCTTGATGTGATATTCCAGGCAGACCTGATAGCTGCCGCTGTCGATGCCTTCCTTGGTGATCGGCATGCGGCACAGGCGCGGACGGTAGAGCTTCTTTATCAGCTCCAGAACGGCATGCATGGCGCCGATGTTGGAGTAGGGACCGTAGAACGTGCCAAGCTTCTTGTTGATGTTGCGCGTCCAGAAAATGCGCGGCAGATACTCCTTGGTGATGACTAAAGAGGGGTAGGTCTTGCCGTCTTTCAGCAAGACATTGTAGCGTGGGTTGTATTTCTTGATGAGTGCGTTTTCCAGCAGCAGCGCATCCTCCTCGCTATTCACCACGGTGTAGCTGATGTCCCAAATCTTGGACACCAGCACCTTGGTCTTGAAGCGGTCTACCTCTGTGTGGAAATACGACGAAACGCGGTTCTTCAGGTTCTTGGCCTTGCCCACGTAAATAATGGTGCCAGTGTTGTCATAATACTGGTAACTGCCGGGCTTGTCGGGCATGGCGCTCACAATGGCCTTCAGCTTCGCAAGCCGCGCTTCGTTCTCCTCCTTGGTCATCTTGCTGTTGTTTCACGTGAAACACTATATTGTCATCAGGGTCGTAAGGTCGACGTCTTTGAACAGGTCGCGGCCGTGCAGGCCTTCGTCGGTTATCTCGATAATGAAGTTCATGTAGACTTTCTTCGGGTTGAAGTGCTGCACGAGCTTGTAGACTGCCTTGGCGGTTCCGCCGGTTGCTAAAAGGTCGTCGTGGATAAGGACGACGTCGTTGGAGTCTAACGAGTCGAGGTGCATTTCAACGGTGTCAACACCGTATTCCTTGCTGAACGACTCTTTTATTACTGTCGAGGGAAGCTTGCCCGGTTTTCTCGCAAGCACGACTCCGCAGCCGAGTCTGCCAGCCAGTGCTCCTGCCATCACGAAGCCGCGGCTTTCTATACCAACAATTTTCGTTATTCCTTTGTCCTTGTAAATCTCGTACATTTCGTCGAGCATAATCTTCATGCACTCTGCGTTCTTGTAGAGCGTTGTCACGTCGCGGAAGTTGATTCCTTTCTTCGGAAAGTCGGGAATGCACCGCAGGTTCTTCATTAAAGTTTCGTTGTTCATAGTTATTATGTTGTTTGAATGTTTCACATGAAACAATTATTTTCCTAACTGCATTGATAATTTTCCTAACTTCATTGATTATCTACCCAACAATACGAGCATGGCGTTGATGTCGCTGGGCGACACGCCGGGAATGCGGCTGGCCTGCGCCAGCGTCTCGGGCTGTATCTTCTCAAGCTTCTGGCGTGCCTCCGTTGAAATGGCTGTAAGGGTGGGGTAGCTGAACTTGCCTTTTATCTTGATGTTCTCCAAGCGATGCATCTTTTCGGCCACCTGTCGCTCGCGTTCTATGTAGCCTTTATATTTTATGTGTATCTCTGCAGCCTCTGCAATTTCCTGTTGGCGGTTTGGCAGCTGCGAGATTTTCTCGGCAAAGTCGGGGATGATTTCTTTCAGCTTTTCGAAGTTCAGCTCAGGGCGTGCCACAAGGTCTTCAAGCTTGCAACCGTAGACGAGGGGAGTGGAGCCGGCAGCTTCCAACGCACTGTTGACCACCTTTGGCTTTATGGCATATTCGTGGCAGAAACGCTCGATTTCTTCGATGGCCGACTTCTTCTGCTGCCACCACTCGTGGCGCTCGGTAGTTGCAAGGCCTGTCTTGTAGGAACGCTCCGTCAGGCGTGCGTCTGCATCGTCCTGTCGCAGCAGTATGCGATATTCGGCCCTCGATGTGAACATGCGGTACGGCTCGTCGACACCCTTGGTGACAAGGTCGTCAACCAGCACGCCAATGTATGCTTCGTCTCTCTTCAGATGGAATGGCGTCAGCGGCTCTCCGCTACCGGCGTTGCCGGCAGCAATGGCGGCGTTGATGCCTGCCAGCGTCCCTTGGCCGCCAGCCTCTTCGTAGCCGGTGGTGCCGTTGACCTGTCCGGCCATGAACAGACCTGCGATAATCTTCGATTCCAACGAGTGGGTAAGTTGCGTTGGGTCGAAGAAGTCGTATTCAATGGCATAGCCTGGACGGTATACCTTTACGTCGCGCAGTGCAGGGATTTTCTTCAGGGCTTCTATCTGCACGTCCATGGGCAGGCTCGACGAGAAGCCGTTGAGGTACATTTCGTTGGTATGCTCACCCTCCGGCTCCAGAAACAGCAAGTGCTGCGTGCGGTCGGGGAATGTTACAAGCTTTGTCTCTATTGACGGACAATAGCGCGGACCGATGGATTTTATCTGGCCGTTGTAGAGAGGGGAGTCGCTGAGGCCGCCAAGGAGTGTCTTGTGTACTTCCTCGTTGGTGTAGCACACCCAGCAGGGAAGCTGTTGCAGCTGGCGGTTGCTGCCCATGTAGGAAAACTGATAATAGCCGGTTTCACCGTCCTGGCGTTCCATGTCTTCAAAGTGTACGGAGCGCTTGTCGATGCGCACTGGCGTGCCGGTCTTCATGCGTGCCGACATGATGCCATGGCGTGTAATGCTCTCGGTGAAATGGGCCACTGCAGGCTCTGCAATGCGGCCGCCGGCAATCATCTTGCGGCCTATGTGCAGCAGTCCGTTCAGGAAGGTGCCACAGGTGATGATGACCGCCTTGGCATAGATTTCTGCCCCCCAGATGGTTCTTACTCCGGTGACTCGCTTTGGTGGGGTGGCTGGTGTTAATGTGGAGGAAGGGGCGTGTGGGATGTCTTCCACGAGAAGCTCGTCGGCCTGGTCCTGAAAGATGTCGAGATTGGCGGTTTCATCGAGTACTGTGCGCCACTGCCAGATGAATTTTCCGCGGTCGCACTGCGCTCGCGGACTCCACACTGCGGGGCCCTTCGAACGGTTAAGCATGCGGAACTGTATGGCAGTGGCGTCGGTCACCAAGCCCATCTGGCCGCCCAGGGCGTCAATCTCGCGAACTATCTGACCCTTGGCGATGCCGCCAACGGCAGGGTTGCACGACATCTGCGCAATCTTGTTCATATCCATGGTTATCAGGCAAGTCCTGGCACCCATGTTCGCTGCGGCACATGCAGCCTCGCAGCCGGCATGCCCTGCGCCGATGACTATCACGTCATATTTCAGAACCATTTGCTAATTCTTCTTTTCTATCTTAAATATTTTCCCGATTTTATCGAGAATAAGTTTCGTCAAAAGACTCTCCACTCACCTCTCACCTCTCTCCTCTCACCTCTCACCTCTTACCACTCACCTCTCGCAGCATCACTTGCACAGCTGGCAGCCGCTGCATTTGTTCAGCTCGCCGCGGAAGCGCTTCTCAACGAGATAGTGCAGGCGGTCGCGCAGAGGCTCCATTTCTATCTTGTCAATGACTTCGTTGACAAAGGCATTCTGCAGCAGTACTCGGGCTTCTTTAAGCGATATTCCGCGCTGTCGCATGTAGAAAAGGGCTGCGTCGTTCAGCTGTCCTACGGTAGAACCGTGCGCACACTTAACGTCGTCGGCGTAGATTTCAAGCATAGGCTGCGTAAACATGCGTGCCTCGCTGGTGGCAGTAAGGTTCTGGTTGGTCATCTGCGACGTCGTCTTCTGCGCATCGTGTTCCACGAGTACGCGGCCTGCAAAGGCTCCCGTCGACTGGTCGTCCAGAACATATTTGTAAAGCTCCGTGGACGTGCAGTGCGGCACGCGGTGGGTGATGAGCGTGTTGTTGTCCACATGCTGCTGCTTGTCGGCAATAACACAGCCGTAGCAGTGGCACTCTGCGCCTTCGCCAGACAGGGATAGGTCTAAGCGGTTGCGCGTTGTGCCGTTGTGCAGCGTGAGTACGTTGTGCGTCACGCGGCTGTGCGCTTGCTGGTCTATGTATACGTTGCTCACGCGAGTATTCTTGTTATGCGTCTCCTCCATGCAGTAGAGGTCCAGTGAGGCATTCTGACCTACGTATGCCTCTATGACTTGCGTTGCCAGGAAATTGCGGTCGTCGGCAGCGTGGTCGCAGAACAGCACTTTTATCTCTGCTTCGGCCTCGACGACTATCAGCACGCGGCGGTTTACCATCAGGTCGGCAACGAAATGCCGGGCATTCCGTGGTGTGGCTTTCAGAATGTTTATCACCTGTATGGTGCGCGGTGCCTTGACGCCGCGCGGCACGTAGATGAGCATGCCGTCCTGGGCAAGCATCGTGTTCAGTGCGGTGATGGCGTCGGCGCTGGTGTCGGCAAGCCTGGAATAGTATTTCGCCACTATTTCAGGGTGTTCCCTCATCGAGCTAATTATTATGCCGTCCTTCTGTTCCGCCTGCGGCCGTTGCTGGCTGTTGCGGTAGAAAGAGTCGTTGACGATGAAGTAGAGGCTTGTCGACAGGTTGGGCACGTCGCAGCGGAAAGCCTCGTAGGGGTCGACGGGAATTTCCAGGCGGTTGATGTTGACGCCATAGTCAGGGGCAAACAGCTTGCTGACGTCTGTGTATTTGTAGCGTTCAACCTTCTGCGTGGGAAAGCCCTGGGCCTTGAAGTCGTCGAAGGCCTTGTCGCGGACGGCGTTCATGGCCTCCGGGGCATGGCTCATTATCATGCCGCGTGCCTGCTGGTATAAATCGATATATTGTTTTTCGGCTGCGTTAATCATAAACAGAACGATACATTAATGATTGTGAACAAAATCTCCAGCACTATTCTTCGCCGATTTCTTCCTTTATCCAGTCATAGCCATGCTCCTGGATCTGCTTTGCCAGCTCAGGGCCTCCGGTCTTGACGATGCGGCCGTGATACAGCACATGCACAAACTGAGGGCGTATCATTTCCAGCAGACGGTCGTAGTGGGTGATGACGATGCACGACGTGTCCGGGCGCTGCAGCTTGTTGACGCCCTCGGCAACTATTCTCATGGCGTCGACGTCCAGTCCGGAGTCCGTCTCATCGAGTATTGACAGCTTCGGCTCCAGCATGGCCATCTGGAAAATCTCGTTGCGCTTCTTCTCGCCGCCGCTGAAGCCTTCGTTCACGCTTCTGTTGGCCAGCTTTGAGTCCAATTCCACAACCTTGCGCTTCTCGCGCATCATCTTCAGGAACTCTGCCGGCTTCATAGGCTCCAAGCCCTGAGCCTTGCGGCGTTCGTTGATGGCCGCCTTCATGAAGTTTGTCATCGACACGCCGGGAATTTCCACCGGATACTGGAACGAGAGGAACAGCCCTTCATGGGCGCGCTCCTCCGGTGCCATTTCCAGCAGGTTCTTGCCGTTGAAGAAAGCCTCGCCGTCAGTAACCTCGTAGGCAGGGTTGCCCACAAGCACTGCCGACAGTGTAGACTTTCCCGAGCCGTTAGGCCCCATGATGGCATGCGTCTCTCCGTCGTTTATCACCAGGTCTATGCCTTTCAAGATTTCTTTCTCGCCAATCTTGGCGTGCAGGTTTCTTACTTCTAACATTAATATATTATTATAGGTGTAAACAAATGTTCTAAATGGTGGAAACTAAATCGTTCCATTTCTGTTTATGTTCAAACTTAACGGTATTGTCCTCTGCCAGCAGAGTGGTATAGTTTTCAATGAATAGAGAGGTATTGTCCAAGAGCCTGAGATAATATTTCAGTGTTGAGAGGATGCCGTTAACAATCAGCTGGCATCCGTGAGTGTTTTTAATTTTTATGATATCCTCTTCTATTTTGTCCTTATCCTGTGGCAATATTTCTGCCGAAGACAAGATATAGTATCTGCTTACATTGGTGGGCTGTATTTTTTCTCTTGCCGTCACCACAATGTCGTGTGACACGGGAATGTCAAACTTCACTTCTACGGCCTCAAACGGAGTGTTGTCGCTGTTCACGATGTCTATGTCGCCTATTCTGCCGCTTCTTGCGTCTGCCGACGTATGACTCTCCAGCGGACAAAGGACTTTGCCTTCAAACCTTTTCATTCCTTCTTGGAAGAGGCTCTGATAAATAGCGTAGATGGCCAAAACGGGCAGCCTGGAAGCACCCTTGGCCTTGTATCTTGCATGGAAATGGTTGTTCAGAAGGCTGATAATGCTGCTTATTGGAAGATTGAGAGGCTTTGCGATAAGAATGACCTTGCTGTCGCGTTGTATGATTAGTTTTTGCAGCAGATAGTCGAGAATGTCTGATGCCTGTCCGCTGTTCTCAATGCTGTCGATGGCATTCAGGAATGCTGTTTTCAGCTTGGCAGGACTTATGGCCCCAGTATAGTTGAAATTGTATGGTACTTTTTGCTCTAATGAGCGGGTAAGCCATCCGCTTTCTGCCATGGCAGGAAAACGGCATGACTTCAAGAAAGGCGTTATGTATGTGGTGTCGAATGTCCGTCCCGAATAGCCGTTAGGAATGCTTGACTGGTGCAGTCTGATGTCCTGTTCAGGATTTAATATTTTGTAGACAGCGCTGGTTAAAACAACAGTCAACACTGCTTTGCTGTTTTCCGACTGGTTGATAATAACGTTCAAGCATGTGGCAATGTCAGGGCTAAGACTTGTCCTCGGCACAGTTTGTCCTGAGGCCAAAGTCATTGCGTTATTGTAGCGTTCTTGCAAAAATTCGTTGGTATCTGTCATAGAAGTTGTTGTTTTATTTGCTTTACAATTTCCCTGATCATAGGGATGCACACAGAGTTGCCAATCTGCCTGTATTGTTCTCCGAGATTTGAATCACGGATGAACGTGTCAGGAAATCCCATCAGCCTGTAACATTCGTCAATGGTGAGCTTTCTGACGTTTTTCCCATCATAGACAAAAAATCTGCCAGACGATTCCTGAGACGGCAATGCAGGATGCACTCCGTCTATAGAGTATATTCGGTTAGGCTGCTTATGGACGCGCGAGAGGTTTTCTGTGCCGGGGCGCACTCCTGCTTTTCTTATTTTCTTGTTGCGGTAGCCGACAAAAATAAGTCCGGAGGGCTGTACGGTGTATTCATTCAGCAGTGTGTAAGGCTCGTCCAAGTATTCATATTTAGACTCGTCCTTCTCCATGATGTCACGAATGGTAGTCTTCGGCTTTTTTTCTAATTTTGAAAAGTCAAATTTTTTAGTCTTGTGTGCAACGATTATTATGCGCTCACGGTTCTGTGGAACACCAAAGTCAGATGCGTTCAAGACCTTGAACGAAGGAACATAGCCTAAGTTTTCCAGACCGGCAAGTATAGTCTTCAGAGTGTTGCCATGGTCATGGTGGACCAGATGTTTTACGTTTTCGAGGAGAACCACTTTAGGCGATTTTGCCTCTATAATCTTGAACACATTATATATTAATGTGCCGCGCGTATCTTCAAAGCCCTTCATTCTTCCAGATATACTGAACGGCTGGCAAGGGAAGCCTGCCGCCAGCAAGTCATGGTCTGGGATAATATCCATAGGGATGTGTGTGATGTCTCCAAAAGGATAATCGCCGAAGTTAGCCTCATACACTTTTTGTGCATGGAGATTAAATTCTGATGAAAAGACACACTTTCCTTTTTCCCATTGCATAGGAATGCGGAAGCCTCCGATACCGGCGAAAAGGTCGATGAAAGTAAATTCCGGAGTGCTTATAGGGGGGAAAGGAACGTCATATTCCAAAGGAAGCCTATAGGCATATTGAGAATAGTAGTCGATGGCAGCTTCAGACACAAAATCGGTATAGCAAGACGCCAAGCTTTCCCCGTCTTGAAGCTGATGGGCTTCCGTGAGGAAAGCTTTGTCGTTGCCGGCAAAACGCTTTTCGATAGTGTGTTTATATTCAGAATACTTCATCCTACCGTTCCTTCAAGTGATACGCTGAGCAGTTTCTGGGCTTCGACGGCAAATTCCATAGGCAGCTTCTGCAGGACTTCGCGGGCGTAGCCGCCGACGATGAGACCTACGGCCTGCTCGGTGGGAATGCCGCGCTGGTTGCAGTAGAAGAGCTGCTCCTCGGAGATTTTCGACGTGGTAGCCTCGTGTTCGAAGACAGCCGTGGGGTTATGCACGTCCATGTACGGGAAGGTGTGCGCTCCGCAGTTGCTTCCCAGCAGCAGGGAGTCGCAGCTTGAGTAGTTGCGTGCGTTCTCTGCCGAGCTGGTGGCGCGCACCAGTCCGCGGTAGGAGTTTTGCGAGTGTCCGGCGGAGATACCCTTGGAGATGATGGTCGATTTCGTGTTGCGGCCTATGTGTATCATCTTCGTGCCGGTGTCAGCCTCCTGGTAGTTGTTGGTGACGGCCACGCTGTAGAATTCGGCCACGCTGTCGTCGCCGCGCAGTATGCACGAGGGGTATTTCCATGTTATGGCAGAGCCTGTTTCCACTTGTGTCCACGACAGTTTGGCTCCCTGGCCCCGCAGGTCGCCGCGCTTGGTGACGAGGTTCAGCACTCCGCCGCGTCCCTGCTCGTCGCCGGGATACCAGTTCTGCACCGTGGAGTATTTCACCTCAGCGTGGTTCATGACGATGATTTCCACGATGGCTGCATGCAGCTGGTTTTCATCGCGCATGGGTGCCGTGCATCCCTCCAGATAGGAGACGTATGAGTCGTCGTCGGCCACAATCAGCGTTCTCTCGAACTGTCCTGTTCCGGCGGCATTGATGCGGAAGTATGAGCTGAGTTCCATGGGGCATCTGACGCCCTTGGGAATGTATACGAACGAGCCGTCGCTGAATACTGCCGAGTTGAGTGCTGCGTAGAAGTTGTCGCGGTAGGGAACAACGCTGCCGAGGTATTGCCTTACCAGTTCTGGGTGTTCCTTGATGGCGTCGCCGATGCTGCAGAAGATGACGCCTTTTTCGCGCAGCTTTTCCTTGAAGGTGGTTTTCACGCTTACTGAGTCCATGATGGCGTCTACGGCGGTGTTGCCGCTCAGCGCCAGTCTCTCTTCGAGTGGTATTCCCAGCTTGTCGAAGGTTTTCTCCAGCTCAGGGTCGATGGCGGGCTTGTCGCCGTCGCCTGCCTGTCCTGACGGCTTCTTCCGCGCCGTCGGGTCGGCATAGTAGCTAATTGCCTGATAGTCTACCGGCGGCACATGCACGTGTCCCCACCGCGGCTCCTGCAGTTGCTGCCAGTAGCGGAATGCACGGAGACGGAAGTCCAGCATCCAGTCCGGCTCTCCCTTTTTCCGGGAGATGAGCCGCACGACGTCTTCGTTGAGTCCTACGGGAATGATTTCCGTATCGACGTCGGTAGTAAATCCAAACTCGTATTTCTGCTCGGCAACCTTTTTCACAAACTCGTTGCCGCTGCTCAAATTTTCCTTTTCTGCCATGAAATTTAGGTTTGAGTTGCAAAATTACGAAATTTTGGGCTATGGCAAAAGAAAAATCTTTTTTCTTTTTGCCGCAGGGCAAAAGATTTTTTCATTATTTCGTTGTAATGTTTGGAAAAAGGATTAACTTTGCCAGCAGCAAGCCCGTTCCCTCGCTTGCCTACTGCTAACTTAACTGCCACAGGGTGACAACAGAAGCCATTATATTAGACAGTCTCACCACGGGCTATGGCCGTGGGCGCAGCCGCAAGGTGGTCAGCCGCGGTCTCAGCGCCACTGTGTGCCGCGGACAGCTTACCTGCCTGCTGGGTCCCAACGGCATAGGCAAGTCAACGCTTCTGCGCACGGTGTCGGCCTTTCAGCCGCCTCTTGAAGGCAGCGTGCTGATAGCCTCCGGCAACGGCCGGCCGCAGCCCATCAGCAGTCTGTCGGCCAAGGCGCTCAGCCGGCTGATAGGTGTCGTGCTGACGGAAAAGCCCGACGTGCATAACATGACTGCCGAGGAGATGGTTGCCATGGGGCGTTCGCCATACACAGGCTTCTGGGGCCGTCTCGCCGCTGCCGACGCTGCCGTCGTCGACGAGTCGCTGCAGGCCGTGGGCATTGCTGCCATGCGCAGCCGACTGATGCACACCCTCAGCGACGGCGAGCGCCAGAAGGTGATGATTGCCAAGGCCCTTGCCCAGCAGACTCCCGTCATCTGTCTCGACGAACCCACAGCCTTTCTCGACTTCAAGAGCAAGGTGGAGGTGATGCTTCTTCTTCGCAGCCTTGCCCACAGCCAGCAGAAGACCATCCTGCTGTCCACCCACGACGTAGAGCTTGCCCTGCAGACGGCCGACAACGTATGGCTCATGAGCCGCGACAGCATTGCCGCCGGCACGCCGCGCGAGCTGGCCGACCGCCGTCTGCTCGACGGCTTCCTGCAGCAGCCAGGCATCAGCTTCAACCCTGCGACAATGACTATAAACATTACAGCCACGATATGACCGATTTCAGCAGCTATACCTTTTGCGAGCAGAACTTGACGGCTCTCAAGCAGCACTTGTGTGAAAACATAGACCTCCTGGACCACTGGAGCGAAGCGCAGAGCCTGCAGTTGGAGGCCCTGATAGCCGAACGCCACGGCATCAGTGCCGACAGCGTGCTGCTGACGGCAGGCTCCACGGCTGCCGTCTATCAGGCAGCGGCGCTCTTCCACGGCAGCGCGTCCATCATTCCGCAGCCCACCGGCACCGACTATGCTGCCGCCTGCCACACCTACGGACATATTGTCTCCAACGAGAACACCGAAATCCTTACCGACATTCCCAAGGACCGCGTCTACTGGATTTGCAATCCCAACGACCCGTCGGGCAACGTGCTGATGAAAGGTTTCGTCGACTACATCGTCAAGCGGTCGCCAAAGTACACGTTCGTCATCGACCAGTCCTACGAGGCCTACACCAGCGAGCCTCTGCTGAAGGCCGTCGACGTGAAAGACCAGCCCAACGTGCTTATCCTCCATTCTCTTGACAAGACCTACGGCGTCGAAGCCCTGCGGCTGGGCTACATCACCGCCCATCCCAACACCGTCAGCCTGCTGCGCTCGCGCCAGCAGCCCAGAACATGGAGTCCGCTGACCATCGAGGCCGGCCGCTTCCTGCTGGAAAACTGCCCCACGGCACCAGAGGCCACCGGCAGCATCGAAGAGTTTATAGCCGAGACGGAAACCCTGCGCAACGCCATCCGTGACAGCGGCATCATCCGCGTCTACGAAACCAAGGCAGGCATGATGCTCTGCGAGATGATGAAGGGCAGCACGCAGAAGCTTAAGGAATTCCTTGCCGACGGCTACGACATCAGCATCAGCACATGCCACGCCTACTACGGACTCTCCGCCAGCTTCTTCCGCTTAGTCACCCAGACGCCGGAGCTGAATGCCCGTCTGGCAGAGGCCATTGCCGAATTTGCCAGGCAGGAGAAAGAGCCTAAAGCATAGCCTTGCGGAATTATCTCTGCGAGTTACAAAATTATCTCCGTAAGATAATTTCGTAAGTCATTGAGATAATTTCGTAACTCGCAGAGATAATTTCGTAAGTCATTGAGATAATTTCGTAACATGCAGAGAAAAATTTTTCTCCAGCCGTGTCAGGTCTCCAAAAGGCAGTAAAAAAGAAAAATTTTTCAAGAAAAACAGGAAAACATTTGCACAGAACGCCAGAAGTTCGTAATTTTGCAGCGTTCAGAGGAATGAGGGGCTTGCAAAAGCCTCTCATTCTTGTTTTTTCAAACCGACAGGAGGATTTTAAATTCAGACAGGAGGACATAAATTTCAGACAGAAGGGCATCAATTTCAAACAGGAGGAAACAAACAAAATACCGGACACTATGATTACAAAAGAGAATATTACAGCAGCAGTCAATGAGTGGCTGCAGAATGGAGACTATTTCTTAGTTGACGTTGAGATTAATGCCGACGGCCGCATTGTCATCGAAATCGACTGCGCCGAGGGCGTGTGGATAGAAGACTGTGCCGACTTGAGCCGTCACCTGCAGGAGACTCTCGGCGAGGAACTCGACGACTACGAGCTGGAAGTCGGCTCTGCAGGCATCGGACAGCCCTTCAAGGTTGTCCAGCAGTACCGCAACCACATCGGCAAGCAGATAGAGGTGATGACTGCCGACGGCAAGAAGCTGCAGGGAGTCATGAAGTCGGTGAGCGACGACGGCACGCAGTTCACGGCCACCGTCAAGGAGAAGCAGCACGTGGAGGGCAAGAAGCGCCCCGTCATGGCAGAGGTGGACCACACCTTCGCCATTGCCGACGTGAAATACTGCAAATACCTGCTGACATTCAAATAAGGGAAAAGTGAATAGTGAATAGTGAAAAATTTGCTATCGCTGTCCCCTTAAGATGAGAGCATAAAACAATAAAAATAATTAATGATAATGAATAGATGAACAAGGAAAGAAGTGCGGAAGCAAATTCTTCACTTTTCTCTATTCACTTTTACCAAAAAGAATTATGGCAACAAAAAACGCAAAAGGTCCTTCCATGATAGAGACCTTTCAGGAATTTAAGGAAACCAAGAACATTGACCGTACAACACTCGTGAGCGTGCTGGAGGAAAGCTTCCGCAACGTCATCGCCAAGCTGTATGGCTCCGACGAGAACTTCGACGTCATCGTGAACCCCGACAAGGGCGACTTCGAAATCCACCGCAACCGCATCGTCGTTGCCGACGGCGAGGTGCAGGACGAGAACAAGGAGATAGCCCTCAGCGAGGCCCAGAAGATTGAGCCTGACTACGAGGTCGGCGAGGAAGTCTCCGAGGAGGTGAACTTCCAGAAGTTCGGCCGCCGCGCCATCCTCAACCTGCGACAGACACTGGCATCGAAAATCCTTGAGCTGGAGCACGACTCGCTCTATCAGAAGTACAAGGACAAGGTAGGGCAGGTGGTGTCTGCAGAAGTCTACCAGATGTGGAAGCGCGAAGTGCTGCTCATCGACGACGAGGGCAACGAGCTTCACCTGCCTAAGCAGGAGCAGATACCTTCCGACAGCTACCGCAAGGGCGAAACCATCCGCGCCGTAGTGAAAGAAGTGCAGAACGAGAACAACAATCCGCGCATCATCCTCAGCCGCGCCTCCAACCAGTTCCTGGAGCGACTTCTGGAAGCCGAAGTGCCGGAAATCCAGGACGGTCTCATCACCATCCGCCGTATTGCCCGCATGCCTGGCGAGCGTGCCAAGATTGCCGTTGAGAGCTACGACGACCGCATCGACCCCGTAGGAGCCTGCGTGGGCGTCAAGGGAAGCCGTGTCCATGGCATAGTCCACGAACTCTGCAACGAAAACATCGATGTCATCAACTTCTCCAACAATACCCAGCTGTTCATCCAGCGCGCACTGTCGCCGGCAAAGGTCACCAGCATCACCCTCAACGAGGAAGAACACAAGGCAGAAGTCTACCTGCAGCCTGAGGAGGTAAGCCTCGCCATCGGCAAGGGCGGACTGAACATCAAGCTGGCATCAATGCTCACCGAGTACACCATCGACGTCTTCCGCGTGGTCAACGACAGCGAGGCCGACGAGGACATCTACCTCGACGAGTTTGCCGACGAAATCGACCAGTGGATCATCGACTCCATCAAGGCCATCGGACTGGACACCGCCAAGAGCGTCATCAATGCTCCGCGCGAGATGCTCATCGAGAAGGCCGACCTTGAAGAGGAGACCGTCGACCACGTGCTGGAAGTGCTGAAGGCAGAATTTGAATAATGCTTAATGCTTAATGCTTAATGCTTAATTGGCTGCGCCGTATGAGCATAGGGCATTAATTAGGACAGTTGAGCATTGAGCGTTGAGAACATTCATACAAAAATATAATTAAGCATTAAGCATTAAGAATTAAGAATTAAAGAAATGGGAGTAAGATTAAATAAAGTATTATCAGAACTGAACATCGGACTTCAGACGGCTGTGGACTTTCTGAAGAAGAAGACTGAGCTCGGCGAGGTCAGGGACGATGTTACCACCAATACAAAGATCAGCGACGAGCAGTATAGTGCATTGGTCAACGAGTTCAGCAGCGACAAGGACGTGAAGACCAAGGCGGAAATGCTGTTCAGCAAGAAAAAGACTGAGAAGGCTGAAAAGCCGGAAAAGAAGGTCACCAAGGCTGAAGACTTGCTGGAGCAGCGCCCACAGTACAAGCCGCTGGGCAAGATAGACCTTGACGGCGTCGGAAAGGCCAAGCCGGCCGAGAAGCCTGCCGCCAGTGAGGTGCCTGCTGCCGAGCCAGCCGCCGAGAGCGTCGCTGAGCAGACGGCTGCCAGTGAGCCTGCCGCAACTGTCAGCAGCGCGACACCAGTTGCAGAACGGCCCGTTGCCGAAAGCAGCGAGCAGTCTGCCGCCAGTGAGCCTGCCACAGAGGCTGACAACGCTGCTGGAGCCGATGCCGCCGAGACGGTAGCCGCCGCCACTGAGACTGCCGCCGGGCAACCAGAGGAAGCCATTGCTGACAAAGTTGCCGACGCATCACAGCAGGAGCCTGCCGCCGCTGGCGAGAAGAACGAGCCGGCAGCCGCCGACACCCAGGCAGACAACAGCCGCCCGTCGCTGGCAAAGACTCCCGGCGACTTCATCAAGGCTGCACCGCTGAACGTTGTGGGCAAGATTGACCTGGCTGCGCTGAACCAGAGTACGCGTCCCAAGAAGAAGTCGAAGGAAGAGCGTCGCAAGGAGCGCGAAGAGAAGGCCGGCGGCGAGCGTCGAAAGCGCGAGCGCATACGCACCGATCGCGTCGACATAGAAGCCGCTGCCAAGCAGGCCGCCCAGCAGTCGCAGAAAGCCAAGAGCCAGGGCAAGCAGCAGCAGGCTGCTGACAGCCAGCAGAGCGGCAAGAAGAACAAGAAGAACAAGAACCAGCGTCCGCTGGAAGTCGACGACGAGGCAGTAGCACGCCAGGTAAAGGAAACGCTGGCACGCCTGACGTCGAAGACCACCATGAACAAGAAGGGCGCCAAGTACCGTAAGGAGAAGCGCGACGCCGTCCAGGAGCGCATGAGCGAGGAGATGGCCGCCGAGGCAGCACAGAGCAAGGTGCTGAAGCTTACGGAGTTCGTCACCGTCTCTGAGCTGGCCACGATGATGAATGTCGGCGTCAACCAGGTCATTGGCACCTGCATGTCCATCGGCATTATGGTGAGCATCAACCAGCGCCTCGACGCGGAGACCATCAATATTGTTGCCGATGAGTTCGGCTTCACCACAGAATACGTCTCGGCAGAGGTGCAGAACGCAATCACCGAGGAGGAAGACGACGAGAACGACCTCATCAGCCGTGCGCCGATTGTCACTGTCATGGGTCACGTAGACCATGGTAAGACTTCGCTGCTCGACCACATACGCAACACCAACGTCATTGCCGGTGAGGCCGGTGGCATTACGCAGCACATCGGTGCGTACAACGTTAAGCTGAAGGACGGGCGTCAGATAACTTTCCTTGACACTCCCGGACACGAGGCATTCACGGCAATGCGCGCCCGTGGTGCGCAGGTGACGGACATAGCCATCATCATCGTTGCCGCCGACGACTCAGTGATGCCCACCACTAAGGAGGCCATTGCTCACGCACAGGCTGCCAACGTGCCGATGGTGTTTGCCATCAACAAGATTGACAAGCCCGGCGCCAACCCTGACAAGATCCGCGAAGACTTGGCGAACATGAACCTGCTCGTTGAGGACTGGGGCGGAAAATACCAGTGTCAGGAGATTTCTGCAAAGAAGGGCATCGGCGTCGACGAGCTGCTTGAGAAGGTACTCCTTGAGGCTGAAATGCTGGACCTTAAGGCCAATCCGCACCGCAAGGCTACCGGCTCCATCATCGAGTCATCGCTCGACAAGGGTCGCGGCTACGTTTCGACAGTGCTTGTCAGCAACGGAACGCTGAAGGTTGGCGACGTCGTCATTGCAGGCACCGCCTACGGCAAGATAAAGGCCATGTTCAACGAGCGCAACCAGCGCATCGAGAAGGCAGGACCCGCAGAGCCGGCAATCATTCTCGGCCTGAACGGTGCGCCTACGGCCGGCGACTCCTTCCACGTCATGGAGACGGAGCAGGAGGCCCGCGAGATAGCCAACAAGCGCACGCAGCTGCAGCGCGAACAGTCGCTGCGCACCACCACGAAGCTGGGACTGGACGAGCTGTCGCACCGCATAGCTCTTGGAGAGTTCCACGAGTTGAACATCATCGTCAAGGGCGATACCGACGGCTCTATCGAGGCTCTGTCAGACTCGTTCATAAAGCTGTCTACCGAGAAGGTGCAGGTGAATGTCATCTCGAAGGCCGTCGGCCAGATTTCGGAGAACGACGTCATGCTGGCATCGGCATCGAAGGCCATCATCGTAGGCTTCCAGGTGCGCCCGTCGGCCGACGCACGCAAGGCTGCCGACCGCGAAGGCGTGGAAATCAACACCTATTCTATCATCTACGATGCCATCGACGACGTGAAATCTACCATGGAGGGCATGCTCGACAAGGTTAAGAAGGAAATCGTCAGCGGTGAAATCGAGGTTAAGCAGGTGTTCAAGATTTCCAAGGTTGGTACTGTTGCCGGTGGCTTGGTCACCGACGGCAAGGTGCATTCCAAGGACAAGGCCCGCGTCATTCGCGACGGCATCGTGATACACACTGCCGGCATTGCGGCCCTGAAGCGCTACAAGGACGATGCCAAGGAGGTTGCCACAGGACTGGAATGCGGTATCTCGCTGCAGAACTGGGACGACATCCAGGTGGGCGACATCATCGAGACGTTCACAGAGATAGAGGTGGAGCAGAAACTGTAGTTTCAGCCTATAAGATATTCAGGCAAAAAGCCGGTTTCCTCAGGGGAACCGGCTTTTTGCTGTCAGAAAGTTATTGAGGTAATTCTGTAACTCGCAGGGATAATTTCTTGCATCATTCACTCTTCATGGCGATGACGTCGTCGCAGAGCGTGCTGACGGCAGGGCGGTGAGTGATGAATATCATGGTTTTCTTCTGCTTGGCATGGAAGAGGCGGCGGAAGAGTTCGCTTTCCGTCTCTTCGTCGAGCGACGAGCTGATTTCATCGAGCAGCAGGATGTTTCCCGGTCGCAGCAGTCCGCGAGCGATGGCTATGCGCTGCGCCTGGCCTTCGCTGAGTCCGATGCCGCGTTCGCCGATGGTGCAGTCGAGACCGCCGGGCAGCGTCTCCACGAAGTCGGCCATGGCGGTGTGCAGCACGTCGCGCAGCTGTTCGTCGGTGGCCGTCGGGCATGCCAGCAGCAGGTTGTAGCGCACGGTGCCGCTCATGAGCGTGTTGCCCTGCGGCACAAAGACGAAGTGGCGCCGCGTACTGGTGCTTACGGGCTGGCGGTGGCCGTCGTTGTCGTAGACGGTGATGCTGCCCTGCTGAGGCTCTATGAGTGCCAGCATCAGGCGGAACAGGGTTGTCTTGCCGATGCCTGTCTCGCCCATGATAGCCGTCTTTGAGCCTGGCTTGAAGTCGTGTGTGAAATTGGTAAGAATCTGCCTCTCGTCGCTGGAATAGCTGAAGGAAACGCTGTCTGCCATGATTCCAATTTCCGCGGTTTCATCAGAGTCTGCCGGCAGCGCAAGAGGGTCTGCGGAGTCTGCTGTAGCCTTCTGTGAGCCAGTTGTAGACTGCGCTGTGCCTGCTGAAGATTGCCGTGAGTTAGCCGAAGCCTGCTGTGTGTCTGCTGCTGAGTCCTCCATTTCCTGCAGTCGGTCGATGCTTGCCGTGGCATAGAAGAACTGTGGCAGCATGTTGAGTATGTTCAGTATGGGGTGCTGTATTTGTCCCACCAGCTGGAGGAAGGAAGTCATCACTCCGAAGGTGATGGCTCCGCTTCTGAGCTGCAGGCCTCCCCACAGGAATGCCGCCAGATAGCCCAGTGCGAACGTTGCCGACAGCAGCAGTCGCGTAACTATTGTGAAGCGCGTGCGCCGCATGACATGCCCCACCAGCTCCTGCTGCATGCCGTCGAGGCGGTTGGTAACCCACCGCTCGCTGCCCAGAGAGCGCAGCACGGCGTTGTATTCCATGCTTTCCTGCACCTGCATCTGTATGGTGCTTTCCTGCTGGCGGATGTCCAGCGTCATTGCGCGCAGGCGGTGTGCGATGAACTTGCTCAGCACAGCCACCAGCGGCGTTGCCAGCAGCAGCGACAGGGCCAGCGCAGCGTCCATGGAATACAGCAGGCAGAAGGCGCCGGCCAGCTGCGTGAAGGTCACGAGCAGCTGCGGTATCATTGTCGTCGTGACGTCGGCCACGGTGTCTATGTCTTTCGACATGCGCGAAGTGACGTCGCCGGAGTGCAGCTGCTGGTCGTCGAAGATTTTCCGCAGGAAGAGGTTGCTGAAGACGCGCAGGCGGATGCTGTTCGACTGGTGTATGGAGGCTTTCGTGGTGAGGTAATAGTAGAGCTGGCGCAGCAGGATGCCCGACAGTACCGTTGCCACCAGCGTGGCGGTCATGGCTATCAGCTCCTCGCGGCTGCCGGTGCGGATGGTGACGTCGATGAACTGCTTGCTGAGCCACACCATCAGCAGGCCGAGCATTACCTGTATAATGCCCACCACTATGCGCACCGCACTGTTAAGCCTGATGCCCAGAGTGTTCTGCCATATCCAGCGCAAATACTTCACTCAGCGATGTCTGTCTTTGCTCAGCGTTGTCTTCCGGCCGCCTGATGCAGCTTTCTTGCTATTCAACGATGCCTGCTTCCTGCCACTTGGCAATCATGGCTGCTACGTCCTTGCGGGCCTGTTCTTCACCGACTTCATATTCCTCGCAGAGGGCAGCGGTAAGGCTGTCGACGGTGAAATCGCCCATTTCTCCTGCCTTTTTCCACAGGAAGGCTGATGTTTCGTTAAGGCTGATGAGCTTGTTGAAGTTTATGGTCCCCAGGCCTTCGCCGACGATGACATGCTCGCCGCACACTTCGCGGAGTACAAATCCTTGTTTCTGTTTCATGGTCTGTTATAGTATTTTTGTTTTACTTTTTATTTCCGCCCTCTTGTCATCATTTTCAGGTAAGTTCTGCGATAAACGGCCAGAATCCATCGCCTGACAGGCAGCAGTCGCCACCACAGGCGGCTGGCACGCATGCGTCCGGCAGAGTAGAGGGGCTTGTGCCTGCCGTCGGGCGACACCACGTTGACGGCCAGTGCAGCTACGTCGGAGAGACGGCAGTGTTCGGTGCCGCGGATGTTGCCGTCGCCCATCAGAGTGACGTTGTCGCCGTCGATTTCTATGATGCGGTGCACCACATAGCGGCAG
This sequence comes from uncultured Prevotella sp., assembly GCA_905234265.1. GTDB lineage: Bacteria > Bacteroidota > Bacteroidia > Bacteroidales > Bacteroidaceae > Prevotella. Next base: position 231,140 of record CAJOHJ010000004.1, on the reverse strand, counting down.
TTTTCCACCCATGCCAGCACGACATGCCCGACAGTGACGCTGTCCGGTCTGACAAGGTCCACGCTGTCTCTGTCGCCGATGATGAAGGGCAGCATGCTGTAGCCTTTCACGGGAAAGGTAACCAGCATGCCTTCGTTGACAAACTTTATTGCGTTGCCGATTATCTCGTTGTCGCTGGCGTACATATTATATACTATTTTATTTTGCTATTGCCTCGCAGCAGACGTGTGCCGCGTCGGCGTCCGGCAGGCATTCCAGGTGCCAGACAGGCACGTTGGCCACCATAAGGCTTTCAGTCTCGTGCAGCCCTTCGGCAACGCGGCTGTCCCAGCGCTTTCCGGAGATGGAGGCCATTAGCGATGCGTAGGCTTCGATTGGCCTCATGCGGCGGATGACGTTGTGCGGAGCCTGCTTCAGCTGCACCAGTGCGCCCAGCGGATAGCTGACGTTGCGGTAGCATGGGGTCTTTCCGCTCCATGGCGAGCCAAAAACATAGAATCCATCGTCTGTCAGCTTCACCACAGGGTTGTCGTCGTTCACCAGCTGGCTGCCCTCAATGTGCTTCAGCCAGAGTCCGGTGTGAGTGCTCTTGCCGGTGCCGCTGACGCCGAGGAACATGTAGCCCCGTCCGTTGAGGCTGACCACCGACGAGTGGAACAGGGCCGTCTGCTTGTCGGCAGTAGAGAGTGCATACATTACCATCAGTGCGTTGTTGATGCCGAAGAGTGGATTGCTTTCCAGCGTCACCACAGCGCGCGTATAGCCGCTGTCGGTAACCATTCGTGCCGACCGCTTGCCCCATAGCTGGAATTCGAAGTAGGGCTGGCTGCCGCAGGTGCCGGCATAAATCTGCGACCCGTCGTCGTCCTGGTTCATCTCTATGCTTACCGTCTCCGTGGGAAAGCTCTGTGCGTCCGTCACCGTCAGCTGGAACGCCAGGTCGGTGGCCTTTTCAGCGGCAAATGGCGCATATTGCGCCATTTCATCCAAGATAGAGCTGTCGCCTTCGATGCTGACCGAGAAACAGTGTCCGGCAACTCTGTAATAGCGTGTCATCAGTCCTTGTATTTGTATATTAGCTTGTTGGCACCGGAGGTAATCTCCAGCTCGTCGCGATGCTCGCGGATGTAGGAGTCGATGTGCCGTTTGCGCTTGTCTTCCAGAATTTCGTCTACGGCAATGAGAATTCCCGTTTCCTCCACGTCGCCGAAGCCGTAGTTGATGGCCGTTCCGAAGAGCTTCATCGTCGGCGACAGTCCCATGTATGCGTTCACCAGTGGCGGGATGTTGTATCCCATCTTGCGTATTTCGCGGTTCAGCACCAGATAGTCGTCCTTGAATGTGTTGCCGCAGAAGAGGGCTTCCAGTTCCTTCGGGTCAGTCTCCAGTTGCAGCGGCTTGGTGGGTATGATGAGGTTTTCCTTGTCGTCGAAGTGCTTCTTGAGGAAGTAGAGTATCATGTCGCGTCCCTTGCGGATGTAAGAGGGATACATTGTCATCTTGCCGAAGTAGTACCTGACGTTCGGGCGTATGACGGTCAGCGCCCCCAGTCCGTCCCACAGGTTGTCCAGTGCAAAGAGACTCTTGGCTCCCATGCGTGACGACTGATACGGCAGCGACACAAAAGAACGTCCCAATTCAACGGTGTAGGGCGCATATTCCTTGATAAACTTTTCCGAGAAGTGGAACATGTGGCTTGTTGCGAGGATGGGCTGCCCGTTGGCGTCGTACTGCCAGTCAGTGCCGAGCAGGTAGCGGTATCCCCCAATGATTTCCTGCTCTTCCGGGTTCCAGACGATGAGCTGCTTGTAGCAGTTCTCGCAGGTGTCGAACTCGTCGATGTCGGCATCCTTGCCAGTGCCTCCGCCGGCTTCGCGGAAGGCTATTTCGCGCAGGCGGCCGATTTCTTTCATAACGTTGGGGGCGTTATGAGCCGTAACAACGTATATCTCGTTGTTGCTCTTGTTGGTCAGTCGCAGCTGCTTGTCGTGTGTCAGCTCGCTTTTCAGGACCTCTTTGCCTATCGGCTCGATAATGGACTGTTCCATTTGGGGGTGTTTTATAGTCTGGATTTATTAGTATTCCTATAGTTTGTAAACGCTGTGCTTATAGTTTGTAGACGCTGTCTTCCACTATTTTTGCCCATTCCATGGGCGAGTGGCTGCTGTCGAAGGTCTGCCAGGGTATTGGCTTGCCGATGTGTATTTCGAACTTCTTGCCCACGTTTTTGTACATTTCATCGACGAGGAACAGCATTGCCAGGTTGAACTTCAGATGGCGGTCGGAGAAGTTGGCCAGACGGTAGAAGAAGCTGGAGTTCTGTCCGCTGAAGTGTATGGGTACCACGTCGCGCTGGTATTCCACGCTTTTGGCCACGAAGGTCTTCTTCCAGGGAATGTCCTTTATAGAGCCGTCTTGCTGTCTGCGCGAGCAGAGTCCTGCCGGAAACATCAGTATGTGGTTGTCGCTCTGGAATCCGGCTTCTATTACTGCCGGGAAGTCGCGGCCTTTGCGTCCTGTTGAGTTGACGGGGATGCACAGCGGCGCCAGTCCGGGGAGGTTCATCAGCAGGTCGTTGACGATGTATCGGAAGCGCGAGTCGTAGTGCCGCCCGATGACGGCTCCGAGTGCCACTCCGTCGGCACCGCCCAGAGGGTGGTTGGAGACAAACGTGTAGAGGCGTCCGTCGTCGGCCGGCGGCAGGTTTTCCGTGCCGCTGATGACCAGCTCCATCTGCAGGTAGCGGACGCATTCCTCAAGCCATTCGGTGCCAACCTTGTCGCGCGACTCCCAGAGGAACTTGTTCACTTCGTCCTGATGGACGATGCGCTTCAGCCACGACACAAGAAATCCGGGGACCCACTTGGCCTTGGAACCCATCTTCGACTTAAGAATATCGTCGATTTCGATAGTCTTCTCTGTAATTTGTTGCACGCTGCTCTCTAAAACATCCTAACTGGAATGCAAAAGTAAGCATTTATTTTCATACTTCTTGCACTCTTTTTCATAAAATGTGCAAAAATATGGTAAGCAATATATAAAATAATGTGTATTTCTGAAAAAATGACAACAGAACGGAGGAAGAAAAAGTACTGGGATTTTTTGGAAAGAAAGAAAAATTTCCTATATTTGCACCATGTCAGGTGAAAAACAAGCCTGCCTGACAGTCTGTTTAACTATGAGAAAAGTCCTTCAGCCACTGTTTTTCGCCATTTTATCGGCAGTGCTGGCAGCATGTTCCAATGCTGACGGCATAGGCCTGCACGACACGCAGGACCTTGGCCGCCTGGTGAGGCTGACGGGCGAAGTGTCTGCCGGCGACGTCACCGTCATTCTGCAGGCCGGCGAAGAGCTGACGGCCACCGGCCCCGTGGTGGCTCCCGAAGGCAAGAACCTCATCATTCGCGGCATTCCCGGTGCGCCGGCACACATCGTGCTTGGCGAGGGCGGCTTCGTGGCCAGCGGCAGCATAGTGATAGAGAATGCCGTCATCGACGCCGCCACCATCGGCACTCCGCTGATAGCGCTCTCTGCGCAGCCCTCCGCGGAGGCCCTGAACGGCACCGACTACTACGACATTCCCACAGTAACCCTGCGCAACGTCACCGTCCGCGGCCTGCGCCACGAGCTGCTGAGCGACAGCGGCGAGAAATACTGCGTGCAGCGGCTGACGGTGGACAACAGCCACATCGGGCTGGCTGCCGATGGAACCGCGCGGAATGGCGATGGCAACATGCAAAATGCCGGCAACACTCCGCTGCCGGCACTCTTCAACCTTAGCAGCGGCGGTGCCAAGGAGCTGCTGCTCACCGCCACCACCGTCGACGGCAACGGCGCGCAGATGACAGACGTGGTGGCCTATCACCCTGCGGCACGCCTCGACCGCTATGGCTTCGACACGGCCACCGACCGCCAGAGCATTGTCGTCGAAGGCTGTCTGTTCACGGCTTTTAGCGTTGCCGGCAAGTGGATCAACGCCAAAAGCATGACGGCAAACTCATTCACCAACATCACCATGAGCGGCAACTCATGGGTGCAGTGCAAGCGTCCGGCCATTGCCAGACACTGACTGTTATCTCTGCGAGTTACGGAATTATCTCTGCATGTTACGGAATTATCTCTGCATGTTACGGAATTATCTTGCGAAGATAATTTTTTTTCTCTGCATGTTACGCCGCCCACAAGGTAACTCCCGCTGTTGGGCATCAGTCAAAGTTACATGGGCGGCATCACATTTAATATTTTTTTAGAGATTAGAGTATACAACTAATTAGAAAAAATAGTAAATTTGCAACCGATTTCGGTTTTCCTTTTTTTCAACTTTACAAGCCACGAGGTCAGCAAAAGTTTACTGAAAAGGAAAACTTTAAAACTGGGGAAAAAGGAAAAGTTGTCCAAAACCAACCTGAAAACCGCCATTTCATCGCTTATCGACTTATACTAAATATTACCAAAAACAATGGAAATTAAAAATTTCACGATTACCAAGCGTGACGGTTCTAAAGACCGTTTCTCGTTGGACAAAATCATGAACGCAATAGTCAAAGCGTTCGAAAGTGTTGACGAACCTGCCGATTTGGGTACAGTCTCCAAGATTCTGAGTCACCTCGACATGCACGACGACATCAAGGTTGAGGACATCCAGAACCAGGTTGAGGAGGCTCTGATGCGCGAAGGCTTCTACCGCGTAGCCAAATCGTTCATTCTCTATCGTCAGGAGCACACCGAGGACCGCGAAACCCTTGAGAAGATGATGTTCCTCAGCGAGTACATGGAGTCTGTCAACGCTGCCACTGGCTCTAAATACGACGCCAACGCCAACGTGGAGCACAAGAACATTGCAACGCTCATCGGCGAGCTGCCAAAGTCGAATTTCATACGCCTGAACCGCCGCCTGCTTACCGACCGCATAAAGAAAATGTACGGCAAGGAGCTTGCCAACGAATACATCGACAAGCTGACACACCACTTTATATATAAGAACGACGAGACAAGCCTGGCCAACTACTGCGCCTCCATCACCATGTACCCATGGCTCATCGGCGGCACCACAAGCATCGGCGGCAACTCCACGGCCCCGACGAACCTGAAGTCGTTTGCCGGCGGCTTCGTCAACATGGTGTTCATGGTCAGCTCAATGCTCAGCGGCGCCTGCGCAACTCCCGAGTTCCTGATGTACATGAACTACTTCATCGGCAAGGAATACGGCAAGGACTACTGGCAGCACCCCGACCAGCAGGCCGACCTGTCGCTAAAGAAGCGCACCATCGACAAGGTCATCACCGACTACTTCGAGCAGATAGTGTATACACTCAACCAGCCCACAGGCGCACGCAACTATCAGGCTGTGTTCTGGAACGTAGCCTACTACGACCGCTATTATTTCGAGTCTATTTTCGGCGAATTCTACTTCCCCGACGGCTCACAGCCCGACTGGGACGGACTGTCGTGGCTGCAGAAGCGCTTCATGAAGTGGTTCAACCAGGAGCGCACGAAGACCCTGCTGACATTCCCCGTGGAGACGATGGCATTGCTCGTCGACGAGAACGGAGAGTGCCGCGACAAGGAATGGGGCGACTTCACCGCCGAGATGTACAGCGAAGGCCACTCATTCTTCACATACATGAGCGACAACGCCGACTCGCTGAGCTCATGCTGCCGCCTGCGCAACGAGATTACCGACAACGGCTTCTCGTACACGCTGGGAGCCGGAGGCGTCTCCACAGGCTCGAAGTCGGTGCTTACCATCAACCTGAACCGCTGCATACAGTATGCCGTCAACCACAAGATGGACTATCTGGAATACCTCGCAGGAATCATCGACCTCTGCCACAAAGTGCAGACGGCATACAACGAAAACCTCAAGGAGCTGCAGCAGCACGGCATGCTGCCGCTCTTCGACGCCGGCTACATCAACATTTCGCGCCAGTACCTCACCATTGGCATAAACGGACTCGTGGAAGCCGCCGAGTTCATGGGACTTAAGATTACTCCCAACGACGACTACATGCACTTCGTGCAGGGAATACTCGGTCTCATCGAGAAGTACAACCAGAAGTACCGCAGCAAGGAACTTATGTTCAACTGCGAGATGATTCCGGCCGAGAACGTTGGCGTCAAGCATGCCAAGTGGGACCGCGAGGACGGATATTTCGTGCCGCGCGACTGCTATAACAGCTACTTCTACGTCGTCGAGGACGACTCGCTCAGCGTTATCGACAAGTTCAAGCTGCACGGCCGTCCCTACATCGAGCATCTCACCGGCGGCTCCGCACTGCACATGAACCTCGACGAGCATCTCTCCAAGCAGCAGTATCAGCACCTTCTCAAGGTGGCTGCACAGGAAGGCTGCAACTACTTCACGTTCAACATCCCCAACACTGTCTGCAACGAGTGCGGACACATCGACAAGCGATACCTGAAGGAGTGTCCTCACTGCCACTCGAAGAACGTGGACTACATGACCCGCATCATCGGCTATCTGAAGCGCGTCTCCAACTTCTCGCAGCCGCGACAGGAGGAAGCCGCACGACGTTTCTATGCTCACGCTTAGGAAATGCTGAAGTACGTTAACACAGCCGTCGTGTTCCAGGAAATCCCCGACGAAGTGACACTGGCAATTAACATCTCAAATTGCCCGTGCCGCTGCCCGGGATGCCACAGCCACTACCTGTGGGAAGACATCGGCATGCCTCTTAACCCGGATGCCGTCGACGCTTTCGTAGAGCGCTACGGCACCGACATCACCTGCATAGCATTCATGGGCGGCGATGCCGACCCTGTGGGCGTCAACCAGCTGGCACAGTACATCCACGAGACGCATCCGCAGTTCCACGTGGCATGGTACAGCGGCCGCCTGCGACTGCCGGCAAAGGTCTGCAAGCAAGACTTTGACTACATAAAAATCGGCCCTTTCATCCGCCACCTCGGCCCGTTGAATTCGCCGACTACCAACCAGCGCCTTTACAAAAACAGCGGCAACGGCGACTTTGAGGACATCACCTACCGCTTCTGGCGCAAGCAGCAGACGGCATAGCCGCCTCAGGCAGGCGGCCGTGGGCCGGAAGCATCATTCGAAGGACTCTGCGTAATATCGGAACATGCCGAAGACAAGGCTGTTCCGATATTTCTTTTCTGTGCCGGCAGGAATGAAGAGAATGGCATTGTCAAGGGTCTGAAGGTCGAAGATGTTGTCGTAGATCCTCACCCTTTCGGTGGCCTTCAGGCGGATGATGCGCAGCGATGAGCAGCCGCGGAAGGCAAACGGATAGATGACAAAGAGGCTTGTGGGCAGCACTATCTCCCTGAGCGACGTGCAGTTGTAGAATGCCTGGTCGCCGATGTCGGTCAATCCCTCCGGCAGTGTAATCTCTGTGATGTACCTGCAGTTGGCGAAGCCCTGGCGGCCGATGCTTCGCAGCTTGTAGCGGGTGCCGTCGCTGTCGGTAACACTGTCGGGCAGCTCTATGCGGCCGCTGGCAAGGGTGTCAATGCCGGCCTTGCCGTAGGAGCCTCTGCCAAGTGAGGCTAACTTAAGCTTCTTGTTAAACTTGTGGAACGTGGCCAGGATAGGCTTGCCGTTGCAGAGGATGGTGTCCTGGAAAAAATTTTCATCCTGGGCCAGTCCTTTGCCTGCAGACAAAAGAAGCACAATGATTGTCAGTACGCGCACCATCTGCATTGATAAGCTCATTTTGCCGCGAAAGTACAAAATTACTGCCATAAACGGCCTTTCTTTGGCCTGCAAAGAAAAGTTCTTTTTAGTTCTTTTAGCATTTATAACCATTTTGTGGCAGTTTATGCACGGAAATTCACTAATTTTGCATCATGTCCACAAATTTGAGCGATAACACTGAGTCGTCCGCCTTTCTGTCGGACTCCTTCGAGGACGTCACCCAGCAGTTTACCGACGTGCAGGAAATTGCGCGCCGCCGCTACACCAGGCTGCTGCGCGCAAAGCGCTACGGCCGGTGGTATGTGCTGAAGACGCTCAACGACGACACCGCCGGCCAGACGGTATACATGCAGATGCAGCACAAGGAGCTGGAACTGCTCATGCGGATGCAGCACGTCAACATCGTTCAGGGCGTGGGCTTCGAGGAGGTGCAGGGCGTGGGGCCGTCGATCATCATGGAGTTCGTCGACGGTGAGAACCTGCAGGAGTGCTTAGACAAAGGCAATGTGCTCACGACGGCAGAGCGCAGGCGTGTGGCCGCAGAACTGTGCGATGCAGTGGCTTACATGCACTCATTGGGAATAGTGCACCGCGACCTGAAGCCGGAGAACATCATGCTCACGCGCAACGGACGCCATGTGAAGCTCCTCGACTTCGGCATGGCCGACACCGACGCGCATGCCGTCTTCAAGCAGCCGGCAGGCACGCTGCGCTACATGTCGCCGGAGCAGGCGCAGTCGGCAGTGGCCGACATACGCAACGACATCTACTCATTAGGAATAGTGCTGGACATGCTGCAGATAGGCAAGCGCTACGCAGGCGTCATTGCCAAGTGCCTGAAGCCCATCGACAGGCGCTACCGCAGCGTGGACGACCTGAAGGCCGACATGCAGAAGGTGGACAGCCGCACCAGCAGGCTCCGCTGGGTGGCACTGGCGGCAGTGATGGCCACGCTGCTGACGGTTATCGGCATACAGACGCTGAGGCTCAGCTCATCGCAGCACAGCATGAGCGTACTGAAGGACGACATCGAAGCTACGCGCCAGCAGATGCAGCAGCAGAAGAAGGCTTTTGACGACTTCCACAGCTCCATAGACTCATCAACGGCTGCCGCACAGCAGAAGCTCAAGGCGAACATCAGCACGCTGAGCGACAGTATACTGCTGCTGGCCGACGCCAACAAGAGGCTGCATGAGGAACTGGGCAAGACCGAGAGCATGAAGCAGCAGGCTCTACAGGCTCTGCACAAGGAGCAGGCCAGGACAAGGATTGCAAGCCACTTAGACACTCTGAGCCACTGGAGCTACAGATGGACCGACCTCAGCGAGAGGGTGATGGCCGTCAGCAGGTTCGTCTACGACTACGTCGACAAGCTGCCGGCAGCCATAGGGCAGCAGGAGCGCGACATCATACGCCGAGCAATGCTCGACGACTGGCAGCGGTGGAGCAGCAGCATACGCACCAAGGCTAACAGCATACGCTCGAAGCTGCCTGAAGGACAGGAATATGATTTGAACGCAAAGAACAAACCGCCCTCACAACCTTTGTAAACATTGCAGGACATGAATAATTCAGAGACACACATTGAGCGCCTTTGCGCGGCCATAGAACGCACGGCAGGCTTCAAGATGCGGACACCCGCCAACTTCGAGAAGCTTTCGGAGATTATCCTTCAGCGCCACCACGTACAGGTCAGCGGCATGACGCTGAAGCGCCTGTGGGGATATGCAGGCCTCAGCGCTAATCCGCGGCAGTTCACACTCGACATACTGGCAAACTTCGTAGGCTACAAGGACTATGCCGCCTTCGTTGAGGCCGACAGCGCCGACGACCTGCAGAGCCACCTGTTCCTGTCGGGCGCTCTGACGTCTGACGCCATGAGCGTCGGCGACAGGCTGCTGCTCACGTGGAACCCAGACCGCCAGTGTGTCGTCGAGCACTTGGGGGGCGGCAGCTTCGTCATCCGCGAGGCGCAGAACACCAAGCTTTCCGTGGGCGACACATTCGACTGCCACCTGTTCATCAACTATGAGCCGCTGTACATCGACAACCTGTGGCATAACGGAATGCCCACGGTGGGATACGTCGCGGGCCGCCGCGACGGCGTCGTGGTACGGATTATAGAAGGCAAGTAGCATTTGCTTGTGCAATATAAATACAAAAACAGGGAGCATCCTTGAAACGATAAGGATGCCCCCTGTTTTTTTTGTTGACAGCCGGTCTTTACTTCACAACCATCTTCTTGCCTTCGCGGATGATGATGCCGCGCTTGGCACCGGCAGTGCGCTGTCCGTCGAGCGTGTAGGCAGGAGCCTGCGACTGCTCTGCGCCTATTGCGCTGATGCCTGTGGTGATGCCGGTGAGGCTGAACGTAACGTCGGGAGCCGTCAGCTGCAGTTTGTCGTCGCCTGTAGGCTTGTCGTCGCTGTACTTGATGGCCGGCGAAATGGTGATGTTGTTCAGCGTGCAGGTCACGGGGCCTGTCACCGTCTCAGCGACAGTGATGGGGAACGAGAACAGAGTGCCGGAAGTGCCTATGAGGGCGTAGCCGTCGGTGTTGACGGCGGCGAAGCGCGTAACGGTCTTGCCGTAGTTCTTGTCCTTGGCGTCCTTCTCCTGGTCAAGTGTCGTGGTGGAGCCAGACAGCGAGAAGCCGTCCATCGACGTTGCGTCAGCCTTCACGCTGTTGCGGCCCGACGTGGTGGCTGTGATGCCCTCGGGGAACAGGAAGTCCATCTGGAAATTGCCGTAGTAGTCGTCCTTGTCGAACTGGAATTTCACGACTACCGTACCCTTGCCGTTCTCAATGGCAACGTCCTCGACGGTAATTACTGGGTTCTGTGCCATGGCAGTGCCTGCGGTGGCCAGCAGGGCCACGAGTGAAAGAATTATCTTTTTCATAATGCGCTTATTTTTATTCTTTAATTATTTGTTATTTACTGTTTCTTAGTTTCCAAGAATGATGCTTACCGTAGCCGTCACGTCTGCTATGTTGACGATGCCGTCGCCGTTGACGTCAAGCACCTGGATGCTGTACTCCTTGGTGTTGCCGAGGATGCTGCTGACGAGAGCCGTCACGTCGGCGATGTTGACGATGCCGTCGCCGTTGACGTCACCCTTCAGCTGCGAGCCGATGGTCAGCGTGACAGTGCTTTCGGGCAGGAAGGCGGTATTGTTTGTCGATGTACTCATCTGTATGTTCGTGATACGTATCTCGTAGTCGCCGTCAGCCACGGAGCCGTCGACGCTCAGCGTAGCGTTCAGCACGGTGCCGTCGCCGGCACTGATGGCACTGCCTTCCATGGAGAACACTACGAAGCGCCACACGTTCGTCGGGTTGCCGTCGTCGTCCGTCTGCTGCGAGCCGCTGACGGTGAAGCTGGCGGTACGCTCGTCGGTGACGGTGACGTCAAGCTTGCGGCCGTTCTTGGGAATGCTGACGCCTTCAGGCAGAACGAGGTCGAACTGCATGCCGGTGTACTCCTGGTTGCTGTGCATCTCTATAGGCATCGTCACGCTGCTGCCGGCTGTTGCGCCGACATTTGCTGCAAACACAGACTCAGCCACCACCTCAGGCTGGTCCTCCGGATAGACTATGCGCCACAGCGAGTAGTCGTCTTCACTGCCGTTGGCAACGAGGCTGCTGATGTTGTTCGGGTCTACTGCCAGATAGCCTGCCTGCCACTCCTGCGGCTCGCAGATATTGTAGCGGATGCGTATTGCGCCGTCAGAGCTGCCTTTCAGGATTGTCCAGAAGCTGCTGGCAACACTCTGACCAACGTATGTACTTCCGTCAGAGTAGGCACCTATACTGTAATTTTGCTCTCCACCATCTTCAAGAGTCTCTCTGAGGTCAGGACAGACAAGAGAATAGTTAATGCCTGGGTTATATCCGCCACACCATGTTCCCATGAGTTCAATCTTTGCACCATTGTCAGAGAGCATGAGATTCTTGTTGTCGTCGAAAGCAATCATCTGCCCAGTGGCTACATTCTGCAGGTAAAACGGAGTGTATGACGTTGGGAACACTATCTCGCGGACAGTAGTAAACGGACTCCACTTACGGTCCCAAGTGTACGCATCAGTACAGCCCTCCGGGACTATGAGCATGGCGTCTGAGGCAATGTCATTAAACACGTCGACTTCCAAGGTAATAGGAGTAGACGCCAGAGAGACGACATAGCGCAGGTTCGTGCAGCGCTGGAAAGCCCAAGAGTGGATTTTCTTGTTCATGCTGGCCGGCAGCGTGATGGATGTCAGCGACACGTCGTCCATGAATGCGGCCTCCCTGATGCGCTCAAGGCATGTTGGCAGGTAGACAAACTGCAGGTTTGTGCATCCTCTGAACATGCTGTGAGGAAGCTCTTTGATGTTTCCATCCATATAAACGTAGCTCAAGGCTGTGCAGTTCTGGAAAGTATAAGTGCCGATTTCAATGTCCTGGTCCCAGTTGGTATTGTACAGACTAATGTTTTGCAGTGCTGTGCATCCCTTGAATGCAGCATTGCCAATCTTTGTGAGATAATAAGGCAGGGAGATATATTGCAACCACTGGTTGTCTTTGAATGCGCCTTCAGGGATTTCTGTAATAGAATTTGGCAGATGAAGTTGGAATTCCTGATAGCTGCCGTTGAATGCGTTTACAGCCATCTCTGTTACGCGATACGTCTTGCCGTCGGCGAGACACAGGAAGCTCTCTGGGATAGTAATGACCCAGTCGTATTCTGTTACGTAGCTGATACAAGCCGTTCCGTCTTCACGCAGCAGGTAGCAAACCTTGTTGTAAACGTAGGTTTCCGGCCTGTCTTCGCTTTCAGAGACGGCAATGCCGATGAAGTCTACACCTCCGGAAATAATTCTGAATGAGACGTCGACAGGTTCTTCGCTCTCGGTGACCACTTTCCATGTGAAGGTATAGTCGCCGAGTGAGCCTTCAACCTCCGAGCCGAGGAAGAGGCACTGTCCGTCGGTGGTAGTTCCGCTAATCAGCTGCAGATGGTCCTGAACAGGCTCAATGCCGCGGTCAGTGGCAGTGGTGTTTGCCGAACGTGCGGTGATGCTGATGGTCTGTCCGTTGTACAGCTTCGGCACGCCGATGGTCATGCCATTGCGCGTAAGGCGCATCTTTCCATTGCGCCACAGGATGAGGTTGTTGCTGGTGTTTTTGGCGGTTCCCATGCCGATTTCCAGGCCCGAAAACTCAGTGAGAGCGTTACTCTGTGGATTGCCCTCGCCATCTGTGGTGTATGCAACGACATTTCCCACAATGACGCTGTTGTTCCTGTTATACCACCTTGAGGTCTGCTGGTTTTCGTCGTACTCTGCCTGAACCCAGTTTTCCGTGTCAGCGTCCAGCCATGTGACAGTCTGATCGCTCAGCGGCTGTGTAAAGTCCCATACTTGGGTAAACCGCTCCTGCGCATTGGCTGCAGCCGTTGCCAGCATTGCAGCCAGAAAAAGTAAATGTTTCTTCATGCAAATAGGTTTTAGTTTATAAATTAAGTTAGCTTCATGCTTCTTTTAGAAGTCATTTTTCGCGTTTTAAGCAGCCAAAGTAGCTGCTTTGTGCAAATATATTAAGTTTAGGCCAAAAAAGCACGCCGGAAAATGGTTCTTATGAGTTCTTTTGCTTGCAGTGTAGTGGGATTTTTCGTAACTTCGCAGCATGATAAACCGTAAAGCTATGAGAATATGTGTTTTCTGTTCTGCCAACGACAGTCTTGACAGTGAGATAGTCGCTCAGACGTCAGCCCTGGGCCGCTGGGCTGCCGCCAATGGCCACACCATCGTCTTCGGCGGCAACGACTCTGGTCTGATGCATGCCGTCAGCCTTGCTGCGCGCGACGGCGGCGGCCGCCTGGTGGGCGTTGTTCCGCACGTCATCGAGCAGCGTGGCAAGCTGAGTCCATACCTTGACGTACACATTCCCTGCGAGACGCTCAGCGACCGCAAGGACCTGATGGTTCTGCAGAGCGATGCCTTCGTGGTGCTGCCCGGCGGCATAGGCACTCTCGACGAGCTGTTCACCGTTGCCTCCTCTGCCGGGCTGGGCTATCACTCGAAGCCTATTATAATATATAATATGTGTGGCTTCTGGGACTCCCTGCTCCAGATGCTCGACGACCTTGAGCAGCGCGGCGTCATCCGCGGCCACTGGCGCGACGCCATCAGAGTGGTGACCACGCTGGAGGAACTGGCCGCTGCCATCGGGGAATAGACTGCTGCCATCGTGGAACAGGCTGTTGCCATCGGGGAATAGACTGCTGCCATCGTGGAACAGGCTGTTGCCGCCAGCAGCAAAAAAACTCTGCAAGGGGCCTTGGCCTCTTGCAGAGCAACTTTTTTATCCTTAAACAGCTTTGCTTTCCTTAAAACTTGTCGGGAGCGAGGCTCCCGGCGTTTACTAACCCTTTTCTCTTAGTGCTTAATCATGTGAATCGCCTTGCTTGCGAGCGAAACAACTACGTAATTGAAAATAATCATAATCTAATACCCTTTCTTTGTTATCCCAAAACTTTTTGTTATCCTTTTTTCTGTCTTTTGTTATCCTGAACAATCTCTTTTGTTCCTTTTGACGCTGCAAAATTACGAATTGTGGCCGCACACAACAAACGGTTGCGGCATTTTTTTGCAAATTTGCGCCTCTAAATTGACGTAGGTCAATCGTGGGATGCTGAGTTACGAAATTATCTCTGCATGTTACGAAATTATCTTACGAAGATAATTTTTTATCTCTGCATGTTACGAAAATATCTTACGGAGATATTTTTTTATCTCTGCATGTTACGGAGACGGCTCTGAAAAAGAAATCGGGGTGACAGCACTTGAGCGTGCCATCACCCCGTTTTCAAATATTCTTGTCTTCAGGTCTTCTGTAGCGAAGCGCTGAGGCTTACTTCAGCTTGTTGTATCCGTAGACAGCGCGGTCGCCGAGCTGCTCCTCGATGCGGATGAGCTGGTTGTACTTGGCCATGCGGTCTGTGCGGCTCAGCGAGCCAGTCTTGATCTGTCCGCTGTTAGTAGCCACTGCGATATCGGCAATGGTGGTGTCCTCAGTCTCGCCAGAGCGGTGAGACGTTACGGTAGTATATCCGTGACGGTGAGCCATCTCGATGGCGTCGAGGGTCTCAGAGAGCGAGCCAATCTGGTTGACCTTGATGAGGATAGAGTTGGCAGCACCCATCTTGATGCCCTTCTCGAGGAACTTCACGTTGGTTACGAAGAGGTCGTCGCCGACGAGCTGGCAGCGGTCGCCGATGCGCTTGGTGAGCTTCACCCAGTTGTCCCAGTCGTTCTCGTCGAGGCCGTCCTCGATGCTGTCGATAGGATATTTGGTGATGAGCTGCTCGAGGTAGTCAATCTGCTCGGCAGCAGAGAGCTTCTTGCCGTTGGGGTCCTTCTTCTTGCCGTTCTTCAGCTGGCGGTAGTCGTAGAACCACTCGCCGTTCTCCTGCACTGCGAACTCAGAGGCTGCGCAGTCCATGGCAATCTTGACGTCCTTGCCCGGCTCGTAGCCAGCGGCCTTGATGGCAGCGATGATGGTGTCCAGAGCGTCCTCAATGCCGTCGAAGTTAGGTGCGAAGCCGCCCTCGTCGCCTACGGCTGTCGACAGGCCACGGGCCTTCAGCAGCTTGGCAAGGTTGTGGAACACCTCAGCACCCATGCGGATGCCTTCCTTCTCGCAGCATGCGCCTACCGGGCGAATCATGAACTCCTGGAAAGCGATGGGGGCGTCAGAGTGAGCACCGCCGTTGACGATGTTCATCATAGGCACGGGCAGCACGTAGGTGTTGGTACCGCCGATATAGCGATAGAGAGGAATCTGCAGGTAGTTGGCAGCAGTGTGAGCCACGGCCAGCGAGACGCCGAGGATGGCGTTGGCACCGAGGTTCTTCTTGGTGGGAGTGCCGTCGAGCTCGAGCATCTTGGCGTCGATGGCGCGCTGGTCGAGTACGCTCATGCCGATGAGGGCAGGTGCAATTTTCTCGTTGACATTCTTTACGGCCTGCTGGACGCCCTTGCCCAGGTAGCGGCCCTTGTCGCCGTCGCGAAGCTCCAGTGCTTCGTTCTCGCCGGTAGATGCTCCGGAGGGAACGCTGGCGCGACCCATGTCGCCAGTCTCCAGAGTTACCTCAACCTCTACTGTTGGATTTCCACGTGAATCCAGAATCTCTCTTGCGTGAATTTGTTCAATAATCATAACTTTACCAATTATAAGATAATAAATGTGTGTATCCTTTTTCTTTCAGCCTGCAAAATTACTAAAAAGCGCAGAGAGAAGCGCCGTGAGCGCAAAGTTTTTAACCTTATTTATTATTAATAGGTGCAGATTGCAAACTGGAGTGTGCAAATACGGCACTGCCGTAGTCCTGTTCACTCAGCCTTGAAGAGGTCTTTGATGCCGCCGATGCTGCCCAGCAGGTTGGTGGCCTCGTAGGGCAGGTAGACGGTCTTCGTCTTGTCGCCCTGTGCCAGTTCCTGCATCATCTGGATGTACTTCTGCGCCAGCAGGTAGTTGGCAGGGTTGGTAGACTTGCCCACGGCCTCTGTTATCAGCTCGATGGCCTTTGCCTCGGCCTCAGCCTTGCGGATGCGCGCCTGCGCCTCGCCTTCGGCGTGGAGGATGGCCTGCTGCTTGGCAGCCTCGGCCTTGTTGACGATGGCCGTCTTCTCACCCTCGGAGGCCAGGATTTCGGCGGCTTTCTCGCCTTCGGAGGTCAGTATCTGGGCGCGCTTGTTGCGCTCGGCCTGCATCTGCTTCTCCATGGCGTTCAGCACCGTTGCCGGCGGAATGATGTCCTGCAGCTCGACGCGGTTCACCTTGACGCCCCACTTGTCGGTAGCGTCGTCGAGGACTGCGCGCAGCTTGGTGTTGATGGTGTCGCGCGACGTCAGCGTCTCGTCCAATTCCAGCTCGCCGATGATGTTACGCAGCGTGGTCTGCGTCAATTTCTCAATGGCGTTGGGCAGGTTTGAGATTTCATACACGGCCTTGAAGGGGTCTACTATCTGGAAGTAGAGCAGGGCGTTGATTTCCATCTGGATGTTGTCCTTGGTGATGACGTTCTGCGATGGGAAGTCGTAGACCTGTTCGCGGAGGTCGATGCTGTTGGAGTAGGCGTAGCGGCCTCTCACCAGCACGACGATGTCCTTGGCGCGGTCGATGAAGGGAATGATGATGTTGATGCCCGGGTTGAGTGTTGCATAGTAGCGTCCCAGACGCTCGATGATTTTCGTTTCCGACTGCGGAATGATTACAAGGGCCTTCTTGGCCAGGATTACCACCAGTAAGATGATAACGGCAAGTACGATAGTCATAATGTCCATAATTCTGATTAATTTACTGTTTATTGATTAATACTGTTTACTGTTTTAAGTTTCGCAAGCTCAACTTTTACAGTTTTTTTCACTCACATCTGAGGCTTACATCCTTTCCACGGTGATGATGGTGCTTTCGCGTCCGGTGACGCGGACGGTAGTGTCGACTGGTATGTCCGTTGTTGCAACAGCCTTCCAGAGGTCGCCGTCTATCTGGACGTAGCCCGTGCCATCGGCCTTTATCTCCTCCTTCACGCGTCCCGTGCGTCCCAGCAGTGCGTCGGCGTTGGAGGCGCGGTTAGGCTCGTTCTTGTGCAGGTAGCGCAGTGCCACCGGACGGACGAAGAAAATGCTCAGCAGCGAGAAGAGGGCGAACACTGCCAGCTGCCAGTAGACGCTCAGCCCTATGGCTGCGCTGACGACGGCAAACACGGCGCCGATGGAGAAGCAGATGATGAAGAAGTCGCCCGACGACAGTTCCAGGATAAGGCAGAGCACGGCCACCGTGGCCCACACCTGCCACATGTTGTGAATTAAATAGTCTATCATAATCGTTACGGTTTTATGTCCTACATTAGATTATTTCTTATATTGAGAAGGTTATTTCCTATACTGACAGGATTGTTTCTTATATTGATAGGATGAAGTCGTCCCAGTCGCGGGTGGAGCCTTTCTTGCCGAAGACTTTCTGGTAGAGCCTGCTGCGGGTTGATGCTATGCTCTCCTTGGAGTGAGCCGTAAGCGTGGCGATGTCTTTCGGCTGCAGTCGTATTTTTATCAGCAGGCTCACGTGGAAATCCTGTTCGCTGAGGCGGCAGAGGCTGTAGATTTTCTCGTTGAAACCGCAGTAAATCTTGTTTACCGTGTCTGCCAGTTCCGTCCAGTCGGCATCGGCCATGCTTTTTCCTTCGGCCAGGTATTTCTTTATGCGCAAGTAGACAGACGCCGTGAATATCTCGTTCATGTCGCGGCCTTTCTGCTCCATGACGGCCAGCTTCTGCATGTCGTGTATGTGGTCCAGCCGGCTCTGCAGCAGCTGTATCTTGCGGCGGCTGTATTCTACCACAAGGATGAACAATGTAACGTAGAAGACGCTGCATATTGCCAGCAGGAACCATTCGCGGTCGGTGAAGATCATAGCAAGGAATGTTTTTTCTGAGGCAAAGTTAAAGAAATTTGCCGATGCGGCCAAGAAAAAGACTTCGCAAAAGTTTGCAAACCACAAAATGCACACTTTTGCGAAGCCTTTCAGCAGTGCCGTGCAGCCTGTGGCGGAATTTCTTACTGATATAATTTGATGATTTTTGTCCATACAGAACAGTCTATGTGTTGCTTCGTATTATTGCTGGACAGTTTGGAAACAGGGCGAAATTCATAAAAAACAATAATTCTGAGTGTGGTTTTTTGCTTATCCTGTTAAATATGAGTACCTTTGCGCGGTTTTTTTGTTGAAAAACCACAGAGATTTATTTTTTTAGATGTTTTATACAAGATGAACGTAATTACGAAAACCATTCAGTTGGCTGATGGCAGAACCATCACCATTGAAACCGGGAAAGTGGCAAAGCAGGCCGACGGCAGCGTCATGCTGCGCATGAACAACACCGTGCTGCTGGCTACTGTTTGTGCCGCAAAAGATGCAGTTCCCGGCACCGATTTCATGCCTCTGCAGGTAGACTACAGAGAGCAGTACGCCGCCGCAGGTCGTTTCCCCGGCGGATTCACCAAGCGCGAGGGCAAGGCCTCGGACAACGAAATCCTGACGAGCCGTCTGGTCGACCGTGTGCTCCGTCCGCTGTTCCCCTCCAATTATCATGCAGAAGTATTTGTCAACGTAATGCTGCTCAGCGCCGACGGTGTTGACCAGCCCGATGCTTTGGCAGGTTTTGCAGCATCGGCTGCGCTGGCATGCAGCGATATTCCCTTCGAGTGTCCTATCAGCGAGGTTCGCGTGGCACGTGTTGACGGCCAGTACGTCATCAACCCCACCTTCGCCCAGATGAAGCAGGCCGACATGGACATCATGGTCGGTGCCTCGGCAGAGAACATCATGATGGTGGAAGGCGAGATGAAGGAAGTCTCCGAGCAGGACCTGCTGGGCGCCCTCAAGGCTGCCATGGAGGCCATCAAGCCTATGTGCGAGCTGCAGGCAGAGCTTTCCAAGGAGCTTGGCAAGGACGTGAAGCGCGAGTACGACCACGAGGTGAACGACGAAGAGCTGCGCGAGCGCATGAACAAGGAGCTCTACCAGCCTGCATACGACGTCACCAAGCAGGCACTCGAGAAGCACGCACGTGCAGAGGCCTTCGAGAAGATACTCGCAGACTTCAAGGAGAAGTATGCTGCCGAGCACACTGAGCTCAGCGAGGACGAGATTGAGGAGAAGAACGCCATGATGGACCGCTACTACCACGACGTAGAGCGCGATGCCATGCGCCGCTGCATCCTCGACGAGGGCATCCGCCTCGACGGCCGCAAGACCGACGAGATACGCCCCATCTGGTGCGAGGTCAGCCCGCTGCCCATGCCTCACGGAAGCTCAATCTTCACGCGCGGCGAGACACAGTCGCTGACCACCGTCACACTGGGTACAAAGCTCGACGAGAAGCTCGTCGACGACGTGCTGGACAAGAGCTACATGCGCTTCCTGCTGCACTATAACTTCCCACCGTTCTGCACCGGCGAGGCCAAGGCACAGCGCGGCGTAGGCCGTCGTGAAATCGGCCACGGCCATCTGGCATGGCGCGGACTGAAGGGCCAGATTCCTGAGGATTTCCCCTACACCGTGCGCGTAGTCAGCCAGATTCTGGAGTCTAACGGCTCATCGTCGATGGCTACCGTCTGCGCCGGCACGCTGGCACTGATGGACGCCGGCGTCCCCATGAAGAAGCCCGTCTCGGGCATTGCCATGGGACTCATCAAGAACCCCGGCGAGGACAAGTATGCAGTACTCAGCGACATTCTCGGCGACGAGGACCACTTGGGCGACATGGACTTCAAGACCACCGGCACCAAGGACGGTCTGACAGCCACCCAGATGGACATCAAGTGCGACGGCCTGTCGTTCGACATCCTTGAGAAGGCCCTCATGCAGGCCAAGGCCGGCCGCGAGCATATTCTCGGCTGCATCACCTCTACCATCAGCGAGCCGCGTGCAGAGCTGAAGCCACAGGTGCCGCGCATCGAGGCCTTCGACATTCCGAAGGAGTTCATCGGTGCCGTCATCGGCCCGGGCGGAAAGATTATCCAGCAGATGCAGGAAGACACCGGCGCCACGATTACCATCGACGAAATCGACGGTGTCGGCAAGGTTCAGGTCTCTGCTCCCGACAAGGCCAGCATCGACGCAGCCATTGCCAAGATTCGCGCCATCGTTGCAATACCAGAGATTGGCGAGGTCTACGAAGGCACAGTGCGCTCCATCATGCCTTATGGCTGCTTCGTGGAGTTCATGCCTGGCAAGGACGGTCTGCTGCACATCAGCGAGATTGACTGGAAGCGCCTCGAAACCGTCGAGGAAGCCGGCATCAAGGAGGGCGACAAGATACAGGTCAAGCTGCTTGAGATAGACCCGAAGACCGGTAAGTTCAAGCTCTCTCACCGTGTACTCATCGATAAGCCCGAAGGCTATCAGGAGCGTCCTGCCCGCCGCGACCGTGGCGAGCGTCGTCCGCGTCCTGAGCGTGGCGACCGTCCCGAGCGTGGTGAGCGCCGTCCGCGCCCTGAGCGTGGCGAGCGCCGCGAGCGCACCGAGGAGTACCACGAGCCGTCCAGCGAGCCAAAGGACTTCAGCGACGAGCTGGACAAGATGGATTTCTAATACTCAAAGATGGAATTCTAATACTCCACGGCGAGTAAGGAAAATATTCTGCGAGGACGCGCCTGCCACTGCGGCACTGGCGCGTCCTTTGTTTTTGTCCTTGACAGGTAACTCTGCAATCTCTGCGAGTTACGAAATTATCTCTGCGAGTTACGAAATTATCTCTGCATGTTACGAAATTATCTCTGCATGTTACGAAATTATCTCTGCATGTTACAAAATTATCTCAGTGAGATAAAAAAAGAAGAAGCAGGATGCGCTGTAAAAGCTGCATCCTGCTTCTGTTATTACGTCCGCCGTCCTGCGGCGCCTGCGGTGAGGCTGCTTACAGGTTGGGGTTGATTTTGCTCCACTCAGAGATTGGCGGCACGATGTTCAGTGTCACCAGCTCGTCGCGCATCTTGCAGAGATGCTCGTAGCTGGCGTCCAGCTTGGCATTCTCCTCGGCCGTGCCCTGAGGCACCTCGAAGCGTGCGCCCTGCTCGTCGAGAGTGGTCTTCATGGCCATCATGATGTGGTCGTACTTGTCGGTCTTCACGTATGTGCCTACCGGGAAGCGGAAAGGCTCGCCGCCCATTGCCGAGCGTATCATCTCAACAGAGAGGTACGAGGGGCTTTGGAAGCTTGAGCGTCCGCGCAGCTCGATAATCTTAGCGCCGCCCTTGGTGACGTCGGTCTTCATCTGCTCCCACTCTTCTGCGGGGAATTCCTTGGTGCCTATGATGTCTGTGAGCTTGCGTCCGGCAACGACTACGTGGCTTCCGAAGACAGCCATCTGCTCGCCGTGTCCGCCGTAGGTTGCGCAGCCCGTAATCTCGTTCTGCATGACTCCGAACTTCTTTGCCAGTGCCGACTGCAGGCGTGTGGTGTCAAGGCCTGCGAGTGTTGTCACCTGGCCAGGCTTCAAGCCTGAGTAGAGCAACGTCACCAGGCCGGTGAGGTCGGCAGGGTTGAAGATAATCACGACGTGCTTCACGTCCGGGCAGTACTTCTTGATGTTCTGTCCCAGCTCCTCGGCAATCTTGCAGTTGCCGGCCAGCAGGTCCTCGCGAGTCATGCCTGCCTTTCTTGGTGCGCCGCCGCTGGAGATGATGTATTTTGCTCCGCGGAAAGCCTCCTCGGCATTTGTTGTAGCTACTATGTTCACATTGTCGAAACCGCTCTGGCGCATTTCCTCTGCCACGCCCTCGGGAGAGAACACGTCGTAAAGACAGATTTCACTGGTCAGCCCCATCATCAGAGCCGACTGAGCCATGTTTGAGCCTATCATGCCGGCGGCGCCGACGATGGTGAGCTTGTCATTTGTTAAGAATGCCATAAAGTGTATGTTTGTTATTTAGTGTATTATTAATGTGGGAAATAACATTTTGCGAGGGCAAAGTTATGAAATAAATCAGAAAAATCTTCGACTTCGTGGATTAATTTTGTTATTTATTCTGAAAACATGGCACATTGCTAACTTGACATTGCAAAATTATGGCTCAGAAAAGTCGGAAAAGAATGTTTTTTATTATAAAAATGTATTATTTTTGCAAAAACAACTACTAACAGAGCCTACAGCTATGATCAACAAGCAACTTCTACAGCCGGAAAGCATCGTCGTCATTGGCGGTTCCAACAATGTCCACAAGCCCGGCGGCGCAGTGGTGCGCAACCTTATCGACGGAAACTTCCAGGGAGAACTCCGCGTGCTGAACCCTAAAGAGGAGGAGGTGCAGGGCATAAAGGCCTTGCACGACATCAAGGACCTGCCGCCCACCGACCTTGCCATCCTCGTGGTTGCCGCACGCTTCTGCCCCGACTATGTAGACTTCCTGGCCCGTGAGCGGCAGGTGCGCGCCTTCATCATCATCTCCGCCGGCTTCAGCGAGGAGACCCCCGAGGGTGCCGCCCTGGAGCAGCGCATTCTGGACACCTGCCGGCAGTATGGCTGTTCGCTGATAGGGCCTAACTGCATCGGACTGCTGACGCGCTGGCACCACTCCGTGTTCACCAAGCCCATTCCGCCGCTCGACGAAAAGGGAGTCGACTTCATCAGCAGTTCGGGAGCCACCGCTGTGTTCATTCTGGAGAGTGCCGTCACCAAGGGCCTGCAGTTCAACAGCGTCTGGTCTGTTGGCAATGGCCACCAGATAGGCATTGAGACCGTGCTGGAATACATGGACGAGAACTACGACCCTGAGCATGACTCGCCGGTGAAGCTGCTATACATCGAGAACATCAGCGACCCCGACAAGATGCTCTATCACGCCACGTCGCTCATCCGCAAGGGCTGCCGCATAGCCGCCATCAAGGCCGGCTCCAGCGAGAGCGGCAGCCGTGCGGCGTCGAGCCACACGGGAGCCATAGCCTCCAGCGACTCTGCCGTAGAGGCATTGTTCCGCAAGGCAGGCATCGTGCGCTGCTTCTCGCGTGAGGAGCTTACCACCGTGGGCTGCATCTTCAAGGTAATGGACACAGTCCATCACCCATCACCCACCACCCACCACCTTACCTCCTTTGCCATCGTCACGCATGCCGGAGGCCCCGGCGTGATGCTCACCGACGCGCTGTCGAAGGGAGGCATGAAGGTGCCGCCGCTGACGGGTGCCGCTGCCGACGAGCTGAAGCAGCAGCTCTTGCCAGGATCGTCGGTGGCAAACCCCATAGACATTCTGGCAACAGGCACTGCCGAACACCTGGCAATGGCCATAGACTGGTGCGAGCAGAAGTTTCCGGAGATAGACGCCATAATGGTGATTTTCGGAACGCCGGGGCTGGTGAAAATCTTTGAAGTCTACGATGTCCTGCATGAGAAGATAAAGACCTGCAGCAAGCCCATCTTCCCCATTCTGCCAAGCGTCAGCACCGCAGGCCCCGAGGTGCATGAGTTCCTGAAGCGCGGCCACGTGAACTTCAGCGACGAGGTGACGCTTGCCACTGCGCTGACGCAGATAATGCGAACCCCTGAGCCTGCCGACCAGCAGGTAGTGGTGCATGGTGTCGACGTGCCGCGCATAAGGCGCATCATCGACAATCTGCCGCAGCTTGCCGACGGCAGCGACGGAGGCTACATAGCCCCTCACCATGTCCACCAGCTATTGGAGAGTGCCGGCATTCCCACGGTGCCGGAAATGGTCAGCAGCAGCAAGGACGAGCTGCTGCAGTTTGCCGACAGCTGCGGCTTCCCGGTGGTTGCCAAGGTGGTTGGGCCTGTGCATAAGAGCGATGTGGGAGGTGTTACGCTGAACGTGCGCACCCCGGAGCATCTTGCGCTGGAGTTCGACCGCATGATGCAGATACCGGACGCCACGGGCGTGATGGTTCAGAAGATGCTGCGCGGCACCGAGCTGTTCATCGGTGCCAAGTATGAGCCTCGCTTCGGCCATGTCGTGCTGTGCGGACTTGGCGGCATTTTCGTGGAGGTGCTGCGCGACGTGTCAAGCGGCCTGGCGCCCTTGTCGGCAAATGAGGCATACAGCATGATACACTCGCTGCGCGGATACAAGATAATAAAAGGCACGCGCGGACAGCAGGGCGTCAACGAGCGCAAGTTTGCAGAAATCATTGTGCGCCTGTCGACGCTGCTGCGCTTTGCCACCGAAATCAAGGAGATGGACATCAACCCGCTGCTGGCCGACGAGAACGACGTTACGGCTGTTGATGCCCGCATATTGGTCCGCCGCCGCTGACGTTGCCATCTGAGCTGCCGTCGTTGTCGTCGAGGCTGTCCCAGTTGTCGTCGAGGCTTCCGTTCCACAGGAATTTTCTGGTTTCCCTGGCAGCCACGCCGCTGAGCAGCAGCAGCGACACCAGGTTCGGTATTGCCATCAGCGCATTCATGCAGTCGGCAATGTTCCAGATGATGTCGAGGTTGATGATGCTGCCGAAGAAGAGGGCCACGATGTACAGAATGCGGTAGAAGCGGTTGATGCGCCTGCCTTCGATGTAGTTCACGGCACTTTCGCCATAGTAGCTCCATCCCAGAATGGTGCTGAAGGCGAAGGTGAGTATTCCGAAGGCCAGCAGTGGCGCTCCTACGTACGGAATTTTAGAGAAAGCCACCTTGGTGAGCGCAGCGCCGTCGGCGTAGGTGATGTCAGGGTAGGCGAGAATGCTGCTGACGAGCACCAGTCCCGTCATTGCGCAGATGACCACCGTGTCCCAGAAGGTTCCGGTGCTGCTGACGAGTGCCTGTCTGACGGGGTTGCGCGTCTGTGCCGCCGCCGCCACGATGGGTGCAGAGCCCATGCCGCTCTCGTTGGAGAACAGTCCGCGTGCGATGCCGTAGCGTGCCGCCATCATCACCGTGGCGCCCACGAAGCCTCCGCCGGCTGCCGACGGGTTGAATGCCGAAGTGACTATCAGCTGCAGTGCCGGCCACACATAGGCGGCGTTGAGGCAGAGGATGATGATGCAGCCGGCAACATACAGCACGGCCATGAACGGCACCAGTATGGTGCAAACGCGCGAGATGCTCTTCACGCCGCCTAATATTACCGCCGAGGTGAGTATGCAGAGCATGATGCCCACGGCCCACGTCGGGGTGCCGAAGGTCTCGCTGGCCAGCAGGGCTATCGAGTTGGCCTGCACCGTGCATCCGATGCCGAAGGAGGCCAGTGCCGTGAACACGGCGAACAGCACTGCCAGCCACTTCATGCCCAGTCCGCGCTCCAGGGCATACATGGGGCCGCCGTAGGTGTGGCCGTCGCTGCCCCTGACGCGGTATTTCACTGCCAGCAGTCCCTCGGCATATTTCGTCGACATGCCGAAGAGTCCCGTCAGCCAGCACCACAGCACCGCGCCCGGTCCTCCCAGTGCCACGGCAGTGGCAACGCCGACGATGTTGCCAGTGCCTATTGTTGCTGCCAGTGCCGTTGCCAGGGCGCCGAACTGGCTGACGTCGCCGCTGGCCTCGGAGTCTTTCTGCACCGACAGGCGTATGCCCGTGAGCAGCTTGCGCTGTGGAATGCGCAGCCGGAAGGTGAGGAAGATGTGCGTGCCGAGCAGCAGGACTATCATGGGCCATCCCCACAGCAGGCCGCTCAGCAGCGAAAAGAATTCATTGATGGTATCCATTAATGTCTGTTTAGTTTGCTTGCAAAGTTAGTAAGTTTTCCTTAACTTTGCGAATAAATCGCGAACTTACTTGGCCCTCGGCAGAAAAAAAGAATTTTTTCTTTTTGTTCTGCTCTCGTTTTTCCGTAATTTTGCAAGCAACAAGCAATTAAATGCAGAAATCACACAAGGACACCAAAATTCGTAGACTGCAATTCAGAAATGGCAAACGTTCGGATAGAACCCTCGTGGGCCTTGCGTCTCGGCGATGAGTTCGTGAAGCCCTACTTCGAGCAGCTGACGGCCGCCGTCCGCAGGGAGTATGCCTCAGGCACGTGCTATCCTCCCGGCCGTCAGATTTTCAATGCTTTCAACCTGTGTCCCTTTGACAGGGTGAAAGTAGTCATCATCGGGCAGGACCCCTACCATGAGCCGGGCCAGGCCCACGGACTGAGCTTCTCGGTGCAGGACGGCGTTCTGTTTCCGCCGTCGCTGCAGAACATCTTCAAGGAAATCCAGGCCGACCTCGGCACTCCCATTCCCCAGAGCGGCAATCTTGAGCGCTGGGCGCGGCAGGGCGTGCTGCTGCTCAACGCCACGCTCACCGTCCGCGCACATCAGGCCAACAGCCACTCCACGCTGGGGTGGCAGCAGTTCACCGACGCCGCCATCCGCGCACTGGCCGCCGGCCGCGAGCATCTTGTCTACATGCTCTGGGGCGGATATGCGCGCTCGAAGGCATATATGATTGACCGTCAGCGCAACCTCGTGCTGGAGTCTGTCCATCCATCGCCGCTCTCGGCCAACCGCGGCGGCTGGTTCGGCCAGCACCAGTTTTCGCGCTGCAACCAGTATCTGGAGCAAAACGGTGTTGAGCCAATCAAGTGGTGATAACCCAATAGTCCAATCGTAAATAATAAATAGTACATAGTTAAATAGTAAATAAGCAGGCGAAGCTTGAATTATATATAAGATGAAAGAAATAACCGAAAAGCCCGTGGGCGCACTGCCCCCGATTATGGATGTCGGCGGCGTGCTGATATCGTCGGAAATCATTACCGAGCGCTTCTGCTGCGACTACGAGCGGTGCAAGGGCATCTGCTGCGTGGAGGGCGACGCCGGCGCGCCGGTGACCATGGACGAGGTGGCCGCCATCGAGGATGCGCTGGACGCCGTGTGGCCAGACCTGTCGGCATCGGCGCAGAGCGTCATCGACAGGCAGGGAGTCTGCTACACCGACCGCGACGGCGAGCTGGTGACGAGCATCGTCCGCGGCAAGGACTGCGTGTTCACCTGCTACGACGGCGACAACTGCCTCTGCGCGCTGGAGAAAGCTTGTCGCAGCGGCAGGACCCGCTTCCAGAAGCCTATCAGCTGCGCGCTCTACCCCATTCGCGAGAAGCGCTTCAAGGGCGGACTCGTGGGGCTGAACTACAACCGCTGGGCCGTCTGCAGCGATGCCATAGAAAAAGGGAAGGCTCTCGACCTTCCCGTTTATAAGTTTTTGCGCGAGCCGCTCATCCGCCGCTTTGGCGAGGAGTGGTACCGGGAGCTGTGCGACGTTGCCGAACAGCTGACAGGGCAATAAAAATTATCTCACAGAGATAATTTTTTGCCGTCACCCTTCGGCGAAGGCTGCGGCCTCTGCCTCGGCGATAATCTCTTCGCGGGTCTTCTCGTGAGGCATGGCGGTGATGTCGTCGAGCGACATGTCGTCGTCGATGGTGCTTTCGGCAACGGGAGCCTTGTCGGCAGCGTCGCTGCCGTCAGTGTGCGACTCGATGAATGCCTTTTGCTCGCGTTCCAGCTTGTCGACGTCGGGTGCAGCCATGACAGGCTCTTCCTCCATCTTGGTGCGGTCGGCCTTGGCAGCGAAGACGGCGTCGATGAACTGCGGTTCGCGGCGCAGGCGCAGCAGGGTTTCCTTGGCAGCGTTCTGCTGGCTCTCCTTCTTGGAGAAGCCCGTGCCGCTGCAGCCTTCGACGCCCTCGATGGACACCACGGTGGTGAACATGGGGCTGCCCGTCTGCTGGTCCTTCTCCTGCCGAAGGTCCTGGAACAGCATCTGCACGCGGTTCTTCTGGCTCCACTCCAGGAGCTTCGACTTGAAGTTGACTTCCTTGTAGGCCACCTTGTCGATGTTGATGAGTTGCGAGAGAATGCGCCGCTCCATGAAGCGCATGCAGGCGTCGTAGCCGCGGTCCAGATAGGCGGCGCCCACCAGTGCCTCAAAGGCGTTGCCGTTGATGTAGGAGTTGTGGGACGTGGAGTGGCCTGCCGACTTGATGAGCTGTGCAAGCCCCATCTCCTTGGAGAGCTTGCCCAGCGTGTCGCGGCTCACGAGCTTCGAGCGTGTGTTGGTCAGGAAGCCCTCGCGCTTGCCGGAGAAATGGCTGTAGACGATGTGTCCCACCACGCAGTCGAGCACGGCGTCGCCGAGGAATTCCAGGCGCTCGTTGTTCAGTGGGCGTCCTTTCTCGTTGCGCTTGCCGGCACTCTTGTGCAGCAGGGCCTGCTTGTAGAGGGAAATGTCGTGGGGATAGAACCCGAGTATTTCGTAGAGTGACCGCCGCAGCTCCTTGTCCTTCTGGAAAGAGAGCCTGCAGCGGTCAATGATGTTATAAAAGTCCATAGAGCTTTTAACTATGAACTGACTTTAGCCGTTGTACTTCTTGAAGACTACGCAGGCATTGTGGCCGCCGAAGCCGAAGGTGTTCGACAGTCCGGCGCGGACCTCGCGCTGCTGAGCCTTGTTGAAGGTGAAGTTCAGGTTGTAGTCAATCTCCGGGTCGTCGTCGCCGTCCTCGTGGTTGATGGTCGGCGGAACGATGTCGTTCTTCACGGCCAGCACGGTGGCCATGGCCTCTACGGCTCCGGCAGCACCCAGCAGGTGGCCGGTCATGGACTTCGTGCTGGAGATGTTCAGCTTGAAGGCTGCATCGCCGAAGACTTCCTTGATGGCCTTGGCCTCAGAGATGTCGCCAACGTGGGTAGATGTGCCGTGGACGTTGATGTAGTCGATGTCCTCGGGCTTCATGCCGGCGTCTTCGAGGGCGTTCTGCATCACCAGCTTGGCACCCAGTCCCTCGGGGTGGGAGGCGGTGATGTGGTGAGCGTCGGCAGACATGCCTGCACCTACCATTTCGGCGTAGATCTTTGCTCCGCGGGCCTTGGCATGCTCCAGCTCTTCAAGAACCAGACAGCCGGCACCCTCGGCCATGATGAAGCCGTCGCGTGAGGCGCTGAACGGGCGCGAGGCCTTCTCAGGCTCGTCGTTGCGTGTCGACAGGGCGTGCATGGCGTTGAAGCCGCCGACGCCGCAGGCGCAGATGGCTGCCTCGGCACCGCCGCCGAGAATGATGTTGGCCTTGCCCAGGCGGATGAGGTTGAAGGCGTCGGCCAGTGCGTTCGATGACGATGCGCAGGCTGAGGCCGTGATATAGTTGGGGCCGTGGAAGCCGTACATGATGCTTATCTGGCCGGCAGCAATGTCGGCAATCATCTTCGGGATGAAGAAGGGATTGAACTTCGGGCCTTCGGCCTCGTGGACACCATAGTATTTCACCTCGTCCTCGAAGGTCTTTATGCCGCCGATGCCTACGCCGAAGACTACGCCGATGCGGTTCTTGTCCTCTGTGTCAAGGTCGATGCCGCAGTCTTCAACGGCCTGCTTGGCAGCGATGAGGGCCAGCTGCGTGTAGCGGTCCATCTTGCGGGCTTCCTTGCGGTCGAGATAGTCGTTGACGTTCAGGTCCTTGACCTCGCAGGCAAACTTCGTCTTGAAGTTGGTGGTGTCGAAACTTTGTATAGGAGCAGCTCCGCTCTTGCCGGCAACGAGGTTCTTCCAAGTCTCCTCGGGAGTGTTGCCAAGTGGCGTAACGGCGCCAAGTCCTGTTACTACTACTCTTTTCAGTTCCATAATGAAAAATGAAGAATGAAGAATGAAAAATGAAGAATATTTGTACAGATACAAAAGTGAAGAATGAAGAACTTACTACACACCGATGGCGGCAGCAAATTCTTCATTCTTCACTCTTCATTCTTCATTCAGAATGTATTTACTTTGAATTCTCTTCAATATAGGCAATAGCGTTTCCTACGGTGCCAATCTTCTCAGCCTTGTCGTCGGGGATAGAGATGCCGAATTCCTTCTCGAATTCCATGATCAGCTCAACGGTGTCCAAAGAGTCTGCACCAAGGTCGTTGGTGAAGCTTGCCTCGGGCTTTACTTCTGATTCGTCAACACCCAGTTTGTCAACAATAATTGCCTTTACTTTGCTTTCAATTTCTGACATAATTCTTTTCTTTAATTGTGTTAATAATTGAGTCTTCTTTTTAATACTGCTTAGCAGAAAATGGTGGCTAAGCGGCTGCAAAGTAAAGCATTATTTTTGAGTTGCGCAAATAAAAATGCAAAAAAAACACCCATTTCTGCACATACCCCCTATAGATGTGCATGTTTTGCGAATAAAAAAGGGCATTTTTACACTTTTTCGGTGTCAATAAACTGCAAAATGCTCACGGCGAAGAGGATAGTTGTTGCGGAGAAGTTCAAAATCTTGGGGGTTGTCTTTCAGTTGCTGGCTGTCGGAAAGCGGGTTGTACAGCTCCAGCGGGCTGCCGCTGTAATGGAAGCCGTCAGGCAGCCGGGGGGCTTCTATAGTGCCGGGGTGGGGCAGGCCGAAGTGGCGGCAGAGGGCGTCGATGACCATGTTGTCGGCATTGGCCTTGCCGTCGGCAGAGTAGCCGGCAATGTGGGGGGTACCGATGAACACACGCTGCAGGAGGGGCAGCGAGATGTCCGGCTCATGCTCCCAGACGTCGACGACGGCGTCGCGCACACGCCCGTCGGCAAGTGCGCTGAGCAGGGCTTCGCCGTCGACAACAGGGCCGCGGCTGCTATTTATTATAATAGGTACGCGCGCAAGGCCGTGGAAGAACCTGTCGTCGGCCAGATGCCATGTGGCGTGGCGGCCGCTGCGCGTCAGAGGAACGTGGAAGGTGATGATGTCGGCCTCTTGCATGATGGTCTCCAGGCTGACAAAGGTGGTGGGTGTTGGGTGATGTGTGGTGGGTGTTGGGTGATGTGTGGATTGTTCCAGTGGTGGGTCGCACACCAGTACTCGCATGCCAAGGCGGCGGCAGACTGCCAGCACCTTTGAGCCGACATGTCCGCAGCCGACGATGCCTATCGTTGTGTCGCCGAGCGTAAGCCCATAGCGCTGCTGCAGGAGCAGCAGCGAGCATTCCACGTACTGTGCCACCGAGCCGCTGTTGCAGCCGGGGCAGTTGGTCCACTGGATGCCCGACCGCTGCATGTAGCCGGTGTCTATATGGTCGAAGCCTATCGTTGCCGTGGCTACAAACTGCACGCGGCTGCCGCCAAGCAGCTGCTCGTTGCAGAGGGTGCGCGTGCGGACTATCAGCGCGTCGGCATCGGCAACGTCGGCAGCACTGATGGATGCTCCTTGAAGATAGACGACTTCGTCGGCCAGCAGGGCCAGCTTTTCGCGGATGTAGGGAATCTTGTCGTCGGCGACGATTTTGTGTATTGTCTGTGGCATGGCGGCAAAAGTACGAAATACGCGAAAGGAATGGAAAGAAAAATTGTTAAAATAAAGATTATCTCTGCGATTTTTCATACTTTTGCCTCCACTATGCACTACGGACGCTTTGCACCATCGCCAACGGGAAGAATGCATCTTGGAAATGTGTTCTGCGCACTGTTGTCGTGGCTGTCGGTTCGCAGCAGGGGAGGACAGTGGCTGCTGCGCATCGAGGACATCGATCGCCAGCGGTCAAGGCAGGAATATGCCGACTGGCTGATGGACGACCTGCACTGGCTGGGACTTCTCTGGGACGGAGAGCCTCTATACCAGAGCCGGCGGACAGAAATCTACGAACACTACTTCCGCCAGCTGCAACAGCAGGGACTGACCTACCAGTGCTACTGCACGAGGGCCGACCTTATGGCTGGCAATGCGCCGCACGAGGCCGACGGGCGCATGGTCTACAGAGGCACCTGCCGACATCTGCCGCCGCAGCCCGGACGGCAGGGAGCCACGCGGCTCATTGCAGCCGACACGGACATCACATGCCATGACGGACACTACGGCGACATATCTTTGAACATGATGCGCGACGTGGGCGACTTCATCATCCGCCGCAAGGACGGCAGCTGGGCTTATCAGCTGGCAGTGGTCATCGACGATGCCCTGACAGGCATCACCGAGGTTGTCCGTGGCCGTGACCTGCTCTCGTCGGCTCCTCAGCAGATGTATCTTGCAGGTCTGCTCGGTTTCGGCAGTCCGCAGTTCTATCACTTGCCGCTGCTCTGCAACATTGCAGGACAGAGGCTGTCTAAGCGCGACAGAAGTCTTGATATGGAGTGTCTCCGGAAAAACTTCCCGGCAGAGGAAATCATCGGAAGGCTGGCATGCCTTGCCGGACTGCAGGCGGACGCAAGTCCGATAGCTGCTGAAGAGCTTGTGCAGCTGTTCGAATGGAATAAAATACCCACAGAAGACATTGTCGCCGATGCCGGCGGCATTTATGCTGACTCCGGAGAAATTGTCGGCGTCAAAGGACAAAATAACAAGAAAACATGACA
The DNA here is from genome assembly GCA_905234265.1 of uncultured Prevotella sp. Lineage (GTDB taxonomy): Bacteria > Bacteroidota > Bacteroidia > Bacteroidales > Bacteroidaceae > Prevotella. The sequence goes on along the minus strand of CAJOHJ010000004.1, from coordinate 198,680 downwards.
AAATACAATACAACAACTCTGGCCAATGGCCTGCGGATAATACATCTTCCTGTGCAGTCGGCTGTCGTATACTGCGGAATAGGCATCAAAGCCGGCTCACGCCATGAACAGCATGGCGAGGAAGGCGTCGCTCACTTCTGCGAACATGTGTCGTTCAAGGGAACACGGCGGCGTTCGGCAATACAAATCCTGAATTGCCTGGAGAGCGTCGGCGGAGACTTGAATGCATTCACAAACAAGGAAGACACGGTGTTCTATGCCGCTGTGCTGAAGGAACATGTCTCTAAGGCAGTGGACTTGCTTTGCGACATTGTCTTCTGCAGCACCTATCCGCAACAGGAAATAAACCATGAGACCGACGTTATCTGCGACGAGATAGAAAGCTATAACGACTCGCCGGCAGAACTCATATACGATGAGTTTGAAAACATGGTGTTCAAGGGTCATCCGCTGGGACATAGCATCCTGGGCGACAGCCAGAGGGTGAGGAGTTTCACGACGGAGAATGCCACGAGCTTTACAAGCCGCTTCTACCGCACGGAAAACTCTATATTTTTCGTATATGGCGATGTTGACTTCGCCAAGCTGGTCAGGGAGCTTGAAAGAAAAGCCGTCAACGGTGCAGCTCCTGTGGCTACTTCGTTGACGGCCATCGGCCAGACTCAGCAAAATCCAGCTGTCAGGCACCATCAGGCTCATGTCATGATTGGTTGTCCGACTTTCTGCTACAGCGACCCGCGCCGCATACCGCTCTACCTGCTTAACAACATTCTCGGCGGTCCCGGACTCAGTGCCAGACTGAGCCTGTCGCTGCGTGAGCGCCGCGGACTGGTGTATACCGTTGAAAGCACAATGGCTTCCTATAGCGATGCTGGCTGCTGGATGGTCTACTTCGGCTGCGACCATCACGATGTAGGACAATGCCAGCGACTGGTGATGAGAGAGCTGGACCGCGTCATGCAAAAGCCGCTTAGCCAGCGACAACTCTCCACTGCCAAGCAGCAACTGAAGGGGCAGATAGCCATTGCCTGCGACAACCATGAGCAGTTTGCCCTCGACATCTGCAAGCATTTCCTCCATTATGGACATGAGCGGAGCATCGAAGAGCTTTTCGACAGCATCGACAGCATTACCGCCGCCCAGCTGCAGGACGTTGCCCAACAGCTGTTCACCCCCGAACGCCTGCAAACGCTAATGCTCTGAAAACCATCACCAAACACCCAAAACACGAAGACAATGGAACAACTCCTACACTACTGCTGGAAACACAAGCTTTGGCCGAAGGAAGGAATGACGACTACCGACGGCCAGACAGTGGAAGTCATCGATCCGGGACTGCATAACCATAATGCCGGCCCCGATTTCTTCAATGCAAAAGTGAAAATTGATGGTATGATGTGGATAGGCAACGTGGAAATCCACGAACGCTCATCCGACTGGTACAGACACGGACACAACACCGACCCTCGCTACGACAACGTAGTGCTGCACATTGTAAGCACTGCCGACAGCGGCGTCCAGACTGCAGCAGGCCACTTTATTCCGCAGGTGTTGCTTCAGGTTCCTGCTGACGTAAGGGAGAATTATGAAGAGTTGCTGCGCACAGACAGCTATCCGCCATGCTATAAGATTATCCCGCAGCTGCAACCGCTGACGATACATGCCTGGATGGCCTCCTTGCAGACAGAACGCCTGGAGCAGAAAACCGTAGCCATCGAAGAGCGCGCCGCCAAGAGCAATGACTCGTGGGAGGATGCGTACTTCCAGACGCTGGCACGCAACTATGGCTTTGGTATCAATGGCGATGCCTTCGAGGAGTGGGTGCGACACATTCCCCTGTCTGCCGTCGGCAAGCACCGTGACGACCTTTTCCAGATTGAGGCTATCTTTCTTGGGCAGGCAGGGCTGCTGGAACTTGACGCCATACCGTCTCAGTATCAGCAGCAAGCCATTCAGGAAGGCTACTTCACAAAGCTGAGAAACGAATATACATATCTGGCCCACAAGTTCTCGCTACAGCCTATGGACAGACAGCTGTGGCGCTTCCTGCGACTGCGTCCGCAGAACTTTCCGCACATTCGCATCTCCCAGCTGGCAAATCTGTACTATAACCGCAAGGCTTCGCTGTCTGCACTTGTGGAATGCACCGACATGATAGCACTTGCCGAGCTTATGAACACTCAAGTGACTCCCTATTGGCAGACTCACTACACTTTCGGCGCAGAAAGCCGGCAGAACACTAAGAGTCTTTCCCCTTCGAGCATCAATCTGCTGATTATCAACACCTGTATTCCCCTGCTCTTTGCCTATGGCCGCCACAGCGGTCGCGAAGAACTTTGCGACCGTGCCTTCGACTTCCTTGAACAGCTGAAAGCCGAAGAAAACCACATCATCCGCATGTGGAAAGAGTGCGGTTTGGACGTCAGAACAGCAGGCGACTCGCAGGCTCTGATACAGTTGAAGCGCCAATATTGCGACCGGCGCGACTGTCTGCGCTGCCGGATAGGCTATGAGTATCTGCGAGCTCCGCGGCAAGAGGACAAACCATAGAATTATTAACATCCGCAGGATATAAAACAAGAGAAAACCGATGAAGAATTATGTTTTTGAGACCCGCATGGAGGTTCGCGACTACGAGTGCGACATTGAGGGAATTGTCAACAATGCCAACTATCTGCATTATACAGAACACACCCGCCACCTGTTTCTGAAGCAGTGTGGGCTTAGCTTTGCCCAGATGCACGAGCAGGGTGTCGACGCTGTAGTAGCCCGTATGAACTTGCAGTTCAAGACTCCCCTGCGCTGCGATGACGAATTCCTGTCCCGTCTGTGGCTTGAGAAGCAGGGCATAAAGTATATTTTCCATCAGGACATCTTCCGTGCTTCCGACGAAGCCCTCTGCTTCCGTGGCGACATCACCCTTGTCTGTCTCGTCAACGGTCGCCTGTCCGGCAGCGAAGCCTACGACCGCGCCTTTGCTCCATATCTGTAATTCCTCATTCTCCACAAGATTTTTCCCATCTTCCACAAGAATTTTCTCATATTCAATAGTTTTTTTCACCATAGTCACCATGTCATCCGAAGAACTCTTCTACACCATAGCCCTTTCCAGAATGATGGGCTTCAATTCCGCACAGGCCATTCTGCTCTACAGGGAGCTGGGTGGCGGCAAGGCCGTCTTCGAGCAGAGTTCCAATATTGCTGATGCCTTGCCCGGTATTTCTCCACGCATTGTGGCAACCCTGAAAAACTGGGACGACGCCCTTCACCGTGCTGCTGCCGAGATGGAGTTCGTCACCAAGAGCAATATCCGCGTGCTAACCCTTGCCGATGCCGACTATCCGCGTCGCCTCAGTGAATGTCCCGACGCTCCGCTGGTGCTATATTATAAAGGTAATGCCGATTTGAACCGTCCTTACGTAATAGACGTTGTCGGCACGCGCCATTGCACCGCCTACGGTCAGGATGTCGTCCGCCGCTTCATTGCCGACCTGCGGCAGTTATGCCCAGAAGCCCTTGTCGTCAGCGGATTAGCCTATGGCATCGACATCTGCGCCCACCGCAATGCCCTTGAGCAGGGTCTCGACACTATTGGCGTCCTTGCCCATGGCCTTGACCAGATTTATCCGCCCCGTCACCGCGACACAGCCGCTGCGATGGTGGCACATGGAGGCCTGTTGACAGAATATGTCAGCCAGACGCAGGCCCTGCCAAACAATTTCCGGCAGCGCAACCGCATAGTGGCGGGCATTTCCGACGCCACCATTCTCGTGGAAAGCGCCTATAAGGGTGGCGGACTGATTACCTGCCGCATTGCCCAGGAGTATGGCCGCGACGTCTTTGCCTTTCCCGGCAGCATTGACATGCCCTACAGCGAAGGCTGCAACCGTCTCATCCGCAACAACACCGCCGCCCTCATCACCTCTGCTGCCGATTTTCTGGAGTCCATCGGCTGGCAGGCCGTCCAGCAGCGTCCCAAGGTTATCGAGCCACAGCTGTTCCCCTCGCTTACTGATGACGAACAGCAGGTCGTCAGTCTTCTGAAGCAGACTAACGACCTGCAATTAAACATGCTCAGTGTCAAGACCAACATTCCCATCGGCCAGCTTGCCGCCATTCTTTTTTCACTCGAGATGAAGAGCGTTGTCAAGCCGATGGCCGGCGGCACCTATCATTTGCTTCAGTAGCAGCCGCATCCGGCTTTTGCGCTTCCGCATCCGTCATCTGTGCTACTTCATGCAGCTCACCGTTCCCAGGGCAGTAAGAGCCGCAGTGAGAATGCTCACGATAATCTGAATGACAGTCTTCCAGGTTTCCTTGTTCATGGTGTTCCCGTTCATTAGTCGTCATTCCGTTTAGTCGCCGTTCTCTTCGGTGTTCTTAGTGCGCGGTGAGGCATAGTCCTTGTCCTCAGTCCAGCTGATGGTTGCACCTGCTGCGCGGGTAATCTCGATAGCATTGCGCATCACGTTGCCGGTGGGTCGCACCTGCCACTTGGAAGTGATGTCCTTGGCAGCGTTGAATTCGTTGACATCAGCAACCCCCTTCGACTTCAGCGACACGCTGAAAATTCCCAGGTTGTCAATCTTCACGGCCCTGCCCTCGTAGGCATTCTCTCGCACGCAGTTCACCATGTCTGTGATGACGCCCCTGATGACCCCTTCTGAGAATGCGCTGTTGTGGCCAGCCATGTGCTTAATCAGCTCGTCGACGGTCATCAGGCCCTGTGACACCTTCTTGGCATAGAACTTGTTGAAACCAGCCGACTTCATGTTAGTGTTCTTGTACAGACGATACTTTCCCATAGTTTTGTTTCCTTTCTTTTTAGTTAATGTGTAAATGTTTTGATAGTCTCTTGTTGCAAATAGTCAGGAAGAAGATTTTCCAGCGCTGTTGTTTTCCCTTGTTTGCAGTTGCAAAGTTATGGCCTTTGCCGCTCTTGGCCAAGCCATGCAGCCCATGTGGGTTAATCCTCGTTTGTAACGTGCTGTCGTCGTGGCGTTTGCGCAACGCCATCCTTTCAGTGCCGCTGCCGTCGTGCAGAGAAAAAATTCTTACGCGCGTGCGTGTATATATAAAATAATGTGTACCTTTGCGCATGAATTAGAAAACACCAGCAACAAGAACAAGAATATCCCTATGTACGATGTTTCCAAGATCCGCGCCGACTTTCCCATCCTGCAGCGTCAGGTCTACGGCAAGCCGCTGGTCTATTTAGACAATGCCGCCACCACCCAGAAGCCCCTTTGCGTCCTCGACGCCATGCGCGATGAGTATCTGAACGTCAATGCCAACGTTCACCGCGGCGTCCATTATCTTTCCCAGCAGGCCACCGACCTTCACGAGGCTGCCCGCGAGCGTGTGTGCCAGTTCATCAATGCCGGCAAGACGGAGGAGATAGTCTTCACCCGCGGCACCACCGAAGCCATCAACCTGGTGGCATCGTCGTTCTGCGACTCCCAGATGCAGGCTGGCGACGAAGTGCTTGTCAGCGACATGGAGCATCATTCCAACATTGTCAGCTGGCAGCTGCAGGCCCGCCGCAAGGGAATCGTCGTCAGGCATCTGCCAATCAGCGACGAGGGGCTGCTGTGTATCGATGATATCGATACATACATTACAGAGCGCACCAAGATAGTCAGCATCACCCACGTCAGCAACGTTCTCGGCGTGGTCAACCCCGTCCGCCAGATTATTGAGGCTGCCCACCGTCACGGCATTCCCGTCTTGATAGACGCTGCCCAGAGCGCGCCCCACTTTGCCTTAGACGTTCAGGCCCTTGACTGCGACTTCCTGGCCTTCAGCGGCCACAAGATGTACGGTCCCACCGGCATCGGCGTTCTTTACGGCAAGGAAGAGTGGCTCGACCGCCTGCCGCCCTATCAGGGAGGCGGCGAAATGATTGACCGCGTAAGCTGGGAGAACACCACCTTCGAGCGTCTGCCCTTCAAGTTCGAGGCAGGCACGCCCGACTATGTTGCCACCCACGGTCTGGCAACGGCTATCGACTATCTGCATTCCGTTGGAATGGGCGAAATTGCAGCCCATGAGCGCCAGCTGACAGCCTATTGCGTTGAGCAGCTGCAGACTATTCCGGGCATAAAAATCTATGGGCCTCTCCCTTCTGTCGGCTCCACGGCGGCAGCCTCCGACGGCACTTCGCCGGCCGTGCGCGATGCAGTGGTGTCCTTCAATGTGGGCAACATCCACCACCTCGACCTTGGCACGCTGCTCGACCGCCTTGGCATCGCCGTCCGCACCGGCCACCACTGTGCGCAGCCTCTGATGGCGCGCCTGGGCATCAGCGGTACCGTCCGCGCATCGTTCGCCATGTACAATACACGCGACGAAGTCGACACCCTTGTCAGTGGCATCCGCCGCGTCAGCCAGATGTTTTGAGAATTTTTAGGAAAAAACAAGTTTTTCGGCCATTTCCCGATGAAATGGCCGATTTTTTTTGTTTTAAATATGGGAAACATGCAGAAAAGACAAAAAATCCACCAAAAAAGTATTTTTTCCACCTTATTAATATATAAAAGCACGACATTTGTCAAAGATTTTCAAGCCATAGTGGTGCAAGGCCAGATAAGACGACAACACCTATTAATTATAATAACACATTTACTAATCAAAATCAAATGTTTATGAAAAAAATCTTTACTCTTATTGCAGCTTTTTCAATGGCTGCTGTGTCTTATGCACAAAATGCTATTCCAGGCACACTTGACCTCAAGACAGCCGACTACACCAATGCCACAGTTGCCGGCAATGAGGCCACCGAGGAAAGCGACGCAGGTGTGTGGCGTCTGAACAACATCCGTACTGGCGATGTAGTGGCTTTCCAGCTGGCCAGCACCGAAGCCCAGGCTTATGAAATCACCTTCAAGCAGGGTACCTGCATGTCGGGCCTTGTAATAGATTTCGAGATTGTGGATGCAAACTCTCAGGTTGTCTACACTAAGGACGTAGACATTGAGAACACAAACCCCGAGTCAGTGAATTTCGAAGTATATACAGAGCAGACCGTTGGCACTACCGATGTTCTTCCAGCAGGCAACTATACTCTGAAGCTTTATTACAACCGCGATGGAGTCAACGGTACTTACCAGGGTACAGAGTTCAATTTCACCTGCAATGTCAGCGAGATTAAGTTCTCTGCAGTTGCCGGTGGTTCTTCCGAGCCTTCTGCTGACAAAGTTGCTGCCACGCTTGATGCCGCTGCAAATAACGCAGATGCCAATACTACGGCTTCTTGGGCATTTGCAAACGACTACTTCATTTCCAACACTGCAGGTAGCAGAACTTATAGTGCAGCAGGAAACTTCATGAAGTTCTCACGCAACTATGAATTTGTTATTGAGATTCCTGAGACAGTTACAGCCACAGCCGTAGAGTTCGAAGGCTATACCAACGGAGCCTGGGAAGGCGACGGCAACCAGAGCTATTCGTTCATCGGTAAGTTTGACGGCAAGACCTTCAACGAAAAGACCAACGACAAGACCCTTGAATGGATGAAGAACCGTACAGCAACCTACGGTTTCCCTGCTAACGACGAGAAGGATGGTGACGGCAACCAGCGGGTAGCCATTCACAAGCTTACCCTCGACACTCCCAAGGCCGGTGCAGAGATTCCTTTCGAATTCTGGGGAACAAGCCAGGTTTGTGCCATCATCCGCATCTATGTTGCCGACACAGCTACCGGCATAGAGAGCGTACAGACATTCAAGCTTGACAACGGTGCCATCTACAATCTCTCTGGCCAGAAGGTCGGCAGCGACTACAAGGGCATTGTCATCAAGGGAGGCAAGAAGTTCGTTATAAAGTAAATTTTTTATTAACATACGCTTTTTTAATGTCACTGGCAGGCAGGTACATGCCCCTGCCAGTGATTTTTTTCAACCCTTAAAGAATTGTTGGAATGAAAATCAGACAGTTTACACTCAGATGTTGGAGCCTGGCAGGCTTTATAGCCCTCGCGGCAACTACACAGCTGATGGCGCAGGTGCAGCTCACCAGTCTTGCGGTGAATGGAACCAACGTGGCTTCCGACGTGCTGACAGCCATCAACACCAGCGACAACAAGACAGCAACCATCGACGGCGACACATATACGGTGCTGCCCACTGTTACGGCTGCTGCCAGCGACAGCTCAACGCCAGAAGTCACGGCGTCGACAACAGGCAGCGTGGCCACCTATGCCATCAAGGCAGGCAACCAGACCTTTACGCTGAACATCAACAATGTCTACGCATATACCATGACGGAAAAAGACGAAACCGTCAACATCAAGTACACTGCAGCTGGAAAGCAGAGCAAAGGTGTCTGGAGCAACGGCCTCTACACGCTGGAGAGCGACAGCATCTATGGATTTGACGGCGACCGTTTTGTGTTCCGCGTCAACAACTTCAAGTTCAGCGTCCCTGGCGGCGTCATTGTGAAGCAGTTCTCATTCTCGCGCTACATGGCCGGCTCCAGAGTCCGCGAGACTGCAGGCATTCTCAGCTTCACGTCGGAGGGAGCCACCTGTCACATACCTACAGACAATGCCTACGTTCGCGGAACAACGAAGACCGTCACCGTCACCCTCGAGAACCATCAGCCCGGCCAGCCCATAGAGTTCTCCATCACAACCACCGGCGACCCTTATGCCGAATTCGACCTTGTCGTTGAGAAGACCAACCCCCAGACGACACCGAAGCTTATCAGCAGCAAGTCAAACGTTACGCGCAACCATGCCAACATATCCCTTAGCTTCGACCGTGAGATGACCGCCACAGAGGCAACCATCGACGGCAGAACCATCAAGGCTGAGGGTGCCGCTACGCTCGACTTCAACGTTACTGGTCTGGAATACAACAAGACCTATACCCTCACCATAGCCGCAGGTGCGGCCAGGGACATCTTCGGCAATGCCAACACTGAGCCTTTCAGCTATGAGCTGAAAACCAGTGACCGCCCCGTGGCTACAAAGAAGAAATACGACTACGTAGTGTCTAACGTTGACGAGTTTGTTGCTGCCTTTGCTGCAGTAAATGCATCGAACAAGGCTGCAGACGCTGAGCGTGCAACCATACTTATTCTGGATGGCGACTATAACTTTGGAACAAACAACGAACAGCGTCTGCGCTGCAACAATGTCTCACTGATCGGGCAGAGCCGCAATGGCGTCTTGCTGCATGGCGTGCGCGACGGCATATCAAACCCCATCATCAACATCCGTGACCAGTCGGGATTCTACCTGCAAGACCTTACCCTGCAAAACGACCATGACTTCGGCACCAACGAAGGCGTCATCCAGGCAGTGGCTATCTACGGAGGCAACAAGACCATCATGAAGAACGTCCGCATGCACGGCAATCAGGACACGCAGGTGACCGGCGAGCGTTCTTACTTCGACAAGTGTGAAATCCATGGCATGGTAGACTTCATCTGCGGTGGTGGCAACAACTTCTACGACCAGTGCAACCTTGTCATAGAGAACCGTGACGGCTGTGTCATTGCAGCTCCCAACACTCCTGCAAACCTGAAGTGGGGCTACGTGTTCAGCAGCTGCACCATCAACCCTGCAGAAGGCTCCACCCTTGCAAAAGACGGCAGCTACTTCCTCGGCCGTCCGTGGCAGAACGAGCCACGCATATACTATCTGAACACTAAGATGAACATCAAGTGCAACGACAGAGGCTGGAATAACATGAGTAACCTGTATACGCATTTCTATGAGTATGGCTCCGTGGACAAGGACGGCAACTTGATAGACCTCAGCGTGCGGCAGAATTCGCCAACCAGCCTTAACACCTATGTCCCCACCATTACGGCAGAAGAGGCATCGAAGTTCACTATTTACAACGTAATGGAGTCTGGCACCGACGGCTGGCTGCCCACCGACTACACACAGCTGACGAAGGCTCCCGTGGTGACTGTCAGCGGCAAGACCCTCTCATGGGAGGCCGACAGCCAGGTGCGCGCATACGTCATCTTCAAGGACGGCGCCTACCTTGAAAACACCACCGAGACGAGCTACACCGTTGCCGAGGACGGCACATACACCATCCGCACGGCCAACGAAATGGGCGGCCTGAGCACCGACGTGACGTCTGTCAGCGTTGGAGCTACGGGCATCGACGCACTGAAGGCTGGCATCCGCCAGCAGGCTGATGCCATCTACAATCTCTCTGGCCAGAAGGTCGGCGAGGGATACCGCGGCATCGTGGTCAGCAACGGCAAGAAAATCGTGAAGCGCTGACAAGCGGAATGCCATCAGAAGATTATCTCTGCGAGTTACGGAATTATCTCGCAGAGATAATTTTTTATCTCTGCATGTTACGAAATTATCTCAATGACTTACGGAATTATCTCGCAGAGATAAAAAAACGGAGCGAGGCAATAATTCGGCAGCGGCGGCCGTTTCTTGTTTATGAAGCACCATCTTGCAAGCCACTACCTTGCCGGCTCCGTTGAGGCCGGCTGCGACGAGGCCGGCCGCGGCTGTCTGGCCGGCCCGGTGTATGCCGCGGCAGTCATCTTCCCCGAAGACTATGAGAATGCCGACCTTAATGACTCGAAGCAGCTCACCGACCGACGTCGCCACGAGCTGCGCCAGGTCATTGAGCGCGATGCCACGGCGTGGGCTGTAGGAGTGGTGAGCGCCGAGGAGATAGACCGCATCAACATTCTCAACGCCTCCATCCTGGCCATGCACCGTGCGCTGGACCAGCTGGCGGTGAGGCCGCAGTCGATAATCGTCGACGGCAACCGCTTCAAGCCCTACCGCGACATTCCGTATGCAACTATTGTGAAGGGAGACGGCAAGTTTCTGAGCATTGCCGCGGCAAGCATTCTTGCCAAAACCTACCGCGACGACTACATGGACCAGCTGGCCGCTGAATATCCTCAGTACGACTGGCTCTCCAACAAGGGCTATCCCACGCGCAAGCACCGCGAGGCCATCCGCCAGTGGGGCATCACGCCACATCACCGGCGCTCGTTCAACATGCTGGGCGACGGCCAGCTAAGCCTGCCATTCGAGTAGTCATCAGCACGCGGTGCTTCAGCCTGGCCACCTGTTCGGGCGACAGGTTTTCGCACTCGTCGAGATGAAGCAAGATGTCGTAGGCCTTCAGGTAGGCCGTGCGCGTGCGTGGCTCGGCATTAAGATAGCCGGCCCACAGGGAGTCGCCGTCGGAGGTGCAGTCCATGACGTAGCGGATGAAGTCGTCGTCGCGCAGGAACTGCTCTACAGTGGTGTATCTGGTTTGCTTCATAGGATGCTGTTCTGATATTATGACGAAACTGCCGCCGTCTTGTAATATTTTGGACAGAAAAAAGTGAAAGGGACTTAAAAAATTTGGCAGTTACCTCGTTTTCCATTATCTTTGCAATGATAAAAAACTACTAACGACACCTGTTTCTAACATTGCCGATATGTCCATTGCGATTAAAAATCTCAGAGAACGGACAAAACTGTTAGTGGCTCAGTTCTGCGAGGGTGACGACAGCGCCTTTTCGGAACTCTATGATATCTACGTGCAGATATTGTTCAACTACGGTCTGCGCCTTACCGACAACCAGGAGCTGCTGAAGGACTGCATCCACGACGTCTTCGTGAAAGTCTACTGCAAGCGCGACAGTCAGCAGGGCATACGCAATTTCGGCTCCTACCTGATAATATCGCTGAAGAACAAGCTGCTCGACGAGTTCCGCCGCAGCACTTTCACCAGCGACACTGCCGTCGAGAGCTACGAGTACCGCCGGGCTGCCGACGACGTGGAGAAGGACTTCCTGCGCCATGAGCGCGAAGAGCTGGACACCATGCACGTGGCCCACCTCATGAGTACTCTCACGCGGCGGCAGCGGCAGGCAATAACCCTTTACTACCTGGAGCAGCGAAAGTATGACGAGATTTGCCAGATTATGCAAATGAACTACCACTCCGTGCGCAACCTCATGCACCGCGGAATGGTGAAGCTGCGCGAGGCGTCAATCTGATTTTCCTATGGCACTGATAAAATCTTACAAGGGCGTCGGACCCCGATGGGGCCGCGACTGCTATTTCAGCGAGAATGCAACAATAGTGGGCGACGTAACCATGGGCGACGAATGCTCTGTATGGTTCGGAGCCGTGGTGCGCGGCGACGTGGCACCAATCACCATCGGCAACTGCTCGAACGTGCAGGACGGCTCCTGCATACACGTTACACACGAGACGGGGCCTGTCCACATCGGCAGCTATGTAACCATAGGACACAACGTCACCGTACACGCATGCACCATCGGCGACCACTCGCTAATTGGCATGGGAGCCACGCTGCTCGACGGATGCGAGGTGGGCCGGGGAGCCATTGTGGCTGCCGGGGCGCTGGTGCTGCAGAACACGAAAATACCTGACGGTGAAATCTGGGGCGGAGTGCCGGCCAAGTTCATCAAGCCTGTGCGCCCGGGGCAGACGGACAATGCCGAACACTACGTTGCCTACGCCAGGACATTCATGGAGGAAAGCCCTGAATGCCGATACAGCAACGAATAGGCCCTTCTCCTGCCTCAAACCTCTCACCACTTAACTCATTTTACTTGCTGCGCAGCTCTGCGACAATGTATTCAGAGCGTGTGCCTATGCGGAACTTGCCACCCCAGATGCCAAGTCCGCTGCTTACGTAGTAGCGTGTGCCGCCGCGCTGATGCTCGCCGAAGGCACACTCGTAGATGGCGTCGGTGACCCACGACGCAGGCCACACCTGACCGTGGTGAGTGTGGCCGCTGAACTGGAAGTCGACACCCTGACGCTCGGCCTGCTCAAGATGGTAGGGCTGGTGGTCGAGCAGAATGGTATACTTTTCCTTTATGCCGGAACTGTCGGCAGACTGCCGGGCGGCAGCCTCTGCCATTATCTTGCCCAGCGACTTGCGGTGCTGGTTGGTGCGGTCGTCGCGGCCGATGATGCAGACGTCGCCGACGGTCAGCGCCTCGTCGCTCAGCAGGCGGATGCCGGCAGACTTGTAGAACTGCTGAGCCTCCAGGCAGCCGCTGTAGTATTCGTGATTGCCCAGACAGGCATAGACGGGAGCCTTCAGACGGCGCATCTCCTCGTCCATGTGCTGCTCCAGCAGAGGCCGCATGCTGCCGTCGATGATGTCGCCGGCAATGAGCACCATGTCGGGCTGCTCGGCATTTATAATGTCCACCCAGCGTGCAAGCTCTGTGCGCTGGGTGTGGTAGCCAAGGTGAAGGTCGCTCACCATCACCATCCTGACGGGCTTCGACAAGGGCTTGCCGGTGGTGAGTGTCAGCGGCTGGCGGTACTTGTGGCGATAGTGAAGGTTGCCATAGCTGAAGACGGCAACCATCAGCAGGGCTATGCCGCCCAGCGTCCACCAGTTGGCGGTCAGGAGCTGCCGCGGCACCACGTGCAGCAGGCGCAGCACGTCGAGCAGCAGGAAGGTCATGAAAAGGTAGAGCATTACTATGATGCTGCTGGTGCCTGTCTCGTAGACGGCAGTGGCCAGCGGCATCGGAAGGCTGTCGGTGAAGCGCCCGATGCTTGCAAACAGCAGGAGAAACGCTGCCACCATCACCGCCACGGCAGCTACCTTCCACACCGTGGCACAGGCCATCAGCATCCACACATGCCAGCAAATGTAGGCAAGAACTGCCAGCGGCAGCAAAAGAAACATTATCATTCCCATCATCTTCATGCGTTAAGTTCGTTTAGCGTGCAAATTTATCATATTTACTGCTGCCGACAGGTAAAAAACTCGTTTTCTTCTGCTTTTTTAACTGATTTCTTAGTAATTTTGCGCTCATACTATTAATCATCGCAGACCATCAGATGTTAGTAAAGACATACAGCGCTGCAGTCATGGGACTGGAAGCAACCACCATTACCATAGAGGTGAACCTCACGAGGGGAGTATTGTTCAAACTGTCGGGAATGGCAGATACTGCCGTACGCGAAAGCTACGACCGCATCAGTGCGGCACTGCCGAACATAGGCTTCAAGACGCCGACGGCCAACCTGACCATCAATCTCTCGCCGGCCGACCTGAAAAAGGAAGGCAGCGGCTTCGACCTGCCGATGGCAGTGGGCATACTGGCGGCCGACGGAAAGATTGACACCAGCAGGCTGCAGCAGTATATGATGGTGGGAGAACTTGGGCTTGACGGGAAGATAAAGCCTGTGCGGGCCGTGCTGCCGACGGCCATCAGGGCAAGGAAGGAAAAGTTCAAGGGACTCATAGTGCCGAAGGAAAACATACGAGAGGCTGCCGTCGTCAACAACCTCGACGTCTACGGCATGGAAAACCTTGCCGACGTGGTGGCATTCCTCAATGGCAGCAGCGTCTACGAGCCGATGGTGATGGACACCAGAAAGGAATTCTACGAACAGCAGGCTGCCTTCGACCTCGACTTTTCTGACGTCAAGGGGCAGGAGGCCGTCAAGCGCGCCCTGGAGGTGGCGTCTGCTGGCAGCCACAACATCCTGCTCATTGGCCCGCCGGGCAGCGGCAAGTCGATGATGGCAAAGCGACTGCCAAGCATCCTGCCGCCGCTGTCGCTGGCTGAAAGTCTGGAAACCACGCAGATACACTCCGTGGCAGGGAAGATAAGCAGCAACGTCTCGCTAATATCGCAACGTCCCTTCAGAAGCCCTCACCACACAATCTCACAGGTGGCAATGACTGGAGGCACCAACAAGGCCACTCCCGGCGAGGTGTCGCTGGCACACAACGGCATTCTGTATCTTGACGAGCTGCCGGAATTCTCGAAAACCACTCTCGAAGTGCTGCGCCAGCCCCTGGAAGACAGGCACATCACTATTGCACGCGCACAATACACCGTGGAATATCCATGCTCGTTCATGTTCGTGGCTTCCATGAACCCATGCCCCTGTGGCTACTATGGCGACCCCACCCACCACTGCGTCTGCACGCCGGGCCAGATTCAGCGCTACACATCGCGCATCAGCGGGCCGCTTATGGACCGTTTCGACCTGCATGTCGAAGTTCCCGTAGTTCCTTTCAAGCAGCTTTCGGCCATGGAGCCTGGCGAGCCGTCGGCAGTAATCCGCGAGCGTGTCATCCGTGCCAGGCAGATACAGGAAGAGCGCTTCAGCAGCCTACCCCAGGGGGGAGGACAGGAGGGAATCCGCGTCTACTGCAATGCCCAGATGACAGAGCGCATGCTCCACAAGTTTGCCGAACCCGACAGCGACGGCCTCGACATGCTTCGCATGGCCATGGAGCGCCTGAAGCTCTCCGCCCGTGCCTATAGCCGCATCCTCAAAGTTGCCCGCACCATCGCCGACCTCGCCGGCAGCGAAAAGGTGCAGGCAATGCATATCGCCGAAGCCATCGGCTACCGTAACCTTGACCGCGGCGACTGGGCAGAGCGAGGAATCTAAGATACGGAAAGCATTGAAAATGACAAGAGAAGACAGTATTATAATAAAGGGTATAGCCATTTTGATGATGCTATATCTCCACCTGTTCAGTGACACAGAACGGGCTTCTTCTTTGTTTTGCCTGATGTCCATAAACGGCATTCCATTAAGCACTATACTCACACGGGCGGCAGGCCCTGTGGAATTCTTTCTGATATTAGGAGGCTACGGGCTGTATGCGGTATACAAATCGGGTACCGACAGGCACAGGTTTAGCAGAATTGCAAAATGCTTTTTGACGTATTGGTTTACGTTGTTATGCTTTGTTCCTCTTGCATGCTGGCTGACAGACGATCCCGACTATCCAGGCTCGTTGAAAACAGCTTTTCTTAGTATTAGTGGCTTTGAGACTGTATGGTATCGGGAAGCATGGTTTCTTTTACCCTATATGATGGTGTCTGCTCTATATCCCTTTCTGATGAGAGTGCTTGACAGCCTGGGCAGTATAGCTACACTTATAGTGTCGTTCGTGTTGTATTCTTTCACAGTAGTGCTTACCCAGCGCGACTATATATACATAGGACAGGACGTCCCTTATATTATGACATTTGTCCGCATGGTGCAATTCATTTTTCCGTTTTACCTTGGTGCTTTCTTGTGCAAGGAGCATGTATTGGACAAAGTGCGTGAAATGGATTTCTTTCGTAATAAAAGACTTGTCCTGATGAGCTTAGTGGCATTGATAGCCATTCGTAGCTGCTTCACCACGTATTTCTTTATTGCCCCTGCATATGCATTTTTGTGTATCATTCTTTTGTCGTCTGTCAATATTCGCGGCTGTGTGGGAGCATTACTGTTGCATATTGGCAGGTATTCATTGCTAATGTGGATGGTTCATGCATGGATTTACAAGTATCTTTTCCCAGATTTCATCTATTCATTCCGTTTCCCGATAATTATCTTTATTGTCCTATGCGTTGTTTCGTATGCAGTAAGCCGGATATTGCATTTGATTATCCCATACAGGATATTGAATAGATGAGCAGCCAGTAGAAAGGCAATAGCTTTAAATAATCACAAAAGACGCGCCGTTTTAAATGCCGTACAGAGGAAAATTGTTATTTTTGCAGTCGTAAGAAATGTGAATTGAAAGTTACACGTTTCGTCAGACACGCTTATATCCGATGATAGGAGTTGAATTTACAGGAAGGCTGGGCAATCAGATGTTTGCGTATGCATTTGCACGCATGCTTATTGAGCAGTACGGCAGTGAGAGCGACCCTCTTGTTGCTAACTTCAAGAGGTGCGGCAGTTCTGCCTACAGTTCTTGGGGCGACAGCCTGCAATATTTCAATGTTAAGCCTTATACTACCGACAATGCCGACCTGATATTGAAGTATGGTTCTTTCCGTCAGCGCTTGTCTTACCTTGTCTATATGCTGTGGACGAGGCTGCCGTTGCTTGGAAAAAGCGCGTACACTTTGAATATAGAGCAGGCCTTGCGGCGTATTGGGCTTCATTTCACCGGTGCTGCCGACGCGGCATATCCTCTTGTCGGCCGTTGCAGCAGGGAGTTTGTCAGAGGCTACTTCCAAGATCGGCGCTTCTTCAGTCCCATCCGCAGTCAGCTGCTTCACGAGTTTACTCCCAAGCAGCCGCCCCTCCGTCACAACGAAGGTCTTTATGAGCAGGCTTTGCGCTCTGACAGTGTCTGTGTGAGCGTCCGTAGGGGCGACTATCTCAGCGAGCAGTACAGGAAAGACTTCCATGTCTGCACGCCCGACTACTATCGGGCGGCATTTAAGGCTGTCACCCAGCGAATAGCCCATCCGGTGTTTATCTTTTTCTCCGACGACATTGCCTGGGTGAGGGAAAACATGACAGTGGAAGGCTTTCCCTGCTATTATGAGCGTGGCGACGACCCTGTCTGGGAGACTTTACGGCTGATGTATTCCTGCCATCATTTCATCATCAGCAATTCCACGTTTGCATGGTGGGCCCAATATCTTGGAAACAGGGAGGGAAAGCTTGTTGTCTGTCCTTCCTCGTGGTTTGCCAATCCCGACTGGCATTCTAACCTTGTCAACGACGATTTTATCTTTATCAACACATGAAGTTTCTCCGTCCGAATAATGGAAACTGATAAAAAAACAACCGTATAGCTATGGAAATCAGCATTATTTTGATAACTGCAATAGTAATAGTCTTTGCCACGGTACTCGTCAGCCTGCTGGTGATTAGCCGCAGCCGGCGGACGCATGCCGATGCCGTCACCCGTCTGACTGCCGACCGCGACGTGCAGAAGGCCAATGCCGACAGTCTGCTGCGCCAGATGGACGAGCTTAGGTCTGGCTACGAGAAGCGCCTTGACGGCCAGAAGTCTGGCTATGAGGAGCGGCTCACTGCCCAGAAGGGCGGCTTCGAGGAGCGCCTGGCAGCACAGAGGGCCGACTATGAGCGGTTGCTCAGCGACCAGCGGCAGTCCTTCGAGGGACAGCTGCGGCAGACGAAGGAAGCCCACGACGCGCAGATAGCAGCCTTGCGCCAGATGAACGAGGAGCAGGTGAAAAGCCAGCTGAACCTCATCCGCGAGCAGATGCAGACCACGTCGGAAAAGGTACTCCGTGCGCGGCAGGACGAGCTTGGCGAGCGCAACCGCGAGCAGGTGTCGAAGATTGTCGACCCCCTGCAGCGCAGCCTCAAGGACATGCAGGAGGCTCTCGACAAGACCAAGGAGCAGCAGACGGAGGCTCTGGCCAGGTTGGACGAGACCATCAAGATAAACATGCAGAAGAGTGCCGCCATCGGCGAGACTGCCGACAGGCTGACGCGCGCGCTGACCGGTGAGGTTAAGGTGCAGGGCAACTTCGGCGAGCTGAAGCTCAAGCAGCTGCTGGAAGACCTGGAGCTGCGCGAGGGCGAGCAGTACGACACCCAGGAGACGCTCCGCGAGCGCGGCGGCAAGACTGCCAAGGGCGACGACGGACGCGGACTCATTCCCGACTTCATACTCCACTTCCCCAACAACCGCCATGTGGTGGTCGACTCCAAGATGTCGCTCACGGACTACGAGCGATACATGAATGCCGAGGACGGCACTGCCGAGAAGAGCGCCTTCCTGAAGGCCCATATCGACAGCGTGCGCGCGCAGGTCAGGAGGCTGGCCAAGAAGGAGTACACGCGCTATCTGCCCGAAGGCTACAACCGTCTGAACTTCGCCATCATGTACGTGCCGATAGAGGGTGCGCTCAACCTGGCCCTGCTCAACGACACCGCCCTCTGGCGCGAGGCATACGACGAAGGGGTGATGATACTCGGCCCGCAGACCATGTACATGAACCTGCGCGTGCTGGAGATGATGTGGACGCAGGTGAACCAGCTGAAGAACCAGCAGGCAATGATGGACGCCGCCAACACGGTGATAGACCGCGTGCAGGACTTCGGCCAGCGCTTCATGGACGTGGAGGCCAGCATGAACGACACCGTCAGGAAAATCGGCCGTCTGAAGATTACCACTGCCGACGGCGGCCCCAGCATCATCACTGCCGCGCGCAACCTGCTGAAGGCCGGAGCCAGGGAGAACAAGAAGAAAAAGCCCCTGTCGGACCTGGACGGCGCCACCTTCCTTGATGCCGACCCCACCGTAATGCTGCCCGACGGCAACAACGGCTGAAGGAGATTATCTCTGTGAGTTAGAAAATTATCTCACAGAGATAAATTTTTATCTCAATGACTTACGAAATTATCTTACGGAGATAATTTTTTATCTCTGCATGTTACGAAATTATCTCTGCATGTTATTTTCACAGCTCTGCGCGAGGAGGAAAAAAATTAGCTTCTTTCCCCTTTCCGATAAGCAAAAAAAGAAAAAAATCCTTTGTTCTGCCCTCGTTTATTCGTAACTTTGCGCCGGAAATTGGTAAAAAGACACAACTAAACAGAAAAAAACAGGAAAATCATGGACTCAAAGCTGGTTATATATAACACTCTGACGCGCCAGATGGAGCGCTTCGAGCCTATCAATGCACCACACGTGGGCATGTATGTCTGCGGTCCCACCGTCTACGGCGATCCGCACCTTGGGCATGCACGCCCGGCCATCACCTTCGACGTTCTATTCCGCTACCTGCGCCATCTGGGCTACAAGGTGCGCTACGTGAGGAACATCACCGACGTAGGCCATCTGGAACACGATGCCGACGAGGGAGAGGACAAGATAGCAAAGAAGGCACGCGTGGAGCAGCTGGAGCCAATGGAGGTGGCACAGTATTATACCAACCGCTACCATGAGGCAATGGACCGCCTGAACGTGCTGCGTCCGTCGATAGAGCCGCACGCCACGGGACATATCATCGAGCAGCAGCAGCTGGTGCAGCAGATTCTCGACAACGGGCTGGCATACGAGTCGCAGGGTTCCGTATACTTCGACATCGAGGCCTACAACAAGGCCCAGAAAGCCAAGGGCAAGGGCTATGCCTACGGTGTGCTGAGCGGCCGCTCGCTCGAGAACCTCAAGGACGAGAGTCGCGAGCTGGCTGGAGTAGGCGAGAAGCGCAACCAGGCTGACTTCGCACTGTGGAAGAAAGCCCAGCCTGAGCATATCATGCGCTGGCCAAGTCCCTGGAGCGAAGGCTTCCCAGGATGGCACTGCGAGTGTACGGCCATGGGACGCAAGTATCTCGGCGACCAGTTCGACATCCACGGCGGAGGCCTCGACCTGGTGTTCCCCCACCACGAGTGCGAGATTGCGCAGGCCGTGGCATCGATGGGACATCCAGCCGTCAAGTATTGGATGCATAACAACATGCTGACAATCAACGGAAAGAAGATGGGAAAGTCGTACAACAACTTCATAACCCTCGAAGAGTTCTTCACAGGCAAGCATCCGCTGCTGGAAAAGGCATATTCGCCAATGACTATCCGCTTCTTCATACTCTCTGCCCACTATCGCGGCACCGTCGACTTCTCCAACGAGGCTCTGGTGGCTGCCGAGCGCGGACTGGAGAGGCTCACCAACGCACTGGGCGACGTGGAGCGCGTGCAGCCGTCGGCAGCATGCGATGCCGAGACGGAGCGAGTGGTGAAGAGCCTGCGCCAGCGGTGCTACGACGCCATGAACGACGACCTTGCAACGCCGCAGGTCATCAGCCTTCTGTTCGAAGCATGCAGCGTCGTCAACAAGCTCATAGACCACAAGGCTACCATCTGCGCCGACTGCCTCAAGGAACTCAGCGACACCATGCACCTCTTTGCCTGCGACATCCTCGGACTGCAAGGCTCTGCCCAGCAGGCCGGCAACAGCTCACAGGCACGCGAAGAAGCCTTCGGACGCGTGGTCGACATGGTCCTGGAGCTGCGCGCCAAGGCCAAGGCCGACAAGGACTGGGCCACCAGCGACAAAATCCGCGACGAGCTGGCTGCTGCCGGCTTTGAGGTTAAGGACACAAAGGACGGAGCCACCTGGCGGCTGAACAAATAGCGGCGGTAATCAGACAATCACAAGACTATATAATAATATGTACACACGCATTTCAGCTGCAGAGGCAGCAGCACTCATCAAGCATGGCGACCACATCGCCATGAGCGGCTTCACACCTGCCGGTGTGGCCAAGGCAACAACCAAGGAACTGGCCAAGATAGCCGTCAGCGAACACGAGGCCGGAAGAGAATTCAAAGTGGCCATCTTCACTGGAGCCTCGACAGGCCAGTCGACAGACGGCGACCTGGCTAACGCACAGGCCATTCTCTACCGTGCGCCATACACCACCAACCCCGACTTCCGCAAGCATGTCAACATGGGTGAAATTCCCTACAACGACCTGCACCTGAGCCACATGGCACAGGAACTGCGCTACGGCTTCTACGGACCGCTCGACTGGGCCATCCTCGAAGTCTGCGACATCGAAGACTGCGGCAGCGACTATCATGTCTATCTTACCGCCGCCGGTGGCATCTCGCCCACGGCAGCCCGTCTGGCCAAGCACGTCATTCTGGAGCTTAACTCGTTCCACAACCCCAATGCCAAGTACATCCACGACGTCTACGAGCCGCTCGACCCTCCCTATCGCAAGCCGATAATGATTGAAAAAGTGAGCGACCGCATCGGCACTCCGTATGTCGCAATACCGAAAGAGAAGGTTGTCGGCGTAGTAGAGTGCAATATCCCCGACGAGGCACGCGCCTTCAAGGACAGCGACCCCGTGACCGAGAAAATCGGCTATCTGACGGCCGAATTCCTCGTCGATGAAATGCACAAAGGGCGCATCCCCAAGGAATTCCTGCCGCTGCAGAGCGGCGTAGGCTCTACGGCCAACGCCATCCTCGGCGCGCTGGGTGCCGACAAGCACGTGCCTGACTTCAACATCTACACCGAGGTAATACAGAACGCAGTCATTGAAATGATGCTCAACGGCCGCGTGAAGGATGCATCAGCCTGCTCGCTGACAGTCTCCAACGAGTGCCTCATGCAGGTTTACGACAACATGGACTACATGCGCCAGCACCTCACGCTGCGACAGAGCGAAATCAGCAACTCGCCGGAAGTCATACGCCGCTTAGGCGTCATAGCCATCAACACTGCCATCGAGGCCGACCTCTACGGCAACGTCAACTCGACGCACATCAGCGGCACGAAGATGATGAACGGCATCGGCGGCAGCGGCGACTTCATACGCAATGCATACCTCTCCATCTTCACATGCCCAAGCGTGGCCAAGGGTGGCGTCATCAGCTCTATCGTCCCGTTCGTCAGCCACCAGGACTCCAGCGAACACGACGTCAACATCATCGTCACCGAGCAGGGCATTGCCGATTTGCGCGGCAAGTCGCCGGCACAGCGTGCCGAGTGCATCATCGAGAACTGTGCGCACCCCGATTACAAGCAGCTCCTGTGGGACTACCTGAAGATTTCAAAGAGCGGACACACGCGCCACAACCTTCAGGCCGCCTTCGCAATGCACGACACGCTGGCACGAAAGGGCGACATGCACCTCACTGACTTCAGCGAGTATCTGAAGTAGAACGGCCGTTGCCACAGGCAGGCTAAGTATTACCACAGGCAAGACAACAATTACAGTCATGCGCAAAGTAATAGGAATAGGCGAAACCGTGCTGGACATCATCTTTCAGGGCGACCAGCCAGTGAGAGCTGTGCCGGGCGGTTCCACCTTCAATGCAATAATATCGCTCAGCAGGGCAGGCATTGCAACGGAATTCATCAGCGAGACGGGAAACGACCGCGTAGGAAACATGATTGTGCAGTTCCTGCGCGACAACGGATGCCGCGCAGAGTGTGTCGCACAGTACCCTGAGTCGAAATCGCCGCTCTCGCTGGCATTCCTCGACGAGAACAACGACGCCGACTACGTGTTCTACAAAGACCATCCTCACGATCGCTTAGAATTCAGCTGCCCTGCGATAGAGGCCGACGACATCGTGCTGTTCGGCTCATACTATGCGCTGAACCCGGTGATACGTCCGCAGGTCAAGGACTTCCTTGACTATGCCCACGAGCGCGGAGCCATCATCTACTACGACGTCAACTACCGCGCGTCCCACAAGCACGAGGCCGTGAAGCTGCGTGCCAACATGCTTGAGAATTTTGAGCTTTCCGACATCGTGCGCGGCTCTGCCGACGACTTCCAGGTGCTGTTCAACACTGCCGATGCCGACAAGATTTACCGCTCTGAGATAGCCTTCTACACCAAGAAGTTCATCTGCACCGGCGGTGCGCAACCCATTGAGCTGCGTGCCGACGGGGGACTTTCCAGGCAGTATCCAGTGCAGCCCACGAAGACCGTCAGCACGATAGGTGCCGGCGACAACTTCAACGCCGGCCTGCTCTTCGCCATCATCAGCGAAGGCATCACCAAGAGCAAGCTGCAGGAGGGACTCACTGAGCAGCAGTGGGACCGCTTGATAAGCAGCGGAATGAAATTCTCTGCAGAGGTGTGCGGCAGTCTGTATAACTACATTTCGCCAGAGTTTGGCAGCGAGTGCCGCCAGTCGTTGAATAATCTGTGATAAAGCATTCCCACTTTCCCATTATACATATCGACTTTAGCCCTATTTAATATGTCTATCAGCGAATTGTTCCAGATTTACAAGCAGCATCCCGTCATCACCACCGACACACGCCAGTGCGAGAAGGGCAGCATTTTCATAGCCCTCAAGGGTGAGACCTTCAACGGCAACCACTTCGCCGCCACCGCCCTGCAGCAGGGCTGCGCCTACGCCGTCTGCGACGAGCAGCCCGGCGACGCCGGCCAGTGGACTGACGACATGCGCCAGCGGCTCATCATCGTCGACGACTGCCTGCAGACACTGAAAGACATAGCACGCGAACACCGCCGCCAGTTCGACATTCCCGTCGTCGGCATCACCGGCACCAATGGCAAGACAACCACCAAGGAACTGGTGCGTGCAGTGCTGGCGACATGCTATAACGTGATGGCCACCGAGGGCAACTTCAACAACGACGTGGGTGTGCCGAAGACGCTGCTGAGGCTCACCGACGAACACGACATTGCCATCGTTGAGATGGGGGCCTCGCATCCCGGCGACATAAAGACGCTGGTGGAGACTGCCGAGCCTACCTGCGGGCTTATTACCAACGTAGGCCGCGCCCACCTGCAGGGCTTTGGCTCCTTTGAGGGCGTATGTCGCACAAAGGGAGAGCTGTACGACTTCCTGCGAAGCCGCGAGCTGCCGGTTTTTGTCGACCGCGACAACGAGCATCTGATGGCAATGACCGGCGGACTGGCAGACATATATTATTATGGGCAGAGTGATAACAGCGACATCCTCATCCGCGGCGAAGTGGTGAGCTGTGCGCCGTTCCTGCGTCTGCGCTGGCGCGAGCAGGACAGCGATGCCGGCTACCAGAGCGAGTGGATGGAGGTGCAGACGCAGCTCATAGGTGCCTACAATCTGAACAACATTCTGGCCGCCATCACCGTGGGCTACGTGAACAACGTTCCCTTCGAGCTTATCAACCAGGCCATTGCCGGCTATAAGCCCACCAACAACCGCTCGCAGCTGACCACGACGGCCACCAACCACCTTGTGGTAGACGCCTACAATGCCAACCCGACGAGCATGAAGGCCGCCATAGAGAACTTCCGCCTGATGGACGTGCCTCGCAAGATGGCCATCATAGGTCAGATGGGCGAGCTTGGCGACGTGTCTGCCGAAGAGCACAGCCGTCTTGTCAGCATGCTGCGCGACTCAGCCTTCGACTCGGTGTGGCTTGTGGGCAGCACCTTCGAAGGAATGGACACCGGCTTCCGCACCTTCCACGACGTGGAAGCCGTCAAGGAGGCCATAGCCCAGGAACATCCAGAAGGCTACTACATTCTGATAAAAGGCTCTAACAGCAACAAGCTCTACCAGTTGCAGGACTTGTTGTAGGGTGTCGGTGTTCAGACGATGGGCAGCGATATGCCGTTGATTTTCTGGTAAACGTCTAGAGCGTATACGTCGGTCATGCCGGCGATATAGTCGATGACGGCCATGAGGCGCGTCTCCAGCTGTGGCGCAGTGATGTCATACTGCGACGACACACGCTCTATGAGCTGCTGCGAGTAGTATCGGTGAGGGTTCATCACAGCTTCTATCATCTGCTCCATGAGTGTTGCCATGATTTTGTAACCGGAGAGTTCCACGTCAAGCACCGGGCGGCTGCGGTAGATGCGTTTCATCGACAGCTCTGCACAGCGGCGGTAAGCCTCGCGCTGCTGTGGGTTTATGTAGTCGATGAGCGACCCTTCGAGCGTGCCTTCCAGAATTTCCTCCTCGTGCTGAAGGAAAGCTTCCACACAGACATTTTCCAGTTTGCCGATGACGCTGGCGCGCATGTAGACGACCTTCTCGTTAGGGTCTTCCAGCTGCTCGTTGGCTATGCGGTCGACGATGTGGCGCCGCTGCTCCTCGTCGAAAAAGTCGAGCAGCAGCCGCTCTGTCTCTGCGTAGGACAGGATTTTCAGCTTGTGGGCGTCCTCGATGTCCATGATTTCGTAGCAGATGTCGTCGGCAGCTTCCACGAGATACACCAGCGGGTGGCGCGCATAGCGCAGCGGCTCGCCGGGAGCCGACTTGCAGGCGATGCCCATTTCGTCGGCGATGCGCTTGTAGTATTCCTGCTCGCTCTGGAAGAAGCCGAACTTGCCCTTCTTGCCAGCCGCCGACGAGGCGTGTGGATATTTCACGATGCTGGCCAGCGTGGAGTAGGTCATTACGAAACCGCCGGGGCGGCGTCCCTTGAACTGGTGAGTCAGCAGGCGGAAGGCGTTGGCATTGCCTTCAAAGTGAGTGATGTCATCCCAGAATTCCGGCGCCACCTTGTCCTTCAGCTCGCTGCCTGCGCCTTCTGAGAAGAAGGTCTGTATGGCCTTTTCGCCGCTGTGGCCGAATGGCGGATTTCCCAAGTCGTGCGCCAGGCAGGCCGTGGAGACTATCTGGCCTATTTGCTCAATCATCGAGTCCTGAAGCTCTGGGCGGCTCTTAAGTATGTGCTGCGCGACATCGCTGCCCAGCGACATTCCCACGCTTGCCACTTCTAAGGAGTGCGTCAGGCGGTTATGCACGAATACGGAGCCGGGCAGCGGGAATACCTGCGTCTTATTCTGCAGGCGGCGAAAGGGTGCCGAGAATATCAGGCGGTCGTAGTCGCGCTTAAACTCTGTGCGGTCGTCGTGGCGCTCCAAGTGGCGGTATTCCTGCCCAAGGCGCTTGTTAGAAATCAGCTGTTTCCAGTTCATGGTGGTGTTGTTTTCTCTTTCGGAGAGCAAAAGTAGGCATTTTTCTGCATCTACGGCAGCTAAAAAAGATTTTTTTTGCTTTTTCACACATTAATTATTACTTTTGCATACATATACGCTATGACCACCACCCGTAACCCACAGTCCGCTGCCGCCGATACGCCGGCCGCCGCGCCAGAGTTCAGCTTCAGGAACTACCGGCAGCTGCTGCGTGCTTCCTTCAAGTCTGCCGACACTGAAGAGTGGCTCGACGTGTGGTTCACCAGGCCCGTCGGCCTCTTTCTGGCACTGCTCTGCGGCAGGGTGGGCATAACGCCAAACGCCATCACCATCTTCGGCATCGTGGTAGGTGCCGCCAGCGGATGGTTCTTCCACTTTACCGACCTGCAGAGCAACATCATCGGCGTGCTGATGCTGATGACGGCCAACTTCTGCGACTCCGCCGACGGACAGCTGGCGCGGCTTACGGGCCAGAAGTCGCTGCTTGGCCGCATGCTCGACGGCTTTGCCAGCGACGCGTGGTTCTTCTGCGTCTATCTGGCCGTCATCGTGCGGCTGTGGCCATCCTGGGGGCCGTGGGGCTTCCTGCTCTGCGCCGTTGCAGGACTCTACTGCCACAGCACGCAGTGCGCACTGGCCGACTACTACCGCCAGATACACCTTTACTTCCTCCAGGGTGCTGCCGGCAGCGAGCTGGCCACCTTCCGCCGCGAGCAGCAGGCCTATGAAGCCGCCAAGGCGCGCGGATGGAGCTTCGAACGCATCTACCGATTCTTCTACAAGGGCTACTGCCGCAAGCAGGAGCGCCTGACGCCGGCCTTTCAGGCAATGTTCGCAAGGCTCACCGGCGGACAGGCTGAATTATCTTACGGAGATAATTTTCCGGCAAGCTGGTCCGCTGACAGATTTCTTGCTGTCAGCCGCCGCCTGATGCCCATGACAAACATACTGACGCACAACACGCGGGCGACGGTGCTTTTTTTTGCCGTCATAGTCAATATTCCATGGGTTTATCCGTTATTTGAAATAGTAGTACTGCAACCGCTGTGCTGGTATATGCGCTACAGGCATGAGCGGCTGTGCAGGGAAATGAGTAACACATTAGCTTCGCTGCAGCAGTAGCGGCTGCGGCTTCGTGACTGATATGAAGAAGACTGACGTAAAGCCTGCCGACGGGCGGCTCGGAATAATGGTTGTCGGCTGCGGCGCAGTGGCCACTACGCTGATGGCCGGCGTAATGCTGGCACGCAAGGGCCTCGGCCGCCCTGTAGGCTCCATGACGCAGATGGACAAGGTGCGCGTGGGCAGCGGCGACGACAAGAAGTTCTTGAAGTATGCCGACATAGTGCCTATGGCACAGCTTGCCGACATTGAGTTTGCCGCATGGGACGTCTATCCGCAGAATGCATTCCAGTCGGCAATGTATGCCGGCGTGCTGCAGGAGAAGGACATCATGCCCGTGCGCAGCGAGCTGGAGGCCGTGGTGCCTATGGCCGCTGCCTTCGACAACAACTATGCCAAGCGACTCAGCGGCGAGAACATCAAGCACGCGCCAGCTGACCCGACAGCCATTCCCACACGGTGGGAAATGGTTGAGATGCTGCGCGAGGACATCCGCTCCTTCAGGCGCGAGAAAGGCTGCAGCCGCATAGTGGTGCTGTGGGCAGCGTCGACGGAGATTTTCCTGCCCGTGGACGAGGAGGTGCATTACAGTCTTGCCGCCCTCGAAGGTGCCATGCGCGCCGACGACCGCCGCCGCATAGCCCCGTCGATGTGCTATGCATACGCCGCAATGCGCGAGGGATGCCCCTTCATCATGGGCGCGCCGAACACATGCGTCGACATTCCTGCCATGTGGCAGCTGGCCGACGAGACCGGCATGCCCATCGTCGGCAAGGACTTCAAGACCGGGCAGACGCTCGTCAAGAGCGGATTCGCACCCGTCATCGGCACGCGCTGCCTGGCACTGGACGGATGGTTCTCGACGAACATTCTGGGCAACCGCGACGGGCTGGTTCTCGATGACCCCGACAACTTCCACACCAAGGAGGTCAGCAAGCTGTCGACGCTGGAGACCATACTCAGCGGCGAACAGCAGCCGGAACTCTACGGCGACTACTACCACAAGGTGCGCATCAACTACTACCCTCCGCGTGGCGACCAGAAGGAGTCGTGGGATAACATCGACATTCGCGGATGGCTGGACTACCCAATGCAGATAAAGATAAACTTCCTTTGCCGCGACTCCATACTTGCCGCTCCCGTGGCCCTCGACCTGTGCCTGCTGAGCGACCTTGCGCTGCGCGCCGGATGGAAAGGCAACCAGCGGTGGCTCAGCTTCTTCATGAAGTCGCCCATGCACGACTATACAAAGGAAGAGGTGGCCGTTAACCACCTCTACCAACAATACACAATGTTGAAGAATGCCCTGCGTCTGCTGGGCGGCTATTCCGCCGACGAGACGCTGGACTGATTAGTATTCAATACGCACAACCGATTTCGTAAGTGTCTTCGTCGTGGGCGTAGCTCCGTCGGGGATGGTCACGCAGTGGGCTGCCTGGTCTGCCTCGTCGTCGCTTTCGTAGCCGTTGTCGCAGGCCCAGCTTTTCCGCACCTGTGAGTAGAACGTGCCGCCGCTGACGGTGATGCCCTCATCGCCCTTCACGCCCTTGGGCTTGCTGACGGTGTTGCTGCCGACGGTGCGCACCCACAGGTTGCCGCCGCTGACGCTGACGCTCTTGGAACTGTTCAGTCCCTTGCCGCCGTCGCCGGTGCTGTAGATGCTCAGCGAGCCGCCGACAATGGTGAAGTCGGCGTCGCACTTGATGCCTGCTGCCGACGTGGTGTCACGCACGGTGCTGCCGTCGCTGGCGGTGCTGGTCTCCAAGAGGTAGGCTCCGGAGGTGTATATCCTGGTGTCGCCGCCGCTGACATGCACCAGCGAGTCGCACTTGATGCCGCGGCCGCCCTGCGATGCCACGCCTACGTGCAGGCTGCCCGACAGGATGTATATGCCGTCGTTGGCCTTGATGCCGTTGCTGCCCGTGGCCATTACGGTGTCGTTGATGGCCGTGTTGCCCATCAGGACTATGTAGTCGTCGCTGGCAATGCCGTTCTTGCCGTTGGCAGTGACGCTGAGCGTGCCGCCACCGAGGAAGTAGAGTTGCCCTTCGCTGAACAGCGTGCCTTTCTGCTGGTAGCTGACACTCTCGTCGTACGACGTGCCGTCGGAGAGCGTGTTTGTGGTGCCGTCGGCAACCTCCACGTAGAGGGCCTTGCCGCACTGGTTGTTGATGGCCGGGCCGTCGCCGTTGGCTATGCTGACGCCATTGAGGCGGATGCCGTAGCGGTGGGAGCGGTAGACGAGCAGCGAGCCGTCGCCGGTGGAGCCGCTGAGTACCAGCAGCAGCGAGTCGTTGGCGGTGCCGGTGCTGACAGTCACGTCGGCACCGCTGGCAGTCACGTAGCCGTCGTCGTCGCCGCTGATGCTGACACTGCTGCCATCATAGCTGATGTAGATAGTCTTGATCTGGTTGCCCGACGTGGTGCCGTTGATGTAGCTGCTGAAGTCGGTGTCGTCGTTCTCGCAGGCTGTTGTCATGCAGGCAGCCGCTGCCAGCATGCATATATATATTAATGTGTGCTTCATATCGTTCATAGTTTTAGCTTGTAGCCGAAGCCGATGTAGTGCATGTCTGGGTCGTATTCGCCTTCGTCGACATTTTTCATGTTCTGGAAGCGGTAGAAGACACCCAGCGAGTGATGCTTCGACAGGCGGATGTCGGTGCCTACGCTGTAGCGGATTTTCTCGATGCCCCAGGAGTTGTAAAGCTCGATGTTGGCATAGGGACTGAAGAGGGCGCGCTTCTTGTCGAGGGAAATCTCGAAGCGCGAGCGCAGCTGGCTCTTGCCTTTGCCGGAGCGGATGCGGTCTTCCCACTGCTCGTCATCGAAATCCCACGTCTGGACGGTCTGTTCTGGGCGGTAGGTGTACTGCCAGCGCTCGCGGAGCGACAGTTTCACGCCGCTGCCGAACTTGTAGGAGCCTGTAACTCCGGCATGCACACGGTGCTTCACGCCCCAGTAGGAGGGGCGCCAGCGATTGTAGCCCCCTTGCGAGGTATAGCTAATCTTTTCGCGGTTGTTGTAGTCCAGCAGTTGATAGCCTGCATCCGCCTTCAGGTATTTGCTGAGCTTGTAGGTGGCACCGATGCCGACGGACCAGCGGTCCATGGTCTTGAAGTTGTTGCGCGTGCGGAAGTCGGCCTCAATGCCGGCACTCCACCGCTTCGAAAGCTTCTTCTCTGCCTCCACGCCGCCTATCAGCCCGCTCTCGTTCTGTGCCGGGGCCGTAAGGCATGCGGCGGCAAAGACCATCAGCAGCAAGGCCTTCGGCATTAGCGTTACAGAGTTCTGCATCAGTGTCACAGACCTTTGCGTCAGTGTCACAGACCCTCGTATCCGGTTCATTGGATTAGACATTTGCATAGTCGGATTTTTTTAGTTTCAACATGTTGTCGGCCTCTCCGCCGCTCTCTCCCTCATAGCTGATGCGCAGCACGGCCATGTCGCGCAGGAAGTCGACGGCTCCCACCTTCACGCCGGTGACCTTTACGCCAAGGCGGCTCTCAAGGTCGGCTATCAGCTCCTCGCGGCGTTCGGGCTTTATGAGTTCTATGCGGTCGTACTGCACCAGCTTGGTGGTTTCCATCTTCAGCATGCGCTCGGCAGCGACGATGCATGCAACGACCACTGCGTCGATGACCACCAGCTCCATCAGCGGAGTGCCAATCATATTGCCGGCAGCGTTGACGCCGGTGAAGTCGGCCATGGCATGCACTACCGACAGGCAGACGACGACGAACAGATAGGTCATTTCGCGCACAGGCATCGAGTCGGTGCGATAGCGCATGATGGAGAAAATGCCGAACAGGCCCAGTCCGACGCCCATCGTTGCCTTGCCGCGGTCCATGCCCATCATCAGGTAGACCAGAAAGAAGATGGCCACGGAGATGATGACGAACGTGAAGTAGAAGTCGCGGCGCGCGTTCTTCTTGAAATACAGGAAATGCACTATTCCCCAGTTTACCAGCATGCACAGTGCAAGCCTTACCAGTGTGTCGCCGAAATCGGCTGAAAAGAATTCTTCCATAATATTGAGTGTTTGAACTTTAAACTATTATCTCCTCCTGACGAGTTTCTCTATTTCTATCAGGTTTCGCTTGAAGCGGTTCACGGGCAGCTGGCTGCCACCAGTAAGTGCCGACCCCATGCAGTATTTTGAGAAGCCGTGGGGCTGGATGCGCAGCCTGCGCAGCATTTCCAGCACTGGCGACGGCACCAGTCCGTCGCGCTTCAGCTCTATGATTACCAATGATTCCATATCCATTGATTCGCCGTTCTGCAGGTTGTTGAAGCGCAGCGTGCTGTCGATGGTCAGCCGTTCGGTCTTCGCACGGTTCACCAGCGTTATGCGGCTGAAGTGGTTGTTCAGCGCAGGCAGCAGAGAGTCTGCGTCGTAGCGCAGGTGCTTGCTGAGGAAGTCGCGCTTGAGAGTGTCGCCAAGGTCCATGTCGCCCACCTCTATGCGCTTCTTCTTGGTGCGGCCGTGGTTGTTCTTCGTCTTTACCTCCATGAACTGCAGTCCGCTGCTCACGTATGTGCGGAAGCGCATCTTCTGCCGGTTGGTGTGTCCGTGCTGGTGCTGAAGGTACATGTCGAAGCTGCTGGTGTCGAAGTAGGTAGTGTCATATTCCAGGTTGCGTCCGCCGTCGATGTCCTGCACGTAGTAGTCCTGCTGCGCCATTGTGAGCAGTTTTTCCAGCTGGCAGGTGTTGGTGACGAACTTCGTGTCGGTGCGGTTCATCAGCTTCACGCTGCCCATCTGTTCCAGGCTTATCGGTGCGAAGGTGCTTAGCAGGGAGTCTATATCTGTCATGGTGTGCATGCTTTTGCTTTCTGTTACAAAAGTAGCGTGCTGGCGGCCTTGGCTGCAAATATTTTCAGCGAACGGCCGTTTTTGTTCAGTGAACTACAGTCTGCCGCTTTCGTGGTAGCTGTAATAGGCGCCGTCGGTGATTACGACGTGGTCGAGGAAGTGTATGCGCATCACTCCGCAGGCCTTGCTGATGGCAGTGGTGATGTTGTCGTCGGCGGTGCTGGTGCGCAGGCTGCCGGAGGGGTGGTTGTGGCAGACGGCGATGACGGTGGCATTGGCCAGCACGGCCTCGCGCATGATGATGCGGATGTCGACGCTCACCTCGCTGATGCCGCCATGGCTGATGCGCACTGGCTTGATGAGCCTGTAGTTCTGGTTCATCAGCAACAGCCAGAACTCTTCGACGTCGAGGTCCTGCAGCTGTGGGTGCATGTAGTTGTAGATGCGCGTCGCCGTTCCCAGGTCGGGGCGTTCCTCCGGGCTTTCCATCTGGCGGCGCTTGCCCAGTTCGCAGGCGGCAAGTATGGTGATGGCCTTGGCTTCGCCGACGCCTTTGTAATTGCATAGCTGGCGGATGCTCATCTTGCCGAGTGTGTTCAGATTGTTGTTGCAGTCGGCGAGAATCTGCTGCATCAGCTCGACGGCACTGACGCCCGTCGTGCCGGACCCCACGAGAATTGCCAGCAGCTCGGCATTGCTGAGCGTGCCGGCGCCCTTGTCGCGCAGCTTTTCGCGCGGCTTGTCGTCCGGCGCCCAGTTGGCGATGGTGAGTTTCTCGCTCATTTACTTGTAGAAGTTTTTTTCGAATGCCGTGAACTCGTCCTGTTTCCTTACGCACCGCTTCCACCACGACTCAATGAAGCCCAGCCCGTAGCCCGTCAGCTGTACGAAGGCGGCTGGAATGCTGAGCAGTCCCACCCACAGGCTGCGGTTCTTGATGGCGGAGTCGACGAGGATGAGGCCGCTATATAATATAATAGGAATGAGGGCAAGCTCGCACATGGCGAAGCCGACGGTCTGGTGCATGTTGTCCGTGGGCCGCAGTCCGTTGGTGTCGAGCCACTCGCCGTAGCCAAACAATGCCAGTCCAAGCAGGAAGAGCGCCAAGAGGCATCCTACGCCGACGGTGAACACTGTCGGCAGCAGGTGTACCAGCTTCAGAGTGCCGGGATGTCGCTTTTCGAGGTTGATGCGTGCTATGCCGCTGTTGTAGACCTGTCGGAAGAACTTGCGGAAGTCTGTGCGGCGCTTGTGCCACACCCATGCGTCGGGCAGCAGCCGTGGCTGATGGCCGGCTTCAACGATGCGGTATGAGAAGTCGATGTCTTCGCCGAAACGCATCTTA
This sequence comes from uncultured Prevotella sp., assembly GCA_905234265.1. Classification (GTDB taxonomy): domain Bacteria; phylum Bacteroidota; class Bacteroidia; order Bacteroidales; family Bacteroidaceae; genus Prevotella. The sequence continues at coordinate 165,267 of CAJOHJ010000004.1, read as the reverse complement.
GAGAAGCCGCCGAGCTGCTGGTAGACGTCGCGGCGGATGCCCATGTTGAACGAGCGCGGATAGAACTTGTCGAGCTTTGCCTTGCCGCCGCGTATGCCGCCAGTGGTGAAAAACGACGTCATCGAGTAGCTGATGGCTTTCTGTACTGGCGTGAACGACGGGTGTGCCGCGTCTGGGCCGCCCCAGGCAACACCCTCCACTCTATGCTCTACACTCTGCATATAGCCTGGAGGCAGCACGACGTCGCTGTCGAGTATGATGACCCACTGGCCGTTGGCACGGTCAACGCCGTAGTTGCGGCTCTGTCCGGGACCGCTGTTCTCCTTGTAGTAATAATGCAAGTCAAGGATGCCTGCGTATTTGTCGCAGACATCCTTGCATGGATTCTTGGAACCGTCTTCTACAATAATTACCTCAAAGTCTTTCATTGTTTGAGAGCAAAGGCTCTCAAGCAACTCATCGACCTCGTCGGGACGATTGTAGACTGGTACTATGACAGAATATTTCATATTCTGCACTCTACACTCTTGAAACCCTTAGGGCTTACTCCTTAGCGCGTGCCAGATAGCTGCCGTCGCGGGTGTCGACCTGAATGAGGTCGCCCTCGTTGATGAACAGGGGAACGCGAACCTCGACGCCGGTCTCCAGAGTGGCAGGCTTCAGGGTGTTTGTTGCAGTGTCGCCCTTGACGCCCGGCTCAGAGTGAGTGACGCGCAGGTAGGTCTTGACAGGCATTTCGGCATAGAGGATGGTGCCGTCGGTGGTGTCGCTGACGACAGACACTACGTCGCCTTCCTTCATGTATTCGTGGCCGATAACCAGGTCGTTGGCGATGGGAATCTGCTCGAAGGTCTCCTGGTTCATGAAGATGCGGCCTTCCTGGTCTTCATAGAGATACTGGTAGTCGCGATGCTCGATAACAACGTCTTCAAGCTTTTCGCCGATGTTGAAGCGGCGCTCCAGCACGCGGCCGTCGCTGACGTTCTTAAGCTTGATGATCATGATGGTGTTTCCCTTGCCGGGCTTGCGGTGCTGGAAGTCTATGCACACCCAAATGGCACCGTCCATGCGGATGGCAGTGCCTTTCTTAATGTCTTGTGAGTTAATCATAAAAATGTAAAAATAGTACTATTCTGTGAATTCTTTCTTGAAATACGGCTGCAAAAGTACAAAAAAAATCCTAATTGCCAAGCTGATGGCGAAAAAAAACTGGGCAAAGTACACACATATATATAATATATGCGTGCGCGCGAGGCTTGGGAGCCTTCTGCGGCATGTGTGGTGATGACTGGAAAAAATAACTCTGCGAGTTACGAAATTATCTTACGAAGATATTTTTGTAACATGCAGAGATAATTTCGTAACATGCAGAGATAATTTCGTAAGTCATTGAGATAATTTCGTAACTCGCAGAGATAATTTTTTATCTCATACGATTATGGCTTTCCGCTATTTCTTCTTCATCCAGAAGATGCCCTTGCCGCTGTGGGTATAGCTGCCGCTGGCCTGCCCGCGCTTGGTGAGCGTTCCCTTCTTGGGGTCGATCTCGAAAATCTGGCGCCGCTGCTTGCCGAAGTCGAGGGTCACGCTGGCGCTGCCGCTGTCGGAGTAGACTATGCAGGCATCGTCGCCCTCCAGGAGGTAGATGTCGCCCTCATGGCGCGGCTTCATGGCGGCCAGGCTGCTCAGCAGGGTGGCGTCGCTGACGGGGATGGCCGTGCAGGAGCCGCCGGCCATCAGCGATGCCCAGCACATCTCGGGGTGCTTCTGCGCTGAATAGACTACGGCCTTGTCGGCATACTGTGAGCGGTATTCGGAAACGGCGCGGTAGACGTCTTCAAAGCGTGCGCTGCCGGTGCGGATTTTCCGCATGTACTGTCGCTGTGCCATGTTTACGCCTCCGGGGGGCGCGTATTCGCCCTTGTTGTGGTAGAACCACTGTTCGATGTCGATGATGTCGACGATTTTGCTGCGCTTGGCGTCGTGGAGGATGGAGTCCTGCACGTCCTTGTTGACAGCCAGTGCCACAAGCACCTGTCCGTTCTCCTGTTCCCACTCGGCAACGACGTCGAGCCAGAACTGCACGAAGTGGAGCGGCCCGGTGAATTCCTCGCCGATGCTGTGGATGACGTTAGGCTGCCCCTTGAAGGCGTCGAGCGACTGGCGGATGTACTGGCGGTGAAGCTGGCGCATGGTGGGATTGCTGATGTCGTAGAACTGTTGGGCTACGAAGATGCGCTTGTCGCCGGTGAAGTTGACAGGCTCCTGGAATGGCGTGCCGTTGACGTTGTTGGCCGTGCGCCACGGGCAGTCCACCCAGTGGGCGCCGGCTTCAAGGATGTTGTGCTGGAAATAGTGCTGGTTTTTCAGCAGAAGGCCGATGGATTGGCCTTTTTTTGCAAACTGCTGAAGGCGGTAGAAGTACCAGCGGTTGAGTTGTGTAAGGTCGTACTTCGACATGCCGTCCCAGGCGAGCTGCGAAGCATTGCCGTTGGACTGCGAGCCGGCGGCAGTGCCGACGCGTGCGAAGGGTTGCTCGTAGAACGGTGCCCAGGCGTCGCCGTTCTTGCGGCGGATGCGCTCGTGGTCGTCGCGGCGGCGGTCGGTCCACAGGCCGTAGTTCTGGCTGAACAGCAGGGTGTGGCTGCGCTGCATTTCGGCCACGACGCTGTCTATTCTGTCGGTTCCACCGATGCACTCCTGTCCGGGAACGAAGCGCGTGAGCGCAATCTTCGCCTTTGCCATGGCGGCATCAGTAGTGCGGCCGTTCCACCATGGCGTCTGGTGCTTGCCGCCGGCGAGGACGGCACCGTCTTTGGTGAGCCAGCCGTTGACGACTGCGTATGTGGCGCCGCCCGTTGCCTCATTTCCTGCGGTTTCATCGGGCTTTGCAGCCTTCTTGGAGCCACTGCCTTTCACGGTGGCTGCTTTCGGGGCTGTGTCGCCTGCGAACACGGCGGAGTCTATCCACTGGCGCAGCGTCATCCGTGGCAGCAGCGCCTCCTCGGCCATGCGCATGGCCTCTTCTATCGTCGGCGAGCTGCTGGCATTGGTGTTGCGCACCAGTGTGCGGCACATTGACGACACTTCGTTTTTAATATTCTCGATTTCATCGCTGGCCTTGCGCTCCTCAGCAGCCTTCACACGCCGTTTCGCCAGCAGGTCGGCAAACAGGGAGTAGGGCTTGACATGCTCGTTCATTTCGCTGAATTCGCCGTTGCCGTTGATTTGTCCCCAGCAGCCGTGCGAGTAGTTGCGGTTCAGCGTGTCGGGCGACTCGCAGTAGAGGCCGGAGGCCGTCGACTGCCACATGGTGCTGGCTGCAGTAGACCAGCCGGCACCGAACTTCTCAAGCCCCCAGTTGCCCATCCAGATGTCGTTGCCGTCGATGTTCACGATGTCGAAAAGAATGCCCGGGGCCCACGAGCCTATTGCTCCGCTGGGTCCGAACGACTCAAAGCTCTCGCACTGCACGAAGGCGTTGGGGCCGGCAGCTGTCTGGCCAACGGCAAAGTCGTTGATGCCGTGTTCTGACCAGCAGCGCTGGAAAAGAACCATTTCACCGAAGGTGAGGAACGTGCGACGGCGGAAGCCGCCAATCTCGGAGACCGGTGCAAACGACTGGCAGTCTTCGACGGTTATCTTGCTGGCCGACTTCTGTACGACGACTGCCGAGCCGGCCAGATGGCTGAAGTTTACCATTCTTACCCAGCAGTTGCTGGCATTGGCAATGTAGATGCCGTCCCAGCAGTGGTTCTCGTCCATCGGCAGGGCGTGGTCGTAGTCGGACTCGATGGTGAGGTTCTCTACGCCGCAGTTGCTGGCCAGTCCGCTCTCGCTGTAGACGATGGCCTTCAAGCCGCCGTTGCTGAGTTGGGTGCTGCATGTCAGCGGTGCGTCGAGCGTTGCGCGGCCGCCGCTGGCGGCTGTCACCGTGCGGTGCCACCGGATGTCAATGTCGCCGGCATGCCACGCCCAGTAGCCCATGCGCTTGCCGCCGCCAAACGACGCGCAGTCCACAGCATCTATCCACTGCTGTGTGGAAGGGCGCCAGAGCAGCAGGCGGCTGCCTGCGCTGACGCCGCCAAGCGGCAGCTCGCGAGTGCCGGCGGCAACGTCGGCCGATATGTCTATGGTGTCGCCATAGCTCACGGTGCTGGTGCCTTCGATGTAGACGGCTGCCCCACGGTCATAGCCAGTCTTGCGCAGCACGGTTTTCCCGCGGCCGCTGCCACGCAGCACCACGCCGGGCGTGTGCAGACGGAGTGCTTCGCTGATGGTGAAGGTGCCTTCGCCAAGCAGCACTGCTCCGCGCTGTCCGGTCTGCTTGTCGGGCTTCTGCCGGCTGACAAGGTCGATGGCCGACTGCACCAGACGGCCGTCGTCGCCGCCCGACGGCTGAAGGCTGACAGCCACCGGCAACAGCGGGATACTAACTTCGGAACATTGATAGCCACAATAAGAATAGTCCACCGGCACACTCTGCGCCGAGAGTGCCAGTGGACTGAAGGCTAAAAGGAAAAAGGATAGCAAGTGATTTTTCATCTTCCGCCTGTCAAAAAAATGTATCTTGGATTTTATTTTCTCTGTCCGGGCATCGTCAGAATGCAACGGCGCTCTGCGAAGCTCCTACCTTGATGACGGCATCGCCAGTGAAGGAGAAGCTGCGCCCGAAGGTGTACTCGCCACTCTCAGGGTCTTCCTCGGCCTGCACGTACTGGACGCTGTCGCCAATCTTGATGCCAACCCAGAACGGCTCGCCGTAGTCGTCCTGCACGTTGATGTACAGGGCTGTGCCGGAAGGAACGGTCACACCGTTGCTGTCGATGGCGCCATAGTAGGGATTGGTCTGTGAATACACTCTGTACTGGTCTTCATCGTAGATGGCCTTGACGGAAACGTTCTCGCCAGGGTCGACATCCTTGAACGAAACAGCGACAGTCACTGCTGCGGCAGGCATGACGAACGAGCCGTAGACGCCATCCATAGTGACAGCCACGGCCATGCCGTTGGCATCGGAGGCACTGACGCTTTCAACCTTCTTGCCTTCAGGAACGGCAATGGCAAAGCTTACCGTCTCGCCGGCAGCGAAGAGGTGGCCGCCGTCGATGGCAATGTTCTCTCCGCCGACCTGGTAGGCAGCGACGGCTTCGGCACTGACGGTCATGGAAGTGGCGTCGGCAGGCACGCTCACCTGTGCATAGTAGGCATAAGTGTCGATGCCCTCGCCGTAGACGCTAAAGGCAAACTTCTCGCCGCGGTCGTTGACGGCCTGCGACGGCTTGAAGCCATCGGCAGCAGTGGCAAACAGGAACACAGACTCACCGGGAATGGCCTTGGCGGCAGGAGAACCGTAGTAGATGTCGTTGGCATCGTAGACGGCGGCCCTGATGATGTTGGCCGAAGTCTGGTAGCTGACGGGAATCTTCTCCTTGAAGTCGAGGGTTATCTCTACGTCTTCCTCGGGCATGGTGAACACCACGTAGGCGCGGCTGTAGCATTCGGGAACAACGCTGCCAACGCTGCTGGCGGCTCCGGCAAGATAGTAGTCGTCCTTGGTATAGAACTGTGCCATCACCTGCTCGCCGCCGATGGCACTCTCGGGAAGAATATTGGGCTGGTAGCCTTCGGGAACGTCGAAGTTGATGAATTCTGTGTTTTTCCAGGTAATCTTGCAGCGCTTGTGCTGGGTGCCGCTGATGCGGATGACGACATCGCCGGTGACGTCTTCGTAGTTAGGACGGATGGTAACCTGATAGACGTTGTCGACATCGTAGGAACGCTGATAGCTGCACTCCCAGCCGAAGGTGCTGATTTCCTGCCATTCGGAGTCGCCCATCTTGTATTCGATCTTGTCGATGCTGTAGGCTTCGGGAGTCAGCAGATAGCAGTCGAAGTATTTGTATTTCTGATCCTGGCTGACGCCATAAAGCTTCACACCGTCGCCGTTGTCCTCTAAGCGCATGGTGAAACCGCTTTCTGACAACTGCTGCTGCACGGCGTATGCGGCGACTACGTAGAACGGCTCGCTGGGAACGGTGATGTCGACCGTGACTTCCTGTGCGTACTCATCAGCGCCGGCAGGGAACTCAGGCATGTAGACCTTGTCGCCGACATGAATGTGAATGTGTTCCATGTGGTAGCTGGCAAAACCGCCGAACAGTGTCTCGCCGGGAGTCAGCGTCAGTGTCAGCGTGCTGCCGGGGGTATATTCCTTGCCTTCTTCAACACCGCTGATGGTGCCGATGAATGATGGCGTGAGATTGAATACCTTCTGGGCCGTGCCACCGTTGCTCCCCTGGTTGTCATAGGGTGCGGGGTTGTCCAACTGCGTACAGGATACAAGAGTTGCGGCGGCCAGAGCCATTGCCGCAATGAGTGTTTTGATTTTCATTGTCGTTAATGAATTATTATTGTCTGTTTGGTCTTATAATGTTGTCTGTTTGGGCTTATTTCTTGCTGTTGCGCTTCATCCACTCGTCGCGCTCCTTCTTAAGGTCGTAGCCGCGTGCGGAAAGCCAGTTGTTGGTGCGTCCGCGATATTTGTCGAACCACGCATGCTTGCCCTTGGAGTCGCCGGCATCCATGGCGTATTCGCGCGCTTCGATGAGCCACAGCAGGACTTGCTGCTTCTCAACGTCGCTGAGGCTGGGAATCATGTCGAGCGTGGCATTGTAGTCGCGCTTCAGGCGGCCGAAGGTCATGCCGTCCTTGACGGCGTCTATCTGTTCGCTGCTGAGCAGTGGGGTGAGGGCTGTCTGCAGCTCGAAGTGGTGCTTGTAGAGCTCGGCATCGCGCAACCGCTCGGCAGCCTGCAGGGCGTGCTGGCGGAGAGTGTCGGCAAGATGCTCCTTTGCCCACTTCTTCGACTTGTCGCACTGGTCGTGAATTCTGTTCAGCAGGAAGTAGCGGTTGGCAATGATGTTGCGCACCGTTTCTGCCGTCTGGGCATCGGTAAGCCCCAGCCCGTCGACAATCTTCTGCGAGCGGGCAACAATGTTCTTCACGTATGCCGTGTCGAGACCGGCGGTGTTCAGCGCGACGGACTGGGCATTTGCCGTCAGGGTTAGCAGCAATAACACTGCTGCATAGAGTACCTTTCTCATAGCTTTACATCAGTTTTCCTTTGGCAGCCAGCGTGTCATAGTTGTTGTTGAGGTTGCGCCAGTCGGTGTGTCCGGCAGGGTCGATGCCGTTGATGTATTTCTCGATGTTGGTGTAGCCGTCGCCGTTGAGGTCGCCGTTGGCATCAGAAGCATCGTTGGGGTTCAGACCGTAGCGGAGTTCCCAGGCGTCGGGCATGCCGTCGCCGTCAGTGTCGGTGTATGGCTGCCATTCCTTGTAGACAGGATAGCCGCCCATCTGCCGAGGGTCGGTAATGATGCCAAGCTTGTAGCTGTCGTTGGCAAGACGGCGGTATTTGAACAGTCCCTGCTCGTTCTGCGACTTCTTGTGAAGGCCCCACATGTCGCCGTAGGGATTCTGTGGCGTCTTCGTCTTCTTCTCTATCTTGGCAAGCTCTTTCTCGTAGTCCTTGACGTAGTAGGCTTCGCCAGTGCGGACTTCTTCGCAGATGCGCTGGTCGACGATGTCGCGGCAGGGAATGGTGGCACCGGCATTGCCAAGCACCCAGTTGAATGCCTGCTCAGCACCCATGATACTGATGAACGGCATTTCAAAAGGCTCGTTGGAGCGCATCAGTGCAAGCTCCGTGGCATCCATCTCGCCGTCTTTGTCGGCTGTCTGTATGCCGCCGTTCCAGTTGTCGGCAGTAATGTCGGGATAGCCCTCCATGATGTTGCCGCTTGCAAAGACGCGGCCGAACTGCTTGAAGGGGAAGAGTTTCTCTGAGCGGCTCTCGCTCTTCGTGATGCGGTGGCCGACAGGGCCTGTCGTGGGAGTAAGTGGGCCGGGCTTGTAGTAGTTGTTGATGAAGTTGAACATCGACTTGTACTCGCCGCCGTCAGCAGTGCGATGTACCCAGTTATATACGACATTGTTCACGAAGTTGAACACGCCGGCCCAGCCAACGCTTGGATTGCGGCCGGTATTGTCGGCCCACAGGTTGCGCATGAACGAAGTGTTCTCGCCGCCGATGGTGGAGCCGAAGGCATGGTTCCATGTGTCGAGAGCCTTTGCGGAGATGGTGTTCTGGATAGTGACGTTTACCGTCGGCTTCTTCTCCTTTGGCTTGCCGTTGTTCATGTCATACATGTGGCGGTAGAATGAGATATTTTCGTCAAGGCCCCACTCGCATGAGCAATGGTCAATCATAATGTTGCCAACAGGGTTGCCGCCGAAAGAGTCCTCGCGGTTCATGACGTTCGTCTCGCCACGGCGGAAGCGCATGTGGCGTACTATCACATCGTGTGTGTCTACCTGGAACGACTCTCCTGCAATGCAGACGCCCTCGCCGGGAGCTGTCTGCCCGGCAATGGTGATGTAGGGAGCGCGCACGTAGATGGGCGACTTCAGCCTGATGATTCCTGACACGTTGAACACGACGATGCGCGCGCCTCCCTGCTCGCAGGCCCAGCGGAACGAGCCGGGGCCGTCGTCGTTCAGGTTGGTCACCGTCAGCACCTTGCCGCCGCGGCCGCCAAAGGTGAACATGCCGCCGCCTTCAGCACCGGGGAATGCGGGTATCTTTGCCTGCCGCAAATCGTAGGGCATGCCTGCCCAGGGTACGTAAGGCCTGCCGTTCTTTGCCTCTTCGACGACAATGGGAAAGGCTACTTCCCACGCCGAGTCGCTATGCGCTGCCCATTGTTGCTTCTGCTTTTCAATGAGTGCCTTGGCCTCGTCGGTCAGTTGCGGATACTGTGCTGCTGCCGTCATGGATAGTGCGGTGGCAGCAATGATAAGTGTCAGTTTTTTCATAGGTAGATAGTTTATTGTCGTTATTTCTTGTTTCCCTTATTTATATAATAGGTTCCCTTGCTGGCATACCATGTTCCCTTATTTAAATGACGTTCACAGTCTCACTTTGTAACCGTTGGCGGCATTCCTCAAGAATGGCTATTACGTCTGCGGCCCGTTCAGCCCTCAGCAGGCGGATGCGGGTGTCGCGGAAATTGGGAATACCCTTCAGCACGGGCGTCGCTGCAAGGTGCCGGCGAGTGTGCAATACGCCGCGGTACTCGTCGATGCGTTCAACGTTGATGCGCAGCTGCTCTTCCAGGACGTCAATCTTTTCGTCGAGGGTGAGTTCGCGCCTGCTGAACAGCCAGGGACAGCCGAATGTTGCGCGCCCAATCATGACGGCGTCGACGCCCCACTGTCTGAACGCCTCGTCGGCATCACTGATGCTTTTTATGTCGCCGTTGCCGATTATGGGGATGTGGATTGCCGGGTTCTTCCTGACTTCGCCGATGAGCGTCCAGTCGGCTGTGCCGGTATACATCTGTGCCCTTGTGCGGCCGTGTATCGTCAGTGCCTTTATGCCGCATTGCTGCAGCTGTTCTGCGAGAGTGGTGATGATGAGTTGCTCACTGTTCCATCCGAGGCGTGTCTTCACGGTGACGGGCAGACTGACGGCGTTGACCACCTTTTCTGTTATGTCAAGCAGTTTTGGAATGTTCTGCAGCATGCCTGCACCGGCGCCCTTGCCAGCGACTTTCTTCACCGGGCAGCCGAAGTTCAGGTCGATGACGTCGGGTCCTGCCTGCTCGACAATCTTTGCCGCCTCCACCATTGCATCAGTGTCGCGGCCGTAGATTTGAATGCCCACCGGGCGTTCCTCATCGCTGATGGCCAGCTTGCTGACGGTCGACTTCACGTCGCGCACCAATGCCTCGGCGCTGACGAATTCGGTGTAGACCATTGCAGCCCCGAAGCGCTTGCACAGCTTCCTGAAGCCTATGTCGGTGACGTCCTCCATAGGTGCGAGAAACAACGGGCGTTCTCCAAGGTCTACGTTTCCTATCTTCATCTTTTTGCTTATTTAGCTGCTATTTCTGGTTATTTAGCTGCTATTTCTGCTTGTTTTGCTGTTATTCCTGCTCGTTTTGCTGTTATTCCTGGTTATTTTGCTGCAATTTCCTTTATCAGGCGTTCTGCATGTCCCCAGCGGTCCATCATGTACAGCACGAAGCGTATGTCTACGCTGATAGTCCTTGCCAGCTGGCGGTCAAAGAAGATGTCGCTGGCCAGCGAGTCCCAGTTTCCGTCGAATGCCAGGCCTATCAGTTCTCCGCGTCCGTTGAATACCGGCGATCCGCTGTTGCCTCCCGTGATGTCGTTGTTGGAAAGGAAGCACAGCTGCATGGTTCCCGTCAGCGGGTCGCTGTATTTGCCAAAGTCTTTGGCTGACAGCAGTTCGTGCATGACAGGCTCGGCGAAGTATTCCGCCACCTTGTCAGCCTGCTGCATCTTGTCCCACAGCGATCGTGCAGTGGTGTAATATCCCGACGGCCTTCCGCCGAGCGAATATTCGCCGATTTGTCCGTAGCTCATGCGCAGCGTGAAGTTAGCGTCGGAATAGTTCGGCAGGTCCTGCTCCATGCGCAGCTTGGCAGCGCAGAGCATCTTTTCCTGCTCTTCGATGTCTTCGGTAATCTTGTAGATGGCAATCTGCAAGTCGGTCATAAGCAGCAGCAAGTCCTGTCCGTAGAGCACACCAGGGTCTTTGTCGTAGTTTTTCTTGTTGATATAGATTTTTTTGCCGCTCTTCATCAAAAGGGAGTGGTCGTAGAGATAGTCAACGTAAGCCCTGTAGTTGCCGTGATACAGCGAGTCGATTTCCCTGAAGAAAGCAGGATGGAATTCCTTGTCCACGTTCAGGCGATAGTTGCGCATAAGTGCGGCCAGCAGCTCGCGGTCGGTTTCCTGGTCCCACTGCTTGCTGTTGTCGGTGAATTCGATGAATTGTTTCTTCTTGTTGTCTTCCGGTCCCTTCACTTCGATGCCGTTATGCACTTTCTTGGCGCGCAGCGTCAGCTGGTCGCACTCGCGTCCCCACGTTTCGCTGTAATACACCAGCGCCCTCATGGCGTCGAACCTTTCTTTGTATAGTTTCTCCAGGCGTGCGAAGTCAAGCTGTCCCTTCAGGAATCCCGTAGAGTCCTGCCACTGCCTGATGGTTGCCTCAAACATCTGCTTCTGTCCTATCAAGCCGGTGGAATCGATGCATTTGTTCATGCCGATAGAGTTCTTCCAGTAATTGCTTGAGTGAGCGTACTTCGACTCATACATTATTCTTATAGCCTCCGATTGCAGCATGTGGCGCATCATTATTTCCTGCTTGACAGCCCTTGCCTGCACCATCGTGGCATTGATGGCGTTGCGTCTCTCCTCGATGCCGTAGCTCGACAGATAGCGGCTGGTGCTGCCGGGATAGCCCATCACCATCGAGAAGTCGCCGGCCTTGTATCCCTTCAGCGACACGGGTGCCCATGTCTGCGGATGGAATGGCACGTTCTGCGGAGAATATTCAGCCGGACCGTTGGTTTCCGGGTTGGCATAGATGCGGAATACGGAGAAGTCGCACGTCTGTCGCGGCCACATCCAGTTGTCTGTCTCGCCTCCGAACTTGCCCATCGACTTTGGCACGGTGAACACCAGCCTTACGTCGTTGAAATCGCGGTAAATGGTCTTGTAGTATTTGTTTCCCTCATAGAACGGCTTCAGTTCCAGCCTCAGGGTCGAGTCCTGCTTTCTCAGTTCCTTGTGCCATGCGTTTTCTATAGAATCTACAAACATTTCCGTTTTTCTTGCAGACATTGTGTCAATTCCCATGGCTTTCAGCTGTTCTGTCACGTCCGACTGCTCAATCATGAAGCTCACGAAGAGTCCCTTGTTGGGCAGTTCTTCCTCGTAGCTGTTAGCCACAAATCCGTTCAGCATGTAGTCGTGTTCTACAGTGCTGTGCTTGCGTATGGCATCGAAGCCGCAGTGATGGTTAGTGAACACCAGTCCGTCCTGCGACACTACTACTCCCGAGCAGAAGCCACCGAAGTTCACCACGGCGTGCCTCACGGCGTTGGGAGCGTTGTATAGCTGTTCCTGTGGCAGTTGGAATCCCTCCTGCACCATTTGGTCGTAAATAGCTGTCGGCAAGTCGTAGAGCGTCCACATGCCCTCGTCGGCATGTGCGCCAAGTGTGCAGAGGCACATTAATGAAACTAATATTTTTTTCATATTTAGCATGAATGATAGTTTATTGTTTTTATTCTTAACATGAATTGCCATGAATTGTACATGAATTTGTCAAAAATTATTATTGAGGAAAAAAGGTTCCATATTCTTGTCAAGGAGTATGCATTCATTGTTGTCTTCGCAGAAGGCATAGCGTTCTCCTTGCAGGCTTTCTTGTCCGAAGTTAATAAGCAGGCCAATGGGTTTCTTCGTTAGCCGGAGATAGTTGAACAGTTGAGCGCGGTGTGCAGAAGTCAATTCACTGACAGACTTCAGCTCCACAATAATGTCGCCGACAACCAAATCCATCTGATAGCGTTTTTCCATAAGATGGTGCTTATAATAGCATGGCAGTGACTGCTCTCGTTCGCTGTGGATGCCACGCTCTTCCAATTCAAGATGCAGAGCCTCATTATAGACAGGCTCCAGTAGGCCCCAGTTCATGTTATTGTGAACTTCCATGGCAGCACCAATGATTTGATAGACAATATCTTTATATTTTTTCGGGTCCATTCCAGCTGATTATGATATAAAAATTAATGAATCATTCATGTTCAATTCATGGTAATTCATGTTTTTACCTTTACAGAATTCCGGGGCAATGTGTGGTTACGCTTTCTTTCTGAAGAACTTGCCGATGACGGGCAGGCTTGCCAGCGGCAGGTCGTTGTGCAGTATATAGCTTACGAAGAATGCTATGCACAGCGTGTTGAATGCCAGCTGCGCAATGTCAGACATCTGGTAGGCCGCCGGCATGTAGTTCATCATCAGATAAATAATGACTGTCATCAGCACGTATGCCGCAATGCTCTGCATGGGGTAGGGTATGGGGTTTTTCTTCTGCCCTACGACGTAGCTCAGCACCATTGCCGTTCCGTAGCCAGCCACGCCGCCCCAGGCGCATGCCCAATAGCCGTATTTGGGTATAAAGATTATGTTGACGGCAAACAGCACCGCACATCCGGCCAGCGAGAACCATGCGCCGTAGATGGTCTTGTCGGTCAGCTTATACCAGAACGACAGGTTGAAGTAGACGCCCATCATTATCTCCGCCGCCATCACTATAGGCACCACGCCGAGGCCTTCGCGGTAGTCGGCACCTATGATGTACTGCAGCAGCGGCATCCATCCCACTACGCAGAGGAATGCCAGCAGGGTGAATATTAGGAAGTACTTCATGGCCATGGCGTAGTATTCCTTCTTGTCGGCGTCGCGCTGCTTGGCAAAGACTATCGGCTCGTAGGCATAGCGGAAGGCCTGCGTAATCATGGCCATGATCATTGCAATCTTCACGCACGAGCCGTAGATGCCCAGCTCGACGTTTGCCTGCGCGGCGTCGGGGTATACCAAGGGAAAGATGATTTTGTCGGCCACCTGGTTCAGAATGCCGGCAATGCCGAGGATGAGTATCGGCCATGAGTAGCTGAGCATGCTCCTGAGCATCGACTTGTCGAAGTTCCAGTGTATGCGCAGCAGGTCGGGAATGAAGCACAGCGTTATCAGGCTTGTGCACACCAGGTTTATCAGGAACACGTAGAACACCTGTGTCCTGCCCATCAGCACGAAGCACACCACGTTCATTGCGATGTTCAGCACTATGAATAGCATTTTCAGCGATGCGAACCTCACCGCGCGCTTCTGGAACCTCAGATAGCTGAACGGTATTGCCTGCAGGGCGTCCTGTGCCACCACGAGGGCCATCATCAGCAAGTATTCAGGGTGTGTGCCGTAGCCCAGCGCATTCGATATGGGGCCTATTCCGGCGAAGACTGTCAGCAGGAACACTGCCGTCAGCGCAGCCACCACTGCCAGCGTGGTGGTGAACACTGTGTCGGCGTGCAGCTTAGGCATCATTGCCGTCTTGCCGTCGCCGGTAGTCTTTCCAGTGTCGTTGGCAAAGCGGAACAGCGTTGTCTCCATGCCGAATGTCAGCAGCACCATGATGAGTGCCGTGTATGCGTAGATGTTGGTACTCACGCCGTAGTCGCCGCTCTCACGTGGCATGTAGTGCGTGTAGAGCGGCACGAGCAGATAGTTGAGGAACCTGCCGACGATGCTCGACAGTCCGTAGATGGCAGTGTCTTTTGCCAGCGATTGGAAATTAGCCATAACGGACGCAAAATTACACCTTTTCTTCCGTTTGGCGTAAAAAAAAGGAATAAAAAATATTAAGAGCCTCGAAGTGCCGCCTTATCCGAAGAACATGTAGCTGATGACGATGGCGGCCACTATTCCCGCTGCGTCGGCAGCCAGTCCGCAGGTGACGGCATGGCGTGTGTTCCTGATGCCCACCGAGCCGAAGTAGACGGCGAGTATGTAGAACGTGGTGTCTGTGCTTCCCTGGAAGATGCACGACAGGCGGCCTACAAAGGAGTCGGCACCGTAGGTAGTCATTGCGTCGACCATCATTCCCCTTGCCCCACTGCCGCTCAGCGGCTTCATGAGTGCCGTCGGCAGTGCGTCGACCCACTGTCCGTTGACGCCCGTTGCCTCCACTGCCGACCGCATGCCGCTGATGAGCATGTCCATAGTGCCGGAGGCGCGGAAAACGCCGATTCCAACGAGAATGGCCACCAGATAGGGAATGATGCGCACGGCCGTCGTGAAGCCGTCCTTGGCACCCTCTATGAAAGCCTCGTAGACGTTCACCTTCTTGCGCATGCCGGCAACGATGAAGCCCACGATGATAGTCATCAGCAGAATGTTGGCTGCCGACGTGCTGACCTTGTTCATGGTGTCGCCGTCCATCTGTGCGAAGCCCCAGATGATGGCTGCCACCACTGCGCAGGCTCCTCCCAGCGTCAGCAGCAGCGTGCGGTTTAGCAGGTTGATGCGCTGGAACAAGGAAGTAATGATGACGCCTGCCAGCGTGGAGAAGAATGTTGCCAGCAGTATGGGAATGAAGATGTCGGTAGGCTGCTGGGCGCCCATCTGTGCGCGGTAGACCATGATGCTCACCGGGATTAGCGTCAGTCCGCTGGTGTTCAGCACGAGGAACATTATCATGGGGTTGGTGGCCGTAAGGGCCATCTGCTGCTGTCTTTCTTCGCTGATTTCGCCGCGCTCCCTCATGCCTTTCAGCCGCTCGTCGCTGATTTCCTTCAGCTGCTCCATGGCCTTCAGTCCCAGGGGCGTTGCGGCATTGTCCAGTCCCAGCATGTTGGCGGCAATGTTCATGAATATGCTGCCCGTCACGGGATGCCCCTTGGGAATGTCGGGGAACAGCTTGGCAAACACGGGGCTGAGCAGTCGTGCCAGCACGTTGACCACGCCGCCTTTCTCGCCCACCTTCATGATGCCGAGCCACAGCGACAGCACGCCGGTGAGTCCCAGTGAGATTTCGAAGGCCGTCTTCGACGATGCGAACGTGGAGTCCATCATTGCAGGGAACACGTCGAAGTCGCCGAAGAATATGAGTTTTACCAGTGCAACCACGAAGGCTGTCAGAAAGAATGCTATCCAGATGTAGTTGAGTACCATGGTTTCTTTGATAAATATCTCCTACAGATTTTACGGATTTTACAGATTATCATGGTCTGCCGATATTACACAACAGCGAAAAATCTGTAAAATCCGTAAAAACCGTAGGAGATTAGTCCTGTATGGTTAGGGAAAAAGTCTCCTGATTATTTTTTACCACCACTTAGAGCGGAAGTTTGTGCCAGTAGCCCACTCAAGGAATGTAGGATACTCGTCCTTGATGCTTTCCTTCTCGGCGAGATAGCCGAAGGTAGTGCTTACAGCCAGCTTGCAGGCGGGTTCGCCCTTCTTGGCGGTCAGCTCCTGCCAAACGCCGTTCTTGAAGACTTCCAGCTTGACCTTGGTGTTAGCCTCGGCAGCAGAGGTGATGGTCTCGGCGAAGCCAGGAACATAGACGGCAGGAACACCGTTGATGTCGGCCTTGGCACCAGTGTTGATCATCTTCTGGCGGATAGCAGCACCGTTGTCGTTGAAGGTCTGAGTGCTGTTGCCCATAAGCAGTCTGTGGATTTCCCACTCGTCCTTACCGTTGATGCGGATAGGCAGGGTAGCACCGGCGGCGATGATCTTAACCTTTGCGGGGCTGCCCATTTCAACGTCGATGACAGCGTCGTTGAAGTCGAAGTCGCTGTTGCCTGTAGCGCTCAGATCCTCGGCAAGTATGCGGAGGTTTGGCTCGCTGACGCCCTTGCCCGGAACAATCTTCACAATCCAGTCGTCGTAGACGAAGTCGCGGTCAACCTGCTGGTTGGGATTCTCGCCAGAAGCCTCGAAGTCGAAGCCAACATAGTAGGCACCGTCGATTTCCTCCATGCGGAAGTTGTAGTGCACCTTGCTGTCCTCAGAAGAAATGAAGCCGAACTTGTTGGTGTTGCTGGTAGTCATCAGCATGATGTTCTCAAGCTTCTTGCCAGTCTTCTCAGACACCCAGCTGTCGGGGCAGCTTGCATTATTGAAGTTGTTGATGTGCTGGTCTGTGGGGTCGATGGTTACGACTTCCTCCTCGTAAGGCCACCAGCTGATGATGTTGACACCAATGGTCTCCACGGTAATCAGATGGTCCATGTGCTGTGCGCCGGTGACAGGCTGGCCGTTCTTTGCGTAGTACACAGAGTCGCCGCAGTATACCTGCTGAACGAAATAGTCGTTCCAGTCGACCAGTGATGTGTAGCTGGCCTCACCCTTCTGGGCGAATACTGCCTTCACCTTTGCAATTTCCTCGGCAGTGATGTCGGCGGGCACTGTCCATCCCTGGTCTTCCCACTGGTTGCCATTGGTGTTGGAACCGCGTGTTACGCCGCGTGAGATGTTGTCGCCGAAGCCCCATGTCTGACCGGCGTCAATGGCCTGGTTGTTCAGATAGGCGCGGAAGTTGTCCTCGTAGATTTTCTTGTCTCTTTCGGCCTGGGTCAGGTCGCTGAAGTCCATCTTGTCCTTTGAGCAGCTGACGACTGCGAGTACAGCGAGGGCCATCATCAAATACTTTTTCATTGCTGTTAGTTGGTTTAATGATTTATTTTTGTTGTGATAAATGTCTGAAAACACTCAACATCCGCTGCAAAAGTATACATTAATTATTACATATTGCAGAAGATTTAACAAAAATAAACTTAAAATTTACGTAATCGTGTACGCTGGACATTTATTCCTGCGCTCCAGTCCATTGTCACGCCGTCATGGTCTGCTGCCTGCGCTTGCTGCGCTCGCAGTAGCGGCGGCACTGTGCGCAGATGTCGTAGCCCAGCAGCGCACCCAGTATGAAGTCCTCCTCGGGAGTCAGCTCGTTCAGCGGCCGTGTGACTATCAGGCGGATGGCGTCGAGACATTCCGGGCGGCCGAAGTAGACGTTGATGTTTTCGCGGCCTGCCTGCTGCACCACGTAGTCTATCTGCTGGTTGTTCAGCCGCCGTGTGGCAACAAGCTCGTAGCGGCGGTTGCACGTGAATAGCACCATCTGGCGCACACCTTTCTTATACTCATAGATGTGGTTCATCAGGACTTTCATCTCTGGGGGCAGCGTAACTTTTTCGGCAGTCTTGGTCATGATTGGTGGAATGGCTGAATTATGTGGTTAAACAACTGATTTCGTTGACAAAGGTATTGCAAGTCAGCCGTTTCTGCAATACTTAAAAGTAATGGTTTCCGCTGGCTGGGCGGCGTGGCGGCTACTCTTTCGTGATTAACCTCGCGTGGTAAAAATTGTTTACAAAACCGACAATGGAGGTCGCAAAAACTGGCACAGAAGTCACGAACGTCCTTTCGGGCGGAAAAATCGCCAAAAATCCGGAAAAAGGTTTGTTGCCTGATTTTCAGCGGTTTATGCTTGAAAAGGCATATTTCATGTCGCAACAGAATTCCGTAACATGCAGAGTTACGGAATTATCTCTGTGAGATAATTTCCTGAGTGGCCTTTTTGCTGTCGTCAGTGCGCTTGAAAAATCATCAACGGGAGTGTTGGGATGGCTGTTTTTCTGCACAAATATTCCGTTTTGTGCAGAAAAATCTGTCAATTTTATTGTTGCGGACACAAAAAATGACGGGAGCGATGCGTCAGAGAGCATCGTCTCCCGTCTGTTCGGGAATTTTCTGTCGCCACTTGCTGGCGGTAAAAAATCTTTACTTTCTTAGTCGCTAATCAGGCACTCGCCAGTCATGTCCGACGGCTGCTCCAGTCCCATGATGTGCAGGATTGACGGAGCCACGTCGGCCAGACGGCCGTCCTTGACGGTGGCCGAGTTGTTGTTGGTGACGTAGATGAACGGCACTGGGTTCAGCGAGTGCGCTGTGTTTGGCGTTCCGTCGGCATTGATGGCGTTGTCGGCATTGCCGTGGTCGGCAATGATGATGGCCTCGTAGTCGTTGGCCTTGGCGGCCTCTATGACGTCATGCACGCAGTGGTCGACGGCCCACACGGCCTTGGCGATGGCATTGTAGACACCCGTGTGGCCAACCATGTCGCCGTTGGCGAAGTTGACGACGATGAAGTCGTACTTCTGCTCGTTGATGGCAGCCACCAGCTTGTCCTTCACCTCGTAGGCCGACATTTCGGGCTTCAAGTCGTAGGTAGCCACCTTTGGGCTGGGCACCAGTATGCGGTCCTCGCCGTCGAAAGGCTGCTCGCGGCCTCCGTTGAAGAAGAATGTCACGTGGGCATATTTCTCAGTCTCGGCGGTGTGCAGCTGCTTCTTGCCCTGGCGCGAGAGATATTCGCCCAGCGTGTCCTCAACGTTCTCCTTGGGGAAGAGGATGTGGACGCCCTGGAAGGATGCGTCGTAGGGAGTCATGCAGTAGTACTGCAGGCCCGGCACCGTCTTCATGCCTTCGGCCTCCATGTCCTGCTGCGTCAGCACTACGGTAAGCTCCTTGGCGCGGTCGTTGCGGAAGTTGATGAAGATGACGGCGTCGCCTTCCTCGATGCAGCCGTTGACGCTGCTGTTGTGGATTGGCTTTATGAACTCGTCGGTGACGCCCTCGTCGTAGCTTTCCTGCATGGCCTGGAGCATGTCGGCCGACTGCTTGCCCTCACCCTTGACAATCAGGTTGTAGGCCTCGCGGACGCGCTCCCAGCGCTTGTCGCGGTCCATGGCGTAGAAGCGGCCCACGATGGAGGCGATGGCGGCGTCATTCTTGGCGCATACGTCGCTTACCTGTTGGATAAAACCCTTGCCTGACTTGGGGTCGGTGTCGCGGCCGTCCATGAAGCAGTGCACGAAGGTCTGGTTCTTCAGACCGTAGTGCTTGCCCACCTCGATGAGCTTGAAGAGGTGGTCGAGGCTTGAGTGCACGCCGCCGTCGGAGCAGAGGCCCATCAGGTGCAGCTTCTTGCCATGCTCCTTGGCGTATGTGTAGGCAGCCTTCACCTGCGCGTTCTCAACGATGCTGTTGTCGCGGCAGGCGCGGTTGATTTTCACCAGGTCCTGATAGACTATGCGGCCGGCACCGATGTTCAGGTGTCCTACCTCTGAGTTTCCCATCTGTCCGTCGGGCAGTCCCACGTCTTCGCCGCTGGCCTGCAGCTGCGAGTGTGCGCTGACGGCTGTCAGATAGTCAAGATAAGGTGTTGGAGTGTTGTAGATAACGTCGCCTTTGCCATGTTGGCCGATTCCCCATCCGTCGAGAATCATCAGTAATGCTTTCTTTGCCATTAGTTTATTTATTTAAGTTTCGCAAGCTCAACTTCCGAAAGTTGAATTTATTTACTATTTCCTGTTTTGCCGAATAAATCTCGGCAAAGGTACGATTGAAACGAGAGCAAAATAAAGAATTTTATTCTTTTTTTGCCGAGCGTGAGTACCTTCGTCGGGTTTAACCCGACAAAGGTACGGAAATAGCAGGGAAAGCACTCCTTTCCCTGCTATTTTTTAATAAACTTTTCAGTTTCGCCCTATCCTCTCACTACTCACCTCTTACCACTCCCCACTCACCTCTTACCTCTCACCTCTCACCAAATCAGAACACCGAGGAAACAACCTGACAGACATTGTCGGGGCGTGCCATGGTGTAATAATGTATGGCCGGCACGCCGTGCTGCAGCAGGTCGCGGCTCTGGCTGATGCACCAGTCGATGCCCCACTGGTAGGCGTCGTCGGCAGTCTTGGCAGTGGTCATCGCATCCACCAGCGGCTGTGGGATGTCTATGTGGAACGAGCGCGGCAGAAGGTCGGTCTGCCGTTTCGTCGACATAGGCTTCAGGCCGGGAATGATGGGCGCGATGATGCCGGCGGCAGTGCAGCGGTCGCGGAAGCGGTAGAACATGTCGTTGTCGAAGAACATCTGCGTGACGATGTAGTCGGCTCCGGCATCCACCTTTCGCTTCAGGTAGCCTATGTCGGTGGTCATGTTGGCAGCCTCGAAGTGCTTCTCGGGATATGCTGCCACGCCGACGCAGATGTCGGTGGCAAGGCCGTTCTTCACTGTAGGGTCAAGGTATTTGCCGCTGTTCAGGTTATGTATCATTGCCACCAGCTGGTCGGTGTGTGCGAAGCCGTCGTCCTCGGCAATGAAGAAGCGCTGGCCGGGGATGGCGTCGCCGCGCAGGGCCACCACGTTCTGGATGCCCAGGAAGCTGAGGTCGAGCAGCTCGCTCTCCACCTTGGCGCGCGAGGCACCGCCGCAGATGATGTGAGGCACTATCTCCAGTTGTGGCCAGCGGCGCATGATGGCGGCCACGATGGCCACCGTGCCGGGACGCTTGGCAATGGTCCAGCGGCTGTAGGTGCCGTCGCCGTTGGAGACGTACTCCACCTCGTCGCGGTGGCAGGTGACGTTGATGAACGGCGGGTTGAACTGCATCAGCGGTTCTATGCTGTCGTAGAGGCGGCTGACGTCGCTGCCCTTCAGGGGCGGCACAAGCTCGAAGGAAGCAAAGGGCTTCCGGCTCTCGTTGATGATGTCTATTACTTTGCTCATGTCTTTATGGGTGAAGATTGGCGGTGAGGGGTTATTTCAGGAATTTCGACAGCATCTGCTCGCCTTCGTCGGTGCTGATGCCGCGGCGCTGGCAGTAGTCGGCAAGCTGCTGGCGGTCGATGCGCCCTACGGAGAAGTAGGCAGCCTGTGAGTGTGCGATGAAGATGCCGCAGATGGCTGTCGACGGCTGTATGGAATAGTGGTCGGTGAGGGTGATGCCAAGGCGTTCTTCGGCGTGGAGGCTGTCGAAGACGATGCGCTTCAGCGAGTGGTCGGGGCAGGAGGCATAGCCGAAAGCCATGCGGACGGCACGGCGGTTGTCGTAGAGCCGCTGCTGCAGCCACTGGGCGCAGGCTTCCGTCAGTCGCGAGCAGATGGCATGGGCCATCAGCCGCTGGCTGTCGTCGGCAGGCTTTTCCTTAATGTCGCTGACGATGGTGAACATGCCAAGCGGGCGGTGCTGCTCTTCGTCGAAGAAGTCGGCCAGTGAGCGGTAGTGTCCCGTGGCGCTCTGACTGCGCAGCATAGGAAGCCGCTGGCCGTCGGCGGTGACGATGTCGTTGCCGCTGCGCAGTGCCTCGCGGAAGCTGACAAGCGCCGACAGGCGCAGGAGTCCGCCGTCCATGGCGTTCTGCAGCCACTCCTTGCCCTCGCGGAGCATCTTCTCAGCCTCGGGGTTCACTAACAGCTGCGGCAGTGTCTCACCCTTGAAGCCCCAGAACAGCAGGAACATCCTCCAGTCTATCAGCGGCGCCACGTCGGCGATGCTTATCTCCGTGTCTGGTATGCGCGCCGTCAGCTCGCCGATGCTTAGGAAGTCCTGGTCGGCAGGCAGCGGCTCGGCCTTGCTGTTGGCCTCGCTGTATGGCGTCAGCTCGGTGTGGTGTTCTTCATAGAGGTCGCGCAGCTGCTGCTGTTCGGCCTTTATCTGCGACAGCGTGCCGGCAGGGTCCATCTGCAGCTTCTTGGCAAGCACCGACGTCTGCGAGGCATCGCCGCCGTAGATGACGCCGCCGTCGTAAAGCGGAGCCAGCTTGACGGCTGTGTGGATGGCTGACGTGGTGGCTCCGCCGACGTTGATGGGTATCTTCATGCCGTGCTGCTGGAACAGGCGGCAGAGGTTTTCCATTTCCTTCAGCGATGGCGTTATCAGGCCGCTGACACCTATCAGCATCGGCTTCAGCTCCTTGGCGGCGGCCAGGATGGTGTCGTTGGAAACCATTACGCCCAAGTCGTGGACGTCGAAGCTGTTGCACTCCAGCACTATGTCTACGATGTTCTTGCCGATGTCATGCACGTCGCCGTTGGCAGTGGCGGTAATCACCAGTGGACGGCTGTCGGGCCTGCTGCTGTCAGCCTCGATGTAGGGTTGCAGCAAGGCGACGGCATCTTTCATCACTTTGGCCGATTTCACCACTTGCGGCAGGAACATCTTGCCTTCTCCGAACAGCCGGCCAATGTGTTCCATGGCCTGCATGAGCGGTTTCTCGATTACGTCGACGGGTCGGTTGCCGTAGGCTGCAAGTGCCTCCGGTATGTCTGTGGGAAGATATTCGCTGATGCCTTTGCTGAGGGCGTAGGACAGCCGCTCCTCGATGCTTTTCGTGCGCCAGGAGTCGGCAGCGGTCTTCTGCCATCCGCCTTTTTCGGTGTCCTTGGCTTCCAGCAGCTCTGCGGCAAGGGCGATGAGCCGCTCGGTGGCCTTGTCGTCGGTGTTGAGGACCACGTCTTCGACGGCACGCAGCAGACGAGGCTCGATGTCGTCGTAGACTTGCAGCATCGACGGGTTGACGATGGCCATGTCCAGTCCGGCGCGTATGGCGTGGTAGAGGAATACGGAGTGCATGGCCTCGCGGACGGTGTTGTTGCCGCGGAATGCAAACGAAAGGTTGCTGACGCCGCCGCTGGTCTTGGCATGCGGCAGGTTGTGCTTTATCCATTCGACGGCACGGATGAAATCGATGCCGTAGGCGGCGTGTTCGCTGATGCCGGTGCCTACAGACAGTATGTTGACGTCGAAAATGATGTCCTGGGGCGGAAAGCCGATGCCCGTAAGCAGGCGGTAGGCACGCTGGGCAATGGCTGTCTTGCGCTCGTAGGTGGTGGCCTGTCCCTCCTCGTCGAAAGCCATCACCACCACGGCGGCACCTAAGCGGCGAAGCTCGCGGGCCTTGCTGAGGAAGTCGGCTTCGCCGTTCTTCAGCGAGATAGAGTTGACGATGCACTTGCCCTGTGCGTTCTTTAGGCCTTCGACGACGGTCTCCCAGTTGGAAGAGTCGATCATAAGCACCGAACGGGCTACGGAAGGGTCGTTGGCAATGTAGCGGGTGAACGCCTGCATTTCCTGGCGGCTGTCAAGCATGGCGTCGTCCATGTTGATGTCGATGACCGTGGCGCCACCCTCTATCTGCTGGCGGGCAACGGTCATCGCCTCTTCGTAGGCCTTGGAGGCTATGAGGCGGGCAAACTTCCGGGAGCCGGCAACGTTGGTGCGTTCGCCGACATTTATGAAGTTCTGCGTCTTACGGTCGATGAGAAGCGGCTCAAGGCCTGACGCCCACAGGCGGTTGTCGCCATTGGGGACCTTGCGCGGCGGAATGCCTTTCAGGGCTTCGCTGATGGCGCGGATATGCTGCTCGTCGGTGCCGCAGCAGCCGCCGGCGATGTTTATCAGTCCGGCACGCGCCATCTTCTGCAAGTGGCTCGCGGTGAATTCCGGCAGTTCCTCGTACTCGCCCATTTCGTTGGGCAGTCCGGCATTGGGATGTATGCTGATATTCGTGGGTACTATTGCCGCCAGCCGCTCAATGAATGGCTGCAGCTCGGTGACTCCGAACGAGCAGTTCAGTCCGAAGCTGAACAGCGGATAGTGTGACACGCTTATGTAGAAGGCTTCCAGCGTCTGGCCTGTCAGTGTGCGTCCGCTGCGGTCGTTGATCGTGGCCGACACCATCACTGGCAGCACACGGCCCATGCGTTCGTTCAGCAGCTCGATGGCATAGAGTGCTGCCTTGGTGTTCAGAGCGTCGAAGCAAGTCTCCAAGAGCAGCAGGTCAGCACCGCCCTCCACTAATGCCTGTGCCTGCTCGCCGTAGGCTGCTGCCATCTGGTCGAAAGTGACGGTGCGCAGCGACGGTTCGGCCATGTCGGAGGCCAGCGACAGCGACTTGGACGTGGGACCCATTGACCCGGCGACGAAAATCTTGCGGTCGCGGCATTCGTCGGCCACGCTGCGCGCTATCTGTGCGCCGCGGAATGCCATCTGTCGTGCATATTCCTCGCAGCCATACTCATGCTGGCTGATGCGGTTGGCAGAGAAAGTGTTCGTGCTGATGATGTCGGCACCGGCAGCGATGTAGCGGCGGTGGATGTCGGCAATGGCGTCGGCAGCCGTCAGGCACAGCACGTCGTTGTTGCCTACGAGCGACACCGGCCATTCGGAGAATTCGCCGCGATGGAAGTCGGCGGCGTCCAGGGCCATTGCCTGGATGCGCGTGCCCATTGCTCCGTCGAGTATCAGAATACGATCCTGCGGTGCCGTAATGCTTTCCTGCGGTGTTGTGTTGTGTTCCTGCGGTGCCGTAATGCTTTCCTGTTGTTTCATTTGGGCGCGAAATTACACAAATCTTGAGAAATTTGTTAATTTCACGTAAAAAAAAGTACTAATTTGAAACAAATTACCGCGATTGTGGTATTTTTGTGTTCACATACACCGTTTTTATTTTACCGTTTAACATTAAAGAATTTATAGTTTAACATTATAGTTTACCGTTTAACATTTAAAATTTTTATGAAGAAAATCAACCTGAAAGTAGCCGTCTGCCTGCTGGCAGCCAGCTTTATGTACAGCAGTTGCATTGGTTCGTTCAGCCTTTTCAACAAGTATGCGAAGTGGCAGTGCAACATGACGAGCAGTAAGTTTGTAAACGCCATCGTAGGCTTCATCCTTATGCCTATCGTCGGCAGCATCACTCTGTTCATCGACTCTGTAGTTCTGAACACCATCGAGTTCTGGAGTGGCAGCAACCCTGTTGCTTCCAACATCGGCAAGACGCAGAAGGTGATGGGCGAAGACGGCCACATCTATGCTGTCAAGACTCTCAAGGACGGCTATGAGGTTACTGCCCCTGACGGCAATGTCACTCTGTTGCACCACGAGGCTGCCGACGACAGCTGGTCTATCACTCAGAACGGCGAGACACGCAAGCTGTTCCGCTATGCCACCGACGGCAAGAGCGTCATCGCCGTTGTCAACGGCCAGGAGCAGGCATTCACTCTCGACGCGCAGGGTGTAGAGGCTGCCAAGACTGCTGCCGCCATGGAAGTGCTTTATGCTGCACGCTAACCAGTAGGCGTGTGTGCTGACAGGGCTGGGACAACGCGCTGATAGCCTGTCCCAGCACGCTGATAGCCAGCCCTAACGCGCGCGAACATTTTATATAATATATAGAGGCGCTATGACTTCAATGGTCATAGCGCCTCTGTTTTTGGTGTTTTCTTGTTTCTCCACGATGCTCGCGGTCTTCACCGCGCCCTGTGCTTACTTCACCATCAGGCACAGCATGGTGAGGTCGTCGTTCGGCTCGCAGCCTGCGCGGTGTTTCTGGATTTCCATGTCAAGGCGCTGGATGGCCTGCTGAGCGTTGTAGAAGTGAGTGTCTGTAAGGATTTTCAGCAGGCGTTCGTCGCCGAACTGTTCCTGTTCCACGTTCTCCGCCTCGTTGAGGCCGTCGGTATATATGAACATCGGCGTGTTCTTTATCGACTCTATCTCCTCGCCAACGAATTCCGCCTCGGCCCATAGTCCTACCGGCTGGTTGGCTTCCATCTTCATGAAATCGTTGCCAAGCACCGGAGGGTTGTGTCCTGCGTTGCAGAACTGCAGTCTGCCGGTCTTCAGGTCTACGAGTCCGAGGAACATGGTGACGAACATGCCGTTGTCGTTGTTTTCCGTCAGTTCTTCGTTCAGCCTTGTTGCTATGTCTGCCGGCAGCAGTCCCTCCTTGGCCAGTGCGCGGAACATGCGTGCCGCCTGTGCCATGAAGAGTGCGGCAGGCACTCCCTTTCCCGAGACGTCGCCGACGCAGATGTAGAGGCTGTCGTCCTGCAGAATGAAGTCGTACAGGTCGCCGCCCACCTCGCGTGCCGGCGTCATGCTTGCATACAAGTCCAGTCCCTTGTAGCGTGGGAACACGTTAGGTACTATCGACAGCTGTATGTTTCTTGCAATTCGCAGTTCGCTCTCAATGCGCTCCTTGGCCTTGGTGGTTGTTTCCAGCTTGTCGTACGCTTTCTGCAGCTGCGAGTGTGCCTGTTCCAGTTCCGAGTGTGCCACAGCCAGCCGGTGCTGTGCGCGTCGCTTGTGGAAGGTGTATATTCCGAAGAATGCGATTACCAGAATAAGGGCAATGGCTGTATAGATAAACCGCTGTCGTGTCATGTCGATGCGCTGCTTCACTATCTGGGCTTCCTTTTTCTGCGTGTCGTAGATGGTAGCCAGCTCAGCGACGTCGCTTTTCTTCTGTTCGATGACGGCACTGTCCAGAGCGTTGCAGATTTTCATTGCCACGGCTATCGAGGAGTCGTTGCGGTGTGCGCCGGCGTTGGCCCTGAACTTCGGCAGCAGGTACAGCATGAGGTTGTCAAGCGACAGTTCCATGTTATACTGTGCCATCTGTGCGTCCAGCAGCTCATAGTTCTTGGCAGCTTCCTGCCAGCGGTTTGCCGCCATCAGATATTCGCAAGCCTCTATCTTTCCGTCGCCGGTCTTGGCATAGTTGGTTGCCATGGCTTCCTTGTAGGCATGTGTGGCCTTGTCGATGCTGTCCATGCCTTGCAGTGCCGTGGCCTTGTAGATGTAGAGGCGTGCTATTTCCTTGTCGAGGAACACCGAGTCGATGTCGCCCCTCTCGCGGTATCTTGTAAGCAGCGACGCGAAGCGCTCCGTCCACTGGTAGGCCATGTCGAAGTTTTTCTTAGCCAGATAGCTTGTCGTGGTGGTGATGAGGCTCACGGCCGCGCTCTTGTAGTAGTTGTCGCCGTAGTGTCGCTGTATCATCACCTGATAGTCTACGAACGAGCGGTTGAAGTTAGCCTCCGCCTCCTGTGTCATGTTCAGGTTCAGCTGGCAGCATGCCACCGTCGTCAGCAGGTTTGCGAAGTCGCCTATGGAGTCGCCTCCGATGGCTCCGAGCTTGTCTATTGCCGGCAGTGCCACGCGCAGCGTGCCGTCGTAGTCGCCTTTCAGCAGCAGCAGGTTCGACAGTCTGTTAGCCGACTTGGCGTAGTATTTCTTTGTGACGTCCGTGCGTACGTCGCTTGCCACTGCCGCCTTCCAGAAAATCTCTGCCCTTCTCATCTGCTTCATTCGCGAGCAGGCGTAGCCGCGCCAGTAGTTTGCTTCCACGTCGGAAAGCACTCCCATCTGCTCGTAGGTGTCGGCATACTGTATGAGCAGTGGATAGTCCTTCATCTTGTATGCGTCATGTATCAGCGAGTCGGCCTGCTGATAGTCTGCATTGGCAGTAGTCTCCTCCTTGCTGCATGCACACAGCATCAGCAGGGCTAATGGTAGAATGTGGCGGAGCTTTAACATTGCGTGGGTCTTCTCTGAATAGTTAACAATTTACTTCCTTAGAGCCTTATCAGCGTCGAGCCTGTGGTGGCCTTGCTGCCTGTTGTCACCTGCACGGCGTATACGCCTGCCGGCAGAGTGGCCAGGTTGACGGTAGTCTCATTGGTCTGCATGAGCTGTCGGCCGTCGGTGCTGAAGATTCTTACTGTGGCCTGTGGCGTGTCCTCTCCGAAGGTTATGCGCAGCAGTCGTCCGTCGAGGGCGAACACCGCCTTCGACGGCTGGTTCTGCGATATGCCGCGTATTCCCGTCAGTCCGAGCATGTAGAGCAGTCCGCGATAGGCGTCAATCTCTCCGTGTCCGTACTGGTTGTTGGGGTAGGTCAGTTCGCTGTCCGGCTGTCTGCTGCTGTTGGCAATGATTTCCTTTATCCTTGCCGTGGTGAGCGTCGGGTCGGCCTGCATCCACAGTGCGATGATGCCCGTCACTGCCGGTGCCGACATCGACGTGCCTGTCTGCGCCATCATGTGGAAGTATCCCGACATGCCGCCCCACGACTCGTATTCAGTGTCTAATGCAGCCATGTCCCATGCTGCCAGCGAGTAGTACGTGTCGTCGTCGATGAAGAAGCTCTGTGCAGCCACCACGTTCACTCCCGGTGCGCAGACGTCGGGCTTCATGGCGCCCTTCAGCGTCGGGCCTGTCGACGACGAGCGTGCCAGATAGCCCTCGCCCTTGGTGCTTTCATATTCCGTGAGGTCGGTGGGAGTGGCCACGCCGCCCTGCGAGGCATACTTGTTGGCCATGGTGATTATCTGCAGGCGGTGTGCAATGTTGCCCACGGTGATGACCTCGTCCATGCATGCCGGCCATGCCACCGAGTATCCGTCCTCGGCCAGCTGGTGTCCGGCGATGCTGTTGACGCTCTCCAGCTGTGCGCACAGCGGGTCGGCATATATCCATGCCTCGCCCTCGCCGCCGATGGTGACGAGAATGCGCTCAGAGGTGGTGAATGTGGTGTTCATCGACGATGTGGTGATGTAGATGACGTCATATCCGTCGGCCGTCTGTCCTCTCAGCGTGGCCTTCAGGCTCTTGGTGCCGAGCAGCATGGTTGCGCCGCCCTCCAGTTCCTGAGCCGTCTTGGTGAGTGTGCCTTTCGTGGTGGCGTAGTTGCTGTTGGTGTATTTCAGCGTAATGGCCTGCTGCGGCCTGACCTTCAGTTCTATTCCGAAGCTTGTGCCGTACTGCTCGTAGTCGTTGAAGCACACTCCGGCACCGCCCTCGGCAGTGTCGGCAGTCTTGTGCGCATAGCGGCTGGTGCCTCCGGCATTTCCCGAAGCCACCACGATGGCCCTGCCGGGCTTCTTCAGCAGGTTGCGGATGGCCTCCTCCTCGAGCTGTCGGCTGTCGGAGAACGACTGCGCGTCGCCCATGCTGTAGTTTATCACGCATGGCTTCTCCATGGCCTCTGCATAGTTGAAGATGTCCTCGAAGGCCATCAGCGCCTGTGTCGACGACAGTCCGTTGCTGGTAATCTCTGAGTTGACGGCACCTATGGCTATGTCGGCCTGCGGTGCCATTCCGCTGTAGAAGACATCGTTGATGTCGTTCACGCGGCTGCCGGCGGCAATGCTTGCCACGTGCGTGCCGTGGGTGATGGTGGCTGCGTCGGAGCTGTGCATGGCTGCCGTCACCTCTGCCGGGTTGTTATACGTCTTCAGCGTCATGTAGTCGGTGGCCCACTGTATTCTGGTGGTGCCGCTGGCATTGCGGAACGACGGGTTGATGAAGTCGAAGCCCGAGTCGACGATGCCCACGACGACACCCTTGCCGTCGTAAGCCTGCGGCAGGTTGTTGCCCGTGTTGGCGTGCACCTTGTCGGCGCCCGTCTGTCCCGGCACGATGTCTGTCAGCGGCCGTGGTGCGCGCTCAGCTTCCACGCGTAGCACGCGCTCGTCGGCGGCCATGGCCTCCACGTTCTGCACCGGCACGCTGACTATCAGCACCCGGCCGATGGTGCGCAGCAGTCGTGCGTCGTAGTCGGCCAGCACCGTCTGCTGGTCTGCGCCGTCGGCCAGCTTCGTCAGCACGTCGACGGTCTGTGTCCCTGCTGCCGGTGCGCGCAGTGCGCCGCCTTCAGCACGGTTGTCGGTGATTAGTGCCTGCAGTGCCGGCGAGAGTTTCGATGCCGCTGCTGGCTGTTGGGCAAAACTTATGGTCGCCGTCAGTAACAGCGACGCTAAAATGCATAGCTTTTTCATGTCTTTTCGATAAATTTGTTGCAAATTTACACATTATTTTATATTAAAGACAAAAACCGGAAAAAAAAGGTGTGAAAAAATCAAAAGTTGTAATCATGGAACATTTTTTAACTTTATTGTGATATTTTATGCATATAAATTAGTTAATTTTGCGCGGTATTATATGTTCTTCTCTGAGGGGCTGTGAATAACATGCTGAGATAAAAAATTATCTTACGGAGATAATTTCGTAACATGCGGAGATAATTTCGTAACTCGCAGAGATAATTCTGTCAATAGCTGAACAACAAAAAACAAAATAAAACAGACTATGATGCATTCTACACTTCTGAGCCGCAGCACACGCGCTCTCACCGTGGCACTCACCGTCATGCTGTCCTTCATGGGCGGCAAGGCCGTGGCTGCCGAGACTGCCGACTTCAACAGCGGTCTGCCCACAGGCTGGTCGCTCGTCGGCGACATCAACAACGACAGCGACCGCGCCCGCAGCGGCAAGGGCCTCTGGACATCTGCCAAGTCCACCACCGCCAACTATGTAGTCACCTCCAAGGTGACAGGCACGTTCGAATTCTATGCACGTGCCTATAACAAAAACTATGCCAGCACCGTAGTGGTCTACGAGTACACCGGCACCGGCCTTGGCAGCCAGCTCTACACCACAGGCTCCATGCAGACCAGCAGCACGCCCACGTGGAGCAAGTACAGCCTGACCGTCAGCGGCAACAAGCAGCTGGCCATAGTGCTGAACTACGCTGCCATCGACGACGTGGCATACACGCCGGGTGCTGCCGACGTCAGCGGTCCGGGACTGGCCGTCAGCGACGGCGATGCCGAGGTTACCGACGGCTACAGCTATTCCTTCGGACTCTGCGACGCAGGGGCCACCCACGACTTCACGCTCTACAATCCCGGCACCGAGTCCGTCACACTGGCCATCGGCGCCACCGGCGGCTTTGCCGTCAGCCAGAGCAGCATAACCCTTGCCGCCAAGGCCACCGGGACACTCACCGTCACCATGCCGGCCTCGACGGCCACAGGCACCGTGACAGTGACTCCCTCCGACGCATCGCTGCAGCCACTGACCATCAGCCTGAGCGGAACCGTCAAGGACCCCTCGAAGCTCTTCATCGACTTTGAGGACAACGCCATGCCCGACACATGGTCATTGGACAACGGCTGGAGCATCAGCGGCGGCATGGCCGTCAACAACGGAACGGCATCCAACATCGTCAGCGGAAAGGTTACCGTGGCCGTCGGCGGCGAGAAGATATTCTTCGACTACAAGGGCTACAACACCTGGGGCGGAACGTACAACTACGTGAAGGTCTACTACGCCACCACCGGCAACGGCAGCGATGCCGACTGGACGCTCATCAGCAATGCATCCTTCGCATGCGACGACAACACCACCTGGCACCAGGCAGAGGTCAACGTGCCGGCAGCGGCAAAGTATATTGCACTGCAGGGACGCTATGTATACATCGACAACTTCTACGGCCTCACCCTTCCGTTGGAGGCTAACATGAAGGTGACGGCCGCCGACCATGACTTCGGCGTCATCACGGCCAGCGACACATACGTGTTCACCATTCAGAACACTGGCATGGCTGCACTCACCGGCATCACGGTGGCATCCTCCGACAGCCGCTTCACCATCACCGGCGCACCGGCAACGATAGCTGCCGGCGCAGAGGCTGAAGTAACCGTAACCATGTCGGCAGCACAGCCGGGCATCTACAGCGGCACCGTCACCGTCGCTGCCGACGGCTTCACGGTTGCCGCAGGCTCGGCAGCAACATTCAGCGTCAGCGGAGCAGTCATGGACCCGGCAGTGAGCCGCGTGACATTCGACGACAACCAGGCTCCGCAGTTCTGGGAAAACAACGGCATGACATTCAGTGACGGCGCCGTCTCCGGCTCGCGCAGCACATACAACCTCACAACGCAGAAGCTGGCCTTTGCTGCCGACGGCTTCATAGCCATCAAGGCCAAGGCCCTCGAGAGCTGGGGATACGTCAAGGTGGAGGCTTCCACCGACGACGGTGCCACCTGGAACACGCTGGTGCAGAAAGACGTCGACGGCGGACTGTCTGCCGACGCATATACCACCTTTGCTGTCAGCATCACCAAGGCCGTCAACCGCCTGCGCCTGACATGCTACGAGTCGGCAGTCGACGAAATTGCCGGTCTTGAATACGACAACGACGACCCGCTGTTTGCACTCTATGCCGCCGACGCCGACGGACAGCCCTCGGGCGATGCCATCAGCGAAGCACAGACGATAGACCTGGGCGACGGCATCACACAGACGCAGACGGTGACATTCGTTGTCAGGAACGAGCGCCTGGGCAACATGACCGTCGAGGCTGCGGTGGCAGCAGGCGCTGTGGGCGTCACGGCTGCCGTGGACAAGACAACCATCGGCAGCGGCCAGTCGGCAACGGTGACCATCCAGATGCCTTACGACGCTGACAACACCGGCCTTAAGCAGGGCACCGTGACCATCAGCGGCAAGAACTCCCAAGGCACACAGCTGGCAGCTGTCGCTGTCACCGTCAGCGGACACACAAGACAGGCCGGCAAGCTCTTCGTAGACTTCACCGACGGCCTGCCAACAGGATGGACTGCCGGCGACTGGACGGCAGAGACCGTTGACGGCGACGGAGTGATGCATGCCGGCACCACGCTGACAGCCAACCGCATGGTCAGCCAGAAGGTGACTGTGGCCGACGGCGAGAGCCTCTTCGTAACTGCCGTTGGACAGACGGTCAACGTCTACTACAGCCCGACGGCCACCGGCTTCACGGCTGCTAACAAGAAAGCCGTTGCGCTGGAAATGAACGGACAGTATCAGGAGGTGGAGCTGACAGGCATTCCCGCAACTACCAAGTATCTGGCCTTCGAAGGACAGAACGCTTACATAACCACCGTCTACGGCTTCGCCCCTGACGACAGCGACCCGCAGATGGAACTCTGGATTGGCGACAGCAAGGCTGCCACCGGCACGGAGACCATCGACTACGGAATGGTTGCCGCTGCCACGACGAAGGAGATACAGATCAGGAACGCCAACACCGGCAGCCTGCTCGTAACAGCCATCGAACTGCCCGAGGGCTACCAGCTCTCTGGCGTCACGGCACCCACGGAGAGCGCACCGCTGGCAATAGCTGCCGGAGAGAGCAAGACGGTGGGCATTACACTCACTACCGACGCACCGGGACAGAAGCAGGGCACCGTGACCGTCAAGGCTGCCGACCAGCAGGACTTCACGCTGACCGTCAGCGGATATGTCTTCGACACCACAAAGATGCTCGTCGACTTCAGCGACAACCAGCTGCCTGCCGGATGGACCAATGGCGACGGCGGCGCACAGTGGCAGTTCCAGGACGGCATGGCCTACGGCCAGTATGCATCGTATAAGAATGCACGCATGCGCTCGCCGCGGCTCATCGTTGCCAGCGGCGACAAGATGGTGCTGCAGCTCAAGGGCAACGCCAGCTATGCCGAACTCCGCGTGGAGGCTTACGAGCCTTACGGAACGACACCGGTGAAGACGTTCAACTTCGACAGCGAGGCACAGGCCACCTACCAGAGCCAGCAGTTGCAGCAGGTGACCGTCAGCGGACTGGAGGCCGGCGAATACCGACTTGTCTTCGACGCATATAACACTTACATCGACAATATCAACGGCTTCACCGTCAGCCAGAACGACCCCGTGCTGGCAGTATACGCAGACGCCGCAGCCAGCAGCCAGCTGACGCTCGCCGAGCAGTGCGACTTCGGCTTCCAGGGCGAGACGGCTACGGCACACTACTATCTTAAGAACACTGGCACTGGCACGCTGACCGTCACCGGCGTAACCGTCGGCGAGGGCAGCAAGGGCATCACCGCCGCCGTGGAGGGTGAGGCAAGCGCCGCTGCTGGCAGCGGAGTGATTGTCATTGCCGTGACCATGGACGCCACAGCCACCGGACAGAAGCAGGGCACCGTGACCGTAGAGACCAATGCCGGAACGCTGACCATAGAGGCCTCCGGCATGGCTGTCGACAAGAGCCGGAACTACGTGGACTTCACGCAGGTCACCGAATTCCCGGCCGGATGGGACAAGGGCAACTGGACGGTAAGCACCGGCGACAAGGCTGCCAAGGCTGCATCGACGGCTGGCACCATTGAGACCACACGCATGACGGCTGCTGCCGGAGAGCCGCTGTACATAGAGGCCCTCGGCTCGTCGAGCTACTACAGTCAGGCAAGCCTGGCCTACAGCTTCTCGACGGACAACGGACAGACGTGGAGCGAAGACACCGACGTCAGCAGCCTGCTCAGCGGCGACGAATACAGAATTCTGACCATCAGCGACATTGCTGCCGCCGACGCTGAGACAGTGGTGAAGGTGAGGCTGACGGGTGCCAACGTG
This sequence comes from uncultured Prevotella sp., assembly GCA_905234265.1. Classification (GTDB taxonomy): domain Bacteria; phylum Bacteroidota; class Bacteroidia; order Bacteroidales; family Bacteroidaceae; genus Prevotella. The sequence goes on along the minus strand of CAJOHJ010000004.1, from coordinate 130,988 downwards.
AGCATCAGGCGCATCTGCGGATTCCTGCGCTATAGCGAGCCGCTGCTGTCGGTAAGCGAAGCCGACGCTGCCGACCATGACTTCGGCATGCAGACCGGGGAGGCTTCCTACACCATTACCGTCAAGAACGAGGGCGACGCCGACCTGACGGACGTCACGGCTACGCTCGCAGCAGGTGCTGACAGCGAATACACCGCTGTGCTGACCGTCGACGGCACTCCCGTAACGACGATTGCTGCCGGCGGCGAGGCTCTGCTGACAATAACCCAGAAATATGACGCTGCCAAGACGGGCAGCCACAGCGACCGCCTGACGATTGCCGCCGGCAACGTCAGCAACACGTATGTCATCAGCCTCACCGGCAAGACACGCGATGGAAGCCTGTTCTTCGCCGACTTCGACGCCGAGGGGGCTACGCTGCCTGAAGGCTGGACGGGATGGAACGTCAGCAGCCACGAGCTGTCGGCAGGTCTGGAGGAGAAGACTCTCCGCACCAGCGTGATGGCCGTAGCAGAGGGACAGACGATGACATTCGACGCACGACGCCAGTACAGCAGCGACGCACCGACACTGAAGGTGCGCTACTCTACCGACGGCACCGTGACATGGAGCGAATATAAGGACTACAGCGCACAGATAACCACCAACCAGCCCGTGCAGCTGACTGTCAGCGGTGTGCCGGCAGGCAACGTGGTGCTGGAGATTGCCGGACGCCGCGTACTCGTTGACAACATCTACGGCTTCCGCCGCAACGACACTGCACCGCTGCTGTCGCTCACGCAGGACGACGAGCCGGTGGCTACGGGCAGCTGCTACGACTTCGAGACGCTGACGGCTGCCGCAGGGGCCAAGAGCATCGTGTATGTGCTGAAGAACACCGGCAACGGAACGCTCTCGTCGGCAATCACTGCCGAGGGCGACGTGACGGTGACTCCGGCATCGGTGGCTCTGGCTGCAGGAGAGTCGGCAGAGCTGACGGTGACCATGCCTGTGGAGGCTCCCTTCGGCAGCAAGCAGGGCGTGGTGACAATAATGTCGCAGGACGGCATCGGAAGCGTGCAGCTGTTGTTCACCGGCAACACTCTCGACCCGACGGCATTCCGCCAGGACTTCGCCGACGGCAAGCTGCCGGCAGGATGGTATAACAGCGGATGGACATTCAGCGAGAATGCTGCCACGGCTGCCGGCGAGAGCGTGTTTATCACTGAGCGCCTCGCGGTCAGCGGCACCGACGACGTGCTGACTTATCAGGCACGGCAGACATCGTCGCTCTCGAAGCTCTTGGAGGTAAGCTACTCGACAGACCGCAAGCAGTGGACGACGACCGACGTCACCGCCCAGCTGACGGGCAGCGACCAGGCTCTGACGCTGAAGGGCCTCGAGGCTGGCAACTACTACCTGCGCTTCCGCGGCAAGTATGCCGTAGTGAGCCTCTTGCAGGGATGGCACACCACTGAGGCGCCGGAACACGACATCTACGTCGTCGACAGCAAGCAGCCGCAGGAGGAAATGGTGCCGGCAACGAACTATGCGGCAACGGTAACCGTGGCATCGCTGAGGGCTGCCGAGAACGTTACGGCTGAGCTGTACTTCGTGGATGCCAGCCAGCAGCAGACGCTGGTGGGAAAGAACAGCATGAACATTGCTGCCGGGGCTGCTGCAGACATCGCGGTCAGCGGCAACGCTCCGTCGGCAGAGGGCAGCTATAAGGTATTTGTTAAGGTCTCTGCTTCGGGCATCACTGAAAGCACCGCAGAGACCAGTGTCACGCTGAAGCACATCCGCAGCATGGAGATTGCCTCCGTGCAGCGTGTCCTCGCCAGCGGCGAGTCGGAAGTGATAGACGCGGATGCTGCAAACATGTTCAGCGCAACGTTTGCTCTGCGCCTGCGCAATACTGGCACAACGGCACTGACTGCTGAGCAGACGGCAGTCACTCTATATGCCAAGGCTCCGACGGCACTGGAGCCGGTGGTCTTCCGCGCTGCCGCTGAGGCTGCTCTGGAGGCCGGGGCAACGACGACTGTCAACATTCCTGTCACCACATCGGCCATGGAGGGCGGCGAGTTCAAGTTCTATGCCAAGGAGGACCTGGGCGGAACACTGCAGCTCACCGACACCGTGCGCATTACCGTCAACGCTGCAGCTCCTAAGCTGCAGATGGCTGATGCCGGCGGAAAGACCGTCGAGAGCGGCTTCGCCACCGACTTCGGCATGTCGCTGCAAGCCGTCAGCAGGACGTTCACCATCACCAACAGCGGAACGGCTGACCTCGTGCTTAACAGCATCACGGCTCCGAAGGGCTTCACGGTGTCGCCGGAAATAACCGACGCCAACCGTACCATTGCTCCACAGGGCGGCAGCCTGCAGCTGACCATCGCTATGGACCCGGCAGAGGCCGTGGGCACACTGAGCGGCAACGTGGCTGTCAGCTATCGCGTGGACGCTGCCACGAATAACGAGTTCCTGCTCGCCGTAAGCGGATATGCCATGGACGACGCCAAGCTGGCTGCCGACTTCAACGACGGCGCAATGCCGGCACTCTGGCAGGCTACGGGCATCACCTATGCCGACGGGGCTGCCGTGGCTGTGGGCGACGCGGAGATACTGCTGCCACAGGCCGACGTGGCCAGCGGTGAGCGTCTCGCTGTGAGGGCTATGCTGGGCGGCGCTATGTCGTGGGGCGAGCTGCGCTATCAGCTGTCGACGGACGGAGGCGCTTCGTGGACTACGAAGAGCAGCAACTTCGCCGACGCTCTCACGCAGGACGGCTACACATTAATATATATAGACGGCATAGCAGAAGGCACATACCTCGTCAAGCTGCTGGCATACAACCTGTACATCGACGCCATCAACGGCTTCACGCACAACGACTCGCCGCTGCCTACGGAAGTCATCTCTCTGCCGATGGCCGACGACGGCAAGCCGCTGCCGGTATTCAACCTGCGCGGACAGCGTGTCACCAGCATGAAGAAGGGGCAGATGTACATCTCCGGCGGAAAGACTTTCGTGTACTAAAGGGTATAGTGAACAGTGAACAGTGCAAAATTTGCTGCCGCCATTCTGCACACAACAAAGTACGGCGAGTCGCGGCTGATCATCGACATGTTCACGCAGCAGGCCGGGCGCATGGCGTGTGTGGCACAAATGCCCAAGTCGCCGCGCGGAAAACTGAAGAAACAGTATTTCCAGCCGATGACTCTTCTGGAGATTGAGGCAGACGTGAGGCAGAACCAGCAGCTGCATCCGCTGAAGGATGCACGCCTGCTGGTGCCATACGCGTCGATACCCTTCGAGCCGGACAAGATGGCACTAACCATGTTCACTGCTGAATTCCTCTACCGCGCACTGCGCGACGAGCAGCAGGGAGAACCGCTGTTCAGCTACATTGCAGACTCCATGCAGTGGCTCGACACGGCGACAGGCGGATATGCCAACTTCCACCTGACATTCCTCATGCACATGAGCCGCTTCCTCGGCTTCTTCCCAAACCTCAGCGGATATGCCGACGGCGACGTCTTCGACATGCGCACGGCGACATTCTCGCACAGCGTGCCTACGCACAGCGACTTCCTCGACAGAAACGACGCGCGCCGACTGCTGCAGCTCATGCGCATGGACTTCCCCACCATGGGCCTCTTCCGCCTGTCGCACGACGACCGCAACAGCATCACCGACGTGCTGCTGCGATACTACGCACTGCACATCCCACAGTTCGGCACCATGAAAAGCACCGCCGTGCTACAGGAAGTGTTCAGACAATAAAAAAGCAAACTCTTAATTGTAGTTAAAAGAACTAAAAGTTCTAAATATTTCTTAATGAAACACGATTGTTAATGTGTTTATGACTATCTTTGCCAAGGTGAAGGCGGCTTTAAAAGCCGCTATACGGATATAGCTGACTACCTTTTTTATTAATAACTAAAATTTTAACAACATGAAAAAACGATTACTAATGGTTGCCTTAGCGGCTGTTTGTACACTGTCGTCGTTCGCTTTTAACAGTGGCGAATACGTGTACACAGCATCGCAGAGGTACAAAATCACTGGTGACAACCTCGTTTCTAATGGCACTTTCGAGAACTCCACTAACGGATGGTCAGGAGATTCTGCCATTGATGAGCCGAATGCTTCTGTGTGGGGAGTTACTGAAGGAGCAGGACCTAATGGAGAGAACGCACTTACCTCCAAGAACGGAGCAACAACTGCCGCTCCGCTCACGAAGTCGTGGGAGGTTGTAGGCGGAACAACCTATCTGCTCTCGCTGCAGGTGAACCCACAGGCTACGTTCACCACGGCTATCTCTTCTGTTGATGATACCGATGCGTCGAACTGTATCGACGTCTTCGGTAACTTGGATGGCGGTTTGGCCCGCGCTGAAGGAGATGTTTCCATTGCAACAGCTCAGGAGTGCAAGGCTGGCGAATGGACACAGCTGGCTTTCCTCGTCACCGTCGACGATACGAAGATGACGAACATCGTGCTGCGTCTTGGCAAGCTGCCCGAGGGAGTGATGGTTACTAACATCAGCCTCAACGAAGCACAGGCAGTCTACGACACACGTATCCTTGCAAAGAAGCTGAACTACATCGAGCTGCTCATGAACGACGAGAACTTCAACGTAGAGGCTGCTGCAGACGCGCGCGGAATGCTTGAAGAGGTTGTCCTGAGCTTGAAAGGGTCTATCGAGACTGAAGACGGTACTTTGGATGATGAGAGCGATGCTGCATCCACACTGACGGGTTTGAATGAAATGTTTGAAGAATTCCTTGGCGTGACTTCTGAAAACCTCACTAGCGATACGTATTTCAAGAACATTGATATAACTACTGTTGGCAAGTACAACCGTGGTCAGATAGCGAACGGAAATGAACTTGGCAACTGGCGCTTCTATGGTGACAACTGGTATCACAGTTCTGGCTCTGTTGAATGGACAAAGTATATCGGCCCTGGTTCCGGTAACCACAATGCTGCTGGCACTGTAGCTCTGTTCAATGCTAAGCTGCCTGCAGGCAAATATTTTGTTTCTGCAGAAATCCGTAACGGATTGTCTGCTAAGAACTGGGCAACTCTGTGGAACCATGTTGAAGCACCCATAAGCGGTTACTTAGGCAAAGGCCTTCGTGAGACAAATAAGGTGGACTTCGGCACCATTGAGGGTGAAGAGTGGAGTCATCTTTTCTATGTTCTTGAGCTTCCAGAGGGAGTTGAGTTCGAGGCTGGCTTCTGGTGGGATGCTCCAGACATCACTAATCCTTCTGGTGTTGTATTCATGAAGAACTTCGAAGTTCGCGCGTTCGGAAAAGTTGCCGACATTGTTGCACGTAAAGAAGCTTGGTCTGGTTTTATTGCCCAGTACAATGCAATGGAGAGTGCTCGTAAGAAGCTTCTTGAAATGCAGGATGATGCTACTCTGCCTTGGGGTAAAGACACTTTGACTGCAGCAAGGGCACAATGGGATCCTTTCTACGAAGCTTTCAAGGCTAAGGGATGGGTTGACGCTGACGGTAACGACACTGGTGTTGCAACTATTGATGAGCTGAAAGATTGGGCTACTACTACTGGCGTTGAAGGTCTGGAGGCTCCGTATGACAAATATGCTCTTGTACGTGGCTATCAGTATGCAACAGCTAAGGTGACCAATGAGAATGCCAGCATTACAGCTCTTCCTGTTGAAATTGAAAATGCTAAGACAATTCTTGCTGACGATATGTACAGTGTAGGCGACAAGGCTACTTTCGCAGCTGCTATCGACGCCGCACAGGCTACTTACGACAACACACTTGCCACAACTACCGACGCTACTCGTGAAGCCGATGAGCCTAAGTTTGTGTCAGCAAAGGAGACTCTGATTGCAGCCGAGGAGGCCTTCAAGAAGAGCGGCTCTCTGACTCCTGTTATCAGCATCGACTTCAGCAACAAGCCAGAACAGCAGACAACACCTATTGTCACCGACCCAGCCACTGGCGAGGAAATTGGTGGCGAAGTATATTACACCATCAAGGGTGCTGCTGGCGAAATGACATTCGACGCAAGTGCTATTCAGACAGATTATAGTGCAGAGTCTTCAGAATGGGACTCTTGGCTCTTCTCTATAGGCTATAAGGACGAGCTTCCTGGAGTCCTCCACGTAGGTGGTTCGGCATACGGATATGTCGAGCTTCCGGAAATTGGCTCTGAGGACGTTGTACGTGTCCAGTATGATGTATGGTACGGCAATCTTGGCGGTGGTTACTTAACCATTGACTTGGTAGACGCCGATAACAACGTTATTGCTGGTACAAGCCTTGACCGTTACCGTGTAGATGTAGGCTACAACACCTTCCAGAACGAAGAAGGCACAGGCATGGACCTCAAGCAGGCTACTGGCCAGGGTTCTTCTTCAGTAGGCAATGCTGGCATCTGCATCGACGCTAACAAGACACAGCTCGACCTCATCATCGACCGCAAGTATCAGGCTGTGAAGGGTACGCTGTCAGTGAATGGCGTTGTGAAGTCTGAGGGTGCATGGGTTCCCCTGCCAGCTCTGGCAACTGCAGAAATTGCCAAGTTCCGCATAGGTTCTACCACGTATCAGAAAGCAAATGGCGGTGCCATGAGCCGCCGTTGCTGGTTCGACAACCTCGTAATCTACAAGTATGCTTCTACCGCTGACGGCCCAATCAAGGTTGTTATTCCTGGTGACGCCAATGGTGACGGTGAGGTGAACATTACCGACGTTACCTATGTCCTCGACAAGATCAACGGCGTTCCTGCTGATAACTTCGTGGAGAAGGCTGCTGACGTGAATGCCGACGGTGAAGTAAATATTACCGACGTTACGCTGGTGCTTGACATTATCAACTCAGCCAAATAAGAACATTAAATAAAACAAAAATTACAACTATGAAAAAATATCTTTTAGCAATAGCATTTGTGATCAGTGCCATGACTGGCTTCGCCCAGGATGCACTGACCATTGAGAACTTGGCACTCACGCCTGGCGAGACAGGTAATCTGAATGTTATCCTCATTAATCAGGAATTGAATTATAGAGCCTGCCAGTTTGACTTTACTTTGCCAACAGGTGTAGACGTGCAGAGAACTTCATCAGGAAAAATTAGTGAAAAGAAATCTTTGGCATTAACCCCCCGTTCTTTAAATGAAGATGATGAATGGGAGTTTATTCCTGGTTTGGCAGAACCCTCTGACCGTTTGTTCCGCGTAACAATGTACAATAAGGATAATAATTCCTTTATGGGAGAGTCGGGCGGCGCTATTCTCACAATCGCTGTCACTGCTGCCGCTGATTTTGTTAGTGGTGAAGGAAAGGTTTCTGCAATCGTACTTACATCCGCTGATGGTAAGCAAACAATCAAGCCAGCCGACGCTACATTCGTCGTAGGCGACCTGACTGGCATCAGCTCTGTTAAGGCTGCTGCTCAGCAGGGTGAGGTGTTCGACCTCCAGGGCCGTCGCATCGTTGCTCCTCAGAAGGGTGTTTACATCCAGAATGGCAAGAAGATTGTGGTTAAGTAAATATCCGTGGTTAAGTAATTAGCTACAGACTAATAATTTGCAAAGCAGGCGGAAGTCGTGAACTTCCGCCTGCTTTGTGTTCTTTTCTTTTCACGCTCGGCAAAATTCTTCTCACACTCGGCAAAAAAAAGAATGAGTTCTTTCGCATTTCGCTCGCTTAATTGTATCTTTGCAGGCGAGAAACTATAGTATAGTCATTATGGAAGTAACAGTAAACAAACCATTGAATGCTGCGCAGATTGAATTGCTGAACACTGTAGCACACATAGAGTCGGAGGATGACATCCGTGAACTGAAGCATACCCTGTCGCTGTTTTTCGCCCGGCTCGCCGACAGGGAAATGGAGCACCTATGGCAGAGTGGCAAGATTAACGATGGTGTCCTTGAACAGTGGAGCCATGAGCATATGCGAACTCCATACCGTCCTAAGATGTGACAGTCATGCGGCACATTATTTTAGATACAAACTGTTTGCTACGCATCATACCGATTCGCAGCCAGTATCGCGTGGTATGGGAATCATTTCTTAATGAGGAGTATATTATATGTGTTAGCAATGATATTCTCAACGAATATTTGGAAATTCTAACACAGAAAGTAAACCGTACATTTGCGGTAAGAATAGTTAACGTCTTACTGAAGAGTAATTGTGTCAAGTTTTTTGACCCTCATTTTCATTTTGGACTAATCAGCCAGGATCCAGATGACAATAAGTTTGTAGACTGTGCTATTGTTGCTAATGCCGACTTTATTGTCAGTGATGACAGGCATTTCAGTGTCTTGAAAAGTATTCCTTTTCCTCATGTTAATATCATTGGGCTTGATGAAATGTTATTGCTCTTGCAGCGTTAGAATAATGTCTGTGTAGGATAATAAAATATCTCTGCATGTTACGAATTTATCTCCGTAAGATAATTCCGTAACTCATTGAGATAATTCCGTAACTCATTGAGATAATTTGCGGAACAGGCCTCACCCGTCGCCCCAATATGTATATATACTTGTCCGCCAGACGGTTGGGCGGCTTCACCACAGGTGCTTAGGTCTCACCCAAGGTAACACCCAGTTAGCACCCGAAAAGTAGCAGTTGGGTGTGAGAGGTGAGGGCAGTTTTTTTGTTAAGAACATTAAGATTTTTGAAGATTTTTGTCAAGCAAAGCGGCGAAAACGTTTACGGAAATAATCATTAAAAAAAGTTGCTGAGGCTTTGGGGTTTGGTGCGCTTTTTGTATTTTTGTGGCATATAACCCCTAAAACATTAAATGCGTATGAAAAAACTGTTTACACTAACCGTGGTGCTCGTGGCTATTGCCCTGAGTGCTACAGCGCAGAACCACCGCAAGTGGGACTTCACAAACTGGAGCGCAAAGACCATTGACAACCTGACGGCTGAGGCCGCGAAGGGCGTCACCGGCGGCAGCTGGTCGGACACCGAGAAAGCCGACGGCTCCAACAATACCGGCGGCAACTGCTTCTGGTCGTATGCCGATGCAAATGTCGGCAGCGACGGCCTGATGGCCAACGGTGAGCTGATTGCCGAGACGGAAGGCCTGGTGTTCAACACGGCCTATGTCAACAGACGAAGCCTGGCCATTGCCGTCAACTATCCGTCAACATCGCTGGGCGAATATGCCGGACCGGCATATCTCTGGCTGGGCGGCGGCAATGCCAAGTCGGCTTCTGCCCGCATTCTCTGCTTCACGATTCCCAAGGTTGCAGTAGGCCAGAAGATTACCATTGTTGCCGAGTCGCACAAGCCTTCAGACGCTCGTGGCGTATCACTGTTCGTAGGCTCTGTCACCGACGATGCCAACCAGATTGGCGAGTCGTTTAAGCCAAAGACACAGGAGTCTTACACCTGGGAGGGCTGGACGCTGCCCACTGGTGCTACCGCTAACGACGACGGCACTGTGGACATCCTTGTCTACAACACCAACGGCTGCCACATCTACTCTATAGAGGTTGGCGAGGCTGCTGAGAACACCAAGATTCTCTATCTCTACACTGGCGACCAGGCCGCTGAAGGCGCTCTGGCAACACTGCAGGGCATGGCCAACGTCGACATTACTGCTACCGACGTGGCTTCTACAACCATCACTGCCGAGGAGCTGCAGCAGTACAGCGTGACGGTCATTTCTCCGTCGGTGCCTGCTGCCAATGCTGCCGTCGCAGTGGTGAAGGAGGCCCTGCCGTTCACCCCGATAGTGAACCTTAACAACGCGCTCTATCCTGCATGGGGCTATGGCGAGGCAGTGGTTGCCGCTGAAGGCATCGGCGTCGTCAATAATGCCGGCAGCAAGCTGCTCAGCGGCGTCTCTGTCGAGAATGTAGAGGGCGTAAACATTGTTGCTCTCTCTGAGGGCAGCCTGCCGGCCGTCAAGCTGGGCGAATACTTCAAGGACGACGACGTGGTGCTGACATCTTATGTTGAAGCCGGCGAGGGCGACGTGCTGGCTCACGTCCACAATGCCACCCACAACGGCTACGTCTACCTCCCCTGGTCGGACGGTTCTGCAGCCCTGCTGTCAAATGCCGTCAACATGATGACCAACTCGAAGGCTGCCGTCACTGCTGCCGGCAAGCCGACCATCTCCTTCGAATACAAGAACATGGAGACCATCGTCACCATCAGCAGCACAGCCCCGAAGGCTGAAATCTTCTATACCACCGACGGCACAGAGCCTGATGCCGGAAGCACTCCTTACACAGAGCCGTTTGCCATCACTGAGGCCGGCGTCACCGTGAAGGCCGTTGCACGCGGCGAGGGCTTCCTGCTGAGCGAGGCTGCCTCGGAGGCCGTAGTGCTGAAGCAGCAGGTGACAACACCGCAGATTGCCGTCACACAGGTGGGCAACACCGCCGTGGTGGAACTGAGCTGCGAAACTCCCGACGTGTACATATATTATAATTATGAGGCCAGCAACGACAGTCTGAAGTCGACTCGCTACCTGAAGCCCATCACTCTGATGACCGACAAGGCTATCAGCGTCTTCGCCGTCGGCGGCAGCTATGCACCGTCGGAGGTGGCTACACAGCAGGTCACCGTGGCACAGCCGCTGAAGTTCGGCGAGACTCTGGCCAGCATGGACGCCAACAAGGCTGAATACTACGATGCTCCGATTGCTGCCAGTGCCGTTGGTGCCAGCGACTCTAAGGTGGCCTACTTCTTCACATGGGGCAAGACGAAGACAGCCTACCCATACTACGACACAACGGCAGAGCCTGTATCGACGACTACCGACCCGGAGACAGGCGACGTTGTCAACGTTTATCCGAAGAGTGCTGAGCAGACCTACGACTTCCAGAACGGCTGGGGAGTGCGCTCTCGCGGCCAGATTGTCTGCACGGAGATAACCATCAAGCCGGCAGCACTCACCGTAGGCACTCACGACGGGCTGGGCGTTAGCAGCAGCTACGCAGCAGCCACCGTCGACGAAGCCGAGTTTGCTGACACCTATCCTTGCACAGATTTCTATGTGAACCTCAGCGAGTGGAACACCGCTGACCCGAAGTCGGCCATGATCTATACCACCAAGAAGGTGAAGGGCCCGTTCGCCGTCATCACCTACATCAGCAACGGCAACGCCAGCACCGGTCCTACGTTGGTGCTTGAGACTGGTCAGGACATCGCCGGCGATGCCACAGAGACCGAATGGCAGCAGTTCGGCGAGCCTCTGGTGTGCGACCAGGGCCAGCGTCTCTATCGCAAGTATGTCCGCATCTACGAGGGAACTGACGAGGTTTACTTGCGTCTGCGCGACGCAGAAAAGGGTTCGAAGGCAGGCGTCTACAACATCTATGTCGTAAGCCTTGAGGGCAGCAACATCATCACCACTGGCATCACCGATGTGGCCGACAAGGCTCAGCAGGGCGTGCGCAGTGCAGCCATCTACACCCTCAGCGGCCAGCGTGTCGACGCTCCGCGCCGCGGCATCTACATCCAGAATGGCCGCAAGGTCGTGATTAAGTGAGTGAAATGAAAGCTCGCTATCATTTCCGAGCGTCAGCGACCTCGCCACGCAGTGGCAAAGTCGTGATTAAGTGAGTGAAATGAAAAAAGCAGGTGAAAGTCAACAACTTTCACCTGTTTTTTTTGGCCGTTGCCTTAAAGTTTCATAAATTTGCAGGCAAGGTTAGAAAGTACGTGGAAAGCCAACCTTGGCAAATATCTTATCATTAAATACAAACACTATTACTTAAAAACTAAAAAATCGCTTATGAAAAAGATCTTTACCTTAGCACTCTTGCTCCTCGGCATCAGCCTCGCAGGCTTTGCACAGGACAAGAAGACGTGGGACTTCAGCAAGGGCTGGAGCGACGAGACACTTGCCAATCTGGAGGCTGGCAGCGAATGGACGAAAGACGGAAGCAGCTGGAAGGAAACCGGCAAATTCGGCGAGGGTGACTTTGTTGCCAACGGCGTACAGATTAAAGAGCTTGTTGGGCTGAAGCGCTCGTCAGCTGGACTCTTTGGCTCTAATAACTATCTGCTGACAGGCACCACGTTCCGTTTGAACCGTGCCAACCAGCAGCTCATATTCCCGAGCCTGAAAAACGGACAGACACTGACCGTCGTAGGTCGTTCGGCAAACGCAACGGCAGAAAACCGTGGAGTGTTGCCCATGTATGACTACATGGTGCGCATTGACGACGACCCCACCAACAACATCATGCTCGGTGGCAGTGTCGCAGGCTCAAAGGGAACTTACACCTTCGTGTATCAGATACAGACAGATGCTGCAGGTGAAGTGCCTGTAGGTATTAAGATGAACAGCTCTACGGGTGGTATCGACTTCACTCTCTTTATGATTGACGACGGCGACCCCATTAAGGTTGCAAAGATTGCCTACCTCTATGCCGGTGCATATGCTGAGGGCGCAGTGGCAGCCCTGCAGGCTCGTGAGGAGACAGAGGTTACTCTGATAGATGTTACTTCGGCCAGTGTTACGGCAGAAGGTCTGCAGGAATACACCGTGACCGTCATTGACCCGTCAGTGCCTGCCGACAATGCCGTCGTTAGCGTGGTGAAGGAGGCTATGCCGTTCACTCCTACTCTGAACATGAACAACCAGCTCTATCCTGCATGGGGCTATGGCGAGGCTGTTATGGCCGCTGAGGGTGTAGGCGTTGTGAAGAACTCTAAGAGCAGCCTGCTCAGTGGAGTTACCATTGACGACGTGGAAGGTCTTAAGATTGTCGGTCTCGGTGAGGCTGACTTCCCCGCAGTAGTGCTTGGCGAGTATTTTGCTGGCGACGAGGTTGCACTTGTAGACATGACCGCCGAGGGTGCTGCAGGCACCAACGTTGTTGCCCACCTGCACAATGCAGGCCACAATGCTTACGCTTACCTGCCTTGGACCAGCGGCTCTACGGAGCTGTTGCTGGCTGCCACTAACGTGCTGGCAGAGTCGAAGCAGGAGGTTACTGCCGCTGCTACTCCTAAGTTGTCGCAGGAATATAAAGATATGTTCACACTGGTAAGCATTGCTGCCGGTATCGCTACACAGCCAAAGGTTAAGTTCTACTATACTACCGATGGCTCTGTGCCGACAGTGGAGAAGGGTACTCTCTACGAAGGGCCTGTACGCATTGACGCAGAATGCACGTTCCAGGCCGTCGCCATTGCTGAGGGCTATACTGTCAGCGAGCCAGCTTCATTAGACGTAAAGATTTACACCCAGCCGAAGACTCCGCAGATTGCTGCCGAGTATGGCGAGGGCAAGACTACCATCACGCTCAGCACTACAGAGGAAGATGTTGACATCTATTTCAACTTCGAAAGCACGCCTACTAACGATTTAGGAAAGTCTACAAAGTACACTGAGCCGTTCACTATCGACGCTCCGCAGACTATCAATGCGTTTGTAGTTGCAGGCGGAATACTGTTCTCTGAAATTGCTACCGAGCGCCACGCCGTAAAAGACGCACGCGTAGTCATCGACGTTGCTGCACACTTCGCTGCAAAGCAGTGGACTGCCGACAATAATGTTGCTGGCAAGGCAGTTGCTAACGGCAAGGGCATGTTCTCATGGGGTGCCAGTGCTGCCAGCATGTACATCGGTGAAGGTACCAAGGAAACGGTTATCGATCCTGAGACCGGCGACGAAACTGAAGTGGTCACTCATACCGATGCCGACCTGCGCGAATATGAAGTTGTCGACGAGCCAGGCTTGGACGGTGAAGGCAACAGCACTGCCGAATGGCAGCTGAAGTCGCGCGGCACATGCCTTATTTGGCAGAACACAGGTTCGCGTACCTCTAATTTTGGTGACGACTCCAACTACAACCCTGCTTATTCTACAGACGTAGACCCACTGTTCCCGCAGTCGAGCTACGATATCCAGTTCTACAAGTTCTATGCAGGCGAGACTGCCAATGCCTCTATCGAGACCAAGAAAGCCTACCAGGCTCCTCTCGACGTTGTCGTGTTGGCCAACATGGCAGGTGGCCCACTGCTCGTGCAGGTTTCTAAGGACGGCACAACGTGGGAAACCATCGGCACCATCGCCAAGGGCAACTGGTCGCGCATGTGGAGCAAGTACACCAGCAGCTACGACGGCACCGACGAGGTTTACGTTCGCGTGACACAGGAGTCTACAAGTGCAGGCGCCAAGGTGTTCGACATCTACATTGCCAATGCCGGCGAGCAGTCTGCTGCCAAGAAGGCTGAATACGACCAGGAGTACGAGCAGCTGGCTACAGGCATCAGCACTGTGCAGAATGCTGCCCAGCGCCAGCAGGCTGTCTACAACCTGAACGGTGTCCGCCAGCAGCGTCTGCAGCGTGGTCTCAACATCGTAGTCATGCCCGACGGCTCTGTCCGCAAGGTTGTGATTAAGTGAGCGAAGAGCAAGCTTGCTTGCTATTCCGAACGTGAACGAGTTCGCCACGCAGTGGCAAGGTTGTGATTAAGTGAGCGAAGAGCAAGCTATAAATAGTTGAAAATCAATAAAAATCGGCATAACTTTTGGCGTTATGCCGATTTTTTCATATTTTTGCCGCACAACTGATGAGAAACTATACAAATCGATTATGAATAGACATTTGCGTATGATTTTTGGACTGTTGCTCCTTGCGGCAACAGGGCTGCAGGCTCAGGTGACGCCCGTGAGCCAGATGGAAAAGCTGGACAGAGGCTTGGTGGTCGTGGCAAGCTCTTCCATACAGAACTTTGTCAGCTGGCGACTGCTTGGCACCGACGACAAGGCCAACACCACCTTCGACGTGCTGTGCGACGGCGCGGCAGTAGCTTCCGGTCTTACTAAGACAAACTACCGCCACAGCGGCAGCCACAAGACCTCGAAATATCAGGTAGTGGTAAGGAAGAACGGCGAAATAGTAGAGACTACTCCAGAGGTTATGCCGTGGAGCGACAAGTATCTTTCATTGCAGCTACAGCGCCCAGAGGGCGGAGTGCATGCCAAGTGGAGAATGACGGCTGACGGCAAAACCTATGCCGATCAGACCAATTATGAATACACCTATACGCCCAACGACATGAGCGTGGGCGATGTCGACGGTGACGGCCAGTATGAGCTGTTCGTCAAATGGGATCCGTCCACGTCGCAGGACAACAGCTATAACTGCGGCTATAGCGGCTCTACGTATATCGACTGCTACAAGGTTCACTATGACGGCAGCACCGAGACCGTCGATGACCAGCAGGTCAACTGCAAGCTGCTATGGCGCATCGACCTTGGACAGAACATCCGCTCTGGTGCGCACTACACACATTTCATGGTCTACGACTTCGATGGCGACGGCCGTGCAGAGATGATGTGCAAGACAGCCACCGGTTCCAAGGACGGCCAGGGCAACTACGTCAACCAGGCAGCTACCGACGCTACCATCAAGGGACATGCCAACAATAAGGACTATCGCAACAGCAACGGCCATATATTGGACGGTCCTGAGTATCTCACAGTCTTCGACGGACTCACCGGCAAGGCTATCCATACCACATGGTATCTGCCTGGCCGTGCCGGCACTGGCGAGAAGACTCCTTCCGGTTCTTCTGCCGTCGAAGGTGGCAATGAGCTTGGCAAGGTCAGCAGCTATCCCAGTTCCAGCAACTTTTGGGGCGACAGCTACGGTGGCCGCTCTGAGCGTTTCCTTGCCGGCGTAGCCTACGTTAACGGTGCCGACAAGCCTGCCTGTGGTATTTTCACACGCGGCTACTACACTCGGGCCTACATCTGGGCAGTAAGCTTCGACGGCACACGCCTGCACACCGAATGGCTGCACGCCTCTCCCAATGCCACGCAGTGGCTCGTCTATGCCACCAAATGGGCTGACGGGCAGGCTGGAGTAGAGATTAATGTCGACGGCGATGTGCTGAAGCGCATACCCATAAAGGTTGCAGCAGCCAACACCAGTGGCGTGAAGTCTACTGACAGCAGTGGAGGCATTGCCGGCAGCAACACTATGTATGGTAATGGCAATCACAATCTCTCTATAGCTGATGTCGACGGCGACGGCTGCGACGAAATCGTCTGGGGTGCCGCAACACTCGACAACGACGGCTCCATGCTTTACGCTACAGGCTACGGACACGGCGATGCCATCCATGTCGGCAAAATGGTTCCCGACGACGACGACTTCTACGTCTTCGACATCCATGAGGAAAAGCTCACTGCTGCCCATGGCTCATGGGATTTGCACAATGCGCGTACTGGCGAAATCCGCTATCATGGCGGTCCCGCTGAGAGCGACAACGGGCGAGGCATGGCTGCCGACCTTACAGGTAAGGACGGATGGGAGTTCTGGTCGACCGATGAGCGCAATCCTAAGTCTGCCAAGACAGGCAGCGTTGCTATCAGCAAGTCGTGTACGGTAAACTTCCGCATCTACTGGGACGGCTCTATTCAGGACCAGCTTTTCGATGGTGGCTACAGCTACGATAAAACCATTGGTGCCGGCCTGGACCCCAATGCTTCAGCTTCGCCGTCAATCACCAAGTGGAACGGCAGCAGCTTCACGACTCTTGTCAGCTTCAATGCTGCCGGCTATGGCTACGGCCAGACGTGTAACACCACTAAGGCTACTCCTTGTCTGCAGGCCGACATCTTTGGCGACTGGCGCGAGGAACTTATTCTCTGGAACAAGGAAGACCCTTCAAAGATAAACATTTACAGCACCGCTACTCCCACCGACTATGCCGTGCCATGCTTAATGCACGACCACACATATCGTATGGGCATCTGCTGGCAGAACACTGGATACAACCAGCCGCCACATCTTGGCTACTATCTGCCCGACTATATTGCCGGCAAGCTGGACACAGGCATCCGTGGAATACGTGAAGACCGCAGGGTGGGAGCTATTGACGACAGCTGGTACACCCTTGACGGCCGCAAGCTTGGCGGCGAGCCGTCGGCCAAGGGCGTCTATGTCCGTGGCGGCAAGAAAGTCGTTGTTAAGTGAAGAGAGAAAAGTGAAGAATTGATATAATAAATAATGATATGCTAAAGAAATTGTTATTAACAACCCTTGCCCTGCTGACCGTCACGCTGACGCTGACAGCCCAGCAGCTGGCATTCCCCGGCGCTCAGGGTTGGGGCCGCTATGCCACTGGCGGACGCACGGGTAGCGTCTATCATGTCACAAACCTTAAAGACTCCGGCACCGGCTCGCTGCGCGACGCCATCAGTCAGCCTAACCGCATCATCGTCTTCGATGTTGCCGGCGTCATTCGCATCAACTCACGTCTGATATTCTCCAAGAATCTCTACGTGGCTGGTCAGACTGCTCCAGGTGAAGGCATCACCGTCTATGGCGACGGCGTCAGCTTCTCAGGAGCTGACAACATCATAGTCCGCTACATGCGCTTCCGCATGGGTACCGTTGGTAGCAACGGTAAGGACTGTGCCGGCATTGCCAACGGACAGAACATGATTTTCGACCATTGTTCGTTCGCCTGGGGACAGGATGAGAATTTCTCCATAAACTGGGATAACAAAGGAACGTCGCCGCAGAACATAACGCTTATGAACTCCATAGTAGGCCAGGGACTGATGACCCACTCTGCCGGCGGACTGATGCAGGCTGACAATATAACGCTCTACCGCATTCTGCTTGTCGACAATTCTACGCGTAACTTCAAGGTGAAGGGTACGAACCAGTATGTGAACAACATCGTCTACAACTGGAAGAACTATGCCTACAACATGGGTGGCGACAGCAGCGGCTCCTCGGAGGTGAACATTGAGGGCAACCTCTTTATCAACGGCCCTGCTGTTGGCGGTGATGCCCTGACTGGCGGCAACAGCGACTTCCACTTCTATGGTGCCGACAACTGGCAGGACAAGAACCGCGACGGTGTCTTCAATCCTACAGAATTCACCGGTACTGGTGGCGGCGATCAGGTAAGTACGCCCTACGCCTATCCAGAGCTGGAGAAGTGGGCAGGCAATACGCTTATTGATAAGCTGCTGCCCGACGTGGGTGCTTCGCTGCCATACCGCGACTTGGCCGACTGCTACATGGTCGACGAGGTGCTGTCGTTCGGTAAGAAAGGCAAGCTGATTACCAAGGAGTCAGAACTTCCCATTGGCGCCCCCGACACGTGGGCTTTCTGGACAGGCTCGAAGCGTGCTGACGCCGACGGCGACGGCATGCCCGATGACTGGGAGAACGCCAACGGCCTGAGTGCCAGCGATGCCTCTGACGCCATGAAGATAGCTGCCAACGGATATACAAACATAGAGAACTACATTAACAGCATCACCAAGGACGACCGTCAGTCCTATCTGCGTCCGCCCTATCTGCCAGAGCTTTCCTCTGCTACCACCAGCAGTCTCACACTCACATGGTATGACTTTACCGACAACGAAGACGGCTTTATTGTAGAAATGCAAAAGAACGGTACATTTGTCGAGGTAGGACGTACGGCAGCTAATGTTACTACCTTTACGATTGACGACGCTACACTCCAGCCTGGCACGGCCTATAATGTTCGCCTCTGCACGTTCAAGGGCGACGAGAAGTCGGAGTACACAAAGGAAATCACTGTAAAGACACGTCCCGAACAGGTTGACATCATTGACGCTGAGAGTTTCGCAGGCACAGGCGACGGTGAATGGCTCATTGCTCCCACAGCCGACGAGACCATCACGCTTGCCGAGGCCACTCCGAAGACAGCCGTCGTAGTGCGCTCCGATGCCAATGTCACCATAGGCGGTGCAGGATACATCAGTGGCACGGCATCGCTGAACAAGACTGGTGCAGGCACGCTGACCATTGGCAGCAACCAGCAGTATACAGGAGCCACCGTGCTTCACAATGGTGTCTACGAGTTTTCTTCGCTTAAGGACGGTGGCGTGGCCAGCGGACTTGGCATGAGCCAGGAGTTTGCACAGAACTGGGTGATGGACGGCGGCACTTACCGCTATACTGGAGGCTCCACGTCTACCAACCGCTCGGCAACGCTCTATGGCGACACCAGACTGGAAATATCCAAGAGCGGTACCGTAGTTACCATGAGTGGCAGCTTGGAAGGTACAGGCAACCTGACCATCGACGGTGCAGGCCAGATAGTCGTGGCTAAGGACAATACCAGCTTCTTCAACTTCGACGGCAATGTCATCATGAATGGTGGCAGCATCGTACTCGAAGGCTACAACACTTCTTTGGCAGCTCTTGGAAAGGCTGGCAAGCTGGTGATGGCCGGCGGTGAGTTTATCACTCACAGCGAGAACGACAAGAACCCCAAGTATACATTCCCCATTGAGGCCGTCGAGGGTACGACATCGAAGATTTCCTTCTTCCGTAACTGTGAGATGGCCAACAGAGTCAGCGGCAGCGGCACCCTGGAATGGGAGGTGTTCTGGACTCGCGAATATCTGGAAGGCGACTGGAGCGGCTTCACTGGCCAGGTGATAGTAAAAGGAACAGGTAAATCCGGCGAGAGCCAGTTTGCTATGAGTAAGAGTGACACATGGGAAGGTATCAAGAACGGCACGCTCTATCTTAAGGGGACTGCACAGGTCGTCGGTACGAAGAACCAGTCGACACGCTACTTAGGCGGTCTTTCCGGTGACGCCGGCACATATTTGTCGGGCTTCGACGTCAAGTCGAAGAACGGCAAGGGAACCTGGATAGTAGGAACGGCCAATACCGATGAGACCTTCCGTGGCGTCATCGACAACCGCGCACAGGGAGGTCAGGAAGGCACCACCACCATTGAGAAACAAGGCTCTGGCGACTGGCGACTGACTGGTAAGAATGTTTACAGCGGTACCACCACCGTCACCAAGGGACGCCTTATCATCAATGGCGCACACAGCGGAACAGGTGCCGTCACCGTACGCACTGGAGCCACACTGGCAGGAACAGGCTCGCTGGCTGCTGCCACCACTATCAATACTGGCGGCATTCTGCAGGCTGGCGACACCCTTGTTAACGGCATGGGACTGACCTTCAACAGCACGCTGAAGATGAACGGCACGGCAGTGCTGAATGTGCTTGCAGACAACACCAAGGCAAACACAATCACTCTGAAGGGTGCCACAACTCTTAGCGGCAGCAACGTGCTGCAGCTGAACGAGGGCGCAGTGTTCGTAGAGGCTCCCTATGCTGGCACGGAATACCAGATATTCAACATTTCAGGCGGCTCCATCACTGGCACCTTTGCCAGCATTCTGCCCGAGACTCCCGGCGAGGGCCAGACGTGGGACACGTCAGAGCTTTACACCAAGGGCGTGCTGAAAGTCGTTGGCGGCGAGACGAAGCCCGACGACCCAATCGTTACGCCAGACCCAGAGCCTGCCGGCGACACCCAGCAGGCCTGCATTGCCTGGGGCAACTGCACAAAGACAGGCGGCAACGACGCCTGCACTGAGCTTGTTGGCAACGAGGCCATCCCGTCAAACAATGTAGGCTTCAAGATGCACTACACCACCGTCACCGGCAAATATCTGTCGGCAGGCAGCAAGATGAAGTACGAGTTCGACGGCGTTGCACGCACCGGCACCAAGCTTTCCAACGGTGCACAGGTGAGCGTCATACTGCCCGAAGGCGCCAAGGCCACCAAGCTGACCCTGTGGAGCGCCTGCGCCAACAACGCCTCCAACCGCACGAGCTTCTGGAAGGAAGTGGCTGGCAAGCAGTACACAGAGGCCGACGGCCAGCTGCTGAGCCTTGACACGTTCACCGCTAACAGCGATGCTCCCAGCAAGGCCGTCTTCAGCCTTGACAATGTTGAAAACGAGCTGACCTTCACCAATACCGGCGAGCAGCAGCAGGTGATTCTTGTCATCGACTTCCACTATGGCGGCTCTACAAGCATCAGCACCGTCAGCGGCAGCCATCCGCTCACTGTCGGCTACTACACTATCGACGGCCGTCCAACGACTGTCAGCGGCAAGGGCATGTACATCGTGCGCACCCAGCAGGCTGACGGCACCGTCAAGAGTCAGAAGATTGTAATAAAGTAAATCAGGCTTCAGGCCTTTTTGTCAAGAATTAGAGAATTAGAGAATATTCTTCATTGCTTAGAATTGAATGGAATTTTAGAAGAATTCTTGAAATTCGTAGAGTGTGATATTCTTTAATTCTCTAATTTTTTATGGATAAGTTTACGCCAGACGTTTTTTTGTCACTTCGGCAAACAGCTCTTCCCAGCGTTTGCCGATTTTTTCAATGCTGTATTCCTTTGCGTCCTCCACGGCCTTAGCTGCCAGCGAGCGTCGCAGCTGAGCGTCGTTGATGAGGCGGATGATGGCGTCGGCCAATGCCTGCGGATTTCCGTTTTCTGCCAGCAGGCCGTTGACGCCGTCGCTGATAAGGTTCTGCGGGCCGTAGGGGCAGTTGAACGATGCCACCGGCAGTCCTGCAGCCATGGCCTCGATGATTACCATTCCGAAGCCCTCGAAGCGCGAGCTTAGTGCGAAGATGCTGCTGGCGGCATACTCCGCCGGCACGTCCTTCGTAGGTCCGTTCAGTGCGTATCGCTCCTTGTCCAGGCGCAGCTCGTCGGCCAGTGTCTCGTAAGGCGCGGTGTCGCCGGCTCCGAAGACGTCTAATCTCCAGTCGGGGCATGCCTTTTCCACGCGGCTCCATGCCTGCAGCAGCAGGTCGATGCCCTTTTCGTGCGAGTAGCGTCCTACGGCCACGACGCGCTTTTCCGTCAGCGTGCTTCTCACTGCGGCCGTCGCCAGCAGGGGGTTGGGAATGACGCACACATTGTCCAGCTCGCTCCAGGCGGCCATGTCCTCGGCGGTCAGCACCACAAACTTGTCCAGTCGGCGCAGCTTTCCGGTGAGTCTCCACATCCACCACTTTGCGAACAGCCTTTTTATCGGCGACGTCTCGTTGGCAAAGTTGCGGTAGTTCTGGCGGTTGATGTGCATTTCCCCGATTTTGCGGCTGCCGTCGCCGATGGCGGTGATAAAGTTTATCTCCCTGCGCAGCGTGCTGACGGTGATGTCCGGCTGCAGCTGCATCAGCGTCTCCGTGAGCCGCTGGCGGAAGAGCCTCTGCTTGTGCAGGTAGACGGGAATCTTCTGCACGAACGACAGCTGCCACAGCTCTTCGAAGCCAATGTCCAGGTTGATGACCTTCACCTTCTCCGACAGTGGATAGAACGGCGGTTTGCCCTTCCCGTCGGTCAGAATGACGGTAACGTCGTACTTTTCCGGCTGCTCAGCCAGATAGTTGGCCTTGGTGGTAAGCACGCGCTCCACTCCGCCAGCAATGTACAGCGATGGTGTGCAATAGACGATTTTCATTTTCTTTACACTATGTGTACAAAGGTAAAGAAAAAAGACAGTTTTTGACAAGAAAAATCGTTTTTTCTTTCCACATCTGTCATTTATTCCGTATTTTTGCAGTCATATCAACAGAAAAACAACATCAAATCATGAAGAAGACAACTATCAGACTTACAGCCTGCGCCATCATTGCCATGGCCGGCATCATCACCGTGTCATGCGGCAGCGGCACCGTACAGAACATTCTCAGCACCATCGGCAGCGGTGGCACCATTGCCAATGCCTTCACCAGCGTCATCGGCCTCGACAAGGTTACCAAGCAGGGCCTGGTAGGCACGTGGAAATACAGCGGCCCCGGCTGCGCCTTCACCAGCGAGAACCTGCTGGCCAAGGCCGGCGGCGAGGTGGCTGCCACCAAGATAGAGCAGGAGCTGAAGCCCTACTTCGACAAGACCAACCTCTCTGCCGACAACACGCAGGTGACCTTCAACGAGGACGGCACCTTCAAGGCAACCATTGCCGGCACCGGCTTCAGCGGCACGTGGACTTTCGACGAGCAGGACGCCAAGGTAACCCTTAAGGGCCTGCTGCTCAGCATCAACTGCTATGCCAAGCGCGAGTACGGCGGCATTTCGCTGCTTTTCGAGTCGAAGAAGCTGCTCACCGTCCTGCAGACGCTGGCCACGCTCAGCGGCAACGAGACAGCCCAGAAAGTCGGCGAACTCTCCAAGAACTACGACGGTGTGCGCCTCGGTTTTGACATGAAGAAGTAGCAGCTTTCCTAAAAATCTTTAGAAATCGGCATACGGCGTGCCAAAAAAAATTAAATTCTTTGGTATGTCTGCTCTTTAAGCTACCTTTGCTTCCAAAAAGGAGCGAAGGTAGCTTTCGTTCTGCCCAAACGAGTAAAGAAACACTGATGAGCCTTACAAGTATAGCCCGACATATCTTCACTTCGCGCATGCGCGAGCTGGACCGCCACCAGACGGACAGCGAGCAGCTGCAGCGCGACGTGCTGCAACACCTTACAACGGCGGCCCGCGACACCGAATACGGCCGTCTGCACCACTTCGACGCCATTGGCGGCTACGAAGACTTCACGCGAAGCATTCCCGTCAACACCTATGAGGAGCTGAAGGGCAGCATCGACCGCATGCGCCACGGCGAGAGCGACGTGCTGTGGCCCGGCAAGGTGAAGTGGTATGCAAAGTCCAGCGGCACCACCAACGACAAGTCGAAGTTCATACCCGTAAGCCCCGAGGGCTTGCAGAAGATACACTACCGTGGCGGCTTCGACAGCGTGGCCCTCTATCTGCGCAACAATCCGCAGAGCCGCATCTTCGACGGCCGTGCGCTCATCCTTGGCGGCAGCCATGCGCCAAACTACAATCTGCCCGGCTCGCTCGTCGGCGACCTGTCGGCAATCCTCATCGAGAACATCAACCCGCTGGCCAACCTTGTCCGTGTGCCTAAGAAGCAGACGGCCCTGCTCAGCGACTTCGAGCAGAAGCGCGAGCGCATAGCCCGTGAGGCCATGACTAAGAACGTCACCAACATCAGCGGCGTGCCGTCGTGGATGCTCAGCGTGCTGCAGTGCATGATGGAAATCACCGGCAAGCAGCACCTTGAGGAGGTGTGGCCCAACATAGAGGTGTTCTTCCACGGCGGTGTGGCCTTCACGCCCTACCGCAGCCAGTACGAGCAGCTCATCACCAGTCCGCGCATGCACTACATGGAGACCTACAATGCCTCCGAGGGCTTCTTCGGGCTGCAGGACGACCCGCAGGACAAGTCGATGCTGCTCATGGCCGACTACGGCGTCTTCTACGAGTTCCAGGAAACCGGCACCGACAACATTGTGCCGCTGTGGGGCGTCGAGACGGGCAAGAACTATGCCATGCTCATCAGCACCTCCTGCGGACTGTGGCGATACATGATTGGCGACACCGTGCGCTTCACGTCAACCAATCCCTACAAGTTTGTCATCAGCGGCCGCACCAAGAGCTTCATCAATGCCTTTGGCGAGGAACTCATCGTCGACAATGCCGAGCAGGGACTGGCCTACGCATGCAGCGAGACGGGTGCCGAGGTGCTGGAGTACACTGCCGCCCCGGTGTTCATGGATGCCAGGGCCAAGTGCCGCCACCAGTGGGTCGTCGAGTTCTCCCGCGAGCCTGCCGACACGGCGCGCTTTGCCCGTCTGCTTGACGAGCGCCTGCAGCAGCTGAACAGCGACTACGAGGCCAAGCGCTACAAGGACATCACCCTGCAGCCGCTGGAAATCGTCGTCGCCCGCAAGGGACTCTTCGCCGAGTGGATGAAGGAACGCGGCAAGCTGGGAGGCCAGCACAAGGTGCCGCGGCTGAGCAACTCCAGAGACTATGTTGAGGCGCTTATCGCCATGAATGGAAAAAATAACACGCAGAGATAAAAAATTATCTCCGTAAGATAATTTCGTAAGTCATTGAGATAATTTCGTAAGTCATTGAGATAATTTCGTAAGTCATTGAGATAATTTCGTAACACGCAGAGAGCCGATGAAGAACAACACTATTTCATTAGTCATACTTCTTATCTCATTGCTCATTACGAGCTGCGCACGCATGGGCAGCCCTGATGGCGGATGGTACGACGACGACCCTCCGCGCATCCTCGGCAGCACTCCGGCCGACGGCGCCACGGGAGTCACCGCACAGAAGATTACGATAGTCTTCGACGAATACATCAAGCTTGACAACCCCACGCAGAACGTCATCGTCTCGCCGCCGCAGCTGGAAATGCCTGAGATAAAGGCCGCCGGCAAGAAGATTGTCGTTGAGCTGAAGGACACCCTCAAGGAAAACACTACCTACACCATTGACTTCGGCGACGCCATCAGCGACAACAACGAGGGCAACCCCATGGGCAGCTACACGTTCACATTCTCTACGGGCGAGCAGATAGACACCTTCGAGGTTTCCGGATACGTGCTTGACGCCGAAAACCTGGAGCCTGTCAAGGACATCAGCGTGGGACTCTACGACGACCATGCCGACAGCGCATTCCATACCAAGCCGCTGATGCGCATATCACGCACCGACGACACCGGCCGCTTCTCCATCAAGGGCGTCGCCGAAGGACAGTACCGCATATATGCCCTGCAGGATGCCGACGGCGACTACCGCTTCTCGCAGAAAAGCGAGATGATAGCCTACAGCCATCAGATCATCACTCCCTCCTGCGGACCGGATATCCGCCAGGACACCATCTGGACCGACACTCTGCACATCGCAGACATCAAGCGCGTGCCATTCACGCACTTCTATCCAGACGACGTCGTGCTGATGGCGTTCAACGAAACGCTCACCAGCCGCTATCTGGTGAAGACCGAACGCAAGGACGAAGACCGCATCAGCGTCTTCTTCAGCTATGGCAGCGACTCGCTGCCACTGATACGCGGACTCAACTTCGACGCAGACTCGGCATTCATCGTCGAGAGCAACCTGCGCCGCGACTCAATAACCTACTGGCTGCGCGACACCACGCTGATAAAGCAGGACACGCTGCTCTTCTCGATGACATACATGGCAAGCGACTCCACCGACCAGCTGGTGATGCAGACCGACACCGTCGAGGCCCTGCCGAAGCTCAGCTACGAAAAGCGCCAGAAGCTGCTTAACAAGAAGATTGAGGAGTGGACAAAGGAGCAGGAGAAGCTGAAGAAGCGCGGCGAGCCTTACGACTCCATCTATCCGGTGGTGACGCTCAACCCGGAATACAGCATTCCGCAGGTGCTGGCACCCACCAGCAGGGTGTGGATCAGCATGCCAAACCCGCTGGCTGTCGCCGACACGTCGAAAATCCACCTCTACGCCAAGAAAGACTCCCTGTGGTACGACACTCCATTTACCTTCCGGCAGAGCGAAGAGCGCATGCGAAGCTACTCGCTGACTGCCGACTGGACGCCAGGCACTGAATACAGTCTGGAAACGGACTCGGCAGCCTTCATCGACATCTACGGACACTACTCCACGGCAAACAAGCGCGGACTGCAGGCTGCCGACCTGGAAAAGGTGGCATCGATAGCCATGAAGGTGAGCGGCATTGCCGACAGCTGCACGGTCATTGTCCAGCTGCTGGACCGCTCCGACAAGGTGCTTAGCCAGAAGCCTGTGGATGGCAGCGGAAGAGTTCTCTTCGACTTCCTGCAGCCAGCGACATACTACTTGCGCGCTTTCTGCGACCGCAACGGCAACCAGCTCTGGGATACCGGCTGCTATGACGACGACCAGGCTCCGGAAGACGTCTACTACTATCACCGTGGCCTCGAGGCCAAGGCCAAGTGGGACATCACGCAGAACTGGGACCTCACCTCGCGGCAGCGATGGCGCCAGAAGCCTGGCGAAATCACCAAGCAGAAGGGCAGCAAGCAGAAGAAGCAGCTCCGCGACAGAAACTCTGAGCGCGCACGGCAGCTGGGAATAGAATACAGGAAGGAGTGACCGCAGGCAGTTTGTAATTGATAATTGAAAAATTGAGAATTGAGAATTAAAATTGACCGCTGATGCAACACAGAATATTTTTTCCACTATTGCTGACGCTTCTCATGTCAGTGACGCCGGCACATGCGCAGTGCGGCATAGAGAACTTTGCATTCAGTGCCGGCGAGTCGCTGAAGTACGACCTCTACTTCAACTGGAAATTCGTCTGGGTGAAGGTTGGCACGGCCGCCATGACCACCACGCAGGGCAACTTCCAGGGAAAGAAAGGCTTCCGCAGCAGTCTCGTCACCCGCGGCAACAGTAAGCTCGACGGAGTGTTCGTAATGCGCGACACCCTGCTGTCATACACCGACGAAGACCTCTCGCCGCTATATTTCCGCAAAGGAGCCTTGGAAGGCAAGCGGTATTACGTCGACGAGCTGTGGTATACCTATCCTAACCAGAACTGTCACCTGCGCATGCACCGCATAACAACCAGCGGAGAGCATATCTGGCAGGACAAAGAGTACAAGACGTGCATCTACGACATGATGAGCATCTTCCTGCGTGCAAGGAATTTCGATGCTTCCAAGCTCAAGGAGGGACAGAACATTCCGATGCCCATCAGCGATGCATGGCGCCTGTCGAATTCGTGGCTGAAATTCACCGGACGCACTACGCTGAAGATGAAAAACACCAAGGACAAGTACCGCTGTCTGGTGTTCTCGTTCATAGAACGTGAAGACGGCAAGAACCATGAGCTGATACGCTTCTACATCACCGACGATAAAAACCACATGCCTGTACGCCTGGACATGTTCCTGTCGTTCGGCTCCGCCAAGGCCTATCTGGCATCTTACAAGGGGCTGCGCAACGACATGGAGTCGCTGGTGAAATGACAGGCTTGCTGAACAGTTATGAGAACACACAGACAGGACAGCATGACAGTTAGAACCGCCGTCGGCAGGAAGTGCCGTGCTGCGGCCGCTTGTCTGCTTGCCGTCATGATAGCAGGCATGCTGACCGGCTGCGACCATCTTGAAGACGGCGACGACGCGCTCGTGCAGACCATCGTCGGCGACTGGCAGTTCAGCTACCAGCTGCCTGAAGACAGCGAGCTGGGCATTGGCTTCCTGTACGACGAGATGCAGTTCCGCAGCGACGGCACGTGTGCCATCCTCTATCCCGGCGGCAGCATCAGCGGAACCTATCGCGCCAGCAGCGATGTCGTCAGCATCAGCGGCAGCGACGACACCGGCCAGCAGTACACCATGCTCTGGACAGTGCAGAGCTTTGCGCCGCGCAAGATAGTTGCCACCTACTTGCTGGAATACAGAGGCGACATCTATCCCATTGCCGTCACCCTGGAAAGGATAGAATGACGTTCGTGCATATTGAATAATGTGAAAGGCAGCAACGGCACTGAGACAGACAACCAAGACAAAAATATTGTTAAACTAAACAAAGCAAACACAATTATGAAAGACCTGAAAGGAACAAAGACAGAGCGCAACCTGCAAGAAGCGTTCGCCGGTGAGTCGATGGCTCGCAACAAGTACTCTTACTGGGCATCTAAGGCAAAGAAAGACGGCTACGTGCAGATAGCCAGCATCTTTGAGGAGACTGCTGCCAACGAAAAGGAGCATGCAAAGATGTGGTTCAAGCTGTTGGAAGGTGGCTCCATACGCTCTACGGAGGAGAACCTTGAGGCTGCCGCCGGCGGCGAGAACTTTGAGTGGACCGACATGTATGCACGCATGGCCAAGGAGGCCCGTGAGGAAGGCTTCACCGAGATTGCCGAGAAGTTCGAGGGCGTTGCCGCCATCGAGCGCGCCCATGAGGAGCGCTATCGCAAGCTGCTTGACAATGTCCGCAAGGAACGTGTGTTCTCAAAGGACGGTGACGTCATCTGGCAGTGCGCCAACTGCGGCCACATAGTCGTTGGCAAGAAGGCTCCTGAGGAATGCCCCGTCTGCAACCATCCGCAGAGCTATTTCCAGGTGAAGGCCGAGAACTATTGATGAAGGCATAGAGCTATTGATGATACTCGTCCTGTTATTTCTGAGCATAGTGCCGCTGTTCTGCATGGCACAGACGGACACCGCCGTGGTGTCTGCCGGGCAGCTGCATGAGGTGGTGGTAAGCGCCGCCGGGGCTGAGCGCCGTCTGCAGACGGTCCAGATAGGCTCGGAACAGGTGAGCATCCGTGAACTGTCGGCCGCCCCGTCTCTCTTCGGGGAGGCCGACATTATTCGTTCCGTGCAGCTGCTGCCGGGCGTGAAGGCAGAGAGCGACGCCTCCAGCAGCTTCCAGGTGCGTGGCGGCACGTCGGCACAGAACGTCATTCTCTACGATGAGGCTCCCGTCTACAACGTAGGCCATCTGGCGGGACTCTTCTCGGCATTCAACGACGACGCGCTGTCGGCGGCAACGCTCTACAAGGGACTTATTCCTGCCACTCACGGCGGAGCAACGGCGGCAGTATTGGACATCACCACGCGCAGCGGACGCCGCGACCGCTGGGGCGGGGCTGTCAGCGTGGGACTGCTGTCGGCCAAGGCTACCGTTGAAGGCCCCGTGGTCAGCGACAAGCTGAACCTGCTGGCCTGCGTGCGCCGCTCCTATGCCGATGCATTCCTTAAGCTGGTGCCTGAATACAGCGACAACGCGCTCTACTTCTACGACGCCAACGTGAAGATGGACTACACGCTGAACAGCCGCAACCAGCTCTTCCTGTCGGCATTCTACAGCAACGACCGCACGGCACTCTCCGACATGGTGGATATCCGCTGGAGCAACATCGGCAGCAGCCTGTCGTGGCTTCACCACACGGGCAGCCGCTCGTCGTGGAAGACTACGCTGCTGTTGTCGTCGTACCAGACCGACAATGCCATCAGCCTGCTTGGGACAAACATTTCCTACCGTGGGCATATACGCCACTACGGACTACGCCACAACTTCAACATACGTCTGGGACGCCACGACATCGACGCCGGCCTGGAGACGCGGCTGACGGACGTGCTTTCTGCTGAGTGGACGCGCATCAACAACCACGAGAAGGAGCAGCGCAAGGCCTGGGAGAATGCCCTGTGGGCCAACTGGCAGCTGAAGGCTACGGAAAGGCTGTCGCTCTCGGCAGGTCTGCGCCTGCAGACGTTTACTGCACTCGGCGGACCATACTATTACGACATCGACCAGTCGGGAAACATCACGTGGGTCTACAAGCGGCGCACCAATCGTCCGGTGAAGACGCACGTAACCCTGGAACCGCGGCTGAGCATTGCATGGCAGGCCACTCCGCTGCTGAGCATCAAGGCCGGCTACAGCCGCAGCAGCCAGAACATCCACGCACTGCGCAGCCAAAGCACGCAGACGCCCTTCGACCGGTACGCCATCAGCAGCAACATAGTGAAGCCAGAAGTTGCCGACCAGCTGAGCATGGGCGTCTTTGCCATGACCCCCGACGGCGACTACGACTTCTCGGCAGAGGGCTACTGGCGCAGCGTCAGCGGAGTGCTTGACTACCGCGACGGCATCAGCTTCGCATCGGCAATAGAGATAGAGCGGCTGGTGCTGGCCGGAAAGGGCAGGGGATATGGCGTAGAGCTGGCTGCGCACAAGAACAAGGGACGGCTGACGGGATGGCTCAGCTACACGCTGGCGTGGAGCCAGACGCGCATCGACGGCATCAACCAGTCAGAGTGGTATGATGCCAACAACGACCGCCGCCACGACATAAACATCGTGGCACAGTACCGCCTGTCGCCATCGTGGACTCTCGGCGCACTGTGGGTCTACAACTCCGGGCAGGCATTCACCGCGCCAAGTGCCAAATACCAGATAGTGGACAACTACATCTATTACTACAGCGAGCGCAACGGCTACCGCGCACCCGACTATCACCACCTTGACCTTAACGCCACGTGGACCAAGAAAATCAGCCGCGGACGTCTGACACGACAGTGGACTTTCTCGCTGTACAATGTCTACAACAGATACAACCCTTACCTCATCCGCTTCTCCGACAGCCAGTACGGCCACCGCACAAAGGCCACGCAGATAAGCCTTTTCGGCATTGTCCCGTCGGTGGCGCTGACGCTGAAGTTCTAAAAAGGCAGAAAGAATGACCTACGGCAATATAATACATACCATCACTGGCCGCCAGAGGCTGCTCCCACTTGGGAGGGCTTGCTGCGGACTGCTGCTCCTGCTGCTCACAGCTTGCGAAAAGGAGATTCCCATCGACTACCGCGATGCCGCTGGCCTGTATGCCGCCGAGGCCGTGCTGACGCAGAAGGAGTGTACCGTGAGGCTGTCGACCACGCAGTCAGTCACCGACAACAGCACTGCCGACCACAACATTGCCGACGCCACGGTAGTGCTGAGCAGCGAGGGCGAAGTGCTGGACACGCTGAAATACGGTGCCGATGGCGTCTACAAGTCTGCCATCGGAGGAATGGCAGGCTTCGTCTACGACTTGGACATCTACGTCGGCGACCGTCACTTCCATTCGTCGTCGACCATGCAGGAGGAACCGCAGCTGAGCAGCTTCCGCTTCGTGTGGAAGAAGTTCTTCTCGGAGCGCATGCTCTTTGCGCAGCTTAGGATTGACGACAAGCCGCGCCAGCAGAACTATTACTTCATGCACATCTATCGCAACCGCGTGGGCTACCGCTGGGCAGTGACGACCGACGAGGGCAACCCCGGCGGCGAGCTGCAGCAGCTCTTCAGCTGCACCACTGAGCGACAGATGGACAATAACGATGAGGACGCCCTGCGCGACGGCGACCAGATACGGCTGGAGGTACGCGCCATCGACCGCCTGAGCTACGACTATCTGTACTCCATGCAGGTGATGGACAACTCCGGAAGCAACCCCATTGCAAATTTCTCCGGCGGATGTCTTGGATACTTCTCGGCATGCCATGTAGTCACGCGCAACTACACTTTCCGCACCGCCGACGTGGAGGAAGAATAAGCCTTTTATTTCTTCGCCGGAATATCTCTGCGACTTACGAAATTATCTCTGCATGTTACGGAAATATCTCCGTAAGATAATTTTTTATCTCTGCATGTTACGGAATTATCTCCGTAAGATAATTTTTTATCTCAATGAGTTATGGAATTCTGATGCATGCATAAAAAAGAGCAGAGCCTTCTGCCGTCCTCTTTCGGACCATACAGAAAGCTCTGCTCAGTAGTGTTATAGCTCAGGCTGCCGGACTATTCGGCCAGAGGGTCGAAGGTGCCCATGCCACCGTGTGCGTAGTCTTCCCAGCCGATGTTCTGGTAGAGCAGTGGGTTACGCGTCATGCCGGAAGTGTCGAAGCCGATGATGTAGTAGTATGGCAGATACTTCGGAGTGATGGCTGCATCGTTGGTTTCCAGACGGTCCTTGCGGTCAAGGTTTGCCGTGTAGAAGTCGATGAGAGCCTGCTCGCCGGCAGCGATGTTCGACAGGTCGAGAGCTGCAGGGCGTGCTATGCCTGCAGTCAGTATTGGGTCGGCACCGTTGGACTCGTCGACGTCAGCCAGTGCTGTGCAGTAGACCTCGATGATGTGGTTCTTGCCATTGTCGGCTGTCTTGTCGTTGGCAGCAGTGACGCCGAGGAATGTGCAGGTGTTGCCTCCAAAGCCGCTGAGCGTCCATGTGGCCGGTGCTCCGCTGATTTCGCTGAAGTGTGCGCCTCCGTCGAAGAGCAGCCAGCGGCGCATGTCTTCATAGCGCTTGCCCTCATAGGCCAGCTCTATCTGGCGCTCGAAGAGCACCTGTGCGATGTTTTCGCCGCGCGTGCCGTTGACAAGGCCGAAGTCGGCATCGGTGTCGGCAGGGTCGTAGACGCGTGAGCGGATGCGCTTCAGGGCGTCGAGAGCCTCCTGGTCGCGGTCGGTGGCTGCGGCTGCTTCGGCAAAGTTGAGCAGAACTTCAGCATAGCGTATCTCCATGAGAGGGGCACCCGACTGCGAGAAGCTGCAGTTGCCGGTGTTGTCGACGTAGACGTAGTACGGGTCGGAGTTCAGCTGGCGGTCGTCGCTGCGCTTGCGCACGTAGACTGAGCGGCGGTTGTCGGCCAGAGCGTCGGCGTACCATCCGGCATTCGTCGGGCTGACTTTCTTGGTGTCGTCGGTGTACCAGGCATAGCTCCACAGCACGTACTCGTTGCCATTGTATGGGAAGCCGTCGATGATGTTGACGTTGTTAGGATACTTCAGGGTGTCCTTGCCAACAGCCAGCTCGTTGCGGGTGTTGCCGTCGTAGGTCCACAGCACGCCGGGGAAGGCAAAGGTGCGGTAGAAGCGTGGGTCGCGCTTTGCAAAGAAAGTCTTCTTGTCGTAGGTGATGGCGGAAGCACCGGGCTTCTTGCCGTCTGCCATCGGGAAGAGGTCGACGAATTCTGATGTCGGCGACTGTCCGCCACCGCCGGCAGCGGTCTTCGGGCGCAGGCTCTGCTCCCAGGAGTTCCAGCGCTGCGAGTTGTTGCTCTGCTTGGAAAGCTTGTTGTAGAGGGAGACGAAGACGGCCTCGTTGACCATACCGTCGGAACCCTGCACGTTGAGGAACATCTTGCCCCAGTTGCTGGCCGTCTGGCCGGGATTGTTCTCGTAGGCCAGTCCGAAGTGTCCTTCAGCCAGCTTGTCGAGTGCAGCCTTGTTGGCCTGGTATGCAGCTTCCCAGCGGTCGCGGTTGTCGGCGCGGTTGAACAGTGGGCTTGCCCAGAGCAGCAGCACGCGGCCCTTCAGAGCCAGGGCGGCACCGGAGGTTACGCGGCCCCAGTTGGTTGTAGGCACTTCCCACTCGGCAGGCAGCATTGAGGCAGCCTTGTCGAGGTCTTCGCAGATGAACTCGATGCACTGCTTGGTAGTGGAGCGCGGCACTACAAGGTCGGTGCCGCCGGACGAGCCGGCAAGAGCATTCTGCACTTCCTTGATGATGGGCACGCCGCCATACCAGCGTACGATGTTGTAATAGCGCCATGCGCGGAAGAAATAGGCCTGTCCGAGCAGCTTGTTCTTCTGCTCGTCAGTAAGGCCACTGGAGCCTTCGATGCCCTGGATGGCGTCGTTGATGTTGCGGATGTCGCCATAGGGGCTGTTCTCCTTGAATTCCACGTAGAAGTGGTCGAACTTGTTGCTGTTCAGCGTGCGATAGGTCATCGGAGTGCGGTTGTCCTCCCAGAGGGAGATGCCGGCATATTCCTCAGTGGCCAGATTGGTGTCGTCCAAGCCGCCGGCAGAGCCTTTCTCGGAGGCACCGCCAGTGTTGACAATGGGCATGTACATGCCGTCGCCCTCATTCTGTCCCGGCTGCATCTGCCAGTACAGGTAGTCTATGCGGCTCTCGGCAGTCTCGTAGGTTTCGTAGACAGAAACCTCGTTGTATTTTCCGAACAATCGCTTCTCCTCAAGGAAGTCGTCGGAGCAGGCTGTGGCGGTCAGCGCTACGGCCAGAACTG
This sequence comes from uncultured Prevotella sp., assembly GCA_905234265.1. Lineage (GTDB taxonomy): Bacteria > Bacteroidota > Bacteroidia > Bacteroidales > Bacteroidaceae > Prevotella. The sequence continues at coordinate 96,845 of CAJOHJ010000004.1, read as the reverse complement.
CCAGCTTGCCAGTGTTATATACTTTTTTGTTCATAGTGCTTCGTGGTTTTTTAGAATGTTACATTGACACCGACAGTGACTTTGCGCAGCTGCGGATAGCGGCCGTAGTCGCCACCCCATGCGCTCCAGGCGTCACCGTAGTTGGGCGACAGGAAACTGATGGCATTCTGGCAGGTGACATTCAGACGGGCGCTGGAAATGCCTACGTAGTTGACCCACTTCTTGGGAAGGTCGTAGGCAAGGGCAATCTGAGTGAGAGAAACCTCTGCCTTGTTGACGCGCCAGAAGGTAGACTCCTTGAAATTGTCACCATAGCGGATGCTGGGAATGTCGGAAGTGGTGTTCTTGGCAGCGATGATGTTGCCGTCGGCTCCGATAACGTCGGTGTGGACGTACATGTCTTTCCAGAATTCAGGAATGTTGTAGTATTCCATGGTCTGGTAAGATTTCAGCAGGTTGCTGTCTACGAAATCGTAGGCACCCCAGCTGGCACCAAGCTGTGCAGACAGGGAGAAGCTCTTCCAGCTGGCTCCGAAGTTAAGCGTAAGAGAGTAGGGGTTGTTGCTGAATTCGGAAATCTGAACGACGTCGTTCTCGTCGACTACATGGTCGGGGTCGGGCTTGTAGCTGCGGCTGGCAGGATCCCACTCGCCGTGTACGTCCTTGTAGATAAGCATGCCGGGATGCACGCCGTCGATGGTCTTGCCAAGGTAGGTGCCGTAAGTGCCGTCGTCCTTCTTCAGATAGCGGTCGAAATATTCGGCAATCTCCTGATAGCTGCGGAACATGCCTATGCAGGAGTAGCCCCAGCGGCCGCGGTCCTTGCGCTGGCCGATGATAACGTCGTCAGGATCGGGAACGTCCTTCTGAGGATATACCTTGACTTCGTTGTCTGAATAGCCAGTAGACAGTTTTGCCCAGTAAGAGAAGTTCTTGCCGATCTTGTCTTTCCAGCCTACAGAAAGCTCCCAGCCCCAGGCGTCGATTTCGGCAATGTTCTCAGGGATAGGCTTGATACCCACAGTGCCGGGGAACGTGGCTGTACCCTCGCTGGTGGCGAAGATTTCGCGGCCGCGGTCTTTGTAGATGTCAAGGTTGACAGACATCTTGTTCTGGATGATACGCATGTCGATACCCAGGTTTGTCTTGTAGGTCTTGTCCCAGTGTGCGTCGGGGTTGGCACCGCCCTGCTCGATGGTCATGCCATAGTTAAGTCCGGTAGTGGTGCTTGCGCTGCCGAAGATGGCTCCCTTCGCCGGGTCGCGGTTGTAGCGTGTCAGCCAGATGTATGGGTTGATGTTGTCGCGTCCGGTGAGACCCCACGATGCGCGCAGCTTCAAGTAGCCGATGCCAAGCTTCTCCTTCGGGAACCAAGGCTCTTCGCTGACTACCCAGCCGCCGGAAACGCTTACGAATGTGCCCCAGTAGTTCTTGGGAGCAAACTTTGTGGAAGCGTCAGAACGCAGCAGGAACTGGAAAAGATAGCGGTCGTCGTAGGCATAGTTCAAGCGGCCGATGTAAGACATGCGGCCAGACTCAGAACGGCCCCAGTCGGCAGTGGCCATCGTCTTGTTCTCGTCGCCAAGCACTGAGTTCAGGCTGCCGTCGGTGAATGACAGCGGATTGATGCCGTAGCCGTCGAGAGAGCGGCTCTCGCTCTCGCCCTTCTCTATTGAGAACAGGCCGCTGATGTCGTGCTTGCCGAACTTGCGGGCGTAGTTCAGGATGAAGTTCATCTGATAGCTCTCGCTCTGGCTCTCGCTCTGGATAATCTGGTTGCCATTGTCAAGGGTGAGCGTGGTGAAGTTGTCAAGGCTGAGGTCAAGGTCGTCGCCGGTATACAGATGGCCGAACTCGCCAGTGCGGCTCTTCACGCGGTATACATTCATCTTGGTGCGGATGTCTTCACCGAGAGAGTTGGAATAGCTCTTTGAGTAGGTGAACTTGGCAGACAGGCCTTTCAGTGGCTTTATCCAGCTGAAATCATATTCAATAGAGCCCTGCATGTCAAAGCTGTTGCCTTTTCTGAGTACATAGTCCGGAGAATGCTGTATGGCATAGAAGTTGTACATGTTGGTGTACGACTGGCTCTCTGTGTTCTGCATGCCTGAGTGTACGATAGGCAGTCCGTTGATGGTCTCAGGAATGAACGGCAGGTGCTGCAGCAGGAGTGCGTAGTCGGCTCCGTCGCTGTTCAGTGCGCCAAAGTTGCCGCTGTAGCGGTTGCGCGGCGACTGCTTCTTGTGATAGTTGCCCGACACCTGCAGAGAGGCCTTTACCCACTTGCTGATATTTGCGTTAACGCCTGCACGGTAGTTCCAACGGCTGTAGTCGAGCTTGCCCATGTTACCGTCCTGTGTGTTGTATGTGATGCCGGCAAAATAAGTGGCTCTTTCGGTACCGCCGTTTACGTTTACGCTGTGGCGGTATGTGCCTGCAACTTTCCAGTAGTCGTCGAGAAGGTCGTAGTTGATGTTGCGAAGGGCTTCAAGCTCGCTGGTCTGGAAGTAGTCACGCATGCGGGTCTCGTCCTGTGTGTCAGGCGTAGAGCCCTTGAATGCATTCCAAGTGCGGGCATAGTCGTAGGAATTCATCATCTTCGGTGTGAACAGGCGGTCGGTGAAACCGAACTGTCCGCTGTAGCTTACCTTTGGTGCGCCTTCCTTACCGCGCTTCGTCTTTACGAGGATAACGCCGTAAGCACCCTGTGCGCCGTAGATGGCTGCTGCAGCGTCCTTCAGGACTGATATACTTTCCACTTCGCTCATGTCGAGATTGTTGAAGGCATCTTCAGAAGAAATGAAATCGTCGATGACGTAGAGCGGCGTGTCGTCATTGGCCATGAACTTTGCATTGCCGCCCCAATCCTTACCCATGACGGAGCTCTGGCGAATGGTGAGGTGCGCAGCAGAGCCTGGCTGGCCGGAGTTTACCGACACATGGAGGCCGTTGACCATGCCCCTGAGTGCTTCGCCGAGGCTTGTGACGTTGAGGTCGCGCAGCTCTTCGGCGTTGACCACTTCAATAGAGCCGGTGACGTTCTTCATTTTCTGTGCGCCGTAGCCTACTACTACGACTTCTTCCAGTGACTGGCGGTCTTCCAGCAGTCGCACGTTGGCGCCAGCCTGCACGGTCTGCGGCACGAAGCCGATGTAGCTGACCGTTATCTTTGTGCCTTTGGGGACACTGAGGGAGTAGTTGCCATCCAAGTCAGTAACGGTGCCTTTCGTCTTGTCGCCGACAGGGGCCACTGTGGCGCCGATGATTGGCTCGCCAAGCTCGTCGACCACCGTACCTTTGAAGGTCTGGTTTTGTGCCAGGGCAGGTGCGGCAAACAGCATTCCGAGGCACAGGCATGTCAAAAATTTATGTTTCATATTTGTTGTAGTCTTAAAGTTTTAGAAATCTTTACTCTGCGCCGGGCTCGCCTCCGTTAGCAGGCTCGTCGCCTCCTGCAGCAGGCTCGTCGCTTGCGGCAGCAGTGGCAGGCATGTCATACCAGCGTGGGTCGCCAGTCTTGCGCTTCACCTGTGCTTCGCCAGTCGGGCGGAAGTTCGGCGTAGCAGCGTCCGGGTCGACGAAAGCCGGGTCGGTGTCGAGGCAGGTGCCTATGTCGTATCCGGTAGCGTCTTCCTGTGCGCCGTTAAGCCAATACGTATTGTTGTTGAACACGATGTAGTCCATGGAGTATCCTGCCTGGCCGGTGTAGCTCTTAGCATCGCGTCCGCCGAGCAGTCGGCGTGCTACCTGCGAGCCGCACTCGTAGAAGATATTGGCAGTGCTGTTCCAGCGCGATGTCGTACGTCCGGCAAAACCGCTGTAGTTCGACCACTGGCTTGCATTGAGATTGTAGAAAGTATTGTTCTTGTAGCTCACAAGATTGTATTCATATCCGGCACGGTCGGCACGGTTGTTGTTTCCGTGCTGCAGGAAGTAGCGCGGAGCTGCTTCGCCGGTGTTATAGAACGTAGAGTTCTGAACGTACGTGTAGTTTGCGTATCCGGTCTTGAAGTAGATGACGGCATTCCCGCTGACGTTCGTTTCAGGACTCAGCGTAAGGTGAACGATGCAGTTGTCGATCATCATCGTTTCAAGACAGTACTTCTTGTCGTTGTCGTATAACAGCTGGTAGTTGACGCCCTCGAAGTTGCAGCTCTGGATAGTCCAGTTGCCCTGCAGGTTGAAGTAGTCGCCCTTGCCTGTTGCGCCCTTGAGGCTGTCGGCTGGTGCCGGGGACAGTTCGAAGACGGGAGCTGACGACAGTGAGCAGTCGAAGTCAAGATACTTGACGGTCATCGGTGAATAGCTCTGTATGCTTGCATTGCTGGCATACTTGATTTTTGCGTGAGTGTTCTTACTGGTTGAGCGCAGCGTAACTGTATGCTTGCCGAAGTCGATGTCGCTGTCGAGAATGTATTCAGCGCCTGCGGCAAGGTCGTAGTTAAGGTTGATGCCTATCGAGTCGTCAGGCACGGGGTTTTCAGTGAACCACTGTGCCAGGTTGGTAGGCTGGTTATTGCTGTCGGTAGCTGGTATGGCAATGAACGTCTGTGTGTAGGTTGTGAACGTGGTATCAGTACTCTCGGCAGGCTCTGTGTTGCCCAGGGCTGTGTTGCCCAAGACTTTCACCACGAGCTTGTAGTTGATGTCGTCTTCACGCTTTGCGGTAGTAGAGCATCCGTCGACCACCTTGTTGACGATTTCCGTTGGATTTTCCGGGTCGCCGTTGTCATACAGGATGACGCTGTAGCCGCCGGCGCCGTGTACCACTGGCCAGCTGATGTTCCAAGTCCCTCCGTCGGCACTGGGCTGCAGCACGATGCTGCCGTCGGCGATGCGCTCGAGCTGCTGGTTCTGCACGCTCGACAGGAAAGCATCGTCGCCATCGTAACCTTCGGCACATGCTGTAAGCATGAGTACTCCGGCAACCAGCCACGATGTGTGGCCTATTGCTTTCATCATTAAAGGTTTCATTTTCATAAGCAAATTTGGTTTTTAGATTGTTGTAGTTGTTGTCTCGTTATTTTTGTTATGCGTTATTTATGGTATTTTTGTCTGGTTGTTCCGTCACTGGAAGATTTTCCTCAGGTAGGCGACGTTAGTAGAGAAGTTTCCGCGGACGTTGCGCACGTCCTTGGCATTGCGTGAGCGCTCCACCACGAGCCATCCTGTCCACTTCATCTTGCGCAGAGTCTTGCGCACGCAGCGCATGTCGATGCGCGGGTCTTTGTCCAGCGTCACGCTGTCTGTCAGCGAGGCGTGTATCTGGGCAATATTCTCTGCTCCCAGCGTGCGAAGCTCGCTGCTGACGTCGCGGTGGGCGTCGACGGCATCTTGCAGGTTATAGTAAATCGTAATGCCCTTGCTGCCAACCTCTTGCAGCAGCCGGAGACTCTCCTCCGCAGGCATCTGGGTGCGAATGGCAATCACCTTTCCCTGGGCGAGGGCCATTTCTCCCACGTCGCGCAGGCGGCTCACCATCTCGGTGCGCTCGCTGCCTGGCTGTTGCCACTGGGTGCCGCTGCCCCCTAATGGCAGGAAAGCCACTGTTGCCCCCATCACCTGCATGGACTGCAGGCAGTCGGCAATCAATTCGCGATAGTTGTCGCGCTTAAGAAAACTCTGGGCGAAGAATCCCGACATGGCCATCGACGGCACGCTGATGCCCAGCGAGTCGGCAGTGTGGCGGAAGAGAGTCTGGAAGTGCGGTTCGCGCAATTTGTTGTCGAACAGCTGTCTCTGCCCCAGCGGCCCCATGTCCACCTCGATGCCGTCGGCTCCGATGTCCTTGGCCAGCTGGAATTCGCCAATCTTCTGGCGCTTTAGCATCATCCAGTCGCAGGCGGCAATGCGGAACTGCGGTGCCTGCGCTTTTTTCTTAGCACAGACCTCCGACGGCCACAACGACAATAGTGCCACAATGGCCATCAATGCACACTTATGCCTTCTGAAAATGCCCATTAAGTACTTAGTAGTAGTAAAGCTTTACATTATTTTAGACGTTTTAGCACTCTGTTTGTAACACTTGGCGCATTTTTTTTGCATTTTATTGCTGAATTCCGAAGTCAGCCTGCTGGGCCTCCACTTCCTGCAGCATGCGTGCTTTCTCCTGCTCGGAGAGCTGGGCCGGCTGCTGCTGGTGCTGTCCGGAGGCTTGCTGCCCGGCGGCAGCTGGTGATGCCTGGCCGTCGGCAGAGTCGCTGGCGTCGCAGAACTGCATGGCGCTCGCCCCGCTCTCTATTTCCAGTTCGGCAGCCGTGGGAGCATGAGTGCCGGGGAACTGCACCTCGGCGTGTATCTTGATTTTTCCGGCCTTGCGTGTGGAGCGGACGAGCAGCGGTGCCGACCCCCATTCCACGGCGCGTGGGTTGGCATTGATGGCTGCATCGCCGATGATGCTTCCCTCGCCGCTGACGGTGAAACAGATGTTCTCCTTGGCCAGCCGGCGCACATGGCCGAGGTCGTCGGTGACTTCGCAGACTACTGTCGTGAAGTCGCTGCCGTCGGCCACCAGTTGGCGACCCATGTCGGCCACGCGGAGGGCCAGCTTTGTAGACCGCCGCGAGGGCATCTTCTCCTCGCTGGCGGCAACCTTGCCTTGGCAGATGCCTTCGGCAAGCATGGTCACGCTCTGCCATGACTTCTGCGTGTAGCTGTGCTGGCGGGCCTCGAAGAAGTCCCATGCGCCCTTGAAAACGGCCATGCCGTCAGTCACGGGCAGCGTCCAGCAGTGTTCGCCGCCGTAAGTTGTCAGCCTCACGCTGTCACAGTTGGAGAAGACCGTCACGTCTGCCTCCGAGAACTGCGTCATTTCGTGGGCTATCTTTACCATTGGCTGTTCGCTGCCGTCTGTCAGCAGTGCGGCAAACATCCAGAAAGCCGTCTTCTCCTGCCGGAAGGCATCGTAGATGCCGCCCCAGTAGGGGTCGGGATGGTATCCGCGCTGGTGGTCGAAGGGATGCCACTGGCAACCGCCAATGAACTGTCCGTTAGTCTGATACAATTCCCTTGCCGACTGCCGCAGGCTCATGGCCTGCACCATCTGCGGACGCTCGCCCCACGACCGCGAGGCACGGTTCAGGTTGTTGTGGGCGTACCAGTCGTCGACCAGTTCTCCGAACTCACGCGTAAATATCGGTTGCCGCGGCCATTTTGCTGCTTCCTCGGCATTGCCGCTGTCGTGTGCAGCCTTGGCCTTGGCATCGTCGCCAGGCCATCCGTAGACCACGTCGTAGTTCTGCATGACGCCTGCCGAATGCATGTCGGCAGCAGCCACAGGGCGCCCTGTGTAGGGATATTCCTCGCGGGTGATTTTCAGAGCCTCCAGGGCAAAGTCCTCAGGGTAGCGGGTCTCGTTAAGGATAGGCTCCCACATCAGCACGCAGGGATGGTTGCGGTCGCGGCGGATAATCTGCCGTGTGTTCTCATGCACTTTCTCAGCCCAGCCGGCGTCTTTGTTCCAGTACTGCCAGCCGGGAGTTGCCACGATGACGAAAAGCCCCATTTCATCGCAGGCATCCATGAACGACGGGTCCTGCGGATAGTGAGCCGTGCGGATGATGGTAAAGCCGGCATCCCTCAGACGCTTGGCGTCGCGCCACTGCTGCGAGTTTGGCAGCGCATTGCCCACATAGGCAAAGTCCTGGTGGCGGTTGGCGCCCACCAGCTGGTGGTAGCGGCTGCCGTTCAGGTAGAAGCCCGGCGTGCGCCCTTGGGCGTCGTCGGTGCGCACGAATTCGAAGCTGCGGATGCCTGCACGCGTCATGCCGCCGTCGAGAGTCTGGCGGCCCTCGCGCACGCGCGTATATATATTATAAAGGTGTGGCGTTTCCGGCGACCACAGCCGTGGCTGCCTTACCACAATGCGCTGCACGACAGTGGCCGTCTGGCCGGCCTTCAGCGTTATCTTCCTGCTAACTGTGTGAGTTACGGAATTATCTCTGTGAGTTACAGAATTATCTCTGTGAGTTACAGAATTATCTCTGCGTGTTACGAAATTATCTCCGTAAGATAATTTTTTATCTCTGCATGTTACGGAATTATCTCCGTAAGATAATTCCGTGTCTCTGTAGCATACCGGTTCCGACAGCGACTGCTCCACGGTTACCGTGCGCTGCCGCGAGTCGTTGTTGCGCAGCTCGGTGGCTATCACCACCGTGGCACTCTTCGCGCTGACGTCCTCGTAGTGGACGAAGATGCCGCCGCCGGCCACTCTGCCGGCCTCTATGGCGTCAGTGATGGCCACCGGCTGCTTTGCAATCATCCACACGTCGCGGTACATGCCGCCGTGGTAGGCAAAGTCGAGCGTCATCTGCTTCTTGCCCGGCGGATAGCTATTGTCGTCGCTGTTGTCGGCCTTCACGGCAATGACGACGTTGTCGCCAGCCTTGCATCCCAGCTCCGTCAAGCCGACGGTTATGGGCAGGTAGCCGCCCTCATGCTCCTTGACCTTTCGGCCGTTCACGTAGATGGTCTGCCGTCCCATAATGGCTTCGAAGTGCAGCGACACGTCGCGGCCGGCCGTCTCACGCGGCATTACGAAGTGCTTCCTGTACCATGCCACGCCCTGGTAGTTTCTGCATCCGCTGGCCTCGGCAGGCATCAGCTGCACCGTGTGCGGAGCCGTCACCACCTGCCACTGGCTGTCGTCGAAGCCGCTCTTTTCGGCACCCTCGGCATCGCCTGGCAGGAAGCGCCATCCGCTGTTGAAGTTCCACACCATTCTGCCGCCGTTCTCTATCTGGAACAGTCCTGCCACCGAATAGTCCTCGGCCTCCGCAGGCATTACGCCGCCCAGCAGGGCCAGCGCCATGGCAATTACCGGAAGTCTATGCGCATTCATTGTATCGTAGAGGTTAATAGTTATTTGCAACCGCAGAACAGGTCTAATACAACGTTTTCAGCAGACATGTTTTACACGAATTCTGATGCAAAAGTAAGAAAATCCTGCAAATTAATGAAAATTTTATTGCGGATTGTTATAGTCCTTGTCGGTAGAGACGGCCTGGGGATTGTATTCCCAGTCGTCGGTACGGAATGAGGAGACGGGCAGACCGTCGTGCATGAGGTCGCCCTCTGCCCAGTCGCGCCATGCATAGCGCACGGAGACGGGACGGCTGACGGCATCGCAGACGACATAGAGGCGGTTGCGGCTCACCCAGGCCTTGGTGGCAGGGTGGAACACGTGGTCTGGGCCGGCAACTTCAAGGTTGCGGCACACCTGCTTGCCTGCTGAGGTGGTAAGCATTAGAGGGTCGCCGTTCTCAAAATATATCCATTCCTTCGAGCGGTCGAAGGAGATGACGGCAGTGTCGTTCTGGAAGACGGTCTCCTTGTAGACGGCGAAGTCGGGCATGCCCTTCATCTGGTAGGTGTTGCCCAGTGCCAGCAGTGCAAGCCTTTCGCCGGCCTGGCGCTTCTTGCGCGGATGGATGCCGTATCTGAGGCCAGCATCCATAAGCACGGCCATGCGGCAGTTGGCAATCATGGTCTCCGCCTGCATCTGCTGCTCGCGCAGATACTGGCTGTCCTTCCAGCCTATCAGCGAATAGTCGTAGGGAGCTATCTGACAATAGTAGAAGGGGAACTCTCCCTGCTTCCACTCGTCGCGCCAGCCTTCCACCATGCTCTTCATCAGCAGCGAGTAGTAGTTGAAGCGCGGAATGTTGTCTTCTCCCTGATACCAGATGGCTCCGCGCATGGCGTAGCCGATGAGCGGGCGCAGCTGTCCGTTGTAGAGGGCGGTGGGACAGCGCTGCTGGAGCTTGCGGACGTCATCTTCGGTGACGGTCTGCTGCACTTCGGGGAAGGCTTGCAGCCACTCGGGACTCATCCACGCCTCGCAGGCTGAGCCGCCCCATGAGGTGACGATGAGGCCTACAGGCACGTCGAGGGCCTTGCGCAACGAGCGGCCGAAATAGTAGGCCGTGGCCGAGAATTCACGCACGCTGCCGCTGCTGGCCTCGCTCCACTGTCCGCTGAGGTCGCTGGCGGGCGTCAGCGATGCGTTGCGCTTGGCGGTGAAAAGGCGCAGCTGCTGGTCGCGGCAGCTGAGCAGTTCCTCGGTGGCACCCTCCACGGGCTGCTGCTTGTAGCCCTTCATGGTCATTTCCATGTTCGACTGGCCGGAGCATATCCACACCTCGCCGACCATGATGTTCTCGATGAGCAGCGACGACGTGGGGTACAGGTCGGCGTCGGCCACCTTGGTGGTGTCTGCTTCTGCCGGCGCAGCTGCCGAGAAGTGTGCTATGGGCGACTGCTGCTCCTTGATGGTTATGTCATAGGGACCGCCGGCCACGGGAGTCTGGAAGGTTACTTCGAAGCGGCCGTCGCTGCCGACGATGGCTGAATAGGTCTTGTAGTCCCACGATGTGACGACGGTGACTACGCCGCCGCCGTCGGCCCATCCCCACAGGCGGCACTGCGTGTCCTGCTGCAGCACCATGTTGTCTGAGAAGAACTGTGGCAGGCGGATTTCCGCGCGTGATGCCAGTGCAAAGAGGCATGTAGCCGTCAATAGGAGTTTCTTGCTTGATATTCTCATAGTCTTAGCGTTTTATGATTTCTACTGTTCACAGAGTACCTCCGGCTGTGCCAGCAGTCCGGCCGGCAGCAGCGAGGTGCCGCTGGTTCTGTATCTGGCATTCGTCCAGATGCCTTCGTAGGGCGGTGTCCCCTGGTCGTAGCCGCGCAGGGCATTGTGCCACGTGTTTACCACCTCTATTTCTATCACGTTCTTGCCTTTCTTGAGCGCTCTGGTGGCTTCCACACGGTAGGGAGCCGTCCAGGCAATGCCGCAGTCCTTGCCATTGATCCACACATGTGCAATGTCGCTCACCCGGGGCATCGAGAGCCACAGGCGGCTCCCTGCATCCAGCTTTTCCTTGACGGTGAGAGTTGCCTTATAGCGTGCATGGCCGCTGAAGAAGCGCACACGCGAGTCGCTGTGGCTGCTCCAGTCGAACAGCTGCTGGCGCTTCAGCGAGACGCCGTTTTCACGGAATGTGACATCCCACGCAGAAACCTCAGTCCGTAGCGTGCGAACTGGCTGTCCATTGCCTGCTGACTGACGGTTCGTTAGCGTCGGACTGCCGCCATCTGCAAAGATAACGAAGCAGGAAGCCCCGGCGGCCAGCTGGATGGTGCCGTCGTAGGCGTAGGTCTTGTCATTGACTGGGTCGTAGACGCTGGTTGTGGCGCGCCGGCTGCGGAACTGCGGGCTGAAACTGACGGTTTCATCGCGCTGGTTGCAGAGGAAGTAGATGTCTTCAGTGCTGGTTGCACGGTGGCAGAAGCCTATGCCGTCGGGCAGCACGGCGTCGGGAGGCAGACCGCCAAAATAGCTGGCCTCGTAGGGAGTGCGCAGTATCAGCACGCCACGGTCGGCCAGTTCCGACAGTCGCGAGCGCACCTCTGGCGAAAGCCTCAGGCTGCCCGGCACTACCAGCACGCGGTAGTTGAACGTTGCGTTGAGCAGGGCGTCGCGGTTGACGGTGTCGTAGTGGTAGCCATGCATGGCATTCACCCAGTCCTTCGGGTCTATGATGCCTGCGGAGTGGCGCACGCCGACGGGGCTTTCCTCCATCGGTTGCCCGACATTGGCAAGTCGCTGCCGCTCGGCAGCCACGCGGTCGGCTCCGAAGAGTCCCGGCAGTAGCGGCACCACGCGGTCGGGCGTCAGTGCGCGGCATGGCATTTCCTCGCCGGCAAAGACGGCAATGTCCACCACTGGGCTGCCCTGCTGCAGCAGCCGCTGGCAGCGCGTGATGTAGTCGACCATTGCGCGGCTCTCACTGAACCATGTTTGGTCGCGCTGGAAGAAAAGGCCGATTCCATCGAGAGTCATGCCAGGCTTCTTGTCAGTGTATGGATTGTGTGTGAAGACGTGGAAGAACAGGCGGTTCATGCCCAGTGCGAAGTTGCGGTCGAGGAGGGGCTTGATGCTTGCCGGTGTCTCGTCCCACACGCCGCGGACCTCCGTGAAGCCTTCGGCCATGACTATCTGCTTGCCATAGACGTGGGCTCCGCTGATGGCGTCGAGCATGTCGTTCATCTTGTCGTGCGTCGGCGAGTTCAGCCAGAACTCTCCCATGGGCAGGTCAACAAGCCTGTAATGCTCCATTCCATCGCTGACCATCGTGGGTGCAACACTCTCCGACGAGAGCTGCACGCCGTATTGGCGGGCTTTCTGGGCGACGGTGGTGAAGAAGACGTCGTTCACCAGTTCGTTGATGGTGCGGCGGATGTCGCGCAGCAGCTGGTCGCCGCCTTTCATAGGCACTCCGGCATATATCGGGAGTAGCGGAAGGAGGTCGTAGCCGCGACGCCGCTGGAATTCTTGTGCAAAGCCGCTGCCCCAGTTCTGCGAGCCACACTCCCATGAGTCGACGTGCATGTATTTTATTGCAGAGTGGCCAGGCCGTTGCATGAACTGGCCGAACCAGCCGCCGACCTGCTTCTCGACAGCACGGCGCGAAAACTTGTCACACTCCAGCCCGCGGCCTCCGCCAGCAGTGGCGTTGGTGTGTCCGGTGGACGTGTGGCCCATTCTGAGCAGCCGCCAGGCACCTTCAGGCGACTCTGGCAGCTCTATGTCTACAAGGTCCTGACCGCTCACGCGCGCGTATATTAAATCGGTGGGACGGTAGTAGTCGGCGAAGGTCAGCTCCTTGTCGCTGGCATCGGGGGCTATGCGCCACGCATAGCCGGCCTTGCCTTCGTAGTTGTCGATGACGGCGTATGGGTGGAGGCTGATGTTTCTAAGCCGCAGCACGGCTTTCCATTTGGCAGCGTCCAGGTCTTCAGCGCCTGGCTCGGAGCCTTCTGGCGTCCATTCGAAGCGGAAGTAGCGTGCCTCGGTGGCAGGAATGGAGAAGGTTGTGTTGAAACCGGTGTTCTGCCAGCCCTGGCGCGGAGGCACCAGCTGTTTGACGGTGCTGAAGACAATGCCGTCGTCGCTGGCCTTCACCAGCAGCCGCTGGCACTGGATGTTTGTGCCGGAAGGCTCGATTTCAACGGAACGCACCAGCGTCTTTCGGCCTAAGTCATACTGCAGGTAGGCAGGCTCGTCGGCGCACCACACTCCCTTGGCATTCTGAGTCATGGTGGGCGAGTGGCTGACGGCTGTGGGCATGACGGTCAGCGCGGTGGCTTCCACGGGGACGGCATAGAGGCCGATGTCTTCGTAGTAGCCCTCAGTGCTTTCGGGGCGGCGCATGGTGAAGCGATGATGGCCGCCGCCGACGATGGTGTCGGTCCAAACCACTTTTTGCATCGACTCTGCCGGGCTGATCCACGGACCGCCGGCAAGTGCAAAGCCGTCGCAGATGTGTATGCCCATCTCCAGGCCAAGGCGGCTGGCCTCGGAGAGTGCGCAGTCGACCATCGTCCAGAACTGCGGCGTCAGCTGCTGGGCAGGAGTCGTCCCCAGCGGTGGCAGAGTGGCCGGAGCCTGTTCTGCACCGCGGATGGGCATCAGGTAGCAGCCGCCAAGCCCAGCGTCTTTCATGGCCTGCAAGTCAGCTTTTATGCCTTGCTCGCTGACGGCGCCGTACATCCAGTACCAGAAGCAGAAAGGGGCATGCGTGTCGGCATGGGCTACACTGAATATGCAGCAGAGAATGATGGAGGAAAGCAGTCGGTGCATATTACTCAAATCTTAGGATGGCACGGATGTTGCCCTTGCCCTTGCTCCAGTATGGCTGCGCCGACGGACCGTTGAGGTCGGTGGTGTTGACCTTGTTGCGAATGGCAGGGATGGTGTTTAGAATGCTGATGCCGGTCTCGGGCAGCGTGTAGAGGATGTGGTCGCGACCGTCGCGAGGGGTGTAGACGCCAATCTTGCTGTTCAGCGTCTCTATGCCAAAGCGGCCTTCGGTGGTGTCGAACTGCATCCATGCAACGCCGGCGAAATAGCCCTTGAACTCAGGATATTCAAAGGTTTCACCGGGAATGGGGTCGTTGTAGTCGTTCTGCCAGAGACCATACTGCGGACCTTCCATGCGGTTCTGCCAGACACGATAGGGACCCTTGCCAACCCAGCGCTTGCTCTTGACCTGCTGTTCGGGATAGTCGAACGAGACACCCAGCAGGTCGACGACGCCATTGAAGTAGTAGTCGACTTTCATGTATGCTCCGCCATCGGCGAGGAAGTGCCAGGTGACTTTTTCTATGGAGCCGTGCCGGTAGTTGGCCACAAGGGTGCTGTCGGTGACGGTGAAACCGCCGAAAAAGCCTTGGTCGGCATATTCGGTGTAATCGGTCTTTTTCTGGAAAGCCTCCTTGTCGTCGTGGTTGTAGAAACCATCCTGCGAACGGTCAGCACGCTTGGCGGCAATAAACCGCGGACCGTTGCTTAGCGATAGCTGGCGGCCGTCGACAGCGACCTGCATCAGGCGTCCCGTCTTCTTGCTGAAGGCAAACTGGCGCTTGCCGTGGTGGACAAGCAGGCGGTTGCCGTCGTCGGTGGTCGTAAACGGCTGGGTGTTCTGGCGCAGGTTTTTGCCAATAAGATTGCCGGGTCTTGTCAGCACCTTGTGGCTCCAGGTGAATATCTCATGGCCTTGTGGGTCGGTGGCCGTCAGCTGCAGCACATCGGCGTCGGCGCGTGGCACTTGCAGCTTGGCCGTTTGCCCAGGAGCAGCATCGGGAGACGGCAGCTTCCCCTCCTGAACAACCTTTATGCTGGTTTCTCCGTAGGCAGGCATCTGCAGAAGCTTGTAGGTAAACTGGCAGTCCTTAAGGTTGGTGAAGTCGTAGCAGTTCTCCAAAGCGACATATCTTGAGTCCAGATATTTCCTGCGTACAGGGCTCCACACTTCGCGAATGGTATAGTAGGAACCTTCTTTCTCCATGTGGGGACCTACGATGCCGTCGGCACCGAAGTTGCCCATACAGTCTATTATAGGTGAGTTGCTGGAGGCAACAGGTGAGTTTTGAGAGGCGAGTGGTGAGAGATCGGTGCGGACAACGCCCTGGTCCATCAGATCCCACAGGAAACCGCCGGCACAGCGTGGATTTGACATCATCAGCCGCCAGTAGTCAGCAAGACCGGCACCGTGGCCGCCGTCGTAGAGGCCATGGAGGAATTCTGTGGGCATGAATATTTCTTTCTGCCGCATATAATCGGCGGTTTCACCCCACGAACGGTAGTGTTTGGTCTCAAAACCGTTGCGGTTGGCCCACGGATAGAGTACAACGCGCTGCTGGGGGTCGAATTTGTAGAAGAAAGATTCCAGTTCGTAGTTGAAACCGCCTTCATTGCCGTTGCTCCAGAAGATTATCGACGGATGGTTGACGTCGCGTGTCACCATCTCCTCCACAATCTGCGAGCCGGTGATGGTCTCATGCGGCTTGTGCCATCCGGGCTGCTCGCATTCAACGTAGAGGCCCAGAGAGTCGCAGGCATCTAAGAACTCGGGGTCGGCAGGATAGTGGGAGAGGCGCACGGCATTCATATTCATCGATTTTATCAGCAGTACATCCTCGATGTTCTTGGCCTTTGAGAGGGTGCGGCCTGTCTCCGGACGGAAGGAGTGGCGGTTTACACCTTTTATTATTACGCGATGTCCGTTTATGAACAGGCCGTCTTCCTGGCAGCCATATACATGGCAGCCGTTTCTGGTGAGTCCGTCGCCTGTGGCTGTGCCATTTTCCGAAATCTTGTATTCTTTGCTGCCGGGAGTGCCGTAGCTATGGCGGTATTCTATGGTGCGGAAGCCGAAACGCTGGCTTTCGGTGTGAAGAGTCTGCCCCTTGGCGTCTTTAAGTGTGAAGACGGCAGTGTAGAGGTTGGGGTCCTCGGCATTCCATAGCTTGACGCCCTTGGCAGTGAAGTCAATCGCTGCCGCATCGCTGCTGACGGCAACGGCCTTGCTCTCAGCCACCTTCTTGCCGTTGGAATCTATAATATTGACACTTACTGAGCTGCCCGGGATGGCACGGTTCAGAAAGACATCGGCGCGGAAGCGGCCGTCCATGCCGGCATTGATGGCCACGCGGCTGATGTTCTGCACAGGCTTGGAGACGATGAACACAGGGCGCCACAGACCGCCGAAGTTCCAATAGTCGGCGCGGCGCTCGGCAAGATTTACCGATGGAATGGTGCTTTCTTTCAGCACTTCCACTTCAAGGCGGTTCTTTTTCTTTCCGAAGAACACGCGGTCGGAGACGTCGATGGTGTGGCGCGTGAAGCCTCCCTGATAGGTGCCGTTGCCGGCTTTGCGGCCATTTATCTGCACGCGGATTTCCGTGAATGCAGCTTCAAAGACTAACTGTATCTGCCGGCCCTGCCACTCTTGCGGCAGTGTGAATTCGTGCTTGTATTTTCCTTTTTCGTCGGCTATTCCCTCTGGTGTCGCCTTGCCATAGAAGCGCATGCCGTACTGATAGGTGCCGAAACCCTGCAGTTCCCAGCAGGAAGGGACTCCTATTTTTGTCCACTTGCCACTGTTGCGTCCGTCGGTGCAGAAAAAATCCCATTCCACCATGTCGTCGCAACCGTGACCGGAAAGATACTGGCGCAGAGTGCCAGTGAGCTGCTGTGAATGTAGTGAGACAGTCAGTGCTGTCAGCAATACCAGGGAAAATAGTCGTCTCATAGTCCAGTGTTATTCAGTGGTTCTCCAGTGCTGTTCAGTAATTATCCAGTATTATTCAGTGATTATCAGGCCACCCATAGGCTGGAGGGTGACTTTCAGTGTGCCTTTCTTGCCGATTTTCACCGGTTTTATCACAGGTGTGCTGTCGCTGTCGCCTTTCTTGGCAACTTCGTCGGAATAGACGTTGACAGTCTGGCCGGCCATCATGGGCAGCGAGAGGGTGAGGGTCTTGGCACTGTTGGTGCCGTTAAGGCCGGCAACATACCAGCGGTTGTCGGCGCGGCGTGCCAGCACGACATATTCTGTAGGGTATCCGTCGATGAACTGCACTTCGTCCCATGTCGTAGGCAGCTTCTTGAGGAAGTCTTTCTGGAAGTCGAGCATTCCTCCGTCGGCAGCAGGCAGCAGATTGTTAGGATAGATGGCGACACAGTTGACGCTGGTCTGCAGAACGATGCCTGAGGCCATTTCAAAGGTGTCAGTAGTCCAGCGGCGATGACGGCTCTTGTTGTCGCGGCTCATGTGGCGGTTCATCATGATGCCTCCCCAGTCGAAAGCAGCAACCGTGTTGCGGCAGAATGGGTGCATGCAGAGTTCAAAGCCTTCCTGCTTGGCATGATGCTCAGTGAAGTATACGTTTTCCGATGCCAGGGCAGCCTCGGAGGCAACAAAGTTAGGATACATGCGCTCCCAGCCTCTGGGGAGTGTGCATCCGTGGAAGATTACCTGCAGGCCGTAGCGGTTGGCGTCGGTGAGAATGTCTTCATAGAGCTGCATCATAGGCTGTTTGTCGGAGCCGAAGAAATCGACCTTTATGCCGGCAACGCCGATGCTCTTGAGCCATTTCATTTCGCGGTTGCGGGCCAGGGCAGTGTTCATGCAGTCGTGAGGAGTTTGTGGGGCATCGTTCCAATAGCCGTTAGAGTTGTACCACAGCAGCAGGCGGACATTTTTCTGCTTGGCATAGGCAGCCAGAGTCTCCATCTTGTCACGCCCTATCTGAGTGTCCCAGCAGCCGTCGACGAGTACGTATTCGTAGCCCATCTCACTGGCAGTGTCAATCATCTTCACCTGGTCGTCATAGTTGACGCTGTTGTCCTGCCATATTAGCCAGCTCCACGTATAGCGTCCCGCCTTGTAGTCTTCGGTGGCTTCATAGCGCGGAGTGACGACATCGTAGGCAACGGTTGTCTCGACGATTGGCTTCAGTGACGTGCCGACGGTGATGGTGCGCCATGGCGTGTCGGCAGGCAGCGACATGGCAGCCCATTTGCTGCCCATGCCCTGCATCTCGGCTTCGTTGGGGAAGGTGATGGTGTATCCTGCGGCCTCGCTGTAGTCGCTGAGGTGGCTGGCTACGTAGTTGCCGTCGACGCCGGTCTCACTGATGAGCATCCATGCGTCGGCAGTCTTCTGCTCGCTGCTGCCGCCAATCTTGAACAGGCATGGGAATGTGTAGCCTTCGCCGAATGCCGAGCGGTCGCTCATGGCTGCGCCGGCCTTGTACTCTTCCTCATAGCTGGGCTTCGTGCGCTGCCAGCCAACCATCGGCTTGCTCTGCGGCGACAGGAATGTTGTGGTGCCGTCGGCAGGCATGAAGCTGGTGGCTTCGCTGTAGACTACTGCCGTGAGCCGTTCGTTCTTGGGCAGCGGCTGCAAGGAGTAGCGGAAAGCGATGTCGTTGTCGGCCACGCAGAAAGTTACCGTCATCGGGCGTCCTTTGGCATTGTTGTAGGTGATGGCTGCGCAGTTGGCCTTGAAGTGAACTTGCGAGAACTTGATGTTCTTCATGCTGTAGTCGCTTTCCATGGTTGACGGCTTGCTGCCCTTGAATGTCAGTCCCTGGGTGAAGTCGCCAATGCTGGTGTTTAGTCCGAGAATTGACGGTTTCAACACGCAGATGCCTTCGTAGCTTACTGTATAGTACAGGCGGCCGAGGCTGTCGAGGACGGTCACCGACAGGCGTCCGTCAGGCGATGCAACAACCGTCTTCTCGGCAGTGGCTGTCAGCACGGAGACAGCTGTCACTAATAATATAAGGAGTGCCTTTTTCATATTAAGAGGTTTCGTTTACGCTTTTAAGAGGTTCTTTCACGCTTTTATGATGTTTCTTTTGTGCTTTTTACTCATGGACATACAGCTGCCATCCGAGATATGTCTCTACGGCTTCGCGGACTATGTCGACGACATCGGTGCGGCACATTGCCACGTGATGCTCGAAGCCGTTCTTGCAGATATACTTCATCAGTGCTTGCAGGTTGTCAACCTTGGTGACTGCTATGCAGCCATCCATGCCGTAGGGGTCGTTGGTCAGCTCGCCCTTGCCGAGGTATGCCTTGATGCAGCCCTTTGGGTCGTCGGTGGAAATGCGGAAGAAGGTGAACGGACCCTCAGAGACCTTTGCGTAGACGGCACCGAACGTCCTCACCTTGCCGAGTGTGCGTCCCAGTACGCCGAGGGGGCTGAGCTTCAAGTCGTCGTTGCCCACGAACTGCTTGGGGAAGTTTCCGCAGTGTGTGCAGACGCACTTGTTGCGGTCTTCGGCAAAGTTGTTGTTCCAGTCGAGCAGTGCCGGTGCCTGTTGCGCTGCCAGTGAGAGCGCATACATTGAGACAGCTCCGGCAAGGTCGGTCTCGCAGGCGGCAGGTATCAGCTTGTTGCTGAGCATCGACATGGTGACGCACGGAGCGCAGCCGTAGTTCTGCTCCAGGGAGTCCCAGCACTGTATGGCTACGGCCTGCACGTCGTTGGCCTCTATCCAGTTCTCGACGGCTACGCTGAACTTTGCCTGCACGCTGAGTTTCTCCTTGTAGCTGTCAGGCACCTTGGCGTAGTTGCATGTGCGGTTGCACATCTCGATGAACTTCGGGTCGTCGTCGCTGATTTTCTCTGCGGCAAAGAGTATTTCGCTGAGGTCGGCAGGCACCACGGTGATGCCGCTGCGCTGCAGCAGTTTTTCGCTGGCGCGGCAGGTGTTGAAGCCCAGCGGGCGCGTGCCTATCTGGCCGAGGCGGCAGTGGCGCAAGCCGTTCACCACGCGGCAGATGGCAGCAAAGCGGTCGATGTCCTGTCGCAGCAGTGGGCTGTGGATGGAGTAGGTGTGCAGAGTGGTGTCGGTGAACGGTATGCCGTACTGGTAGAGGTTGTTGCATACCGAGATTTTTCCGCAGAAGGCATCGCGGCGTGAGTCAAGGTCGACCTTGTCGTTCTCATCGTCGCATGCCTGCACCATTACCGGCACGTTGAGGTCGGCATCGCTGATGGCGTTGATGATGCCTATTTCGAAGCCGAAGTTAGGCAGCGAGACGATAATTCCGTCGATTTCATCGCGATGCTCGCGGAACTGCTTCGACACCTTCAGCCCGTCGTCGCGTGTCTCAATGCTTGACGAGCCTGTGGGAGTAGCGTCCTCGGGGAGTATGATGTACTCGTAGCCGCCGTCGGTGAGAGTCTTTAGCAGTTGCTTGCGCACGTCGCGTGCCAGTTCAGAGTTAAAGTAGGCGCGTGTTCCGATGATTACGCCAAAACATGTTTTCTGGTTCTTCATAGTTGTATTGTTTTAGTTATTCGTTATGCCGTTTTTCTTTCACTCCAGCATTTTCAGTGCCGCGCGCATGGCATCGCTGTTTTCGTTGATGATGCAGTAGTATTCACTCATCGTCCACAGGTCGCGTGCCACGAGAGCCTTCAGCTGGCGGCGCAGCACGGGCAGCGTGCGCTGTAGTTCCGTGTCGTCGGCAGGCTTGATGTTCTGCTTTTCGGCTTCCTTGATGATGCCGTCGATGACCGTCTGCGGTATTTCAAAAGTGCGGTGGAATGTGTCGAAGTCGGCGTATGCCTTCTGCAGCTTCTTGCGGTTGTTGTCGACATAGCGCAGGTTGGCATTGATTATCAGGCTCTTGGCAGCTATCTGACGGTGGAAGCGAGTGTACTTCATAGTGTCCAGCGGCACGAACTCGTCGGGCATGATGCCGCCGCCGCCATAGACTGTGCGGTGTTCGCGGAGTGTGTAGAACTTCAGCGAGTCGGCAAAGTGGACGCTGTCTGCCGACATCAGCTCGCCGCTTTTCAGCCTGTGCAGCATGTCCTCGGCATAGTCTTTCTGGTGTCCCTTTTCGTACGGCTTCTGTATGCACCGGCCCGACGGCGTGTAGTAATGCGCTATTGTGAGCCTTATCATGGAGCCGTCGGGCAGGTCGATGGGGCGCTGTACAAGGCCCTTGCCGAAGGTGCGGCGGCCTACGATGGTGCCGCGGTCGTGGTCCTGGATGGCTCCGCTGACGATTTCTGCCGCCGATGCCGTATAGCTGTCGACAAGCACCACGATGCGTCCCTTGGTGAACATTCCGTTGCCGCGGGCGCGGTATTCCTTGCGGTCGATGCTGCGTCCTGTGGTGTAGACTATCAGGTCGTCGGCCTCCAGGAACTCACTGGCAATGTCCACGGCAGCCTGCAGATATCCGCCGCCGTTCTCCTGGAGGTCCAGGATGAGGTCCTGCATTCCCTGATGCTGCAAGAATGTCATGGCTTCCACGAATTCCTTGTAGGTCTGCGCTCCGAAGCTGCCGATGCGTATGTATCCGGCAGTGGGCGTTGCCATGTAGTAGGCGTCGATGCTCTTCACGGGAATCTTGTCGCGGACGACGTTGAACACCAGCGTTTCGCTGATGCCACGGCGCACAATGCCAAGCACGGCCTTCGTGCCTTTCGGGCCTCGCAGCCGCTTCATGATGTCTTCCTTCGACATCTTCACGCCGGCAATGGCAGTGTCGTTGACCGACACTATGCGGTCGCCGGCCAGGATGCCTGCCTTTTCCGACGGTCCGCCGCTGACGGTCTGAATGACGAGCAGCGTGTCCTCTACGATGTTGAACTGCACGCCGATGCCTTCAAAGTTGCCTTGCAGCGGCTCGTTCATTTCCTTCACCTCCTTTGGCGTCGAGTAGCTGCTGTGAGGGTCCAGCTTTTCGAGCATGCCGCGGATGGCGTCTTCCACCAGGCGCCCTTCGTCGACGCTGTCTACGTAGAGCGCATTGATGGCCATGGTGGCAAAGTGCAGCTTTCTCAGCTCCTCCTGGTTGCCCCTTCTGCCTGACTGGGCATAGGAGGCAAGGAGTGAGAGATGGCAGGTGAGAAATATAATCAATAATCTTCTAATCATAGTCGATGTGTAATCAAAAGTTTGTCAGCCTTCTGTTCGTTGCGGTTTCCGCTTTCTACTCTTCCTCTTCCGGGCGGTCTTCTTCGATGACAAGGTTGTCGATGATGAAGTTCTGCCGTTCCATGGTGTTCTTTCCCATGTAGTATTCAAGGAGTTTCTGCACTTGGTCGTTCTTGTGCAGTGTAACTTGCTCAAGGCGTATGTCAGGGCCGATGAAACCGGCAAATTCGTCGGGCGAGATTTCGCCAAGGCCTTTGAAGCGCGTAATTTCCGGGTCGGGGCCGAGGTCGTGGATGGCTTTCTGGCGCTCCTCGTCGCTGTAGCAGTAGCGCACCACGAAGTCGCCTTTCTTTCCGTCCTCGCGCATATCCTTGTTCTTTATCTTCGAGCGGCGGTTGCGCACGCGGAACAGCGGTGTCTGCAGTACGTAGACGTGGCCTTTCTTGATGAGTTCCGGGAAGAACTGCAGGAAGAAGGTGATGATGAGCAGGCGGATGTGCATGCCGTCGACGTCGGCATCGGTGGCCACGATGACCTTGTTGTAGCGCAGCGTGTCCAGCCCCTCCTCGATGTCGAGTGCAGCCTGCAGCAGGTTGAACTCCTCGTTCTCGTAGACAACCTTCTTTGTCAGCCCGAAAGAGTTCAGCGGCTTGCCGCGCAGCGAGAAAACCGCCTGCGTGTTGACGTCGCGGCTCTTGGTGATGCTGCCGCTGGCGGAGTCGCCCTCGGTGATGAATATGCTGCTTTCCTCCTTGCGCTCGTTCTTGACGTCGCTGAAGTGGATGCGGCAGTCGCGCAGCTTGCGGTTGTGCAGGTTTGCCTTCTTGGCGCGCTCGCGGGCCAGCTTGGTGACGCCGGCCATTGCCTTGCGCTCGCGCTCCGACTCCTTGACCTTGTTCTCGATCACCTCGGCAACGTCCTGATGGATGTGCAGGTAGTTGTCCACCTCCTGCTTTACGAAGTCGCCGACGTATTTGTTGACCGTCGTGGGTGCCGGATGCTGGGCATCGACGACGGTGGGCATGGGAGCCATGGTCAGCGAGCCGAGCTTGATCTTCGTCTGGCTCTCGAACAGCGGCTCCTCCACGTTGATGGCAATGGCGGCGACGATGCCTGTGCGGATGTCGCCATACTCGTATTTGCCGAAGAACTCCTTGATGGTCTTGGCGATATGCTCCTTGAAGGCCGACTGGTGGGTGCCGCCCTGCGTGGTGTGCTGTCCGTTGACGAACGAGTAGTATTCCTCGCCATACTGGTTGGCGTGCGTGAAGGCAATCTCTATGTCGTCGCCCTTCAGGTGTATGATGGGGTAGAGCGGGTCGTTGGTCATGCGGTCTTTCAGCAGGTCTTCCAGTCCGTGGCGGCTGAGGATGCGGCGGCCGTTGTACATGATGGTAAGCCCCGTGTTCAGGTAGGTATAGTTGCGCAGCATGTTTTCCACGATTTCATCATGGAACTGGTAGTTCTGGAACAGCGTG
Organism: uncultured Prevotella sp.; assembly: GCA_905234265.1. Taxonomy (GTDB): domain Bacteria; phylum Bacteroidota; class Bacteroidia; order Bacteroidales; family Bacteroidaceae; genus Prevotella. Next base: position 73,605 of record CAJOHJ010000004.1, on the reverse strand, counting down.
TCGTCGGGTTCGAAGAATATGTAGGTTCCGTTTTCGTCCTCTGTAGGCTCGGTGGTGTCACTCTTCAGCTCGCCACGCTCAAAGACGGCCTTGCGCACCTTTCCGTCGCGGAAGGAGGCCACCTCGAAGCGGCTGCTCAGCGCGTTGACGGCCTTGACGCCCACGCCGTTCAGGCCGATAGACTTCTTGAAGGCCTTCGAGTCGAACTTGCCGCTGGTGTTCAGGATGCTCACCGACTCGATGAGCTTGCCCTGCGGGATGCCGCGGCCATAGTCGCGCACGGCAATGCGCAGCTGGTCGTCGACGCTCACCTCTATCCTGTCGCCGGCCTTCATCTTGAATTCGTCGATGGAGTTGTCGAACACCTCCTTCAGCAGCACGTAGATGCCGTCTTCAGCCGACGAGCCGTCGCCCAGCCTGCCGATGTACATGCCCGGCCTGAGCCGGATATGCTCCAGTCCTGTCAGTGTCTTGATGTTGTCGTCGTCGTAGACTGGGGTGTCGGGTGTGACGGTATAGTTGTTATCTTCGGTCATATTGTAAATTTTGGTTGTTTGTCAGTGGTTTCTGAAAGGCGATGAGCTTTTTGTAATCGCCCTTGGGTGTAAGGAATGGGGAGCTTGTGTCAGGCATGATGGGAATTGATGGGAGCTGATGGGAATTGATGGGAATTGATGGGAGCTGATGGGAGCTATGAGAATGATGTATCACAACACCTTGCGGTAGCACCTTCTGCGCTTGTGCTGCACGTGCTCCAGGTACTGCCACTGCGACTGCACCTTCTCGTTGGTCTCCATTTCCACGTTCGTCTCGCCCCACTTGAAGCCGTATTTCTGGTAGCGCGGGATAAGGTCGTAGAACAGCAGGGCGTTGGCACCCTTCTGCTGGTATTCCGGCAACACGCCGACGAGCATCAGGTCGACGCACTCGGCCTTGTGCAGCTTCAGGGCGCGCAGGCAGTGCCACCAGCCGAAGGGCAGCAGACGGCCGTTGCGGCAGTGCTGCAGGGCGCGCGTCATGGAGGTGATGCTGATGCCTACGCCGATGACGTCGTGGCCGGGGGTGTTCCAGTCTTCTATAAGGCACAGCAGGTCCATGTCGAGCATGGGGAAGTACATCTTCAGGTATTCGTCGATCTGTGCCTCCGTCATCTGCGAGTAGCCGTAGAGATGGCCGAACGACTTGTTCACCACGTCCAGCACCTTGCGGCCGTACTGTTCCTTGCCGAACACCTGGCTGCGCCGTGGGTGCATGGGGTGCAGGTTGTAGCGCTTCATGACCAGCTCGGAGACCTTGCGGAACTTCTCCGGCATGCCCTCACGGGGGACGATGACCTTGTATTCCACGTAGTCGTTGTCCTTCTCGAAGCCGCCCATGCTCTCTATGTGCTGCGGATAGTAGGGATAGTTGTAGATGGTGGCCATGGTGCCAAGTTCCTCGAAGCCTTCGATGAGCATGCCCTCGGGGTCCATGTCGGTGAAGCCCAGCGGGCCTACTATTTCCGTCATGCCCTGCTGGCGGCCCCACTCTTCGGCGGCGGCAAACAGCAGGCTGCTCACATCGCGGTCGTCAACGAAGTCTACCCATCCGAAGCGCACGCTCTTGCGCTGCCACTTCTCGTTGGCGCGGTGGTTGATGATGGCGGCTATGCGGCCTACAACCTTTCCCTCCTGCATGGCCAGGAAGTATTCGGCCTCGCAGAACTCGAAGGCTGCGTTCTTGTCCTTGCTGAGCGTGTGCAGCTCGTCGCTGTACAGGTTGGGGGCGTCGTAGGCATTGCCTCTGTACAAGTCGTAGTGGAATTGTATGAAGGCGTCAAGCTGTTGCTTGGTGGTTACTCTTACTATCTCTGTCTTTGGCATGATGCTAACAGGCACTAATCATTTACAAAGATAGCAAAAGGGCAAGGAACGGAAAAATTTTTTAACCTATTTTACGGCAAATAAACAGCCTGTGACTGCCGTCGTGCAGGGTGGTGCCGAAGATGTAGGTGTCGCCGCCGTCGCGAAGCCTGAGCCGCCGGCGCAGTGCATCGGCACTCAGCGGAAAGTTGCGCACGCTGATGTTGGCAGCCGTCAGCGGCTCGCCGGAGCCTGCCTTGGCCATGGCCGCACGGAGGTCTTTCTTGTTCAGCGAGCAGGTGGCCACCACGCGGAATGCACGGCCGGGGAAACCGCGCAGGGGGCTGCCGGAAAGGAACAGGTGGGAGCCGGCGGCCAGCTGGCTTACGCCGAAGCATTGCTCCAGGGCGCGGAAGCATCCGCCCTTCATCACTGAGGCATTGGGTTCGAAGAGGAAAAGCAGCTCCGTGGACTCGCCGTCAGCGTCATTGGGAAAATTATCTGTGTGAGTTACAAAATTATCTCTGCATGTTACGAAATTATCTCCGTAAGATAAAAAATTATCTCTGCATGTTACAAAATTATCTCCGTAAGATAATTTTTTTTCTCTGCAAGATAATTCTGCCACTCCGTAAGCTAATGGTGTTTCGCCCATGGCCACGAAGGTTTCGGCCGTTCCGTCGGCCATGATGTTGGCGCATGTCAGGCGGAGGCTGCTGCTGTCCGGGGCGTCGGCGCCGGGCTTCACCACCAGCAGCAGTTCCTTGCATTCGCCGCGGACGCTGACGATGTGGACCTCACAGGTGCCGCTGACGTCGCTGGCTGCCTTGTGCCAGTCGAGCATGGGCGACAGCTTCAGCACCACGGTGGCGGCCTTCCCGGCAAGCATGGGCAGCAGGGCCAGCACGTCGGGCGTGCAGTCGCTGATGCCGTAGGTGCGCGCACCGTGTTGGTCGCGCCGCGCAGGGTCGATGAACACCATGTCGGCATGCTCCATGCGGGCCACATACTCTTCGGCACTGGCGCATACCACGTCGCAGTCGTGCTGCAGTGCCTGGAAGTTGTTGCGTGCCAGCCGGCAAAGCTCGTCGCTCTGCTCCGCGTAGATGCGGCGGGTGAAGCTCTGCGACATCCAGTAGAAGTCGACGCCCAGTCCGCCCGTAAGGTCTACGAAGGTGCTGCCGCCAGTCTTGCTGTCGTTCTCTGTGTCCGCTGCAGCCGCTGATTTTCCGGCTGTTGCGGCCACGCAGGCCTTGTAGCGTGCCGTCAGTTCACTGCTGCACTGCTCCATGTTCAGGTGTGGCGGATAGACGATGCCGTCCGTCGCCGCCCACGTGGGCAGCTTCTGCCGTGCCGTCTGCCGTCCGGCAATCTGCTGCAGGGCCGACGGCATGTCGACGCCTGCCTCGCTCGTCCCCTGGAGGGCCAGCTGGCGCACGTCGTCGTCGGCGTGCAGGGCGGCAAAATGGAGCGTTGCTTCGTTCATGACTGAAAAAAGTGGCTGCGCCACATCCGGCGCAGCCACTTTCCTATTTTGACGATAATATGTTTCTTACAGTTTCGGTCCGGCAGCAACCAGAGCCTTGCCAGCCTCGTTGCCCTCGTACTTCTTGAAGTTCTTGATGAAGCGTGCAGCCAGGTCCTTGGCCTTCTCCTCCCACTGAGCAGCGTCAGCGTAGGTGTCGCGTGGGTCGAGGATGTTGGTGTCTACGCCCTCAAGCTGTGTGGGAACCTCGAAGTCGAAGTAAGGAATCTTCTTCGTGGGAGCCTTCAGGATGGCACCGCCCAGGATGGCGTCGATGATGCCGCGAGTGTCGCGGATAGAGATGCGCTTGCCAGTACCGTTCCAACCGGTGTTCACCAGATAAGCCTTGGCGCCGCTCTTCTCCATCTTCTTAACCAGTTCCTCAGCATACTTTGTGGGGTGCAGCTCGAGGAATGCCTGGCCGAAGCAGGCTGAGAAGGTGGGAGTAGGCTCGGTGATGCCGCGCTCTGTGCCTGCCAGCTTGGCGGTGAAGCCAGAGAGGAAGTAGTACTTCGTCTGCTCTGGAGTCAGAATGCTTACCGGGGGCAGCACGCCGAAGGCGTCGGCAGAAAGGAAGATGACGTTCTTAGCCTCTGGGCCGGCGCTCTTGCCGTTCACCTTCTGGGCAATCTTCTCAATATGGTTGATGGGGTAGGAGACACGGGTGTTCTCTGTAACGCTCTTGTCGGCGAAGTCGATCTTGCCGTCGGCAGCCACGGTAACGTTCTCCAGCAGTGCATTGCGGCGGATGGCGTTGTAGATGTCAGGCTCCGACTCCTTGTCGAGGTTGATAACCTTGGCATAGCAGCCGCCCTCGAGGTTGAAGACGCCCTCGTCGTCCCATCCGTGCTCGTCGTCGCCGATGAGCAGGCGCTTCGGGTCGGTAGACAGAGTGGTCTTGCCGGTGCCGGAGAGTCCGAAGAAGATGGCTGTGTTCTTGCCCTCCATGTCGGTGTTGGCCGAGCAGTGCATTGAGGCAATGCCCTGCAGGGGCAGATAGTAGTTCTGCATGGAGAACATGCCCTTCTTCATCTCACCGCCATACCAGGTGTTGATGATTACCTGCTCGCGGCTGGTGGTGTTGAAGGCTACGCAGGTCTCGCTGTTCAGGCCCAGCTCCTTGTAGTTCTCTACCTTGGCCTTGGAAGCGTTGTAGATGACGAAGTTCGGCTCGAACTTCTCCAGTTCCTCTGCGGTGGGCTGAATGAACATGTTCTTCACGAAGTGTGCCTGCCAGGCTACCTCCACGATGAAGCGGACGGCCAGACGGGTAGCCTCGTTGGCACCGCAGAAAGCGTCGACAACGTAAAGCTCCTTGCCGCTAAGCTCCTTGATGGCGATGTCCTTTACCTTGGCCCATACTTCCTCAGACATGGGGTGGTTGTCGTTCTTGTACTCCTCAGTGGTCCACCACACCTTGTCGTGGCTCTGGGCGTCGTCAACGATATACTTGTCCTTAGGAGAGCGGCCCGTGTAGATGCCGGTCATCACGTTAACGGCGTCAAGCTCGGTGTTCTGACCCTTGTCGAAGCCGGTGAGGCCAGCCTTGGTCTCTTCCTCGAAAAGATACTCATAAGATGGATTGTGAGCTATCACGGTAGAACCGGTGATGCCATACTGTGTCAAATCTAACTTTGCCATAATTTTTTATCTTTTTTGATTTACTAATTACCTATTTCTCCGAAAATCGCTGCAAAGGTAAGAAGAAAAAGCCAATAAGGATTTATTAATTAAGATTTATTTACATTCCCTTGCGGCTTTTTCAGTTAAAGTAGTTAAAAAGTTGAGTATATCTGTTTTTTTTGCAACGCGGAGGTAGCAAAAAGCAGACGAAGGCACACCGGAAAAGAAGATGAGCGGCAAGCATGGGGCGCAACCCATGGCTTGTCGCTCATCAGCCTATTGTTTAAGTGTTATTTTACTCTTTACTGGAACTGTCCGCCAAACTCTTCGTCGCCGACGAGAATTTCAAGCTCCAGGTTGCTGTCGTTGACAGCATCTGGCAGTGCCGACGCCGCCAGCAGCATGGGCAGGGCCGTCGCTATGCGGTGGGTCTCCACCTGTGGGGGAATATATGCTTTTTTCATATTTTTCTCTGTGTTTTATTAGTTAAAGACTGTTCACTTAATAACGACTTTTTTGCCATTGACTACATATACACCCTTCTGCAGCTTGCTGTCGGTGTTGAGGCGGTGGCCGTTCATGTCGTAGACGGCGTCGATGCCTAACTGCTCAGCCAGCTCGATGGCGCTGATGCCGGTAACTACCTCGTCGTCGAACATCAGGCGCAGGGCAGGAGCGCCGCTTGCTGTCGTAGGAATGCCGGTGAAGTAAGCGCGGAAGCCGTTCATCTTGGAGCCTGCGGCACCCTTGACGATCTTCGTCTTGTAGCCGTCAGTGTCGTTGCCTACGCTGGCAATGCCCCACAGACCTGTCATGTCGTCAATAGGAGCATAGGTACCCACGAAGTAGGTAGCAGTGGTTGACGGTGTGGTGAAGGCAGAGCCAATCTCCACATTCTCCACCACCTTGCCGCTGGCGATGGCTGCGGGGACGTAAACCACATAGGGATAGCTGGCAGTCATGGTTGTGACGGACGTGAACTTCAGCGTGTTGTCAGCATAGCTGCTCAGCGTGTAAGCCTTGGCACCAGCACCGAAGAAAGCCTCGATGTCAGTGATGGCGAATGGCAGACAAACGGTGTTCCAGCCCTTCACGAACTCGCGGTACAGCACCAGTGCCTCGTAGGTAGTAGTAGCATCGGCGAAGGTCGGAGCCTCGGTGTCGCTCAGCGTGAACGGAGCGGCAATGGTCAGGTCTACCTTGTCGGTCTGCAGGTCGATGCCATCGGCAGTCACTGCGATATAAGCCTCAACAGCAGTCTCGATGACAGCATCAGGCTTCCACGTCAGCGTAATCGTCGTCTGTCCGTTGGCAGTGATGGTCTGCGTCTCAGCAGCCTTCTCCTCATTGTTCACATAAAGCGTGGCGGTCACTTGCTCGGCCTTGCCGACATTCTCTTTCAGCGTAACGGCAGCGGTGTAGGTGCCGTACTGTGTACCCGTTGCGGGAACGGTAGCAGCTGCTATCTCGGTGTCGTGGTCCAGCGGGTTCTCGCGGAAACCGACGAAGTTGTCGAGATATGCGTTGCGGCCTGTGAAACGCAAGTAGTAGTTGCCGCCAGCAGGGGCAGTAAAGGTCTGCTCACCTGTAGCAGTGATGGTCACTTCTTCACTCCAAGTAGTCTTGTCGGTAGAATAAGCATAGGTGATTACATTGCCCAGCGAGAGAACATCAAAGGTGAGTTCCTCATTAGCTTCAGCGGCAAGGCGAGGAGTCATAATCGACTTGGCATACCACCCACTCATACGGATTACATGGTTTCCTTCTGTTTCATAAACAGTCCAGCTATTGCTATTATCCCAGTTGGCAGGGATAGAGCCATCCTCGAAATCAACAGCCCACGTATCGGCAGCAATCGAGCGACCGCTCAGTGCGAGTGTGAAGGTAGCGTTGCTGGTAGCGTCAACCTTATAGGTGATGACCAGGTCGCCACTCTTCTTGCCCTGCTCAGCCTTCAGCGTCACGCTGATGGGCAGTGTGTTGCTGCCGTCAGCGAAGCCTACGGTCTTGTTGGCATCGGTCACGGCAGTAGCCTCATAGCCCTCAGGGGCCACGATGCTTACCAGTTCCAGCGCCTTGTTACCAGTGTTCTTGATGGTAAACGTCTTGGCAGTAGCCTCACGAACCATTCCGAAGGCCACGTCATCACCGTCAGTCATTGCGGTGTTGTTAGCGTCAGCCAGCTCAAACTTAGGAGCGGCGGCATTGACGTTGATGGTCACAGGTGTTGCCGAGGTAGCCTTAGCCTCAGTATCCGTATTGTTCCAGAAGACCTTGGCGGTGAACTCCAGTGCGCCGCCCTCGCCAGCCGACATGTCAGTGGCTGTAAGAGCGATAGCGTCAGAAGTCTCGTCTTTGGCAATAGCAGCGGCGGCAGTAGCACTTGCCACCTCAGTCTCGCCCTGGTAAATCTTCACTGTAGGAGTAGCCTCGGTAGTACCGGTATTCTTTACCGTTACGCTGAACACAGGCGAAATCTGGTTGCTGCTGTTGGCATCCAAAGTGCCGTCACCATCAGTGCGGGTAAATGATGCAATCTCAAGTGTGCGGATGTGCTCAACCACGACATCCGTTGTAGCAGTCTCGAAAGCATTGCTGTTGTCGCTGTAATAGACCACCACATTGGCAGCGTATGTGCCTTCAGCGGCTGGCACATTGCCCGTCAGCGTAAAGTTGGCAGAACCATTCAGGCTGATATCCTGAGCGGCAGCAGTAGCAATCTCCGTCTCACCGAAGAGCAGCTTAGCGTAGACACCCGTCTCGGCAGCACGCAGGCTGTTGACGGTAGCCGTAGCGGTTACACCATTCTCAGTGCCAGGAATCAGCACCGCTGTCGGGAAGGTCGTTGCCGACACGTACAGGTCATGGTCAATGCCCGTTACCTTGTGCCATCCAAAGATATCGTCCAGTTTCACCTGTGCACCAGTGAATTTCACATAGTAGTCGCCAGCCTCAAGACCAGAGAGCGAGAACTGCTGGAAGTCGGTGGTCAACTCAGAAGGCTGTTCGGTTGCGGCCGTCCAGTTCTTGCGGTCGGCAGAATATTCCACTGTAAGGGCAGATGCATCACTGTAGCTTGAATATTTAGCTACCTTGTAGGTCAGGGCATCGGTAGTACCGCTGACAGTAAGTTTCTGAGTGACAAACTCAGCAGTAGTAGCATAGTAGTTGTATGCATAACCACCTGTGAACGACCATCCGCCATTATACCATGCCTCGGGCTTGGCATTATCGGCGAAGTCTATGTAGAGTGCTGTCGGGTCGATGGTGTTGGCAGTGTAGTTCAGGGTGTAGTCGCCTACCCATCCCTCTGTAGTAATAGTCATGGCACCCTCTTTCTCACCGTATGGCGATGCAAAGGGAACGGTCAGCGTGATGGTGGCTGTCTTGCCGGCAGCCAGTGTCACCGTGTTTTCGCTAATGGTCACACCCTCGCTCTCGCTGGTTGTGATGGCAGCAGTAGCCACACCTGTGGTAGCAACGGTAGAAACCATATCAGCATTACCGCTGTTGGTCAGCGTATAGGTAGCCGTGCCGTCAGCCGTCAGATCACCGAAGGCCTTGGTTGAGTTGTTCGCTACCGCAGTTGTTGACTCGGTGAGTGCAAACATTGCACCGGTAGTAGGAGTAAAGCCGGAAATCTCATCGAGATAGAAGTAACGTCCATAGATTTCTACGACAGCCGTACCTGCCGGAACACCAGTCAGCTCGATTGTTGTAAAGTCTGATGAAGTCACCTGTTCGGCAAAGTCCTGATACTCACTCCATGTCACTCCACCATTGGTGGTATAGCGCACCTGAATAGTAGGAGCACTGTTGCTATACTGACGACTGGCCTTGAAGGTCAGCACTTCATTCTCTGCAACAGTCATCGGAGTAGAAATCAAAGAAGAAGCAGTGTAGCCAGCGTATGCCACCTTGTTGCCAGAAGAAGTAGTTACGCTCCATGTATTTGCCGTCCAGCCTGTGGGCAGGCTGCCATCCTCGAAGTCAGCATAGAACTTCGAGCCGTCGCGGGTGGCACCCGTCAGGTTGATGGTTACGGTTGTCTGGCCGGCGGCGGCAATCGTCAGCACGTCGCTCTTGGTACCCGTCTTAGTGATGTCATAGAGCTGCTTCACCTTCACGGTAATCGTCTGACCAATGGCCAGCTCGGTGCCGGTGAAGACATTCTCACCGTCATAGAGTGCCACACTGTACTCAGCATCGTCACCTGTTTTGGCGAGTGTTACACTCAGTCCTTTCAGTACAGCCGTACCCTCGTTGCTGATGGTGAAGCTCTGTTCGTCGCTCTCTGCCGTCTGCATGCCGAAGGCGATGTCGGCGGCGGTGGTGGTCATGATAGGCTCAGTGACTGCGGTGAAGCCGTAGATGCGGCGGATGGCCACATACTGTCCGGTGAAGGTGATGTTAACGGTGGTCTCGTCGCCCTCGATGCTGCCAAGAGCGTCAATCTCTATCACCTTAGAGGCGGTGGATGTCAGGCCGTCAACTATTGAGACGTCCTCGCCACCGTTGATGGAGTATGTCAGTGCTGGTGAGTGGTAGTAGCTGGTAGCTGTGCTGATGGCCTCCACGTAGAGTTTCTCGCCTTTGGCAGCAGTGAAACTGGTGGTAGTCATCTGAGTAGAGCTGCTACCAGATGCCAGTTGGTTGCCAGTAATGCTCCAGTTGCCCATCGACCATCCCGCAGGAGCCTTAGCACCCTCTGCGGTGAAGTCGATGAGGTTCTTGTCGCCATAGACAAAGCCGCTGACGGGAATCGTGAAGTTGCCACCGTCAGTAGTCAGCGTAACAATGCCACTCTTTACACCCTCAACAGCTTTGTCCATGGTAATAGTCAGTGCAAGCGGGTCAGCTGCATTAGCAGCAATAGTCATAGCGTCGCCAGCCGTGGTAGCGGTGCAACCTTCTGTAGTGATGCCTGTGATAGTCAGCGTACCTGTTCCAACATTCTTGATATAATAAGTAGAGGTGAATGCTGTAGCATCAGCAGTGTTGGCTACCCATCCGAAGTCCTTAGCAGTACCAGAAGTAACTGCCAGAGTAGCCTCTGCATCGCTGTAGACAGCCAGTTTCGGGTCGTTGGCATCGTATGTGAGGCCGGAAATCTGCTTAATGCGAGCGTAATATCCCTGGAAACGTAACTTGTTGGCGGTCTCAGGTATTCCGCTAACCACAATATCGCTGTAGCCAGCATCCCTTGTAGGTAGCGTGCTGTCATCTAACTTCTGCAGGTCTGACCATGTTTCGCCATTGTCTGTTGAATACTGAACTTGGATGTAGTCACCATTGTCGTTGTCATACTTCTTGGCATTAACAACGATGAAGTCGTTTGCAGAGAAAGACAGCTTAGACGTTGTCAGATAGGGCTTGGTGCTTGAGGCTGTATACAGGTCGCCATTAGTGGTATCAAGCGTCCAATTACCCTTGTCCCAACCATTAGGAACAGAAGTGAATGTAACATTCTCCGCACCAGGCATCACGGTTGCAGTGGCAGCCAGTGTGAAGTCATCGAAGTTGGTGGCGGAAATTACGATGTTGCCGCTCTTGATGGCCTTAGTGTTGGCAGCAAGCTTAACGTTGATGGTCTGGCTTGTTCCTGCGGCAATAACTAATGGGGTTTCTACAGAAGGAGCAGTAGCAAGGTCGGTAGTGAAGTCGTCATCAGGCAGAGTGATAGCGGTCACGTTGAGTGCGCCTGTACCGTCGTTCTTAATAGTAAACGACTTGGTGGCCTCGGCAGTGATTATGCCGTAAGCGAAAGCTGCGCCCGTGGCCTGCTCGGTCTCGTTCATAACAACAGCGAACTTAGGAGCATTGGCAGCAAGGAAAGTGCTGGTCAGGTTGATGACGAATGCGCCCTCGGTAGTCGTAACGGTAATGGCACCGTTCTGCTCGCCAGCACTTTCTGCGTCATAGTTGGCAGTGATAGTCAGTGTGAAGGGAGCTGCACTTGTTACGGCAGGCTTGTTTTCAGAATCAAAGTTGGTAGTGAAGACGGCATTGCTGCTCTCAACATTGGTGATGTTGATAGTTCCTGCACCAGCATTGGTGAAGTTGTATGTCACCGTCTGGTTGGCACCAATCTCGCCAAACGGGTAGGTCAGACCATTGGCCTGTGTAGCGTTCTCAGCATCCTTGACAACGAGTACGGGAGCGTAGGAGAGACCAGCCACTTGCTTCACATAGCAGTAGTAGCCGTTCAAACGCAGGTACTTGTAGTCAGTAGAGATGCCGCTCACGATAGCGGTAGTGTAGTCTGTTTCGTTCAGCACGCTGCTGTCGAGCTTCTTGATGTCAGTCCAAGAAGTGCCGTCTGCAGAACCCTGAACAGTAACGTAACCGTATTCGCTGGCCATCTTAGCCTCAACAGCAAGGAAATCATCGGCAGCGATGTTTACCTTCGGAGAGGTCAGATAGTTGGTGGTTCCGTAGTAAAAATAAGCGGCAGTCTCTGTGCTGTTGTAGCTAAGATTACTGCCAGAAGCAGTCCAGCCTGCGTAAGTTGCATCATTGAAGATTGCAGTCGTTGTGCCAGGCTTAGCCACAGCACCTGTAGCGGTGAACACGAGGTCATCAGCATTACTGCTCTTTACTGTAATAGTTGCACTCTGAGAACCCGTAGCATTCGGAGCCATGGTGACGGTGAACGTAGCCGTTCCACCATTAGCAGCAATTTCAGTAGCGTCATTAGCTACAGCCACGGTGAAGTTTTCATTGTCAGAAGTGAAGTTCAGTCCAGTTAGTGCCGACTTACCAGTGTTGGTAATCGTAATATCCGAACTCGTCGAATTTGCAGAAATCAGTCCGAAGTCATAACTGGCCTGCGAAAGGGCAATAACGGGGGCAGTTGATTCCGTGCCACCGTAGATATCGGTGAAATACACATAACGGCCATAGAAACCGATATACCAGTTACCTGCAGGAATCTCCGTTACCTCAACGCTTGTCCATGAGCCTTTAACAATATTTGAAACTGTCTTTGCGGTTGTCCATATGGAACCATCTGCAGAATAACGTATCTGCATTTCGTTCCAACTAGCTGTACTAGAATAACCTGCAACCTGCAAATACAACTTCTCACCATCAGCAATTGTAACCAATGGAGTGTACATCAACTTATAACTATAGGAAGTTTCCCCTGCATATCCACCACCCGAAGTGCCATCACCAGCACCAGAGGTAGTGATAGTATAGTTCCCGCTGTTCGTCCAACCTGTTGGTACACCCTCTGAGAAGTTGCACCACAGTTTACTTGCATCGCGAACAGTTCCGCTGACGTTAATCACGAAATCTTCGATAGCATCACTGGTAGAAGAAATGGTAATTACATCATCACCGGTAGCGTCTGGCATGGTGACGGTGAGCGTCACGCTCTTGCCGGCAGGGATAGAGGTAGCAGAAAGCTCTGCACCGAAGCTGCCAGTATGAGTAACAGAAATAGGAGCTGCCTCAGTACCGGGATTGCTCAGCGTGAAAGTATGCGTTGTGCCGGCTGTGGCAAGTCCAAAGTTATATGAATAGCCGGAAGTCAGTTTATTCGTTCCATCTGCTACAGCAAGACCTGGTCCCTCAATGTTTTTCGTAATATTTATATCGTCTACATATAACTTGTAGGTGTCATTCTTAATATATCTAATTGCGATATATTTGACAGCAGCATTAAATGAATGGGTATAAAAATGAAAATCCACATCCTTGGGGACTGTTACCACATCATCCCAGGTAAAAACATTTTCAGCGGTAGGATCGGAAGTCGTGGTTGAGTATCCAACTTGAAATTGTTCCTGAAAAGAACTTGAAAAATTTGCGTAATAGAATTCCACTGTAACGCCATTAGCAGTAGCCCCTGTCAATTCTGGTGACACCAAATATTGATCATTGGCAGTTTGATAATAGAAAAGGAATCCTTTCGAGTCTTCGTGTTTTGCGTCACTGGAAATACCCGTATTGCTATGCTTATTATACGTTGTCCACCCATCGGTAGCGAGGTTATTATCCTCGAACCCATAGCTGTACGGCAGTGTTTTCTGTGCCCACGCCGGGCTAAGCCCTCCCATGGCGATTATCGCCGTCAGGAGTGTTGTGAGCAGCCATCTGCTCTTTGTTTTGTAAAAATGTTGTTTCATAAGCATTTTTGTTTTTGTTATATGTGATAATGTTTGTTGTTTTCTAGTTTTCTGTACGGGGGCTATTGGTTGTCGCCGTCTTGCAGGAATCCTATCCTGCGGCGCGGATGCTGCCGCGGCTCCTTGGCCTGCAGTTCTGCCAAAGCCTCGCTGATGGCATCTATCTGTGCGCGTGTCGACTCGTTGATGTCGTTCTGGTCGGCAAGGATATCGTTCATCTCTTGCCGTAAACTTTTAATACTGCCCTCTATTTCAGCAATCTTTGATGGCAATGCCAAGGCAGTGAGAGTCTGTCGCATCGCGACAAATGCTCGTGTGACAATAATGCCAGTTTCGATGGCGACATCACTTCTGAGAACACCCGCCAGTGCCAATGCTCCATGCTCGGTAAAAGCCAATGGTAAAGCCGACTTTGGACGTCTTGCACGAGATGTCATCACAAATTGTGATGAGATGGCTGCCCATTCATTTTCTGTGATTTGGAACATAAAGTCTTCCGGAAAGCGTTTTATGTTGCGTTTAACCGACTGATTTAGCACACGTGTCTCTACCTGGTAGAGTTCTGCCAGGTCGAAGTCAAGCATCACGCGCTGCCCTCGAATCTCGTATATCTTATCGCGTATCGTCAGCTGGTTCATCCCTTACTTTTTTAAAACGCCCATGAAACCGCCCTTCGCTCGGGCTGATATTGTTTCATACGCATTTTTGTTTTTGTTGTTGTTATATGTGATATTGTTAATATTTTGTTGATGTTTTTTTTTGATATATTGTAATACACAAAAAGCCGCCTGCGCCTTTTTGGCTCAGTGCGGAAGAATGGGAGCGATAGTTTTGCCGGAGTGGCAGTCAGAAAAAACTCATGGTAGAGGTCGCGATACTTCTTGAAGAGCTGTGGATTTGACTTTTCCACTTATTTGGCTTGCAGCTCTGGAGTTATCACGTTGTCCTCGTAAGGCACGAGCTTCACCTTGCCGGCACGCGTGGTGAGAATGATGTTCTCGCCCTGCATGGCCTTGCCTACAAACTTTGTCTGGTTGGCTCTGAAGTCTCTGCTCGTGATGTACATAGTGACTGCTCCTTTTTCGTTTACGTTGTTCAGCTAAATTGTAGTTTTCTGATTGTCGTTGGCAAAGTTACGCCTTTTCCGCGAACTGGCCAAATGTTTTCCTTCCTTTTTCAGGCAGAAGACCTGTGGCTCCCTCGCGCCAGTTTTGTCTGTGTAGTTTGTTTCATAGATGTTTTGTGTTTTTATGTTAAAATTTTGTTAAGTCGCCTTTAGCATTCTTTCATTCTGTAAGTTTTGCGGCCGTTTTCCTGCCGAATTATCGCAAAAACGGCACAAAATTAGGGAAATACTCACTTTTCTTACCTAATTAATAATAAAGAAAATGTCCACATTTCCAAATGTGGACATTTTTTAGCTGGTCTTAGCCATCTTCAGATATTCCCGGGGCGTGAGTCCCACCTCTCGCTTGAAGGCGTTGATGAAGGCCGTTCGCGATTTGAAGCCTACGCCGGTGGCAATGGCCTCGATGGTCTGGTTGCGGTATTGGCCTTGTTCGTCGCTCATGCGGCGGCAGGCTTCTCGTATGCGGCGGCTTGCCAGCACGTTGCTGAAGGATGTCTGGTAATGCTCGTTGATGACTTGCGACACGTATGTCGTGTTCGAGTCTACGCTCTTTGCCAGCTTGGCGACGGTGAATTCCGGCTGGCAGATGACGTCCGGCTGGCTGAGCAGTTCCTCTATGCTTACTATCAGTGTGTCTTTCTGCTTGTCACTGAGGTTGCTGGAACTGTACTTTGCCTCCACGAGGTTCTTGCGCAGCAGCTGTTCCTCCTGTTCGGCGTGCAGCAGCTGCTGGTAGTTGTCGTATAGCAGCCGGTTGTGCTGGTGCAGCTGCCTGTTCTTACGCCACAGCAGCCATGCCGAGCCTACGACGGTCATCAGTGCAATCAGTGCGGCCAGTATTATGTACTGCTGCATCCGCTGCCTGTCGTCCAGCAGTGCGGCGCGTGCCTCCACGGTGAGATTGCCGATGACAGCTGCCTGGTCGTTGATGTCGTTATATACGGCCAGGCGGTAGGCCTTTTCCAACCATGCAATAGCGTGTGCATAGTCGTGCTGCATGTTGTAAGTGTGTGCAATGCTCATGTAGGTGGCTATCGAGTCCCGTTCCGGCTCCCATCGTGCGCTGACCACTGGCAGCTGTGCCATGAACTTCTCGCGTGCGGCAGCATAGTCACCCTGCTGCACCAGCCTGATGCCGTCGTATTGCAGCCGTGCATACTGCAGGTCGAGCGTGCTGTCAGGTATGTCCTTGCTGAAGAGTATGCTGTATTGCTCCAGTGGCAGCGAGTAGTTCTGGTTGCTGAGGTTGAAGAAAGCCGTAATCATCAGTTCCCAGTTTTGAGCTTCCACGGCCCGCTGCATGCACTGGTTGAAGATGTCGTGTGCCTGTTGTGCCAGCTGCGTCGAGTTTGCCGTCAGTCCGTAGTCGCTGATGAGGTCGCCCAGGTTCACCATTATCACGGGCATGAAGTCGCTGTCGGCCGTGCTGTCGCAGAGGTTGTATGCTTTCTGGAAGTAGTCGTAGGCCTTGATGTAGTCCTGGTAGAAGTATTTGTGGACGCAGGCAATGTTGTTCAGCGCCCTTATGCGCAGCTTGTGGTCGTTGCCTGCCTGTTGGAATGCAGTGTTGAAGCATTGCAGTGCCTCGTCGGCCTGTCTGTGTCCGAAATGCCGGCGTCCCTCCGCCATCAGGCTGTCTGCGCTGGCATTGCCGCCGCCTGCATGCATGGTGCCGGTGCAGCAGATGGTACACATTATTATATATATATAGCGCAGCTTACTTGTCATATTGTTGGCAAGCAGAAATATGATATTCTGTTCGTTCATTTTGTCTGCAAAGCTAAAAAAATATACATAAAAAAGCAAAAAAACGAAACGAAATTTGGCTGAAAACAGTAATTTTGTAAGCTATCAAAGACAAAAGTAAAGGTTATGGTAAATCAAAGGCAAATGACTATGAACAGAAGACTGATTGCTGTCTTGCTGGCGTTGGTGATGCCGGCGGTGGCGTCTGTGGCTGCCAAGGCCGTCAAAGGCAATGATGCGGCGCCGATGCCTGAGGACTATGTGTGGACATCGCCGAGCCAGAACTCGTCGGAGTCGATGCCCTGCGGCGGCGGCGACGTTGGCATGAACGTGTGGGTGGAGCAGGGCGACGTGCTGTTCTATGTGTCGCGCAGCGGATGCTTCGACGAGAACAACACCCTGCTGAAGCTTGGCCGCGTCAGGCTGAGCGTGTCGCCGGAGCTTGACATGTCGCGCTTCCGCCAGGTGCTCCACCTTGCCGACGGCTATGTGGAGATTACCGACGGCACCACGAGCATTCAGCTGTGGGCCGACGTCTGGAAGCCTGTGGTGCATGCCGAGGTGAGCAGCAGCAAGAAGCTTACGGTGGCCGCCACCTACGAGAGCTGGCGTGCTGCCGACCGCGCGATGACTAAGCGCGAGGGCAACCAGAGCAGCTGGAAGTTTGCCATGCCCCAGGGCATTGCCACCCTGCACGACAGCATCGTCGCCGGCCAGAAGGCGGTGACCTTCGTGCATCGCAACCGCCGCGAGACCATCTTCGATGCCACCGTCGCCCAGCAGCAGCTGGACAGCGTGAAGCATCTGCTGTGGAACCCCATCAGCCTGCTGACCTTCGGCGGCCGCATGAAGGGCGACGGCATGGTGCTGCTCGACGAGACTGAGGGCCGTTATGCCTCTGCCGACTATCGCGGCTGGATGTACGTCACGCCGAAGTCTGTCAGCCGCTGCCATGTGCAGATAGCCATGGCCACTGGCCAGCTGTCGCCTGCCGAGTGGACTGCCGAGCTTGGCCGCACCGAGCAGAGGGTGCGCTTAGATGCCGACCGCAAGGCTTCGCGGCAGTGGTGGCGCCAGTTCTGGCAGAGGAGCTATGTTGTCAGCGACGAGCTGCGCAACTACACGCTCTTCCGCTACATGCTGGGCTGCAACAGCCACGGACAGTGGCCCACGAAGTTCAACGGCGGGCTGTTTACCTTCGACCCTGAGTATGTCAACAAGGATGCAGAATATCGTCTGTCGCCCGACTTCCGCAACTGGGGCGGCGGCGTACACACGGCACAGAACCAGAGGCTCGTCTACTGGCCGATGCTGAAGAGCGGCGACTTCGACATGCTGAAGCCGCAGCTTGACTTTTACCTTAATATATATAAGACCGGCGAGGTGCGCTCGCAGGCCTACTGGCACCACGGCGGTGCCTGCCTGACGGAGCAGATAGAAAACTACGGGCTGCCATGCTATGCCGAATACGGCGGCAAGCGGCCGCAGGGCTACGACCCCGGCATGCAGCGCAATGCCTGGCTGGAATACGAGTGGGACACATGCCTGGAGTTCTGCCAGATAGCCTTGGAGGCCAACCGCTACAGCGGCATGGACATCGGCGAGTACGTGCCGATGATATACAGCTGCCTGCGCTTCTTCGACGAGCATTACCAGTATCTTGCTGCACGCCGCGGCGTCAAGCGCCTCACCGACAAGGGCAAGCTGGTGCTCTATCCCGGCAGCGGCGGCGAGACTTTCAAGGGAGCCTACAACTCCACGTCCACCATTGCCGCCCTGCGCACCGTCGCGCAGTCGCTCTACTGGTATGAACTGCAGCAGGCCGCCGGCGGCGATGCCGTCTTTGGCGACGGTCTGCCGAAGGACGCCTCCGACAGGATGAAGTATCTGGAAGACCTTGACAGCCGCCTGCCCGACATCAGCACGCGCACCGTCGACGGCCGCCAGCTGATAGCACCGGCAGTGGCGTGGGAGCGTGTGCAGAACACTGAGCCGATGCATCTCTACACGGTGTTCCCCTGGCGCATGTACGGAGTGGGCAGCGACAGTCTGGCAATGGCTCGCGACACTTATCTCTACGACGAGTATGCCCGGAAGTTCCGCTCACACGTCGGGTGGAAGCAGGATGCCATCTGGGCCGCCTGTCTGGGCCTTACCGACGAGGCCAAGCGGCTCATACGCCTGAAAATGGCCGACGGGCGCCACCGCTTCCCTGCTTTCTGGGGACCTGGCTTCGACTGGACACCCGACCACAACTGGGGCGGCTCCGGCATGATTGCCGTGCAGGAAATGCTCTTGCAGGAGCGTGGCGGCAAGCTCTACGTCTTCCCGGCATGGCCGCGCGAGTGGAACGTGCGCTTCCGCCTGCATGCCTCGCAGCAGACGGTGGTGGAGGCCGAGCTGCGCGACGGCCGCGTGGTCAGCGTCAAGGTTACGCCGCAGAGCCGGCAGGGCGATGTGGTGGTTAGTTATTAGTGTAGAGTGTAGAATGTAGGGTGTAGAGTTTGCTGCCGCCCTTCTGACTCATAAAGCTTTCTTTCACTTATCTCATAGAGATAATGTTTGTAACATGCAGAGATAATTTTGTGGAGCAGCGGAAGATTATACACGTCGACATGGACCAGTTCTTTGCTGCCGTCGAGCAGCGCGACAGTCCCGAACTGCGCGGCAAGCCAGTGGCAGTGGGCCACGACGGTCCGCGCGGCGTGGTCTCCACGGCCAGCTACGAGGCACGCCGCTTCGGGGTGCACAGCGCGCAGAGCATACAGGTGGCCAAGCGGCTGTGTCCGCAGCTGATAATCGTTGAGCCGCACTTCAGCAAATACAAGGAGGTGTCCGGGCAGATACGCGACATTTTTCACGACTACACCGACCTGATAGAGCTGCTGTCGCTCGACGAGGCCTTCCTCGACGTCACCGCGAACAAGCCGCACATAGCCATGGCCGTCGACATTGCGCGCCAGATCAAGCAGCGCATCAAGGATACCACGGGGCTGACGGCATCCGCCGGCGTCAGCTACTGCAAGTTCCTGGCAAAGATTGCCAGCGACTGGCGCAAGCCCGACGGTCTGACAGTGGTGCATCCCGACCGTGCGCAGCAGTTCATCGACCGCATGCAGGTGACGCGCATCTGGGGCGTGGGCCAGAAGACTGCCGACCACATGCACCGCATGGGCATCTTCACAGGCGCCGACCTGCGCCGCTGCACGGAGGTACACCTCGTGGAGGAGTTCGGCAAGATGGGGCATGTCTTCTACCAGTTTGCACGCGGCATCGACGAGCGGCCGGTGGTCTCCGAGTGGGAGCGCAAGTCGGTGAGCTGCGAGCAGACCTTCGAGGAAGACATCTTCCAGCCCTCGACGGTCATCATTGAGCTTTACCACACCGTCCTGGAACTGCTGCGGCGCATCGGGAAGAGCGGCTTCGAGGGACGCACACTGACGCTGAAGGTGAAGTTTGCCGACTTCCGCCAGATTACGCGCAGCCTGACCGCCCCCGGCGTGCTGACCACCAAGGAACAGGTGCTGCCCCTGGCAAAGCGGCTGCTGCGCACGGTCGACTATGGCAGCGAGCGCCCCATACGCCTGCTGGGGCTGGGTGTCTCACACTCGTCGGCCGACGGTGCCGACGGCGACGCGCTGGCGGAGCCGGCATGGAAGGAGCTGGAACTGGAGTTCGGCCCGTGGCCGGAAGAGACCGCCGCGCAGCACCTGTGAGCAGCCTTTGGGGCATGCTTTGCGCCGCTGCATGCCGTTTTCGCTGAACGAAACGGGCCGTTGGCTGAAAATATTTTGACGGAAGCTACAACCTGAATACCTTTGCATCAAGAAAACACAAAGACTCAGAATAGATATTTAGGTTAGTAGTTTATTTTCATAAGTAGATTTATTTGTCTGAAAAAAGAAAAAGCCCGTCGTGACGACGAGCCTTTTTTTTGCCCAATGCCTTGCAGTTCCGCCAACTATTTATAACTTTGCAGACAGAACGGCACTTTCTGCCACGACACAACACAAGAACAGAATGCTTATGGACAACGAGAAAATGGACATCTCTTCTTCCAGCGCTACTACGGCGAGCGCATGCGCATCCTCGTCAGCCGCGACCTCTCGCCGCGCGGCACTTGTCAAGTACCGGCTTGACAGGGCTTTCGAAACATTGTCGGAAGCAGACTTGCTGGTCAAGGAGAAATAGCTTAGCCAGCGTGCTGTCCCTTGGCAATGTCCTGTACGACGAGGCCGGCAAGCATGAAGCCGAAGATGGCTGTTATGTGGGCTACGGTGCCGTTGATCTGAGCCTTCGATGAACACCACTCGTGGTTCAGCAGCGTAGGGTCGCCAGGACCGCTTTGCGCCTTCGGACACATGCACTGCTCGGTGCCGCAGGTGGCATTGGTGCCAAGGTTGGGCAGAAGCTCGTCGGAGAAGACGCACTGGAACTTGCGCTTCGGGAAGCGCTTCTGCTTCTTGAAGCGGTTGCGCAAGGCGCGGGCCAGAGGGTCGCCCTTGACTTTCCAGAATTCGGCCACCTGTATCTTTGTGGGGTCCATCTTCAGTGCGGCACCCATCGACGAGAACAGGCGCGCCCCTGTCTGGCAGGCCATCTCGATGAGCAGGGCCTTGTCCTTCAGCGAGTCGATGGCATCGATGATATAGTCGTAGGAGCCGATGTCGAAGCTTTCGGCAGTCTCCTCGGTGAAGATGCGCTGAAGGGCGGTAATCTCTGCCGAGGGGTTGATGGTGAGCAGCCGCTCCTTGAGGGCTTCCACCTTCACGTGGCCGATGGTCTTGGTGGTGGCCATCAGCTGGCGGTTGATGTTGGTGATGCACACACGGTCGGAGTCGACGATGGTGAGCTGGCGGATGCCTGAGCGTACCAGACTCTCGGCACACCACGACCCAACGCCGCCAACGCCGAAGATGATGACGCGCTTCTGGCCTATCAGCTCTACAGCATCATTGCCCAGCAGCAGTTCCGTGCGCCGGAAAATTGCTTTTTCTATTGCCATAACTGGGTGCAAAAGTACACATTAATATAATATTAACACCAGAAAAATGGAAAAAAGTTAAACGCTGCAAGTTTTACAAGATTATCCATAATCAAAGAAAATCAAGAAGGAAAACTTCTTGATTTTCTTGTGGTAAGCATGTCCAGGCTAATGCAATCTGAACGTTATAGGCATATTCAGCTTTACGCGGACTTTCTGGCCTTTGTGCATGCCGGGCTTCCACGACGGCATGGCAGACACCACGCGCAAGGCCTCGGCGTCAAGGAGGGGATGGACTGACTTGACAATTTTAATCGAAGAAATGGAGCCATCCTCTTCTACAATGAATTGGCAGATGACACGGCCTTGAATGCCAGCTTCTTCTGCCGTTTTAGGGTATTTCAAGTTATCGCCTATGAATTTCATAAGAGCAGTGGTTCCTCCATTAGGAAACTCTGCCGGCACCTCCGGCTCGCCAATCCATCTTGGCGCCTTAACGACGAAGTGGGCCTCTTTGGTGATGGGCTTGCCGTTCTCGTAGGCCGGCTTCCACTTGGGCATCTTGCTGCAAATCTCCAGCAGCTGTTCCTCAGTACAATAGACTGTGGCTCCGGATACCTTTATGTCGCTGATGTGTCCGTCCTCATGAACGGTCAGCGTCACATCCACCGGGTCGAAAGCTTCATCTGCTTCTATCCTGGCAATCTTGGAATCTGTCAGATACCAGTACAAACTACTTTTCCCACCGACATATTCAGGAGTGTCATAGTTGAAATTGCCCCAGCCGACAAGCTGCTTGAAGTGGTCGCTGAAGTTTTTCTCTGTGGTCGGGCTGAAAATGAAAAAGCCCTCGCCAGCCTTCGCTTTGATTCTCAGGCAGCGGTCCTCGGCATAGAGATTGGCTTCGGTGCCGAACATTGACTTCAGCTTCTGCGCCACTGCAGGCTGGAAGATGTCGTCCATTCCCAGCACCTGCTTCTTGCCCATGTCGTAGATAAAGGTGCGGTCGATGCCATTCGACAGGCGGAAATACTGCGCCTTCAGCTTCCTGCCGTCTGCAGTCTGTGGCAGCCCAACGATGTTGGCCTTGCCTTTCAGCGTGGCTCTGACTCTATAGCTGGCAAAGCCATTGTCCGATGCGTCTCCAAATCTGTACGTTTGTGAAAGAAACATGCTTATAAATCCTGCGTCGCGGCTTTCGACACTGCTCTTCTTCCACAGTTTTTTCATGCCGGCGACGGCATCGTCAAGGCTGGCGAAGTCTTCACCGAATAGCAGCCTTGCGGCATACTGCTGCACGGCAGGGTCTGCGTCGTCGAAATAGTAAAACAGTCCAAACTTGGTACCATTGAAATAGACTTCTCCCATGTCTTCTTTCGGCTTAGGCGCAGGAGTGTCCTGGACTACTGGTTCTTTCGTGATGACAGGTGCCGAAAATTTGACATCCGTTTTTACGATTTCAACAATTTCGCCATTCGTAAAGCGGTCGGGATTGCTGTACTCATCCTCAAACTTTATGTAGGGATATTTTTCGATGTCAGTCACAGAGACTTCCTTGATGCCCGTGCAGCCATAGAACGCCTGCTTGCCGATGGCCGTAACCGTGACGGGAATGTGAATTCTGGTAATGTCTTTGCAGTTGTTGAAGGCATAGCTGCCAATAGCATTTACTGTGTAAGTGACACCGTCGAGTGAGATGGTCTCCGGAATACGGATGTCGCCCTGGTATTTGGCACTGCTGTTGTCGTCGCCAAAATAAGTGACGGTGGCCGTCTTGTCAGACTTGTTGAGATTGTAGAAGATGCCGTCCACCTCGCAGTCGTGGGCTTCTGCGCAGATGGCCAGGAAGGACAGCAGGCATGCCAGAACCAATTTTTTTAATAGTTGTGTCATAGTTTTAGGCTTTCTTAAGAGTGTGACATCTGTATTAATCTATATGTCGGCAAATATACAAATAGTTTCTGAAAAAAACGAATAAAATTTCGAAAAAACGATTTCGACCTTAATAGGCAGCTTGTCATGAAGTAGTATCCCAGTTCGGATAAGGAATACTATAACAGCATGAGTTGTTTGGTGTTTTCAATGCAATATCCCTGAAGCGTCTGTGGATTAGGGACTGGTCTCACCCAAAACATATTCCACTGTTTTCCAACATGTTGCAAGCAATGCCAGTCTCACCCAAGCCAACACCCACGTATGTTGAATAACTTATCTCAATGACTTACAGAATTATCTCAATGAGTTACGGAATTATCGCTGCATGTTATTTCAGAAGTGAATGGTGAAAAGCAAGAGGTGGCTGGTAAGGGATGGGAGGTGCGTCGGGTGAGACCTGTTTCCGTGTTAGCCTATTATACAGGCTGTTGCCCGCATTTTCTGGCATGTCTTCTGTAACATACAGCCTGCAAGGCTTTTGCAAAACAGGATTACACTGCCATGCCATTATAATTGCAGCTGTGTTTGCATCAAAAGAATCAAGCAAAATCTTTGAAACGCCAATCAAAAAAGGGAGGCCATAAGCCTCCCCTTGATGACACAAAGTGCTTGACACTTTGTTAGGTTCTACCTTATTAATATTGTCAGCTTAAAAGCCTTGACTAAAGTCAACATCTTTAGTCAGCCAGCTTTGCCTTAATCATCTCGCGGTTGAGGCGGGCGATGTTGGCGATGGTCTCGTTCTTCGGGCAGACAGCCTCGCAGGCGCGGGTGTTGGTGCAGTTGCCAAAGCCGAGT
>CAJOHJ010000004.1:0-49875 GCA_905234265.1 uncultured Prevotella sp. | reverse complement strand
ACGTGCTGCCTCTACGCGACCCTGTGGAAGCAGGGCGAGCTGAGACACCTTCGACGATACGAAGAGCATGGCAGAGCCATTCTTACAAGCAGCGACGCAGGCGCCACAGCCGATGCACGATGCGCAGTCCATAGCCTCGTCGGCATCCTCCTTGGGGATGAGAATGGCGTTGGCGTCCTGAGCCTGACCGGTGCGGATGGTTGTATAGCCGCCAGCCTGGATGATTTTGTCGAAGGCGTTGCGGTCTACCATGCAGTCCTTGATTACAGGGAAGGCTGCAGAGCGCCAAGGCTCGACGGTGATGACGTCGCCGTCGTTGAAGCGGCGCATGTAGAGCTGACAGGTGGTTGCGCCGCGCTCTGTCTTGCCGTGAGGCGTGCCGTTGATGTAGAGTGAACACATGCCGCAGATGCCCTCGCGGCAGTCGTGGTCGAACACGAAGGGCTCCTTGCCCTCGTTGATGAGTTCCTCGTTCAGGATGTCAAGCATCTCCAGGAAAGAGGTGTCATCGGGAATGTCGTGCATTTCGTGAGTATCGAAGTGACCCACATCTTTCGGACCATTCTGACGCCAAAATTTAATAGTGAAACTTATATTCTTAGCCATAGTCGTTAATTCTTATAATTACGGGTTTGTACTTTAATTGCTTCATATTCGAGAGGCTCCTTGATGAGTTCGGGTTCGTTGCCCTTACCTTTGTACTCCCAGCAGCCTACGTAGAAGTAGTTCTCGTCGTCGCGCTTTGCTTCGCCTTCCTCGGTCTGGTATTCCTCGCGGAAGTGACCGCCGCAGGACTCGTTACGAGAGAGCGCATCGAAAGCAACCAGCTGGCCCATGGTGAAGAAGTCGCGCAGGTGGATGGCCTTGTCGAGTTCGACGTTCAGACCCTCCTTCGTGCCGGGAACGAACAGGTTGGTGTCGAATTCCTTCTCCAGTTCGTGCATTTTCTTCAAGCCAGTCTTCAGGCCCTCAGCAGTGCGGCCCATGCCAACGTACTCCCACATGATGTGGCCGAGTTCCTTGTGGATAGAGTCAACACTGCGCTTACCCTTGATGTTCAGCAGACGGTCGAGTTCTGCATCCACCTTCTTCTCTGCCTCAGCGAATTCGGGCAGATCGGTGCTGACCTTCGGCCAGACGGCCTGGTCGGCAAGATAGTTCTGGATGGTGTAAGGCAGTACGAAGTAACCGTCGGCCAGACCCTGCATCAGAGCTGAGGCACCCAGACGGTTAGCACCGTGGTCAGAGAAGTTACACTCACCGATAGCGAACAGGCCGGGGATAGTGGTCTGCAGCTCGTAGTCAACCCAGATGCCGCCCATCGTATAGTGTATGGCTGGATAAATCATCATGGGCTTGTAGTATTTCACACCGTTGATTTCGTTGGCAACGTCGCCGGGGAACACGTCGGTAATCTCCTCGTACATCTCAAAGAGGTTGCCGTAGCGCTGCATGATGACGTCGATGCCCAGGCGGTTGATAGACTCCGAGAAGTCAAGGAATACAGCCAGACCTGTATTGTTCACGCCGAAGCCCTTGTCGCAACGCTCCTTGGCGGCACGTGAAGCCACGTCACGCGGAACGAGGTTGCCGAATGCCGGATAGCGGCGCTCCAGATAGTAGTCGCGGTCTTCCTCAGGAATTTCCCATCCCTGCTTCGTTCCCTGCTGCAGAGCCTTGGCGTCCTCAATCTTCTTGGGAACCCAGATGCGGCCGTCGTTACGCAGCGACTCCGACATCAGCGTCAGCTTAGACTGCTTGTCGCCATGAACGGGGATACAGGTGGGGTGAATCTGAACGTAAGAAGGATTAGCAAAGTAGGCACCCTTGCGATAGCACTGAACGGCAGCGGTGCAGTTGCATCCCATGGCGTTAGTAGACAGGAAGTAGGTGTTACCATAACCGCCAGTAGCGATGACGACAGCATTAGCCGAGAAACGCTCCAGCTGGCCTGTCACAAGGTTCTTGGCGATGATGCCACGTGCGCGGCCGTTGACGATTACCACGTCCTCCATCTCGTAACGAGTGTAGAGTTTCACCTTACCAGCCTTCACCTGACAAGAGAGCGAAGAGTAGGCACCGAGCAGCAGCTGCTGGCCCGTCTGGCCCTTTGCGTAGAATGTGCGGCTTACCTGAGCGCCACCGAATGAGCGGTTGGCCAGCATGCCACCGTATTCACGGGCAAAGGGAACGCCCTGAGCAACGCACTGGTCGATGATGTTGTTCGAGACTTCAGCAAGACGATAGACGTTAGCCTCACGGGCACGATAGTCACCACCCTTCACGGTGTCGTAGAACAGACGGTAGACAGAGTCACCGTCGTTCTGGTAGCACTTGGCGGCATTGATACCACCCTGTGCAGCGATAGAGTGGGCGCGGCGTGGCGAGTCCTGAATGCACAGGTTAATAACGTTGAAGCCCATCTCGCCGAGCGAAGCGGCAGCCGATGCGCCGGCCAGACCCGTTCCTACGACGATGACGTCGAGCTTCAGCTTGTTCTTCGGGTTTACCAGACGCTGATGAGCCTTATATTCCTTCCATTTCTCAGGCACTGCGCCTGCAGGAATCTTTGAATCTAATACTTTAGCCATAATCTTATTTAATGCTTAATTCTTAATTCATGATGCATAATTAGCAGCAGCTACCTGCATAGCAGTAGAGGCTGGGAGCGCACTTGAAGGCGAAAGCCAGCACGACAACGAGGAAGCCCAGCATTAGCAGCGACACGTAGATGAGTCCGATGCACTGCATGCGCTTCTGCCAAATCTTGCCGCTGAGTCCCAGTGTGTGCATTGCCGACCAGAAGCCGTGAGCCAGGTGGAACCAAATGGCGCAGATCCAGATGACGTAGAGAACCACGTTGACAGGGTCGCCGAAGGTGTCGATGATGAATGCAAAGCCGTCGGTGGGCAGGTGTCCGGCCGTGGTGCCAATAATTTCTGCGAGCATCATCTTGCTCCAGAAGTGATACAAGTGCAGCAGCAGTCCGACGAGAATGATGAGTCCCAGCACGAGCATGTTGCCAGATGCCCATGCTTCAGCAGTGCTTCCACCGTTGACAGTGGTAGCCACCTCGTAGCGATTGTCGCCGCGCGCCTTACGGTTCTGAGCCGTCAGTATGAAGGCGAAGACAATGTGAATCAGTGCCAGCGCAGCCAGACCTATAGTAGCCACAACGGCATACCAGTTGGCACCCAGCAGTTCGCAAATCATGTTGTAAGCCTCACCGGAAAACAGGGCGACAACGTTCATGGCGCAGTGGAACGTCAGGAACAAAATCAGCGCCAGACCTGTAACGGACATTACAACCTTTCGACCGATAGATGAATTAATTAACCACATAAGTTGAATTTAAATTATTAATAATTTTTGAACTTGAAAATACTTGTAATTAGGTATTAATAACAGTTTTAGGGTACAAAATTACTATAAAATTGTTAATCCTACAAGTGTTTTTGTTATAAAATAGGCTATTTATACAAAAAATAGAAAGTATTGTTAAATAAAATATGTGTTTACTCAGTCAATTTTGTACCTTTGCCCACGTGAAAACAAACGGATTAACGACTGCCGAAGCAGCTGCCAGCCGCCGTGAGCATGGTGAGAACGTGCTTACACCGCCACGCAGACAGTCAGTTTGGCGTCAGTATTTGGAGAAGTACAACGACCCTATGGTGACCATCCTTCTGATAGCCTCCTTAGTGTCGCTCTGCCTGTCATTCTTCACAGGCGAATACATAGAGACCATAGGCATTCTGCTTGCCGTCTTCCTGGCCACCACGGTAGGTTTTTATTTCGAGCGCGACGCAGCGCGCAAGTTCGACGTTCTTATGCAGGCCGACGAGGAGCAGCCCGTCAAGGTAGTCCGCGACGGCAGCGTCGTCGAGATAGCGCGCCGTGACGTTGTCGTTGGCGACCTTGTGATTGTCGAGACCGGTGACGAAGTGCCTGCCGACGGCCGTCTTGTCACTGCCGACGGCTTGCAGGTCGACGAGTCATCCCTCACTGGCGAGCAGATGGCCGAGAAAGGCATTGGCACCGATGACGCTGGCGCCACCTATCCTGCCGACATGCTTTTGCGCTCGTCGATGGTTGTCGGCGGCAGCGGCCATTTCCTGGTGACAGCCGTCGGCGACGCCACGGAAATCGGCAAGGTGGCCCGTCAGGCCACCGACATTACCGGTGTCAAGACCCCTTTGAACATCCAGTTAGACCGCCTCGCGCGGCTTATCAGCAAGGCCGGCAGTGCGGTAGCCATAGTCAGTTTTCTGGCATTCACCATCCACGACATGCTTACCAATCCCCTGTGGCACACGTCGGACTATATGTCCATGGGTGCTGTGGTGCTGAAGTATTTCATGATGGCCGTCACGCTGATTGTGATGGCCGTCCCCGAGGGCCTGCCGATGGCTGTCACGCTGGCGCTTGCGCTGAACATGCGCCGCATGCTGAAGTCGAACAATCTTGTGCGGAAGCTGCAGGCTTCTGAAACCATCGGCGCCGTGACGGTGATTTGCACCGACAAGACCGGCACGCTTACCGAGAATCGCATGATGGTCAGCGACGTCAATGCACTGTCCGGCAGCGACGGGGGAGAGCTTTTCGCCGAGATAGCCTTGAACACCACTGCCGAGCTTAGTGCCGACGGCAGCGGCATCGGCAATCCCACGGAGGTGGCCCTTTTGCGTTGGATGGCCAATGCCGGCACCGACTATCGGCTACTGCGCAGCGGCTATCACGTGTTAGACCGCCTGCCTTTCAGCACCGAGCGTAAGTATATGGCAACCCTTGTCGAAAGAGACGGCCGTCGTCAGCTGTTCGTCAAGGGCGCTCCAGAGATAGTCATGTCCCTTTGCGGCATGTCCGCCGGCGAGCTTGCTGGTGTACAAGAGTGGCTCGGCGAGCGCCAGCGTAAGGGCATGCGTACGCTGGAGCTGGCCTCTGCCGGCGTGGATGCGTTGACATGTTCTATACCTGCCGAGCTGCCAGCCCTTCGCCGCACTGCCGACGTTGCCATCAGCGACCCGTTGCGCTCCGACGTTCCGTCAGCTGTCAGCCAGTGCCGCCAGGCAGGCATCGACATCAAGGTGGTTACCGGTGACACGGAGGCCACGGCCGTAGAAATAGCGCGCCATGCAGGCATTATAGACACCTCGCAGGCCGATGGCGGCTCCTCGCCACGGGACGGCATATCCACTATTACAGGCCCTGAATTTGCTGCCATGGACGACGCGCAGGCCTTGCAGATGGTTGGCACCCTGAGGGTTATGAGCCGCGCGCGCCCCACCGACAAGCAGCGTCTTGTGTCACTCTTGCAGCAGCGTGGCGAAGTGGTGGCCGTCACCGGCGACGGCACCAACGACGCTCCAGCTCTTAACCGCGCCCATGTGGGACTCTCGCTGGGCAGTGGCACCAGCGTTGCCAAGGAAGCCAGCGACATAACCCTCATCGACGACTCTTTCCGCAGCATTGTCAATGCCGTCATGTGGGGCCGCTCATTATACAAGAACATCCAGCGCTTCATCTTCTTCCAGTTGACGGTCAACGTGGCCGCCCTGCTGCTGGTGCTGTCAGGCTCGCTGATAGGCACAGAGATGCCGCTGACCATTACCCAGATACTGTGGGTGAACCTCATCATGGACACCTTCGCCGCCATGGCTCTGGCCTCCCTGCCGCCGTCGCGCGAGGTGATGGGCGAGCAGCCGCGCAGCAGCCGTGCCTTCATCATCACCGCCGGCATGGGCCGCGGCATTCTGCTGTGCGGAGTGCTGTTTGCAGCGGCCATGTTTGCGCTGTTGTGGTATTTCGAAAAGGTGGCCGGAGTAGACACCTGGGAGCTGACGGTGTTTTTCACCATCTTCGTCATGCTGCAGTGGTGGAACATGTTCAATGCCCGTCAGCTGGGGTCCTGTCACTCAGCCTTCCGCCGCCTGTGGGCATGCAGGAGTTTCCTGCTTGTGCTGGCCCTGATAATTGCCGGACAGTGGCTGATAGTCACCTTTGGCGGACGCATGTTCCGCACGGTGCCGCTGTCGTGGCACACATGGATGCTGATAATCGTCGGCACGTCGCCCGTGCTGTTCGTCGGCGAGCTTTACCGTTTTGCAAAGAAGTTGTGCATCAGATAGCTTATGAACAACCGTGAAGGATATGTAGCAACGATAGGAATGTTCGACGGCGTGCATCGCGGACACCAGTTTGTGGTCGGCCAGGTTGCCGGCTGTGCCCGTGAGCTTGGCCTCGGGTCGATGATAATCACCTTCGACCATTCCATACACCACAAGCAGACACTCACTCCCCTTGCCGACAAGTGTGAGGCGCTGAAGGCCATGGGCATAGACCGCGTAGAGGTGCTGGCGTTTACCGACCAGATGCGCCGTCTCACGGCCCGCGAGTTCATGGAGCAGCAGTTGCGCGACAGGCTTGGCGTCAGGGTTCTGCTGACGGGCTATGACAACCGCTTTGGCCACAACCGCGAAGAAGGCTTCGACGACTATGTCCGCTATGGCCGTGAACTTGGCATCGACGTCCGGCAGCTGCCTCCGCTTCCTGCCGATGATGACGGCCAAACGGCCGTCAGCTCATCGCTCATCCGTGACCTGCTTGTCGGAGGCGATGTCGCCGGTGCTGGCAGTTGCCTGGGGCACCCGTATTCTATTACCGGCCATGTCGTTCACGGCCAGCATATTGGCACGGGACTGGGATTTCCCACAGCCAATGTCAGTCCCGACGACGGCAGCCAGCTCATTCCTGCTGCCGGCGTGTATGCCGTCACTGTACGTCTGCTGCCCGACGCTGCCGAGTGGCCAGCCATGATGAACATTGGCTGCCGCCCGACGTTCTCCGGCACCAGCCAGACCCTTGAGGCACACATTTTCCAGCTCACCGGCGACCTCTACGACCGTCAGCTGCGCGTGTCGTTCATTTCACGGCTGCGCGGCGAGCGTCAGTTTCCGTCGGCCGAAGCCCTTCAGGCTCAGCTGCATGAGGATGCAAAGGCCGTAAGGCTGCTGTTCGGCATGCAGTCATGAAGGCAGCGGCTGGCTACTTATAGTCTCTGATTTTTATAACTTAACATTTATTCCCGTGAAGCAGTCATACAAATTCATTCTTGCGGCCTTTGCCAGCCTGCTGGCCTTTGTGGCCATACAAATCATCGGAGCCACGGCCGTCCAGCAGCTGTGGCGCCTTGTCAGCGGTTCTTCCGACCAGACGGTGGCCTTGCTTGTCACCTCGTCATCGGTGGTCAGCCTGCTGTCGATAGTTGTTTTCCTTGCTGCCCGCTGGGCCGAGGTGTCGCCGCGTTGGCTGCGCTCGCGCCAGTGGTCGGTGCTGCTGTGGAGTGTGGTGGCTGCTGTCGGCGCCGTCATACCCTCTGCGTGGCTGCAGGAGATGATGCCCGAATTGCCAAACATTGCCGAGCAGCAGTTCGACATGATTTTGCGCAACCGCTGGGGCTATCTGGCCGTTGGCCTGCTGGCTCCGGTGGCAGAAGAGATAGTGTTCCGCGGTGCTGTCCTGCGCTCGCAGCTTCATGCCGGCGGCTCGCTGTCGCCAGCTGCCAGCAGTCGGTCGCCGCTGGTGCCGATAGTGGTCAGTGCAGTGCTGTTTGCCCTCGTGCATGTCAATCCGGCGCAGATGCCTCACGCTTTCCTCGTGGGCCTGCTGCTGGGGTGGATGTACTGGCGCACAGGCTCCATACTGCCTGCGGTGGCATTCCACTGGGCAAACAATTCCATTGCCTATATATTATATAATGTGTATCCCAATGCTGCCGACTTGAAGCTCACCGACATTTTCAGCGGTGGTCCTCAGCACGTGCTGCTGGCCGTAGGCTTCTCGCTGATGGTGCTGCTGCCGGCACTCTTTCAGCTGCACCTGCTCATGAAACCAGCCGCAGAGGAGTCATAGCATTGCAAGGGCAGCATTCTCGGCAGCCTCCATCTGTTCCCTTTCGCCAGGGCCTTTGTCGTTGATGCCGCAAAGGTGCAGGATGCCGTGAATGATTACGCGGTGCAGTTCTTCGTCGTACTGCTTGCCGAAGAGTTCTGCATTGGAGCGCACGGTGTCTAATGAAATCACGAGGTCGCCGTTCAGCGTGTCGCCTTCGCAGTAGTCGAAGGTGATGATGTCCGTGTAGTAGTCGTGTTGCAGATATTCGCGGTTGACGCTAAGAATGTGTTCGTCGTTGCAGAACAGGTAGCCCACCTCGCCGACCTTTTTTCCGTAAGTGGCGGCCACGCGGCGTATCCAGGCAGTGGTCTCACGGCGCTTGATGTTGGGAAATCTCACTCCCTCGGCATTGTATGTAATCATATTGAATTGCTGGATCTTTTACTTTTCACTTTTCGCTGTATCCTCCCTGTCAGGCAGAAACAGGCTGACGTCGGCACCGAAATGCAGCAGTTCGCGCACCAGACTGCTGCTGACGCTGCTCAGCTGCGGCTCGGAGTAGAGCAGTATAGTCTCCACGCCGCCTATCAGACGGTTGATGTCGGCCTGCTCGCGCTCGTACTCAAAGTCCTTTACGCTGCGTATGCCCTTGACGATGAAGGCCGCACCCTGCTGACGCGCAAAGTCGACGGCCAGTCCGTGGTAGGGCTTTACGCTGATGCGCGGCTCCTGGGCGTACAGCCTGCTGATGGCAGCCATGCGCTCGTCGGCCGACGGCATGCCGGGCTTGTTGACCTGGTCGCCCACCACGCCGATGACGAGCCTGTCGAACAGCGGCAGTGCGCGGCGCACTATCGAGTCGTGGCCTGTGGTGAATGGATTGAAACTGCCGAGGAAAACTCCTGTGCGCAGCTGTCTGTCTGATGTTTGTGCGTTATGTTCCATGCTCTTTGCTTGTTCTGTGACAGGTTAGCCGAAGAGGTCGTTCTGCATTATGTTGCCGCTGTAGGGGTTGCGGCCGAAGTGCTTGTAGGCCAGCTCCGTCGCCATGCGCCCCCTGGGGGTGCGTTTTATGAAGCCTTCCATGATGAGGAACGGCTCGTAGACGTCTTCCACGGTGCCTGCATCCTCGCCGATGGCGGTGGCAATGGTGGTGATGCCCACAGGGCCGCCTCGGAACTTGTCGATGATGGTCAGCAGTATGCGGTTGTCAATCTCGTCGAGGCCATACTGGTCGATGTTAAGTGCTGTCAGCGCCACTTGCGTAATCCGCGAGTCTATGCGCCCGGAGCCTTTCACCTGTGCAAAGTCGCGCACGCGGCGCAGCAGGGCGTTGGCAATACGTGGCGTGCCTCGCGAGCGGCGTGCTATCTCGCCGGCGGCATCGGTGGTGATGGGTACGCGCAGCAGCATGGCCGACCTCTCGATGATGGCCTGCAGAGTTTCCGGCTCGTAGTACTGCAGGTGCATGTTGATGCCGAAGCGTGCGCGCAGAGGGGCCGTCAGCAGTCCGCTGCGCGTTGTTGCGCCTACCAGAGTGAACGGGTTCAGGTCTATCTGTATCGTCCGTGCGGAAGGGCCTTTGTCGATTACGATGTCTATCCGGTAGTCTTCCATGGCTGAATAGAGATATTCCTCTACTATCGGCGACAGGCGGTGTATCTCGTCGATGAACAGGACGTCGTTCTTTTCCAGCGAAGTAAGTATGCCGGCCAGGTCGCCGGGCTTGTCAAGCACGGGACCCGACGTAATCTTGAAGCCTACGCCAAGCTCGTTGGCAATAATGTTTGAAAGGGTGGTCTTGCCAAGTCCCGGGGGCCCGTGCAGCAGCACATGGTCCAGCGGCTCTCCGCGGTATTTGGCGGCTTCAACGAACACTTCCAGGTTTTCCACCACCTGCTGCTGGCCGCTGAAGTCATGGAATGTCAGAGGTCGCAGCGCATTCTCGAAATCCTTCTCGGAAGCTGTCAGCTGCTGGCCTCTAATGTCGAAATCTTCATCCATCTGCAATAAATTATGTGGCAAATGTACGCAAAATTATTTAATTATTTACCGACAGCGAGAAAAAAGAATAAATTTTCTTTGCCCAGCAACCTTTTTTTCGTACTTTTGCCAAAGAAACATTCTTTTTAGGCTATGTCATTCACACAGAAAGCAAACAGAATTTTTGAGCAGGTGATACGCGACTATCACCTGAAGGACAATGTAGATACCGTTATCAGCAACCCCTACGACCGCGACACCATCGACTACAAGCTCTACCTGAAGTGCTGGATAGACACCGTGCAGTGGCATCTGGAGGACATCATCCGCGACCCGCACATCGACCCTGTAGAGGCGCTGGGCATCAAGCGGCGCATTGACCGCTCCAACCAGGAACGCACCGACCTGGTGGAAGACATAGACACATTCTTCCGCACGCAGTACAGCGCTGTCAAGGTGCTGCCGGAGGCCCGTCTGAACACGGAAAGCCCGGCGTGGGCCGTCGACAGGCTCAGCATTCTGGCCCTGAAGATATGGCACATGAAGGAGCAGACGGAGCGCAGCGATGCCGATGCCGGCCACATTGCGCGCTGCCGCGGCAAGCTCAGCGTGCTGATGGAACAGCAGGAAGACCTGTCGAAAGCCATCGACCAGCTGCTTGAGGACATCGAGGCAGGACGCATCTATATGAAAGTCTACCGCCAGATGAAGATGTACAACGACCCGTCTACCAATCCAATACTCTATAACAAAGCTTAGCAGCACCAGCTGCGACGCATAGCTCGCCAGCTAAGCCATGAAAAAAGAACACATTCTTGTTATCCGCTTTTCGGCAATGGGCGACGTTGCCATGACTGTGCCTGTGGTGCTGTCGGTGGCACGCAAATATCCGGATGTAAGGATTACGGTACTCAGCAGGGCCTTCGCACGGACATTGTTCGAAGGGCTGGCACCCAGCGTGGGCTTCATGGAGGCCGACCTAAAGCACGAATACCATGGCATCAAGGGGCTGAACGCGCTCTACAGGCGCCTTGCAGCAAAGCAGTTTACGGCCATTGCCGACCTGCACAACGTGCTGCGCTCGGAATACCTGCGCCTACGCTTTCACATGGGGCACTACCGCATAGCACACATCGACAAGCACAGGAAAGGGCGCCGCCAGCTGACATCACCAGACAAAAAGGTGCTGGTGCAGCAGCCTACGGCATTCCAGAACTATGCCGACGTCTTCGCACGGCTGGGCTATCCGGTAGACGTCGAATTCACCAGCATCTTCCCTGAAGGCGGAGGCGACATAACACTTCTTAGCGACAGCCTGCAGGCTCTGCTCGCTACCCCATCACCCGCCATCGGCCTTGCTCCCTTTGCCGCACATAAGGGCAAGACATATCCGACGGAACAGACACGGCAGGTCGTTGCAGGACTGGTGGAGAAGTATCCGGAAGCCAGACTGTTCCTTTTCGGTCGCGGACAGCAGGAGGAAGAACTCTTCGCCGAGCTTTGCCAGCAGTATGGGCAGTGCGTGTTCGTGGCAAACCATACTGAGACCCTGCGCGAGGAGCTTATCCTTATGAGCCATCTGGACGTCATGATGTCCATGGACTCCGCAAACATGCATCTGGCATCGCTCGTAGGCACTCCAGTGGTCAGCGTGTGGGGAGCCACCCATCCCTTTGCAGGCTTCATGGGCTGGCAGCAGAAAGCGGAGAACGCCGTGCAGACAGACCTCAGCTGCAGGCCATGCAGTGCCTTCGGACAGAAGCCCTGCCTGCGCAGAGACTATGCCTGTCTGACGGGCATCGCTCCGCAGACGATTATCGACAAAATAGACAGTGTTCTGAACAAGGCTGACTGAATTTGGAACGACACTGAAAGAATAAACTATTAACAACTAAAAACCAAGAAGACTATGAAAAAGTACATTTGCGAGACTTGCGGCTATGTTTACGACCCAGCAGTAGGCGACCCAGACAGCGGCATTCAGCCGGGGACGGCTTTTGAGGATATTCCAGAAGACTGGGTATGCCCGGTGTGCGGCGTAGGCAAAGACGACTTCTCTCCAGAAGACTAATCACTTTCCGGACAGGCTTATGAACAACAGTAAGTATCGTGGCGTGGTGGTGCCGATGGTAACCCCCGTCACCCAAGGCGGCCAGCTCGATGTGGCTGCCGTAGAGCGTATTGTGACTTTCTTCGCCGCAGCAGGCGTCTCGCCGCTTCTCATGGGTACTACTGGCGAAGGCAACTCCGTCAGCCAGACCGACGGACAGCTAATGGTGGAGACGGCAGTAAAGGCACGTAATGCCTACATGGAATCACCCACCACCCAACAGCTGATTTACGCCGGTCTGACGGGCAACTGCTTCAGCGAACAGGTGCGGCAGGCAGAGGTGTATACTGCCCTGGGTGCAGATGTCATCGTGGCCACTCTGCCGACGTACTACGCGCTGACGGAGGAGCAGATGTACGAGTACTACAAGACGCTGGCCGACTGCATCACAGGGCCGCTGATGCTCTACAACATTCTGGCAACGACGCACATGTCGATACCCGTCGACGTCATCCGCCGTCTGGCAGAGCATCCTAACATCGTGGGACTGAAGGACTCGGAGCGCGACCTGGAGCGCATGGCTCAGTGTGTGGAGATTGCCAAGGGGCGCGACGACTTCGCATACTTCTGCGGATGGGCAGCACAGTCGGCACACTCGTTGGAACTGGGCGGCAACGGCATAGTGCCTTCAACGGGCAACTACGTGCCGGAAATGTTCAGCCAGCTCTTCGACGCTGCCGTTGCCGGCAACATGGATGAGGCTAACCGCCTGCAGGATGAGACCAACGAGATTGCCAAGATATACCAGAAGGACCGCACGCTGGGCCAGAGCCTCACCGCCCTGAAGGTGATGATGCAGACGAAGGACCTCTGCGAGCCATGGATGCTCATGCCGCTTTGTCGCCTTTCAGACGCAGAAGAATCCGAAATTCTGCTGAAGATAAAAAATATGAAATAAGGAATAATGCACTGGATTGACTATACCATCGTACTTGTGTCGATACTGGCAGCCATAGTCATGGGCGTCTACTTCGCACACAGGCAGAAAGACACGTCGACCTACTTTGCCGGAGGCGGAAAGATTCCGGCCTGGGCCGTAGGCATCAGCATTTTTGCAACGCTCATCTCAAGCGTAACGTTCCTGGCCTATCCCGGTGCGGCATACGCCGGCAACTGGATACTGCTGGTGCAGGGGCTTATGGTGCCTGTCGTGCTGGTGGCGCTGATAGGCATCATCGTGCCGCTGTTCCGCAAGGTGATACGCCTCTCCACGTATGAATACTTCGAGCGCCGCTTCGGGCTGTTCGCACGCCTCTACTCGTCGCTGGCGTTCACGCTCGGCCATTTCTCAAAGGCCGGCACGGTGTTCTTCCTGGTGAGCATGGCACTGGCAACGTTCTTAGACATCAACATCTATAGCATAGTCATCGTGCTTGGCATCACCATCATCATACTGACTTTGCTCGGCGGCATGGAGGCTATCGTGTGGATGGACGTGGTGCAGGGAGCGCTGCTCATTGGCGGCGGCGTCATCTGCATACTGATACTGATGTTCGGCATCGGCGGCGGGCCGGCAGAACTCTTTTCCATTGCTGCGCAATATGACAAGATAAGCTTCGGGCCTTACGACTGGGACCTGACGCAGCTGACGTTCCTCGTCATGGTGCTTAACGGCATCTTCTACGCCCTGCAGAAATACGGCACCGACCAGACCATCGTGCAGCGCTATCTGGCAGCCAAGAACGACCGCGAGGCCAAGAAGGCAGCCTACATCGGAGTAATGATGTCGGTACCCATCTGGGCGCTGTTCATGTTCATCGGCACAGCCCTGTTTGCCTACTACCACGCACAGGGTGCGCCGCTGCTGCCAGAGGAGCTGAAGGCCGACGAGGTGTTTCCTTATTTTATCGCCCATGAGCTGCCTGTTGGCATTCGCGGCCTGATCATTGCGGCATTGGCAGCTGCGGCCATCTCGTCGCTCGACGCCGACCTGAACTGTCTGTCGGCAATAGCCGTGCAGGACTACTACGTTCGCTTCCGCAAACATGCGGGCGACCGCGAGCAGCTGCGCTTCGGCAAGTGGATGGTGGTGGTGGCCGGTGCAGGCGCCATTGGCGTGGCATGCCTATACATATCGTGGGGCGGCGAGGGCGTGCTGGGCGCACTCTTCTCGCTGTATGCCATCTTCTCGGCGGGCATCGTGGGCATATTCATGCTCGGCCTGTTCAGCCGCAGGGCCAACAAGCAGGGCCTTTATATCGGCATTGCAGCAGCAGTGCTGTTCACAGCCTATGCAGTGCTGACGTCGACGAAGGTTGACATCCACGGCACTGGCGTCAAGGAGACGCTGCTCGACCTGGGCGAATGGAACTTCTCGCATCACAAGTACATGCTTGGCGTATATTCGCACATCATCGTGCTGGTAGTGGGCTACGCGGCAAGCTTCCTGTTCAAGACTCCGCTGGCCGACAAGGAGCTTACCATCTACGGCTATCTGGAAGAAAAGAAAAACAACCGTGGATGATGAATTTGTAAGAGCAGAAAGTGAAGACCTGAAATTATCTCTGTGAGATAAAAAATTATCTTCGTAAGTTACGAAAATATCTTACGAAGATAATTTTTTTTCTCTGCATGTTACGAAAATATCTCGCAGAGATAAATTTTTTATTAAGCCGTTCGTTGGGAGAAACGGCGTATTTACAAA
Source organism: uncultured Prevotella sp. (assembly GCA_905234265.1). Taxonomy (GTDB): domain Bacteria; phylum Bacteroidota; class Bacteroidia; order Bacteroidales; family Bacteroidaceae; genus Prevotella. The sequence continues at coordinate 35,245 of CAJOHJ010000004.1, read as the reverse complement.
AATAATCTTCACTAAATTTGTGAATTCAATAGTATTTGCTTACCTTTGCTCAGAAGTTCAAAATGTATGGTAATAGAATACGACAAAGACTATCTTGAAGAACTCTATAACGACGGGAAATGCACGAATAAGAAGTATCGTTTTCAAGAGCCTGTCGTCACCAAATATCAGAGGCGTATAGATACGCTTATTGCTGCTACACGAATAGAAGACCTGTTTGTGTTTAATTCGCTGAACTTTGAAGCTTTGGACAATGGATTCTACTCTATCAGGATTGACTACCATTACCGTTTGGAATTCAAAGTCAGACAGGAAGGGCATGAGCCTGTAGTTACAATTTGCACTGTGACTGAAATAACGAACCACTATCAATAATATGATTATGAACAGGACGACCACGCACCCGGGCGATGTGCTGAAGGAGGAATTGGAGACGAGGGGAATTTCTCAGAAGAAGTTTTCTGAATTGCTGTCTATTCCCTATACTCAGCTGAATGAGATTTTGAATGGCAAGCGGGCTGTGACTACAGACTTTGCACTGATGGTTGAGGCTGCCCTTGGCATCAATCCAGAGCTGCTCATCAATATGCAGTCTCGTTACAACATGTCTGTGGCAAGGCAGAAAAAAACTCTTGTCGCCAGACTCCTCGACATCAAGAGAGCCTGCGCGGCTGTATTATAATTGGCAAACGAAAAAAACGAAATACTATAGCTTATGAAACCAATCACACTACAGCAGCCACAGAAGATTGTCTTCGGAACTGGCTGCATCCAGACTTTTACTGACGACTTCCTGAAACTGGGAAAGAAGAGGCTCTTCGTTGTTACGGCACCGCCGATACTGCCGCTGATAGACGACTGCATGCAGCAGCTGCAGAGGGGCGGCGTGCAGTGGACGGCATACAGCGACGTGAAGGCGGAGCCGACGGTCGGCGACTTCAAGAAAATCCTTGACGAGGCGCGCCGCTTCGGTGCCGACAGCGTGGCCGGCATCGGCGGAGGCTCCGTGCTGGACCTGTCGAAGCTGGTGGCAGCATTCGTGGGCAGCGACCTGCAGGTGGAAGACTGCTTCGGCACGGGCTTCATCAGCAGGAAGGGACTGTGGCTGGCCTGCCTGCCGACGACGGCCGGAACAGGCAGTGAGGTCAGCCCGAACGCAATACTCTTGGACGAGCGCGACCAGCTGAAGAAAGGCGTCGTGTCGCCATTCCTTATTGCCGACGCTGCCTACGTAGACCCCAAGCTGACGTGGACGGTGCCTGCCAAGGTGACGGCCGACACGGGCATGGACGCGCTGACGCACTGCATAGAGGCTTACACCAACAAGTTTGCACACCCCACCGTCGACATCTATGCCCTGCAGGGCATACGGCTGATAGCTGCCAATCTGGAGCGCGCCGTCAGCAACGGGCAGGACGTTGAGGCCCGCGAGGCTCTGGCCCTCGGCTCGCTGTATGGCGGCATGTGCCTCGGCCCGGTGAACACGGCGGCCGTGCATGCGCTGAGCTATCCGCTGGGCGGCGAGTTCCACATTCCCCATGGACTGTCGAACGCTATACTGCTGCCGTCGGTGATGAAGTTCAACATGCCTGCCAACGTCAAGCGGCATGCCGAGGTGGCCATCGCACTGGGCTGCGAGCCTGGCAGCGACGACACCGAGACGGCACAGCGCGGCGTGGAATTCATCTATCGGCTGGCTGCGGCCGTGGGCATTCCGGCAAAGCTTACTGCCCTTGGCATCCCACAGTCGGCAGTGCCGCACATGGCCAAGGCTGCCATGCAGGTGCAGCGACTGCTGAAGAACAATCCGCGCGAAGTGACCGAGCAGGATGCTACGGACATTTATAACAGCCTCTACTGAATTGGAGAATTGAGAACTGGGAATTGAAAATTAGTTACTTAAAAGAATTATGGTGAAACCAATATTAGCCATCACCATGGGCGACCCTGCAGGCATTGGCCCTGAGATTACGGTGCGCGCCCTCAACCGTAGTGAAACGTACCAGAAGTGCCGCCCCATAGTTACCGGCGACGCAGAGATAATGCGCCAGGCCGTCAGCCTGCTGGGCCTGGACATGCAGGTGAATGCCGTGCAGAGCGTAGACGATGCCAAGTTTGAATATGGAACCATCGACGTGCTTGACATGCAGTGCGTCGATGCCAGCACCTTCGAGTTCGGCAAGGTGCAGGCGCAGTGTGGCAATGCAGCCTTCCAGTACATCAGGAAAGCCATCGAGCTGGCTATGGCCGGCAAGGTGGACGGCACCGTCACCGCTCCGCTGAACAAGGAGGCGCTGAACCTGGCCGGGCATCATTTCGACGGACATACGGAAATCTATGCTACCTTTACTAACACCAAGAAGTATGCCATGATGCTCGCCGATGAGAACATCCGCGTCATCCATGTCTCCACGCATGTGCCTCTGCGCAAGGCCTGCGACCTGGTGAAGAAGGCCCGCGTCATAGAGTGCGTGGAACTCATCGACGATGCCTGCCGCCAGTTTGGCATCGAGCGTCCGCACATCGGAGTGGCAGGTCTCAATCCCCACAGCAGCGAGAACGGAATGTTCGGATGGGAAGAGGCCGAGGAAATCATTCCTGCCATCGAGGAACTGCGCAGCCGCGGCTTCAACGTCGACGGTCCGGTGCCGCCCGACAGCGTTTTTGCAAAGGCCAAGTGCGGCCAGTTCGACGGCGTGGTGGCTATGTATCACGACCAGGGGCATATTCCACTTAAGGTATGTGCATTCAACTGGAACAAGGAAACTGGAAAGATGGAGTCGGCATCAGGTGTCAACATCACGCTCGGACTGCCCATCATCCGCGTCTCTGTAGACCACGGCACTGCCTTCGACGTTGCCGGCAAGGGCATTGCCAGCGACACCGCCATGACGCTGAGCATCGACTATGCGACGCGAATGGCTATCTACAGGAAGGGCAAAGCGAATGCAGGAGGGGAAAAGTGAATAGTGAGAAGTGAAAAATTTGCTACCGCACGTAGTCATTGCCGATGACATTACCGGGGCAGCCGAAATAGCAGGCATTGCCTTCGACAGCGGCCTGCAGGTGCGCCTGCAGTGTGCCGGCTCTGCCAGTGCCTCTGTCGGCTCAGTCCGTGCCTCTGCTGGTCAAGTATGTGGCTGCTTTGCAGCCACAAATGTTGATGCCGGAGCCATCACCGTCATTGCTACCGACACGCGCTCCATGAGCGAAGGAGAGGCTGCAGAGGAAACCCTTCGCATAGCCTCCCTGCTTCCTCCGCCTTCCACCATAACCCCTTCGTCTTCCACCACGGCCTCTCCGTCTTCCCTTTCCGCCGCTCCCTCTCCGTCGTTACTTCTTTTCAAGAAGACCGACTCCGCCCTGCGCGGTCATGTTGTTGCAGAGCTTACGGCGCTGATGGAACGTACTGGCTATTGCCGTGCAGTCTATCTGCCTGCCAATCCGTCGAAGGGACGCATCATTCGCGGCGGTATATATTATATTAAGGTGAAAGATGCTGAGGACCAGATGACAGAAAAGCCCATTGCTGAGACTGACTTCAGCTTTGACCCCGAGTTCCCTGCGCGCACTTCCGCACTGAGAGAGCGTTTCCCCGATGCAGAGGAAAAGGGCATCATCATGCCCGATGCAGAGAGCATGGACGACATCCGCCGGATAGTTGATGCCTACAACGACGGCAGCACTCTTTTTGCCGGTGCCGCCGACTTGTTTAAGGTGTTATGTGACATCACCCAACACCCAACACCCATCACCCAACACCCATCACCCAACACCCATCACCCAACACCCATCACCCAACACCCATCAACCCTCATTCTCTGCGGCAGCACGCAGAGCCGGCAGTTGGACTTAGGCATTCCCGTGGCTCCGATGCCACGCGAAGTCTACGACGGTGGCAGCGACCTTGCCGTATGGGACACTGCGCAGTATTCGGCACATCATAGCCTGATACTCTCCATTCCATACACTCACCGCACTGGCAAGGAGACGGCTGTCCATCTGCGTGGAATGATGGCACGCAAGGCGCAGGAACTTATTTCCATTCACCGCCCCGGCCATTTGGTCATTGAGGGCGGTGCCACAGCATGGACGACCCTGCAGCTGCTGGGATGGACACAGTTCAGCATAACCCGGCAAGTTGCGCCTGGCGTTGTACAAATGAGCGCCACCAACGGTACGTTAGTGACGCTCAAGCCCGGAAGCTATCCTTGGGGCAATTTGTTTTAGGTTGCCGTCGCCATGTCCGGCGTACGCTGCCGCTTTCGGCTACTTGACCTCAACGCCCTCGATGGTGTATTTCTTGCCGTCAATGCCAATGATGATTAGCCGGCCGCCCTCAATGGCTTTTCTGACGTTGGCAGGCTGTGCAGGAACGGCAGTTGTGGCTCTGATGCCTGTCGAGCCTGTCACTTTTTCATAGAGATAAGGCAGGAAGCGGTTGCTGCGCTCCTGATCCCAGATGCCGAATTCTGGCGCATTGTCATATAATGTACACTGGAAGTAGCACTGGCTTTCGGGGTTCATAATCTTGAAGGTCCCGTCGCTCTGCAGCACGAAGCTGAATGGTTTAACATCATCGCTGACATAGGTGTTGACGTTGAAGTTGAAGTTCCAGGCGCCGCTGCTCTTCTTTGTCTGGTAGATGTAGCGGCCGTTGCTGTCTAAAAGGTAGAAATTGCCGTTGCCGGCATTCTGCAGAGAGTAAATGATGTCTGTAGCCTCTGTCTTTATGATGCCATCGTTATCCTCTACCTCAATGGGATAAATATAATCATACCATTTGCTTGCGTCTATTGCTTTGGCAGCCCACAGCTTTCCATTCAGTGGAGCTACTATCAGATAGCTTTTGCCTGTTTCCACAGTCGTTGTGCGCTTAAAGGCAGCGGCCAGGTCGTTTGTTCCCTTGTAATGGAACGAAATCTCATTGCCAGACTTTACGATGTTGCTCACTTCGCCGCTGTATCTCTTTGCCGCAGAGCCGTCAGTGGGGAACACGGCGGCAGGGAGTGTGGTGGGACCGAAGCTATTGTTGGCAGGGTCGCCGAGAAATGCATTCCCCTCAAAGGGATAAAGCACTCCGTCAGCGTAGCCAGCCTTGTAGTTGCCGGCATTCATTACCAGCATGCGCTGAAGGTCAGAATTGGCGTTTACCTGATTGCTGGTCCATGCCGTCTCGTCGTACAGGACGCGGTAAATCATCAGTCCGGTGCAGGGCAGTCCCAGATCCCATCCTGTGCGGCTGCGGTTTTCCATCATAAAGTACTGGTTCTTGTCTGCGGGGTTGTACATCACATAGAAATTTCCGCCGCTGCTGATGGGCTGTACGCCAGTCACGTCCTTGTCGTCGCTCTCCGTCAGTTCTATAGGCTCTTTCCATCCGAACATCCAGCGCTCGTAGCCAGTATATGCGCAAGGCCAGTAGCCTTTGCCTAAGCTGCTGCCACCGTCCATCAAGTCGTAGTTGGCGTTCATGCCGTCGCCATTGCCGTAGGAAGTGTCATAAAAGTCGGGGAGTCCCAGACAGTGGCTGAATTCATGTGCAATGGTTCCGATGCCTGCAATGGAATTGTCATATTGCAATTCATTGCTGCATGCGTATACGCTCAGCTTGACGCCATCCCTTGTCAGCGTCTCCGGAAGCCATCCCTGGTGGGGCCAGATGGCGTCAGGGTCGTTCATGTTGTCAGACTCGCCGTAGCCGGCATAAATGATGTATACTTGTTCTACGTTGCCGTCGCCGTCCCAGTCGTAGTCGCGGAAGTTGACGAACTCGTCGGCCATCTGCACAGCCTCCAAGGCCATCTCGCTTGAGTGCATGTCGCGGCCTCCCTGCTCGTGCGACAGGCCAGAGTAGTTACCACCGTAGTAAGCATAGTTGTGCGACACGGTAACAGGCCCGACAACGTCGAAAGTCAGCTCGAACTGGCCGTAGCTCTGTGCATAGAAATAGTCATAAAGAGAGCCGATGAAACGGTCGTAGTAGCCGTCACCGACTTGCATGGAAAAGTTTTTCTCGTTGAAAATGCGGTTGTAGAGGGCCTGTGTGTGGCCGGCACCTAATTGGCGGTCTTGGAAATTAACCAGTATGACAAGGCTTTTCTTAGCACCTTTTACCCCCCCCACTGGGAAGGTACCGACGCGGCGCTGTGCAGCACGGTTTGCATTGGCTGCGGCACGGCGTGCCTGTGCAGACTCGTTGATTTGCTGAGCGTCGACGGCGACGTAATAGTCAGCACCCTGTGCCTTGTTGTAGGCCTGGCCGTCTTCGCCGAGCAGGTAGTGTCCGTGTTCGTCGCCTACAGGAGTGGCACGCAGCGTCACGCCGTCCTGTGTGGTGATGGTAAGCCACTGTCCCGGCCTCACGGGGTTGGCATTAACGCAAATGAAGGCCAGCAGCATTACGGCAAAGAGCGTAATGGCTCTCTTGGCCGAATAAAGAGTAACAGTTTTCTTCATAGTAGTATGTTTTGGTTAATAAAAAATGCTTGAAAAAGCTGCGGAGCAGTCAGTGCGCGAAGGCATTGACGGCCTCAGTCTTTCAAAGAGTAGACAACAGTCGACACTACGCGTACCTTTTTTATATAAGGAGTGTTAGAGTCGCGGTCGTCTATGGAGAACTGTCCCTGGTCTGCACTGACAATCTTGTCGAGCTTAGAGTGGCTGTTCTCGGCAAACTGCTGGGCGGTCTTCTCTGCATTCTCGATGGCCTCCTGCATCATCTTAGGCTTCATTTCCTTGAAGGAAACGTATTCGTACTTTACAGGGTTCTCGTAACCGCCGTCGACGATGGCAACACCCTCTTTCAGTAGGTCGCCCTGCCGTGCAATAATGCCGCGAACCTTTTTCACCTGGCTGCTGGTGACGGTGATGACCGACGTAACGATGTAGCGGTATGGCTTGTTGTTGTCGCTGTACTCCCGTGCCTGCAGGTCAGCCACCTGAGGAGCATTCTCGGTCAGCTCTTCCTGCTTGATGCCGTTCTTCATGAGGAACCCCTTGATTTTTCTCTGAGTGGCACCAATGCGAACGTATAGTTCGGGGAGGTCGTTGCCCACTTCCTTCGACACTATGGGCCATGTAACCTTGTCGGCCTCCACTTCCTGTTCGGCAAGTCCCTTGACGACGACCTTGCGGTCTTTTCCGGCAAAGTTGTCGATGCCGGCCTTTATAAACCATCCCAGACAGATGATGCCAACGGCGATGATGGCAGAGCAGATCAGTTTGTTGTCTTTCATATCCTTTAAAATAAAAATTAAAATGTCAATTTTCAATTCCCAATTCTCAATTCCGATGCATAAATTCTCACTTAGTCCTTACGTACGTCCGCCATCCGTAGGCGATAATCACCATGAAGCACAGCAGCGGCAGCACGAAGGACACGTTGACTGCCGGCATGCCGAACAGCTCCTGCTTGTCGATGATAGCCGCCTGCAGCGGTGGCAGCACGCTTCCGCCGAGTATAGCCATTATCAGTCCGGCGGCTCCGAACTTAGCGTCGTCGCCCAGTCCCCGCAGTGCAATGCCGTAGATGGTCGGGAACATCAGCGACATGCATGCCGAAATGGCTACGAGGCAGTAGAGTCCCATTCTGCCGTCGATGAATATCACTCCGCAGGTGAGCAGGCTGCCGGCCACGGCCAGCAGTCCCAGCAGTGCGCCTGCGTTGATGTATTTCAGAAAGTACGTGCAGATGAACCTGCTGCTGACGAACACCACCATGGCAATGATGTTGAGCTTCTGCGACATCACCTCCGCTTCCTGTTCGCTCAATCCCTCGCCCATAAGCACGCGTGTGCCATACTGGATGATGAACGTCCAGCACATGATCTGCACTCCCACGTAGAAGAACTGTGCAATCACTCCCTCGCGATAGTAGTCGATGCTGAAGATGCGCTTCAGCGTTGTCAGCGGATGCACGTCGTGGTTCTGGTCGGCATTGTTTGGCATTTTTGTCAGCCATATCACGAGGAACATCACAGCGATGACTGCCCCGATAGCCAGATATGGCGTAATGAGCACGCTGAGGTCGCTCTGGCGCATGGCTTCGAACTCGCTGTCGCTCAGCAGCGCGCGCTCTTCAGTACTGGCAGGGTTGAGCCGTGCCTGTATGAAGTTCATGGCCACATACATGCCGCAGAGCGAACCCATAGGGTTGAAGCACTGGGCCATGTTCAGGCGCCTGGTTGCCGACTCCTCGTCGCCCATCGACAGGATGTAGGGGTTGCAGCTGGTTTCCAGGAACGACAGTCCGCAGGTGAGTATGAAATATGCTATCAGGAACGGATAGTACATGCCTGTCCACGATGCCGGCAGGAACAGCAGAGCGCCGGTTGCGTAGAGGCCCAGTCCCATCAGCACGCCGGCCTTGTAGGAGTATTTGCGTATGAACATTGCTGCCGGGAATGCCATTGCGAAGTATCCGCCGTAGAAAGCCACTTGCACGAGCGTGCCGTCGGTGACGCTCATGCGGAAAATCTTTGAGAATGCCTTTACCATCGGGTTGGTGATGTCGTTTGCGAATCCCCACAGCGCGAAGCAGGAGGTTATCAGCACGAAAGGCAGCAGGTATGTTTTCTTGGAGTTCATAGTTTACGGTTCATTTTTCTCGTTTGACATTGTTGTCCTAAGGCTTCACAGTTTTTCGCCATAGCATAAGTCGCCGCAGTCTCCGAAGCCTGGGACGATGTATTTCTGTTCGTTCATTCCCGGGTCGATGGCTGCGCACCAGATTGTTGCATCGTCGGGCAGGGTCTGCTTGACGACTTCCAGCCCTTCGGGAGCTGCTATCACGCAGCAGATGTGTATCTTGCGCGGCTTGCCGGTCTTTGTCAGCGCCTCTATGCTTGCCGCCATGGAGCCGCCGGTGGCCAGCATAGGGTCAACGATTACCAGTGTCTTTCCCTTTGCCGACGGCGAGGCCATGTATTCCGTGTGTACGCCTACTTCAGTGTGTTCGCGGTTGGTGTACATGCGGTATGCCGACACGAAGGCGTTGTCTGCGCGGTCGAAGACGCTCAGGAAGCCCTCGTGGAATGGCAGTCCGGCTCTCAGCACGGTGGCAATGAGCATGTTGTCCGTGGGCAGCAGTATGTCGGTGCTTCCCAGCGGTGTAGTGATGGTCTTGGGCTTGTAGTCAAGCGTCTTTGAGAGTTCGTAGGCCATCATCTCGGCAATGCGCTTGATGTTGTGGCGGAACAGCAGGCGGTTTTTCTGGTAGTTCTTGTCGCGCAGTTCCGACATATACTGTGAGATGACGCTGTTCTCGTCGGCAAAATTGTGTATAGTCATTGCTTTTGTTTTAGGTTCGCTGAGTTTTACTCAGCAAATATATGGAAAAAAGATATAACACCACTAATAATCGCCGAGAATTTAAGTTTTTTTTTTGCTGAAAATTTTACGCTTGCTGCTGAAAGCAGTACTTTTGCAGTTGTATCTATGGAAAATCTGAAGAACAAGACCGCCAAGGGTATTGCCTGGGGTGCGCTGAACAGCGGTGCCACGCAGCTGCTGAACCTTGTGTTCGGTATTTTCCTTGGCCGCCTGCTCACCACCGAGGACTACGGCCTTGTAGCCCTGATAACCATCTTCACCGCCCTTGCAGGCTGCCTGCAGTCTGCAGGCTTCTCGCAGGCACTGGCCAATCTGAAGACTCCCACCCGTGAGGACTATAATGCCGTGGCATGGTTCAACCTGCTCGTCGGCGGCAGCATCTACGTGCTGCTGTTCTTCGCGTCCCCCCTGATAGCACAGTTTTTCCGGCAGCCCCTGCTCACCGACCTGTCGCGTGTGGCCTTTCTGGCCATTCCCCTGTCGGCGGCAGGCATAGTGCCGAGTGCGAAGCTGTGGATAGAGCTGCGCAACCGCGAGCAGGCCGTCAGTTCCGTCATAGCCCTGTTCCTTTCTGGCTGTCTGGGCGTGGCTTTGGCCTTGGGTGGATATGGCTACTGGAGCCTTGTCTGGCAGCAGCTGTCGTTCATCACCCTTGGCAGCACCCTGCGCTACTGGTTCACGCGCTGGTGTCCCACGCTGCCCGTCAGCTTCCGCCCCATCCGCAGCATGTTCCGCTTCTCGTCGAAGCTGCTGCTTACCAACATGCTCACCATTCTCAGCCAGCACCTGCTGACCTTTATCTTCGGCAAGCTGCTGCCCGTCAGCAGTGTAGGCCTCTGGGGGCAGGCCAACAAGTGGAACACCATGGGGTCGGCCTTTGTTTCCAACACTATGTCGCAGGTAGCCCAGCCCGTGCTTGCCAATGCCGTCGGCGAGGCCGGCCGCCAGGAGCGTGTGTTCAGGAAGATGCTCCGCTTCACGTCGTTCGTCAGCTTTCCGCTGATGTTCGGCTTCTCGCTGATATCCCATGAGTTTATAATGCTCACCATCGGCCCCCACTGGGAGCGTGCCGCCGGGCTGCTGGGCGTGCTGTGCATCGGCGGAGCGTTTGCGCCGCTGCACATCCTCTACCAGAACTTCGTCATCAGCCGTGGGCGCAGCGGCATCAACCTTGTCTGCATCACGCTGCAGATAGTTGTCGGCACCGCCGTCACCCTCGCGTTCGCATCGCTGGGCATCGAGGCTATGGTGTGGGCATACTCCATGTTCCTCGTCGCGTTCACCGTCTGCTGGCACATGGCCCTGCGGCGCATCACGCCCATCAGCCTGCTGCATGCCGCTGCCGACACGCTGCCCTTTGCTGCTGTTGCCGCCGCATCGATGGTGGTGGCCGCCTTTGCCGCCAGCTGGACGGACAGTCTCTGGCTGCGGCTGGCCATCCACATAGCTACTGCCGCCGCGCTCTACATTGCCGCCATGCGCCTGCTGAACGTGGTGACTTTCCGCGAGAGCGTTGACTTCCTGCTGAAGCGGAAGGCCCAGGGTAATTAGAATTTTTTAAGAAATATTACTGTCGCCTGTCCCGAAGTTTGGGACAGGCGGCTTTTACCTTTGCCCGAAAATTCCGACATCTATGTTTAACACACTGACTAATTTCATTTTTCCACCGACAATGACACACAACTATTATCAATCCACACTGCCGTCAGCCATCCGCCTCCTGGAGCGTTCAGGCCTGCGCCCGATGGTGTGCGACACGAGAGTGCCGCTGAGCAGTTGCCCCGTGCGCTGCGGCATGCCTGCAGAGCCGGGAAACAGTCCTGCCGACTACGTCCTCCTGCCGAAGACGCTCGTGGGCAGCTATCCGGAAATGTTCATACCCGTCATGGGCAACTCAATGATTGATGCCGGCTACGAAGACGGCGACCGCCTGCGCGTGGCTTTCGGCATGGAGCCGCGCGACGGCGACAATGTGCTGGCATGCATCGACGGCGAGTGTACCGTCAAGACGCTCTTCACCGACGAGGACGGGCAGCACTGGCTCGTGCCGCGCAACGACAACTACCACGCCATACTGCTCACGGCCGACATGGACGTGCGCATCCTGGGCTGTGTGACAGGCATCGAGAAGAACACGCCGCGCACTCCTGCACGCGACTGCCTGCGAGCCATACGCCGCACCAAGCAGGACATGACCGCACGCCAGCCGCTGACGGAGGCGCAGGTGGACGACGTGCTGCGTGCCGTAGGCCCGGAGATAGTGCTTGCCAGACAGTGGTATGCCGTCATGCGCGCCATGAAGGACATGCAGGTGCCGGCGGCCGCCAACAGCCGCACCTTCTGCCTGCGGGTGCGCAGCGTGCTTCCTGCCCATGGCCATCTGCCAACCGTCAAGGAGCTGCAGCGCATGGCCGTCCAGAGCTTCTCGAAGCCGGTGGCACTGTGGAACGCAGCCAACGCACCCGTCAGCGGCACACGCTTCGAAGAATACCTCAGCATAGCCCGCAAGACGCTCGTGGCAATGGGCCGCTGACAGCCCCTTGCGTGCATGCATGCAGCAGGGAAGACTCTCCCGGCACTCTCCCCGTTTCTCCCTTCGTCAAAGGAAAACACTGCCCATTGGAATGTGCGGATGGCAAAACTGCCGCCGAAACTCACTCCAACTGCGCCCCGACGGACCGACAGGCCTGCCGGGGCTTCTCTTTGCCATAACTTTGCAGCACGGAAACCGGTAACCGTGACAATTCTCTAAACAATAAGAACATTAAGCACAACAACTATGACAAAGAAAGACATCCAACTGACACCACACTTCTCGCTCCGCGAGATGACACACTCCGCATGGGCAGAGGCACACCACGTAGACAACACGCCAAACGCTCTGCAGACAGCAGCCTTGGAAAACCTCTGCCGCACGGTGCTGGAGCCGCTGCGCCAGAAGTTCGGCCCCATCCTGATAAACAGCGGCTTCCGCTCTCCGCGCGTCAATGCCGCCGTGCATGGGGTGGGGGCGTCCAAGCACCTCAGCGGAGAGGCTGCCGACATACGCATCCCCGACCTCGCCACGGGACGCGCCTACTACAGATTCCTCTGCACGCTGAAGGACATCGACCAGCTGCTCTTCGAATACAACCGCGCAGGAGCCATGTGGATACACGTCTCGTCGTGCCTGAACCCGGCAGAAAACAGAAACCAGCATTTCCCCAATTACCGCGTATGAACAGCACAGACACCCCGGCCGGCACCCGTGTCTGCCGCAACTGCGGCAGCGAGCTGCCCCTCGCCGACTACGAGCAATATCCCAACGGCCATCGCCGCGGCATCTGCCGCCGCTGCCACTACCTGTTGCACACCAAGGCTGCGCGCTACCGGTGGCTGGAGCGGCGGCGTGCCGAAGCCTTCTACGGCCGTCTGACCATGCCCCGCTGATTTATCTCTGCGAGTTACAAAATTATCTCTGTGAGATACAAAATTATCTCAATGACTTACGAAATTATCTCTGCATGTTACGAAAATATCTTGCAGAGATAATTTTTTCTGTTATGCAGTAATTTTATCTCTTCAAGCTACGATTGTCTTCTATTGAACAATGGAACTGAAATAGAAACAGTAGGAAATAGGAGTGTTAAACATCAAAACCGAGATCGTGTGCCATCTGTTTGATGACTTTCACGTCGACGGTAGCATAGTCGGCTTTGTCGTAAATGGTCAGCAAAGCTATGCGACCCTCATGCTCGGCAATAATGGCATTGGCTGTGATGACACGCGCGCTGCCAGCCTTGCCACGCCCTTTGTATGTGATGGACATTCGAATCTTGCGTATGCCAGGATAGAGTTCTGCTCCTTGAAAAGGATTTGCTTGAAGGCCGTCTATAAAATTCTTGAAATCTGTAGGCAGACTGCGATAGCGTTTGGAGAGACGCTTGAAAGAGATGTCAAAGTCTTTACCTGTCTGAATTCTGTAGCTCATAAAGTAATTCTTCAGCAGGCCGGAAATAGTCTGTCTCCCCCGTGTCTAAATATTTTTTCCACTCTTTTAACCCACGACATACTTCTGCCGTAACATCGCGCTTGGACTCTTCTTTCTCGTCTGCTTCCTCAACGGGCAGAAGGCGGTAGCTGCCACGGCGAGAACGCAGGACAACGTGTTCGCCACGGTCTACCAGTCCAAGATATTTGGTCTGATTGGCTCGAAACTCTCTTGTACTCACAATAGTCATTTGGCAAAATGTATTAAGTTTCGTTGCAAAGGTACGATATTATTTTGAATAACAATTAATTAATAAATAAAAAATCCTCTCTTTTGTTCGCTTATTCTGGAATAATTGCTATTTTTGCACCAATAACCGATAACCTTGTTTTTGCGCTCATGAGCATCTCTTGTCTTAAAATACGCCGCGTGGCGGGCCTGATGGTCCTGCTGCTGTCGGCCATTTCCGTCGGTGCGACAGACTATGTGGATTACTATAAGGAGTATACCGACGATCCTAACGTACACATCTACACAAGCTATACAGACTGGACACCCATGGCACAGAAGATTACCTCTGGATGCGCCGACGACTATCAGCGCATAAGGGCTATCTATCAATGGGTGTGCGAGAATATAGACTATGACACCACATATAGCATCTACCGTGCCGACAGCTGCCTGCAGGAACGCAAAGGGGTGTGCCAGGGCTATTGTGAACTGTTCTATCAGCTGGCCAAGGCTGTGGGAGTGCGCGTGGAGTTGGTTGGGGGATATTCCAAGAACCATGTGGGGTTCATTTCCAGTGCCGGCCACATGTGGCTGTTCGCCTACACCAGCAAGGACAGAGGCATCTTCCTTGACCCTACATGGGGCGCAGGCATCGTGAACGACCACAAGTTCGTGCGCAACGACAACATCTGGACATGGTTTAACGTGGAGCCGGAATGGCTGATTCTGAGTCATTTTCCCGACAACAGCGTCTACCAGATGGTTACGCCGCTGATGACGATGGACGAGTTTCGGGCGCTTACGCCGGCAAATCCGCTGTGGCGGACGTACGGTCTGGATGTCTGTGAATTGTATGCAAAGGCAAGAGACAATACGTTGGAACTTCCGCAGTTCTACAACCGCGGTGAGGGAGATTTTGAAGCAGTGGATATTCCGCTGCGTAAGTCGCTGAAAGTCGGAGAAACGTACACGTTCCGTATAAGGATGAAGGCGGACAGGGAGTTTGCCCTTATGAACAAGGGCGAACGCTGCATGGGCCGAGAATGGAAACAGGAGGGCGACGGCGTGTATTCGACGGAATTCATGGTCCGCGACACGGGACAGCTTACCCTCAGCCTGAAGAGCAAGACCGTTGCCAACTACTGGGACAATGTCCTGTTGTACGGCATAGAACCTCCGACGGAGGCGGACTGGGCAAAGGTGGAGCGGCTATATCCTCTGTGCGTGCCGGACGCTAAGCATGTCAAGAACCTGGATGCGCAGGGATGGCAGCTTGCCGGCGTGGACGGCCGCCGGCTGCTGGGGGTTGTCAGGAAACAACACGTCAAAGCCTTGCCGACGATATATTACAATGAAGGACAGCGCCTGCAGATTATTGAAGTGCCAATGAACGAAAGCCTGAAGATAGGCGAGACTTATACCTTTGCATTCCGGCCGCAGTCGGGAACTGCCTGGGCAGTCATCAACGAAGGCAGCTGGTACAAGGACTTCACTGAAGAGGACGGTGTCTATAAGATTGAGGTGACTCCACAGCGCACTGGGACGCTGGCCCTCTACGTGCAGCTGAAAGGGAGGTCATATCTGTCGTGCCTGGAATACAAGGTAAGCCAGTAGTCTTGTGCGTTAAGCCTTCTTCCCTATTTTCCTTTACCGTATAAGCCGGCAGGAAAAACAGCGAAAATAGCAGCGGAAAGGCAAAAAAATGCGAAAAAATTTGTTGGAATTAAGGAAATGTCGTAACTTTGCATCCGCTTTCGTTGGCACTATGCCCAAAAGCACGTAAACTGAAGAACAACAACAATTTAAATTTAAACAGAAAAAGCAACATGATTATTGTACCAGTAAAGGAAGGCGAGAACATCGAGAAGGCCCTCAAGAAGTTTAAGAGAAAGTTTGAGAAGACAGGCGTAGTGAAGGAACTCCGCTCTCGTCAGCAGTTCGACAAGCCCTCTGTTCTGAAGCGCCTGAAGATGGAACACGCTATTTACGTTCAGAAGATACGTGCTAACGAAGAGTAAGGAACTCGGAAAATCGGCCTGACGGCCGTTTTTTTTAGCTGCCACGGCAGAGAATGCATATTTTTTTCTGCTTTTCGGCTTCAAAATTTGGCAGTTTGGGAGAATCTTTGTAAATTCGTTGCCGAAAACATTGCAACGAATGGTGACAATAGACGATTTTCTGGACTACTTGAGGTTTGAGCGTAACCGTTCGCCGCTGACGGTGGACAGCTATGCCAAAAGTCTGGGGGGCTTCCAACAGTATTTCGAAAGTCGTGAAGGTCAGCTCTCGTGGGAGACCGTGGACTCCGACGTCATCCGCGACTGGATGGAGAGCATGATGGACAAAGGCGACATGGCATCGACGGTGAACAACCGGCTCAGTGCCGTGCGTTCTTTTTTTCGCTATGCCCTGTCGCGAGGACTTGTTGACAAGGACCCGGCATACAATGTCGTGGGGCCGAAGAAGCAGAAGCGGCTGCCGTCGTTTCTCAGGGAGGAGGAGATGGACAGACTGCTGGACACGGAACTGATGTGGCCCGACGGATACGAGGGGTGCCTCGCGCGTACAATAATTATTATATTATATGAGTGTGGCCTGCGCCTTGCCGAGCTGGTGGGGCTGGACAATCAGGACGTGGACTTCGTGAACCATCAGCTGAAGGTGACCGGCAAGCGCAACAAGCAGCGCATAGTGCCTTTTGGCGCAGAACTCGAGGCCGTCATCCGCGACTATCAGGCTGCCAAGGCGGAACTGCCGTCGGCCGACGCCGCGGCGCTGCTCTGCAGCAGCAAGGGCGAACGCGTGAGCAGGACTCTCGTGGAGCGCATAGTTGCCCAGAGCCTCTCGCTGGTGACGACACAGAAGAAACGGTCGCCGCACGTGCTGCGCCACACCTTTGCAACGGCCATGCTGAACAACGGCGCCTCGCTGGAAAGCGTGCGCCGCCTGCTCGGCCACGAAAGCGTGTCGACGACGGAAATCTACACGCACACCACCTTCGAGCAACTTAGCAAAGTATACAGAAACGCCCATCCCAGGGCTTAAACGTTTAACTAACCCTTTAAAATAGGAGGTAACTATGGAAATCAAAATTCAGGCCATTCATTTTGACGCTACCGAGAAGCTGCAGGAGTTCATCGACAAGAAAGTCACGAAACTGGAGAAAACCTTTGAGGACATACAGAAAGTGGACGTGCAGTGCAAACTCGTGAAGCCGGCAACGGCACAGAACAAGGTCGTGAGCATGACCGTCACCGTGCCAGGGCAGACTCTCTTCGTTGAAAAAACCAGCGACACCTTCGAGGAGTCTACCGACCTGTGCGTAGACACTATGCGCGTGCAACTGCAGAAATTTAAGGAAAAATTGAGGGACAGGTAAAAAAAAGAAGAAAAAAATTTGGTAATTAAAAAATAATCCTTACCTTTGCATCCGCTTTCCGATTGAGATATCGTTGGAGGGCGGATGCTTAGAGCAAGCCTCTTTAGCTCAGTTGGCCAGAGCACGTGATTTGTAATCTCGGGGTCGTTGGTTCGAATCCGACAAGAGGCTCTGAAAGCGACGGGCAGAGGCTTTGCCGCAAAAAGCAACAAAATACTGAAGGGTGGTTTCCAGAGTGGCCAAATGGGGCAGACTGTAAATCTGTTGTCTTTCGACTTCGGTGGTTCGAATCCATCACCACCCACCTCCGTTAAGGATGAAGAGAATTGGCGTTGGCTTCCGGCAGCGAACAAAAGCAATGGCGAAGGGCGGCGCGAATTCAATTTGCGGAAATAGCTCAGTTGATAGAGCACTAGCCTTCCAAGCTGGGGGTCGCGGGTTTGAGCCCCGTTTTCCGCTCAAAGCTGCATTTTGAAAAGTGTGGGAAAGACGTTTTCTGCACAATTTAGGCGGCTGATGAAACAATGATTGCTGTTATAGCTCAGTGGTAGAGCACTTCCTTGGTAAGGAAGAGGTCCTGAGTTCAAATCTCAGTAACAGCTCTTTTTTTTAATGAAGTAAAACGATTTAAGTCGAAACATTCAATTACAATAAAACAATAAAACAAAACAGCTATGGCTAAAGAGAATTTTGTGCGCACCAAACCGCACGTAAACATTGGTACTATCGGTCACGTTGACCACGGTAAGACTACTCTGACCGCTGCTATCACCACTGTGCTGGCTAAGGCAGGTCTTTCTGAAGTTAAGTCTTTCGACCAGATTGACAATGCTCCTGAGGAGAAGGAGCGTGGTATCACCATTAACACTGCTCACGTTGAGTATGAGACCAAGCTGCGTCACTACGCTCACGTTGACTGCCCGGGACACGCCGACTATGTGAAGAACATGGTTACTGGTGCTGCCCAGATGGATGGTGCTATCCTCGTTGTTGCCGCTACTGACGGTCCTATGCCTCAGACTCGTGAGCACGTCCTGCTCGCTCGTCAGGTAAACGTTCCTCGTCTGGTTGTCTTCCTGAACAAGTGCGACATGGTTGAGGATGAGGAGATGCTTGAGCTCGTTGAGATGGAGGTTCAGGAGATTCTCGCTCAGTATGAGTTCGAAGACGACACCCCAATCATCCGTGGTTCTGCCCTCGGCGCTCTGAACGGTGTTGAGAAGTGGGAGAACAAGGTTATGGAGCTGATGGACACCTGCGACACTTGGATCCAGGAGCCTCCTCGTGCTACCGACAAGCCTTTCTTGATGCCTGTTGAGGACGTCTTCTCTATCACAGGTCGTGGTACTGTTGCTACAGGCCGTATCGAGACTGGTGTTATCCACGTTGGTGACGAAGTTGAGCTGCTCGGTCTCGGTGAGGACAAGAAGTCTGTCGTTACTGGTGTTGAGATGTTCCGCAAGATTCTTGACGAGGGCCAGGCTGGTGATAACGTTGGTCTGCTGCTCCGCGGTATCGACAAGAACGAAATCAAGCGTGGTATGGTGCTCTGCCATCCGGGACAGATCAAGCCTTTCAAGAAGTTCAAGGCTTCTATCTATGTCTTGAAGAAGGAAGAGGGTGGCCGTCACACTCCATTCGGAAACAAGTATCGTCCTCAGTTCTATCTCCGCACAATGGACTGCACAGGTGAGATCACTCTCCCCGCTGGTGTTGAGATGGTTATGCCTGGCGACAACGTTGAGATCACCGTAGAACTCATCTACGCTGTTGCTCTGAACCAGGGTCTGCGTTTCGCTATCCGTGAAGGTGGCCGCACAGTTGGTTCTGGTCAGATCACTGAGGTGCTCGAGGACTAATAGTCTGGGTGAACTGAGGCTCAGCCTCAGTCTGCTACGCCAAAGACGCTCACGGGTGGGGGCTTTCATACGGGAATAGCTCAGTTGGTAGAGCATCGGTCTCCAAAACCGAGGGTCGTGGGTTCGAGTCCTCCTTCCCGTGCTATAAAGAATAACAGAGATGAAGAGATTTATCAATTATTGTAAGGCTTGTTATGACGAGCTGGCACACAAGACAACGTGGCCGACGTTTGCAGAACTGTCGCAGAGTGCTGTGGTGGTTTTGTCGGCATCGCTGATTATTGCCGTTGTCGTGTGGGCAATGGACAGAATCTTCCAGTTGGTAATGAGCGGTATTTATCCCAATTAATCTAATAATTCGGTTAGCTTAGCAAATGGCAGAAACTACGGGTATGAAATGGTACGTCTTGCGTTCCGTCAGTGGCAAGGAAGTCAAGGTGAAAGAGTATATCGATGCTGCAAAGAAGCATAACGATGTGCTTGACAGACATGTTGGCGAGGTGCTGCTGCCTATGGAGAAGTATGCCGTGATGAAGAATGGCAAGCGTGTCGTCAAGGAGAAGCTCTTCCTGCCGGGATATGTACTGGTACAGGCAGACCTGCAGGGTGAGGTTGCACACATGCTGCGCTTCATACCGAACGTGATGGGATTTCTCGGAGGAATGGACTACCCGCAGGAGGTCAGACAGGCTGACATCAACCGCATTCTCGGAACTGCCGAGGAGACCGCTGTGGAGAATGTAGAAGTCAGCATTCCTTATCAGGTAGACGAAACAGTCAAGGTTACCGACGGACCGTTCAGCGGCTTCAGCGGAGTGATAGAGGAGGTTAATGCCGAGAAGCACAAGCTGAAGGTGATGGTTAAGATTTTCGGAAGAAAGACACCTCTGGAGCTTTCTTTCACTCAGGTGGAGAAAGAATAGGAACAAAAGGAAAATATGGTGTAATTTGTTACGGTACACCTTATTTATATATACGGCTCTGACGAGGCTTCCACTCGAAAGGCTTATATAACAATAAAAATTATTATTAACAGAAATGGCTAAAGAAGTTGCTGGATTAATCAAATTACAGATTAAAGGTGGCGCTGCGAATCCCTCTCCCCCAGTAGGACCTGCTTTGGGTTCTAAGGGTATCAATATTATGGGATTCTGCAAAGAGTTCAACGCCAGAACCCAAGATAAGGCAGGCAAGATTCTTCCTGTCGTTATTACTTACTATGCAGACAAGTCTTTTAGCTTCGTTATCAAGACTCCTCCTGCTGCTGTACAGCTCATGGAAGCAGCAAAGGTGAAGGGTGGCTCTGCCCAGCCTAACCGCAAGAAGGTGGCAAGCGTTACCTGGGATCAGGTGCGTGCCATCGCTGAGGACAAGATGGCTGACCTTAACTGCTTTACGGTTGAGTCTGCCATGAAGCTTATTGCCGGTACTGCTCGTAGTATAAATAACAAATAACTTCAATTAGAAAAATGAGTAAACTGACAAAAAATCAAAAGTTGGTAGCTGATAAGGTTGAAGCAGGGAAAGCATACTCTTTGAAAGAAGCTGCAGAGCTGGTGAAGGAAATCACCACTACAAAGTTCGAAGCTTCTGTAGATATCGACGTACGCTTGGGAGTTGATCCGCGTAAGGCTAACCAGATGGTTCGTGGCGTTGTGTCGCTGCCGAACGGTACTGGTAAGGTTACACGCGTGTTGGCTCTGTGTACTCCTGATCAGGAAGAAGCCGCCAAGGAAGCTGGTGCCGACTATGTTGGTCTTGACGAGTATATCGACAAGATTAAGCAGGGTTGGACTGATGTTGATGTGATTATTACCATGCCGTCGTGCATGGGTAAGCTTGGCCCTCTCGGACGTATTCTCGGTCCGCGCGGCCTGATGCCTAACCCCAAGAGCGGTACGGTTACTATGGACATTGCAAAGGCAGTGAAGGAAGTTAAGCAGGGTAAGATTGACTTCAAGGTCGACAAGGCTGGTATCGTGCATACCTCTATCGGCAAGGTTACATTTACTCCTCAGCAGATTTATGAGAATGCCAAGGAGTTCTTGCAGACAATCATCAAGCTTAAGCCGTCGGCTGCCAAGGGTACATACATGAAGAGTATCTTTATCTCCAGCACTAATCAAGGTAGATCCTAAATCAGTTGAATAACTCGTAAAAGTTTAGTAAAATGAAAAAGGAATTAAAAGATACTATCGTAGTAGAACTTGGACAGAAGCTCAAGGAGTATCCTCACTTCTACCTTACCGATATTTCGGGACTGAATGCCGAGAAGACCAGCGACCTGCGTCGCAAGTGCTTCAAGAACGACATCAAGATGGTGGTTGTGAAGAACACTCTGCTGCACAAGGCTTTTGAGGCTTCTGAAATAGACTTTTCTCCTCTTTATGATAGCCTGAAGGGCAGCACGGCAGTTATGTTCACTCAGACTGCCAACCAGCCTGCAAAGCTTCTCAAAGAGTATAAGAAAGACGGTATTCCTGCTCTCAAGGCTGCCTATGCTGAAGAAGGGTTCTTCGTAGGTGCAGACAAACTGGAGGAACTTGTTTCCATCAAGAGCAAGAACGAACTTATTGCCGATGTTGTGGCTCTGCTGCAGTCGCCAGTCAAGAACGTTGTTTCTGGACTGAACGCCGGTGGCAAGATACATGGCCTGCTTGACGCTATCGCTGAGCGTAACAAATAAGCGAGATAATTAACATTAACATTAAAAACAATTAAATTTTAAATAAAATGGCAGATATTAAAGCTATTGCTGAGGAGTTAGTAAACCTCACTGTAAAAGAAGTTCAAGAGTTGGCAACAGTCCTGAAGGACGAGTATGGAATTGAGCCCGCTGCAGCCGCTGTTGCTGTTGCTGCCGGTCCTGCTGCTGGCGGTGAAGCCGCTGCTGCTGAGGAGAAGTCTTCTTTCGACGTTGTTCTGAAGGAAGTTGGCGGCGCTAAGCTGCAGGTTGTAAAGGCCGTTAAGGAAGCTTGCGGTCTTGGCCTGAAGGAAGCTAAGGATCTCGTTGACGGTGCTCCTTCCACTCTGAAGGAAGGCCTGTCTAAGGACGAGGCTGAGAACCTGAAGAAGGCTATCGAAGAGGCTGGTGCCGTTGTTGAGCTCAAATAAGCTTGACTTAATATTAACGACTATGGTTAAGGACTTCCCAGTAGGAGGTTCTTAACCTTTTTGTGTCTCCAACGGGTCTTCTGTGGCCCACAACAATCTCCAACGGGTCTTATGCGACCCATAAAATCTATAAGACCCTATAATTATTCATTTATGGTTTCAAAAGTAATAGACAACAGAGTAAACTTTGGCAACGTTAAGAACCCGATGCCATTTCCTGATTTCCTCGATGTCCAGTTAAAGTCATTCAAAGACTTCTTACAGTTGGACACTCCGCCTGAGGAACGCAAGAACGACGGTCTGTATAAGGTGTTTTCTGAAAACTTCCCTATAACTGACACGCGCAACAATTTCGTACTTGAGTTCCTGGATTACTATATCGATCCGCCGCGCTACACCGTCGACGAATGTCTGGAGCGCGGACTGACATATAGCGTACCCTTGAAGGCTAAGCTAAAGCTGTATTGTACAGACCCGGACCATGAGGACTTTGACACCGTTATTCAAGACGTTTTCCTTGGCCCTATTCCGTATATGACATACAACGGAACGTTTGTCATCAACGGCGCCGAGCGTGTTGTTGTCTCACAGCTGCACCGTTCGCCTGGCGTGTTCTTCGGACAGAACGTTCATGCCAACGGCACATTGCTCTATTCTGCACGTATCATTCCTTTCAAGGGTTCGTGGATAGAGTTTGCCACTGACATAAACAATGTCATGTATGCTTACATTGACCGTAAGAAGAAGCTTCCTGTTACAACCCTTTTGAGAGCCATCGGTTTTGAAACCGACAAGGACATCCTGCGCATCTTCGACCTTGCTGAGGAAGTGAAGGTCAACAAGAAGGCCCTGAAGGAAGTGATTGGCTGCAAGCTTGCCGCCCGTGTCCTGAAGAGCTGGAATGAGGACTTTGTCGACGAGGATACTGGCGAGGTAGTTTCCATCGAGCGCAATGAGGTTATCATGGAGCGTGAGACGGAAATCACCGAAGAAAACATGCTTGACATCCTTGAGAGTGGTGCCCAGACCATTCTTGTCCACAAGAACGAGACTGCCGCACAAGACTATTCTATTATTTTCAATACACTGCAGAAAGACCCGTCGAACTCTGAGAAGGAGGCCGTGCTTTACATCTATCGCCAGCTGCGCAATGCAGACCCTGCTGACGATGCCTCTGCACGCGAGGTTATACAGAACCTGTTCTTCTCCGACAAGAGATACGACCTTGGCGACGTTGGCCGCTACCGTATTAACAAGAAGCTGGGGCTTGACACAGATATTGACGTCCGCGTACTCACCAAGGAGGATATCATCGAGATTATCAAATATCTCATACAGCTTATCAACTCCAAGGCATCTGTCGACGATATCGACCACTTGTCGAACCGCCGTGTGCGTACTGTCGGCGAGCAGCTCAGCAACCAGTTCAGCATTGGTCTGGCACGCATGAGCCGTACCATCCGTGAGCGCATGAATGTCCGTGACAACGAAGTGTTCTCACCGACAGACCTTATCAATGCCAAGACTATTTCAAGTGTCATCAACTCATTCTTCGGCACCAATCCGCTGTCGCAGTTCATGGACCAGACAAACCCGTTGGCAGAGGTTACCCACAAGCGCCGTCTGTCAGCCCTTGGCCCTGGCGGCCTGTCGCGTGAGCGTGCCGGCTTTGAGGTTCGTGACGTACACTACACCCACTACGGTCGTCTGTGTCCTATTGAGAGTCCTGAAGGACCGAACATCGGACTTATTTCTTCTCTTTGCGTCTATGCAAAGATCAATGAGCTTGGCTTCATAGAGACCCCCTACCGTAAGATAGAGAACGGTGTTGCAAACTTGAACAACGACGACATCGTCTACCTGACCGCCGAGGAGGAAGAAGACCACGTTATCGGCCAGGGCAATGCTCCGCTGAACGATGACGGAACATTTATCCGCCCAGTGGTTAAGTGCCGTCAGGATGCCGACTTCCCCGTCGTGCCTCCTACGCAGGTAGACCTTATGGACGTGTCGCCGCAGCAGATAGCATCTATTGCCGCTTCTCTGATTCCATTCCTGGAACACGACGACGCCCACCGTGCACTGATGGGTTCGAACATGATGCGCCAGGCAGTTCCTTTGCTTCACAACGAGGCTCCTATCGTAGGAACAGGTATTGAGAAGCAGGTCTGCGAGGACTCACGCACGATGATAACGGCAGAAGGCGACGGCGTCATCGACTATGTTGACGCAACGACCATACGCATTCTCTACGACCGCACAGAGGACGAGGAGTTTGTAAGCTTCGAGCCAGCCCTGAAGGAATATCGCATTCCAAAGTTCCGCCGCACAAACCAGAACATGACGATTGACCTGCGTCCTATCTGCAACAAGGGACAGCGTGTGAAGCGTGGTGACATACTTACCGAGGGCTATGCCACAGAGAACGGCGAGCTGGCCCTGGGCCGCAACCTGCTGGTGGCTTACATGCCATGGAAGGGATACAACTATGAGGACGCCATCGTACTTAACGAGCGCATTGTCCGCGAAGACATACTTACATCAGTACACGTCGACGAGTATACTCTGGATGTCCGCGAGACCAAGCGCGGTGCCGAGGAGTTTACAGCCGACATTCCTAACGTCAGCGAGGAGGCAACCAAGGACCTCGACGACAACGGCGTCATCCGCGTCGGTGCCCGTGTTGAGCCAGGCGACATCCTCATCGGTAAGATTTCTCCAAAGGGCGAGAGCGACCCGTCTCCGGAAGAAAAGCTGCTGCGTGCCATCTTCGGCGACAAGGCCGGCGACGTGAAGGACTCTTCTCTGAAGGCTAATCCGTCGCTGACAGGTGTCATCATTGACAAGAAGATATTCACCCGTGCGGTGAAGACCCGCCAGACAAAACTTCAGGACAAGAAGATTCTGGAGAAGATAGACGAGGAATACGAGGCCAAGCTTGATGACCTGAAGGACATCCTCATTGAGAAGCTGATAACTCTCACCAAGGGCAAGACCTCGATGGGTGTCAAAGACTATACTGGCGCAGAAATCATTTCCAAGGGCGCCAAGTTCACCATGACCAACCTGAAGAACCTTGAATATGGTGATATCCAGGTAGGCCAGTGGACCAACGACGAGCATAAGAACGAGCTTATTGCCAAGTTGATTATCAATTACATGAAGAAGTACAAGCTCCTTGACGCAGAGAACAAGCGCAAGAAGTTTGCCATCACCATCGGCGATGAGCTGCCCTCAGGCATTCTTCAGATGGCAAAGGTCTACGTTGCCAAGAAGCGCAAGATCGGCGTCGGCGACAAGCTCGCCGGCCGTCACGGCAACAAGGGTATCGTGTCGAAGGTAGTACGCCAGGAGGACATGCCGTTCCTTGAAGACGGACGCCCTGTCGACTTGGTGCTCAACCCTCTGGGCGTGCCTTCCCGAATGAACCTCGGCCAGATATTCGAAGCCATCCTCGGTGCTGCCGGCAAGCGCCTCGGCGTGAAGTTTGCCACTCCAATCTTCGACGGAGCCAAGCTTGAAGACCTTGCAGAGTGGACCGACAAGGCCGGCCTGCCGCGCCTCTGCTCTACCCACCTTTACGATGGTGAGACCGGCGAGAAGTTCGACCAGCCTGCAACGGTGGGCATCACCTACTTCCTTAAGCTCGGCCACATGGTAGAGGACAAGATGCACGCACGTTCCATAGGCCCGTACTCTCTGATTACGCAGCAGCCTCTCGGCGGTAAGGCTCAGTTCGGTGGCCAGCGTTTCGGTGAGATGGAGGTCTGGGCATTGGAAGCCTTCGGTGCCAGCCACGTGCTTCAGGAGATTCTCACCATCAAGTCCGACGACGTCGTAGGCCGTGCCAAGGCTTACGAGGCCATTGTCAAGGGCGACCCGATGCCGACTCCCGGCATTCCAGAGTCACTCAATGTGCTGTTGCATGAATTGAAAGGCCTCGGACTCAGCATCAAGATGGATTAGGCAAGTGAAAAGTGAATAGTGAAAAGTAAAGAGTTTGCTACCGCTTTAAATCGTAAATCGTAAATCGTCAAATAATTGAAATATGGCTTTCAAGAAAGATACAAAGATAAAGAGTAATTTCACCAAGATTACCATCGGCCTTGCCTCTCCAGAGGAAATCCTTGAGAACTCGTTTGGTGAGGTTACCAAGCCAGAGACCATTAACTACCGTACTTACAAGCCGGAGCGCGACGGTCTGTTCTGCGAGCGCATCTTCGGTCCTACCAAGGACTTTGAGTGTGCCTGTGGAAAGTACAAGCGCATCCGCTACAAGGGCATTGTCTGCGACCGCTGCGGTGTCGAGGTCACAGAAAAGAAAGTCCGTCGTGAGCGTACAGGTCATATAGAGCTTGTAGTGCCTGTTGCCCACATCTGGTATTTCCGTTCTCTGCCAAACAAGATTGGCTACCTGCTGGGCTTGCCCACCAAGAAGCTGGACGCCATCATCTACTATGAGCGCTACGTGGTTATCCAGCCGGGTGCCATGGCCGACAAGAAAGATGGCGAGGGCAATCCGCTGCTGGGTTCGCAGAAGTACGACCTTCTGTCAGAAGAGGAGTATAACGACATCATTGAGAACCAGCTGAGCGACGACAACTACTATTTTGACGACAGCGACCCCAACAAGTTCATTGCCAAGATGGGTGCCGAGGCCGTCAACGACCTCCTGATGCAGCTCGACCTGGACTCTCTGTCCTATGAGCTTCGCGACCGCGCCAACAGCGACTCGTCGATGCAGCGCAAGAACGAGGCTCTGAAGCGCCTGCAGGTTGTCGAGGCCTTCCGTGGCAGCGTAGAGAAAGGCGTCAACCGTCCGGAGTGGATGATAATGAAGATTATCCCCGTCACACCGCCGGAGCTGCGTCCTCTCGTCCCACTGGACGGTGGCCGTTTTGCCACCAGCGACCTCAACGACCTCTACCGCCGCGTCATCATCCGCAACAACCGTCTTAAGAGGCTTATCGAGATACATGCCCCGGAGGTTATCCTCCGCAATGAGAAGCGCATGCTCCAGGAGGCTGTCGACTCTCTGTTCGACAACTCCCGCAAGTCCAGTGCTGTCAAGAGCGACAGCAACCGCCCGCTGAAGTCGCTCAGCGACTCTCTGAAGGGCAAGCAGGGCCGCTTCCGTCAGAACCTGCTGGGTAAGCGTGTCGACTATTCCGCCCGTTCGGTAATCGTCGTCGGCCCAGAGCTGAAGATGGGCGAGTGCGGTCTGCCGAAGCTGATGGCTGCCGAGCTTTACAAGCCGTTCATCATCCGCAAGCTCATCGAGCGCGGCATCGTGAAGACCGTCAAGTCGGCCAAGAAGATTGTCGACCGCCGCGAGCCAGTCATCTGGGACATCCTTGAGAACGTCATGAAGGGTCACCCCGTGCTGCTCAACCGTGCGCCGACGCTTCACCGCCTTGGCATCCAGGCCTTCCAGCCCAAGCTCATTGAGGGCAAGGCCATCCAGCTGCATCCGCTGGCATGTACGGCTTTCAATGCCGACTTCGACGGCGACCAGATGGCTGTCCACCTCCCCTTGTCGAACGAGGCTATCCTGGAGGCACAGATACTGATGCTGCAGAGCCACAACATCCTCAACCCTGCCAATGGCGCACCAATCACCGTGCCTTCGCAGGACATGGTGCTTGGCCTGTACTATATTTCAAAGATACGTCCAGGTGCCAAGGGCGAAGGCCTCACTTTCTACGGCCCCGAGGAAGCCATCATTGCCCACAACGAGGGCAAGTGCGACCTGCACGCTCAGGTGAAGGTGCTGGTAGACGACATCGTCGACGGCAAGCCCGAGAAGCGCATGGTTGAGACCTCCGTTGGCCGCGTCATCGTCAACGGCATCATTCCGAAGGAAGTCGGATACGTCAACAAGATTGTTTCCAAGAAGTCACTGCGCGACATCATTGCCGACGTCATCAAGAACGTAGGCTTTGCCGAAGCCTGTGAGTTCCTCGACGGCATCAAGAACCTCGGCTACCGCATGGCATACGAGGCAGGCCTCTCGTTCAACCTCGACGACATCATCATCCCGAAGTCCAAGCAGGACCTCATCGAGCGTGGCAACGAGGAAGTCCGCCAGATTACAGAGAACTACAACATGGGCTTCATCACCGACAACGAGCGCTACAACCAGGTCATCGACACGTGGACACACGTCAACAACGACCTTGGCAACGTGCTTATGAAGGAGATGACCGAGGCCGACCAGGGCTTCAACGCCGTGTTCATGATGCTCGACTCCGGCGCCCGTGGTTCTAAGGACCAGATTCGCCAGCTCTCCGGCATGCGTGGCCTGATGGCCAAGCCCCAGAAGGCCGGTGCCGAAGGCGCACAGATTATTGAGAACCCGATTCTGTCGAACTTCAAGGAGGGTATGTCAGTGCTGGAGTACTTCATCTCTACCCACGGCGCCCGTAAGGGTCTTGCCGACACGGCCATGAAGACTGCCGATGCCGGTTATCTGACCCGCCGTCTCGTCGACGTGTCGCACGACGTCATCATCAACGAGGAAGACTGCGGCACGCTGCGCGGCCTGGTCTGCACAGCCCTGAAGAACGGCGACGAGGTAATCTCGACTCTCTATGAGCGCATCCTCGGCCGCGTGTCAGTGCATGACATCATACATCCGTCTACTGGTGAGATGCTGGTGGCTGCCGGCGAGGAAATCACCGAGCCTATCGCACAGGCCATCGAAGACTCTCCGATAGAGTCCGTGGAGATTCGCTCCGTGCTTACCTGTGAGTCCAAGCATGGCGTCTGCCGCAAGTGCTATGGCCGCAACCTTGCCACGCGCCGCATGGTGCAGAAGGGCGAGGCCGTGGGCGTCATCGCCGCACAGGCCATCGGTGAGCCGGGTACACAGCTTACCCTGCGTACGTTCCACGCCGGTGGTGTGGCTGCCAACGCCGCTGCCAACGCCAGCATCGTTGCCAAGAACGACTCGAAGATAGAACTCGAGGAAGTGCGCACGGTGCCGTTCGACGAGGACGGCCGCAAGTGCGAGATGGTGGTAAGCCGTCTTGGTGAGCTGCGCTTCGTCGACGTCAACACGAAGATAGTGCTTTCAACGGTCAACGTTCCCTACGGTTCTTCGCTCTACTTCAAGAACGGCGACACCGTCAAGAAGGGTGACAAGATAGCCCAGTGGGATCCGTTCAACGCCGTCATCGTTACCGAATATGCCGGTACGCTGAAGTTCCACGACGTCATAGAGGGCGTCACCTTCCGTGCCGAGACCGACGACACCACTGGCCTTACCGAGAAGATTGTCACCGAGTCGCGTGACAGGCTGAAGGTGCCTACCTGCGACATCATCGATGCCGACGGCGGAATCGTCGGAACCTACAACTTCCCCGTAGGCGGCCACGTAGTCGTCGAGGACGGCCAGACGGTGAAGACCGGTGAGACGCTCGTGAAGATTCCGCGTGCTGCTGCCAAGGGCGGTGACATCACCGGTGGTCTGCCACGAGTGACCGAACTCTTCGAAGCCCGCAATCCTTCCAACCCAGCCATCGTCAGCGAGATAGACGGCGAGGTGACCATGGGCAAGGTGAAGCGCGGCAACCGCGAAATCATCGTAACTTCCAAGAGTGGCGAGCAGCGCAAGTATCTCGTGTCGCTCTCCAAGCAGATACTGGTGCAGGAACACGACGCAGTGCGTGCCGGCACTCCGCTCAGCGACGGCGTCATCACGCCTGCCGACATCCTGGCCATCAAGGGCCCGACGGCTGTGCAGGAGTACATCGTCAACGAGGTTCAGGACGTCTACCGTCTGCAGGGTGTGAAGATTAACGACAAGCACTTCGAGATTATCGTCCGCCAGATGATGCGCAAGGTGCAGATCAACGACCCGGGCGACACCGCATTCCTGGAGCAGGAAATCGTCGACAAGATGGACTTCGCCGAGGAGAACGACCGCATCTGGGGCAAGAAGGTTGTCATCGACGCCGGCGACTCCGACCAGCTGCAGAAGGGCCAGATAGTCTCTGCCCGCAAGCTGCGCGACGAGAACTCGTCGCTGAAGCGCCGCGACCTGCGTCTCGTTCAGGTGCGCGATGCAGTGCCAGCCACGTCGACACAGATTCTGCAAGGCATCACGCGTGCCGCACTGCAGACCAAGTCGTTCATGTCGGCTGCATCGTTCCAGGAGACCACCAAGGTGCTCAACGAGGCAGCCATCCGCGGCAAGAGCGACAATCTGGAGGGCATGAAGGAGAACGTCATTGCCGGACACCTGATTCCTGCCGGAACAGGCCTGCGTGACTTCGAAAAGATCATTGTAGGCTCCAAGGAGGAGTACGAGCGCATGCAGGCTAACCGCAAGAATGTTCTCGACTTTGCCGAGGAGGTGGTCTGATGACATCGTCAACACTCAGACAACGATAAACAGTGGATGGGTGCGTCATTAGTTGTGGCGCACCCTCTTTTTTAAGACTTCTATAAATATAAATATGTGTAGAGACAGAAAATTATCTCTATGAGATAAAAAATTATCTGCGTAAGATAATTTCGTAACATGCAGAGATAATTTCGTAAGTCATTGAGATAATTTCACAACACGCAGCATTATTATGAACGACAGCAATAAGAACAACCAGCAAGGGCAGCTGCAGATAGAGCTGCCGCAGGAGACTGCACAGGGCGAGTATGCCAACTTCGCCATCATCACACACTCGTCGAGCGACTTCGTCATCGACTTCGCACGCGTGCTTCCCGGCATGCCGAAAGCACAGGTCAAGAGCCGCGTCATACTGGCCCCTGAGCACGCCAAACGACTCCTGGCCGCACTGCAGGAGAACATTGTCCGCTACGAGCGTGAGTTCGGCGCCATCAAGATTCCCAATCAGGAGCCTCGCACCATTGCCCCCTTCCCAGTAGGCAAGGGTGAAGCCTGATGGGCTGTTAATAAAATTAAAAACACCTATTTAATGTTAAAAACGCATTAGATGGGTGTTTTTTGTTTTCAATATTTTTGGCATTATTATTAATATATTGTACCTTTGCAGCCCGAAATGTCTTTGTGCGGATGGTGTGTCTGCACGGGAAGACGCAACACGCTGAAATCAAACAAAATAATTATACAAATATAAATTAAAAACAAAAATTATTATGCCTACAATTTCACAATTGGTAAGAAAAGGCAGAAAGGTGCTCGTTGACAAGAGCAAGTCGCCCGCGCTGGACGCATGTCCGCAGCGCCGTGGCGTTTGTGTCCGTGTCTACACAACGACCCCGAAGAAGCCTAATTCGGCTATGCGTAAGGTAGCCCGTGTTCGTCTGACAAACCAGAAGGAGGTCAACTCCTACATTCCCGGAGAGGGACACAACTTGCAGGAACACAGCATCGTGCTGGTTCGTGGCGGTCGTGTAAAGGACCTTCCCGGTGTTCGCTATCACATCGTGCGCGGCACTCTTGATACCGCCGGTGTCGCCAGCCGCACACAGCGCCGCTCAAAGTACGGTGCTAAGCGTCCAAAGGCCAAGAAGTAAGGCGAGTGAGTGAGTTTTTGAGTTTTTAAGTTCTTGAGTGCTCGGAGATGAGCAGGCTCGGAACCGAGGAAACCCAAAAGGCTCAAAAACTCAAAAACTTACAAAACTCAGCAACTGAACAGAAAAAGAAACGTTTTGCTGGAGAAAGCTGAAAACATCAGCGATTGTTAAGGACAGGTTGAGTAAATGCTCGCGAGAGAGCGTTGAAGAACAAGAAGAGAACAGCCCCAAGCAGACATTATTAATAATTATAACAAAATGAGAAAAGCAAAACCCAAGAAGAGACTGATCCTCCCGGATCCAGTCTTCAACGACAAGAAAGTGTCGAAGTTTGTAAACCATCTGATGTACGATGGCAAGAAGTCAATCTCTTACGAGATTTTCTATACCGCTCTTGAGACCGTGAAGGCCAAGATGCAGAACGAGGAAAAGCCGGCTCTGGAAGTCTGGAAGCAGGCACTTGACAACATCACCCCACAGGTGGAGGTTAAGAGCCGCCGCATCGGTGGTGCCACTTTCCAGGTGCCTACTGAAATCCGCCCCGACCGCAAGGAGAGCATCTCCATGAAGAACATGATCAGCTTCGCACGCAAGCGCAGCGGCAAGTCAATGGCCGACAAGCTGGCAGCAGAAATCATGGATGCCTACAACAACCAGGGCGGTGCCTTCAAGCGTAAGGAAGACATGCACCGCATGGCCGAGGCTAACCGCGCATTTGCACACTTCCGCTTCTAAAGTAAAAGGAATAGTGAAAAGTGAATAATTTGCTTCAGCTAATCAAGGATTAAGGTAAAAAAGAATAAGGAAAGAAATGGCAAACCGCGATTTACATTTGACCCGTAACATAGGCATTATGGCCCACATCGATGCCGGTAAGACCACAACGTCTGAGCGCATCCTCTTCTACACGGGTAAGACACATAAGATTGGTGAGGTTCACGACGGAGCTGCTACCATGGACTGGATGGCCCAGGAGCAGGAGCGCGGCATCACCATCACCTCTGCCGCTACCACATGTAACTGGACATGGCAGGGAAAGCAATTCAAGATAAACCTTATCGACACTCCGGGACACGTCGACTTTACTGCCGAGGTGGAGCGCTCACTGCGCGTACTCGACGGAGCCGTGGCTACTTACAGTGCCGCCGACGGCGTACAGCCGCAGTCGGAGACCGTATGGCGCCAGGCCGACAAGTACAACGTGCCTCGCATCGGATACGTGAACAAGATGGACCGTTCGGGTGCCGACTTCTTCGAGACTGTCCAGCAGATGCGCGACATCCTCGGAGCAAACCCTGTTGTTATCCAGGTGCCTATCGGCGCTGAGGAGAACTTCAAGGGCGTCGTCGACCTCATCAAGATGAAGGCCATCCTGTGGCACGACGAGACCATGGGCGCCGAGTACGACATCGAGGAAATCCCCGCCGACTTGAAGGACGAGTGCGACGAGTGGCGCAACAAGCTGCTTGAAGCTGCTGCTGAATACGACGAGGCCCTCATGGAGAAGTACTTCGACGATCCCAACAGCATTACCGAGGACGAAATCATCGCTGCCATCCGCAAGGGAACTATCTCTATGGCTTGCACCCCGATGATTTGCGGTTCTTCTTATAAGAACAAGGGCGTACAGCCTCTGCTTGACTATGTCTGCGCATTCCTGCCTGCTCCCGTCGACGTGGAGATGGTGATGGGTACTAACCCCAACACCGACGAGGAGGAAGGCCGCAAGCCCAGCGAGAGCGAGCCTACAGCAGCACTGGCATTCAAGATTGCCACCGACCCGTACATGGGACGTCTGGTGTTCTTCCGCGTCTACTCAGGCAGCGTGAAGGCCGGCTCTTATGTGTACAACCCACGTTCTGGCAAGAAGGAGCGCATCAGCCGTCTGTTCCAGATGAACTCAAACAAGGAAATCCCCATGGAGTCTATCGATGCCGGCGACATTGGCGCAGGCGTAGGCTTCAAGGACATCCGCACCGGCGACACCCTCTGCGACGAGGAGAAACCAATCGTGCTGGAGTCGATGACATTCCCCGACACCGTTATCAGCATTGCCGTAGAGCCTAAGTCTCAGGCCGACGTTGCCAAGCTGGACAACGGTCTTGCCAAGCTGGCCGAGGAAGACCCGACATTCACCGTACGTACCGACGAGCAGAGTGGCCAGACCATCATCTCCGGTATGGGTGAGCTGCACCTGGACATCATCATCGACCGTCTGAAGCGCGAGTTCAAGGTAGAGTGCAACCAGGGCAAGCCCCAGGTGAACTATAAGGAAGCCATCACCAAGACCGTCATGGGATACCGTGAGGTGTACAAGAAGCAGTCTGGTGGTCGCGGTAAGTTCGCTGACATCATCGTCAACGTAGGTCCTGTCGACGACGACTGGGACATCAAGGAGAACGGTGGCCTGCAGTTCGTCAACGAGGTAAAGGGCGGTAACATCCCCAAGGAGTTCATCCCCTCAATCCAGAAGGGCTTCGAGGCAGCCATGAAGAATGGTATCCTCGGCGGCTATCCCGTAGACTCGCTGAAGGTTGTCGTTGTCGACGGTTCGTTCCACCCGGTAGACTCTGACCAGCTGTCGTTCGAGATTGCTGCCCAGATGGCCTACAAGGCAGTCTGCGCACAGGCTAAGCCGGTGCTGATGGAGCCTATCATGAAGCTCGAGGTGGTTACACCAGAGGAGAACATGGGTGACGTCATCGGCGACTTGAACAAGCGTCGTGGACAGGTAGAGGGCATGGAAGAAGCTCGCAGCGGCGCCCGCGTCGTCAAGGCTAAGGTGCCCCTGTCAGAGATGTTCGGTTATGTAACCGCTCTGCGTACCATTACCTCAGGTCGTGCTACCAGCTCTATGGAGTACAGCCACCACGCTCCTCTGTCGTCAGCATTGGCTAAGGCCGTGCTTGAGGAGGTTAAGGGCCGTGCCGACTTGGTATAAGAGTCAGGCTGAAGGCAAATTACTTGCCTTCACTCTTTTTGTATATCCATATTGTTCTCAGGCAGTACTCAGCACCTTCCCAAGGTAATGGCAGCCTTTTAACCTTGGGTACACCTTGGGTACACCTTGGCTACACCTTGGGTACACCTTGGGTAGAGTATGTGAAATCAGTGACAAAGGTATAAAAATGTAATAGGAATAAAAGCGTTCATTTCAACAAATGAATCTATTCGTCTGATTTATAATTTTTAAAATTGCTCCGCTTTTCTATTTAACCTGCTGACTGTCATGATAATGATGGCGGAGCATTTTTGAAATTATTATTTATTGTAGTCTTGGTAGCAGAAACAAGTATGTTTATTCGTATTATTGTAAAAAATGTACGATAAGTCAAAAATTCTTAGTAATTTTGCAGCAGATTTCTAAAGAATACGTACGTTTATGGGCAAACTGCTGCTGCTTCTATACTTCATCCTTTCCGTGTATCCTGCCGATGCGGAGGCTCTGATTATGAAAGCCGTTGGCGAACATCGGGAAGAACTGAACCGAAGGATTGACGATGTGTTTGTCGGTAGAAAGATACAGATAAGGAGAATCAAGCCCATGCCATTGTTTCCCCTGACATACACCCTCGCTGCTGCGCCCTGCCCGACACTCGTAGGCGGGACCGCTGAGGCTGTCGTTTGCGGTTATAGTGGAGTGATTTCTACCCCCCCCCAATAACACACACAATTTCTTAGACTTTATAGCAAACCCATACTGCTGTGATGCCGCCGCAAGTCGGCATCGGGCATTTCTGCTGCTACGGAGAGCCATGTTCCTCTGTAGCAGTTGCTCTTGCGTGCATACAAACATCATTTACAATAAGTTTAATCTTTAAAAACAAAAACCCGTATGAAACAAAAAAACATTTCAATCCT
>CAJOHJ010000003.1 GCA_905234265.1 uncultured Prevotella sp. | reverse complement strand
GATTATCGCCTCAGTGTGATTGAAAAAGCTAAACCCTCCACGCTGAACTACGAGTTCGTTAAGGGCGATTTGGCTGACAAAGCGCTGATTGATGAGCTGTTCGAGAAGTATCACTTTGACGTGGTAGTGAATCTCGCTGCACAGGCTGGCGTGCGTTATAGTATCACCAATCCTGATGCCTATATTCAGAGCAACATGATTGGCTTCTATAATATACTGGAAGCTTGCAGACATAACCCAGTGGAACATTTGGTATATGCTTCTTCAAGTTCTGTGTATGGTGGTAACAAGAAAGTACCATTCAGTACTGACGACCGTGTGGATAATCCTGTGTCGTTGTATGCAGCAACCAAGAAGAGCAACGAGTTGTTTGCTCACTGTTATTCAAAGCTGTATGACATTCCCACCACGGGTTTGCGCTTCTTTACGGTATATGGTCCTGCAGGTCGTCCTGATATGGCATACTTCGGTTTTACCAACAAATTGTTGAAGGGTGAGACCATTCAGATATTCAACTACGGCAACTGTCGTCGTGACTTTACGTATGTCGATGACATTGTAGAGGGCGTGTATCGTGTGATGCAAGGTGCACCGGAGCGCAAGAAGGGTGAAGACGGCCTGCCCATCCCTCCATATGCCGTTTATAACATCGGAGGTGGTCAACCAGAGAACCTACTGGATTTCGTGAACATCCTGCAAGAGGAACTGGTGCGAGCAGGTGTCCTTCCCGCAGACTTCGACTTCGAGGCACACAAGCAACTCGTTCCCATGCAGCCCGGTGATGTGCCAACGACCTATGCCGATGCCACAGCCTTAGAACGTGACTTCGGGTTTACACCAAAGATTACATTGAGAGAAGGGCTGAGGAAGTTTGCGGAGTGGTATAAGGAGTTCTATGGCCACAAATGATGTTTAGCAAGTAGCAAGATACAGACAAGTCGGTCATTGAGCTATTGGTTTGAGAGCAACTTCCAATAGTGATATGGCCGCTTGTCGGTTTTTAGAAATGGCATAAGGATGCAAGAGGCGGATATCAACCTGGAAGTGTTCAACCTCGAAACCAATTTCTTTGGTGACCTGCACTGCAGCTCCCGCTTCACAGACATGCTCTGTGATACCCAAGCCCAATACGGGGGCTATTCCGAGTTGGATGTGTGCCCCATGTGGGGGATGTGGATGAAGGAAGTTGGAGAATGTGTTATTGGGCGATATAAACTTTGAACGTTATAGTAAGGTAAAATGTTCGAAGATAGAAGGGATGCTGCCGAAGCTGATGAAGATGGTGGAAGGGGGAAGATGAGAAGTTTTTCTCAGTGGCAAAATCACTGAGCACGGGGACTACAAGGAAGGTTGCGATGGTATCGCAACATACAGGACAAGGATTATACGAACAAGTTGTTAATGAAACATTATGGAAGATAATAAAAAGAACAACACGAAGAAATGTGTAATTAGTACACTTCTGCAATGTCTCGATGATGCAGGTGGTATCCGTTATGTGTCGGAACCTCAGAGTCCGTTTGTAATGGATAACCCCGATGTCCTTGCTGTTGCAGATAACAGCATTTTCGGCGTGTTTATACCAAGCATTCATGAGAAAAAGAACATTGACAGCTTTCTCCGAAGGATTTATACTTCGAGACTTGTCTATGCTAGAGACATGAAAACCATATTGCTGTTTGATGTCGAATCTGAGGGTGATGTAAACAAGAACCTAAGAGAAGCATTTCATAGAGTTCTTGATACAAGCCAGATTAAGGAGGTGGTATCAGTAATTGACTCTGATAGAAGAAGTAAAGATGTTAAGATGTTGAGCAAACGAGTGCGTACTCATGCAACAGAGAGTTATTACAAGTATGTGAATCTTGGATATACTACTAGGCAATACAGAGGAAAGTTTGCCGAAGTTCATTCAGATCAATGGCAAAAACTACCGAGGGTACAGAGTTGGGCGGACGATAGAAAAGGGAAAACCGTCAAAAATGGATACTATGCAGATGGTTCTTTCGTGTTTTCGAAACCAAAACCAAAAAAAATGAGCGTGCGAGAGTCGCTTGACGGAATAATGACTTATTCGCTTTTCAGCCAGTATAGCTTGGACAATGGGCAATTGTATTTGCGTAAAGATGAACCTCAAATCAGTTTGCTTAATACAGATTTGTTAGTTAAAGAGGAAGATGTGTTATGGGCATCTAGTTTGGCATATGTAGGTGTGGCTCCGGTATCGGTAGATTCTCTGCAGACGCTTAATGCTATACACGAAGAAGGTTTGAAATTATTTGGTATAGAATATGGCAAAGAAAAATAAACAAATACAAACCATAATGCTGGACCTTTATCGCAAATGTGTGGGGAATGCTGCACGTGAAGCGATGTATCAGCGTGTGTATAATGAGTTCAACAAAATAGCAATTGTTGAAACAAAAGTTAAGGACCCGCAGGCACAACGTATCAATAAATTGCTCCATGCAACTAGAGCGCTGGAAACTGGTCTGGAAACCTTCCTTGATTTGTATGGGCTTGTACCGACTCAATTGAAATATCACACAATGGGTTCATATATGAAGAAATTGCAAACCCCACCGAGTGGTAGGAATACTTTTTCAAAAATACCATCTCATATGTTTGCAAAGGGTTTCAGCAATGATGATAGTATCAGGAACAAAAGAAATAAATATCTGCATCAAGCGGATCAATATCCTACTCCCCAAGAAACTAAAGTTTTCCTTGACGAGATATATAAATTCTATGCTGCTGTTTTGAGCTTGGCATAGTAACGGAGACGAGTATAGCGATAGGAGAAAATTCAGAAAGATTGTAATAGATTTTATGCAGTATGTTTAAACTAATTGCCATAGAAACAATACCTGCGCCAGTGGATTATGCCCAGTGCTATCCTGATATACCAGAAGGACTTTCGGAACTGGATATTGAAATAGCAAAAGCAAAAAAGGAACGCTATGACAGTACCATGAGGTTGTTATCCGCGCAAGATATGAACCGCAGGTATCTATTTTGCAGGGAGTATCATTTTGATAAAGACGGACAATTAGTTAGAGGAACGTCGCTACTGCCCGAAAATTTTTATAATCAAAAGCATGATGACAAAGAAATACAGGTAAATATTTGCGCCGTTGTAGGTAAGAATGGTTCTGGTAAGAGTTCTTTGCTCGAGCTGTTGCTGAGAATGCTTAATAATACGGCGTATGCGCTGAGAGCGGGTATAGATAATAACGGATCGTATGATCTACGCTTTGTAGATGGTGTCTTTGCGAGATTGTATATAGAAAGGCCAGACGGAACATTGATTAGGATAGAACAGAAAGACGCAGAGATAACCATGAGCGATGCAACAGATGGCACTATTGCTTGGCGTTATGACTATCGGGCTGAAGAACAAAGAAACGAGGAAGAAACACGAAATTGGGAGAACTTATGCAAGAGTCAACTGTCCAGCCTGTTTTATACCATTATGGTGGATTATTCTGCTTATGGATTTAATATTGATGACTATCGGGCAGAATGGATTAACCAAAATGAGGAATATATACGAGCAGAGTATCATGAAAAAAACGAAGCAGACCAAAGAGTACAGGAAGAAGAAGCCCAACAGCCGAATCTGAAGGGCAGAATAAGTGATGTTTCATAAAAACGATGCATACCAGACTCCTATCGTCATTAACCCGTTCAGAAGTAGAGGAAACATAGACTACAACCGTGAACGAGGCTTGCTGAATGAACGATTGTTTCTGCTGCTGATGGATAATGCTGATGTGATTTCGGGAATATTGGACAACAAGGAACCCTATAGTTTTGTATTCAGAAAAGAGGAAGAATATCTGCCTGCAACGAATAATGATTGCAAGTTTAGTTGCAAGAAAATAAATGATGCATTGGAGGAGTACCAGTATTATTATGCCAAATATGATGGGAATGGGAATTCCGTAAGTTATCAAACAGGTGGTCCTGCTGTCAGAGATACCGAAAAGGCCAGAATGCTTAAAGAAATTAGTGAGAGAATTATTGGTTACTGGCAGAGATGCTTGGGGTTCAAGTTGGTAGATGATATAGATAAGCTCGATGTGACTGTAAAAAGGTATCAGGACAAGATAAGTGCCCTGAACTACGTGGTGTATAAAACGATAAAGTGCGCACATTATTACAGTCAGTATCATACGTATAAAGCCAGTATTGGCAGTGGTGCTAAACTGGATGAGTATATCAAGAAACTCTATTGCGATGACACTCATATAACACTGAAATTGAGAAGGGCACTGGCGCTACTTATTTTTGGCCATTATGGGACGGAAATGTATTTGGACTCTGTGGCTAATACGCCAGAGATACAGTTGGTGACATTTAAAAACAGAGTCAATGAGAAAGTCGCTCATTTTGAACAGGCCTTATCAAATAGAAAAAGGGACATGCCAGTCGAGGATCCCTATACGGATGGAGACTTTGAAGAACTGAACCTTACTCCGAAAAGTTCATGGACTAAAGAGGAGCTATTGCCATCGCCATCACTTTTTACCTCACTAAAATTGAAACTAGATAATGGGGGATTCCTGATGTTTGACACGCTCAGTTCGGGTGAGA
The DNA here is from genome assembly GCA_905234265.1 of uncultured Prevotella sp. Classification (GTDB taxonomy): domain Bacteria; phylum Bacteroidota; class Bacteroidia; order Bacteroidales; family Bacteroidaceae; genus Prevotella. The sequence goes on along the minus strand of CAJOHJ010000003.1, from coordinate 217,785 downwards.
AGCAGATTATCTATACGCTTGGGACGACGGTATATCAGTTACATCACCTTAATTCCGTTGATGCCAACAAGATACAATATCCATGCGTCAATATTATTTTTGACGAGATAGAACTGTATTATCATCCTGAATATCAGAAAGGACTTGTCAAGCGAATGCTCAATGTGATTGGAAATATGAATTTGGGTACGGTGAAGCATATTAACATGATATTTGCCACACATTCGCCATTCATCCTTAGTGACATACACAAGGAACATATTCTGTATTTGGACAAGGGTAATGATGTGAGCGATAAGGTGGGAGTGAATCCTTTTGGGGCTAATATCAACGATGTGCTGCGAAGCAGTTTCTTTTTGGAAAAGGGTTTTATGGGTGACTTCGTGAGTAAGAAGTTACTTGATTTGATTGACTATCTGGATGGAAATTCATCAGACGAAAACCTGGGGCAGCCAGCAAAGCAAATCGTGGAAGCTGTAGGCGACCCATTCCTGAAAGAAAGGCTCAGAGATCTCTATATTGAGTACAAACAAAAGCTTAGGGACAATGGTACAACTGCCAGTTGATATAATTTCGGATGAGCAGGCTGGTGATTATCGAGATGAACTAGTCGATAATGGTATGGTCGCAGGATTTAAGACGTTGTTGAGTACCATTAAGAATGATTTTCCAGCAGGAGGAACAACGCTGCTGAAAATCCCTAAAAAATTCCAGCAGCAGGTCTGCCCTGTGCTTAACAATGATGATGTTAGAGAATATATTGACCTCATAATTCGAGAATACGAGAATTTGTTAAAAAGCCATCCTACTGAGCTTCTTAAATATATTTGCGATTTCGAGGCTATAATAGGACGAGGTCAAATTAACAAGAAGATATTGGGGCAGGGAGGCACTGAAACTGAGTCGCTTAGTAACCGAATCGTTGATGCTATGGGGTATGTTATCATCCGGGATCAAATTTTTCCGAAATACATCAGGAATCTTGGAATCAAGGTATGCGTGTATTGTAATGCCAATTATGCTATAACAGATAAGGATGGAAACGGTTATTACGATTTAGATCATTGGAAGCCCAAATCACTGTATCCCTATTTATGTACATCGTTTTATAATCTACAGGTGTCGTGTCCTTCATGCAATCGGAGAAAGAGTGACAGTGATAATTATCAGTTCTTCCAACTATGGAATGACCAGATAGACAAAAGTAAAGAAGTTGTAAAGTTTAAGTTGAACTATGCTAATGTTGCTAGATATTGGATTACGCATCAAAGTCAAAATGACTATATGAGACTTCAGGGTGCAGAGGCACAATACTCAAAGATGCGCGATGATATGGAAGAGCGTCTGCATTTAGAAAAAAGGTACATGGAACATAAGGATGTTACGGAAGAAATATTCTGGAAAGCCAAAGTTTATAACCAGTCATTTATGGCATCACTTCATAGTGGGATTAATCCTGATTTTAGGAAAGATGGTCATGGCGTGTCAGGACTCAATCTGCCGATATCTAGAGGTGATGTGTATCGATTTATTCTTGGAACCTACATGCTGCCAGAGCAGATATACCAGCGACCACTGTCAAAGATGACACAGGATATTGCCAAGTCGTTGGGCTTTGAAATATAGGAACGATATGAACCTAATTAGGGACACAAACAATGATTGAGGTTAAAGAATTATACGAGCAATTCTGCTTGAGGGTGCCAGTGAAACAATATGAGGCTGACCCAGCAGATTTCCGTGGTGTATTGAAGCGGGAACTGGAAGAATATATGTTCCTTTTGGATTGGATGAGAAAAGAGAATATCCTTTCGGATGAGAATGTAGAGGAAGTTGGCCACACCTGTAAGAAAATTAATGAAATTGCGACATCAATATTTCAGGGCTTGCATTCAAGGGCATTCAAGCAGTTGTCGAACTTGCTTGGAGGTCGGGGGAAACAGCCGGCATTAGGCAACTCGATATTGACATACGTTTTTAAGGCAAACGAGAAGCCACTATACAGAATGCGAAAGATGGAGAATCGGCGCGACGGCAAGTACAGAGACCTGTTCCACATTCCTCTAAATAAAAGAGGGATAGTGAATACGAATAGATTCAGTGCGCCGGGTTATCCTTGCTTGTATTTAGGTACTAGTATCTATGCGTGTTGGGAGGAACTTGGCAGACCACCTATGAGCCAAAGTATGGTGGCGAGATTGAGCAATGGAGTTGATTTATGCCTTTTAGACTTAAGAGTGCCGACACAACAGCAGTTCAGCGATCATATTATTGACTATATCAGAGCGTACCCTTTGATTATAGCGTGTTCTGTAAAAGTAAAGAATGCGGACGCTCTGTTTAAACCGGAATATGCTATACCGCAACTCTTGATGGAATATGTTATTAACAACAATGTAAACCATAAAGTAGAGAATCGTATTAGTGGAATCTATTATACATCGGTATTCAAGAATGATGACTTTGGTTACGGAATTGACAAGTTGGAGAATATTGCCATACCCGTTCAAAGTCCGCTGTCGAGCAAGAAATATTGTAGGAGGTTGTGTTGTATGTTTAACCTATCAAAACCGACATGTGATGAAATGGAGCAGATAAAGTCCGGTGGATATGCAACTACGGAGTATGATAAGGAAAAAGAGGCTATAGTTAATCATCAAGGTAAGGTAGAGGGTTATGAGTATTCAAGCTTTGGCTATCTAGAGAAGAGGCTGAATGATAAGAATCTGTTTCCGCTGTATCCGATAGAGGATAAATAGACAAAGAAGCGACTATAAAGATGAAATATACGGCTGAAGATTTTAAGAATTGGATGAGAGAGGATATTCCGAATCCAAGAGTTCCATATCATAGGTGTTATAGACCACTGATAAAAAGGAGTAATTCATTGTCCTTTGAAAGTTGTTATTTGCGTGATGACGATTATGCAATAAAGCCTTATTCTTATACAAGAGCGTTCCTACAATTACAGAAAGAGATGGAGGAATTATTCCTTTATGTTGCTCCTGCTGATAAGAATCTGAAGACATATTCATATCAAATCCATGAATTACTGATAAGAATATGTGTCGAGATAGAAGCAAATTTTAAGGCTATATTTGCAGAGAACCATTATTCGAAGCAGGAAAAAGATTATACAATCGGGGACTTTTGGAAAATTAATGTTTCGCACAGATTGAGTGAATATAAAGTTAAAATGCCAACTTGGGAATGGAAAAATAAGGTGTTTGTTCCCTTTTCGGGATGGAATACTTCAATAAGTCTGCCTTGGTATCGGGCGTATAACCGTTCAAAGCACAATAGAGATAAATTTTTTACAGAGGCCAATCTTATGCATTTGATGAATGCTTTTTGCGGCCTGTATGTCGTGTTAACGGCACACTTTGAGTGTCATGATTATTTGAGTGGACATGAAATTATCGTTGTTGGAGGTAAAGACTCTTATTATGATGGTGAATTTGGACTTGGTGATATGCTTCAGACTATTTTTCCCGAATGGCCAGAAGAAGAAAAATATGATATGGATTGGGGATTGGTGTGTGAAAGTCCTAATAGATTTAGGCGTTTCGATTATGATGCTATTGCTGATTATGAGAAACCGAATAATAATAACCCGAAATGCGAAGATTATCGCCAATGAGCGATTGTGAGAGTGGATAATTCTTGTTCATGGTAAAAGATTAATTGTTCGCGATTATGACCCAAAATGATCGTTGGTTGGTAAAGTATAACGAGGTGACGAAGTTTATTGAAACCAAACATCGGAATCCTTCGAAGCATGATGAAGAGGAGAGAGGTAAGTATCTCAACTGGATCAAGGCCAATAGAAAAGCTCTTAATGCTGGGAAGATGAAGCCGGAGAGGGTGGAGAAGTTTAGAAAGCTTCTGGAAATGATGGAAAAGTACAAGAGAAAAAATCAATGGGAGTGATGGCTGCGATACTATCGCAGCATACTGGACATAAACGAGAAGATCGTGAAGCAGCTGGGTACTTCAATGCATAAGGATATGCCGGCATACCAGATGGACTTCGGGTTCGGAGGGTTTGTCGGTTATGGAGGTGGTGTGTCCGCAGGATTGGTGAAGGAAGAAAAGAAATCCAAACTACTGTTGACCAGTGGTTTGGATTTCTTTTTTTTTGTCGGGATTACTGGACTCGAACCAGCGACCTCGCGCCCCCCAGACGTGTGCGCTACCAACTGCGCTAAATCCCGATTGGAAGTTGTCTTCCTTAAAATGCGCTGCAAAGTTATGCTTTTTTTGTAGAACATGCAAATTTTATAAACTTTTTTTTTGAAAATGCGGAAAATTATGTCTTTACCCTTGGCTTTATCAAATAATTCATTGGTTTGTGAGTTATATAATATAAATATAATGTGAAGCTACTTATGCAATATATTCTCAAAGCACCTTCATTGCTGGATAGTACGGTGGACTTGCCTTCGTCGAAAAGCATTTCTAACCGTGCACTGATCATCAATGCTCTTGCTGGCAACGACAAGATGCCTGCCAACCTGTCGGACTGTGACGATACAGACGTGATGGTCAATGCTCTTACGAACTCTCCTTACGAGGTTGACATCAAGGCTGCAGGAACTGCAATGCGCTTTATGACGGCTTTCTATTCCATTCAGCCGGGGCAGGAGCATGTCCTTACTGGCACTGAGCGCATGCGCCATCGCCCGATAGGCATTCTTGTAGATGCTCTGAGGCGTCTTGGTGCCGACATCCGCTATGTCGATGAGGATGGTTTTCCGCCTCTGCTGATAAGGGGATGCAGCCTCGATGGCGGATACATAGAAATTCCCGGCAGCACCAGTTCGCAGTTCGTCTCTGCGCTGTTGCTGATAGCTCCGGCAATGGCTGAGGGGCTGCGGCTACGGCTCACTGGCACAATCATCTCAAGGCCATATATCGACTTGACTCTGTGGATGATGCGTGAGATGGGGGCTGATGCCGAATGGGCTGATTTTGAAACCATTGTTGTGAAGCCACAGCGCTATCGCAGGCATGAGTACTACATAGAGAACGACTGGAGTGCCGCCAGCTACTGGTATGAAATGATGGCCTTGTCGAAGAATGCCGACAACGAAGTGCGCCTGGTGGGGCTGATGGACGGCTCCAAGCAGGGCGACTCTTCGGTGCGCTACATCTTCAGCCTGTTGGGCGTGAAGACAACCTTCCTGCCTGCCGGCGGTAATGGCACGTCGACGGTGGTGCTGCGTCACTCGGGACATAGCTTGTCGAATATCGAGTACGACTTCTCTGGTTCGCCGGACTTGGCACAGACCGTTGTCGTCTGTTGTGCGCTGAATGGTGTTCACTTCCGTTTTGTAGGTCTTTCTACGCTGAAGGTAAAGGAGACGGACCGCATAGAGGCTTTGAAGACCGAACTGCGGCGCTTGGGCTATGTCATCCACAGTGTCGGCGACGACGAACTCTACTGGGACGGCGAGCGTTGTGACGCAGACATCGACCATGGCATTGACACCTACGAGGACCACCGCATGGCACTGGCCTTCGCGCCGGCATCGCTGTGCATCAGCGGTCTTGTAATCAACAACCCCGGCGTAGTCACCAAGTCTTATCCGCACTATTGGGAAGACTTGAAACGCTGTGGCTTCAGCATTGACATCAGGCAGTAAAGAGCAGGGCCATTCTGTTTTCCTATGAGTTTTCTTCTGATAGTCATAATATCACTGGCAGCACTTGGTGCCGTGGCAGCGTTGTTGTCGATGGGTGGCAACGACGAGCCTGTCAGCGCTCCCGACTCTGGCTGTGGCACGTGTGCCAGCCGTTCGGAGTGTAAGCTGGCCGATCTTGTCGATAAAGGAGGCAAGGTCTGCGGCATGCTTTTGATGTTGCTGCTGTTGGCATCATGCTCTACGAAGAAGAACACTTCTCAGACGCGTCTGTGGCATTCATTTACTGCGCGCTACAATACATACTACAATGGTTCTCAGGCGTTTGTCGACGGCTCGCTGGAGAAGGAGAAAGGCAATCATGACAACTACACGGAGCTTATTCCCCTTTACACCGTAGGCAATAAGGACAGCCGTCAGCTGGGCAGTGCAATGTTTGACCGTGCGATAGAAAAGTCGGAGAAGACCATCAAGCAGCACAGCATCAAGAGCCGTCCGGAGTGGACAAAGAACCGCCGCAAGACCCAGCGCGACATTGAATGGCTTTCGCGTCGTGAATACAACCCCTTCCTGTGGCGTGCCTGGCTGCTGCTGGGTAAGTCGCAGTTTCAGAAGGGCGAGTTTGAAGAGGCTGCAGCCACCTTCTCTTACATGACGCGCCTGTATGGCACACAGCCGTTCATTCTTGGCATTTCGCGTGCATGGCAGGCAAAGAGCTATGTCGAGCTTGGCTGGCTTTACGATGCTGAGGACATTATTCTTAAGCAGCGGCGCGACTCAATGCACTTCCGTGCCGTCAAGGACTGGGACTACACCTACGCCGACTACTATCTGCGCACTGGTCGGTATGCCGAGGCAATAACCTATCTGCGCAAGGTCATCAGACACGAGCGTCGCCGCACGCAGAAGGCCAGGGAGTGGTTTCTCATGGGGCAGCTGCAGTCGCTGCAGGGCAACCAGCAGGCGGCCTACGATGCCTTTGCCCATGTCATACGGCTCAGTCCGCCTTACGAGCTGGAGTTCAATGCCCGTATATCGCAGACTGAGGTAATGGCGCGTACAGACTCCAAGCGTATGATTTCCAAGCTGCGGCGCATGGCTTCCAGCGACAACAACAAGGACTATCTCGACCAGGTGTATTACGCCATAGGCAACATCTATCTTTCGCGTCAGGACACGCTGAAGGCCATCGAAGCCTACGAGGAGGGCGTTGAGAAGGCTACGCGCAACGGCATCGAGAAAGGCGTGCTGCTTCTTACCCTTGGAAATGTCTATTGGCAGCGCGACAAGTTTGTCGATGCCCAGCGCTGCTACGGTCAGGCTATCGGACTGCTTGACAAAGACCGTCCTGACTACAGCCAGCTTGCGGAGCGTTCGAAAATTCTCGACGAGCTGGCTCCCCACATCGGGGCTGTGGAGCTGCAGGACTCTCTTCAGCGGCTGTCGCTGATGCAGGAAGACGAGCGCAATGCCATTATAGACAAAGTTATCGAAGAACTTAAGAAGAAGGAGAAGGAAGATCGCTATGCCCAGGAGGCTGCCGAGGCGGAGCGCATCGTTGCCAGTGCCTCTGTGGCAAACAGTGCCAACAATACTCCTCAGGCTCCGCAGCCTGCTGTCGGAAACTCATCGTCGCAGTGGTATTTCTACAATCCGCAGGCCGTCAGTCAGGGAAAGCAGTCGTTCCAGCAGCTTTGGGGCAAGCGTGAGAATACCGACAACTGGCGCCGTTCCAACCGTACCGTAGTCTCCCTGCAGCCAGAAGAGGGCGAGCAGGCTGAGGGTGATGGCGAAGAGGCTGCTGACAGCCTGCAGGCTGCGGTCGATGCCGACGGACAGCCGTTGCCCGTTGCCGAAAAAGCCGATGGTGAGGAACAGGCAGACTCTGCTGCCGCCGACCCACACAAGCGTGAGTACTATCTCGCACAGATACCTTTTACTGACGAGCAGAAGGCCGAAAGCAACAACATCATAAAGGCCGGCCTCTTCCAGGCAGGTATCATTCTGAAGGACAAACTGGACAACCAGACACTCAGCGAGCGACTGCTGACTCGCCTCACGACGCAATATCCTGAATATGAGAAGAACGACGAAACCCTCTATCATCTGTTCCTGCTCTATTCACGTCAGCAACGCACGGATGATGCACAGAATGTTTTGGCAGCCCTGCAGCGTGACTATCCGGAGAGTACGTGGACTGTGCTGCTCTCTGACCCGAACTTTGCCGACAACCAGCGTTTTGGTATACACCTTGAGGACTCGCTGTACGCCTCTACCTACGATGCTTTCCGCAATGAGAGCTATGGTGCGGTGCATGCCAATGCCGCACTTGCCTCTGAGCGTTTCCCCATGGGCGCCCATCAGCCAAAGTTCCTGTTCCTTGAGGGACTGACATGCCTCAATGAGGGCGACGTGGAGCAAAGTGTGGCCCATCTGCGTAGCGTCGTGGAAAAATATCCCGACAGCGAAGTCAGCGAGATGGCCGGCATGATAGTTCGTGGTGTTCAAGAGGGCAGAAAGCTTGGCGGAGGCAAGTTCGACATGTCCGACGTGTGGACACGCCGCTCGCTTGTAATGTCCAGCGACAGTACCGCCAGCGACACTCTGACCTTCGAGCGCAATGCTGAGCATGTCTTCCTGCTTGCCTATCAGACCGACTCCGTCAACCAGAACCAGCTGCTCTTCGAGCTGGCACGCTATAACTTCTCAAACTTCATGGTCCGCAACTTTGACATAGAGGTCGACCAGGACGCCAATGGACTTTGCCGCATGCTGGTGAGTGGTTTCAACAGCTACGACGAGGCCCGTCAGTATGCTCAGTATCTTTATGCCGTAGAGGGCAGTCTGCGCAGCCTTCTGCACAGGTGCCGCAGCCTCATTGTCAGCAAGCAGAACCTGCCCCTGCTGGGTGCAAACTACAGCTATCACGACTATGAGGTGTTCATGGAAAGCAGCGTAGCCCCTGTAGTCGTCAGCCAGGAGCCTCTTCTCGACGAGCCTGCACAGATTGTTCAGGACGAGGACGCCGACGACCAGCAGCCTGCGGCGGATGAAGACGGCCGGCAGCCTCAGCCTGCTGCCAATGACGACGTTGACGACCTCGGACTGCCGGCACCGCAGCCGCAGCAACAGCCTGTCGCCAACGACGATGTTGACGACTTTGGACTGCCGGCTTCACAGCAGGGCCAGCCAGTGCAAGACGACTACGAAGAGTTTGATGAAGATTTCTGGCGCTGACCTATTCCTTTTTGTCTTCCTTCAGAGCCTGCTGGTAGCACTCGCGGCACAAAGGCTCATATTCCTGAGTCTCGCCTAAGAGAACACGCTTTTCGTTATGTACAGTGCGGTGGCTTACATACGCCAAGGCACCACACTTGACGCAGATGGCATGCACCTTGGTGACATCGTCGGCAATGGCACACAGGGCTGGAATAGGCCCGAAGGGAACGCCCTTGAAGTCCATGTCCAGTCCGGCAATGATGACCCTTATGCCGCGGTAGGCCAGCTCGTTGCAGACATCCACAAGTCCCATGTCGAAGAACTGGGCCTCGTCGATGCCCACCACGTCGATGTCGCTCGACAGCAGCAGAATGCTTGCCGATGAGTCGAGTGGGGTTGAGGTGATGGCGTTGTGGTCGTGGCTCACCACTTCCTGGTCGCTATATCGCGTGTCTATTGCCGGCTTGAATATTTCCACTTTCTGCTTGGCAAACTGAGCCCGTCGCAGCCGGCGTATCAGTTCCTCCGTCTTTCCAGAGAACATAGAGCCGCAAACCACCTCTATTCTGCCGGTGCGGTGCGTCTCGCCCATAGAGTTATTCATTTTCATGGTGACAAAAGTAAGGAAAAACAAGAAAAAAGCAAAAGTATTATATTAAATAATGTGTAAATTTTTGTCATAATGTTTTGTATGCTTGCAAAAAGGCGTAACTTTGTGGAAAGAAATGGTGATTATGAAGACTGGTGAGATTTATTCAGCGGCACAGCTGGTTGAGTATGTCAACGACATCGGGTTTCTGCCGTTGCTCGGCAGCGGCGTTGCCGGATTTTCTGCCGAGGAGGCCGTCAGCGACGACTGTCGCTATGTGGTCTTTCCCGACGGGGGATGGGACTGGCCCTTGTGGAAATGGAAGGGGGAGGTCGTCACCGATGGCGGATGCGTCTACGGCAAGTTCTTCGGCGGCAAGGCGGGCTTCATCAGCCTGCAGTGGTGGCCTGACTTTTGCAACTATCGACGCGGTAGCCGTCAGCAGATAGAGGAGGGTTCTGTGGAGGAGGCCATTGTGGCGACGCTTGCCAGTCGGGGCAGCATGATTGCCCGCGAGCTGCGCGCTGCCTGTGGATTTACGGGACCTAAGATGCGGGGCCGCTTTGACGCCTATGTCAACCGCTTGCAGATGGCATGCAGGCTTGTCACCGAGGATTTTGTCTATCCGACAGACAAGCACGGCCGTGAGTATGGCTGGGGCTGGTCGCTGCTTACCACTCCCGAACGGCTCTACGGCCACGAGGTCTGCAGGGCTGACCGCACGCCCAAAGAGTCGCTTACGAGGATGCTGCATCATCTTGAGAAAGTTCTGCCTGAGGCTTCGCAGTCTCAGCTGTTGAAGCTTCTGAAGTAGTGAAGTGGTTGAGATAAAAAATTATCTTCGTAAGATATTCTCGTAACATGCAGAGATAATTTCGTAAGTCATTGAGATAATTTCGTAAGTCATTGAGATAATTTCGTAATATGCAGAGATAATATTCCCTGTGGTGTTAACAGATATGTCGCAGAGGCAGGAAAAGCGTTGCTGTGGTTTGCTTTTTTGTACGTTTTTGTTGCTTTGGATAAAAAAACTTTCAAAAAAATGGCGAAAAAGTTTGCAGGTTTTGAAAAATGTGTTACCTTTGCATCCGCAATCAAGAGAGATGCTCCTACGTTATAGGAAAAGTGCTGCGGAAATAGCTCAGTTGGTAGAGCACAACCTTGCCAAGGTTGGGGTCGCGGGTCCGAGTCCCGTTTTCCGCTCAGACTTGTTGAACAAAGAGTGCTACACAGATATTGTGTAAAAAATGCCCAGGTGGCGGAATTGGTAGACGCGCACGTTTCAGGTGCGTGTGCCGCGAGGCGTGCAGGTTCGAGTCCTGTTCTGGGCACTCTTTTTTCACATGTTTACGACATGCTGGAGAGGTGGCGGAATTGGTAGACGCGCTACTTTGAGGGGGTAGTGTCAATTGCGACGTGGGAGTTCGAGTCTCCTCCTCTTCACATAAGTAAGTATGGAGGAGTTACATATTGCTGCGGAAATAGCTCAGTTGGTAGAGCACAACCTTGCCAAGGTTGGGGTCGCGGGTCCGAGTCCCGTTTTCCGCTCAGACTGATGCTTATGAGTCTTGTCGCTATTAGAATTGTTAGTGACCGAGAACCATGAGCACATTTTTTTTAATTATTGTGCTAACAACAGGCATAGGAACATGAATTTATATCTGCGTTATTTCGACCAGGAGACCCTTGTCAAGAGTGCTGACGAGGCTATTGCTTTCCTGTCGGGCATCGGTGAAATAGAAATAAGTGCTGAACTGGAGAACGACATCCGCAGCTACATTGCCAGCGACAACAACTATCCCAAGCGCTACAAGATAAGGCCACGCATCTACTTCATCATCATCAAGACCACGGCTGAGACCATGAGCGACTTCAAGGAAAAGAAGGCCGTCAGGGGAGGTGAGAGTGATGCTGACCATAGCCAGGCGCGCGGCGGAAAGCTGGAGACTGTCTGCTATGGATGGTACGAGGGTACGCTCGACTTCAAGCGCGTGCTGCAGGTGCCGCAGACGGGCAAGTTCCAGTATCGCGACACACACTTTGTGGCATGCTGCAAGGCAGAGTCGGGACTCGACTGCTACAACAAGATTGTAAGCCACCTTTCGCAGCGCGTCGACCCGCGCAGCCAGTTCCCCTCGGTGAAGGGCAAGAACTTTAAGTTCAGATTTCTGGGACTTTGCAAGAACTGAGGCAGATGAACAAGGTAATGCTTATTGGCAATGTCGGTGTAGACCCTGAGGTCAGGTATGTAGACCAGGGGGTTGCCGTCGCGCGTGTTCGTATGGCAACCACTGAGCGCGGATATACGCTGCCCAACGGCACTCAGGTGCCGGACCGTACCGACTGGCACACCGTGCTTCTATGGCGCAAGCTGGCCGAGACTGTGGAGAAGTATGTCCACAAGGGCGACAAGCTGTACATCGAGGGTCGCATACGCTATACCACGTGGGACGACAAGATGGGGCAGCGCCACAATGCCACCGAAATCTGGGCCGACAACATGGAGATGCTCACCCCTAAGGAACAGAAGGCCGGCAACACGGAAAGATGAGCAATCAGGGAGCCTTATGGACAGCATTCTAAGCGAAGTGACACTCTTGCAGCCCGACACGTGGACCATTGTTGCCGGCCTGCTGGCCTGTGGCTTGCTGGTGATTTCCGGCTTTGCGTCGGGTTCGGAGATAGCCTTCTTTTCGCTGATGCCGCAGCATCTGAGCGAGATTGACGAAGAGAAGACAGCTGCCGACAGGAGCATAAAGCTGCTCCGTGAAGACTCGGAGCGCACGCTGGCAACAATTCTGATTACCAACAATCTGGTGAACGTCACCATCATCATGCTGTGCAACTACTTCTTTGCACACGTCGTCGACTTCGGCAATGCCTACTGGCTGCAGTTCCTCTGCATTACGGTGCTGCTGACATTCCTGCTGCTGCTCTTCGGTGAGATAATGCCAAAAATCTATACTGCCAACGACCCTCTGCGCTTCTGCCGCCGCGCCGTCGGGGGCATCATGTTCTGCCGCAGGCTTTTCTGGCTGCCGTCATCGGTGCTGCTGAGTACGGGCATGCTGGCCGGCAAGGTGGTGCAGAAGGAAAACCACGTGCTGAGTGCCAGCGACCTGGAGCAGGCCCTGGAGCTTACCGACAAGGAAGACATCAAGGAGGAGCAGCGCATGCTGGAGGGCATTGTGCGCTTCGGCGACGAGACGGCCAAGGAAATCATGACCAGCCGGCAGGACGTGGTCGACCTGGACTTCCGCAGCACGTTCGACCAGGTGCTGAAGTGCATTGTGGAGAACAATTATTCGCGAATCCCTGTCTATCAGGGCAATAGCGACAATGTCCGCGGCATCCTGTACATCAAGGACCTGCTGCCGCACCTGCAGAAAGGCAGCAACTTCCGCTGGCAGTCGCTCATCAGGGCGCCTTACTTTGTTCCGGAGACCAAGATGATTGACGACCTGTTGCGCGAATTCCGCGAAAACAAGGTTCACATAGCCATCGTCGTCGACGAGTTCGGCGGCACCAGCGGCATTGTGACTCTGGAGGACATCCTGGAGGAAATCGTCGGTGAAATCAACGACGAATACGACGAAGACGAGAAGAACTTCGTGCGCATCAATGCCAACACCTACGTCTTTGAGGGCAAGACGCTACTGAGCGACTTCTACAAGACGCTTAGCCTCGACGACGACATCTTTGAAGATGTAGAGGGCGACGCCGACACCATTGCCGGACTGCTGCTTGAGCTGAAGGGCGACTTCCCCAGCTTGCACGAAAAGATTGACTACAAAAATATTACCTTTGAAATCCTGGAAATGGAAGAACGCAGAATTTCAAAGGTAAAGGTTGTGCTGCATCAGTAGCATGCGGTCCGCATCATTGTCTGTCGTCTGTGTCAGTAGCCCAGCTGGCTCCAGCCAATGGCATTATACCACTTCATCTGCTTAATCAGCTCGTTATATTTGTAGCCCGTGCTTTCGTACTGCTGCAAGGGGAAGAACATGCTGACGACGCCCTGACGCTCGGCGGTGGCGGTAAAGTCGGAATTCCTAATGGTGTTGGCGTGCCAGTAGCTGCTTTTCCGGCTGTAGACTACGGCACGGTCGAAAGCCTGTTGCCAGGAGTCGTAGTCGTCGGGCAGGTTGCGCAGGGCGACCTTCACCACGTCCTGCATGTCGAACATCAGTTTTTCTTTGGTGTCACTCCTGTCGTAGGAGAAGTAGTAAATCATTTCCTTCATGGCATTGTCCTGGCGGATGTAGTGGTCGACGGCGTCAAGCACATTGCCGGTGGCTGCAAGCAGCTGGTCGAGTTCGCTGGTTTTGATGACGCTGATGGGCAGATGTCCATTGACGTAGTCCAGCTGAGCATTATAGTCGTCGCAGACGGCTTTGTACATTGTAGTGTCGGTGTCGGCAAACAGGTCTTTGACGACAGTGTTGTATGGTGCGCCGGAGCCAGTGATTTCTGCTGGCGAGCCGATGAGATATTCTGCCACGTCCTTCAATTCATAGGCCACTTCCACGGATTGCATGTTGCAGCAGTCGCTGAATATGAACTTCCATGCCACACCCAGCTGCTGAAGGGCTTTTGCCATGTCGGGAATGTTCATCCAGCGGCCGTAGGGACCTTGCTGAAGTAGATTGTTCTGCCCGTTGTCGACACCATAGGCGCGCCGCGGACTCTGGCTGGGTGCAGTTTCTGTGGGATTTTCCTCAATAACCCATCCGTTGGCATGGCCCCACAGCACAAGGCCGTAGCTGTTGGCCGGGCAAAGGGCTATGGCACGCGAAAGCACCTCCTGGAACTTGTCGGCATCGGAACTGTAGAAGTCGGTCGCATATTTATATAATGTGTCGACGGGATTTTCAGTGTTCCCTGTTATGCATGCTATGAAAGGTGTCTCGCGGATGCTGCTCCTGTCGACATATATCAGCAGGCGGTTGTCGGTGCTGACATTGCGCATGCCTATAATCATTTCGTTGATGTCGTCCTGTGCGTAGGTGGAAAGATTGTTCTCGGCAGACATGTATACAATAACCGTGCGCTTGCCATGTGCTATTGGGTGAGGCTCTCCCCCTCCGCCTTTCTGCCCTCCGTCGTCGTCCCCCCAGTTGCAAGCCGTGAGAAAAGCCGTGAACAGAAGAAGACATGAAAATATTTTAAGTGATGTTCTCATGTTTGAATAAAAGCGTTGTGTTTGTGTAGGTTATACCGTGCAAAGGTACTATCTATTAGCAAAAAACGATGTAAAATCTGGAAAAAAATGATGGTGACGCCATTTTTTTTCAAAAATTTTGCGACATTCTGCCGACTTTTACTACTTTTGTGTGTCAATTAGCTAAAAACTCATTACTAACAATGCTGAAATTATTTGTTCCTGGGCGCTTGTGCCTCTTTGGTGAACACACAGACTGGGCTGGCCACTACCGCACTATGAATGCAGAGATAGCCCCCGGCGCTGCCATCGTGACGGGTATAGAACAAGGCATCTACGCAGAGGTGGAGAAGTCGCCGATTTTTGAAATGCAGAGCGTGGCTCCTACTTTGGAAGGCATGTGGAAGGACTTCTCCTGCCGCATGAACGAAGTAGAGCTGAAGCGGATAGCAAAGTCCGGCTCCTTCTTCTGCTATTGTGCAGGCGTTGCCAGCTATATGCTGGAGTGGTATAAGGTTGGCGGTGTGCGCATAAAAATCACCGGCATGACGCTGCCCATGAAGAGCGGACTCAGCTCGTCGGCGGCCATCTGCGTGCTGGTGGCCCGTGCTTTTAACCAGCTGTACAACCTCAACCTTAACACCCTTGGCGAAATGAACATTGCCTATCTCGGCGAACTCCGCACCGAAAGCCGCTGCGGCCGTCTGGACCAGGCATGCGCCTTTGGAGTGAAGCCCAACCTGATGACCTTCGACGGTGACGAGATAGAGGTGAAGTCGCTGAATGTAAAGAAACATCTCTATTGGGTGTTTGCTGACCTGTGCGCTGAGAAAGACACCATCAAGATACTTTCCGACCTGAACAAGGGCTACCCCTTTGCCTCCAACGACAAGGAGCAGAACCTGCACAAAGCCCTCGGACAGTGGAATCAGGAAACCGTCAGCAAGGCCATTAAGTTCATGGCCGACGGCGACGCTGAGGCTTTGGGAAAGCTGATGACGCAGACGGAGGAAATGTTCGACAAGTATGTAGTGCCGATGTCTGCCGCATTGCAGGCGCCTAAGCTGAACGAGGTGCTGCACGACCCGGAAATCCAGCCGTTGGTGTACGGCGGCAAGGGCGTTGGCTCTCATGGCGACGGCAGTGTGCAGTTTCTTGCGCGCAGTGCCGCCGACCAGGAAAAGCTGGCCGCATATCTGAATGCCCGTGGAATGCGCGCCTATACGCTGACGCTTAATCCGGTGCATACCGTCCGCAAGGCCATCATCCCCGTCGCCGGCTTTGGCACACGGCTCTATCCGGCAACAAGGGCCATTAAGAAAGACTTCTTCCCAATTCCGTGTGCCGACGGCATGGTGAAGCCAGTGATACTTATACTGCTGGAGGAATTGGTAAATAGCGGCATCGAGGAGATATGCCTCGTGCTGGGGTCTGAGGAAGAGCGGATGCAGTATGCCGATTTCTTCGAGCGCCCATTGTCGGAGGAACACCTGAGTAAGCTGAACAAGGAAGCCCAGGAGTATGAGAGCAAAATCCTTTCCATCGGAAAGCGCCTTCACTATGTCTATCAGCATGAAAAGAGGGGCTTCGGCCATGCTGTCTATCAGGCTGCAGACTTTGCCGCAGGCGAACCGGTGCTGCTGTTGCTTGGCGACACTCTCTACCGTACACGCTCGAATAAGCCGTGTTCGCTGCAGCTGATAGAGAAATATGAGCAATGCAACCAGCTGTTGGTGAGCATTCATCCGGTGCCGCTGTCGATGGTCAGCCACTATGGAATAATGACTGGCATCTGGGAAGACAAGGAGCGCACCATGCTGAACATTTCAATGATGTGCGAGAAGCCAAAGGCATCGTATGCAGAGGACTTCCTCGGAGTGCGTAACGAAATGGGGAAGAAAGAATACTACAGCGTCTTTGGACAATATGTTCTTACATCAGAAGTCTTTGAGCAGCTGGCTGATGACATTGCCGCACTCGATGCTGCTGGCGACAAGACCAAAGAAGTGGAGCTGACGGCAGCACTGGAAGCCGTCAGGAAGAAAAGCGGCATGATGGGTGTATGTCTGAAAGGCGAGATGTTCGACATGGGCAATCCTGTAGCACTGCGCAAATGCGTGGAAAACTTTGCCAAGAACAATGATAAGAGATAAGAAAAAGCAGACTGCCATCGGGCGGTCTGCTTTTTTGATATTGTACTGATTTTCTTCGGTTTCTAATTCTTTTTCTTCGGTTTCTAATTCTTTTTCTTCGGTTTCTAATTCTTTTCCTTCGGTTTCTACTTATTTTCTTTTGTTTTCTACTTCTTTTCCTCAGCGACGCGCATCAGGTACTGGCCGTAGTCGTTCTTGATCATAGGCTGTGCAAGGCTGCGCAGCTGTTCATTGTCTATCCATCCACGCTTGAAGGCTATTTCCTCCAGACAGGCGACTTTCAGTCCCTGGCGTTTTTCTATGACTTCAATGAATGTGGAAGCCTCGGAAAGTGAGTCGTGGGTGCCAGTGTCTAACCATGCAAAGCCGCGCTGAAGCGTCTGGACGAGCAGGTTGCCATTGGCCAGATAGTGCTGGTTGACGGTGGTAATCTCCAGTTCGCCGCGTGGTGAGGGCTTGATGTTCTTTGCAACGTCAACAACGCTGTTGGGGTAGAAATACAGGCCGACGACGGCGTAGTTAGACTTAGGCTTGGCAGGCTTCTCTTCAATGCTGAGGCACTTGCCGTCTTTGTCGAATTCAGCGACGCCATATCTTTCCGGGTCGTTGACATAGTAGCCAAAGACAGTTGCGTTGCCATCCTCTTCGGCACTCTTCACGGCCTGCTTGAGCATGCCGGTGAAGCCGCCTCCATAGAAGATGTTGTCGCCAAGCACCAGGCAGGCACAGTCGTTGCCGATGAACTTCTCGCCGATGATGAATGCCTGGGCCAGACCGTCTGGCGAGGGCTGCTCGGCGTATTCAAACCTCACGCCGATGTCGGAGCCGTCGCCTAACAGGCGCTTGAAGCCGGGAAGGTCGTATGGGGTGGAGATGATTAATATTTCCCGGATGCCGGCAAGCATGAGTGTTGAAATGGGATAATAAATCATCGGTTTGTCAAAGATGGGTATCAGTTGCTTCGACACTCCCTTTGTGATAGGGTAGAGGCGTGTGCCGCTGCCTCCTGCAAGTACTATTCCTTTCATGTGATATTTTATTTAATGTAAATTATAGCCTATTTTAAGTAAGTGATGGACTATGTCAAGTAAATGATAATCAGAATTTGTAGTCGATGCCAAGACCTATAACGTTGTTGGTTCTTGAATAGACGTCTTTGCCGGGATAGCCGGTGCCGAAGTAGCTGGGCTGCTCGTTGGTGTAGTCGCTGTAGATTGTTATGAAGTAGCCGGCATTGAGACGTATCTTCTCGTTGATGTTCCATGCGCCGCCGAGTCCTACGGAATAGCTGTCGCAGGCAAACGACGTGTTCTGCTGGTAGGTGTCGCTAAGACCGTAGTCGGTGCGCTGTGCGCCGCAGCTGACGGTGAACTTGTCGTTGATGTCGTATTCTATGCCGGCCAGCACTTCGTGTGTTCCGTGCTTGAGTTCCTTTTGGCGGTCGTCGCCCATCTTGGCATGCTTGTCGTCGAAGAAATGATATTCAAGGGTGGCACGAAGCTTGGGAGTGAACTCATAGCCTACGGCAGCCACAAACAGCGACGGCATATCATAGCGGACATGATTGCCGTCTTCGTATGCAGCGGCAAGAGAGCCAAGTCCTTGGGGAAGTTCTGTAGTCTTGTTCTTGGTGTTTATCTTCGTGCGGAACTCATAGCGTGCTGCCACCGTGACAGGGCCTTGGTGATAGTCGACGCTTACTATCGGAGCTATGCCAAAGCCGCGCTGGGTGCAGTCGAGCTTCATGTCAACGAGGCTGGTGCTGCCTAAGGCGGGAAGAGTGGTGGCGTTGACGTAGGCACGGCTGTATCCGTCGTAATAATTGGCGCGAACGCCAATGGCAGCTGCCAGCCAGTCGTTGAATTTGTATGTGAAGTTCAGCTGCGCACCATAGATGTATTGCTTGCCTTTCACTTCGGAACTGATGGTATACATGTCGGGAGTGATAATAGGGCTTGTGGGGTTGCCCATGTGGGCGGTTAGCGTCTGCTTGAATATGCTGCCCATGACGAGAGCATTGAACATTGGGATGCCGTCGTCATATTTTACGAAGCCTCCGCTGCCGACGATGCCCAGCATTGCAGAAACAGCCCATTTGTCCTTTTTGTACGATGCGAACAACGCAGGGACGATGGGCGCTGATGCCTTGCCGGCGAATTTCTTTTCGCTGAGTCCATTGTAGCCTGCATATACTCCTGGATATGCCAGATAGGATGGCACCGTAGTGGTGATGTCGCGATCTTGCCATGGCTTCTGGAAGTTCAGTGACAGCTGCCATCCGTCATGTCCCCATGCCAAGCCTGCCGGATTGGAGTAGGCTGCGTCAATGTCGAAGGATGCGCCGCGCGCCATCATGCGGTCGAATGCAATGTGGTAGTTGGTGTTGGTCATCAAGCCACCTGCCTTAGCATTTGAAAGAAATATCGACAGGACTGATGCAAGAAGGATTTTTTTCATAATGGAAAGGTTTAATAATCTGCAAAGGTATACTAAAAATTCAAAAAAACAAAAAAAATAACAGAAAATTGTGAAAATCAGCAAATTAGTTTTGCAGAATTCTATCAAAACATCACAACTTTTTCGGCACTTTTCTTTCTTCTTTACCTCATTTTTAGTACTTTTGCAGCCGATATTAATTTAATGACAATATTTATGAGCATAATAAGCAGATTATTCGGAAAAAAAGACGACACGGAACAGAAAGTCGGCGGCATGGAGGACTTCATGACGCTTATCCGTGTGTATTTCCAGGCCGTGATGGCCTCAGACTTAGGCATTTCTAATTTGGCAGCACTGCCAGACTTGCGCGTTTTCAAGGCAACCCTGAAGATACCGACGCAGAACAATCGCCTTGGAATGGCAGAGAAGTCGCGCTGCAAGAAAATGCTTAAGGACCTTTACTCTATGGACGACGACTTTACCAAGGAAATAGAGCAGAGCATCCGCAAGCGCTGCAAGAAACCGCAAGACGTGCAGGCATACATGTATCAGTTTGGCGGCTTTACGCAAGACCTTATGATGCTTACAGGCAACCTGATGAAGTTCAAGTTGCGCATTCCCAGCATTTTCAAGAGCGCTATCAGGACTATGACGGAAAAGACCGTCAACGACATTTTCAACAAGAACGACTTCTCTGATCCTGCAGTCATGAAGACTGTTGTTGCCATCCGCCAGTATGCACAGAAGCTTGGCTTCTCGCAGCAGTGGACTACCAACTTCGTCTACAGGGTTGTCATGCTTGCCAAAAAGGAAAAGCAGCCAGCCGACGGTCAGAAGTAAGCTGCAGGAGGTCGGAAGTAACAAGCAGACAATCAGAAGTAACGGTTGAAAATTTGAGTTAACAATTTTCAAAAACCTGCCGTTTGTAGTTAAATCATGTTAAGTGCAGGATAATAATTTTTTTTGTTTAAATTGTTTTCATTTTCAATGTGTTAACTTTGTAAATCAAAGTGATAGTATATGGCTGCTAATGATAAGACAATAGCAACGTTTGAAACCCGTGTTCGGCAAATGATGCTTCGTTTCAAGGAATTGCAAAAAGAAAACGAGGAACTTTCTGCTATGCTTGAGAAAAGCGAAAAGGACATTGAGGACATTCGTAAGCAGTTGGAAGCAAAGCAGTCGGACTACGACTCACTGAAGATGTCTAAGATGATAGAAATCTCCGACGGCGACATAGCATCATCTAAGGAGCGATTATCAAGGCTTATCCGCAACGTCAACAAATGCATCGCCATTCTCAGCGATGACAAGTAGAGGTAACAATACGGACAATGGCAGAAACAAGACAAGACAGACAGCATATACGGATACATCTGTATGACGAGGACATAGATGTGGTAGTAAACCGCGATGAGGAAGAATACTACCGCTCAGCAGCCAAACTCATTACAGAACGGTACAATGCTTACGCTCAAGCATACAAGGGGCGCAAGAGTGACCATACCATCTCGCTGATGACACTTGTTGACATAGCTTTGATGTATCAGAAAGAGCGTGCTTCGAAAGACACGGTGCCTTATGAAAATGTTCTGACGCGACTCACTGCGGAGATTGAAGAAATTCTTGACGACAAGAAACAGTGATTTTTGTAAACGCAGTATTGGAAGAACATTTTTAATTACCATATTTTTACATTTATGAATATTATTATAGCAATTATTGCCATAGCAGCCGCCCTTATCATCGGTGGCTTGTGTGGCTATTTGGTTTTCCGTTACATCCTCAAGGGAAAATATAATGAGATGATTGACACCGCCACCAAAGAGGCTGATGTAATAAAGGAAAAGAAGCTTCTGGAGGTCAAGGAGAAGTTCATCAACAAGAAGGCAGAGCTGGAAAAGGAAGTGCAGCAGCGCAACCAGCATTTCCAGCAGAACGAGAACAAGCTCAAGCAGCGCGAAATCTCGCTGAACCAGCGCCAGGAAGAGCTTGGCCGCCGCAAAAACGACCTCGACAACCAGCAGACACGCATTGACAACGAGAAGAAAGTCCTCACCCTCAAGCAGGAAGAGCTGGAGAAAATGAAGCTTCAGGAGCGTGCCAAGCTTGAGGAACTCTCTGGCCTGACGGCAGAAGAGGCAAAGTCGCGCCTTGTGGAGGCTATGAAGGATGAGGCCAAGACAGACGCAGCTGCCTACATCAATGAAATCATGGACGAGGCCAAGCTCAATGCCAATGCCCAGGCCAAGAAGATAGTCATTCAGACCATACAGCGTGTTGCCACTGAGACAGCAGTAGAGAACTCCGTGTCAGTGTTCCACATCGACAACGACGATGTCAAGGGTCGTGTGATAGGTCGTGAGGGTCGCAACATCCGGGCTTTGGAGGCTGCCTGTGGTGTTGAAATCGTTGTTGACGACACTCCGGAGGCCATAGTCATTTCAGCCTTCGACCCGATACGCCGCGAGACATGCCGTCTGGCCCTCCACCAGCTGGTTGCCGACGGCCGCATCCATCCGGCACGCATTGAGGAGGTTGTCGCAAAGGTAAAGAAACAGCTTGAAAACGAAATAATCGAAACCGGCAAGCGTACTGCCATCGACTTGGGCATCCACGGCCTGCATCCTGAGCTTGTGCGCATTGTCGGTAAGATGAAGTACCGTTCTTCTTACGGTCAGAACCTGTTGCAGCACGCCCGTGAGACTGCCAACCTGTGTGCCGTCATGGCCTCTGAGCTTGGCTTGAACCCCAAGAAGGCTAAGCGTGCCGGCCTGCTGCACGACATTGGTAAAGTGCCCGATGAGGAGACCGAGATGCCACACGCCCTCTACGGCGCCAAGCTGGCAGAGAAATACAAGGAGAAACCCGACATCTGCAATGCCATTGGAGCCCACCACGACGAAATGGAGATGCAGACCCTGCTGGCTCCGATTGTCCAGGTGTGCGACGCCATCAGCGGAGCACGTCCCGGCGCTCGCCGAGAGATTGTCGAGGCATACATCAAGCGTCTTAACGACCTTGAAGCAATAGCAATGTCCTATCCAGGCGTTACTAAGACCTATGCCATTCAGGCTGGCCGCGAGCTGCGCGTCATTGTCGGTGCCGACAAGATGGACGACGCCGAGACAGAGGCCTTGAGCGGACAGATAGCTTCGAAGATACAGAACGAAATGACATATCCCGGACAGGTGAAGATTACCGTCATCCGAGAGACGCGTTCGGTGGCTTACGCGAAGTAATCATCCATAGGAATAAATCAGGAGATGCCCTCAGCAGTGAGCGGCATCTCTT
This sequence comes from uncultured Prevotella sp., assembly GCA_905234265.1. GTDB lineage: Bacteria > Bacteroidota > Bacteroidia > Bacteroidales > Bacteroidaceae > Prevotella. The sequence goes on along the minus strand of CAJOHJ010000003.1, from coordinate 195,288 downwards.
TTTTTGTTTTTTCCGATAAAAGAAAAATTTCGAAATAAATTTTAAAAACCTTGGTAGTCTTTGCCAAATGTCCTACCTTTGTGATTAAATCAGGCATATTCATGAAATTATTGTATACATATATATATTGTCTTTCGTTTTTCCTTTGTCTTCCTGTGAGTGCACAGAAGCTAACCCTTGGGGCTGCAAAGACCCACGACGGTGGCGAATACAAGGGTGAGATGCAGTCTGGCAAGCCTCATGGCAAGGGCGTCACAACATGGAAAAACGGCAACTCCTATGAAGGCGAGTACGTGAAGGGCAAGCGTCAGGGCCGCGGCATCTACACCTTTGCCGACGGCGAACGCTACGAAGGCCAGTGGTTTCAGGACCAGCAGCACGGCCAGGGAACATTTTACTTCCAGAACAACAACAAATACGTAGGTCTGTGGTTCCGCGACTTCCAGCAGGGCCATGGCATCATGTACTATTATAACGGCGACGTCTATGACGGCGACTGGCGTCAGGACAAGCGCCACGGCCAGGGACGCTACACCCACAAGGGCGGAGCCTGGTATGAAGGCGAATGGGCCGACGACAAGAAGAACGGCCGTGGCAAGTACGATTGGGGCGACGGCTCGTCCTATGAGGGTCAGTGGCGCGACAATCAGCGCTGGGGCAAGGGAACTTACCGCTATTCCACAGGCGATGTCTACATCGGCCAGTGGGCCGGCGACGTCCAGAACGGCAAGGGCATCTACAAGTTCCAGAACGGCGACAGCTACGAGGGCGATTATGTCAAAGGCGAGCGCACCGGCCAGGGAGTCTTCCGCTATGCCAACGGCGACCGCTATACCGGCCAGTTCCTGCAGGGCGACAAGAGTGGGGTAGGCCTGCTTGTCTGGAAGAACGGCAACTCCTACAACGGCGAGTGGAAGCAAGACAAGCCCAACGGCCGCGGCAAGCTGACCATGAAGAACGGCGACATCTTTGAAGGCCAGTTCCGCAATGGCCAGATTCATGGTGAGGGCATTGCCCGCTATGCCGACGGCTCGAAGTTCAAGGGCCATTTCAAGCAGGGCAAGCGCCACGGTCCGGCCATCGAGGAAGACCGCGACGGCAAGCGCTTTGAAGGCAGCTACGTCGATGGCTATCGTGACGGCCGCTTCGTCGAGAAAGACCGCAACGGCAACATCACCGCCCAGGGTACGTATATACGCGGCAGGCGCCAGCTTGACTGACCGCAAATGCTTTTCTGACAATTTTTTTCTAACTTAAAAATAAAGCACTATGATTATCGACAAACTTGAAAATCTGAAAAACTATGCTTCGGTGAACCCGCTGTTCCCCAAAGTGGTTGAATTCTTGCAGAAGAATGACCTCGCCACCATTGAGACTGGCAAGTATGAAATTGAAGGCAAAGACCTCTTCGTAAATATCCAGATGGCAAAGGGCAAGACCCCTGATGAGGCCGTCATAGAGACACATAACCGCATGATTGACATCCAGATTCCCGTAACGGCAGCCGAAACCTTCGGCTATACGCAGCGCGACGCCCTTCCCGAGGCAGAATACAATGCCGAGAAGGACATTACGAAGATTCCAAACCTTGCTGCCGACAGCTACGTCACCTGCCAGCCGGGCATGTTTGCAATCTTCTTCCCCCAGGACGGCCATGCTCCGTGCATTGCCGGCGTTCCCGAACTTAAGAAAGCAATTTTCAAGGTAAAAGCATAATCATCATGGCTACAACAAAGAAACCAGCAACGGCAAAGAAGCCTGCTACCAAGAAGGTTAAGAAAGTTGAGGAGCCGCAGCACATCGGCCTTGTACGCAACGACTCATGGCTGGAGCCTTTCGAGGCAGCCATCCGCGGACGTCACGACCATGCATTGTGGAAAATCAGCCAGCTGACGCAGAATGGCAAGAAGACCCTCAGCGATTTTGCCACGGGCCATCTCTACTTCGGTCTCCACAAGCTGCCCAAGGGCTGGGTGTTCCGCGAGTGGGCTCCCAACGCCACGGAGATTTACCTTATTGGCGACTTCAACAACTGGCAGGAGTCGGAGAAATACAAGTGCAAGCGCATAGAAGGCACTGGCAACTGGGAGCTGAAGCTCTCGGAGAAGGCCGTCAAGCACGGCGACCTCTACAAGATGAAGGTCAAGTGGAACGGTGGCGAGGGCGAGCGCATTCCTGCCTGGTGCCGCCGCGTTGTGCAGGACGACCAGACGAAGATTTTCTCTGCTCAGGTGTGGAACCCTGAGAAGCCCTACGTCTTCAAGAAGAAGAACTTCAAGCCCGACACCAATCCGCTGCTCATCTACGAGTGCCATGTCGGAATGGGCCAGGATGCCGAAAAGGTTGGCACCTACAAGGAATTCACCGAGAATGTCCTGCCCCGTGTCAAGAAGGCCGGCTACAATGCCATTCAGGTGATGGCCATTCAGGAACATCCCTACTACGGCAGCTTCGGCTATCATGTCAGCAGCTTCTTTGCTCCCTCCAGCCGCTTCGGCACTCCCGAGGACCTGAAGGAAATGATTGACACTGCACACAAGATGGGCATTGCTGTCATCATGGACATAGTACACTCGCATGCCGTGAAGAACGAAGTCGAGGGACTTGGCAACCTGGCTGGCGACCCCAACCAGTTCTTCTATCCCGGCGACCGCCACGAGCATCCGGCATGGGACTCGCTGTGCTTCGACTACGGCAAGGACGATGTCCTCCACTTCCTGCTGTCTAACTGCAAGTACTGGCTTGAGGAATACCACTTCGACGGCTTCCGTTTCGACGGTGTCACCTCAATGCTTTACTACAGCCACGGCCTTGGCGAGGCCTTCGGCGGATATGGCGACTACTTCAACGGACACGAAGACGACAACGCCATCTGCTATCTGACCCTTGCCAACTGCCTTATCCATGAGGTCAATCCGAAGGCAATCACCATTGCCGAGGAAGTCAGCGGCATGCCGGGTCTGGCAGCTACATTCGAGGATGGCGGCTATGGCTTCGACTATCGCATGGCCATGAACATTCCCGACTACTGGATAAAGACCATCAAGGAAGTTCGCGATGAGGATATCAACGTCTGCTCAATATTCTGGGAGGTTAAGAACCGCCGTCCCGACGAAAAGACCATCAGTTACTGCGAGAGCCACGACCAGGCACTCGTGGGAGACAAGACGATAATCTTCCGTCTGATAGACGCCGACATGTACTGGCATTTCAAGAAGGGCGACGAGAACGACATGGCCACCCGCGGCATTGCCCTGCACAAGATGATCCGCCTCGTGACGGCCGGCGCCATCAATGGCGGCTATCTGAACTTCATGGGCAACGAGTTCGGCCATCCGGAATGGATAGACTTCCCGCGTGAGGGCAACGGCTGGTCCTACAAGTATGCACGCCGTCAGTGGAACCTTGTCGACAACAAGGAACTCTGCTATCACTGGCTGGGCGACTTCGACCGGAAGATGCTTGAGGTCATCAAGAGTCAGAAGAATTTCCAGAAGACTCCCGTCACCGAGATATGGCACGACGACGGCGACCAGGTGCTTTGCTACATGCGCGGCGACTTGGTGTTCGTCTTCAACTTCTCGCCGACGCGCAGCTATACCGACTATGGCTTCCTGGTGCCGACAGGCTCCTACGAGGTGGTGCTGAACACTGACGCCAAGGAATTTGGCGGCAATGGCTTTGCCGACGACAGCGTGACGCACATCACCAACTACGACCCTCTCTACGTGCAGGATAAGAAAGAGTGGCTGAAGCTCTATATCCCTGCCCGTTCGGCAGTGGTGCTGCGCAAGCAGTAATACACATTATTATATATATAAGGGAATGGGGACATTTGCGTGTCCCCATTCTTTTTTTGTGCATGTTACGAAATTATCTCTGCATGTTACGAAATTATCTCTGCATGTTACGGAATTATCTCTGCGTGTTACGAAATTATCTCTGCGTGTTACGAAATTATCTTACGGAGATAATTTTTTTTCTCTGCATGATATTCCGGCAGGTCAGAAAGTCTTGAATTTTTCTATCAGCTGCTTTCTGTAGACGCGGCCTATGCTGACGTAGTCGATGTTGTCGAAGGGTGGGAAGAAGCGGCACACGTTGTTGTTCACTTCCATCAGGTAGTCGATGTTGATGATAAACTTCTGGCTGACCTGCACGAAGCGCTTGTCGATGCCGAGCAATGCCTCGTTGTTGGCAGTGCGCTTCAGGCGTATCGGAGTTTCGCGGTCGGCAGCCACAACCTCCCAAAGGCGCAAGTCGTGGTTGTATTGGAACACGCAGATGTCTTCAATGTTCACCATCCGGAAGTCGGTGGCATTGGTGTATAGCAGCAGCCGTGCGTTGTCGGCGTCGCTGATGCTGTTGGTGGTATCTGTCTTGTTGTCAGTGGCTTGACGGCAGCGTTCCAAGATTTTCTTCAACTCGCTGTCGTCTATTGGCTTCTGCAGGAAGTCGAATGCTTTTTCGCGGAATGCTGGCAGGATGTACTTGCTGTGAGCCGAATAAATGACAACCTTGCAGCCGTCGGTCGTTATGCTGTCTATTTGTCTCAGCAGCTCCAGTCCCGACATGTCTGGCAGCTCAATGTCCAGAAACAGCAGGTCTGGCTTCTTCTCCTTTACCATCAGCACACCGCTTATTCCGTTGACGGCAGTGCCGATTACCTCGATTTCATCATGTTTCCCCAGTTTGTCTGCAAGCACCTTTATTGCGCTTGGCTCGTCATCTATAATTATCGTTTTCATAAAAGTTTTATGTTGTTTGGTATTGTCAGTGTTGCGTGGCATCCGTTGTCGTTGTGGATGCCGAAAGAAAGTTTTCCTCGTTTGTTTTCCGAATTAATCGCGTCCAGCGTTTTTCTTATTATGTTCAGTCCTGTCCGCGACTGCCTGCTGCGATACTCTCTGACGTCAAATCCCGGGCCGTTGTCGCTGACGGTGACGGTGGTCTTCTCGTCGTCTCTGCTGACGGTGATGCTGAGCAGCTTTTCGCCTTCCTTGTCCTTGAGGCCGTGGACAATGGCGTTTTCCGTCATTATCTGTACCAGCATCGACGGCATCAAGACTTTGTCGGTTTCATCGGAGGGTGGGGCAGACAATGTAAATGTGAAGTCGCGGCCCAGCAGCGTCTGCTCTACGCTGACATAGTGCCTGACGAAGTCAAGTTCCTTCGTCAGCGTTACGTAGGTCTTGCTGGTAATGTCGAGGTTCTGTCTTATCAGTCTTGCAAGTCTGAGAAGGTGTGAGTTGTCCTGCTCGTTCTTTGAGGCCATCTGCGAGTTCAGCACATTGAAGATGAAATGGGGCGAAATTCTCTGTCTGGCATTCTGCAGGCTCAGGTTGATGGCATCGATGTGTTCCTGAAGCTTTTTCTTGCGCTCGTGCGAGAACAGCAGTGTGAACAGCAGGGATATCATCAGCAGTACTACAACTATGTTTGTGAGCCTATATTGTTGCTTTTTGTGCAGTGCCTGCTGGCGGCTGATTTCCAGCTGGTGGTGCAGGCGGATGGTGTCTTCGGCCAGACGGGCCATGATGTCGCCGGTGCGCATGGCCTGTTTCTGCAAGTCGAGAGAGTCGGTCATGCCCATTTCCTCGCGCAGTGAGGCGTAGGCGTTCTTGTAGTCGCCGGTCATGGCATAGTACTTGTTGACGTAGGAGTTGCGTATGCGCCTCATCTCGGCATTGACGGTATGCTCGGCCGGACTGCTGTCGAGAATTCTCTGTATGTCGGCAAAGCGATGCTCTTCAAGGGCTATGCCGATGCGGATGGTGTGTGCGTAGTAGGTGCCTACTGCCACGTTGTTCTTCGTGAAGTACTCTTCTGCCGGTGCGAGATAATGCCTGGATGAGTCAGTGTCGTGGAGGTTCAGGAACACGTCTGCCGTGTTTATGTTGCACAGATGCATGTCGAAGCTGTCGTCTGCGTGGCATTTCTCCAGGTGTCTTCTCATCCTGCGGAAGGTCTGGAGGGCATTTTCGTACTCTTTGCGGAAGTAATAGTAGTTGCCAAAGTTGTTAAGAAAGTACGTCTGCATGTTTGGCCTCATGTTGTCGTATTGCTTGTCGGCCATGTCGTAATAGAGCTTGGCCTGCTGGTATTCTCCTATGGAAGTGTAGACTCTTCCCAGTCCCAGATAGAGCGTGATGCGCTCTTTTTCGGGCATGTCCAGCGAGTCGGCCAGAAACAGTGCCTTCCTGTACCAGCGGCAGCACTCCGTAATGTCGTTCTTCTCAACGTATGCATCGCCCACATTGGCACACACGTCAGGCATTTTCTCCTTGATGTCGCTCTCAGAAAGCAGCAGGTATGCCCTGCGGAAGGCGGCAATCGTGCTGTCGGGATTGTGGTGCATGAGGTAGTGGTAGGCGGCTTTGGCGTTGACGGCCAGTGCTGTCAGGCCGTTTGTCCGTGGCGTCTGTCGCGGAAGCCTGCCAGTGAAGGCCACAGCCCTGTCGCTATAGTTGACTACGCTTTCTGGGGTGGCCGTCAGCAGGAAATGCCTGCCGTACATCAGGTCGTAGTCGTACCATGTCAGTGAGTCCTTGGCTGCAGTCCTGTGCTTTATGATGGAGTCGAGGGCAGTGGAGTCCATGTTCTGCATGGCCATGTTCAGCCGCCAGAAAGTGACATGCTCTGTTGGAGTGCGCATGTCGGAGTTGGGCTGTTCGTGAGTACACGCAACGCATAGAATAAAAGCTTCAGCAGCTGCCAAGAGCCATTTTCCCCGTGTCATAAAACAGTTATTGTGCTTTATTGAAATGCTGATTTGCAGTTCTTGCTTGCAAAAATAATAATTTTTTTTGAAAATAATGTCAGATAACAATTAATTTTATTACTTTTGCAGCATAAAGTAAGAATTCTTAATTTATTTTATGGTACGTAATATCTTCAAGGGTTTAGGAATTGCATTGGTAACACCCTTTAAAGAAGACGGATCGGTGGATTACAAGTCGCTGGTTCGCTTAGTTGAATATCAGCTTGCAGGTGGCGCTGATTTTTTGTGCATATTAGCCACCACGGGGGAAACACCTACGCTCACTGCCGACGAGAAGCAGAAAATCAAGGAAACCATCGTCGATCTGGTTGCCGGCCGTGTACCCATCTTGATGGGCTGTGGAGGCAATAACACGGCTGCAATAATCGAGGAGTTGCAGACGCGCGATTTCAAGGGCGTTGACGGCATTCTGAGCGTTTGCCCTTACTACAACAAACCGTCGCAAGAAGGTCTTTATCAGCATTTTAAGGCTATTGCCGCCGCTACAAAACTGCCTGTCGTACTCTACAACGTGCCAGGGCGTACTGGCGTGAACATGTCTGCAGCCACCACTGTCCGTCTGGCTCATGACTGCGAGAACATCGTAGCCATCAAGGAGGCTTCTGGAAATCTGGAGCAGGTGGATGAAATCATTAAAAACAAGCCAAAGTCGTTCGATGTCATTTCCGGTGACGATGCTCTGACGTTCCCGATGATTTCATGCGGTGCCGTAGGCGTCATCAGCGTGATAGGCAATGCCCTTCCGCGCGAGTTCTCGAAGATGATCCGCCTGCAGATGAAGGGGGAGTACGACCCTGCACGCAAGATACATCACAGGTTTATAGACCTTTTCTCATTGCTCTTCGTCGACGGCAACCCGGCCGGCGTAAAGGCTATGCTCCATGAAATGGGCTATATCGAGAATGTGCTGCGCCTGCCGCTGGTGCCTACACGCATAAGCACCCTGCAGCGCATGAGCGAGATAATGAAAGAACTGAAAATCTGACGACAGGCTCTCGCCCCTAAGTCTGACTCCATTATGAAAAACCTTTGCCATAGAAATCTTTTGCTGCTGCTGTTGATGATGGCGGGAGTGGTTTCTGTGTGGGCCGATGAAGTCAGTGCCTTGAGGGCAAAGCTGCCTACGGCAAGCGATAAGGACAAAATTCAGATATACTTCCGTCTCTATCAGCTGAGCCTTGTCTCCGGCGACGTGCCGCAGCAGATTTCGTGTCTCAACGATGCCATTGCCGAAACGCGCCGCCAGCACAACAACGAGAAACTTGCCGACGTGCTGGTGGAGCGCATTCAGTATTTCTACAACCGTGCAATGGCCGACTCCGTAATAAAGTACGCTCCTCTTGACAAGCAGGTGCTGGCCGACATCGGGCAGTGGGACAAATATTATGAGCTGTGGACGCATCTTGTGAACACATATATTTATTATGGTGACAACAAGAACAAGTCGCTGCAGGAAGTGCAGGCGATGTTCGACGATGCCCTGAAGCGCGACAACAAGTACGGGCAGGGCATTGCATATTATGTCATGGGCAATGTCTATCTGAACATGAACAATCTTGACGAGTGCGTTGTCGCTTATCAGAAGGGCCTCGACATCCTGCTATCCCTGTCGCCATTGCCAGTAGCTATTCCGGATTTGTATTCATATTATGGCGACGTTCTTAACGAAAGAAAGGAATTCCAACTGTTAGATAGTCTGACAGTTAGCTGGATGTCGTTCATCCCTCAGTTTATCTCCGACCATAAGCTTGGAAACAATAAGAGTCAGACGGATATTCTTTGGTTTTACTATGATATTGCCTGCGCACAGGCTGCGCTTGGCTTGAAGCGCCTTGACCGTGCCAGCCAGATGCTTGAGGATTCCAGCAGTCATTTTGAGGCGGAAGAAAGCTATCAGGGAATGGCATGGTTGTATTGCAAGGCACAGCTGAGCCTTTGCCAGGGAAACTTTGCGGAGGCACTGGACTACAACACGCGCCGTTTGCGCCTCACGCCTGCTGAAGAGGACCGTGCCGTATACATAACGGTTATCTCACAGCGTGCAGACATACTTTCCTGTCTTGCACGCTATAAGGAGGCTGCAGGGCTTTACCGCGAGATGTATCTGCTGAAAGACTCCATCAGCAGTGCAGACACAAAGAAGCAGCTCAACGAGATGAACACGCTTTTTCATGTCGGCGAATTGGAGCGTGAGCAGGAACGGACGCAGTTCCGCGCAATCATCAGCATCATAGTTCTTGTCACTTTGGCGCTGCTGGTCTTTGTGGTTTTCCGCATGCGTGCTGCCAAGCGACTGAAGAAAGCTCACGATGAGCTACTTGTCGCCTATGATCAACTGGAAGAGACAACGACAGCTAAAGAGCGCATTGAGAGCGACTTACGAATAGCAAGGAATATTCAGATGGGCATGGTGCCAAGCAAGTTCCCTGACCGGACTGACTTGGACCTTTTTGCATCGATGACTCCTGCCAAGGAAGTTGGCGGCGACCTTTACGGCTATCTGCTGGTAGAGGCCGACGGTGTCAAGAATACGGCCGATAAGCTTTACTTCGCCTTGGGCGATGTCAGTGGCAAGGGCGTGCCTGCATCTTTGTTCATGGCCCAGGCAACACGCCTGTTCCGCACGTTGGCTGCCCAGGGCATGAAACCGGCTGATATTGCAATCCAGATTAATGATGCGCTCTCAGGAGAGGACAATGAGACGGGAATGTTCGTAACAATGTTCATAGGTCTGCTTGACTTGTCCACGGGGCATTTGGATTTCTGCAATGCAGGCCACAATCCGCCGGTATTGGTGTCGGATGGAAAGGCCGAATTCATCGAAATGATACCCAACTGCCCGATTGGCCTCTGGCCGGGCTTTGAATATGAAGGCGAGGAAATCGCCGACATTTCCGATAGGCCGCTATTTGTGTATACCGACGGTCTTAACGAGGCTGAGAACCGCCAGCAGGAGCAATTCTCCGACGAACGTCTTGTCGAGATGCTTCAGGCGGTGCCTTTCGAAAGCTCACAGAAGACTATCTCCATGCTTGCCGAGGCTGTGGAGAAGCATCGCGACGGTGCCGACCCGAACGACGACCTTACCATGCTCTGCGTGAAACTGGTGAAAAGCACTAAACTGGTGGAAAACACAGATGTCAACGATACGAAATAGTTAGAAAACCGATAAACTACAGATTATGAGAAAGGAACTGAAACTGAAAAACCAGATGAGCGAACTGGAGCGGGTCAACCGTTTCGTCGAAGAAATCGGTGAAGAGTTGGGCCTTGACATGGAGCTGCAGATGAACCTAAACCTCGTCATGGAGGAAATGGTCGTCAACGTCATCTCCTACGCTTATCCTGAAGGGACGACGGCGGAAATAGAACTCGTGGCCGAGACCGACGGGAAAGAGCTGAAGTTCGTACTCAGCGACCGCGGGCGAGAGTTCGACCCAACCTTGAAGGGCGATACCGACATGAGTGTCAATCCTGCCGAGCGCGACTTGGGTGGAATGGGCATTTTCATCGTCAAGAACATTATGAACGAGGTTACCTATCAGCGCCTTGAAGGCAAAAACCTGCTGACCATGAAAAAGGAAATCTGACAGATTCGCTAAGTCGATAGCGAATTTGCTGCTGACAACAACGAAATTGTAGCTGAAAATAGGTAAATTGCAGCTGAAGACAGCGAAATTACATCGAAAAATAACAATAAAAAGTATAATTAATAAAAACATTACAATTATGACACAGATTATCAAAGAAGGTGGCAAGACCATTATTAAGACCGGTGAGCGTATTGACACAATGAATGCACCTCAGTTTGAACAGGACATACAGCCAGCTCTTGCCGACGGCGGCGTAGAATTGGAGATGGACTGCTCTGATCTGAACTACATGGCTTCGTCGGGCCTGCGCATCATCCAGAAGACCATGCGCACCGTCATGCAGCAGAAGGGCCAGTTTAAGATGACTAACGTTAGCTCTGAGATTTATAAAGTGCTGGCAATGACAGGCTTCACAAAGTTCATGAAAGTTGAGAAGAAGGCTGAGTAAGTAAAAGTTTTTATACGTTCCAAAACATTCAAAGGGCTATGTTATACGCATTTATCGGAGCATTAGTAGTTGCTGTTGTATTGGCAATAGCCTACTACTTCCAGGTAAAAGACAGTCACAAGCAGGCTGCCGAACAGCAGCAGTTGCTTACCGACTATCAGCGCCGTGTTGACGAGCAGCAGAAACTGCTCGACGACTACCGCGCACTGGAGAAGAATTTTGAGAATGTCGGTCAGGGCTATGAGCAGGCATTACTGGCTTTTGACAAGATGGAGGAAGACTCCCAGAAGGCCAAGTCTGTCAATGAGGCTCTGCAGAAACAGGTGGAACAGCTGCAGAAGGCTTCCGCAGCGATGCAGGCAGCTGCCCAGCAGAAAGAGTCGGCCAGCCAGCAGCTTATGCAGCAGTTGCAGGATGCTGCCAAGGCATCGGGCGACAGCAAGGTGATTAGCCTTGTCAATAAGATTGCCGACCTGGACTACGTTGCCGCCGACCAGGCTCCCATCGACCGCATCGACAATGTCATGGTTGCCCAGGTGGCAGCTGATGCCGTTGCCTCGTCGGGCATTGACAAGATTGACTACATTGCCTTCAGTCAGTCGGTGGCTCCAGATGCATCGGCCACCATGCTCTCCACCAATGCAAATAAGGCAGCGAGGGCTCTGACCCACTTGCTGGACAACGCCATGAAGTTCACGACTGACGGCTCTGTAAAGCTTTCTGTTGCCGTAGACATGGAAAAGATGCAGGCTATCTACACTGTCGAGGACACCGGCTCAGGCATTGATGCCGCCGACGCAGAACGCATCTACGAGCCATACGTCAAGCTGAACCAGTATTTCGACGGACAGGGCATCGGCCTTACCGTAGCACGCAACATAGCACGCCGTCTGGGTGGCGACGTCGTCCTCGACACTGCCTTTGCAGGTCCTGGCGCACGCTTCCAGCTTGTGCTTCCCATCTAATAAATTTTTTTTATTGCAAAAAGTCATGCTTACATTAAAACTAATAACAGAAGATACCGAACGAGTAATAAAAGGCCTGGAGAAGAAGCATTTCTCAGGCGCACGCCAAGCTATCGACGAAGTGCTGGCTGTCGACAAGCGCCGCCGCGAAACCCAGCAGCAGTTAGACAAGAACCTTTCTGACGCCAAGAAGATGGCTGCCCAGATAGGCGGTCTTATGAAAGAAGGAAAGCGCGAGGAGGCCGATGCCGTGAAGGCGCAGGTTTCTGCCCTTAAGGAGACCAACCGCCAGCTGGAGGACGTCATGAACAGTTCGCAGGACGAGCTGACACGTCTGCTCTGCCAGATTCCAAACATTCCCTACGACGAAGTTCCAGAGGGCGTTGCTGCCGACGACAACCATGTTGTCAAGAGCAACCTCAAGGAGTGTACTCCTGCAGACACCGTCGGCAACTGGGATGTCAACCCCAGCCTGAACATTGACAATCCGCTGCCCCACTGGGAGCTTGCCAAGAAGTACAACCTCATTGACTTCGACCTCGGCGTGAAAATCACCGGTGCAGGCTTCCCTGTCTACATCGGCAAGGGCGCACAGCTGCAGCGGGCACTCATCAATTTCTTCCTCGACGAAGCCCGCAAGAGCGGATATACCGAGATTATGCCTCCCACGGTGGTCAATGCAGCCTCCGGCTACGGCACCGGTCAGCTGCCCGACAAGGAAGGCCAGATGTACCACTGCGAGGTGGACGACTTCTATCTTATTCCCACCGCCGAGGTGCCAGTCACCAATATCTATCGTGACGTCATTCTCGACGAAAGCCAGCTGCCCGTCAAGAACTGTGCATACACAGAGTGCTTCCGTCGCGAGGCCGGCAGCTACGGCAAGGATGTCCGCGGCCTGAACCGTCTCCACGAGTTCTCAAAGATAGAGATTGTCCGCATCGACAAGCCCGAACACTCCCGTGAGAGCCACAAGGAGATGCTGCAGCACGTTGAGGGACTGCTCCAGAAGTTGGAACTGCCTTACCGCATTCTTCTGCTCTGCGGTGGCGACCAGTCGTTCACTTCTGCCATCTGCTACGACTTTGAGGTCTATTCAGAAGCCCAGGGCCGTTGGCTGGAAGTCTCCAGCGTGTCTAATTTCGACACTTATCAGGCCAATCGTCTGAAGTGCCGCTACCGGCGTGCTGACAACAAGAAGACAGAACTGTGCCACACCCTGAACGGTTCGGCTCTGGCCCTGCCACGAATTGTTGCCGCACTGCTGGAGAACAACCAGACGCCCGAGGGCATCCGCATCCCCCGTGCCTTGGTGCCATACACAGGCTTTGAAATCATTGATTAGCATTGTGCCGCTGCTGCCTTCGTGCAGCCGGCAATGCTCTGCGCCACACCTGCGGCCGTGAAGGCCGTTCCCGGGTGTGGCGCAGTTGCTTTTCTGTGTAGCATGCAGAGATACAAAATTATCTTCGTAAGATAATTTCGTAAGTCATTGAGATAATTTTTTATCTTACGGAGATAATTTCGTAACTCGCAGAGATAATTTCGTAACTCGCAGAGATAATTTCGTAACTCGCAGAGATAATTTCATATTATTTGACTAACCAGCGGGCGGATAATTGAAAAAATTGTGTACCTTTGCGCTAAAATTGGCAGACATGACAAAACACATCATATCCTCACTACTGTTTTTCCTGTTTCTGACAGTAGGAGTGCAAGCGCAGAATATTGACGTCCAGTGTGAAGACACTTGCTCTCACATCCACGGCATTGACATCAGCCACTATCAGGGAAACGTCTTCTGGGAAACCATCGGCCACACTACCAAGCTGTCATACGTGTACATCAAAGCTACGGAGGGCGGCGACAGGATTGACGCCACCTTTGAGCGCAATATTGAGATGGCTCATAAGAATGGTCTGAAGGTGGGCAGCTATCATTTCTACCGCCCGCGGTCGGACCAGCAACGGCAGCTGAACAACTTTATGTCACAGTGTATTGCCAGCGAGCAGGACCTCTTGCCGATGATTGACATAGAGACTACTGGAGGACTGAATACCGACGAGTTCTGCGACTCGCTGTTCTACTTTCTTGACCTTGTCGAAGAGGCATATCACCAGAAGCCGCTGCTCTACACTTTCCGCAACTTCTACAACAAACACTTGGCAGGACTTATTCACGACTATCCTGTGATGATTGCAATGTATACTGATGACGAGCCGGTGGTTTGCGACGACTGCGACATAACCATGTGGCAGTACACCGGTAAGGGGCGCATAGTAGGCATTAACGGCTATGTCGACAAGAGCCGCTTCATGGGCAGTCACAACCTGCGCGACATCCGTTTCAAGAAGTGACCTGCGGGGGGAGCTGCTACTCTTCGATGTGGGTCAGCGAATGTGTGAAATTGGCGAAAAAGGAAGTGACAGCCTCTGAAGGGTAGTATCTGAGATACTTTATGGGCTGGCGCATGTGCCAGAGCATAGAGTTGGAGTTGTTGGCACGTACGAAGATGCTTTCTCCCTGGGTGAAATACCATTCAGCGGCATTCTGCTGTGTCTTGTGGAATATGTCCTGGACAACGCTTTCGGTGTTGCCGGCAGGGATGGTGTCGGTAAAGCGGATTTCCTCGGGCTTGAAGTGGAACAGCTCGATGAGCAGGGCAGCCTCCAGCTGTACCATTCGCTGCAGGTGCAGGCGCACAATCCAGTTCGACAGCACGTCGTACATGACTGCGTGGTCGTTGCTGCGCTGGCCCTGTCCGAGCCAGATGAGCTGTCGCAGGTTGACGCCGCGGCTGATGATGTTGTTCGACAGTGACAGGATGTCCTGCAGCAGATTGAAGGTGGCATCCTCGCTGCCGGCTTCGTCGTAGAGTTCTTGCAGGCGCCTGTCGAGCAGTGGGTTGGTGAGCGAGATATGCTCGCGGACGTTCGTGCGGCTTGTGGTGTCTGCGAGGAATTTCCCGCGCAGCTCGTCGGACAGCTGCAGGAAGAAGTCGTCGTGCAGGTTTCTGATGCCGTCGGCAACCCACGGGGTTACTCCATGAATTTGCGACAGCTGGAAAAGGCTTTGCCATTTCCACTGGCTCATGGGTTCTGTCTCTTCGGCAGTGTTGAATGCCCCACTGCGCAGGAGTCTCAGGAAGTTTCGCTGTATGATGTCCACAATATGAAGTGCTTTAACATGCCTGTCCGCTGCAGTGTCAGCTGTATCTCCTTGGGTATCTGAACAAAATGCTCAGCAAGGCTGCTATTCCGACGGCAAGCGGATAGTAAAGATAGGGTAATATGCTTACGGGGCTGACAGATGCCAGTCCGGCAGCCATCAGTATCTGTGCGCCGTAGGGGATGAAGCCCTGCACGACGCACGAGAAGGTGTCTAATATGGAAGCCGCCTTGCGGTTGTCGACACCGTATTTGTCGCCGACATGCTTGGCAATGCCGCCTACGGTGAGTATGGCAACGGTGTTGTTGGCCGTGCACAGGTCGACCAGCGACACCAGGGCGGCAATGGACAGCTCTGCGCCGCGCTTGTTGCTGACTTTGCTGGTCATGACATTGATGATGAAGTCTATGCCGCCGTTGTGGCGTATTATTTCCAGCAGTCCGCCGGCCATCATGGTGATTATTATCAGTTCGCCCATGCCCGTGATGCCGTCGCCCATGGCGTGAAACCAGCCGAACAGGCCGAAGGCGCCGCTGTAGATGCCTATGGCGCCTGTAAGCACAATGCCGACGGTCAGCACTGCCATGACGTTCATGCCCATCAGCGCCGTGGCCAGCACCACAAGATATGGCACCACCTTGAGGTAGGCTACGGAAATCTCCGACTGTGGCTGGGAGACGCTGCTGCCCATGAACAGGTATACAATGAGAATGACAATGGCAGCAGGAATGACGATGAAGGAATTGACCCTGAACTTGTCGGACAGGCGGCAGCCCTGAGTGGACGTGGCTACTATTGTGGTGTCGCTGATGAACGACAAATTGTCGCCGAACAGGCTTCCGCCAACAATGACGGCTGTCATCAGCGGCACGGAAGTCCCCGTCTGGTTGGCAATGCCGGCAGCAATAGGCACCAGGGCGACAATGGTTCCGACGCTGGTTCCGACGCTGAGGGATATGAAGCAGGCAGCCAGGAACAGTCCGGCCAGCAGCATCTGGGCAGGCAGTATGGCCAGTGCCAGATTGACGGTGGCATCGATGGCTCCCATCTGCTTGGCAGAATTGGCAAAGGCTCCTGCAAGAATGAATATCCAGATCATCAGCATCATCTTGCCGGTGCCTGCGCCGCGGCTGTAAATGTCGATGCGCTCCGAGAGAGGTATGCCGCGGCCTATAAGCACGGCATACATGGAGGCTATCATGAAGGCTACGGTGATAGGCACTATGTAAAAGTCGCCTGCCACAATGGATGTGACAAGATACACCAAGATGAATACCGCCAGGGGCGATAGTGCTATCAGTCCTTTCTTCATAGCGACTGCAAAAGTACAAAAAAAACTTATTTCCGGAAGATGAAGATGAAAAAAATAGATTGTACGTGGAAAAATATTGGATTGTGTACGGAAGAATGTTGGATTGCGTACGGGAGAATGTTGGATTGTGTGTGAAAAATGTTACTTTGCCGTGTGCTGTGCGAAAGCACACAAAAAACAAAGCGGTGACCCTCACAGGCAACCGCTTCATATCTTCAATAGGTATTAGTTCGTTTTTAAGGTAAAAAGATTGTTTTCAGGATAACGTTGCAAAGTTATGTGTTTTTTTTATAAACGCAAAACTTTTTTTTGTTTTTTTTCTTGATATTTTGATGTGTAGGCACACAGAAAAATTTTAACAAAAAGATTACTCGTCGGACTGAGTTTTTAGGATTATGCTGCTTGCTCCAAGCGTGAACAGTGTGCCGTCGGAAATGATGCGCTGTTCGTGCTGTGCCAATTCAACATTGTCAACAAAAGTGCCTGTATTACTGTTGTTGTCTTTCAGCGTATACTTCAGGCGTCCTTTCTTGTCGCGGCTGACATTCAGCGTGCAGTGGTTGAGGTCGACGCTGGGGTCGACGGTCTCGAAAGGTGTGTTGATGGGGTTGCCTTTCTGGTAGCGGCCAATGACATTGTTGCCCATCTGTAATGGAATGATTTGCTTGTAGTGAAATACATTCTCAATGACAACGATGCTGCCGACAGCCTTTTCAGAGTCGGGGAGGGTGTTGGTTTTGGAAAGCTGCTCGCTTTCCTTCTTCTGTGTGTTGTGCAATTTGGAGACACCTATGCGGATGCTGAACTCACGGCCGCATTCGTCGCACTTGAAGACCAGAGACTGTCCGGCCTCGTAGCGTGTCTCGTCGAAAATAATGTAATGGTCGCACTTAGGGCAGCGAACACGCTTCATGTTGTTGGCATTTTGTAAATCCATGCATCTTCCAGGCCGTCAACCTGATGGATGCTGTGTAACTGCTTGCGGGCGTCTTCTTCGGAAACAAAAGAGCCACAGACGACGCGCACCACATTATTATATATATACACGCGCGCGTCAGCGTAGCCTTTATTCTTCAGGTCTGCTGCAAATTCTTCGGCACGGTCTTTCCTCACTTGGCTGGCAAGGACAATAGTGTATGGCTTGTCGCCCGTCTGTGCCTTCGGCGTTGCAGTCTGTGCCTTCGGCGTTGTAGCCTGTGCATTAGCTTTTGCTACAGAAGGCGTCTCTGTTGTCGTTTCGTCATTGCTGGGGCTGCCGGCAACCTGAGAAGCATCGGTTGCTTTGGCGGTAGCCTCATCTTCCTGCATGGCGGCAGTCGTTTCTGCAGTCTGTACGGGTACGGCCTCTGCAATGTTGGAGTCTTTGGGCATTAGCTTGTAAAGGATGTGGCTGCTCAAGTGGTGCATGGCTATAGAGTCTGTATTGCTGTTGGCAATAGGCGTCTCCAACAGGAAGAACGCTGCAACGGCTGCTGCAATGGCTACAGCACTGCGTATCCATGACCATTTGATGGTTACGGTGCTGTCGTCGTCATCATCAAAGTCGATGAGGGCTGCCGTAGGCATTTCTGCATCTGTGTCAGTGTCCTGCTGGGCGTCTGCCGTTGCTGCAGCCTCAGTGCTTTCCGCTGTATCGGCATGCTCATCATATCCAGCAGTATGCTCGTTATATCCAGTTGCATGCTCATCGCTTGCTGCCACAAACTCACTGTCCTCTGCGAGTTGAACAGTAAGCTGTTCAGCGTTTTGCATGCTTTCCTCAGGTTGTGCATATTGCTGGCGGACGTCACCTCTCTTCAAGAAGAGTGTTGCTCCTAATCCATAGTATTCTGGTGAAAGAATGCCGGCTTCGCAAGGAGTGAACTCATAGTTGCCGTCGGCGTTGACCGTGATAGTTCCGATGTTCTCAAAAACGAATACGCCTTCGTCGGTAAGGCATCTGTGCAATTCGTCGACTTCGCTTTCTATGCGGCGCATGGCCTCCGGGTAGCTGATGTCGTATGCTTCGATGAAGGACTGCGCCAGCAGCGAATCGTTAAGGCGCAACTGCGGATTGAAACCAATAGTGCGAGATGGCGGTAAAAACAATCCGTCGCCATCGTTGTAGTGTGCGCTGACTTGGTGAGCCATAAATCCGCCAAAGTCGGGAACTATCACACAATCGCTTTCTAAAAGCAATATTTCAATATGTCTTTGCAGTTCAATCACGATGCAAAATTACGTTTTTTTTTGAAACGACAAATAAAAAAGCTTATAAAAATTTCAGAAAAAGGCAAAAAACTATCTCTAAACAGAATATATTTTGTAATTTTGCATCGTTATAAACTAAAGTTTAGGCGCTATGATTTTTAAGAAAACAGAGATTGAAGGGGTGTATGTCATTGAGCCAAAGGTCTTTAATGATGCGAGAGGATATTTCTTTGAGGCCTGGAAGGAAGACGAGTTCAAGAGCAACATCGGCGATATACATTTCGTGCAAGATAATGAATCCAAGTCCTCTTACGGAGTTTTGCGCGGCTTGCATTTCCAGAAGGGAGAGTGGTCGCAGGCAAAGCTTGTAAGGGTCATTAAAGGCAAGGTGGTTGACGTTGCCGTGGACTTGCGGAAGTCAAGCAAGACATTTGGCCAGCATGTAATGGTGGAGCTTAGCGAAGACAACAAGCGGCAGTTCTTCATTCCCCGTGGTTTCGCGCATGGCTTCCTGGTGCTGAGTGAGGAGGCAATCTTCACATATAAGGTTGACAACGTCTACGCCCCTCAGGCTGACGGCGGCATCAGATGGGACGACCCGCAGGTGGGCATTGACTGGCCGATAGACATGGACCGAGTGCTGACAAGCGAGAAGGATCATAAGCTGCCATACCTCAAGGATGCAGAAGTCTTTGATTGACGAGCAGCAGGCTTATTGAATAGATTATTGGTTTTGTGTGTGAAACTTATGCGCTTTTCCATATAAGTAATAGGCTATTTGTTTATAAAAGGTTAAAAGATGAACAGGCTGTCAGTTTCTTTGAGTATCATGCTTGTGCTTGTCATGTTGTTTGCAGGGTGCAGAAACTCCGCGAATGGCAGTCAGGAGCGCAAGGAAAGCAGGGAAGCCAAGGCTCTGTTGCAGGGTGTCTGGCTTAATCAGGATACCGAGGAAGTGTTTTTCAAGGTTCAGGGCGATACGGTGTATTATCCTGACACTGTTTCGCTGCCCTCTTATTTCAAGATAGTGGATGACACCATCTATATAGGCACTTCGGCAGGCTATCATATATCAAAGCAGTCGGAACACCTGCTTTGGTTCGAGAACAGCAACGGTGAAGCCATAAAGTTAGAGAAGCAGCAGTTGGATGCTGACGATGTCTTCCAGCGTTCTGCACCAGTCATTCAGACTCTCACAGAAGTCTTGAAGCGCGACACTGTTGTGTTCCTCGAAGGGCAGAGATACCATTGCTACACAGCAATCAACCCTACGCGATATAAGGTTGTTAGCCGTCAGCTTAACGATGACGGCATTATGGTTGACCAGGTATATTATGACAACATAGTTCACGTCAGTGTTTTCAAAGGCAGTCAGCAGGTGTTCTCAAGAGACATCAGGAAGCAGCAGTATGCCAAGCTTGTCCCTGAAGAATTCCTTGCCAATGCCATACTGAATGACATGATATATGAGTTCTCTGACGGTGAAGGCTTCCATTTCAATGCCCATCTGTGCGTTCCCAACGAAGCCACAAGCTATGTCATTGCTAACATAGTCAGCAGGGACGGCAGGCTGACAACAAAAATCAAAGAGTATTGAAAGTTTCCCTATTACAGACAGACATAAAATGGGCAGATGCTGAATACAACATTCGCAATGCTGCATCGCTGGTAGCCAGTTCCGGCAGTGCTGACGTCTATGTGCTGCCTGAAATGTGGAGTACCGGATTTGCCACGGAGCCACACAAGATAGCCCACGACTCTGAACACAATGCTGCATTGCTGTGGATGGAGCAGACAGCGCGTGACCGTCAGTGTGCCATTTCCGGCAGTCTGGCGATAAGATTGCCTGACGGGACTTTCCGTAACCGCCATTATTTTGTCGACGGCTGCAGTGGGAAGACGGTGTTCTACGATAAGCACCATTTGTTCTCCTACGGGCAGGAAGATAAGTATTATGTTCCCGGCAACGAGCATGTCATTGTAGAATACAGGGGAGTCAGATTTCTTCTTCTTACATGCTATGACCTGCGTTTTCCCGGATGGTGCCGCTATACCACTGGGCGTGAGTTTGATGCCATAATCATAGTGGCCAACTGGCCTGACTCCCGGCAGTCGGCGTGGCAGGTTCTTCCACGTGCCAGGGCCATAGAAAACCAGTGCTACGTGATTGCAGCAAACAGAGTAGGGCAGGACCTGATGTGTAACTACATTGGTGAGACTGCCGTTATCGATCCCATAGGGAACGTAGTTGCAGCAGCAAACGCTTCTGGACAAGAAGAAGTTCTGACGGCACATCTGGACATTGACGAACTGGTGCGGCGCAGGAATAAGTTCAATGTGCTGGCCGACGGTGATAATTTTTACTACGGATGCAAGCCTTGAGACAATGAACACACCATATTATATTTTAGACGAGCAGCGCCTGCGGAACAACCTGCAGCTGATCAGGCGTGTTGCGCAGCAGACGGACTCTGAGTGGATATTGGCCTTCAAGGCATTTGCATTGTGGAAGACGTTCCCCATATTCCGTGAATACATCCGTTCGACCACTGCAAGCTCGCTATGGGAAGCCAGGCTTGCCTTTGAAGAATTCGGCGCCAAGTCGCATACATATTCCCCGGCATATAAGGATGACGAGTTTGACGAAATCGCAGCCTGCTCCAGTCATCTGACTTTCAATTCCCTTTCCCAGTACGAACGCCTGCACACAAGGGCAAAAGACTGCTCTATAGGCATTAGGATAAATCCGGAGTATTCAGAAGTGGAGACGCTGCTGTATAATCCATGCGCCCCTGGCACGCGCTTCGGCATATCTGCCGACCAGCTGCCTTCCGTGCTTCCTGCTGACATCAGGGGCTTTCACTGCCACTGCCACTGCGAGAACGGCTCAGACGTCTTCCAGCGCACACTGAAGCATATCGAAGACAAGTTCGGCAGATGGCTGCCCCAGATAGAATGGATAAACTTTGGAGGCGGTCATTTGCTGACACGCCGTGATTATGACATAGACCTGCTGGTGGAGCTGATGGCCGGATTTCATGAGCGATGGCCGCACCTGAAGGTGATTTTCGAACCTGGGAGTGCCTTTGCCTGGCAGACTGGCGAACTGGTGGCCAGCGTTATCGACATAGTTGAAGACAATCATATCAAGACGGCTATTCTTGATGTCAGCTTCACATGCCACATGCCCGACTGCCTTGAGATGCCCTACTTTCCGGCTGTCCGAGGTGCCGTACACACCGACGAGGCTGTCGACGGCAGTGCCTCCTGCTACAGGCTTGGCGGCAACAGCTGCCTTAGCGGCGACTTCATGGGCTACTGGCAGTTTGACAGGGAACTGCATGTCGGCGACCGGATAGTGTTTGAAGACATGATACACTATACAACAGTAAAGACAAATACGTTTAACGGCATTACCCATCCGTCGATAGCCATCCGCCGCCTTGACGGCAGCGAGGAAACGCTGCGCAGGTATACTTACGAAGACTATCGCGACCGCATGGACTGACACTGCCGGCAGACAAACAGACACATTATTATATATATGCATACACGAGAAGAGAAAATGGAGGCTTTCGGCAGGCTGTTGGACGTACTCGACCGCCTGCGCAAGGAATGTCCTTGGGACCGCAAGCAGACTAACGAGAGTCTGCGGCCAAATACGATAGAGGAGACCTACGAACTTTGCGACGCCTTGATTCGCGACGACCAAAAAGAGATTTGCAAGGAACTTGGCGACGTGCTTCTGCATGTCTGCTTCTATGCTAAAATCGGCGAGGAAAAGGAAACTTTCGACGTAGCCGATGTCTGCAACAAGCTCTGCGACAAACTGATTTTCCGCCATCCACATGTCTATGGCGAGGCTGTTGCCAACAGTGTCCAGCAGGTTCTTGAGACTTGGGAGCAGATAAAACTCAAGGAGAAGGACGGCAACAAGCGCGTTCTGTCGGGTGTTCCGGCTTCCCTGCCTTCGCTTATAAAGTCCTACAGGATACAGGACAAAGCCCGCAATGTCGGTTTCGACTGGGAAGAACGCCGTGACGTGTGGGACAAGGTGCGTGAAGAGCTTGGCGAGCTGGAGGCAGAGCTTGAGGCTGCCGACAAGGAAAAGGCAGAGGCCGAATTCGGCGACTTCCTGTTCTCTCTGATCAACGCTGCACGCCTCTACCACATCAATCCTGACAATGCTCTGGAAAAGGCCAACCAGAAGTTCATCCGCCGCTTTAACTACATTGAAGACCATAGCCTCAAGCAGGGGCGTCCTCTTGCAGACATGTCGCTGGAAGAGATGGACCGTCTCTGGAACGAGGCGAAGAGCCAAGAGGCAGATGCCTGAAGGCCTGTCACCGACGGCAGAGGCGCGTATGAAATAAAATTTTGCAATAAACGTATATAAACAAAACATTACTATTATGAAGAACTTATTGATAGCATCGGTGGCCGCAGTGGCATTGCTCGTTATTTCATCCTGCGGCGGCAAGACTCAGAAGGTGCCGTTCGACGACGGCGACTCGGCACGCATCTCGCAGATAGACCCGACGATATATGGCGTTTGCGGTGAGGCAACGGCAATGAACACCTTGCAGCTCATCACCGACGTTGGCGACACGCTGAGCATCGACATTTCCGATGCCCGTGATAACGGCAAGGTGTATGGCGGCATTCATGCCGGCGACCGCATGGCCGTATTGCCCAATGCCGACAAGACCAAGGCCGAGATGGTAATCAACCAGATGACGCTCCTTGGCAACTGGGTGATGCCCAATCCACTTGACGGCAGTGACGAAGTGGGCATAAGCATCAAGGAAGGCGGTGTCGTCGAGAGCATCGACAATAACGGAATTATCTACAAGACATGGCGTCTGAACAGGGGCCAGCTGGAGATAGTCCTGGTGCGTGAAGGTGGCAGTGAAGACGATGAGACATACTATTACGACATAGTCTCCCTTGGCCCCGACTCATTAATCTTCAAGGACAGTGAAGACACTTTTGAGTACGGCAGGCAGAAGCCCAAGGCAAGCTATGGCTCCAATGTAGAGCTGGAAGAGTCGTCGTTCGACGATTTCCAGATGTAGTCCAGGCATGGCCCGTTTTGCGTAATAACCGTGGAACCATTCAGAATTCACATATTAGGCTGCGGCAGTGCACTGCCGACACTTAGGCACTATGCTTCTGCCCAGGTGGTAGAGGTTAGGGGCAAGCTGTTCCTCGTCGACTGCGGCGAGGGTACGCAGGTGCAGCTGCGGCGCTCGCGGCTGAGGTTTACCAAGATCAGCGCCGTATTCATCAGCCATCTGCATGGCGATCACTGTTTCGGACTGATGGGCATGTTGAGTACCTTCGGCCTTCTGGGGCGCACGGCACCGCTGACCGTCTATGCCCCTGCCCAGCTCTTCGAGGTGCTGGAAGTCCAGATGAATGTGTTCTGCCGTGACGGCCACGGGCGGAGCGACTTCGGCTTCGACGTCAAGTGCGTGCCGTTGGACAGCAGTGTGCAGAAGGTTGTCTATGAGGACAGAAGCCTTACCGTAACCACAATTCCTCTGGAGCATCGCATCGGCTGCTGTGGCTTCCTGTTCCGCGAGAAGCCACAGCGGCCGCATATACGCCGCGACATGATGGACTTCTACGGCATCCCCATCAGCCAGGCAGACAATATCAAAAACGGTGCCGACTGGATGACTGCCGACGGCGAGACGGTTAGCAACGACAAGCTTGTCAGGCCCGCCGACCAGCCCAGAAGCTACGCCTACCTCAGCGACACGCGCTATATGCCATCGTTGCATGAGGCCATTGCTGGTGTCAATACCGTCTATCATGAAAGCACTTATGCCGACGACAATGTCGCCATGGCCGAGAAGTACTTCCACAGCACGGCGCGACAGGCTGCAACCGTAGCGCGCGATGCCGGTGCCGGCCAGCTGCTGCTGGGCCACTATTCATCGCGTTACGATGACGAGACGGTGCTGCTGCGTGAGGCCAAGGAGGTTTTCGAGAACTCCAGGCTTACGGCCGAAGGCGATGTCTTCGACGTCTGAGGAATTATCTCTGCATGTTACGAAATTATCTCTGCATGTTACGAAATTATCTTACGGAGATAAAAATCTATCTCAATGACTTACAAAATTATCTTACGGAGATAATTTTTTTTCTCTGCATGTTGTTGGTGAACAGCAAATGCAGAGCAGAGAAGATTAATTGTCTGATAACAGCTAAAACAGAATAATAAATTTGGTAGTTTGATTAGGTTTTAGTACTTTTGCACTGTTTTTTCTGAAACATTTATTTTATTGAGAAATGAACATATCTTACAAGTGGTTAAAAGAATACGTTGATTTTGATTTAACCCCACAGCAAGTTTGCGATGCATTGACGTCGACAGGTCTTGAAGTAGATGCCCTTGAGGAAGTGCAGAGCATAAAGGGAGGCCTTAAAGGCTTGTTTGTAGGCGAAGTGCTTACTTGCGAAAACCATCCGGACTCCGACCATCTGCATGTCACTACCGTCGACCTGGGCAAGGGAGAGCCACAGCAGATAGTCTGCGGCGCGCCCAATGTTGCCGCCGGCCAGAAAGTGATAGTTGCCGACCTTGGATGCGTGCTTTACGACGGCGACAAGGAGTTCGTCATCAAGAAGTCGAAGCTGCGTGGCGTAGAGTCGTTCGGCATGATTTGCGCTGAAGACGAAATAGGTGTCGGCACTTCTCACGACGGCATCATCGTGCTGCCCTCCGACGCCGTCGTCGGCACTCCGGCAGCAGAATACTATCATCTGGAGAGTGACTGGCTGATAGAGGTCGACATCACGGCCAACCGTGCCGACGCACTGTCGCACTGGGGTGTTGCCCGCGACCTTCATGCATGGCTCTGCCAGAACGGATACAAGACGGCAATGCACAAGCCCTCTACGACAGAGTTCTCCGTAGACGACAATTCGCTGCCCATTGACGTCGTAATAGAAAACACAGAAGCCTGCAAGCGCTATGCCTGCGTGAGCATCACCGGTTGCGACGTCAAGGAGTCGCCGGCATGGCTGCAAGACAGACTGAGGGTTATCGGCCTAAGGCCAATCAACAATATCGTAGACATAACCAACTATGTCATGATGGCACTCGGCCAGCCACTGCACTGCTTCGATGCAGACATGGTGAAAGGCCACAAGATTGTTGTCAAGACCATGCCGGAGGGTACTGCCTTCCAGACACTGGACGGACAGGAACACAAACTCTCAGACCGCGACCTCGCCATCTGCAACATTGAAGAGCCGATGTGCATAGCCGGAGTCTTCGGCGGCAAAGGCAGCGGAACATACGAGACAACAAAGAACGTAGTCCTGGAAAGTGCATATTTCCATCCCACATGGATCAGAAAGTCTGCACGCCGCCACGGACTGTCCACCGACGCGTCGTTCCGCTTTGAGCGCGGTGTCGACCCCAATGGCACCATCGAGGCACTGAAATATGCTGCCATCCTGTGCAAGGAACTTGCAGGCGGCAAGGTGTCGATGGAAATAAAGGACGTATATCCGGAGCGCATCGAGGATGCCATCGTAGACCTGAAATACGACTATGTTGACTCGCTCATAGGCAAGCATATCGACCTGGTTACGCTGAAGCAGATATGTCTGACGCTCGACATGGAAATACTTGGCGAGAACGGCCAGGGGCTGACGCTTAAGGTTCCGGCATATCGTGTTGACGTGACACGCCCGTGTGATGTAGTGGAGGAAATTCTGCGCATCTATGGATATAACAATGTGGAAATTCCCACACAGCTGAAGTCCTCGCTCGTGATAAAGGGCGACGAAGACTACAAGCACAAGCTGGCAAACATTGTTTCAGAGCAGCTGGTCGGTGCCGGCTTCAACGAGATATTGAACAACTCGCTCACCAAGGGCGCATACTATGCCGGCTCAAAGACCGTCGTCAGCATTATGAATCCGCTGTCGAGCGATTTGAACGTGATGCGTGAAAGCCTCCTCTTTGGCGGACTGGAAAGCATTGAGCATAACGCCAAGCGCAAGAATGCCAACTGCAGGTTCTTCGAATTCGGCAACGTCTACCACTTTGATGCAGACAGGCAGAACGATGACAACCCCATGCAGGCCTACAGCGAGCAGTACCATCTGGCATTGTGGATGACGGGCAACCGCGTGGAAGGCTCGTGGGCGCATGCAAAGGAGGAGACGATATTTGCTGAATTGTCGGCTCACGTCGACAACATCCTTCAGAGGATAGGCATGCAGCCGGGAATGATGGTGCGCAAGAAGAGCAGCAACCCGATATTCCAGGCAGGACTCACTATCGAGAACCGCGGCGGCAAGACTCTGCTGGAAATGGGCATTATTGCCAGGAACGTGCAGAAGGCTGCCGACATTGACACTACGGTATATTATGCAGAATTCAACTGGACAGCCTTGATGAAGGCCATCAAGAAGCAGAAAGTTGAATACACGGAAATCTCCAAGTATCCGGCAGTAAGCCGCGACCTGGCATTGCTCATCGACGATACGGTAGAGTTTGCACAGATTGAGCAGGTGGCCCGCCAGACTGAGAAGAAGCTGCTCAAGAAGATAGTGCTTTTCGATGTCTATGAGGGCGACAAGCTGCCGAAGGGCAAGAAGTCGTATGCCGTGAACTTCATTCTGCAGGACTCTGAGAAAACCATGAGCGACAAGCAGATAGAGGCTATCATGAACAAGCTCATTGACAACCTGAAGAAGCAGCTGGGAGCTGAACTGCGATAGATAACCAAGACACAGAGATAATTTTATTTAATAAAGATATTTATGGGAAGAGCATTTGAATACCGTAAGGCAACAAAGCTGAAGCGGTGGGGCCACATGGCCAAGACTTTTACAAAGATTGGCAAACAGATAGCAATAGCCGTAAAAGCCGGAGGTCCTGAGCCAGAGAACAATCCTGCACTGCGTGCTATCATTGCCAACGCAAAGCGCGAGAACATGCCGAAGGACAACATCGAGCGCGCTATAAAGAATGCCATGGGCAAGGACCAGAGCGATTACAAGGAAGTGTCATACGAGGGATACGGACCTCACGGAATTGCTATCTTTGTGGACACTCTGACGGACAACACTACGCGTACCGTCGGCGACGTGCGCTCGGTGTTTAACAAGTTCAACGGCAATCTTGGCACACAGGGCTCACTGTCATTCCTCTTTGACCACAAGTCGGTGTTTACCTTTAAGAAAAAGGACGGCTTGGACATGGACGAAATGATTCTTGACCTGATTGACTACGGCGTAGATGATGAGTATGACGAGGACGAAGAGGAAAACAGCATCACCATCTATGGCGACCCCTCAAGCTTCGCTGCCATTCAGAAACACTTGGAGGAAAACGGCTTCGAGGTTACGGGCGCTGAGTTCACACGCATACCTAACGACCTGAAGGACGTTACGCCCGAAGAGCGTGAGACCATTGACAAGATGGTTGAGAAACTGGAGGACTTTGATGACGTACAGACGGTTTACACTAACATGAAACCGGAATAACGTCTGATAATAATTATTGTGGGTAACAGGAATTTCCTGCTGTCAAGTTTTGGAAATCCTGTTACCCACATTCTTTTTGCCTTATTTCTGGCTGGCAAGGAACGAAACCACCGTCAGAATGCCTTATTTCTGGGTGGCAAGGAATTGTTCGGCCCTTATGAGGTCGTCGGGAGTGTCGATGCCGACGGTTTCGACATCCGTGATGCCTACTTTTATCTTGTAGCCGTTCTGAAGCCATCGCAGCTGCTCGAGACTCTCGGCAATTTCAAGAGGCGACTGTGGCAGCCGGGTGATTTCCTGCAGGACACTGCGGCGGTATGCGTAGATGCCCAGATGTTTGAGGAATGGAAACTTGCCAAGCCATTCTTCTTTTTCGACACCACGTATGAAGGGAATGGCACTCCTGCTGAAATACATTGCAAAGCCATTGATGTCGGTGACAATCTTCGGTGAGTTTTGGTTCATCACTGCGTCAATGTTTTCAAACGGCTTGCCCAGTGTTCCTATCTGAGTCTCGCTGGTGTCGAACAGCTGCATGATGGTCTGCAGTTGCGATGACGTCACGAAGGGTTCGTCACCCTGAATGTTTATCACTACATCGGCCTTGGTGTCTATTTTTTCTACGGCCTCATTTATTCTGTCTGTTCCGCTCTTGTGGTCGGTGCGTGTCATGACGGCCTTGCCTCCAAAGGCTTCGACACAGGAGAAAATCCGTTCGTCGTCGGTAGCCACATAGACTTCGCTCGTAGCTGTCAGCGCCTGTTCGTAGACTCGTTGAATGACTGGCTTGCCGCCAAGCACTGCCAATGGCTTGCCGGGAAAACGCGTGGAAGCGTAGCGTGCTGGAATGATAACAACAAATTCCATTATGATTTATTTAGTTTGTTTGATGTATGTCTGTCTGAACAGTTATGCCGTGTCATGGATATTAGAACTCCACAATCACTTTTCCGTTGATTTGTCTGCCTGTGAGATAGTTGGGAACGGCATACTGGTGGTTGGTGACATCGGTAACCCAGTAGTAAGAGTTTACGTTTGAGATGCCGAAGATGTTCAGTCCGTCAACTCCCAGCCATACGCGGGGCTTGCGGAAAGTAGGCTTTTGCTTCTCGTCGCCAAGCAGCAGGTAGCTCATACCAATGTCTGCACGCTTGTAGGCTGGAGCGCGGAACTGCTGATATTCCAATCCGCGGTGGGGAGCGCCAAATGGAAGTCCGTCTGCAAAGGCAAGCTTCAAGGTCATTTTCCATCTGGTTGTGCCAGGGAAATAGTCGGTGAAGTGTAGGTTGATGCCCCATCGCTGGTCGGTAGGCAGCGGAGTGCTGATGCCGTTGAAGCTCTGTTTTGTAGACATCGCGGAGAAGGTAAGCCAGGAGTCTGTTCCGGGAACAAACTCACCATAGAGCTTAAGGTCTATGCCGGCGGTATGACCTGACGACAGGTTCTGGCCATAGTATATGACCTTCATGTTTTGCACATTGTAGGGAATGAGATTTGCCAGGGCTTTGTAGTATGCTTCAGCAGAAAACTTGAAAGGACGGTCGGCCATCTTGAAACGATAGTCAAAGGCACCGACGACGTGAATGCTGCGCTGGCTTTTTATGTGGTCGTTCAGCGTGACAATCGTCTGTCCGTTGGAAGTTGTGGTGTCGCGCATCTCCTTGTAGAACGGAGCCTGGTAATATACGCCTGCGCTTAGCCTGAACATCATGTCCTCGTTGAAAGATGGTATGGCAGCCAGTGAAATGCGTGGCGAGACGATGGTTTCTTTGTTGAAACTCCAGTTAGATACACGCAAACCGTAGTTAAGCGAGAATATCCACGGTTTTTCGCTCTTGGTGTTGAAATGATATGTATCCTGGGCGTAGAATTCTATGCGGTGGGATGAAATAGAGTGCTTGGAGGCCAGTGCATAAATCATGTCCAGACGGTCAGACCTGTGTGGAATGTTATATCCGCTGGAGTCGCGCATCTCATACTCACGGGAGTTTTCGTCAATGCTTTCCCACTTGACGGTAAGGCCGCTTTCCAGGTCGTGTTTCTTTACTTTGTGGCTGGCCATGAGCTTCAGGCTTTTCACATTGGCGGTAAGATAGTTACGCGCATGCTCCATATAGCTGCCAACGCCCAGCTCTTCCTGGCTTTGCGTGTCGTTAAGCCAGTATTGTCCCTGAATGTCGAAAGTTTCTTGTTCCTTGGAGTGGAATGCTGAAAGGAGGAGGGAGATATTTGTGCCTTGGGATATTCTGCGATTGATTGACGCCGTGGCGAACAGCGTGCGGAAGATGTCGCGTTCCTGACCGTCGAAGTAGACTTTGAAGGTCCTGACGTTGGTCATGGTGCCGAAAGACGTCTCCCTGTCAGACGGCTTGAAGTTATAGTGGTTCTCCGAAATGTTTCCTATGAAATTGAAGTTCCACCTGCTGTTAGGCTCGTAGGTGATGTATGTCTGGTAGTCCAGGAAGTTTGGCCTGTACTCGCCGTTGGTCTCCAGCGACCCCAGCAGATACTTGTTGGTCTTGTAGCGTATTCCGTGGCTCATGGAAAAGATGCTGCCGCTTTTCCCCGGCTTGTTGGCATAGCCTATGTATGCACTACCGCCAAGCAGTGAAGCCTGTGCCGTGCCTTCAAATGCAGATGGCTTCCTGTATGTAATGTCGAGCGTGCTTGACATCTTGTCGCCATATCTTGCCTCAAAGCCGCCAGTGGAAAAGCCTATCTTCTCTACCATGTCGCTGTTGATGATGCTCAGGCCTTCTTGCTGGCCGCTGCGGATCAGCAGGGGGCGGTAGACTTCCACATTATTAATATATACGGAATTCTCATCGAACGAGCCGCCTCTGACGTTGTATTGGCTTGACAGTTCATTGTGGGAAGAAACTCCTGCTTGCTGCTGAACTAATTCCTCAACGGCATTGCCGGTAGAGGAAGGCGTGTGGCGGACAGCCTCAGTGGACAGCTGGCCTGTGCCTGTCGTCTGGCGCCTGCGCTCAGTGACGACAACTTCGTCAAGCGACTTCATTGGCTGAAGTGTTATGAGCAGGCGCTGATTGGTGCGCGGGTTTCGCAGAACGCGTGTCTTTGTCTGGTAGCCTACCATTGAAAACCTTACCAACACAGAATCGCTTGACTTTAGGCTCAGCGAATATTCTCCTTTCAGATTAGCCATCGTCATCGCTCCTTGTTCCATGCAGCTGATGGTGGCAAATTCCATTGGATTGCCGTCACTGTCGGAAACCTTGCCAGACAAAGTGAATGACTGTGCCACAACAGCACAGGCTGTCATGACAAAGGCAGCTATTAGTATGATTTTCTTTGGCATCATTCAACAACAAAAACGTTTCCTGTGGTGGTTTTATTGTCCGCCTGCATGGTTTTATTGTCCGCCTGCATGGTTTTATTCTTCGCCTGCATGGTTTTATTCTTCGCCTGCATGGTTTTCTTGTTAGGCAGCATGGCTTGAATTTGTCCTCCTGCTATTCGCGCCAGAACCATGATGCAAGACTGTTCACCCATCCGATGGAAATGCGGAACCAGCGGAAGCCGCTGACTTCCTTGCCGCCGAAGCGCAAGATGAAGTCTCTGTATGGATTTTTCCTGAATGGCAGCCCGACATCCATGAAGCGTATGTGCTGCATGCCTATAGCGTGCGCGTTTTTTATTGCTTCCCAGATGGTTACGGCGTTTGGATGCAGTGGAGCATAGCTCTTGCGCAAAGATGCAGTGTACCATAAATAAGCATCGTTGTCGGAGTAAACGCACACTACGGCGCCTATTACCGTTTTGTGGTAAGTGGTGATGAATATCTGGCATCTGCCGCGCTCAATCATGCCTATGAAGAACTTGTCGTCAGGAATGTAGCGTGTGAACTTCAGCCTGTTGTGGTTGTGCAACAGTCTGGAAAATGCCTTGAACTCGCTGTTTGTCTCCACGACTTTAGTGACGGCACCACGCTTGCGTGCATTTTCTATGCGGCGCAGCAGTCGCTCGTCAATGCGCTCCAATGGTGTCTTTGAGTGCAGCGAGTTGTGGATGTTCATCCATTTTACGGGGAAATAGCCTGCAGTCCTTAGTTCCTTGTATCCATACATTTTTTGCGACAGGTGGCTGATTTCCATGTAAAGCGTTTTGCTTTGCAGCCGCTCAGTCAGTGTTCGCACCATTAATCCAAAGTGTGTAGGGCTGCTGTTATTGTCGCCATAAATCCGTACATGTGTGTAAAGATATGGCGGTAACCATTGGCGTCGACTCCTTGCCACTGCCAGTAGATGTGCCAGCACCTCGCCATTGTCGGCAGTGATTACCGCCATGTATGCTTTGTGCCTGGGAGCCTGTTCGCACAACACCATAAGCTCTTTGCTGTGGAAGAAGTTGTCGTCGGGCAGCTTTGGCAATTTTTCGGAATGTTCGTAAATAGTTACTTTCATGGCTTGCAAAATTACAAAATATGTGAGATAAAAGGAAAGAAAAAGCAATTTTATTTCCTTTAAAATCCTTTTGTGATTGATTTATTTTGCCGTAATGTCAAAATTAATTACCTTTGCAAAAATATTTAAACCATTAATAATTAAAGAGAAAAAGATGAAAGCATTTGTTTTTCCTGGGCAGGGTGCCCAGTTTGTAGGAATGGGTAAAGACCTTTATGACAACAATGAGACAGCAAAGGCATTGTTTGAAAAGGCAAATGAAATACTTGGCTATCGCATTACAGACATAATGTTTGCCGGTACTGACGAAGAGCTGAAGCAGACAAAGGTCACACAGCCTGCTGTGTTCCTTCACTCCGTAATTTCAGCCATTTGCATGGGCGACGCCTTCTGCCCTCAGATGGTTGCAGGCCACTCGCTGGGCGAGTTTTCTGCTCTTGTGGCTGCCGGGGCATTGTCGTTTGAAGACGGCTTGCGCCTGGTGTATGCCCGTGCCATGGCAATGCAGAAGGCATGCGAGATGCAGCCTTCTACGATGGCTGCCATTATCGGCCTTGCCGACGAGAAGGTCGAGGAGGTCTGCGCTCAGGTAAGTGCAATGGGCAAGGGTGTGGTAGTTCCGGCGAACTACAACAATCCCGGCCAGCTGGTTATTTCCGGCAACATCGAGGCTGTCGGCGAGGCTTGTGAGCAGTTGAAGGCTGCCGGTGCAAAGCGCGCCTTGCCATTGAAGGTTGGCGGTGCTTTCCACTCGCCGCTCATGCAGCCTGCCAAGGAAGAGCTTCAGGCAGCCATTGAGTCTACCAGCTTCAGCACTCCAAAGTGTCCTGTCTATCAGAATGTTGATGCAAAGCCTCACACTGCTCCTGAGGAAATCAAGGCAAACCTCATAGCCCAGCTGACCTCCAGTGTCCGCTGGACGCAGATTGTGCAGAACATGATTGCCGACGGTGCTGCCGATTTCACAGAGTGCGGTCCCGGCAAGGCTCTTCAGGGCATGATTGCAAAAATCAACAAGGAAGTTTCTGCTCACGGCATTGAATAGTGATTTCAGAAGGTTATCTTGAAATGGAAAAGATAATTATTTACCAGATTTTCACTCGTCTTTACGGTAATCGCAACGTTACACGCAAGCCCGGTGGCAGTCTTAGTGAAAACGGCAGCGGCAAGTTCAGCGATTTCACTCCCAAGGTGCTGAAGAACATTGCCGGCATGGGCGTCAGCCATGTCTGGTATACTGGTGTCATCCGCCATGCTACGCAGACAGACTATAGCAAGTATGGAATTCCCCGTCAGCATCCCGCTGTTGTGAAGGGTGTTGCCGGTTCGCCATACGCCATAGCCGATTACTACGATGTTGACCCAGATTTGGCAACCAATGTAGACGAGCGCATGCAGGAGTTCGAGCAATTAGTGAAGCGGACTCATGCTGCAGGCCTGAAGGTCGTAATTGACTTTGTCCCCAACCACGTAGCGCGTCAGTACCATTCCATTTGCAAGCCCTTAGGTGTCATGGACTTGGGCGAGACCGACGACGACAAGCGCGGCTTCTATCCGCAGAACAATTTCTACTATTGTCCCGGTGAGCGCTTTTCTCCATATTTCGACCTTTATCACGGAGAAAAGGAGCCTTATATCGAAGAGCCTGCCAAGGCTACCGGTAACGACCATTTCGACAATGCTCCCGACAAGACTGACTGGTATGAGACAGTAAAGCTGAACTATGGCGTCGACTACTATGCAGGTCGCATAGGCTATTTCACTCCCATGCCCGACACATGGCTTAAGATGACAGAGATTTTGCTTTTCTGGGCCTCAAAGGGCGTTGACGCATTCCGTTGCGACATGGCAGAAATGGTGCCGGTTGAGTTCTGGCGCTTTGCCACTAAGACTGTCCGTGAAGAATATCCTGACATAAAGTTCATCGGCGAGGTGTATAATCCACAGGACTATCGCCGCTACATTCTCAATGGCTTCGACTGGCTCTACGATAAGGTAGGCATGTACGACACCATGAGAGCTGTGGTGTGCAACCATCAGCCGACGACGATTATCAGCTATGCCTGGCAGCAGACCGATGACATCCGCGACCACATGCTATACTTCCTCGAGAACCATGACGAGCAGCGTATTGCAAGCGACTTCTTTGCCGCCAATGCCCAGCGTGGCGTGCCGGCAGTGATAGCATCGGCATTGATGCAGCAAAATCCGTTTATGCTGTATGCCGGACAGGAGTATGGCGAGCGCGGCATGGACCGCGAGGGCTTCAGCGGCAACGACGGGCGTACGACCATCTTCGACTACTGGTCATTAGACACACTCTGCAGAGCAGACAAAAAGCAGCTGACTCAGGAAGAGCAGGCTCTGCATGACACGTATAAGAAAGTCTTGAACATAGCACGCTCTGAAAAGTCTGTTGCCGACGGACTCAGCTTCGACCTTATGTATGTTAACCAGAACCTTCGCCGTCAGTATGCTTTCATGCGTCGCACGAAGGGCGAGCTGCTGTTTGTGGCTGTCAACTTCGACGGCTCGGCAGCCGACATCAGCATACACGTTCCTGCACATGCCTTCGACTATATGCAGATAGCCGAGAAGACCGTCATTGCCACCGACCTGCTGACTGGTGAGAAGCAGGCCATGACACTGCGCAGCGACGGCTCTGTGGCCATGAGCATTCCTGCCTATGGCGGCCGCATCTGGAAACTGAAAGTCTGAACAACTATGCAGTGTTAGCTTTGTGTCTCTATAGAAGATACGGAGCTAACACTGCATGTTATGAAATTATCTCTGTGAGATAAAAAATTATCTCCGTAAGATAAAAAATTATCTCTGCATGTTACGGAATTATCTCTGTGATATAAAAATTTATCTCTGCATGTTATAAAGACCAGTGATATAAATATGGCAACAGACAATCTTTTCAACGACCACAACAAAGACGAATTTCCCCCGGCACACACTGCCGAGCATCTGCTCAACAGGGTGATGGTAAACATGTTCGGCTGTGAGCGCAGCTTCAATGCACACATAGAGCGCAAGAAGAGCAAGATGAGCTTCCACCTGGTGCAAAAACCGTCACGCCATGACGAGAAGGCTATAGAAAACGAGATGCAGCGCCTGATAGATGCCGACTTGCCTGTGACTTACGAAGTGGTAAGCCTCAGCGACCTGCCGGAGGGCGTGTCTGCCAGCCGCCTGCCGGAAGATGTGTCGGAAACGGTGAGGCTGGTGCGCATTGGCGACTTTGACGTGTGTCCATGCATCGGCAAGCATGTAAGAAGTACGTCCCAGATAGGCCGTTTTGAAATGTTGGGCACTAACTGGGACGAACATGAGCACTCTTTCCGGGTGCGTTTCAAGGTTGTTCAGTAGTCTGGAATGTCAATTTGTCATTATCGGCATCCTTGCCGATGATGATGCTGCTGCCGGCAGGAATACCATTCTCAACGATTAGTTCGGAAATGCCATCCTCGATGTAGTTCTGTATGGCACGCTTCAGCGGGCGCGCTCCGAATTGTACGTCGTATCCCTTCTCAGCCACAAACTGTTTGGCCTCATCGCTCAGCTGGATGGTGTAGCCCAGCTCGCCGACACGCTGGTAGAGGCCTCTCAGCTCAATGTCTATAATCTGCTTTATGGCATCAAGGTCGAGCTGGTCGAAGGTGATAATCTCGTCCAGGCGGTTCAGGAATTCCGGAGAGAACTGTTTTGACAGAGCTTTCTGGACAATCTGGCGTGCATGCTCCTTGTCTTTCTCGTTGAGCATGGGGCCGTTGATGCCTGTTGATGCAAAGCCTATGCCGCGGCCGAAGTCTTTCAGCTGTCTGGTGCCGGCGTTGGAAGTCATGATGATGACCGTGTTGCGGAAGTCTACGAAGCGTCCGTTGCCGTCGGTCAGGCGTCCTTCGTCCAGCACCTGCAGCAGAAGGTTGAAGACGTTGCCGTGGGCTTTCTCGATTTCGTCGAGCAGGACGATGGAGTAGGGGTGGCGTCTCACGCGCTCCGTCAGCTGTCCGCCTTCCTCGTAGCCCACGTATCCCGGAGGCGCTCCTATGAGCCTTGAGACATTGAACGACTCTGTGTACTCGCTCATGTCGATTCTTATGAGCGAGTCGGAAGAGCCGAACATGAACTCTGCCAGCTTCTTGGCCAGATAAGTCTTACCGACACCCGTGGGGCCTAAGAACATGAAGACACCGATGGGGTGGTTCTTCTCTTTCAGTCCTACCCGGTTGCGCTGTATGGCACGCACCATTTTGTCAATGGCCTTGTCCTGTGCTATTACGGCAGACTTCAGTTCGTTTGCCATTCCCTTCAGGCGGATGCCCTCTTCGTGTGCCATTCGCTGCACGGGAACTCCCGTCATCATGGACACAACGTCGGCAACATCTGTGGCAGTAACCTCCTGCCTGATGTCAACTTCGCCATTCTGCCATTTCTGGTTCATTTCCTGCAGCTGGCGGTCTAATTCCGTCTGCCGGTCGCGATAGCTTGCGGCAAGCTCAAAGTTCTGGTTGCTGACGGCCTGCGTCTTGCGCTCCTTGACCTGTTTTATCTCTTTCTCAATCTCGGCAATCTCTGGCGGAATGTCAGCATGCTTAAGATGCACGCGCGAGCCGACTTCGTCGAGAGCGTCGATGGCCTTGTCGGGCATGAAGCGGTCGCTGACGTAGCGGTCGGTCAGCCGCACACAGGCTTCCAGGGCGTCGTCGGTGTAGGTGACGTGGTGGTGGAATTCATATCTGGCCTTGACGTTTTTCAGAATCTGCAGGGTCTCCTCGTTGGTGGTAGGCTCTACCTGCACTTTCTGGAACCTGCGTTCCAGGGCACCGTCCTTTTCCACGGAATTGCGATACTCGTCTAACGTTGTTGCACCGATGCACTGTATAGTGCCGCGTGCCAATGCCGGTTTCAGGATGTTGGCGGCGTCCATGGTGCCTGCGGCAGAGCCGGCACCTATCATGGTGTGGATTTCGTCGATGAAAATAATGATGTCAGGGTTCTGCTCCAGTTCCTTGACGAGCATTTTCATGCGTTCCTCAAACTGGCCGCGGTATTTCGTGCCGGCCACGATGCCTGTCATGTCGAGAGTTACCAGACGCTTGTTGAAGAGCATCGGCGAGCAGTGGTGGCTGATGATGAGCTGTGCCAGCCCCTCGACGATGGCACTCTTGCCGACTCCCGGTTCGCCGATGAGTATCGGGTTGTTCTTCTTGCGGCGGCCAAGTATTTCGACCACTCGCTGAATTTCGCGCTCGCGGCCTACACATGGGTCTAACTTGCCTTCTGAAGCCATGACGGTAAGGTCGGTGCCAAAGCTGTCGAGTACAGGCGTCTTGGATTTTCCCTGCTTGGTTTGTGTGGTGGTGGCTGTTGTGGAAGACTTGTCCTGCCGCGCATCATTCTTCTGGCTGCTGTCTTCTTCGTCGTAGTCTTCCTCTGGCAGGCCAATGCCGTTGGACACGCTGAACATTGTCAGCACGTCCTCGTAGTTCATGTTGTTCATTTCTAAAATCTGTTTAGCACCGTTCTCCGCTGCGTCGTGCAAGATGGCAAGAAGCACGTGCTGTTCTTCAACACGCACCGTGCGCTGCAGCCTGGCTTCAAGGACAGCCAGTTTCAGAATGTTGCTGGATTTCTCGTTAAGTACTAACTGATGTGTGTATATCGGAAGGCCAATCTCGTCTTCTCGGACACGATTTTCGAGCAATGTCTTCACATTCTGGACGTTTATGTCAAGACGCTTGAAAACATTAGCCACCGGACCGTCTTTCATTCTCAGAAGCCCCAGCATGATATGCTCAGGGGCTACGCTTCTGCTGGCCAAACGGGCTGCCTCTTCACGCGAAAAGGCCAGTATTTCCGATACTTTTTGTGAAAATTGACTTGTCATACACTGAAATCATTACAAATTCCGTGCCAAAATCTTTTTGTGGGTTATTACCGCAGGAAGCTCCTCTTCGTAGTGGGTTACCATGATCATTGTTTTGTCTTTACGCTGACAAAATGTCTCTATCACGTCTTTGGCAAGACGGCGGTTCAGCAGGTCAAGGCCGTGAAGTGGTTCGTCGAGAATGATAAGCTGTGGGTCCTTGACAAAAGCGCGTGCAAGCAGTGCAAGCCTCTGCTCTCCGCTGGAAATGTGGAGGAAAGAGCGGTCGGCAAGGTCGGAAATGCCGAAGATGTCCATCCACCAGCGGCATTTCTCAAGGTCGTCGGCAGTGGGCTTCTGATAAAGGCCGATAGAGTCTGTCAGTCCGCTTGCAACAACTCTGATAGTGGCAAGGTCTCTTTTGTAGGAGCGATGCATTTCGGGGGAGACGTAGCCGATGTGCTTTTTTATGTCCCAAATGGTCTCGCCCGAACCGCGCGGCCGGTCGAAGAGTGTTATGTCGCAGGCATAGCTC
Organism: uncultured Prevotella sp.; assembly: GCA_905234265.1. Lineage (GTDB taxonomy): Bacteria > Bacteroidota > Bacteroidia > Bacteroidales > Bacteroidaceae > Prevotella. Next base: position 156,481 of record CAJOHJ010000003.1, on the reverse strand, counting down.
TGTGGATTGTCGGCGCATATCAGTGAGAGCAGGGTGGACTTGCCGCTGCCGTTCTGGCCAGTCAGGGCCCAGCGGTCGCCGTTCATGATGGTCCAGTCAAGGTCCTTGAGAATGGTGCGGTCGCCGTACTTTATGCTGACATTGTGCATGTCGACGACATGCTGGCAGTCGTAGTCGTCATTGATGTATGGCAGCGAAAGAATGGCATCGGCCTTTTCCTTCGTCAGCACATGTGGCGGAACAGGTACCTTGCGGCTGTTGTATTCCTGGAGGGTGCATGGAGGAAAGGCTTTTCCGTCGGCGATTTCTATCACCTCGTTGGTGTAGTCGGGAATGTCGTCGGTTTTTGAAAGCACCAGAATTATTTCAATTCCGTTTTGCTCTGAGAGAGACAACAGAAGGGTCCTGAGCTGATCGCGCGTTGCAGAGTCAAGACCGATGAAAGGGTTGTCCATGATGAGCAGGCTGGGGTTGGCAAAGAGTGTCTTTGCAAGCTGGAACTTGCGCAGCTCGCCGCTGGAGAGCGATATTACGTATTTGTCGAGCATGCTGTCGAAACCGAACAGCTCGTAAAGGTGGTCGCGCAGCTGCCGGCGGACGGCGCTGTCGTCGCCCGTCATCTGATATGCCTTGATCAGCAGTTCGCCAACCGTCGGGGTCTCATGGTCTATGTCGTGCTGGTTCCAGCGCAGCTGCAGGTAATACTGGTTGTCGACATTCACGCCGTAGGAGTCTGTGAAGGCTATGTACCTTATTTTGTCTGACGACTTCTGCCTGCGCAGAGTCTCGATGTATTGTGTCTTGCCGGCGGCATTAAGCCCGGCGACTGCGGTTATCTTTTGCATGTCTTGTTAACTTTTTCCTGATTTTTGATTACGAAGTCCTTCCACCCTTTGTAATGGACCTGGCTTTCGGGCCTGTTCATCTGCATGTAGTGGCAGTAGGCTGCGCCAAGGGCATCGGTGGCATCCATGAATTTTGTAAGTGCATCCTTGTCGAATTTCAGGATGCGCTGCAGCATGCCTGCAACCTGCTCTTTGGAGGCTGCGCCATTGCCGGTTATGGCCATCTTTATTTTCATCGGGGCGTATTCATGCACAGGCACGCCATGATTGATGGCTGCCGCAATGGCGGTCCCCTGTGCGCGGCCCAGCTTCAGTGTTGTCTGCACGTTCTTGTTGAGGAATGGGGCCTCGATGGCCATTTCGTCGGGAAGATAGCCGTCGATGATGCTCGTCACACGCTCGAAGATATGGCCCAGCTTAAGGTAGCCGTCGCTGAACTTGCGCAGGTCGATAATGCCCATGGTCAGCATTTCCACATGCTGGCCGTTGACTTTTATTATGCCATAGCCCATGATGTTTGTACCAGGGTCGATGCCTAAAATGATTTTTTCCATAGATGGCCTGCTGTTTATTACCGTGATGACTTGACAGTGAAGAAGCCTAATCTGTGCGTCTGCCCCTTTTTGTTAAGGGTCTTAAGCTGGTAGATGCCGTCCTGAAGTCTGCTGATGTCTATGCTGGGCTTGCAGGCGGTGGTCATGACGATGGATCCTTGCAGCGTCTGGATGAGAATATAGTCGTTACGGGAAATTCCTGACACGTCAATCTTCAGCGTCTTGCCGTCATTGGGGAAGAGTATGGTCTTGCTGCCTGCTGCACTTGACTGGTCGTTGTAGACGCTGATGCTGCTTCCGCCGGTTCTTTCTTGCTTTGGCTCGCTCTCGTTGCCATAGCGGTCGAGGGCGCAGACGGCATAGTAAAGTCTGGAAGAGCCGTTGCGCGACTTGAGGAAAATGTGCTGCCAGGGCTGGCGCGTAGCGACAAGGTTGGCAGGATTCTGCGTGTCTACAGGAAAAGATGGCGAAGCGTATACATTGTATAGCAGATATGGGCCGTCGCTGCGGTCGGTGGCACCGCTCCAGGAGAGATAGTCGCCATTGCGGGTCTTGTTGACTTTAAGGACTACAGGAGGAGTAGGGGGAAGCTGGTGTTCCCACGTCATAGGCGGAATAAGCGCAGGATGGCGGTCGAACCACATGAGATAGTCGTAAACACCCTTGACATTGTCAAGCAGAAACTTTGCCCTGAACTGACAGTGTCCTCCAAGGCCGATGCTGCGCGTGAAGTTCAGCTGGTGCTGTATTTCCGCAAGTGGCCAGTTGCCTTCCCGGGGATGAAGAATATATGTGCCGAGACCGCTGACAATAGTTCTGCCGGCTGATTGTTCTTTCCAGTCGATGGCAAAAGGGTAGAAATTGTTGCCACGGAAATACATCATGGGATAAAGCTGGTCCATAAGTCCCTCTCTAAGCCATGACTGGGCATCCTGCGCAACGCGGCTTCTGGCATTCCAGCCATTTGACTGGTAGCGGCTCAGATCGTCGTGCTTGCCTATTGGCGAACAGCTCATTTTCACCCAGGGCTTGTAAAACTTTACGCGGTTGTGAACACGGCGTACTATGCGAGTGATGTTTTCTTTGTTTTTGCTGCCGCGCCAGGTTTCAGGATATCTGATATAGTCGAGGTGGATGCCGTCGATGTCGTAGTTCTTCGTGATTTCTTCGCAGATGTTGCCAAGATAGTCGGCGGTAAAATCGCTTTCTGGGTTCAGGTATCCTTCATCGCCGATTTTTTTGACGGCAAAAGGATAACGCTTGTATAGTTGCTTGCAGCCATAAGTGTTCCACTTGCCGATGGGAATGGAAACAACCCACGCATGGATTTCCATGCCGCGGCGGTGGCATTCGTCGATGGCAAACTGCAGGGCATCGTAGCCGGGAGTGACGCCTGGCTTGCCGGAAAGACAACCGTCCCAAGGCTCTATGCTGGACGGATAGATGGTCGTTGCACGGACACGTGTCTGCAAGAGTACGGTGTTGATGCCTGCTTGCTTAAGCTTGTCAAGCATGCCCCTGAGTTCTTGTTGCTGTTCCTGAATGCCCATGCCGTCGTGTGCATAGCTGTGAGGCCAGTCAATGCCTCCGATGGTGGTGAGCCAGACAGCCCGCACTTCATATTTCGGCTGTGCAAGTATATATATAATAATGTGTAAGAGTATGCAAAGGGCGAGTATGCGTTTCATTAAGTCTGTAAATGTTACGCTATAGGGATGGTTTCAATAAATAGAAAGCTGACGTAGAGTATAAATTACGGAAATACCGGATGCTTGACAATAAACGGTTTAGCTTTCTTGGCTTAAGGCCGAATTTTTGTTTGTAGTGGGGGTTGATGAACCAAAGCTGCCTGTGAATTATGCTGTAGCCAGCCTGCTTGGCAAGGGTCTCAAAGTGTTCGATGGGCATCTTGGAGCGTTTGATGCTCAACAGTTCGTCTACACAACCCTGGTCGTTGCCGCTTGACTTGACAATAAATGAGTAGAGGGCATTTGGCAGCAGGTGGATAAAGGGAAGCTTGGAAGCAAAGCCCTTGCAGATTTGCTGGTGGCCTCCGAAAGGCATCTGCCATGCAGGAAATCCGAAGAATATTATTCCGTCGTTCTTCAGAAATGGACTGATGTTGGAAAAGAAGTCCTTCTTGTATGGTTCTTCTATATGTTCTATGACGTCGTGGATGAGTATGAGGTCGTAGCGCTGCTCTTCTGTCATCGGCTTCTCGGCAGTAATGAAGTTTTTGCAGAAGAAAGCTCCCTTCTGTCCTGAGTCAGCGAAAAAGGCAATGGCCTGCTCTATGCGAGTGGCACTGATGTCTATGCCTGTCACGTCGCAGCCTATCTCTGCAAAGGGAAGAAGATTGCCGCCTTCGCCGCAGCCGATTTCCAGCACTTTGGTTGCTGGTGTAAGAGTGATAAAAGGCTTTAGATAGTCGATGTAGAATTCTCTGGATGTGTTTGCCAGCTCATTGAAATATCTTTTCCTGTCTTGATGTCTTTCTTGCATGTGTGTTTGTGTATTACTCCTTAGTGTTTTATAGAATGAGGGTGTGTCTAAACAATTCTCTAATTTGTTCTATAGTTTATAGAACCATTTAAGATTAGGTTTGACACACCCTCATTCGTATAACGAAGGGCTGTTAAGTCATGTAATCTTACTGGATGCCGTCGGCACGCAACTTCTGCTGCCATTTCCATGCGGAGCAGAGAACGTCTTCCGTCGGAGTGTCAGCCTTCCAGCCAAGAACCTTGTTCGCCTTGTCGACATTGCCCCAGACTTGCTCAATATCGCCTTCGCGGCGTGGTGCGTATGTCCAGTTGACCTTGACACCTGTTGCACGCTCGAAGCCTTCTACAACCTCAAGAGTGGAAAGTCCGCGGCCTGTGCCGATATTGAATACTTCGACGGCGTCGGTCTCTGGCTTGTCGAGTACTCTCTCCATAGCCTTCACGTGAGCCTTGGCCAGGTCGACGACATATATATAGTCGCGGATGCAGGTGTGGTCGGGAGTGTTGTAGTCGTTGCCGAAAATCTTAAGCTGCTGCCTGATGCCGATGGCTGTCTGGGTGACAAAGGGTATTAAGTTCATGGGAACTCCGTTGGGAAGCTCGCCAATGAGTGCTGACGGGTGTGCGCCGATGGGATTGAAGTATCGGAGAATGATACTCTTTATCGGAGCGCCGGAATGTATGAAGTCCTGTATGATTTCTTCGTTGATCTGTTTTGTATTGCCGTAAGGGGACATGGCTTTCTGTATGGGAGCATCCTCGGTGACGGGCAGGTGTTCATGCGAGGGCTGGCCATAGACTGTGCAGCTGCTTGAGAAAATGATGCCTTTAACATTGTATTTTGGCATAAGCTCAAGCAGATTGATGAGCGAAGTGATGTTGTTGCGGTAGTATAGCAATGGCTTTTCGACGCTCTCACCCACAGCCTTGGATGCTGCGAAGTGAATGATACCCTCAATCTTGGGATATTTGGCAAAGACATTTTCAAGAGCCTGAAAGTCGCAGCAGTCTATTTGTTCAAAGGCAGGACGCTTGCCTGTGATTTTCTCTATGCCGTCAATTACGCTGGCATTGGAGTTTGACAGATTGTCAACGATAACTACTTCATAGCCGGCATTCTGGAGTTCCACTGTTGTGTGGCTTCCTATGAATCCCGTGCCACCAGTTACAAGAATTGTTTGTTTCATACGAGTTTTTCTTTATGTTAATAGTTTTGGCAATTTTTTGCTATTGGGCTTCCCTGCCTATTGCAAGGGCTTTGATGTTGGCTTCTACTATGGCGTCGCCTTTTCTGCCGAACACCCTGCGGATGGCATCTTCCAGTTTCTCATACTCGATGCCGAGGGCTTTCTGGGCAGCACCTAACAAGATGACGTTTGCGGAGCGTGCCACTCCAGCATCCTTGGCTTTCTGCTCAATGTCAAGCATTATTACATGAGGCAGTTTCTCAAGGTCTGCCACTATTTTGTCTTTGTCAGGATAGTTGGGGATGTTTATGAACGGTGTGCTGGAAGTTATTATCCAACCGTCTTTCGAGAGGAATGGCAGATAGCGCAGCGCTTCCATGGGTTCCATTGAGATAATGACGTCTGCGCATCCTAAGGGAATGAGGTCGCTGGCAATGGGAGCCGACGAAATTCTAAGGTTTGACTGAACGTCGCCGCCGCGTTGTGACATGCCGTGAACCTCTGCCTGCTTGATGTACAGGTTTTCTCTCATGGCTGCCTCGCCGATGATTGTGGCTATGGAGAGTATGCCTTGGCCTCCGACGCCACAGAGTATTATATCTGATTTCATAGGTTATATTCTGTTTTCTGTTGTTGTATGTTGTTCATTTTGCAGCTTTCTTCTGCTTAAGGTGGCGCTGAAGGGTTTGCATGCACTCACGGCGTGGGATTATTACGCTTACGCCGTGGTAGTTTAGCTCATCGTTGATGGTCTGCTTTATTTCGTCCATGTTCTTTGGCAGCGGAACAACGACTTTGAGGTGTTCTTCACTGACACCCAGTCCGCGGCAGATGGCTTCAAACTTGTTGGTGCCGGCAGAGTCCTGTCCGCCAGTCATGGCAGTTGTGAGGTTGTCGCTGATGATGACAGTGATGTCTGCATTCTCATTGACGGCATCCAGAAGGCCTGTCATGCCGGAATGGGTGAATGTGGAGTCGCCGATGATGGCTACCGCAGGCCACTGACCGGCATCGGCAGCTCCTTTGGCCATCGTGATAGAGGCGCCCATGTCCACACAGGAGTGGATAGCCTTGTAGGGAGGCAGGAAACCTAATGTGTAGCAGCCGATGTCTCCAAAGACGCGTGCATTGGGATATGATGCAAGCACTTCGTTCAGTGCAGCGTATACGTCGCGGTGACCGCAGCCCTGGCAGAGTGCTGGTGGGCGCGGGGCAACATCTTCACATGTGGAATAATTCTCGTTTAATTTCATGCCCAGTGCTTTCTTCACCATGTCCGGGTTCAGCTCTCCGGTGCGTGGCAGCCAACCGTCAAGGCGTCCGTGAACGTCTTGCAAGTCGTAGACGCCTCTTACGATGTCTTCAATGAATGGCTGGCCTTCCTCAACAATCAGCAGCTGCTGGCATTCTTCCATGATTTTGCGGACAGAAGCCTTTGGAAGTGGATATTGGCTTATCTTAAGGAGGGGATACGGGCAGCCGTCGGGGAAACATTCCATCACGTAGTTGTATCCTATGCCGCTGGCTATAATGCCCATGCTCTTGTCGTTGCCTTCGGAGAGAATATTGTATTTACTTTCTACAGACCGCTTCTCCAGTTCAGGCTGCTGTGCAGTGACGATGTCGTTGCGCTTGCGGGCAAAGGCTGGCAGCAGAACCCAGTTGGAAGCCTTTGCATTATAGTTCATGGAGTTCTGCTCACGAGGCGTGTCTGCCACATTGACTACAGCCCTCGAATGGGCCATTCTGGTGGTGACGCGCATGAGTACAGGAAGGTTGATGCTTTCTGACAGCTCATAGGCATAGGCCATCATGTCGTAGGCTTCCTGTTGGCTGGAAGGCTCCAGTGTTGGTATCATAGCGAACTTTCCGTAGAAGCGTGAGTCTTGCTCGTCTTGCGAAGAGTGCATTGAAGGGTCGTCGGCAACGAGTACTATCACTCCGCCGTTAGTTCCTGTCATTGCTGAATTTACGAATGGGTCAGCGCAGACATTCAGGCCTACGTGTTTCATGCAAACCAGTGCGCGTTTGCCCATGTACGACATGCCTAAGGCAGCTTCCATAGCCGTTTTCTCATTTGTTGACCATCGGCTGTGTACTCCGCGCTCGGCAGCCAGTTTTGAGTTCTGGATGTATTCTGTTATTTCCGTCGATGGAGTTCCCGGATAGGCATAAACGCCGCTTAGTCCGGCATCAAGAGCTCCTTGGGCTATTGCCTCGTCTCCTAATAAAAGTCTTTTCATCTTTGTGCTAATATTTTTTTCTGTTTTGTTATAAGTCTTCCAGTGGGATTTGCCTCAAATTGTGAAGATATGTGGAACGCTGCTCCACGGCCTTTGCCCATTTTGTCGTGAACAGGTTGCTTACGTCCATGTCAATCTTCCACGTTCCAACAGACTCCAGACGGTCGATCATTGCTCCGAGCGACAGGTTCCTGATGTCCTCTGCCGGCATGTAGTGTGCAGTGTCTCCTTTCTCGTCGGTGGTGATTTCGATGACGAGTCGTGCCTCTGTCAGCCTGTAGAGCAGGTCGTTGACAAACCTTATAGGAATGTTTGTCTCGTCGCGCAGTTCTGCCGCAGAATACGGGTGCTTCCCGTCGGCAAAGCGCTTGCATATCCTGCTCATCAGCAGTGCGTAAATCATAATCTTGTATCTGTGGCTAATCTCGCCAGTGTCGGCGTCGTAGTCATAATAGTCTAAGTTCTGGTTTGTGTAGCACAGCTCAGCTCCAAACAGGCAGATGGTCCACGAAATCTGCATCCAGAGCATGAACAGCGGCAGTGCGGCAAAGGAGCCGTAGATGGCGTTGTAGCTTGAAAGGAATAACTGTGAATGTATGTAGAATATCTGCAGTCCCTGCATTGCAATACCAGCCAGAATGCCAGGCACGATGACGCTCTTCGGCTGCACCCTGGTGTTTGGCATGAAAATGTACAGGGCAATGAACATGCATGCCATCAGTGCGTATGGCAGCAGGTCTATAAGCAACTTGACGGCAGGCCCGAGCAGCAGATAGTCGGGCAGGGTGCTTGCAAAAGTTGCCATGAATATGGACAGTCCGGAAGTGATGACGATGATGATGGGAAACATGAAGAACATGGCCAGGTAGTCCGTAAATGTGCGGAAAATGCTGCGCGGTTTCTTCACCTGCCATATTTCGTTGAACGTCTGCTCAATATTGCTTACCAGCATCAGCACGGTGTACAGCATGAACAGCAGGCCGATGCCGAGGAAGACGCCACTCTTGGTATGGATTAGATAGCTGTTTACGAAGCCGATGATGATGTCTGCTGCCTGTGGCTGTGAGCGGAGTGCGTCGCGGAACCACACTTCAATATACCTGTTGTATCCGAAGCCTCGTGCAATGGCAAAGACTACGGCCAGTATCGGGACGATGGCCAGCAGCGTCGAGTATGTTAGGGCTGATGCCTTTGACATTACGCGTTTGGCTGTGAAAAATCTGAAAGTCAGGACTGTTTTCTTTAAAACGTCAAGAAAAAACAGCCGCACCGGTGACAAGCCTTCCTGAGGCAGTCTCCACATGTCCACTTGTATGAACTGTATAATTCGCTTTGTGAGTTTTCCCACAATGGTATATCTTAGTTTTGCAGAATTTCCTAAAAACGAAAGCACCACTTCTATAAGCCGGGTTCTGTAATACACTTTCCAGTGATTGCCTGCCATTTATCTAATCTGCAAGTTGCCCTGCAGCTCAAGCATTCCACCCTCCCTTGTGTGCTTTCGCACTCGGACGGACAGCCCTCAGACAAGGGTTTACGCGAACTTGCAGCCCACAGACGGAACAGCATAGCAGTCGCCTGCTACCTGGTGGTCTCTTACACCACCTTCTCACCCTTGCCACGCATGTCGTTGCTTATGCAGCTTCATGCGTATGGCGGTTGTTTTCTTCTTCCGTATCCTACTGTCACCAATAGCTTGTATTTTCGCAAGTGTGGTGTCCTGTGCTGCCCGGACTTTCCTCCCGTGCCACGGCCGCAGGCTTTCTGGCCGTTTGGCCATCCTGTCTTTTGACTGTATGCACCGGCGGCAGGCCGAAGTACTGCTTTCTTGCTTGCAAAGTTACAAAGAAGTGTACGAAACTCCAAAATTTATCTTAATTAAATTAGGTTTTTAGTTGGCTAATTACTACCTTTGCAATCGCAAAAGTTAACTTACTGCGCTTGTTGATGGCAATACTGCATGTTTTTAATCCAGATCACGACATAGCCTTGGCATCGGATTTGAGGAATTTTACCGCTCCCCATGCTGGCAGGCAGCTGAGAAACGATATGGGATTTTTTGCAGCCTTGTGGATTGAAGACAATGCAATTTCAGATGATTTTTCCGTGAATGCCAGCCAGGAGCATCTTGTACTGGTTGACAATGTCAGGCAGGCCACTGTGGCTTGGAGCCGCTTGCGAAATCGTATCGGGCGGCCTTCATGCACGTTTGTAGACAGTGCCATGCTACAACAAATCCATATTTCGGAAGTAAAACCGTGGGGTTGGAATAAGTCTTTGCGTACCAGCCTGATACGTCATGGCATTGAGGAAAAAGTTTTGCCTTCGGAAAGCGCTTTGGAGCAGTACAGGAATCTTTCTCACCGTCGTGTTGCAATGGCTTTGCTTGCAGAGCTGCAATGCACAGGAACTGTTGGCGAGGCGTTCGTTTGTGACGATGTTGCAAGCGTGTCCAACTATTTGGACAAATACGGTAAGATTGTCGTCAAGGCCCCTTGGTCGTCCAGCGGCCGTGGAGTCCATTTTGTCGACAGGCTCCGCTTCTCGGCATCCCACTTCCAGGGATGGCTTAACAACATTATTCTCCAGCAGGGCAGCGTCATGGTGGAGCCTTTATATAATAAGGTGTTGGATTTTGCCATGGAGTTTTATGCCGACGGTCGTGGCAGGACGGAATATCGCGGCCTTTCGCTGTTCCATACCAAAAACGGCTTCTACACAGGCAATGTCATTGCCACGGAAGCTGCCAAGACTTCTTTTTTGTGCCGTTATGTCACTGAAGACTCGCTGCTGCGTGTGAGGAACATGATTATCGACAAGCTGGATGTGGCTCCTTATCAGGGTCCCTTTGGTGTTGACATGATGGTATGCGCCAGTGAGCCTGGCAAACGGTCGGAATTCCTGCTGCATCCGTGCGTTGAGATAAACCTTCGCCGGACTATGGGGCATGTGGCCCTTTCCCTTTCCGGCGACGACGACGAGCAGCGGCGCGTCATGCGTATTGTATACGATGGTAAAAAGTATAAATTAAATATCAGAAAACTATGAAGAAACTATTAGCATTGTCCCTTTTGGCTGTTTGTGCCATTCCCGTGTCAGCACAGTATAAGTCGGAAGTGTGGTCGCCTGACAACGGCGACGGAACCTACACCAATCCGGTAATTAACGCAGACTATTCAGACCCTGACGTATGCGTAGGCGGCTCTGGTGAGGACTATTACATGACGGCATCCTCTTTCCAGTGCATTCCGGGCCTTCCCATTCTTCACTCCAGGGACCTCGTCAACTGGGAAATAGTTAACTATGCCCTCAAGGGAGGTCTTTATCAGGGCGACGAGACACTGCTCAAGCATTTCAGCACAGCCCAGCACGGCAATGGCGTCTGGGCTCCTTCCATACGCTATCACCAGGGCCAGTATTATATTTATTGGGGCGACCCCGACTTTGGAGTCTATATGGTGAGGACTGTCAATGGCGACCCTGCCGGGGAGTGGACTAATCCGCATTGCGTTATCCGCGGCGAGGGCTATATTGACACCACTCCGCTGTGGGACGAGGATGGGCGCTGCTATCTTGTCAACGGATGGGCAAACAGCCGCAGCAAGTATGCCTCTGTGCTTACCGTGCGCGAGATGTCGGCCGACGGCATGCGTGCCATCGGGCAGCCGGTAATCGTTTTCGACGGCAATGGTACTGAAAGCCGCACTTGCGAAGGCCCCAAGTTCTATAAGCGCGACGGCTGGTACTGGATAATGTGTCCAGCCGGTGGCGTTCCCACAGGTTTCCAGCTGGCAATGCGCAGCAAGTCGCCCTATGGCCCTTACGAGTCGAAGAAAGTCCTTCAGCAGGGCAAGACAAGCATCAACGGCCCTCACCAGGGTGGCTGGGTACACACGAAGTATGGTGAAGACTGGTTCGTCCACTTCCAGGACAAGGAGGCATACGGCCGTGTCGTTCATCTGAATCCCGTTGACTGGACCAGCGGCTGGCCGATAATGGGCAAAAAGGGCGAGCCTGTGACCACCTATAAGAAGCCGCAGAGTTCGTCGATGACGGTTGTCAATCCGGTAGAGAGCGATGAGTTCAACTCGACAGTCATTGGCAACCAGTGGCAGTGGCAGGCCAACTACGACGAGAAGTTCGGCGTGCCGACAGCCTTCGGCACAATGCGCATATACACCTACAAGATGCCACAGGACTCAAAGAACCTGTGGCTTGTGCCAAACATGCTGCTGCAGAAGACTCCTGCCGACGAGTTCACCGTAACCACCAAGTTCCGTTTCACCTCCAAGGCCGACGGCCAGTTCGGCGGACTGATAATGATGGGCTTGAACTATCAGGCTCTGATAGTGAAGAGGGTAGGCAAGGAGTTCCAGTTGCTGGTTGTCACCTGCAACCAGGCCGACAAGGGCAAGGCCCAGCAGGAAGAGCTTATAGCCACGCTGAAGCCTACGGCAGAAGACAAGATCACCTACAAGCCCGGCATCCATGAGGACATCTACATGCGCCTTTATGTCAAAGACTCCAAGGTGCGCTTTGCATACAGTCTCAACGGCAAGAAGTTCACCGACTGCGGCAGCGAATATCCCATGAAGGAAGGCAAGTGGATAGGTGCCAAGTTCGGTTTCGTGAGCGCAGAGAGCGATCCCAAGTGCGACCGTGGCTGGATAGATGCCGACTGGATAAGAGTTACAAAGTAATATCAGAAGTAAAAGTTTTATAGATATGCCAAGAAGAAGATGGCGCTGCAAGCCCGGCCAGCAGCCGACGGATTTTGACAAGCGCATCATGTACCTTGAGAACAAGGGGGCATTAGTGCCGACGCCAGAACTGGTGAAGACCCCTGAGCAGATAGAGGGCATCCGCAGGTCGGGTGTGGTTAACACTGGCGTGCTGGACGCGGTGGCCAATGCCATCCATGAGGGAATGTCTACGTTGGAAATTGACCAGATATGCAGAGACTACTGCGCTGCACATAATGCCATTCCCGCATGCCTTAACTATGGCGGCGACGAAGAGACGCCTCCGTTCCCCATGAGTGTCTGCACAAGCATTAATGAAGTAGTCTGTCACGGAATACCTAAGGCCGACGACATTCTGGAGGAAGGCGACATCATCAATGTTGACTTCACGACCATCGTCGACGGCTATTTTGCCGATGCCTCGCGCATGTTCATCATCGGGAAAACGACTCCCGAGAAGGAACAGCTGGTAAGGGTTGCCAATGAGTGTCTTGAGATAGGCATGGAGGCTGCCAAGCCGTGGGGCTTCGTGGGCGACATCGGCAGGGCGATAGAGAAACATGCCAGGAAATACCATTACGGTGTAGTCAGAGACCTCTGCGGCCATGGCGTAGGGCTTCAGTTCCATGAAGAGCCTGACGTGGCCCACTTTGCTGAGAAGGACAGAGGCATGCTGTTGGTGCCGGGAATGGTGTTTACCATTGAGCCGATGATAAACATGGGAACATGGAAAGTCTTCATAGATGCCGACGACCCATATGGCTGGGAGGTTATCTCGGAAGACGAACAGCCGTCTGCCCAGTGGGAGCATACTCTGCTGATGACAGAGCATGGCGTTGAGCCGCTGAGCTGGTAAATTGTTTTTAAAAGATGAAGGATATATATATATTAGGTATAGAGTCCAGTTGTGACGACACATCGGCAGCCGTATTGCACAACGACATACTGCTGTCGAACGTGACAGCGTCGCAGAAAGTCCATGAGTCTTATGGCGGAGTGGTGCCGGAACTGGCATCGCGGGCCCACCAGCAGAATGTTGTGCCTGTGGTACACGAGGCACTCCGGCAGGCCGGAATCGCCAAGGAACAGCTGAGTGCCATTGCCTTTACGCGCGGCCCCGGTCTTATGGGTTCGCTGCTTGTCGGCGTGAATTTTGCAAAAGGCTTTGCCAGGTCGCTGGGCATTCCCATGATAGACGTCAACCACCTGCAGGGACACGTAATGGCACATTTCATCAGGGAGAGTGCTGACGACCAGTCGGCTCCGCCGTTGCCGTTCATCTGCCTGCTGGTGTCGGGCGGCAATTCGCAGATTGTTCTTGTGAAGGCCTACAACGACATGGAAATTCTCGGACAGACCATCGACGATGCTGCCGGCGAGGCAATAGACAAGTGTTCCAAGGTGATGGGACTGGGCTACCCCGGCGGCCCCATTATCGACCGTCTGGCGCGTCAGGGCAATCCGAAGGCGTTCCAGTTTGCGGAGCCGCACATTCCAGGACTGGACTACAGCTTCTCAGGACTTAAGACGTCGTTCCTCTACAATCTGCGCAAGTGGGTCGCCGACGACCCGGATTTCGTGGAGCATAACAAGGCAGACATAGCAGCCTCGCTGGAATGGACCATTGTAGACATTCTGATGAAGAAGCTCAAGCTGGCAGTCAAACAGACGGGCATCAAGCATGTGGCTGTGGCAGGAGGAGTCAGTGCCAACAACGGCCTGCGGAATGCGTTCCACGACTATGCACGACGCTATGGATGGACGGTCTACATTCCCAAGTTCAGCTATACGACAGACAATGCCGCAATGATAGGAATGGTGGGGTATTATAAGTATCTCGACGGCCAGTTCTGCGACATTGATGCACCTGCATTCTCGAAAGTCACATTTAAGTAGCTGAGATAATTCCGTAACATGCAGAGATAATTTTTTATCTTACGGAGATAATTCCGTAACATGCAGAGATAATTTTTTATCTCACAGAGATAATTTCGTAACATGCAGAGATAATTTTGTAAGTAACACATAAAAAAATTTTTTTCAGATGGATTTTGAGAGTAAAGTCATAAGTAGGGAGATAAGTATGATGCTCTGGGAGATGGAACAAACCGTCTCCACGGCAGAAAGTTGCACGGGAGGCCGCATAGCCGAGGCTATAATCTCCGTTCCCGGTGCGTCTAAATATTTCAAGGGCGGCATCATCAGCTATGTCGACGAAATCAAGGAGTCGCTGCTGGGCGTCAGCGCACAGCTGCTTGAGGAGAAGACTGCTGTCTGCGAGGAAGTTGCCATAGAGATGGTGAAAGGAGCCTGCAAGGCCCTCAACACCAACTATGCCATAGCTGCAACTGGGCTGGCAGGTCCTACCGGCGGCACGAAAGACGTTCCCGTAGGCACCATCTGGCTTGCCTGCGGCAATCCTGAACGCCAGATGACCCTTAAGGTAGAAGAAGACCACGGCCGTGACATCAATCTCGCCATTGCCACCAACAAGGCCATGCAGATGTTCCTTGAATTCCTCAAAGAAGAAAGCAAAGTTTCCGATCAAGGTTAAAAAATATTAATTCGTGTTTAATTGTGAATTGTTAATTGTGAATTATCAATTTTAATGTGTAATTTTGCACCCTGTTTGGAATAAGTTACATTTTAAGGAAACAGTAAAAAGTAGATAGCAATGTCGAAGATTTGTCAAATTACGGGAAAGACGGCACAGCGTGGTAATAATGTGTCGCACTCAAAGCACCGCACAAAGCGCGTCTTTGATGTAAACCTGTTCAGCAAGAAATTCTACTATGTAGAGGAGGCTTGCTGGATACAGTTAAAGATCAGCGCCGCTGGTCTGCGTATGATTAATAAGGTAGGTCTGGACGCTGCCCTTAAGCAGGCTGTTGCCAAGGGTTATGTTGACTGGAAGGACATTAAAGTTATAGGAGACTAACAATTATGGCAAGCAAGAAAGCTAAGGGTAACCGCGTTCAGGTAATCCTGGAATGCACTGAAATGAAGGAGAGCGGCCTGCCAGGAACAAGCCGTTACATTACGACCAAGAACCGTAAGAACACTCCTGAGAGACTGGAACTGAAGAAGTATAACCCCATCCTGAAGCGCATGACTGTGCACAAGGAAATTAAATAATATCACTGAAGCATGGCAAAGAAAACCGTTGCTACCCTCCATGAAGGTTCAAAGGATGGTCGCGCTTATACTAAGGTAATCAAGATGGTTAAGAGTCCTAAGACCGGTGCTTATGTCTTTGACGAGCAGATGGTGCCTAACGAGGCTGTTAAGGACTTCTTCAAGAACTAAAGCTTACAGAGACTTCTGATAAGCAGAAGAATAAAAATATTGCAGCGATGTCTTTTTTGAAAGATGTCGCTGCTTTTTTTGTTGCTGTGTGTTTGTTAGCGCTATGCTTGTTGTTGCGGCCAGTGGATGCTTAGAGGTCTCTGACGGTGGCTATGGCCTCGAAGAAGTTACGGGCGTACGCTTCTTTTGAGAACTTGGCGGCAGCCTCCTGCGACGCCCTGCCCATTGCAGCGCGCTTGCCGGCATCGCGGTAGAGTGACAATATGGCGTCGGCAATCTGGCCGGAAAGCTTTCCTTCATTGTCGTCGTCATTGCCTGGATTGGCAGGATAGGGCAGGATGATGGCGTTTTCTTCCGACACGATTTCGGGAATGCCACCGCGGTTGGTGGTTATTACAGGCAGTCCTGCTGCCATACCTTCAACGATGGTCAGGCCGAAGGGTTCGTCCCATGTAGACGGCAGCACGGCGACATCGGCAGCCCTAAGGTATTTGCCCATGTCTTCATGGCGCACATAGCCAGTGAACACAATTCTGTCGGAGAGCGTGTCGGCCATGCTCTTCAGCTTCTGTATGAAGCCGCCCTCGTCATTGTTGATGCCATAGAATGAGCTGCCCATGACCATCAGCTTTATTTTGGGGCAGCTGGCAAGTTTCGTCATGGCCTCTATCAGCTCAAGGATGCCCTTTTCTGGTATCAGCCTGCCGCTGAACGCAAGCACGAAGTCGTCGGCGTTGAAGCCCAGTGCCTTGCGGCTAATTGCCTCGTCCGTAGAGAACTGCGCAATGTCTATGCCATTGTACACCGTTGCCGTCTTTGTGTCGTGCAGACAGCAGGTCTGCACACGGTTTTTTATGTAGTCTGAGACGGTGATGATTTTCGTTGCTGCCTGATAGATTTCGCTGTTGTGCCAAGTGCTGGCGTTCAGCATGTCGTTGTGCAGGTGGTACACCAGCAGGGCATCGGTCTTTTTCCGGAGGCCGGGGCCGAAGCCAGGGCGGTTCTCTATGATGATGACGTCGTAATGCTGACAGGCGATTTTCCTCAGTGCCTGCCGGAAAAAGTACTCTATGCTGTAGTGGTAAGGGGTAAGCTTGTGCAGCAAGCGCGTGACTTGCTTGCCAGCTTTCGCAAAGAGGCTGTTGGTGTCGATGTATTGATAGTGGTTGCCGATGCCGTTGTGGCAGTCCGTTTCCTGTTGGCAGCCTACTTCTTTGTGGTGGATGCTGTAGACGGTAATGTCATGCAGTCCGTGCGTGCCGTTATACTCCAGATAATAGTCTGTCAATGTTTCTACGGCTCCGCCACGGACGGCAGGAACAGGTAGAATGCCAGAAGTAAGGATGGCAATTCTCATATACGCTTACTCGTCGACGATATAGTCTGAAAGACTCTCTGCGTCGTCATCCATGTCGTCATTGATTTCGAACGTTGTGCGGTAGTTCTCTTCGGTGATGTCCTCGTCGTTAGGCTCTTCCAGCTCAACGTCGTCGTCGTCGGGCTTGTTGTAGTCGTCAACGATGTTTACGTCGGCATCTTCGTCCTCGTCTTCTGGGTCGGTATAGTCGTTATACTTCACACGCGGTTTCAGCACTTCAGGCTTCACTTTTGCAAAGATGGCCTCCACCCAGGTTCCTTTCTCAACCTCCAGCACGTCGTAGCCGTCGGCAATCTTGCGCTCATACATGCCGCCTTTTTTGTGCAGACGGTCCTTGGGCAGGGTGGTGGTTGAAATGTCGAAGCCGCTTTCGATGATGTCCTGTATAGACTGCGACAGCGAGTCCCAGCCACCTCCGAAGTTTCTGTCAAGCACCTCTACCAGCTTGCTGGCGGTGATGTGCCTGATGTTCTCGTAGGTAAGGTCGGTGACGCGCATTATGGGACGCTTCTTGATGGCCCAGAGAACCTTTGTGGACTCGTCAAGCTTCACGGTGCCTATCTTATAGCCCAGCTTTTCGTATTTTTTCTGGCTGAGGGTATCGTTGTCTTTAAGTGTTTCTATCATGAAAGCACTCCGTATGATGTCGGCAAAGTGTCTGATGTTGTCTTTCAGTTCAGTGTCCTTGCTTCCGGCGTCCAGTATTCTAAACACATCATTCTCTTGGATATCCCATACGGAACTTTTGGTGAGAGTCTTTAAACTCAGCGTCTTGCTGGCATTGGCTTCCTTCATCTTGTTTTATTGCTTTATATTTTCTGTATATACTTTATTGGTTTGCTACTACTCGTCATGGGTAGTGTCTGCAAAATTACCATTTTTAGTTTATAGTCAATCAAGGAAAATCCAGATTTATTCCGCTTTAACAACTTTTTACTAAAACTGCCTGCTGCTATGTTGGAAAATGTTTTCCAAATATTGTAACTTTGCCGACCATAGAACACTATGGAGCCATTAGCAGAAAGATTACGCCCACGGACACTCGACGAATATGTCGGACAGCGTCACCTTGTCGGTGAGGGTGCTGTGCTTCGGAAAATGATTGAAGCAGGGCGCATAACGTCGTTCATACTCTGGGGACCTCCAGGTGTGGGCAAGACAACGCTGGCGCAGATTATTGCCAACAGGCTGGAGGCCCAGTTCTACACGCTGTCGGCAGTCACCAGCGGCGTCAAGGACGTCCGTGATGTCATAGAGCGTGCGCAGAAGGGACGCTTCTTCAATTCTGCTTCACCGATATTGTTCATCGACGAGATACACCGTTTCTCTAAGTCGCAGCAGGACTCGCTGCTCGGTGCCGTGGAAAAAGGAACGGTAACGCTGATTGGCGCAACAACGGAAAATCCGTCATTCGAAGTGATACGCCCTCTCTTGTCGCGCTGTCAGCTGTATGTGCTGAAGTCGCTGGAGAAGGCAGACCTGCTGGAACTCCTTCACAGGGCAGTTACTACCGATGTCTATCTCAAGGAGCGTAACATTGTCATGAAGGAGACGGGGGCCATGCTGCGATACAGTGGTGGCGACGCAAGAAAACTCCTGAATATTCTGGAACTTGTCGTCGACTCGTTCCCCGGCGACGAGCCTGTGATAACCGATGAGTTTGTCGAACAGTGCCTGCAGCAAAATCCATTGGCATACGACAAGGACGGGGAAATGCACTACGACATTATTTCTGCGTTTATAAAGTCTATTCGCGGTTCCGACCCTGATGCAGCTCTCTATTGGATGGCTCGCATGATAGAAGGTGGGGAAGACCCACAGTTTATTGCACGCCGCATAGTGATTTCCGCGGCCGAAGATGTTGGTCTTGCCAATCCCAACGCATTGCTGCTGGCCAATGCCGCATTCGACGCAGTAATGAAGATAGGATGGCCCGAGGGCAGAATACCTCTGGCTGAGGCCGTCGTATATCTGGCTACTTCGCCTAAGAGTAATTCTGCCTATATGGGTATTGACGGAGCTTTGGCTAATGTCCGCCAGACTGGAAACCTGCCTGTCCCTCTGCATCTAAGGAATGTGCCAACTAAGCTGATGAAGGATCTTGGCTATCACGACGGCTACAAATATCCTCACGACTATCCGTCGAATTTCACCCCACAGCAGTATCTTCCAGACGATATTGCCGACAGCCGCTTTTGGCATGCACAGCATTCTCCTTCGGAACAGAAGCTATACGACCGCATGCTGAGCTGTTGGGGCGACAGGTTTAAAGACTGACACTGCGGCATCCAGGCCCGATGCTATAGCAGGTAAGGCCGACACAGCGGCAGGCAAGGCCAACATGGAATGTGGGTGCAATAATAGCAGACATTGGCAGCATAAAAAATGAAAACGTGGAATACAACGAAATAATATCTCAGGTAGTAGAGTTCTTAGGCACTTTTGCCTTTGCAATATCAGGCATCAGGCATGCTGCTGCCAAGCATTTTGACTGGTTTGGAGGCTACGTCTGCGGCATTGCCGTGGCTATCGGCGGCGGCACCATTCGCGACGTAATGCTGGGCGTAACACCCTTCTGGATGACTAATCCTTTCTACATCATTTGTACGGCGATGGCTCTCGTCCTGGTGATAGTCTTCAACAAGAAGCTTGAGACTTTCAACAACACGTGGATGGTGTTCGACACCCTGGGACTGGCACTGTTCACCATTGCCGGCATACAGAAGTCGCTCATGGTGGGGCAGCCATACTGGGTGGCTATCATCATGGGTTGCATCACCGGAGCAGCAGGTGGAGTCATTCGCGATGTACTGTTGAACAACGAGCCAGTCATTTTCCGCCGCGAGATATATGCCATGGCCGCTGTTGCAGGAGGTGTGGCCTATTGGGCTGCCGACTTGCTGGGCGCTCCAGTAGAGATAACGGTGCCGGTATCTTTCTTCGTAACCTGCTTCATTCGCTTCCTTGCCGTGCGCTATCACATCTCCCTGCCGAAGCTTAGGGACAACTGATACTTTCCAAAACGGAAGTATTGTTGTCCGCTAAGATTCAAAAGAGCAATAAAGCGGAAGTAGTCTTCAACTTATTCCCCAAGGTGCTGATTGAAGAAATCGATGCACTGGGAGAACAGATGGTGGCGCGTGTTGCCGCCGTAGATGCTGTGGTTTCTGTTGGTGTATACCAGCTGGCGGAAATCCTTGCCGGCCTGCACCAGGGCTTCGGTGTATTCGGCAGTGTTGCGGAAATGAACATTGTCGTCGGCCAGTCCGTGGCAGAGCAGCAGCGCTCCCTGCAACTTTTCGGCGCGGCTGATGGGACAGTCGTCGTAGCCGGAAGGATTTTCCTGCGGAGTGCGCATAAACCTCTCGGTGTAGATGGTGTCATAATATCGCCACGATGTCGGAGGCGCTATTGCAATGCCGGCACGGAAGAGACCACGGCCTTCAGACATGGCCATCAGCGTGTTGAAGCCTCCAAAGCTCCATCCCCAGATGGCTATCCTGCTGGCGTCGACATACGGCTGTTGGCTAAGCCAGAGAGCTGCCTCAGCCTGATCGCGTGCCTCTAACCGCCCAAGCTGTAGATATGTGCATTTCTCGAATTCTGCGCCGCGACCGCCGGTTCCGCGATTGTCGACACATACGCAGATGTATCCCTGCTGGCAGAGGTACTGCTCAAGGGCCGCTCCTTGTCCGGCCATGCCTATATTCCATGCGTCCCTGACTTGTTGGTTGCCAGGACCGCCGTACTGGTACATGACTACCGGATATTTCTTATCCAGACTGAAGCCAACCGGCTTCACCATCCATGCATTGAGGGTGATGCCGTCGGACGTCGTTATGGTAAGCATTTCTTTCTTGCCCAGCCGGTAGTTTGCCAGCATGTCGTTAAGCTTTCTGTTATCCTTCAGGGTGGCTGTCAGCCTGCCCTTGGCGTCTCTGATGGTAGTCACGGGCGGAGTGTCGATGTCGCTCCACGTATTGATGAAGTGCCTGAAACTGCTGCTGAAGACAGCCGTGTTCCATCCTTCTTGGGGCGTGAGGCACTTGCGCTGGCCGTTCTTCAGTGCAACCCAGACGTTCTGACCTGTGGGCTTGGCCTCGTGGGAAGCAAAGAAGGTGCTGCCGCTCTTCTCGTCATAACCGTAGACGGCACTCACCTCGAAGCTGCCGCTTGTGACAGCTCTTTCCAGCCGGCCTTTGAAGTCGTAGAGGTAGAGGTGCATCCATCCGCTGCGGTCAGAAGGCAGCAGAATGTGGCTGTCGGTGACGGTTATGCCGCTGATGGCCTCTTCCTTTATGTACTTGTCGGCGGTTTCCTCAATGATTTGCCGGCATGTACCGTTGGCAGCGTCTCCGATGTAAATCTGCATGTGGTTCTGCAGCCTGTTCAGCCTGCATATAAGCACCTGGCTTCCGCCGTTGGCAGGCATCAGGCGTGGAATGTAGTCGTCTGCGTCCAGCGGCAGTTGCATCACGCCAGAAGTACCGCTGCTGATGTCGTAGATATGCAGAGAAACGGTAGAATTCTGTTCGCCGGCAATGGGGTATTTGTAGGAGTACAGTCCAGGATAGTCGGCATATTCCATTTTCTCTGGCTTGCTGCCTTTATAGAGTTGTATGGAGAATGTCTTCACCTTGCTTTCGTCGTAGCGCACCCATAACAGGTGTCGGCCGTCGGGGGTAAAGGTGATGGCACGGTCGATGCCGAATTCTTCCTCGTTCACCCAGTCGGGAATGCCGTTGATGATGCTGCCGAAGCTGCCGTCGGCGGTTATCTGCCGTACGCTCCCGTCGTCGAGGCTGGCAAGGAAGATGTTGTTGTCACGCACAAAGGCAATTTTCGTGCCGTCGGGGGAGTAGACCGGCACCTGCTCCTTGCCGTCTTGTGAGAGTCTGCGAAGGCTCTTGTCGGCGAAGTTATAGACATAGTAGGTGGCTGTCAGCGAGTGGCGGTAGATGTGTTCGCTCTGTGTCTGAACGAGCATGGACGACTGTGTTGGACTGATTACGTAGTCATCAATGTCCTCCATCTCGCCATTGCCGTTGACGGTAGCGTCGAAGAGTGTCTCCACCTCGTTGCCGTCGGCGAACGAGCATTTCACCACTCGCTTCCAGTCAGGCGAAATCATGGTGTAGCAGTCGCTGCCCTGCAGCACACGTATGGCGGCCACCGACTCGCCACGCAGCTTTCCGCCGGTGATGTCCTTCAGTGTGAGAATGCTGTGGCCTTGCGCTGCCATGACTACTGTCAGCAGCAGGGTGAGAATGCTTGTCTTTTTCATTGTCTTCGGGGGGGAGGGTATAGGGCTATTTCTTGATGGTCAGCACCACGATGCTCTTTGCCGGAAGCTTTACTGACAGCTGGTCTTTCTTTATTTTTGCATCAGTGAACGCCGTTGGAGCCACCACGCTGGGATGCTGGAAGTCGTTATAGTCGGCCACCTTGGCAGCGGTAAGGATGCTGCCGCTGACGCTCTTGGCCTTAAAGCCAGGCAGGCTGACGCTGACGTTCTGCGACTTGTCAAGGCTGACATTGGTCAGCGAGAGAACGATGGAGCCGTCTTTCTGCACGGCAGCCGATGCAGACACCAGTGGAAGCTTGCGATAGCCGTCGGCGCGGCTGGTGTCCATGGGCTTGAAGTAGTCGTGGCGCACCATCATGGTGTCGCAGACCACGTCGACAGGCAGGAAGGTTGCTTCCTGGAATGGAACGTACATCTTAAACACGTGGTAGGTTGGTGTCAGCACCATGTGGCCGCTGCCTTCCTGGTCGGTAAGTATCATCGACTGCAGCACATTCACAACCTGTGCAATGTTAGCCATCTTCACGCGGTCGGTATGGCGATGGAAGACGTTCAGTGACAGGGCTGCCACAAAAGCGTCGCGCAGTGCATTCTGCTGATAGAGGTGACCGCGTATGGTGCCAGGCTCTTCGTCCCACCATGTTCCCCATTCGTCGACCATCAGTGCCACGCGGTGCTTTGGGTCGGCTGCGTCCATGATGGCCTTGTGCTTCTTGATGACATCCTCCAGCTCAAGGCATTTGCCAAGAGTCCAGTAGTACTGGTCATTGTCGAACTGAGTGGCAGACCCCTTTGGCCCGTTCCATCCGGAGCAGGTGTAATAGTGCAGCGACAGTCCGTCCATGCGCGTTCCGGCATTGTGCATCAGCACTTTCGTCCAGTTGTAGTCATAGTCGGAGGCGCCGCTGGCAATCTTGAAGAGTCTGTTGCCGTCGTAATTGCGGCAATATGTCTGATAGCGGCGGTATAAGTCGCTGTAATATTGAGGGTTCATGCTGCCTCCGCATCCCCAGCTTTCATTTCCCACTCCGAGATACTTCACCTTCCAAGGCTTCTCGCGGCCGTTCTCCTTGCGCAGCTTAGCCATGGGCGTGCCGTCCTCACTGGTCATGTATTCTACCCATTTGGCAAGCTCTTCAACGGTGCCTGAGCCTACATTTCCGCTGACGTAAGGTTCGCATTCCAGCAGTTCGCAGAGGTTAAGGAACTCGTGGGTGCCGAATGAGTTGTCCTCGATGGTGCCACCCCAGTTGTTGTTCTTCATCGACGGGCGCTCAGAGCGCGGACCTATGCCGTCGCGCCAGTGGTATTCGTCGGCAAAGCATCCGCCAGGCCAGCGCAGCACGGGGATGTGCAGTTCCTTGAGGGCGTTCAGCACGTCGGTGCGGTAGCCCTGTGTGTTTGGAATGGCTGACTGCTCGCCGACCCAGAGTCCCCCGTAGATGCACGAGCCTAAGTGTTCGGCAAACTGGCCGTAGATTTCCTTGTTGATTTTTGCCCCTGGCTGGTCGGCATGCACTGTGGCTGTGACCGACTGTGCCTGTGATGTGCAGGCCATCAGTGTGGCAATGGCGGTGGTAAGTAGCTTTTTCATGTTTCTGTTATTCTGTTTTTGACATTATTAATTCTGTGATAGTGTCCAGGTCTTTTGCCTGGCGCGCGGCAATCCTTGTGTATGCTTCCCTTGACTGTCGGCAGAGTGCCGCATAGTCCATGGCGTCGAAGCGGCAGAGAGCCTGGTAGATGTCTGTCTCGAAGAACGGGCAGAAGAAAATGGGGGGGGCAATTTCCAGTATTTCGCGTACTGCGCCGATATTTGTGGCTATTACCGGCTTTCCGAAATGCATGGCCTCTATTGGCGGATAGCCGAAGCCCTCGAAGTAGGAAGGGTAGATGAGTGCATGGCACGACTTATAGGCATATTGCAGTTCGCTGTCGCTTAGGAATGGCAGCACGTGGTGTGCAGCAAAACGTGGCGCGCCCCTGTAGCCGACGGTCAGCAGTGCGGCATCGGGATGTTGCCGTGAGTAGTGGGCAAAGGCATTGATGGCTTTTCGGGAGTTTTTCAGGTCGTATTGTGCGCCCAAGAGCAGGAAAACCTTGCTGTTGCTGCTGAAAATATTGCGCAGAGACTCACCGACATCACCC
Source organism: uncultured Prevotella sp. (assembly GCA_905234265.1). Taxonomy (GTDB): domain Bacteria; phylum Bacteroidota; class Bacteroidia; order Bacteroidales; family Bacteroidaceae; genus Prevotella. Next base: position 132,269 of record CAJOHJ010000003.1, on the reverse strand, counting down.
TTGGCTGTCTGGTAGACGCGTTCTGGGCTGTACAGCACCTTTATCCTATTTTCTGGAATGTCGTAGCTGTACATTATGGAGTGCTTGGTATATTCAGAGACGGCAATTACTGTGGCATTGCCGTTCTGATGGAGCATTTCGACCACTGGAGGCATGAAATTATTCTTACGCAGCCACTTGTTGCGATGGAAAAGCAGCCAGTTGACAAAGCTTGCCGTAGACTTTGTAAGCGATTTATAGTATAGATCAAGGTTTTCACGCTGCATTTCCTCATAGCAGAGGTCGTGAATGACACAGATGACTCTGCAGTGCAGACGTGACACGTCATTGTAGATGCCAAGATACTGGGCGCAGCCAATGAAGAATGTGTCTATGTGGTGTTCGTCGACGATGGCGGTAATTGCCTTGCTGTGGATGTCGTGCCGCTTGATGGCCAGCGCCGGGTCGGCAACTATGCTTGCCATGTCATCGTAGGCACAGCCCCTTGCCGAGTCCCAGACGACATGCAGATGCACGTCGGTCGGCTGCTGTCTGCTGACAGACTCCAACAGGTGCAGGAAAACGCAGCGGACATATTCGCCAGCTCCAGTCCTGCGCGAAAGCGTTACAAAGTCGAATAGTATATTCATATATGTTGCAAAGGTAAACAAAAAAATGCTTTTTGTTTCTTCGCTATTGTGAAAAGATAATAAATTATTTCTGCGAGTTACGGAATTATCTCAATGAGTTACGAAATTATCTCTGCATGTTACGAAATTATCTTACGAAGATATAAACAGCAGTGCCACGGAAGGGCAGAGCCTTGATGGCTTCTGTGCTTCCGTGGCACTGAGGTGGATGCTTGTGTGATTAGTCTAATCCGAAGAGAGTGCGGAGGCCTCCGTCAACTCCGGAGAAGCCCATGAATGCCAGCGACAGAAGGCCTGCCGAAAGCATTACGATGGCCATGCCGCGCATGCCCTTTGGAATGTTGACCAGCTCCAGCTGCTCGCGCATGCCGGCAAACACCGTCAGGGCAAGGCCGAAGCCGATGGCTGTCGAGAAGGCGTAGACGACGGACTGCAGCAGGTTGAAGTCTTTCTGGATTACCAGGATGGCTACGCCAAGGACGGCACAGTTGGTGGTAATCAGCGGCAGGAAGATGCCCAGTGCCTGATAGAGTGCAGGAGAGACTTTCTTCAGCACAATCTCAACCATCTGCACAAGTGCGGCGATGACGAGGATGAAGGCGATGGTCTGCAGATACTGCAGTCCGAAGGCGTCGAGTACGAACGTCTGGACACACCATGTGACGATGGTTGCCAGTGTAAGCACAAAGGCTACGGCAGCCGACATGCCCAGGGAGGTGTCAATCTTCTTGGAGACGCCGAGGAACGGGCAGATGCCGAGGAACTGCGACAGGATGATGTTGTTGACGAATATCGCCGATATGAATATCAATACGTATTCCATAATGCAATTTACAATTTGACGATTTACAATTACAAATACTTACACCTTGCGAATCTTATTGACTATCGCAATGAGGAAGCCCAGCATGATGAATGCGCCTGGAGGCAGGACGAACAACAGGATGTTGTAGGTCTCTGGCAGCAGGGAGATGCCGAAGAAGGAACCAGAGCCAAGCACTTCGCGGCAGCTTCCCAGCAGTGTGAGACCCAGGGTGAAGCCGAGGCCGATGCCGATGCCGTCGAAGAGTGATGCCACTGGGGTGTTCTTGGCTGCAAAGGCCTCTGCGCGGCCGAGGATGATGCAGTTGACGACTATCAGTGGTATGAAGAGTCCCAGTGCCTTGTCGATGTCAGGCAGGTAAGCCTTGATGACCAGCTGTAGAATGGTTACGAAGGCTGCGATGACTACGATGAACACGGGGATGCGTACCTTGTCGGGGGTTACCGACTTCAGGCAGGAGATGACAAAGTTGGTGCAGATGAGCACTGCCATTGTTGCCAGGCCCATTGACATGCCGTTGATGGCCGATGTCGTGGTGGCAAGCGTAGGACACATGCCAAGCATCAGGACGAAGGTCGGGTTCTCCTTGATAATGCCGTTTTTTATGATATCTGCGTAATTCATAGTTACTTTCTTTTCTGTGTTACTGTTTTAACATTCTGCTGATTATTCCTCAGTCTTGCAGGCGTCAGAAGTCTCACCCTCTGCTGCAGTGGCTTGCTTGGTGGCTCCGCTCTCACCGTCGATGGGAGTAGCCTTGTAGGCAGCGTATGCATTGTTGACTGCAAGCAGGAATGCGCGACTGGTGATGGTGGATGCCGTGATGGCGTCTACCTGTCCACCGTCTTTCGATACCGTCAGAGCCTCTGCTGGCGACTTGCCGATGATGTCGCCCTTTTCGCCCTTCTGGAACCATTTGTCAGCCTTAGCGCCAAGGCCTGGAGTTTCAGCATGTTCAAGGAGTGTGTAGCCAAGGATTTTGCCTTCGGGGTCGAAGCCGACAAGAACCTTCAGGTCGCCGCCGAAGCCCATTGTCGTAGACTCAACGGCAGCTCCGAGATCCTGTCCCTTTGCGTCCTTGACTTGATAGATGGTGTATACCATTTCCTTGCCCTTGGCGTCGTTCTGCCTCACTTCGTCGGTCTTGGATACAACCAGGTCGTCGCATACCATGACGGCCTTGATGCCGTCGGCAAGGGCCTTGTCTTTCTGTTCTTTGATGGGACCCTCGGTGAGGTGGTTGACGTAGGCCAGTATTCCACCCATGATGACGGCTACGCCTGTCAGCACGAGTACCATATTTGTCAATGATGATTCTAACTTCTTCATAATTACTTCAATTTTTCAATTCGTTGATTTTTCAATTATTCGTTATTTAGAAGCTGGAACTTCACCGAAGCGCTTTGGCTTCACATAATTATTAATAAGAGGTGTGAAGGCGTTCATGATGAGAATGGCAAACGACATGCCCTCTGGATAGGCGCCCCAGTTGCGGATGACTATTGTCAGCACGCCGATGGCTACGCCGTAGATGAGCTGTCCCTTGGCGGTCATCGGCGAGGTGACGTAGTCGGTAGCCATGAAGATGGCACCGAGCATGAGGCCGCCGCTGAAAATCACGCTGAATGGGTCGGCATAGACTGGGTTGGCAGCATGCATGATGGCTGCCAGCACGAACACTGTGCCAATGATGCTCATGGGGATGTGCCATGTAATGATTTTCTTCCACAGCATGTAGGCAAGGCCAAGCAGCAGTGCTATGGCGCAGATTTCACCTACGGCACCCGCTCCGTCGGGATGGTTGCCGAGGAAGAGGTCGAGCGATGACGGCAGCTGGTCAAGCACAGAGGCGTCGCCGCTCTTGATGGCCTGCTTCATGATGGCCAGCGGAGTGGCTCCTGTCTCTGCGTCAAGATAAGATGTCAGCTGGCCAACCTTCGGCCATGTGGTCATCTGTGCAGGGAAGGCCACCAGCAGTGCGGCACGTCCCACAAGGGCTGGATTGAACAGGTTGTTGCCAAGGCCGCCGAAAGGCATCTTGCCAAGGCCGATGGCAAACAGTGCGCCGATGATGATAATCCAGAGTGGCAGGTTGCTGGGCATGTTGAAGCCAAGCAGAAGGCCGGTAAGGACGGCCGAGCCGTCGCAGATGGTGGTACGCTCGTTCTTGAGCATGAATTTATTGATGGCCCACTCAAAAAGTACGCAGGCCGCAACGCTTGTTGCACACACTATGGCCGAACCAAGGCCAAAGAAATAAAACGACACCAGCAGTGCAGGCAACAGGGCGATGATTACACCGTACATGTTGCGCTCGACAGTGTCTGTACCGTGTGCATGTGGCGATAGTGAAACTATTAATTTACTCATATTGAAAGCTCACCCAAGCCCTCCCAAACAGAGGGATGTCTAATTACTTACAGGGTGCTCCTTTTATTATTAGTTATACATATTATTATTACTATTGCTCTATTTCTTGGCCGCACGGCTGCGGATAATGCCCATGACCGTGGACTTTGCAAGACGGATGTTGTCGAGCAGCGGACGGTGGGCCGGGCAGGTGAACTGGCACGAACCGCACTCTATGCAGCTGACAACCTCTTCGCGTTCGGCACGCTCCCAGTTCTTCACGGCAGCAAGCTTGGCCAGCAGGTAAGGCTCAAGGCCCATCGGGCATGCTGACACGCACTTAGCGCAGCGAATGCATGGGTTTGGCTCCTTGCGGACGGCTTCGTCGCCGGAAATGATGGTTACGGAGTTGGTGCCCTTGCAGATGGGGACTTCTGTGGATGTGAGAGCCTTGCCCATCATAGGACCGCCAGCAAGCAGCTTGTTGTCTCCGTCAGGCATTCCGCCGCAGGCCTCAATGAGGTCTTGCATAGGCGTTCCCATGCGGACGAGGAAGTTGCCTGGATTTGCTATCTTCTTGCCGGTGACGGTCGTGTAGCGCTCAAACAGAGGCTTGCGTTTCATGACGGCCTCATAAACGGCATAGGCTGTGCCAACGTTCTGGACTATGGCGCCGACATTGACGGGGATTGCCGGGGGAGCAGGCACCTGACGGCGGATTACGGCGTCGACAAGCTGCTTTTCACCACCCTGTGGGTAGCGCTGCTTCAAGGGGACAACCTCTACGGTGTATTCGCTGTTGGCAAAGGCTTCGGCACACTTGGCAGTGAGTAATTCGATGGCCGGCATCTTGTTGGTTTCTATGCCGATGTATCCGCGTGTAACCTTAGCGGCCTTCATGAGCAGCTCAAGGCCGACGATGATTTCATCGGCATGTTCCATCATCAGACGGAAGTCAGCTGTGATGTACGGCTCGCACTCTACGGCGTTGATGATGACACATTCTGCCTTTGCTGTAGGCGGAGGACACAGCTTGATGAATGTCGGGAAGCAGGCACCGCCCATGCCGACAACGCCAGCAGTCTTGATGCGCTCCACAATCTCTTCTGGAGTAAGCTCCGGGTGAGCCTTGACAGTCTCTAACTTGTCCGAGCGGTCGATGCTTTCTTCCCACTCGTCGCCCTCAACGCTGATGATAATCACCGGCTTGCGGTAGCCTGTGGCGTCGATGGCGGTGTCAATTTTCAGCACTGTTCCGCTGACAGAAGAATATATTGGGGCAGAGACGAAACCGCCGGCCTCGGCAATCATGGTGCCTACCTTGACCTTGTCGCCTTTCTTGACGACAGGCTTGGCAGGGGCGCCAATATGCTGGGAAAGAGGGAAGATGGCCTGCTTTGGCAAGGCTGCAACCTTGGTAGGTACCTCGTGGGTAAGCTTGTTCTCCTCGGGGTGTATGCCACCTATGCGAAATGTTCTGATGTTCATGCTTTTTCCTCCTTCTTTACTTCTGGTTCAACATTATTTGCCTTTGCCTCGGCCTTGGGAGCCTCAGTTTTGGGCGCTTCAGCCTTTGGCGCCTCAGCCTTTGGCGCAGTCTCCTTTGGCTTTGGAGCTGGCGGTGGAGTGGGGAAGTTGACATCGTGTATTGCCTTGGTGGGGCAAACTACGACGCACTTGCGGCAGAGACGGCACTTCTCGTGGTCAATGTAGCTGACGTTGTTCTCAATGGTGATGGCACCGAAGTTACACTCCTTCTCGCACTTGCCACAGCCTATGCAGGCGGCCTTGCAGGCCTTCATGGCCACAGGACCCTTGTCCTTGTTGACGCAGGAAACGAACACGCGACGGCCCTTTGGCCCCTTCTTGCGAAGTTCGATGATGTTGCGTGGGCAGGCCTTTACGCAGGCTCCGCAAGCCACACACTTCTCTTCGTCAACTTCGGGAAGACCAGTCTCGGCATTCATGTGGATGGCGTCGAACTGGCAGGCTGCCACGCAGTCGCCGCAGCCCAGACATCCAAAGCCGCAGGCAGTCTCGCCGGCACCGCAGGAGTTCATGGCTGCGCAACTGCGCAAGCCGTTGTACTCGGCAATTTTCGGCCGCAAGGCACAAGTACCGTTGCAACGTACTACCGCCACCTTTGGTTCGCCGTTGGCAATAGCCATACCTAACAGGTCGGCAACCTTACTCATTACTTCCTGTCCTCCAACAGGACATGCAAGCCCCTCAAGGCTACCGGCGTCAGCGCCCTTGACGAGAGCATCTGCCAAACCTCCGCATCCGGCAAATCCGCATCCGCCGCAGTTGGCACCAGGCAGGTTTTCAGTCACCTGGGCAATGCGTGGGTCTTCGTAGACGGCGAATTTCTTGGAGCAGACGTACAGTACAAGCGCCGCAATAAGTCCGATGGCGCCTAATACTAATACTGCAATCAAAATGAAATTCATAAAGTTAATTTTGTTTTGTTTGTTTTAGTATATTAATTTTGTTTATTGTACTTCTTCAATAGAAAACGTCAGCTGGCGTGCTATCTTGCCGCGGACAAGCCGCAACAGCAGGTAGTAGACTGCAAGGGAGAGGATGGCTGCGACAGCTGACATCTGCTCGCTCTGCCCAAAGGCCAGAAAGGCAACGAGAACTGCCAGCATCAGCATGCATGGCAGTCCGAAACCCCACAGCAAAGCCTTGGCAGCCATGCTGTCGGACGTGGAAACCACTACCGGCTGGCCTGCCGAGTAATGGGATGCACTGGGCGTCTGCACGTCGATGATTTTTTCCTTTGATTCTGCGGAATTGCAGTAGCTTGCTACCTTGCACGCTGAGCATGCCGACGACTGCACAATGCGTACATGTACGCAGTCGCCTTCTACGCTTTCAACAATTCCAGGGTGTTTTATTTCGTGACTCATGAATAACAAAAATCTCTGCTATTTCGATGCAAAGATAACAAAAATTGATTATTAGAATTAAAGAATTAGGAAAATTTTCAAAAAAAATGCATAGATGTTGCTGTTTTTCGTGATTTTTCTTACTTTTGTGGGAAATTAAAGTAATCCATAGCGTAATATGAATGCAAACGAACAGGTGGTTGGCCAGTTAGAGAGGGCCATCAGGAAGGTGGCTGAGAAATTTCCACAAAGAGAAGACGGATGCCGTTTTACGGATATTCACCTACGCATCAGCCAGGAGTCGGGCGACCTGACAGTTTTCGACGACGAAGACGCAGAGATAACGCGCTGTGTCATAGAACAATGGATTGATAACAAGGAGGAAAACTTCTATCCTCAGGTTGTCAAGATTCTTCGGCACACATTGGATAAAAACCGAAGCCTTCTGGAGGCTATGTCCATCATGAAGCCGTTCTCGTTTGTGCTTGAAGACAATGACGGTGAGAGCATTGAGGAGGTGTATCTTGTCGACGACGACCTTGTAATTGTCAGCGAAGAGCTGATGGCCGGTCTTGACAAGGATTTGGACGATTTCTTCGCTAAGCTTATGAAAGAATAAAGTAAATCCCCCAGAAGCCTGATGTTTCCGGGGGATTTCTGTTTTATCTTACTTTCAGGGCGTCGCCAACGTGTATGACTGCGTCGGGCGAAAGATGATTGATTTTGTAAAGGTTCTTAAGCCTTATGCCGTAATGCTGTGAAATGGAGTACATTGACTCGCCGGCACTGACGGTGTGTGTCCAGTTCTTGTATTCCTTTGGAGCGTGGCGGCGTTTCTTTTTCAGCCAGATGTAGTCGCCCTCGCTGATTGCTGCATCGACATTGTTTTCATTGATGCGTGCAAGCGCACGTGCCGACATGTTCATGTCCTCGGCAATACTGCTGAAGCTGTCGCCTTCTTTGGCTATGATGTACTCGTTGCTGTTGAACTCGTGAACTTCTCTTGCAGCAGAATTGGATAATCCCCTGACATTTCGCCGGTTATAGACTTTCGAATGGTCGAGTTCGTGCAGTCCGTAGAGTTCTATTATGCTGATAAGCTGCTTAGCATACACGGGGTTTGTTGCATATCCGCAGGCTTTCAGGCCTTTAGCCCATCCCTTGTAGTCGGTGGTCTTAAGGTGGAAGAGACTGCTGTATCGCTTGTTGCCGCTGAGGAACTTGGAGTGGTCGACATAGCTTTCGTAGGCGCTGTCATATGCCCTGAAGCATTCTCCTCGCGCGTCATCGTCATGATATTGCTTGCGGCCAGTCCATCCGTTGCACTTTATGCCAAAATGGTTGTTGCCATAGCGTGCAAGCTCGCTTTTTCCGGCTCCCGACTCCAGCACGCCCTGTGCCAGAGTGATGCTGGCGGGAATGCCATAGGCCAGCATCTGCTCAATGGCTGCATCCTGGTAAGTATTGAAGTATTCTTGGTAGGTTTTGTTCCATGTCAGCTGCTGCGAATGCGCGGAAAAGGGCAAAAATATGGATAAAACGATGAAAAATGACCGTATTTTCATGAATTTACTTCTAATTTTATGCAAAAGTAAAGAATAATTTTTATATTTGCAACTAAAACAGGCGTATTATTATGGAAGATTTGGTTATAAAGAGTGTTATCGGCACTGCCCGTATGGAAGAGCTTTCTGCAGAAGACCGCATGTTGGTTGACAAGGCCATAGAGGCAACATCCCGTTCGTATGCCCCATATTCACAGTTCCACGTCGGAGCCGCGCTGTTGCTCCAGAATGGTGTCGTCCTGCAGGGCTGCAATCAGGAGAATGCTGCCTTTCCCGTGGGTATGTGTGCTGAGCGTGCGGCAATCTTTGCTGCAGGTGCGCAATATCCTGATGTCGCGGTGAAATCGCTTGCTATTGCAGCCCGCGACAAGGATGGCAATCTTGTTGACGAGCCTGTCAGCCCCTGTGGCAGTTGTCGGCAGGTTCTGATAGAGACCGAGACTCGTTTCCAGCAGGAAGTGCGCATCCTGCTCTATGGCAGGCGCTGCATATATATTATTAAAGGTATTAAGCAGCTGATGCCGCTGTCGTTTACCAACTTCTGACGACTGCGGACGAAATCCTTCCGCCAGTCTGAAAGTCTATGGGGCGGCGATGCTCACTCCAGCGACTCCAAAGCGGCGATGCCTTTTTGGGTACACATTCCGCGCAATGTCACAAAGAAGATGTTGCTGAAGATTTCGTTGACAGGATATTTCTTTAATATTTCATGGTCGGCCAGCGAATCGCCGATTGCCTCAAGGGTAAACCGCAGGATTTCGTAGTTTATCTCCCTGCGGAAGTAGCCCTCGCTGATGCCGCGCTTAAAGAACTTCGTCTGCTGGTCGTTGATGTTCTTATGCTGGTTTTCCAGATAGGCAACGACTTTCGGATATTTCCTCATGTCGGCGAAGAATGCCGGATTGATGATGCTCAGTTCCTGCGTCTTCCTGCGATAGAACTCCTTTAGGATTTCCATGACGTTGGTAGCCTGTCCGGCAAAGTCGCTGAACGACTTCTGCTTTTCGCTTTCATACTTGATGACTCCCTCGTAGAGCAGTTCCTCCTTATTGAAATAAATCTCATAGAGAGTGCGCTTTGAAATGCCAAGCTGTGAGGCAATGTCGTCCATTTTTACTGCACGTATGCCGTGCAAGGCAAAGTTCTTCATGGCCACTTCCAGGATTTTGTCCTTCAGCGACATCTTGTATTTCGAATTACCCTTGGCTTCTTGCATAATACTCTCTGTTTTTTCAGTAACAGTTGCTTCAAGCCACAAAATTACGCTTTACCGCTGACATTCCAAAACGATTTTGGAAGTTTAACGCAAATATGCCCCACAGGAGAGGCCTTTCAGAAGCTTTGTCAGCATGAATGAATGACTGGCAAAATTATCTTACGGAGATAATTATGTAACATGCAGAGATAATTATGTAACATGCAGAGATAATTTTGTAAGTCATTGAGATAATTTCGTAAGTCATTGAGATAATTTCGTAAGTCATTGAGATAATTTCGTAACTTAGCGATTAAATTCGCGAAGTTGCTGGCGCCTCGGCATAAAAAAGGAAAAATTTCTTTTGTTCTTCTCTCGTTTTTTCGTAACTTTGACTTCGTCGAACTTACTTGGCACTCGGCAATGCAAAAGAAAAATCCATTTTTCTTTTGCATTGCACTCGTTTTTTCGTAACTTTGCACAAAATTGTACTGAAACGTAGCATGAATAATATAAGAAACTTCTGCATCATTGCACATATTGACCACGGAAAGTCAACACTGGCCGACCGCCTGCTGGAGTATACAAAGACGATACAGGTGACGGAAGGGCAGATGCTCGACGACATGGACCTGGAGCGCGAACGTGGTATAACCATCAAGAGCCACGCCATCCAGATGGAATATATGTACAAGGGCGAGAAATATATTCTGAACCTTATCGACACTCCGGGACATGTTGACTTCAGCTACGAAGTGTCGCGTTCCATTGCAGCCTGCGAGGGTGCCTTGCTGGTTGTCGATGCTACGCAGGGCGTTCAGGCACAGACCATCTCCAATCTGTATCTGGCAATAGACAACGACTTGGAGATTATTCCCGTAATCAACAAGATTGACATGCCGTCGGCTATGCCCGACGAGGTGGAAGACGAAATCGTCGACCTCATCGGCTGCGACCCTCAGGATATTATACGCGCCAGCGGCAAGACGGGTGAGGGCGTTGAGGACATCCTTAATGCCGTCGTGGAGCGCATTCCGCATCCTATGGGAGATGAGCAGGCTCCTTTGCAGGCGCTTATCTTCGACTCGGTGTTCAACTCGTTCCGAGGCATCATTGCCTATTTTAAGATTGTCAACGGCAGCATTCGCCAGGGAGACAAGGTGAAGTTCTTCAATACCGGCATGGAATATGATGCCGACGAGGTTGGCGTGCTTAAGATGGATATGATTCCGCGCAAGGAGCTGAAGACCGGTGAGGTGGGGTATATCATCAGTGGCATAAAGAACGCCAAGGAAGTTAAGGTGGGCGACACCATCACTCACATTGACCGTCCCTGCACATCGGCTATTGAAGGCTTCCAGGAAGTGAAGCCGATGGTGTTTGCCGGCGTTTATCCCATCGACCCGACTGACTATGAGAACCTGCGTGCCTCGCTGGAGAAACTGCAGCTGAACGACGCTTCGCTGACGTTTGTCCCCGAGACTTCCGTAGCCCTTGGCTTTGGCTTCCGCTGTGGCTTCCTTGGCCTGCTGCACATGGAAATTGTGCAGGAACGCCTTGACAGGGAGTTCGACATGGACGTCATAACAACCGTTCCCAACGTTACCTACATGTGCTACACAAAGCAGCACGAGGAAAAGGAAGTCCACAATCCGTCAGGGCTGCCGGAGCAGACACTGATAGATCACATAGAAGAGCCTTATATTAAGGCCAGCATCATAACGGCGTCAGAATACATAGGCCCCATCATGACGCTGTGCCTTGACAAGCGCGGCGAACTGATAGACCAGCAGTATGTCAGCGGAGGCCGCGTGGAATTGCGCTTCATGCTGCCACTGGGTGAAATCGTCATCGACTTCTATGACAAGCTGAAGAGCATTTCAAAGGGATATGCATCGTTCGACTACCACATCGACTCGTTCCGTCCGTCGAAGCTCGTAAAATTGGACATACTGCTGAATGGCGAGCCTGTCGATGCTCTCTCTACGCTGACCCATCAGGACAATGCCGTAACCTTCGGGCGTCGTATGTGTGAGAAACTGAAAGAACTTATTCCGCGTCAGCAGTTTGACATAGCCATTCAGGCTGCTATCGGTGCGAAAATCATAGCCCGCGAGACCGTTAAGCAGGTTCGCAAAGACGTTACGGCCAAGTGCTATGGCGGTGATGTCAGCCGCAAGCGCAAACTGCTTGAGAAGCAGAAACGAGGAAAGAAGCGCATGAAGCAGATAGGCAATGTGGAAGTGCCGCAGAAAGCCTTCCTTGCCGTTCTGAAGTTAGACTGAGAAGAGAATTCCCGACAATAAGAAAACAAACACAATAATTACCAAGCCTATGACAACAATCGGACTTACCACCAGAGACATTGCACGTGAATTGGCACGGCGTTACAGTACCATGACTCATGATGAGCTTGACGTGCTGGAAAGCATTCTTATTCCCATGAAATTCCAAAAAGGAGACTACATTCTCAAAGAGGGTGAAGTCTGCAAGCATATATATTGGCTGGCGAAAGGCTTGGTGCGCCAGTTCTATTACAAGAACGACAAGGAATTGACGGAATATATGGCCACGGAGAACCAGATATTCATGAGCATTGAAAGTCTTTTCAAGGAGATGCCCAGTCACCAGCAGATTGTTGCCTTGGAGCCGGTAGTCCTGTTTGCACTTCCTAAGTCGGCCCTTGAGCATGAGGCCGTCAGGAATGTAAACATACAGATGCTGTACAGAAAAATTCTTGAGGAGTCGCTGATTATTTCTCAGGTGCGTGCCGACATGCTGCGCTTTGAGTCGGCTGGCGAGCGCTATGCCAAGCTGGTGAAAAGTTCGCCGCAGCTGATATTGCGCGCACCACTGGTCTACATAGCTAGCTATCTCCAGATGACTCCCGAGACGCTTAGCCGTGTGCGCAATAGCGTGCAGTTCTAAAGCGGCAGGTAGATGCAGTATTTTTCCTTAAACCACTCTTCGCTGAACCACGAGCTTAAGGCTGCCTGCTGGGCAATCTTGCGGTAGTTGTGCAGTTCGGCGTCGGTATTGCCGCCCTTTAGGCAGAAGATGCCGTTGGGCAGGGCATTGTGTTGTTCGCGAGAGATGTTCTTGCGGACAATTTTTACAAGGTCTGGCAGAGGCATCACCGCCCGGCTGACCACGAAGTCGAAATGCTGGTGTTCGTCCTCGCCGCGCAAATGTGCTGTCGTGCAGTTCTTCAGACCTATGCTGTCGGCTACTGATTGTGCCACGCGGACTTTCTTTCCTGTTCCGTCGATAAGCTTGAAGTGGCATTCCGGGAACAGTATTGCCAGCGGAATGCCGGGAAATCCGCCGCCGGTGCCGAAGTCGAGGATGCTAGTTCCCGGGCGGAAGCTGAGCATCTTGGCAATGGCCAGCGAGTGCAGCACATGGTGCTGGTAGAGATTGTCGATGTCTTTTCTTGAAATAACGTTTATCTTGGCGTTCCACTCACGGTACAGAGCATCGAGCGCAGCCAGTTGCTGCTGCTGCTCGATGCTGAGATTGGGAAAGTATTTCAGGATGCTGTCCATCGTTATGTTTTTGTTTCTTCTGTCCTAAAGTGTTTCAAGTCGCTGTCATCCGTTCATCGACAGCAGGAATTCCTCGTTGGAATGAGTCTTCACGAGTCTGTCGCGGACGGTGTTCATGGCCTCGATGGGGTTCATTTCTGCAATGAACTTGCGGATAATCCACATGCGGTTCAGCGTTGTCTGGTCTTGCAGCAAGTCGTCGCGGCGTGTCGATGACAGCACAAGATTTACGGCAGGATAGATGCGCTTGTTGGCAAGCATGCGGTCTAACTGCAGTTCGCTGTTGCCCGTACCCTTGAATTCCTCAAAGATCACCTCGTCCATCTTGGAGCCAGTGTCGGTCAGAGCTGTGGCAATGATTGTCAGCGAGCCTCCGCCTTCAATGTTTCTTGCCGCTCCGAAGAAGCGCTTAGGCTTCTGCAGTGCATTGGCATCGACACCGCCGGTGAGCACTTTGCCGCTGGCAGGGCTTACAGTGTTGTAGGCACGTGCCAGACGGGTGATGCTGTCGAGGAAAATCACCACGTCGTGGCCGCATTCCACCATGCGTTTAGCCTTCTCCAGCACAATGCCGGCAATCTTCACGTGGCGTTCGGCAGGCTCGTCGAATGTGGATGCTATCACTTCGGCATTCACCGTGCGTGCCATGTCGGTAACCTCCTCAGGGCGTTCGTCGATGAGCAGCATCATGATGTATGCTTCAGGATGGTTGGCAGCGATGGCGTTGGCAATGTCCTTCATGAGAATGGTCTTACCCGTCTTCGGCTGTGCAACAATCAGTGCGCGCTGTCCTTTGCCTATCGGCGAGAAGAGGTCGACGATGCGGACCGACGGATTAGTGGTCTGTGGGTCGCCGCAGAGCGTGAATTTCTCGTCAGGAAACAGAGGCGTAAGATGCTCGAAGTTCACGCGGTCGCGGACTTCGTCGGGCTGACGGCCGTTGATGGCGTTTACCGTACCCAGTGCAAAATACTTCTCGCCGTCGTGTGGAGGGCGGATGGTGCAGTCGACCACGTCGCCGGTCTTCAGACTGTATTTCTTTATCTGCTGCGGGCTGACGTAGATGTCGTCGGGTGACGAAAGGTAGTTATAGTCGCTGGAACGCAGGAAGCCGTAGCCGTCCTGAATGATTTCCAGCACTCCGTTGCCGGTGATGATGTTTTCAAAATCGTATTTCTCTGTCTGCCTGCTGTCTGCTGCAGTCTGCTCCTGGGCGGCAGGTGCTGACGACGGCTGCCATACGGGGCGGTCGAACATGTCGAGGGTGGGGACGGCACCCTGGTCTTCTATGGGCAGGTCGACAACGGTTATGAAGTCTGTACCGTCGCCGGGATCGCCCTCCCAGAAATCGGCCGACTCCTGGCCGGCATTGCCGGCAACTTTGTCTGTTGGCGACATTTTTGTCTGCAGCTGGCTTATCAGCTCAGCGTCTATTTCCACACCGTTGCTGCTGGTTGCCGCCGTAGCCTCAGGAACGTCTGTGGCAGTGCTGTCAGCAGCCTGCTCGTCGCTGAACTGCAACTGGCTTTCCTCTGCCTGTGCCGCTTCCTCCTTTTTAGGCTTGCGGCCACGCTTCTTGGGCGCTGCGGCTTCTTCGGCAGGCTTTGCGGCTGCCGCCTCAGTCTTGGCTTCGTCTGCCGCATTGCTTTTCTCCTCAGCGGCCTGCTGCGCAATAACTGCGTCCAGCGACGGCTTCTTGGTCTTGCGCTTTTTGGTCGACTGGCCGTCAAGGTTTTCGCCTTCGGCACCGCTGACAGTGTATACCTTGTCGGTGTCTTTCTTTGTTATCCTGCTGCGCTTGCGCTTGGTGGCTCCCGTGGCCGAGTCTTCTGCAATCTTGTCGAGAATGGCATAGATGACCGTGTCAAGCTCGTCGTTCTGGCTGACAGTTACGCCAACCTCCTGGGCTATCGTCATCAGTTCGGGGATAGAGAGCTTCTCTAAATCTTCTTTCGTGTACATATTTATATATTATATATGTGTGTTCAAAATGTTCTGATATAAGCTTGCAACATCATTATTGTCGCATAACGACTAAATCACTTATAAAAGTAATAATAGTAAAATGTTGTTTGAAAAAAATGATGGAATTAAGAAATAGAAAGTTTCACGGACGGAAACAATTATTCAGGAATTCTGATGCAAAGGTAGCAAGTTTTTTGTTTTTACCAAAAGAAAAAGCATTTTTTTGCTTTTTGCATTTCAATATTTTGCAAAATAGACTGCTGCTTATTGAAAAATTATCTTCGTAAGATAATTTTGTAGATGGCTTACACTCGGAAGCGTATGTATGTGCGGTCGTCAAAAGAATTGTTGTCGGGATGGAATCCTTTAGTTGCCTGGAAGTCGCCGATGTTCAGAGGGTCGGCGGTTCGCTGTTGCTGAAGCCGCTGCTCGCTTTCTGCAAGGGTGGGGCAGAGGAAGGGATAGCCGTCTGTTGCCATGACGATTTCCCAGGGAATGAAGTCCAGCGTGATGATGCGTGTGTGCTGGCGTGGGATGTGGAAACCATCGATGACGCTGTAGCTTACGTTTTGCTGACGCATGGACTCCAGCATTGTGGGAATGATTGTCGGACGTGCAATGTCGTTACGCAGCAGTTCGTCCTGAGACATTCCTGCCGACAGCAGGCGTCTGACTTCCGCTGCACGCATGGCAGCAAGCCTGCTCTCGTCGGGCTTGGGATTGTCGTAGTATTGATGCTCTTCTGTTGTGCCGTCTGTTCGCAGAGGTGTAAGAAGACAGTGGCAGTCGCCAACCATCCACAGTTCGCGGCAGACACGGCTGAAGACAATGGCAGAACAGGTGAGGCGGTCTTCAGGATGTTCGGCGAGACGCTGAAGAAGAGACTTCTTATAGTGCTTGCGGATGTAGGCTGTAACACCGGTAAGGAACTCCTCAGCAGTGATGGTCTTGGGCATGTTGCGTACGAAGCGGCTGACGAGCTGCATGGCATACCGGCCGTTGCTGCGGAAGAGGCTGTGACGATAGTTGCTCTTCGACGTGCTGCCGTCGATGACGGCAACGAAGTCAGCGGTGACCACTATTCCGTCTTCGCTGCAGGTTTTGGGGCTTTTGGGTATAAGCGTTTGTTCTATTATTTCCATGAGGACAGAGTTGGCTTATAAGGTCGGGACGCCCAATGCGGCGCAAGCTGCACTCAATGCCGGCACGCTCTTCAGGCTTGTACCAGAAGAAGTATTGGCGCTGTGAAAGCTTTTCTTCCTGACGCTTGGCACTTTTTACAGGTTCGAGAGTGTATGGATTATAACCGGTATACCACATTTCCGTTGAGACGGTCATGGGCGTGGGCGTGAAGTCCTGCACTTGCTCGAGCTGGAAGTCAAGATGCTTTGTTATTACTGCAAGTTCGGCCATGTCTGCTTCAGAACAACCGGGGTGGCTGCTGATGAAGTAGGGGATAATCTGCTGTTTAAGTCCCTCCTGCCGGCAGATGTCGTCGAATTGCCGCTTGAAGGCGTAGAACTGTTGGAATGAGGGCTTGCGCATGAGTTGCAGGACATGGTCGGAGGTGTGTTCGGGAGCCACTTTCAGACGTCCGCTGACATGACGGGTTATCAGTTCCCTGGTGTATTCACGGGCAGCACGGTTAGAGTCTTCGTCTTCACTGCGGTGAAGCAGAAGGTCGTAGCGGACGCCACTGCCAATGAAGCTTTTCTTTATTCCCGGCAACTGGTCAACGGCCCGGTAGATGTCGAGCAGCTGCTGATGGCTGGTGTTCAGATTGGGACAAATCTTTGGATGTATGCAAGACGGGCGGCGGCACTTTTCGCAAATGGAAGTGTTGCGCCCGTGCATGCCGTACATGTTGGCTGACGGCCCTCCGAGGTCAGAAAGATAGCCTTTGAAGTCGGGCATTTGGATAACCTGCCTGACCTCACGCAGGATGCTTGCCTTGGAGCGGCAACTGATGAACTTTCCCTGATGGGCGGAGATGGTGCAGAAGGCACATCCGCCAAAACATCCGCGGTGTATGTTGACCGAGAACTTTATCATTTCATACGCCGGAATGCGCTTGCCTTTGTATTTGGGGTGAGGCAGACGGGTGTATGGCAAGTCGAACGAGGCGTCCAGCTCTGCAGTCGTCATTGGCGGATATGGCGGATTGACAACCACCCAGACATTGCCGACATGCTGGAGCAGGCGGCTGGCATGCATCATGTTCGACTGTTCTTCAATGTGGCGGAAATTGGCTGCCTGCATGCGCTTGTTTTTCAGACATTCCTCATGGGAGTAAAGCACTATGTCGGCTGTCTCGGATTTGACAGAGGGTGCAAGATGGACGGTCTGTGGGATGTCGGACAAGAGTTGTGGAATGTCTGACAAAGGTTGCGAATTGCCGGACAAGAGTGCATTGTTGTCCGATATTCTTTTTGCTATCTCAAGCATGGGTTTCTCTCCCATTCCATAGACAAGAATGTCGGCAGGGGCGTCACATAGAATGCACGGGCGCAGCTGGTCTTGCCAGTAGTCGTAATGCGTGAGGCGGCGCAGGGAAGCCTCAATGCCGCCAATGACGATGGGAACGTCTGGAAAAAGCTGGCGGAGAATCTTGGAATATACAATAGTGGGATACTCCGGCCTGAGGTCATGGCGGCCGTCAGGGCTGTAGGCATCCTCAGAGCGCAGGCGTCGGGCGGCGGTGTATTTGTTGACCATGGAGTCCATGCACCCTGGCGCTATGCCAAAGAACAATCGTGGGCGGCCAAGCTTTTTGAAGTCCCTGAAGTCGCCGTGCCAGTCGGGCTGCGGTATGATGGCAACACGATAGCCGGCGGCTTCAAGAGTACGTCCGATGACGGCTGCGCCAAATGACGGATGGTCGACGTAGGCATCTGCGGAAAAAAGTATAATGTCAACTTCTTCCCACCCACGAAGCTCCAATTCCTTCTTTGTTGTCGGAAGGAAGTCTGTCAGTCTGTATTCCAATAGTTCCTGATTAGTTGAAAGGCGTTCCTTGATAGGCACGGGTGGTCATTCCAAGATTGGCGTTGCCGCGGTCTTTCCAGTTGATGAACAGCAGGACCAGCTGCTGCAGACCGTAGGCTTTCATGTCCTGATGATATATGACGTCGAGGCAAAGGTCAAGCAGATGCTTGTCGATACTTGCTTCGGCTTCAAGAAGTCCGCGGATGTTAAGACGCAGTTTGTCGAGGACTTGCTCGTCAACATAGCCGTTACTGTCGATGAGGTCGCGGAAAAGTTGGTAGTCTGCAATGGTCTGAAGATGTTCTTCACTGACTTCTATTGTTCGTGTACCAGTGGAATTTGCTTGAATTTTATACATAAGATTTGTTTTTAGGTTAGTTATAGAGTTAATATGTTTAAAGTCTCTGAAATATACATTCCATAATTATTTAAAAAGGAAATTGATTATTCCCTGCATGATGGCAACGCGCTTCTGCTTGTCTTTGATGCACTCGAATGGGAAGCCCATGGTGAATGCCTTGTAGTCGGTGCCGTTGTAGGCAACGGCCGCAGTCTGTCCGTCGTCGTATTTGAGGGCTGCAAAGGCTGGCTTGCTGGGAAGCATGATGTCTGTAGATGTTGCGGCATAGTGCTGTTCACAGAGCTGGCTCCAGTAGGAGAATGCTGTTCCCATTCCTGTCACATTGCCGGTCGTTGATGTCGTGCTGCCTCCAAAGGAGCATTTGAGGACATTGGAAAGGAAGGCCTGCTCGTAGGCAGCCTGCATGTCTGTGCCGACGTATGCCCCGCTGACGAAAAGCTTGCCGCCTTTTCTGGTGTATGATTGCAGCTGGTCTTGGAATATTGGCGTGAAGGTCTTGTATTCGACGAGACTGTGTCCGTCGTTGCGTTCCAGTCCAAGCAATACGTCAACCATGTCGTAGTCGTCCATGTCCGTGAGCTTTCGCTCGATGGCTTTGCCTGAGCAGCTGACAATATTATATTTATTGGAAGCGGCAATGGCCTCGGCATGCGTCTTTACATAATTGAAGTCGTTTCCTGCAATAAGCATGCCTGCGAACTCTTCACCGCCAGCTCCTAAGCCTCCGCTCTCATTGCCCATCTGCTTAATGTCGAAATTGGTCTGGTAGCCTGCCCAGCCGTATGTGGGACCGTAGGTTATGCCAGGGTCGCTGGCAATGTCGAAGCCTTGTTGCTCGGCAGTGTTCACCACAGCCGGCGACGACAGCCTGTTGAAGCAGTTGGCGACGAGAATTGTCTTGGACGATTTCGATGAGTAAAATGCAGAAAGCACCTCTGTCGTAAAGCTGTGTCCACCCTTGTTGGCGGCAGCAACCTTGAAGTGATAGAGAATACCTGGGTGCAGTTTTACGGTATAGCTGTTCTTTGTTATGTGAATGCCGTTGTCGAAATCAGCATTGCCGATAGCTGTATAGACAATGTATCCGGTGGGCTTGGCAGTAGGCTCCAGAGGATCTGTGACGGCATCCCACTTCAGGCGTGCTTCGCCGGCATCTTTCATGTCTATGCGGAAGTTCTCTGGTGTCAGAGGCGTGACGGCGAATGCGGTGCCGTGCTGGTCGTTGACATACCGCAGGATGCTCTTGTATATGGAGCGTGCAAGGGTGAAGCGGAAGTTCGGGTCCTGACCGTAAATCATGTCAGGGAAGCTTTGATGCGACAATGTCTCAAGGATGGCGCTTGGAACATTTGGAACTCTTGTCTCAGAATAGTTCTTATCGAAGAGTCCGCGACGGTTCCATTTTCCATATTTGAATTTAATGTTCGTCACCTCGTCGGACAACAGCGCGTCGGCAAAGTCACGCGAGGCCATTCGCGATATGCCTGCCTTTAATTTTCCGTCGTTGAATGCCGTGGTGCATATTGACAAGGGACCGATAAGGCTCTGGCCGTCCTTGGCATAGCCTGCGTCGCTATGTACGGCAAGCGAGAGTTCTATGGGGACATTTGCGCCAATGCTGTCTGGCATGTATGGAGAGCCGCCGCCTAAATAGTTCGTCATGAATGAGCGGACGTTGATGTCATCAGCATAGTCGTCCGTGCCAGACCGCCCACTGTAAACGCTGTATGGCATTCCTGCCCATTGGGCGTAATATCGCGCTCCTTCCAAGGCACGTGGAAGTCCGCTGGTTGCACCTTCACGCTGGACATTTCCCATGCCGCCTCCAAAGCGGACGGCGTCAGTCGTTACAACTCCGTGCTTGCCGCTTTGGTTGCTTACTGTAACACGGTTGAATTCACTGTAGCCGGCGTCAAAGTCGAAGGTTCCCAAATACACCCATGTGCCGCCGCCCATCTGCTGGTTGACGTAGAAATCTGTCCGCTGTCCGCGGTGCCATACTGTGTATTTGGCTTGATCGGTACTTTCTGGCAGGGACTGGTAGCTTACATATACGGCATATTTTCCAGATGTGGGAAATGTCGGCTGGTAAGTTGCCAATGAATAGCGTGACTTGCTTGTCGTCGTCTTAATCATGCGTGCCGTGCCGGCAGTGAAAGGGTTTTCTCCGTCGGAATAGAAGCCGCTGTGATATGCAAAGCCCGGCATGGGAGCCTGCTGCCATTTTCCGCGTGCAGTCACTTCTATATAATTGCGCTTAGAACCGTCGTTGTCGACTATCACCTCCTGCTTCTGCCAGTCACGCTCGCGAGGGGTAAACACGACTGCGCCAGCATTTTCCAGCATGGGAATAAGATAAGGCACGACAATGGTCTGCGTGTATAGGTCTTCTGAAGTTCCGAATAGGATAGGGCGTTGCCATTTCCAGCGTTTTGTCTTTAAGTCATAGTAACGTCCATGGCTTGCCCACACTGACAGATGGCGGCCTGCCAGTCCGTGTGATATTTTTATGGGTAGCGAGGTGTTAGTTATCCACGGCTCACCGTTGTAGTCGATGTCTCCCCAGAGACGTGACTTGTCGGCGTGTTTACGAAGACGGTTGGGGATGAGTTCGTCAATGTCCATGTTCCCTGCAAACAGCGTGACACGGTAATCGCGGAAGCCTTTGGGAAGACTGCTTGACAATTTCTGGTAGATTTCCTCATTTATCTCGGGAGAGAACTCTTGCGTGGCAAAATATTCGTCGCAAACAATCGTCATCGAACGATTGACGTTGTCAAGAGAATATTCCAGAAGTTTTGGCTGTTGGGTGAGCCGTGTCTTCTGTGGCTTGTATTTTGCGAAAAAAGTCCGGAGGCTCTCTCCTAACTTAGCCTCTTCCGCGACAGTCTGCGAGAAGCTTGGCACTGACAGGAGAACAGAGAGAAAAACTATAATGATTTTTTTCATCTTATTACAAATCTCCTGTTGTGAAATTTTCTGGCTTTTTGCCCTTGAAGTCTTTGAAGTATAGCTTTATTTGGCGCATTTGTCCTTCTACATCACCATTGGGAATTATGGTGGAGGTGCAACGGATTAGCTTCTTCTCGTAGTCAACGCCATAGAGAAGAATGGGAATGCCTGCCTTTTGCGCTATGAAATAGAAGCCTTTTTTCCAATCTGGATTTGGAGAGCGCGTTCCTTCGGGAGTTATGCATAAACGAAACTTCTCCGCCTTGCGGGCAGTCTCTGCGAGATTGTCAGTCATGCTTGTGTGCTTGCTGCGCCACACAGGTATGCCTCCCCACTTGCGGAACAATGGCCCCAACGGCCAGAAGAACCACTCTTTCTTCATCAGGAAATTGCTTGACAGCCCACTGGCACCATTGTACAACTGGCCAATGACAAAGTCCCAGTTGCTGGTGTGCGGCGCCAGGCAGATTATGTATTTGTCGGGGTGGGACTCGGTAATCTCTGCATGCCACCCCATTTGTTTATATAACAACCATTCACAAAATGACTTCCACATAGTATTTCGCTTACATTTCATAATTTCTTATTTGGTCATTCAAGTCGCTTGCCTGGGCTGCAAAGTCCTCGCGCAGTGCCTTGAAGTATGTCTTTGCAGGCATGCCTGGCTCCTGATGTGATATTCTGCTTGTGAAATCGTTCTGCATGTGTGCAATACTGAACAGCAGCGCCTGCCCGTTGTGGGCGTCGATTGCGCCGCATTGCATCAGAGCTATGCACTCAGTAAAAAGCTCTTCACAGATCACCTGTATACATTTCTTTAAAGATTGCCTGTTTGCCATAGTTTACCTCCTTGATTAATTTGTAAGAAAAAATATCATTCAACAATTCTTGAGGTCAAAGATATACAAAAATTTCAAGATACAATGATTTTCATCAATAAAAAAAATTAAAAAGTTAATGTTTTTTCTGTTTTTCTACAAAATAAGACTATTTTTGCATTTCAAAATTAACATTATCACTATCAAAAACAATAAAAATGGAAAAAAGTGCATTGCAGGTAGCAAGAGCTGCCTATCAGCCAAAGTTGCCTAAGGCTCTCCAGGGTTCAGTAAAAGCAAAAGAAGGTGCCGCCACCCAAAGTGTTGGCGACCAGGAAGAAATCAAGAAGTTGTTCCCCAACACCTACGGCATGCCCATCGTAGAGTTTGAGCCAGCCTCAGAGTCAAACAACACAAAGATGAACGTCGGCATTATCCTCTCTGGTGGTCAGGCCCCTGGCGGACACAATGTCATTACAGGCCTTTTTGATCAGATAAAGAAGCTCAATCCGGAAAATCGTCTTTTCGGCTTTATCTTGGGTCCTGGCGGACTTGTTGACCACAATTATATGGAGCTGACGTCAGAGATTATTGACGAATATCGTAACACCGGCGGCTTTGACATGATTGGTTCCGGACGTACCAAGCTGGAAAAGACAGACCAGTTTGAGAAAGGCCTTGAGATTATCCGCAAGTTAGACATCAAGGCAATAGTAATCATTGGTGGTGACGACTCTAACACAAATGCCTGCGTCCTTGCCGAATATTATGCAGCAAAGAAATATGGCGTTCAGGTGATTGGCTGTCCGAAGACCATCGACGGCGACTTGAAGAACACGCAGATAGAAACCTCTTTCGGCTTCGACACAGCCTGCAAGACATATTCAGAACTCATTGGCAATATTGAGCGTGACTGCAATTCTGCACGCAAGTATTGGCACTTCATAAAGGTCATGGGCCGCTCTGCATCTCACATTGCACTCGAGTGTGCCTTACAGACCCAGCCGAACATCTGTCTCATTTCAGAGGAAGTTGAAGCTAAGGGCCAGAGCCTTGATGAAATTGTTGAGTATATTGCTAACGCAGTAGCCCGCCGTGCTGCCGACGGCAATAATTTCGGAACGGTGATTATCCCAGAGGGACTTATTGAATTCATTCCTGCAATCAAGAAGCTCATTGCCCAGCTGAACGACGTCCTTGCACTTCCCGAAGTGAAAGACATGGGCCGTTCTGAGCAGATTGACTTCGCCAAGAGCCATCTGACAGACGAAAATCTCGCTGTGTTCAATTCTCTTCCCACCAGTGTTGCCCGTCAGCTGGCTTTGGACCGCGATCCTCATGGAAACGTACAGGTAAGCCTTATTGAGACCGAGAAGCTGCTTTCCACGATGGTAGCCCAGAAGCTTGAGAAGATGAAGAAAGAAGGCAAGTATACAGGTAAGTTCTCAGCCCAGCACCATTTTTTTGGCTATGAGGGACGCTGTGCCGCTCCTTCCAACTTCGATGCCGACTACTGCTATGCCCTTGGCACCAGTGCTGCCCAGCTGATTGCTAACGGCAAGACTGGCTACATGGCTATCGTCAAGAACACCACCGCTCCTGCCGACCAGTGGATTGCCGGTGGCGTACCCATCACAATGATGATGAATATGGAGCGTCGCAATGGCGAAATGAAGCCTGTCATCCGCAAGGCTTTGGTCGAGTTGGACGGTGCGCCTTTCAAGGCTTTTGCTGCCCAGCGCGACAGGTGGGCTGTTGAGACCAGCTACGTCTATCCCGGCCCTATCCAGTATTGGGGACCTTCCGAGGTATGCGATCAGCCTACTCGCACCCTTGCATTAGAAAAGGCCTGATAAACTGCTGATGACTGAAAAACGGTCAAAACGTAAAACAACAACATCCGGACGCCGAACAAGCATTGTGCCACATAGGCGTCCGAATGTTTTTATCCGTATTCTGCAACGCGCTCCCGGCTGGGCATGGTGGCTTGGCGGTCTGGCGATAGTTGCAGGATACGTATATTTCTTTTATTACATTTTTGTGGGGCCTTTCGGCTTCCGGTGGCGTGCTTTGTATGGAGACATCAGCTATCCCGAAGGCTATGAAATTCATGGCATAGACATCAGTCATCACCAGGGCGACATCGACTGGCAGGAACTGAAAGACAATGGGCTTATCGACAAGTTCCCAGTGCGTTTCATCATGATAAAGGCCACGGAAGGTGCCACGAAGATAGACGAGAATTTCAAGAACAACTTCTATCAGGCCCGTGAGCATGGTTTTACGCGCGGAGCCTATCATTTCTATGGCACTCGCTCAGCTGCCAAGGACCAGGCCGCTTTCTTCATTAAGACCGTAAAGCTGGAAAACGGCGACCTGCCTCCTGTCCTCGACGTCGAACACAAGCCGAAGAGCCAGTCAGACGAAGAATTCAAGCAAAGTGTTCTGGAATGGCTTGACATTGTAGAGAAACACTATGGGGTAAAACCTATTCTATATACATATTATAAATTTAAGACGCGCTATCTGAGCGACCCGGTCTTTGATGAGTATCCTTATTGGATTGCGCATTATTATGTCAACGAGGTTGAGTATACCGGTCCCTGGAAGTTCTGGCAGCATACCGATGCCGGGCGTCTGCCAGGTATCAAGGGAACTGTAGACTTTGACATCTACAACGGTTCATTTTACGACCTGCGGAAGCTGACCCTTGGCGGACTGGAGCAGATAGGCGAAGATGCATATTCAAATTAAGAACGATTTAGATTGGATATACAGTCATGTTGATATCAGTAGAAGGGCTGAAGGTAGAGTTCGGCACGAAGCCCCTGTTCACAGAAGCCAGTTTTGTCGTCAACCAGCACGACAGAATTTCCCTGGTCGGCAAGAATGGCGCCGGCAAGAGTACACTGCTGAAAATACTTTGTAGGCAGCAGATGCCGACTGCCGGCAGCGTCAATGCCAACAATGGGGCAACAATAGGCTATTTGCCTCAGGTGATGATACTCCAGGATGATACCACCCTGCGCGACGAGGTGCGTAAGGCCTTCAGCGATGTAACTCGCCAGCAACAGCTTGTCAGCAGTCTGGAGAAGCAGATGTCAGAGCGCGAAGACTACGAGTCGGAAGAATACATGCAACTGGTGGAAAGATACACCTTTGAGCATGAAAAATTTCTCATGATGTCTTCCGACAATCCAGAGGCTCTCATGGAGCGCACGCTGATAGGCTTAGGCTTCAAGAAGGCCGATTTTGACCGTCCCACGTCAGAATTCAGCGGCGGATGGCGTATGCGAATTGAATTAGCCAAGCTTCTGCTGCAGCGGCCTGATGTGCTGCTTCTTGACGAGCCTACCAACCATTTGGACATAGAGTCCATTCAGTGGTTAGAGCGTTTCTTGTGCCAGTCGCCAAGTGCCGTAATCATCGTCAGCCATGACCGTGCATTTATTAATAATGTGTGTAACCGGACCTTGGAAATTTCCTGTGGCCACATCATTGACTATAAGGTAAAGTACGACGAATACGTCCAGCTGCGTCGCGAACGCCGTGAGCAACAGCTGCGTGCCTACGAAAACCAGCAGCGTGAAATCAGCGAGATGCGCCAGTTCATTGAGCGCTTCCGCTATCAGGCCACCAAGGCCGTCCAGGTGCAGCAGAAGATACGCCAGCTGGAAAAGATAGAACCCATCGAGGTTGACGAGGTTGACAACTCAAGCCTGCATCTGCGTTTTCCTCCCTGTTCAAGGAGTGGCGACTATCCGGTAATCTGCGACGACGTCAGGAAGGCATATCCCTTGCATGGTGCAGGCGCACCGTCAGACAAACCGCCCGTTTCCGATGGCAGCACAGACGAACTGCTTGTCTTCCAGCACGTAAACCTCACCATTAAGCGAGGCGAGAAAGTTGCTTTTGTAGGCAGGAACGGCGAGGGAAAGTCAACCCTTGTCAAGTGCATCATGGGGCAGATTCCCTTCGACGGCACGCTGAAGATAGGGCATAATGTCCAGATAGGCTATTTTGCTCAGAACCAGGCCCAGTTGCTTGACGACGACTTGACAGTCTTTGATACCATTGACCGTGTAGCCAAAGGCGAAATCCGTCTGAAAATCAGAGACATACTCGGTGCATTCATGTTTGGCGGTGAGGCCATCGACAAAAAAGTGAAAGTGCTTAGCGGCGGCGAGCGTAGCCGTCTTGCGATGATAAGGCTGCTGCTTGAGCCTGTGAACATGCTTATCCTTGACGAGCCAACCAACCATCTTGACATGGCTTCCAAAGACGTGCTAAAGGCAGCCATCAAGGCCTACGACGGCACGGCAATCATAGTTTCCCACGACCGCGAGTTCCTTGACGGGCTTGTCGACAAAGTGTACTCCTTTGCCGACGGACGTGTCAGTGAGCATATCGGAGGCATCTACGACTATCTGAGCAATTTTTCACAGACAGACGCGGCCGCATCCCTTAAGCCGGCAGCGCATGCTGAAGTCTCCAAGGCCAATGACAGGCAGAAGTCTGCGGATCGCCCTTCGGCAGCGGCAAAATTCTCAGCCTCTCGTGCCTTGCACAATCAAATCCGCAAAAAAGAGAAAGAGCTGGAAGCCTCAGAGAACAAGATCAGCGACCTGGAGCAGGACATAAAGCAATTAGACGAAAAGCTCTATGAGCCTGAAAATGCGTCGAATATGGAATTGGTGAACAAATACATGGGCTTGAAGGACCTGCTTGACGCAGAGATGAAACACTGGGAGCAGTTGTCGGAAGAAATAGAACAATTATACGAAGAAAACAACTAATAAAACAAGGATGAAGAAATTATTAATTATTGCAATTATGGCGGTATCACCGGTCATGTTATTTTCGCAATCAGAAAAACAAGTAGGAGTGAGTTTTGGCAATATCGACAGCAGCGTCCGTCCTGCCGACGATTTCTTCCAGTATGCCTGTGGCGGCTGGATGAAGAGCAATCCGCTGCCCTCTGCCTATTCGCGCTACGGAACCTTTGAGCAGCTTGCCGAAGACAACAACAAGCGCGTCAACGGCATCCTGCAGGAACTGCTGCAAGGCACTTACCAGACAGGAACCGTCGAGCAGAAGCTCAGCGACCTGTACAAGCTGGCTATGGACTCAGCCCGCAGGGAACAGGACGGTCTGCGCCCTGTCATGCGGATTATTGAGTCGCTGGAGAAGCAGACCACCAAGGAGCAACTCTTCGGGCAGCAGCTGGAAATGCTGCCCTACGGCGAGCAGCAGTTCTTCTATGCTTCCTTCGGTGCCGACGAGAGAAATGCCGAGCAGAACATTCTCAACATCCGCCAGGGCGGACTGACGCTCGGTGAGAAAGACTATTACGTGGAAACCGACAAGCCCACGACCCGCATTCGCGAAGCCTACAAGCAGCATATCGTCCGCATGTTCCAGCTCTATGGCTTCTCCAAGAAGGCTGCTACGAAGAAGATGCAGAACATTCTCTCCGTAGAGACGGCCCTTGCCAAGGCCTCCAAGTCGTCTACGGAGCTGCGCGACCCGGTGGCAAACTACAACAAGATGACGCTTGCCGAGTTTGACGCCATGTGTCCTCACTTCCAGCTGCAGCGTCAGATGGCTGCCCTCGGCGTAGGTGCCAGTCTCATTCAGCAGATGGTCGTCGGACAGCCGGAGTTCATGGCTGCTGCCGACAAGCTGTTTGCCGACATGAGTGTCAGCCAGTTCCGCGACGTCATGGAGTGGGGTATCATCGACGGCTCTACAGGCTATCTTAACGATGCCGTCCGCAAGGCAAACTTCGAATTCTACGGCAAGATTTTCTCCGGCCGTCAGGAGGACCATCCGCTGTGGCGCCGTTCCACCATGCAGATACAGAGCCATCTCGGCGAAGCCCTGGGCCGCATCTATGTGGGCAAGTATTTCCCGGCATCCTCAAAAGTGCAGATGAAGGCTCTTGTTGAAAACCTGCGCATAGCCCTTGGCGAGCGCATCGCAGCGCAAGACTGGATGGACGACTCTACCAAGGTCAACGCCCTGCTGAAGCTGAACACGTTCTACGTGAAAATCGGCTATCCTGACAAGTGGACGGACATGACAGCACTGACCATCGACCCTTCATTGTCATACTATGAGAACATTCTGGCCTGCAACCGTTTCCATGTGGCTTGGCGCATAGAGCATTGTGCCGGCAAGCCTGTCGACCGCGACGACTGGTACATGACGCCACAGACCGTCAATGCCTATTACAATCCGACCACCAATGAGATATGTTTCCCTGCCGGCATCTTGCAGAAGCCATTCTTCGACCCCGATGCCGACGAAGCCTTTAACTATGGAGCCATCGGCGTCGTCATAGGACACGAGATGACCCACGGTTTCGACGACCAGGGCCGCCAATACGACAAGGACGGCAACATGCACGACTGGTGGACGGCTGCCGACGCTGCAAACTTCAAGGAACGTACCGACCGCTATGCCGATTTCTTCTCTGAAATCAGCGTTCTGCCCGACCTTAAGGCCAACGGCCGTCTGACACTCGGCGAAAACCTTGCCGACCACGGCGGTCTGCAGGTGGCATGGCATGCCTACAAGCGTGCAATAAAGGGCAAGAGCCTGTCCACGGTCAACGGGCTGACTGCCGACCAACGTTTCTTCCTCGCCTATGCAGGCGTGTGGGCTGCCAACATCACCGAGGCCGAAATCCGCAATCGCACCAAGAGCGACCCTCACTCTCTGGGCCGCTGGCGTGTGAACGGCGCACTGCCGCACATCGATGCGTGGTACGAGGCATTTGGAGTCACTGACAAAGACAAGATGTATCTTCCCAAGGACAAGCGCCTGCCACTTTGGTAACAGGGGCGTTCCCGTAACATGCAGAGATAATTTCGTAACATGCAGAGATAATTTCGTAACACGCAGAGATAATTTCGTAACACGCAGAGATAATTTCGTAACACGCAGAGATATTTCTCTGATACGTATAGAAAATTTTAATAAAATGCACCGTAAAAAGAAATTTACGGTGCTTTTTTTTTACTGTAACACATTTTTTTTATATTTTTGCAGGGAATTAGAGGTCTATAGACTATTTGCAGTTATGAACAACGACTTTTCGCAATACGGAGAAGGGCAGGCAGAAAGAACCGTCAAGCCCGAGTCAACCCGTGAACGCGTCCTGAACATAGAAGAAGCTTCAGAGAATGTCAATGCAGGAGCAGTCCAGCAGACACGGACACTGAACGCCCAGGCCATGGGCAAGAAGTGTCCCTATTGTGGTGCCATCAACGACCCGGAGGCAATGTTTTGCGAGCAGTGCGGCCAGCCCATCAGCAAGACAGCATGTCCTTATTGCGGAGCAGAGCTTGATCCCGATGCCGACTTCTGTGAGCAGTGCCATCATTACATTCGCAAGGATGTCTGCTCATTCTGCGGAGCCCATCTTACGGAGGGAGCCGGATATTGCCCGGAGTGCGGCAGCCCACGCGGCGGTCTGGTTTGTCCGACATGCCACTCGCTGAACGACTTCGCCTTCTGCAAGAAGTGCGGCACCCCTCTGACCGAGGAGGCACGCAAACTCTTCAAGGAAATGCAGAAGAACCCCGACTATCAGGAATTGCTGCAGATAGTACAGGACTATGCAAAGCTGGAGAATGCACTGCCCTACAATTCCGAGCGCGACATCATTCGCGAGCAGGCAGGACAGAAAATCCGCGAGCGCGTGCTGATGCTCCTTGCCAAGGACGAGGGAGTCCCCAACCCAGTCATCCCTGAGGTGAAGTCGAAGCGCATGACCAAGGAAGAGCTGGAGGAGCAGAAGGCCGTGAAGATGAAAATGCTTTCTGCCATTCTTGACAACATGGCCATCCCCAAGATGGAGTCGCCAGTGAAGGCCCGCAACTTTGCCATGGCTGCCAAGCCGGCAGGCGTGCGCCTTGCCTGGGTCTGCAATTTCAAGCATGCCATGCACAGCAGCCCCTGCGGATGCGCAAAGCCACAGCTGGGCGGCAAGTGGGTGGTGCTGGGCAAGAACAGCACTGACGAGATAAAAGACGACAAGTAAATGTAAAGGAGCATAGAAGCTATGGACACAACCATCAGAAACGCTGAGAAAACAAATGTTTCTTCTACAATAAGGGTGGCTCCGCTGAACACTCCGGTGGACGACGTCCTCACTACCAGGCGTGCCGGAGGCATGAACGGCACTGACGGCTCGGCCGGCGGAGACAGCACAACCGACTTTATACTGAAAGGCAGAGTCTATCGTGGCATAAAGTGCCTGAGCGACACTTCCGGCGAGGCACAGGTGTTTCTTGTCGAGGGCGACGAGGGCGAGATGGTGCTCAAGATATACTATCCCAACTTTACTATCAAGAAGACCCTTATGCGCATCATCCAGAATTTCAACATGGAGATGGTGGTGCGCATTTCTGACTACGGAAAGACATACGTCGACGGAAAGAACCGTGACTATGAGCTGATGGAATACCTCCGCGGAGGCACGCTGGCCGACTATGACATTGACGGTAACTTCAACCAGTTCCGCCGCATAGCCTTGCAGGCTGCCGGAGCCTTGGCATACTGCCATACCAACAACATCATACACAAGGACATCAAGCCCGGCAACTTCTTCTTCCGCGACACCGACCATAAGGAAATCGTACTTGGCGATTTCGGCATTTCCAGCGTTATGTCTTCCGACGAGCATGTGCATCGCACTACGCAGGCACGCACTCCCGTCTATGCGGCTCCGGAAATGTATAATGATGTTATTGACGGAGAGGTGGAAATCACACCTGCTGCCGACTTCTACTCCCTTGGCATCACGCTGATGACGCTGTGGCTCGGCGAAAATCCGCTGAGCCAGAACGAGCGCGTAATGATGCGCAAGAAGAATGAGGGCCGTCTGCCGCGAATGAACGAGCTGCCAGAGCGGGTCAAGATGATTGTCCAGGGACTGACAGCCGTCAATCCGCAGAGCAGATGGGGATATGACGAAGTGGAGCAGTGGTTCCAGGGAGAAGATGTGAAAGTCGACATCTCGTCGCCATTGCTGAAGTACAGAAGCTTCATCGTCGACCCGGAAAGGAACTTGGTGGCCGACAATGTGCATGAACTCATACCGCTGCTTATCGACAACGAGCGCCTGGGCATCAATTACCTGTACAACGGACGCATTGCCACATGGCTTGAGCAGTGTGGAAACGTGAAGTTGTGCTCTGTCGTAAAGGACATAGTCACCAACCGCTATCCTGTCGACCAGCGCGCAGGCTTCATGGCTGCAGTATACGTCATGGAGCCTACATATCCTTACAAAGACCTGAAGGGAAATCTCTGCGACGACGTCCATAGCATTGCAGTCTCAGTGTTAAGCTATCAGGAGGAATATGCACTGGCATTAGCCAATGCCAACGACCCGCTGTTCCTCTATCTTGAGTCGCACACAAAGACAGATGTCAACAGGCTGCGCAGCTATTTCTCAAAGGATTCTGCTCTCAGCCCTCGCGTTGCCATTCTCAAATTAGTCTACGAGATAGACCGCGAGATTCCTTTCATTTCGCGCTTCAAGTCGTCGACCACTGCCGACATCGTCCATGCCTTTGGATATGAGGACTGCACCGACGACGAGTGGGAGAGCCTTAGCGACGGGCGTCTGCTTTCATGGATGTACAGCCATGAGGACGCTATGGCCTGCGAGGCACTGCGCATTATGACGCAGGGACAGAAGTCGACACGCTCGCTGGGATATAAGGTGCTATACAACATTTGTCGCGACGCTGCCTATGACCTTCGCGAAGCCAACACCCCATACAAGGTGGGCGAGATAATGGCCCAGCAGCTTATGGACTGGCAACAGCTGGACGAGGCTTCCTTCCTGGAACGCATCAAGGACTATTACGATGCCAACGGGCGCTTTGTGTATTTCGCACAGCTGCACGGATGGGTCGACCAGTTGTCGCAGTCGCGTGCTTGCTTCGACATGAAGAGCGAGGAAAACCGTGAGCGCCTTGGAGCCTACGACCAGCGTACGGCTGCCTACAGATATTGCCGCATTCTTGGAGCTGTGCCAAAGTACAGGCTCGACGACGGAACAGAACTCACCGACGGCACCAATATTGACATCACCGGGCAGCGCCCGCTACTGCTTGAGGCCATGCGCCACGGCTGTCTGAGCCAGTGGATGTCGGCATTCTATCATGAAGACCCGCATCAGGAATTCACCGAGCAGTATGGTTACGAGCGCAAGCTGGAAGAGTGGATCCTGGCCCTGGGACAGGTGGACCAGAACCAGATGTACTATCGCCGCTATGGCAATGCCAAGCAGGAGACAGCCTCTAAATACCAGGAAGTGCGCCTGAACTACAAGCGTGCCATGGGTAAGGAGAAGCGGTGGCGCATGATTTTCTACGGCATGTGCGTCGTGTGGCTTGCCTTGCTGCTGATCTTCGGTATTTCCGATGAGGGAAAGGAATATCTGCTGGCACACCCATTGCAGACGATAGCTGTGCCTGTTGGAGGCATGACGGCAATCATCCTGGCACTGCGTGCTTATTTCCGCGGTTTCGGTTTCACGCTTTCGTGCTTCTGGGGACTGCTGGGATTTGCTACTTCCTGGATTCCCATCTTGCTGCTGAAATACATTAACGGGGCATATCCGTCTATGTTTGTCGGAGCCGTTGCCGCCATCAGCATCGTCTACATGCTGATATGTCATTTCACCGACTATGGACGCGGTGGCTCGAAGAGCGACAACCAGCTGATAAACGAAGTCATGGAAAACGACATCAAGACGACTCTTATAGAGCCTCTTTACTATACTTTCAAACAGAAGTCATTCCGTTTCAAGGGTTCTAAGTTCGGACTCCTTGACGACGTTACCAATCAGGTGCGCTCCATCAGCGGAGAGTCTGTCTTGCACTACATCCTGTGGAGCGCGATGGTTGGCCTGCTGGTTCTGGAGATGGTTCTGTTCAACGGCAAGCTTCTGAACTTGTCAAATCCCAGCATGGGAGACATAAAGATGAGTCCGACAAGCGTTGTGAAACAATTACAAAAAGACGTGGAATAGTCTATGATTTGTGAGCATTGTCAAAAGGAAAACAGGCAAAATGCCAAATTCTGCAAGCGGTGCGGCAAGCCTATAACTCCGCAGAATGTCCTTGACCGGATGGTGGGACTTGACGAGGTTAAGCAGCAGCTGAAAACAGTTGTTGACACATATACTTTCTTGCGTTCGCGAAAGGAAACAACTAACGTCAGGCTGAGTGTCAATACTATTATAATAGGTGAAACGGGTACTGGCAAGACGGCACTTGCAGAAATCATCAGAGACTATTTCTACCAGCATAAAATCATTGCAAAGCCGAAACTGACAATGGTTGATGCGGTGGACTACCAGCGCTTTGTCGACAAGTGGGACGACAATGTCAAGAACGCCCGCGACGGTATTCTCTTCTTCGACAACGTCCAGAAACTGCTTCCTGACAGATATTCAAACCAGGTGAACCCTCTGGACAAGCTGTTTGTGGAAATGGACAAATGGGATGAGAACCCCATTGTCGTCATTGCCGGACTGCCAAAGGGTCTTGACGACTTCCTTACTTCCAATCCTTCTGCACAAAACAGGTTCAAGTATACGTTCCGCCTGCCTTCGCCAAGCTATCAGGAACTTTGCGAGATTTGTAAGCTGGAATTACGCACTAAGTATGGCCTGGATGCATATTCTCCAGAAGCAGAACGCCGCCTGCTGCGCTATTTCCAGTATCAGGTAAAGATTAAGGACGACACGTTTGGCTACGCCCATGTGGCTGTTAAGACTGCTGAGGACATATTCACTTCGTTTATAAGCCGTGGAACAGCTGCCGTGCAGGTTGAGGAGCAGGACATCAGGGGGTATGTTCCTGAAGAACGCTCGCTCGACGACATTCTTAGCGACCTGGACCGCTACATTGGCATGGATGAGGTCAAGAAGGCTGTCCGTGAGATTGCCTTCTCCGTGCAGAACAGCATACAGCGTGCCGAAAGAGGCCTCGGAGAACAGGAAAAGGCCGGAATACATATTGTCCTTACTGGTAATCCAGGCACTGGCAAGACAACGATAGCAAGAAAGCTGGGCGAGATACTTGAATCAATAGGCTATCTTGACAGTGGACATGTCGTGGAGGTGGACCGCTCGAAGATGGTAAGCCCGTATCAGGGAGAAACGCCAAAGGTGGTCAACCAGTTGTGTGACAAGGCCCTTGGAGGCATTCTGTTCGTCGACGAGGCATACACCTTGGCTCCTGTAAGCAGTGGCGGAGAGCGCGACAGTCAGGGAACGCAGGCTCTGGAGACGCTCATGAAGCGCATGGAAGACGACAGGGGCAAGTTCATTGTCATAGCTGCCGGCTACCGTACGGAAATGGAAAACCTCTTCCGCATCAACCCCGGCGTGAGAAGCCGCTTCAGCTACTTCCTGAACATAGAAGACTACAATCCGGACCAACTGTTCCAGATTATGCAGGTCTTTGCAAAGGACAAGAAATACATCTTCACCGACAGTGCGCGTGAGCTGACGCTGAAGATGATTACGGAGCTGTACAACTCGCGTGACAAGGACTTTGCCAACGGACGCACCATGCGCCAGCTGTTTGACAAGATTGTTGCCAAGCAGGCTGAACGGCTGCAGAAGGCGGACATCTCGCAGCTCTCCAACGAGCAGATGATGACCATTGACACTGCCGACATTCCTTACGATGCTCCAAAGGCCGTCAGCTATACTGACTGTCTGGACAAGCTGAACGGACTAGTCGGACTGGCAGCTGTAAAGAAGGAAATATCAAATCTCGCTGCATTCTTGAACTTGCAGCTGCGGCGTGGCGAAACAAATACATTCCAGGGAAAGCACTATGTGTTTACCGGCAATCCGGGTACCGGCAAGACTACTGTGGCTCGAATTATGGCCGACGTCTTCCGCACGCTCGGCATACTGTCGCGTGGGCAGCTGGTGGAAGCCGACCGCTCTAAGCTGGTTGCCGGATTTGCCGGACAGACGGCCATCAAGACGAACCAGCTGATAGACTCTGCAATGGGTGGCGTGCTGTTTATCGACGAGGCATATACGCTGAAGTCCAACGACCAGGACTCTTTCGGCGCAGAGGCTATAGACACTCTGCTGAAGAGACTGGAAGACGACAGGGGTAAGTTTATATGTATTGTTGCAGGATATACAGACAACATGCATGACTTCATTGACAGCAACCCTGGACTGAAGAGCCGTTTCACACAGACAATCCATTTCGAGGACTATACTCCCGACGAACTTACACAGATATTCATCAACTTGTGCAAGGGCAAGAACTTCACCGTCGATGAAGAAACGGAAGCTGCTATCCACAGGCAGTTTGAACAGCTGTACCTGCGCCGCGACAAGAACTTTGGCAATGCACGTGAAGCACGCCGCATCTTCGACCAGGCCATCGAAAAGCAGAGTCAGCGACTCATGGAGGCTGTGGGCAATCCAGACTTCAACGATGCCGACATGTACCGCATTACAACTGCTGACCTGCCAATGTCGCAGAGCGAGAAGGCACGTCCGCTTGACGAAGTCCTCAACGAGCTTGACGAGTTCATCGGCATGCGTTCCGTGAAGAATATGATACGCCGTCTGGCTGTGCAAAGCATGTTCATGAAGCAGCGTGCTGCCATGGGAGCCGGCAAGGTGCAGCAGATGTCTATGAACTTCATTCTCACTGGCAATCCAGGCACTGGTAAGACTACGATAGCACGCAAGATGGGAGAAATACTGCAATCGATGGAAATTCTTCCGACGAACCGCGTGATAGAGGCAAGCCGTGCAACGCTGGTGGGCAAATACATGGGCGAGACTCCTAAGATAGTCAACAATATGTGCGACAAGGCCATGGGCGGCATCTTGTTTATCGACGAAGCCTACACACTGTCGTCGGAAAACGACCAGTATGGAAAGGAGGCTATAGACACGCTCATGAAACGAATGGAAGATGACCGTGGAAAGTTTGTGGTGATTGCTGCCGGCTATAAGGATGACATGGAGACTTTCCTTGCTGTCAATCCAGGTCTTGCAAGCCGCTTCTCACACAAGATGCATATCGACGACTATAATGAAGACGAACTGCTTGCCATCTACAAGAAGATGGCTGCCAAGGATAACTACAAGTTGTCGCCAGAGGCTGAGTTCAAGCTCATGGACATCATTTGCCGCATGGTCGTCAGCAAGAGCGACTCCTTTGGCAATGCCCGTGAGATGCGTAACATGCTTGATGCCACCATCCAGCAGCTGTCCGTCCGTGTCAGCGCATTGCCGCAGTCTGAGATAACCCCGGAAATGTACCAGTTAATAATGCCAGAAGATATTAAAGACACTATATGATTATTTGTCCGAATTGTAAAGAAGAAATTGACGACGACTCCAACTTCTGTGACCAATGTGGGCAGTCGTTAGTATACTGCAGCAGTTGCGGCCGTGTAGGCATGGGGCGTCGCTGTACGCATTGTGGCGGACTAATGGTCAGCTACGAGGAATTGCAATCCAAGCGCAGCAAAGAGTCACCGTCGGTTTCGCAGCCATCAAATGCTCCGCTGCCACCAACATTTGCATCGAAGAGAGCTGTTGTGGGAAGCGAAGTCCTGCAGTCGGTAGCCAATACAGGCACACCTACATTAACATTATACAATCCGTCGCTGGACATTCGCATGGTTGGCATAAACGGAGCTATCATCGGACGCCGCCAGGGACCGTATGTAAAGCTGTTTGAGGGTAACATGTATATTTCTGGTGTACATGCACAGCTGATATACAAGCCAGACAGCGGATGGTGCATCATTGACAAGCACTCTTCAAACGGTTCCAAGCTAAATCAGCGCGAGCTGTTGCCTGATGTGCCTATGTCGATAAAGAGTGGTGACATCGTGACACTGGCAAACATTAATCTGCAAGTAAGTATAGGATAACAACATTTTTTCAAGATGAGTAGAATAGTCTTGACCGCATCCAGCCGTGTGGGATGTGTCCGCACGAATAATGAAGACATGGTGCTGGCTTTTAACAAACTTGTCCGCAGCGACTCATATAATACGGAATTCGAATCGACGAACAGCGACCGTTTTGTAGTTGCAGTTGCCGACGGTATGGGTGGACATAATGCAGGAGAAATAGCAAGCGAGACAACATTGAGCAATCTTCAGTATTACATCAGTGACCTCCCACGCAAGTTAAGTCCAGACGAGTTTCACGAAGCTATAAACCAGTGGCTTGCCTCAATAAACAAAATAGTGGACTCTCGTGGACGTGCCGACAACACTATGAGTGCTATGGGTACAACTCTCGTTGGCATGCTTTATTATTCTGGCAGATACTATGTCATCAACTGTGGTGACAGCCGTCTCTACCGTTTCCGACATGGAGAAATCAGACAGCTTACTGTCGACCACTCGCTGAACACTATGACTGGCCAGAAGAAGCATTCCAATGTAATAACGAATTGTATAGGAGCCGGATGTAAGAATTCATATTTGGACTTTGACGATATTACAGACGACATTCTGCCCAATGATAAATATCTCATCTGTTCCGATGGCTTGAATGACATGGTTTCTGACGACATTCTATGCAAGCTCCTTCAGCAAGGGGCTACCGCAGGAGAACTTTGCGAAGAAGCCATAATGTCTGGCGGATATGACAATGTTTCTGCTTGCGTGATTACCGTCTACTAAGAGTGTAAGTTTCTCTTATTAAGTTTCTGATTACTGTATAGATTAATAGATTTCAGACATGCCTTTACGACTTCCAGACAGACTACCGGCAATAGAACTCTTGAAGCACGAAAACATTTTCGTCATGGACAACAGTCGTGCTCACACTCAGGATATACGTCCGCTTCGGATTGTTATTCTGAACCTTATGCCGCTGAAGATAACTACAGAGACCGACCTTATACGCCTGCTTTCCAACACGCCGCTGCAGTTGGAAATCAGCTTTATGAAACTTAAAAGCCATACGCCGAAGAACACTCCTATAGAACACATGATGATGTTCTATCGTGACTTTGCTGAGATGGAAAACGAGAAATTCGACGGCATGATTGTCACTGGTGCTCCTGTTGAACAGCTGGATTTTGAAGCCGTTGGATATTGGCCGGAAATCTGTGAGATATTTGATTGGTCAAGGACGCATGTCACCAGTACGTTATATATTTGCTGGGCTGCACAGGCAGGTCTTTACCATTTCTATAATATTCCGAAATATCCGCTGCCGCAAAAGATGTTCGGAGTCTTTCCCCAGCAGATTCTTGACCCTCAGCTGCCTATTTTCCGTGGCTTTGACGATGTATTCCAGATGCCGCATAGCCGTCATACAGAAGTGTTGAGCAAGGATATTCTTGCAAATCCGGAGCTGACGCTTATTGCTGAGGGTGACGAGTGCGGTGTAAGCATGGTTATGGCTCGTGGCGGCCGTGAGTTCTTTGTCACCGGCCACTTGGAGTATGCTCCAGACACTCTTGCCAAGGAATATTTGCGCGATAAGGATATACGCACCGATGTCAGTATTCCTTTGCATTATTTCCGCAATGACAATCCTGCCAGCGGCGTTTCAGTCACGTGGCGCGCACATGCCAACTTGCTTTATGCCAACTGGATAAACTATTACATCTATCAGGAGACTCCTTTCGACATTAACAAGATAGGGTAGGCATGAGACTTCTTGAACTCCTGGCACCGGCCAAGAATGCTGAATGCGCCATTGCCGCCATCGACCATGGTGCTGATGCTGTTTACATTGGTGCCGGCCGCTATGGAGCCCGTGCGCAGGCTGGCAATGACATTGGCGATATTGCCAGTGTGTGTCGTTATGCGCATAAGTTTGGTGCCAAAGTCTATGTCACAGTAAATACAATTATTTATGATGATGAATTGAAGGACACGCAAGGCCTTATCAGTCAGCTTCACGAGATTGGTGTTGATGCCATCCTTGTGCAGGACATGGGCCTTGTCACCCTTCCGCTTCCAGACATTGCTCTTCACGCTTCCACACAGACCGACAATCGTAGTGCCGAAAAAGTCCGCTGGCTGTACTCTCTTGGCTTCAAGCGTGTCGTACTTGCCCGTGAATTGTCTGCCAGCGAGATAGCAGCCATTCACAAAGAAGTACCAGATGTCGAGCTTGAAGTATTTGTCCACGGAGCATTGTGCGTCAGCTACAGTGGTCAGTGTTATATATCAGAGCATTGCTTCCACCGGTCAGCCAATAGGGGGGCTTGCGCACAGGTGTGCCGCATGCCATTTGACCTTGTAGATGCTTCAGGTAAAGTGTTTGAACGCCAACGGCACTTGCTGTCGCTGAAAGACCTTTGCCAGATAGACCACATGCAGGAACTTATCGACGCCGGAGCATGTTCCTTTAAGATAGAAGGCCGACTCAAGGACGTTTCATACATTAAAAATGTTGTCGCAGCCTATAGCCAGAGTCTTAATGCAATCATTGCCGCTCATCCCGGACGATATTGTCGTTCCTCTCGTGGCATGGTAAAGTATTCTTTCACGCCCGATCTTCAGAAGACATTCAATCGTGGCTTCACCAATTATTTCCTTCACGGCCGTCAGAAAGACATATTCTCGCCAGACACACCGAAGGCAATAGGTGAGTTTGTTGGAACCGTGAAGGAAGTGCGCTCTGACTCATTTACCATTGCCAGTGTGAAGAGTTTTGCCAATGGTGACGGCTTGTGCTTTATATCTGGTTACGAGCTGAATGGATTTCGCATTAACAAGGCCGTGGGCAATCGCCTTTATCCACATGTAATGCCCCGTCAGTTGCAGCGAGGCATATCCCTCTACCGCAACTACGACCAAGAATTTGAAAGGCAACTGTCGAAAACTACAGCGCAAAGGGTGATACCTGTCGTACTCACTCTTGGCATGACATCTGATGGCTATAGCCTTACCGACGGAGTCAGCTTGGTGACAGCAGTCTGTGAACATCAGCAGGCCCAGAAGCCAAGCCGTGACAATATCATTAGCCAGCTATCGCGTCTTGGCGGTACAGCCTATGAGGCCACGGCTGTCAACATTCCGCAAGATTTCCAGTATTTTATTCCTAACAGCATACTGTCAGAACTCCGTCGCAAGCTGGTTGTGGCAATGGATAGCGCAGGTAATGGAGAGAGTTCGGAGTTGCGAGAGAATACTCAAGGGCATGCTTTGCAAGAAAACATTAAAAGGGTTTCTCTGCCCGAAGATTGTTCGCAGCAATATCCGGCAGCATATACATATTTATATAATGTGTCCAACCAAAGAGCAGCCGACTTTTACGGTTTCCAGCGCGCCAATGCCTATGAGATTGCTGGCGGAAACGGACCTTTGATGCAGTGCCGCCACTGTCTGCGTTATTCTTTAGGCTATTGTTCTAAGGTTACTTCCGCAAAAGTTCCGTGGCAATCACCGCTCATGCTGCGCCTGTCAGACGGCAGGCAGTTCCGTCTGGAGTTTGACTGTAAGAAGTGCCAGATGAACGTTTATGCTTTTTGAATGGAGTATAAAATAACATAGTACGAGAAAGATAATACATAAGATAAAACATCATAAGGAGAGAGTGACTGTGAAGAAACATTTGTTTTCAATTCTCTATATATTGTTCTGCTGTACTGCCATCCCGGTGCTGACATCATGCTATAATCACGGTCAGAAGACCCCTGATGCCTGGGACCTTAGCCGTCAGCAGATAGACTCTATTTCCTTTTCCACAACCCATCACTACACTCAGAACTACAACTTTCTTGTTACTGCCAGTTCTCTGCCCCTTGGCGACCAGATAGGCTCTTCAGCCTTTGATACCCTATACGTCACAAAGGGCGAGCGCATAGTTGTTGCCGAGATACAGACCGTTCCTACAGACACTATCGACTCTGTTTGGGTAAAAGTTGCCCGCGACCAGATTACCCAGGGCTGGATCAGAGAAAGTCAGTTGCTTGAAGGGGTGTCTCCCGATGATCCAATATCGCAGTTCATCGATTTCTTTTCCAACACCCATTTGCTTATCTTCCTTGCATTGCTTGTAGTTGTAGGCAGTGCCTATGCCGTCCGTCGTTTGATGCGCCGTCAGGCCTATATAGTCCACTTCAACGACATAGACTCCATCTATCCTACACTTCTCTGCCTGTCAGTGGCAGCCTCAGCTACCCTCTATGCCAGCATCCAGATGTTTGGAGCCGAGCAGTGGCGTCATTTCTACTACCACCCGTCGCTCAATCCTTTTACCCTGCCACTCACCCTTGGCATGTTCGTAGCTTCGGTATGGGCTATAATAGTAATAGGTGTAGCCGCCGTCGACGATACTATCCGTCATCTGCCGGCATCCGAAGCTCTGCTTTACCTCTTCGGCCTTGGAGCCGTGTGTTCACTGGTCTATGTCGTTTTCAGTTTGCTCACATTATATTATATAGGCTATATGCTTCTTATAGCCTATGTACTCTTTTCCGTCTGGTGCTATCTGAGACTCTCCAGCCGTCCCTATCGCTGTGGTGCATGCGGCAGTCCTATGCATGCCAAGGGCAAGTGTCCGAATTGCGGAACCGTCAATGTATAGCACTGCAAAAAATCCATATAAATAAGGATTGCCAGTCGCTGCATTTCTGTCTACCTTTGCAGCCGTTAATCAGATTCCATCTGAAAAGAGGTAAAAAGTTTAACCAACATAAACTCTTAATCACACACTAAATGAATAAAAAGCAATTACTGTTAGCTGCAGCTGCTTCATGCCTTCTTACAGCCGCCAGTGCTGCCGAAGGAGATTTGGCTGCCGACTCTTCGCGTGTCCACGACCTTGACGAGTTAGTTGTTGTCTCACAGTCCAAGGAGTATCTAAAACTACGCAAGCAGCCGTTAAGCTCGTCTGTAATTACCGGCAGGGAGATTGGCATGTTGGGCATTCGCGACCTGCGCATGGCTTCCGACCACATACCGTCGTTTGTCATGCCTGCCTACGGCTCGCGTTATACATCGTCAATGTATGTCCGCGGTATAGGCTCTCGTGTCAATAGTCCAGCCCTTGGCATCTATGTCGACAACATTCCCTTGGTCAGCAAGTCTGCCTTTAACAGCCATTTATACCAGACGGACCGTATCGATGTCCTTCGTGGCGCCCAAGGCACCCTTTATGGCATCAACACAGAAGGCGGTCTTGTCAGACAGTACACCAAGAATCCCATGAACCACCAGGGTACAGACATTATGCTCAGCGTAGGCACACATTTCACGCGTTCAGCCGAAGTGGGCCACTACATGAAGCTTAACGACCGCTTTGCATTTTCGCTGGCAGCATTCTATAACGGCCAGAACGGCTTCTTCAAGAACCAGGCTACTGGCGACCGTGCCGACGAGAGCAACGAGGCCGGGGGCCGTCTGCGCCTTGTCGCCAATCCTTCTGACAGACTGTCCGTTGACTTCACTGCCGACTATCAGTGGGTACGCCAGAACGGCTTCCCATACGGTTTGCTCGATATTGACAGCGAAGAGGCCGCCGACCCTTCCACCAACCGTCAGGGCAACTATCGCCGCAACATGCTTAACACAGGTCTCACCCTTGGCTACAAAGGTGATTGGGCCGACCTGTCATATACCCTCAGCTGGCAGTTCCTCAAGGATGACATGCTGATGGACATCGACTACCGCCCCGAAGACTATATGCACATGGAGCAGGCTCAGTTGCAGAACGCGCTTACCCATGAGCTTGTCTTGAAGAGCCATCAGCTGGGCATCTGGCAGGGAGTGACAGGCTACTTTTTCTCACACCAGTGGCTGAAGACAGAGGCTCCTGTCTACTTTGATGCCGACATGAACCGCTTCCTCTCAAAGACCATTGAAAATTATGCATACTACGGCATGCTGAACTCGATGGCCCGTCGCATGGGCGAGACAGCCGCTGCTGCCATGATAGCAAGGGCTGGCGGATGCCACATAACCATGGACACGGAGACCATTCCCGGACTCTTTCACACTCCGCAGACCAATTACGGCTTCTTCCATGAAAGCCACGTCGACATCACACCGCGCCTGACGGCCACTCTCGGACTGCGCTACGACCTCACCAACACATCAATAGACTACAAGACCAGTGCCACCACACATCTCAGTGAGGATGTCATGGGTGTACACGTCGATGCAACCGTCCGTTCACTCCTTGAGCGCAGCGAGGAAACGTCCTTCGAGCAGTGGCTTCCCAAGCTGGGCTTGACATGGCGCATCGGCAACAAGGGCAGCAACGTCTATGCCATTGTCTCCAAGGGCTATCGTGCCGGTGGCTTCAACATCCAGATGTTCAGCGACATCCTGCAGGCAGAGCTTCAGTCTTCAACCCAAACGGCACGCGGAGAGCTTACACTCCAGCACGACGATGCAGCCTACAATGCCATCCTCGAGACCATTGAATATAAGCCCGAGGAAAGCTGGAACTACGAGTTCGGTACCCACCTGAACCTTCTCGACGGTCTCCACGTTGACCTGTCAGGATTCTACATGCAGATACGTAACCAGCAACTCTCAGTCTTTGCCACCCAGTACGGCTTTGGCCGCATGATGGTCAATGCAGGCAAGAGCTACAGCTGTGGCGTTGAGGCCACCCTTCGCGGCAGTGCTTTCGACGACCGTCTCACGTGGTCGGCATCTTACGGATACACTCGTGCTGTCTTCAAGAACTACACCGACAGCATTACCAACGGCGGACAGACAGAGGCCGTCGACTACAAGGACAAGCGTGTTCCCTTTGTTCCAGAACATACCGTTGCCGCCCATGCCGACTATCGCATCGACTGCGGCCTTGGAGTACTCAAGAGCATCACTGTAGGAGCCAGCTATACAGCGCAGGGAAAGACCTATTGGGACGAAGCCAACACCTACGGCCAGAAGTTTTACTCCGTGGTTGGCGCACATGTCGACGCCGACTGCAAGCCAGTAACTCTCTCGCTTTGGGCGCGCAATCTT
This sequence comes from uncultured Prevotella sp., assembly GCA_905234265.1. GTDB lineage: Bacteria > Bacteroidota > Bacteroidia > Bacteroidales > Bacteroidaceae > Prevotella. The sequence continues at coordinate 88,213 of CAJOHJ010000003.1, read as the reverse complement.
ACCAACACCAGCTACAACACCTTCGCTCTCAAGAGTAGCTTCGGCGGCAACACTTCCTTTTTTGCACAGCAGGGCGCGCCCCTGCAAATGGGAGTTGACGTTAAGATAAATCTTTAATTGTCGATGCTGCATTAAAAAACAGGATTTTTGTTAAAATCGTTAAAATTAACGGAAATAGTTAACAAAAAGACTTCTTCATAATCTGAAATGACGTATTTTTGCCATACGTAAAAACAGATTATGAAGAAGTCTACTATTTGGATAATAGCCATAGTCATGGGGTTCTCGTTCCTTGGCCTGCTCTATCTCCAGCTGTCGTACATCGAAGAGATGGTGAAGATGAAGAAAGAGCAGTTCGACGAGAGTGTCAACCGTTCCCTCTATCAGGCATCTCGCAACCTTGAGATGAACGAGACCCTGCGCTATCTGGAAAAAGACGTCAACGAGACGGAGCGCCGTGCCATCCGCGAAGACAGCATCATGGTCGACGGTATTGGCGGCACCATCAAGCACTCACACCAGTTTGCCGTAGCCTCCAACGACGGCACCGTCTATTCCTCCTTCCAGCTGAAGACCTTTGAAATGAAGCCCTCGCAGGTTCCCAAGGCCATGATTCTGCACAAGGACAAGACCTCGCTGGCCGATGCCACGAAGACCATGCAGGAAATCGTCCGCCAGCGCTACGTATACCAGAAGGCACTGCTCGACGAAGTTGTCTACAACATTCTCTACACCGCCAGCGACAAGCCCCTTAAGGAGCGCGTCAACTTCCGCATGCTCGACCACGACATCCGCAACGAGCTGCAGAACAACGGCATCAATATTCCATACCACTTCACTGTCTCCACCACCGACGGCCGCGAAGTCTACCGCTGCCCGGAATACGAGGAGAAAGGCCGTGAGTACACCTACAGTCAGGTGCTGTTCCGCAACGACCCGCAATCGAAGATGGGCATCGTAAGGATACACTTCCCGGAAATGAACAGCTACATCTTCTCCTCGGTGCGCTTCATGATTCCCAGCATCATCTTCACCGTCGTGCTGCTCATCACCTTCCTCTTCACCATTGTTGTCATCTTCCGCCAGAAGCGCTACACAGAGATAAAGAACGACTTCATTAACAACATGACCCACGAGCTGAAGACTCCCATAGCCTCCATATCGCTGGCCGCGCAGATGATGAACGACGACAGTGTCCCCAAGTCAGAGCAGATGACCAAGCACCTCGGCACCGTCATTGCCGACGAGTCAAAGCGCCTGCGCTTCCTTGTGGAGAAAGTTCTGCAGATGTCAATGTTCGACAAGAAAAGCGTAGTCTTCAAGAAGAAAGAACTCGACCTCAATGAGACCGTAGAGACCATAGCCCAGTCGTTCAACCTCCGCGTAGAGCATACCGGCGGCAAGATATACACCGAAATAGAGGCTGTCGACTCTGCCATCTTCGTTGACGAAGTCCACTTCCAGAATGCCATCACCAACCTCATGGACAACGCCGTGAAATACCGCAAGCAAGACGAGCCGCTTGACATATATATCCGCACCTGGAACGACCAGGGACGCCTCTATCTCAGCATCCGCGACACTGGACAGGGCATCAAGAAAGAAAACGTAAAGAAAATCTTCGACAAGTTCTATCGTGTTCACACTGGCAACAAGCACGACGTCAAAGGCTTCGGACTCGGACTGGCCTACGTCAAGAAAGTCATCGACCTTCACCAGGGCGAGATAAAGTGCGAAAGCGAATACGGACAAGGTACGCAGTTCACCATCTCACTGCCGGTGCTGGATATTGAGAAAATGAGAGATTGAGAAAATGAGAATAATAAAAATAAGTATTAACTAAATTTCAAACATTATGGACGAAAAACTGAAAATTCTTCTTTGCGAAGACGACGAGAACCTTGGAATGTTGCTCCGTGAGTATCTGGCAGCCAAAGGCTTCCTGGCAGAGCTGTGTGCCGACGGCGAGGCTGGCTACAAGGCATTCCTGAAGACCAAGTTCGACATCTGCGTGCTTGACGTGATGATGCCTAAGAAAGACGGCTTCACTCTTGCTCAGGAAATACGCCAGGCCAACGCTGACATTCCCATCATCTTCCTCACCGCCAAGGTGCTGAAGGAGGATATTCTCGAAGGCTTTAAACTCGGTGCCGACGACTATATCACCAAGCCATTCTCAATGGAAGAGCTGGTGTTCCGCATTGAGGCCATCCTGCGCCGCGTCCGTGGCAAGAAGAACAAGGAGAGCAACATCTACCATGTCGGCAACTTCATCTTCGACACTCAGAAGCAGCTGCTCTCCATCGGCGAGAAGCAGACAAAGCTGACCACCAAGGAAAACGAGCTGCTGGCACTGCTCTGCTCACACGCCAATGAAATTCTGCAGCGCGACTTTGCACTGAAGACCATCTGGATAGACGACAACTACTTCAACGCCCGCTCCATGGACGTCTACATCACCAAGCTGCGCAAGCATCTCAAGGACGATCCGCAGATAGAAATCATCAACATCCACGGAAAGGGATACAAGCTGATAACCCCAGAAGAAGATTAAGGCGTGAACAAGCGCAAGTTTCTGACAGTATTTTTCTCGGCAGTCCTCAGCCTTTTTCTCATAAGGCTTCTGTTTCCGCAAGTGGCTGCCGCACGCGGAGATGCTCAGGAGGCGGTCATGGAAAGTCCGCTTCTTGAGAGTTCGTTTCCTGCCAATGGTCAGCATCGCTACAGCTCAATACGCGGCGTGCGCGACTATCAGCGCGAGTTCCCCGACAGTCAGGCTGTACAGATAGTAGCTGCCAACCGCTGGGGCGTGCAGCCTGTAGCCAACCGTGTCGACGCCGAGCTGCGCAAGAAGGAACTCGTATACATGGCCTACAGTCCCAACTATCACGTAGACCGCCTTAGCAGTTCCATACCATATCTTGTCCCCCGTGCTGCCGTGCTTCTGTCCGATATCGGCCAGTCGTTCTACGACAGTCTCTATGCCAAGGGCATACCGTTGCATCAGTTGATAGTCACCAGTGTTCTGCGCAGCATCGACGATGTTGCCCGTCTGCAGCGCCATAACGGCAATGCCACCGAAAACTCCTGCCATCTCTACGGCACAACTTTCGACATCTGCTACAACCGCTACTATCCCATAGGCCGTGAGGTGCGCAACGACACGCTGAAGTGGGTACTCTCCGAGGTGCTTCGCGACAAGCGTCAGGAGCAGCGATGCTACATAAAATATGAAGTCAAGCAAGGCTGTTTCCACATCACTGTAAGGTAGAGGGAAATAACATGCAGAGATAATTTCGTAACATACAGAGATAATTTCGTAACATGCAGAGATAATTTCGTAACATGCAGAGATAATTTCGTAACACGCATAGATACGAAAAAAAGATGCACACTTGCCATTAGACGAGTGTGCATCTTTTTTGCTTAAAACGTTTTAGAGGCCCAGCTTCTTGCGGATGGCCTTTGGAATGGCGTTGCGGTTGACGAGAAAGTCCATGGTGTTGGCGGCAATGAAGGTCTTGGTCATGTACCAGATGCCCTTATATTCGCCACTCTCGCCCCAGGAGTTTTTCACCATGTAATACTCGCGGCCGTTCTGGTCCTTGGCCACACCGTAGATGAGCATGCCATGGTCGTCGGTGAGTTCCCAGTTGTCGAAGCGCTCCTGGCGCATTTCCTGTGTAGGAACGATTTCGGGAACATTGACTCCCAGTGAGTCAATGATGTCGCGCTTCTTGGCAGGTGCCAGCTTGAGCCATCGTGCCATGTCGCTGCCGCGCAGGCTCTGTGTTGCCTTGCCGTCGACGGCATAGGCCAGTCCCTGGCGCGTGAAGCCGTCTTCAGACACGTCGCCGCCCCAGGCAACGGTGTAGCCTTGGTCGATGGCATTGTCGATGACTTGCATCATTTCGTCCATAGGAAGGTTATAGGATAGCGGGAAGCGCCAGTTGTCCTGCACTTCTACGGCAAATGCAGTGTAGAAGGGGTGGTGTGTGTAGGAAGTGATTGACACGTAGTCGTCGAAATTTAGTCCGAGGCTTTGTGCAAACGACTTTGGCGTGTATTTCTTGCCTTCATAGGTGAACTCTTCTGGGCAAGTGCCGAGGTAGGCGTCGAGAATGCCTTGCAGGCCAACCTTCCACTGCGGAGAAATCTTCTTGGCAGTACTCTTGGCAATAGCGTTCACGTATGGTTCAAGCAGCGAGAAGAACTCGTTGAAGTTGTTCAGAGAGTCGCCATAGAGAGAGCCAGGAAACGGCATTGCGTCTTCAGGACAGATGCCATGCGTCTTGAGAGTGGCCAGCACATCTTCTGCAGAGCCGCCTTGCGAGAACTGGCAGTCGCCGTGGAAGCGCACTACCTGAATGGCGCGGTCCATGTATGTCTTGTTGGCAATGAACGACTCGCAGAGGTCGTAGGTCTTGCCGGTCTTCTTCAGGATTTCAGCCTCGAAGAACGACAGGGTGGAGTAGTCCCAGCACGTACCGGAGCGGTTCTGGTCTTTAATGCTTGTTATGGGATTCTCCTTGATGACAGTGAATACAGGCTTGTTGCTCTTCTTGACTTCGTTGGTTTCTTGAGCCTGCAATGATGTGGCGGTGATAGCCAACATCGTGATAACCAATAGTTTCTTCATGTTTATTTCAATTATTTGTTTGAATTTCTGTTGCGTGATATGGTATGCGCTTGTTGCCGAGGAAGCGGCAACCGTCGGCTGTTATCAGCACATCGTCTTCGATGCGGATGCCACCGAAGTCTCTGTACTTTTCGATTTCGTCGTAGCAAAGGAATTCCTTGCAATGGCCTGTGGAGCGCCACTGGTCGATGAGCTGTGGAATGAAGTATATGCCTGGCTCGTCGGTGACTACAAAGCCCTCCTGCAAGCGACGTCCCATGCGCAGGCAGTTGGTGCCGAACTGGTCGAGACGCGGACGTGTCTCGTTGTCGAAGCCGACGTAGACTTGCCCAAGGCCTTCCATGTCGTGTACGTCCATGCCCATCATGTGGCCGAGGCCGTGTGGCAGGAACATGGCGTGTGCTCCGGCAGCAACGGCTTCGTCGGTGTCGCCCTTCATGAGTCCGAGGGCCTTCAGACGGTCGGTCATGAGGCGGCAGACGGCAAAGTGGACGTCCATATATCTCACACCGGGACGGGCAATGGTCAGCACGTGGTCGTGGCAGTCTTCGACTATGGTGTAGATGTCAAGCTGCTGTTGTGTGAAGCGGCCGCTGACAGGCATGGTGCGCGTGTGGTCGGAGCAGTAGTCGTCGAGTTCGCAGCCGGCGTCGCACAGGGCAAGGCGTCCGGCTTCGAGGGGTGCTGGCGATGGGTTGCCGTGCATGATTTCGCCGTGCTGGGTAAAGATGGTTGCAAAGCTGGTGCTGCCAGCATGCGAGCGGGCTATGCCGTCGACGATGCCCCCAATGTAGCGTTCTGTTACGCCGGGCTTAATGGCTGCCTGTGCTGCGGTATGCATCAGGTAGCCAACATCGCAGGCACGGTCGATGGCGTCAATCTCCTGCTGCTCCTTGGCAGAGCGCATGCTGACAACGGCCTTTATCAACGGCACGGAGGCTGCGGCCTGCTGCTGTGAGGGATGCAGGCCAAGAAGGTCCATAATCTGAATTTTGGTGTCGTGGCGGTAGGGTGGCAGAAAATGGATGTTCCTGTTGTGTGCCGGTTTGCCGTCCACGATTTTCGCAAGTGCCGACAATGGGGCGGTCTTGGAGACGCCCACTGCTGCTGCCAGCTCGGCAACGGAGGGGGTGAAGCCCATCCAGACGATGTCGTCGATGTCGATGTCGTCGCCAAAGAGCATGTCACAGTCGTTGTCGACGTCTATCATGCCGACAAGTCCGTCGCGGTGGATGCCGAAATAATAGAGGAACGTGGAGTCCTGGCGCATGGGAGAGTAGGCATTGGCCGGATAGTTGCAGGGGGCTTCGTTGTTCCCAAAAAGCAATATCATGCCACTGCCCACCAGACGCCTGAGCTCTGCGCGCCGGCGAATATATGTTTCCTTACTGAACATAGTGGAAAAGATGTATTTTATGTGTATTTATATTTCATGCAAAAGTAATCTTTTTCCTATAGACATCGCTGACAATGGCGGAAGTTTTCACCTTTTTTATTAATTTCTTTAAACAAACGGTGGAATTAGTCGTGAAACTTCGTATCTTTGACGCCGTTATGCAGATTACTGACAATACCGGACTGGTGCTGGAGGGTGGGGGAATGCGCGGCGTGTTCACCTCGGGAGTCCTTGATGCCTTCATGAAATATGGCGTCTGGTTCAACTACGTGGTGGCGGTGTCGGCAGGTGCATGCAATGGGCTGTCGTATATGAGCAGGCAGCCGAGGAGGGCAAGGTTCTCTAACATTGACATGCTTAGGAAGTATGACTACATTTCACTGCGCAGCCTGTTGCTGAACGGTAGCATCTTCGACCCCGAAATTCTCTACGAGCGATTTCCCAACGAGATTGTTCCATTCGACTATGACGCTTATGAAAACAATCCTGCAAAGTTTGAAATGGTTACTACTAACTGTCTGACTGGCAGAGCCATGTATCTGTCTGAGAAGCACGACCACAAGCGAATGACCTTGATAGCCAAGGCTTCAAGCTCGCTGCCTTTCGTGGCTCAGATTACTGAGGTGGACGGCACGCCAATGCTGGACGGTGGTATCGTAGACAGCATTCCTGTGGTGAGGGCCATCGATACCGGGCATCAGGAGAACGTGGTGGTGCTGACGAGAAACAGGGGCTACAGGTCGTCGGAACTGGATTTCAAAATACCCCCCGTCATCTACAAGCAGTACCCCAGACTGCGTGTTGCACTTAGCCGGAGGACGGCAGTCTACAACAATCAGCTGGAACTGATAGAACGCATGGAGGACTGGGGCGAGATTGTTGTCATCAGACCGGAAAGACCTATGGAGGTTGGCAGGATATGCCAGGAAGTAAACAAGCTGGAACGCCTCTATGAAGAGGGATTCCAGCTTGGTGAAAAGTTTGTCAGGACAAGGCTGTAAGTGGCCATAGTCCTGACAAACGGACAAATTCTTTGCTTATTGGTGTTGGTCGCGCAGCAAGTCGTTGACGGTCTTCACGGGATTGAATGTTGACAACGGTACTTCTACGAAGACTGTGTTCCAGTCGCTCATGGCACCATTCCACAGACCGGGAAGCTCAAGGGCCTGCAACTCCTTGCCAGACTTTGACTTCTGGGAAATGAAGCCTGTGGTCGGGTCAACGTACTTTGGCAGGTCGAATGGCTGGCCCTTATAGTCGCGGACGGCGCAAACGAGATCGACGGGATTGAAATGAGTGCCGTTGGTGAACATTTCCATGTACTCCTTGTTGGTCTTGTCAATCTGCGAACTTTCCAGAATCTGTAGGGAGACTGTGCCGTCCTGGTTGTAGGTGAGGAACGGACCGCCGCCAGGCTCGCCGACATTCTTGACAACGCCGCAGACGCGCATTGGGCGGTTGAGCTTGTTGCGGAGATAGATGACCAGCTCAGCATCCTCAAGTTCCTTGATGTCTGACTTGCGGCAGCAAAGGTCTTGCTGGACGAAGCGGATGATTTCCTCTATCTGCTCGTGGCTGTACTTGCCTGAGTCGAGGAGGCGCAGATAGTCGAAGGCGCGCTGCTGCAAAGTCACAAGCAAACCGGCAATGACTTGCTTCCACTCCACGGTGTCGGCCTTCAGACGGTCGGGGACGACATTGTCGATGTTCTTGACGAAGATGACGTCGGCGCTGATTTCATTAAGGTTCTCTATCAGGGCGCCGTGACCACCGGGACGGAACAGCAGGGTGCCGTCGCTGTTGCGGAACGGCGTGCCGTCGGGATTGGCTGCAATGGTGTCGGTGGAAGGCTTCTGCTCTGAGAAGGTGATGTCGTACTTGATGCCGTACTTCTTTGCATAGATGTCGGCCTTCTGTGCGACCTTCTGCTTGAAGAGGTCCATGTGTTCGTGGGAAACGGTGAAATGGACATGGGCTTCGCCATTGGAAGCGGCATACAATGCACCTTCCACAAGGTGTTCTTCCATCGGGGTACGCGGTCCTTCGGCATAGTTGTGGAACAGCAGCAGACCCTTAGGCAGCTGGCCGTAGTTAAGACCCTCGGCACGAAGCATTCCATTGACAACGGACTTGTAGTCGCCAGCGGCAATAAGCTCCTTGATGCCCTTGCCGCAGGACTTGCGGCAAACGGCGTCAAGCTCGTCATAGAAAGCAAACTTCTCGATATTGTCGAAGTACTTCTTCTCAAAATCTGTCGAAGGCTCACTATAGGAAGCGTCGGCAAAGGCAAACATGTCCTTGAACATGCGGCTGGCAGCGCCAGAGGCTGGCACGAACTTCACAACCTGCTTGCCGGCAGCCTTAAACTGCTGCCAGGCGTCGACATATTTCTTTCGCTCTGCCTCCGTAGGAGCCACGATGCCGCGGCCTATGGCTGCAGCACCCTCAAGGCGGAGAAAGGGGAAACCTGTCTTGAACTGGCCTAACTGGCGTTTTATCTGTTCTTCGCTGATGCCTTTGGCTGACAGCTGTCTCTTGTCTTCTTGTGATAGCATAGCTTTCGGGTATTACAGGTTCAGACTCTTCTTGATGGCCTCAATCTTCTCCATAGCGGCATTAGTGCAACGCTCATAGCAGCCGGCGCACTTGAAGGAGGCATCCTTTATTTCGCAATAGAACTTGATCTTTGGCTCTGTGCCGGAAGGACGCACGGAAATCTTGGTGCCATCCTCGCAGAACCACTGCAGGACATTAGAGGTTGCAGGCATGTCAATCTTCTGGACACTGCCGTCGGCATTGCGCTGCTCAAGACTCTTGAAGTCCTTCCAGACGCAAATCTTGGAACCGCCAAGCTCCGTGGGAGGATTCTTGCGGAAGTCTTCCATCATCTGCTTGATTTCGTCGGCACCGCTCTTGCCGGGCTTGACGACATTGATGGTGGTCTCCTTGGAGAAACCATACTCTGCATAGATGTTCATCAGAAGGTCGTAGAGGGTCATGCCGTTGTCCTTGGCCCATGCGGCTATCTCGCAGATAAGGCAGATGCTGGCAGGGGAGTCCTTGTCGCGGACCTTGTCGAACGGAAGGAAACCGAACGACTCCTCGCCGCCGCCGATGTACTTCTTCTTGCCTTCATTGACGCGTATGCGATAGGCTATCCACTTGAAGCCTGTGAACTCGTCGTAAAGCTCAACACCGTTCTTCTTGGCAATCTCGGCAATAAGCTCGGTGGTAACAATGGTCTTTACAAGGAACTCGTTGCCCTTGAGCTGGCCAAGCTTCTTCTTGTTGGCAATGATGTACCAGCAGAACATCATGCAGGTTTGGTTGCCGTTGAGAATTTCCCACTCTCCCTTGTTGTTGCGGCAGACAATGGCAAGACGGTCTGCGTCGGGGTCGGAAGCTATAACGAGGTCTGCGTTCAGACGTGTGCCAAGCTTCATGCCAAGAGTCATGGCCTCGGCATTCTCTGGGTTCGGGCTTACCACTGTCGGGAAGTTGCCGTCGATGGTCATCTGCTCTGGAACAACGTGTATGTTCTGGAAACCCCAAGAGCGAAGTGCCTCGGGAATGATTACACGACCTGTGCCGTGCATGGGGGAATAGACAATGTTTAGGTCTTTGTGACGCAGGATGACGTCCTGATCTACCATAGCTTCCTTGACAGCCTGCAGATAGTCCCAGTCCATCTCGCCACCGATGATGTCGATAAGCTCCTTGTTGCCCTCGAACTTCACATCGTTGATGGTGACCTTGTTGACTTCGTCGATGATGCCTGTGTCATGTGGTGAGAGAACTTGAGCACCATCGTCCCAGTATGCCTTGTAGCCATTGTATTCGCGTGGATTGTGAGAAGCAGTGACGTTGACACCTGCCTGTGCGCCCAGCTGGCGGATGGCAAAGGAAATCTCTGGGGTGGGGCGGAGGCTCTCGAAAAGATAAACCTTGATGCCGTTGGCTGAGAAGATGTCGGCAACGGTCTCTGCAAACATGCGGCCGTTGTTGCGGCAGTCATGGCCGACAACTACAGAACACTGCTTGCCAGGGAAGGCCTTGAGGATGTAGTTGGCAAAGCCCTGGGTTGCCATGCCTACGATGTATTTGTTCATGCGGTTGGTGCCGGCACCCATGATGCCACGCAGACCGCCAGTTCCAAACTCCAGGTTCTGATAGAAAGCATCAATAAGCGCTGTCTTGTCAGAATTGTCTAACATGGCCTGTACTTCTTTTCTGGTCTCCTCGTCAAAGGCCGGAGAAAGCCATTCTTTTGCACGTGCCTCACACTGGGCAATAAGCTGAGCGTTGTTTTCCATAATTATGTAATTGATTTTTAGTTGTTTAGTATTATTCGTTAATTATTTACACTGCCAATGAAGCTTGTGGATTTCAGAGTCTTCGCCGTTAGTTGTTGACACTGCCTCCAACGATGTCAAGCAGCTCATTGGTAATAGCCTGCTGGCGGCTCTTGTTATATTGGAGGTTGAGCTGGCGAAGCAATTCGTCGGCATTGTCGGTTGCAGTCTGCATGGCAACCATGCGTGCTGCATGTTCTGAGGCTACACTGTCAAGGACTGCGGTGTAGACCATCAGGTGTGCAAGCTTGGGCATTAGCATCGAAAGTACAGTGTTGCGGTCGGGTTCTACGATGAAATTGTCATTTAAGGGAACTACTTCTCCTTCTTTGACTTCACGCTTGCGGCGGTTTTTCTTTAGATATTCCTGAGCCTTCTTTGTGGCAACATTGCTGCTGAGGTCGCGCTCATGGTCGCGTTCAAGCTCACCAACGAGATCGATGGGAAGGAACTGCTTGTTGGTCAGCACCTGGGAACCGGCAGACTTGAAGTGGTGATAGATAATCTCAACACGGTCTATCTCGCCGTCAGCAAAGCGCTTGCCTATTGCCATGGCTATGTCAATACACTCGCGGACATTGGGGTGGTCGACAAGAGAGGCATGTTCGCCTATGGTATTGTATCCCAGTTTGCGGGCCTTCTCATAAACCTTGCGTCCTATAGGGTAGACATCAACACTGCCAGCACCAAGCTCGTTGGTGTATTTGTCAACAGTATGCTGCAAGAGCTTTATGACATTGGCATTGAAACCGCCACAAAGAGAAGAATTGCTGGAAATTACAATAAGAGCAACGCGCTTGACAGGACGCTCGGTGTCGTATATTGTCTGTGCTTCAGCTTCTGCTGCAAGAAATGACTTCAGAATGTCTTCAAGCATTGACTCGTAGGGAAGCATGTTCTGAATAGCTATCTGAGCATGGTGAAGCTTGCTGGAAGCAACCATCTTCATGGCAGAGGTAATCTTGCGAGTACTGTTGACTGAAGCTATACGGCCCTTGATTTCTTTCAAACTTGGCATATTTTATATTGGAACTTTGAAGTTTGAACTTTTATTATTATGTTCTTTGCCGTTTGAACCTTTTGGTTATGTTCTTTTCCTTTGGACTTTGAGCTTGAAGCTCTCTGAACCACGTGGGTGGTCATAAAGCTCAAAGCTCAAAGCCAAAGTTTAATTTACTTGTATGTTCCGGCAATGTCTGCCATCACAGATTCAATTCTCTCAGTTGTTGCATCGTCTATCTTGCCGGAACCAAGAGTCTCAATGACTTCCGGAGCGGAAGAACGAAGCTTGTCAAGGAATTGATTCTGACATTCACGGACCTTGTCAATGGGAACATCACGCATAAGACCATGTACGCCACAATACAATATTGCCACCTGTTCGCCGACAGGCATTGGACTGTACTGGGGCTGAATGAGCAACTGGTTGTTCTTGCGGCCACGGTCCAGTGTCATTGCTGTAACTGCATCCATGTCACTTGAGAACTTCGAGAATGCCTCCAGCTCTCTGTACTGTGCTTGGTCAATCTTGAGAGTGCCGGCAACTTTTTTCATGGACTTTATCTGTGCGGATCCACCTACACGGCTTACGGAAATACCGACATTAATGGCCGGGCGGAAACCTTGGTTGAACAGATCGCTCTCCAGGAATATCTGGCCGTCGGTAATGGATATAACGTTGGTAGGAATGTAGGCGGAAACGTCACCAGCCTGTGTTTCAATGATTGGCAGGGCAGTCAGTGAACCACCACCACGTACGTGGCCCTTCATGCATGCTGGCAGGTCGTTCATCTGCTCGGCAACTTCCTGCTGCTCGTTTATCTTGGCGGCACGCTCCAAAAGACGGGAGTGCAAGTAGAATACATCACCAGGATATGCCTCACGGCCGGAAGGACGACGCAAAATCAGGGAAACTTCACGATATGCAACGGCCTGCTTTGACAAGTCGTCGTAAACAACAAGTGCAGGGTAGCCCCGGTCGCGGAAGTATTCGCCTATTGCAGCACCTGCAAACGGTGCATAGTACTGCATGGCAGCAGGGTCGGCAGCTGTAGCAGCAACAACAATAGTGTAGGGCATGGCACCATGCTCCTTGAGCGTCTGGACAAGGTTGGCAACAGTTGAAGCCTTCTGGCCGATGGCTACATATATGCAATACACGGGCTTGCCTGCCTCATAGAAACTCTTCTGATTGATGATTGTATCTACGGCAATGGCAGTCTTTCCTGTCTGGCGGTCGCCGATTATTAACTCACGCTGGCCACGGCCAATGGGAATCATAGAGTCAACTGCCTTCAAGCCTGTCTGGAGCGGCTCCTTGACGGGCTGGCGGTAGATGACGCCGGGAGCCTTGCGGTCAAGTGGCATCTCAAAAGCATTTGCGAGGTCAATGTCGCCTTGTCCGTCAACGGCCTGTCCAAGAGGGTTGATGACACGGCCAAGCATGTTGTCGTTGACACGGATAGATGCAATGCGCTTTGTACGCTTAACTACCATGCCCTCCTTAATGCCTGACGTGCTGCCCAAAAGTACACAGCCGACATTGTCCTCCTCAAGGTTCATGACGATAGCCATAGTGCCGTTCTCAAACTCAAGGAGCTCGTTAGCCTCGGCATTGCGCAGGCCATAGATACGTGCGACGCCGTCGCTGACGGTTAGAACGGTACCAACCTCGTCGAACCTCTCTGTGTCCTGAATGCCCTTAAGCTGCTCAAGGAGTATCTGGCTGACTTCACTTGGTTTAATTTTATCTGACATAATTAATAATATACTTTGTTTCTTTAGCTGTATAAGTATTTTACTTCTTTAGCTGTGTAAGTATCGTGTTGAGCTTTGACTTGACACTTGCATCCATGCGGAAGGTATCATACTCAAGGATAAAACCGCCGACTATTCCGGGGTTGACCTCTGTCTCAAACTCCACAATACCGTTAGTCTTACTTTCTACCAACTGTCGCATTTTCTTCTCCGTTTCCGAAGACACTTTTGCTGCAGTGGTAAGCTTGCCACGGATGATGTTATTCTGCTTACGATAAAGCGTGATATACGAGTTGGCCATAAACTGTATCATGTTCTCACGGTCTTCCTTTAGCACTAACTGAAGAAAGCTCTTGGTAAGATTGCTTGGGACTTCACCAGTTGCTACTACAAGCAGTGCTTCTTTCTTCTCCTTTGAGAGCATGGGATTGTCTATCGTCTGGCGCAATGCGGGAACCTCAATAAAGCTATTTGCCAGTGTCATCATGTCCTGATAGACTTTGGCTTCAAGCTTATTGTCGGCAGCACTCTTCAATAGAGCCCTCGCATATCTCATCGATATTACTCCAATATCCATATGCAACTCATATAATTACTTCACAGAAACTTCATCCAGCATACGGTCAATCAAATCCATCTGTGACTTGTCGTCTTTGAGGTTTTGCTTGAGAACCTTCTCTGCGATTTCGACGCTCAGCGTAGCTACTTGCCTGCGGATGTCGGCAATGGCGGCCTTCTTCTCCTGTTCGATGGCAGCTCTGGCTTCCTCAAGGATGCGAGAGCCTTCGCTTCTTGCCTTATCCTGGGCTTTTTCTACTATAGCGTCACGCGTCTCTGCAGCTTCTCTCAGTATCTGAGCCTGCTTTTCACGCGCCTCCTGCAAGATGGATTCGCCTTCTTTCTGGATGTTGGCCAGTCGCTCGTTGGCTTCATGAGCCTTGCGCAAGGACTCGTCGATAAAAGCCTTGCGCTCGTCAACCATCTTCACTATCACTGGGAAGCCGTACTTCCACAGTATGAAGAGGACAACGAGAAAGACAACCGTCATCCAGAAGAACAGTCCAAAATCAGGGGTTATCAGTGACATACGCTGGTTGGTATGAGATTATACGAACAGTGCCAGAATAGAAATCACCAATGCCAGGAAAGTGGCACCCTCAACAAGAGCGGCAGCCAGAATCATCGAACTCTGCAGTCCGCCCATCTTCTCCGGCTGACGAGCCATAGCGTCCATTGCCTGTCCACCGATACGGCCGATGCCGATACCAGCACCGATAACTGCCAAACCACCACCTACAGTAGCACCGAGCTTTGCGAGTGCATCTGCTGCTAATAATAATGAAATCATAGTTTTAATGTTTTAATTGTTAATATTTAATTATCTTGTATCCTTTTGTTTTGTTTCTCTGCCTAATTAAGCAGTCTGTTGTTCTGGTTATGCATGATGCTCCTTCACGTGCGACATTGAGATGAACACTGCGGAAAGCATTGTAAACACCATGGCCTGAATGTAGCATACCAGCACTTCAAGCAGCATCATGAAGATGCTGAGGAAGACGCTAACCGGGGTCATTACGGAGCCAAGTACATTTCCCATCACTCCGCCTAATGCAAACATTATGAATATTATGCACGACAGCGAGATGGCAATCACGTGTCCCGCAAGCATGTTGGCGAAAAGACGAATCATCAGGGCTATTGGCTTTGTGAATATTCCAAAGAACTCAATGAATGGCATCAGAGGCACTGGGAATTTGAGCCACATAGGCACGTCGCCCCAGAAAATCTCTTTCCAATATGCTTTTGTTCCCGTAATGTTTACTATAAGGAATGTACACAGAGCCAGGAACATTGTGCATGTGATGTTGCCTGTCAGGTTTCCTCCGCCTGGTGGGAATGGCATTACGCCCATGATATTCGAAATGAAGATAAAGAAGAAGCAGGTCATCAAGTAGGGGGCGTATTTTGGTGCCTCATTGCCTAACGACGGCTTAATCATATCCGTATATACAGACATCACGAACATGTGGACAAGGCCAACGAAGCCCTTTGGAGCCGGGTCGTCCACCTTGTGACGCTTGCACCAGCGTGCAGCAGCAAGGATGCAACATACAAGCAGTATTGCATTGATGAACAGCACGGCAACCGTCTTGGTTATCGATATGTCAAAGCATACTGGCACCAGCGAGTCTCCTATCCGCTCGACAATCTGGCCTTTCTCATCCTCGGCTCCCTGAATATAAAAACCTTCTGCAGAGCCGCTGCCTGCGCGCAGCAGTTCCGCATCCGGCTCATGTTCAAACTGTGAGGAGCAGAACACGTGGAAGCCAGAATTCTGCGAGTAGAATATCATGGGAAGATGGATGATAACAGGCTTGCCCCCAATGTCGGTGACATGCCACATGTATGCATCCTGAACATGACCAAACAATATCTCTTTCAGGTTCACTCCACCTTCTTTCTCCTCAGCATGCAGCGGAAATGACAGGCAGGCGAGAGCCATAAAAAGAAATACAGTCCAAAGTTTTCTCATTTTTATTTTACTTGTTTACTTACTATTGCAAAGAATAAAGCGTCGAAAGCGAGAGTAATAACATAGAATACGATAAAGACAATGGCAAACCATTTTATGGCTGTCAGACTGTCGCTCATAGCCACGCAAAATGCCAGCATGGCTGCCGCTGCCATGAACAGCCTGAAGAGGCTGCTTGCCAGAAACAGCTTGGCCATTATTCCCAACTTATTATTATATATAGGACTCTCCACCGGCTGTCGTTTTATTCATTAACTTCTATGCAGAGCGAAACAACGTTCTGTTGTACTTCCACAAAACCTCCCAATATTGGCAGCTGAACTTTATCTCCCTTTGGGAGTGCGTACTCTACCACTCCTTTTTCCAGAGTGGAAATAATCGGTGCGTGGTCTACGAGTATTTCGAACTGTCCCTGTGTGCCAGGAACAAGAACGCTCACGACCTCACCATTATATTCAATACGCTCTGGCGAAACTATCTTTAACTTCAGCATAATCTAAATTTTACAATTTACCAATTTCTACTTTCAATCTGGCTTTTCAACAGCCAAGTTACAGATATGTCAGATAGTAATATCGTCAAAAAGTGAAAAGGTCCAACTGTCCTCCATTTAGCCTTTTGCAGCCTCCAGCAGTTTCTTTGCCTTAGCCTTGGCGTCCTCGATGGTTCCCACGTTAAGGAATGCCTGTTCCGGCAGATCATCGACCTCGCCGTCGAGAATGGCATTGAAGCCCTTGATGGTTTCCTCGATAGGCACCATGACGCCTGGCAGGCCGGTGAACTGCTCTGCCACAGAGAAGGGCTGCGACAGGAAGCGCTGCACGCGGCGTGCGCGATTCACGGTCAGCTTGTCCTCGTCGGACAGTTCGTCCATACCGAGAATGGCGATGATGTCTTGGAGTTCTTTGTAACGCTGCAGTATTTCCTTGACGCGCTGGGCGCACTGATAGTGTTCCTTGCCAACAACCAGCGGGTCCAGGATACGTGAAGTGGAGCCAAGCGGATCGACGGCAGGATAAATGCCTAACTCGGCAATTTTTCTGTCAAGCACCGTTGTTGCGTCCAGATGGGTGAACGTTGTTGCCGGAGCAGGGTCTGTCAAGTCGTCAGCAGGCACATATACAGCCTGTACTGATGTAATGGAGCCGGACTTCGTAGAAGTGATTCTCTCCTGCATGGCACCCATTTCCGACGCCAGAGTTGGCTGGTAGCCCACGGCCGACGGCATTCGTCCCAGCAAGGCGGACACCTCTGAGCCTGCCTGTGTGAAGCGGAAGATGTTGTCGATAAAGAACAGAATATCGGCAGCGCCTCCGTCCTTGCCTCCGCCGTCGCGGAAGCCCTCTGCAACGGTCAGTCCTGACAATGCCACAGATGCGCGTGCGCCTGGCGGCTCATTCATCTGTCCATAGACAAGTGTCGCCTGCGACTTCTTGAGTTCTTCCGGGTCGACGAGCGACAGGTCCCACTTGCCTTCGTCCATTGCCTTGCGGAACTTTTCACCGTAGCGTATTACGCCCGACTCAATCATCTCGCGTATGAGGTCGTTGCCCTCACGTGTACGTTCTCCCACACCGGCAAAGACAGAGAAACCGTTGTGTCCTTTTGCAATGTTGTTGATAAGCTCCATGATAAGCACGGTCTTACCGACACCAGCACCGCCAAAGAGGCCGATTTTTCCGCCTTTCAGGTATGGCTCCAGCAAGTCGATAACCTTTATGCCCGTTGCCAATACTTCTTTAGTGGTAGACAGCTCTTCAAACTTCGGAGCCTGACGGTGAATGGGGTAGGCTCCTTTCATGTCGAGCTGCTTCATGCCGTCGATAGGCTGGCCGATGACGTTGAGCATGCGGCCCTTGATTTGCTCGCCGGCAGGCATCAGGATAGGGGAGCCAGACGGCTTCACTTCCAAACCGCGCTGCAGCCCGTCCGTGTTGTCCATGGCAACGCAGCGCACGGTGTCTTCTCCGATGTGCTGCTGCACTTCGACAATCAGAGGCGTGCCGTTAGGGCGCTCTACGGACAAAGACTCGTGAATCTTAGGGAGTACTTTCTCAGCATCAAGTCCTTCCGTATTAAAGTATACGTCGATGACAGGGCCGATTATCTGGGAAATGCGTCCAGAAATTTGTGACATAAGTAGTTAATATTTTTAGATTAGTTATAAATTCCGTAATTATCGGTCTAATGATTGCAAAGATAGTGTTTTTTGTCGCAACAAAAAAACATTTTCGACTTTTTTTAATCGAAAATGTTAATATTCTTACAAAATAATTTCAGTATATTCTTGGACCGAATATTTTTGTTCCTATCCTTACCATATTGCTGCCTTCGGCACAGGCGATGTCGTAGTCGTCGCTCATTCCCCACGACTTGCATCGGAAATACTCGTCGCCCTTGAAGTATTTTGCCTTGATGTCGTTGAACAGTTTGTTGGCAGTGGCAAATTCTCGGGCTATTTGCTGCCTGTCGTCGATGTTCGATGCCATCATCATCAGGCCGCATATCCGTACGTTCTCCATTTGCCTCCACTCCTCATCGTCCAAAAGTCTGCAGACCTCATCGGGAGTCATGCCGTATTTTGTGTCTTCCTGCGCAATATGTAGTTCCAGAAGCACGTCTATTGTCCTTCCCACCTTGGCCGCCTGCTTGTTAATCTCCTGCAAGAGCTTTAACGAGTCAACGGCCTCAATCATAGAAACATACGGCACGATGTATTTTGCCTTGTTGGTCTGCAGATGGCCGATGAAATGCCATCTGATGTCCTTGGGAAGGTCAATGTGCTTCTGGCGCAGTTCCTGTTCGTGGCTTTCTCCAAACAGCCGCTGTCCCTTAGCGTATGCTGCCTCTATGTATTCTTTAGGATGGTATTTGCTTATTGCCACCAGTTGTACGCCCGGTGGCAAACTGGCAAGCACCTCTTCAAGGTTTTTTACAACATCGTACATTTCTACTGCTCAAATTCAGGTTTGTCGTCTTTCTCTTCCTTCTTGTATTCAAAAACGTCCATGAGCGTTGTTTCGGCTATGGCAGCAATGACATAGTCTATCATGGTGCCGCCCATCACGGAGTCGATGTTCTTCACGGCGCCGTTCAGCGTGCCGGCCTGCACCAGATAGTTGACATTGCTCTTTTTTTCCTTTTCGGTCTTTTCGTCGATGGTGATAAACTGAAGCTTAGCCTTATACCACTTGTCTGCCATCTCCTCATCGCTGAAGAAGATTTCCTTGTAGGGCGCAATCTTTATGTCCTTGATGTCGAATTCTCCGCTGATGTAGCTCGACATTTCCTCCATAATTCTTTTCTCGGCCTCCGTGAATGACAGGGCGTCGACTACGTAGCTCTCGCTGGCTTTTTTCTGCAGTCCGTCGTCGCCGGTTTTTTCGTATGCAATCTTGCACTCAAACCATATTGCTGTTCTTGATCTCATGTTCTTTGTTTTTTTATGTTTGACACTTTTGTTGTTTATTCTCCAGTCTGCACGCCTCTGCTGTTGGTGCTTCCTATCTGCTTCTTTTTCTGTTCCGTCAGTCGCTCTATGATGTCCGAGGCTATAACCTGAGCGCGTGTGGGTTCCAGGTTAGTCTCGTCGGTCAGCTGCTGCTGCACCTTCATCAGTTCCTGTATTGTGCTTTCGCTTTCGGTCATGAACTTCTTCTCGCTATTACTCATGTATCCGGTATTGTATATTTTTGATAGAATGCGGTCTGCCTCGGCCTCGTATTTCTTGCGGAAAATCTCCTCAGCCTTGGCCTGATAGGTGCGCTGTATTTCGGCCTCTTCATTACGCACAGAGTCGGCAGACATCACTCCCAGTTCGCTGGGGTCGAAACCGTCGTCTATCAGGTCGTCTGTGGCCTGCCTTGGCACTGGCTTGACATATTCTACCGTTGTGGTTTCCGGGAAGGCATCGAAATAAGCCCATATTATCAATGCCGACAGAGCAAGGGCAGCCAAGAAGAACACCATCATTCTGAAAGTTTCTCTCTTTCTCTTCAGTGCTTTCAGCATGTCGGCAGGGGTGTTGTATCTGTCTTCAGGCTTCTCCGACGTGGCCTTGCTGGCTACGGCTCGGTATTCGCGTGGCATGTCTCCGTCGAATAGACTTTCCATGAACTTTCCAAGCGAATAGACATCACTCTTGTCGTCAATGGTTCCTCCTGTAAGCACCTCAGGGGCAACGTATTTGGCGTCGTTTCCAAAGAAAGCCTCAAGGTCGGAGAGATTTTCATAGTACGACCCGTGTGAGAGCAGCATAGCCGTCTGAGTGCCTTTCCTTATGAACACCGTTGATGGCGAGAAGCACAGATGACGTATGTTTCTGTCGTGAAGATAAGTCGTAATGTCAACCAGCGACGACATGACGCTGTCAATGAATGTCGGGTGGGCTACTATTGCCGGGCTTTCGGCCAACAGCTGTTCCAGTGGCAGGAAAGTCCCCTGTTCGAGTTCAAGTCTGATGATGTCTCCCTGGCTGTCGGTGACGGGGGAGAAATGAATCTGATGAGTGCTGGCCAGAGTTACATTGTCATTGCATTCAGCCTGCAGACTTTTTGAAAAGACAATGTTCTGGTTCAGGGCAGTGTCAATGTCAATAAAACTCCTCCATTTGCCGTCTTGTTGCTCTCTGTAGAAGCTTCCGATGGGCAGCTTTGTCTTTTGGGGTTTCTTTGCGCTGCGTGCAGCGAGTAATTCTTCGTAGTTCACCTTACACCTTATTTATATATAATATAGAGTATAGTTTCATTTCAGCGTTAATTAACATCGCAAAGTTACGAATAAATTGTGAAAAGCAAGCGGTTTTGAATGGAAAGTTATATAGTTTTAGTAATTTTACAATCATTTATGGAGAGTGTTTCGTAGGGTTATGAAATTATCTCTGCATGTTACGAAATTATCTTACGAAGATAATTTTTTATCTTACGGAGATAATTTTTTATCTCTGCATGTTACAACAGCCAATAAAAGACACAAAAAAAACAAGCCACTTGAACAGCATGGATTATTAAGCTGTCAAAGTGGCTTGCCTTGCTATTATTGTC
Organism: uncultured Prevotella sp.; assembly: GCA_905234265.1. Classification (GTDB taxonomy): domain Bacteria; phylum Bacteroidota; class Bacteroidia; order Bacteroidales; family Bacteroidaceae; genus Prevotella. The sequence goes on along the minus strand of CAJOHJ010000003.1, from coordinate 67,494 downwards.
CTATAGGCAGATGTGTCGTAATTCTGGGAATTACTTTTTCACGATCTTCTTGCCATTGTGGATGTAGATGGCGCCGTTCTGTGGGTTGGCAACTTTCTGGCCCATCAGATTATAATATCCGTTATTGCCAACAGTGGCTGCTGCCGGCGTAATGGTCTTGATTTCCGTAGTGGTCTCCAGCTCGCGGATGGCAGCGTCGGCATTGTTGGCGGCTGCCCAGATGTCAGCATCGCTGGTGTACTCGCTGCCCAGATAGTAGCCTACGTTTGTCGGCTGGTTGTAGCCCACCTGCTCGTGTATGCACTGCATGTAGTAGGTATGGTCTGTCATAAGCCAGGGTATGCGATGCTCCGTGGGATACCATGTTGAGAACAGCTTGATGTTTGCCAGCTTTGTGGCGTCAGGCACTATGACCTCTTCGCGCCAGTCGCCGAGCATGTCGCCATACCATCCTGGATTAGATTTTGTCGAGTTGTTGAATGATATGCTGTAACGGTACATCGTGAAAGTGCGGCCATACATGTGGCTGTTGATGATTCCTTCGTTAATCATCTGGCGGATGAGTGTGCCGTCGAACCAGATGCCAGCATTGGCAGATGTCTCCTTGGCGCGAGTGCCGTCGTAAGACAGTTCCTTGCCGTTCTGGGTGTAGAGTTCGTTGCCGTATTTCCAGAATTCGCATCCCGGAGAGTTGGGGTCTACGTCGGCAACCATGCAGCGCCCTTGGTCGTTGTCTTCAGTAGAAACGATGGACCAGATAGTCCTGCCTGTCTTGCCGTCATGCAGTGCAACCTCGGTTTTTCCGTTCTCGAGGCAGTGGTAGACCTGCAGTCCCTCATAGCCTTTCTGGAACACGCCGACGTGGTTGGCGTCGCCGTGTCCGAGGCCTGTGGTCCAGAGTCCAGTGCCGTCGTTGTCCCATGCGCAAGAGCCATACATGACTTCGTCGAGTCCGTCGCCGTCGAGGTCGGCAACATTGAAGGCGTGGTTACCCTGTCCGGCATAGGCGCTGTTGGCCTTGCCGTCCTTGTTCTTGTCTGTTCCGCCGGCGGTATCGGTGTCCAGCTTCCAGAGACGTGTCATCTCCTGGCCTTCGCCGTTATACTGCCATCCCTCTACGATTGTGCGGCCATAGACGCCGCGGCCAAGGAATATCTGCAAGCCTTTGCCGGCCTTGAAATGTGCTACGCCGAGGCGCAGGGAGTTGGCCAGCTTCCACTGGTACTTCTTTGTGCGCGGGTCCCATTTCCAGTCGTTGGCTTCCCAGTTGGCAGCCATCTGCGCAGGAGTTTCGCCCTCGGTGCCGCGGCATATGAAGTTTGCACGTGCCAGCTCGCGGCCGGTCTTGCCGTCGATGACGGAGAAGAATTCCGGACCTCCATAGCCCTTCGGGCCGTCGCCGGTGTAATGGCCTGCAGGCCAGACGTCGCGATAGTCAACCTTTCCGTCGCCGTCGGTGTCGGGAATCTCATATCCGTCGCCGAAGACAGTTCCTTCGCCGGTCTTTGTCACCACTTCGGCACATCCGTCACCGTCAAGGTCGGCAACGGCAAAGTTTATGGAGTTGCCTGCGATGATGTTCGGGCCGGACTTCACGCGCCACATGAATGTGCCGTCAAGCTTGTATGCGTCGAAGATTGCAATGTGGCGTGCCCTCTTGTCGGTGTCAGCAGCGCCTTCGCTGGTTGCCGTGATGTTGCCATTGCTGTCGTAGACGGTCAGCAGGCGCTTCACGACGATTTCCATCTGTCCGTCGCCGTCAAGGTCGCCCACCGACATGTCGTTGGCCTGATACTTGAACTCGGCGGGATAGTCAGAACAGTCGTCAGTGGGCTGCAGGGCTATCTCAATGTATGGCAGCTTGCTTTGGGCCTGCTCCTTCTTCATAGTGTATTCACCAATGTATTCGTCGCAGTTCTTTGCACCGAAGTATGTCAGGCGATAGTGAAGGTCGCCGGTAATATTTGTCAATGCGTCGTGCTGGTAGTTCGTGGCCTTGATGGCAGAAGTCTCTTTGCCTAACTTGAAACGATCGTTCAAGCATGTCCAGTTGCCGTTGTCGCCCATCTTGCGCCACAGGCTGAATGCAGTGTTCTCGTCGTCACCAGGCAGCATGCGCCATGTCAGCAACACTTTGCCGTTGGCCTGCTGGTAGTCGCCCAGGTTGATTGCCCCGGAGCTGGGAGCAACGGCTATCGAACCCCATAGGCCGCGGTCTTGCATGTTGGCTGTCTGTGAGAATGCAGACAAGGAAGCAGACAAGACAAATGAAAGAAAAAAAATTTTCCTAATCATGATAAATAGTAGTTTTGTGTTCTTAATTATTTTTGTGCAAATGTAAGGATAAAATGAGGAAACGACACCTTATTTAAAATAGTGTAGACGCGTTTTTGTGATTTTTTACAACGAAGTTGTTTTTTTTAACACCGACAAGGTCATCTTTTCGTATTCGTTTTGGAAAAATATTCCTTTTTTGTTGGCGTTTAGATGAAAATGGCGTAACTTTGCTGCCCAAAATATCATGACAAAGACTAAACGAATTATGAATTATAAAAATCAGCTGCGCAGTTCGGTATGCACCGAAGGTAGACGAATGGCTGGTGCCCGTGCCTTATGGGTTGCCACAGGTATGAAACAGGAGCAGTTCGGCAAGCCGATTATTGCTATCGTCAATTCTTTCACCCAGTTTGTTCCGGGTCACACTCATTTGCATGAGATAGGGCAGATAGTTCGTGAGGAAATAGAAAAGATGGGCTGTTATGCGGCAGAGTTCAACACCATAGCCATCGACGATGGTATAGCTATGGGCCATGACGGTATGCTGTATTCACTGCCAAGCCGTGACATCATTGCCGACTCTGTGGAATACATGGTCAATGCCCATAAGGCTGACGCCATGATTTGCATCTCTAACTGCGACAAGGTTACGCCAGGAATGCTGATGGCATCAATGCGCCTGAACATTCCAACTGTGTTCTGTTCGGGCGGCCCCATGGAGGCAGGACGTTGGCGCGGCGAGAACGCTGACCTTATTACGGCAATGATAAAGGGAGCTGACCCCTCGGTGACTGATGAAGACATAAATGAGCTGGAACGCTGCGCCTGCCCTGGGTGTGGCTCCTGCTCCGGAATGTTTACCGCCAACTCCATGAACTCGCTGACAGAAGCCATCGGACTGTCATTGCCCGGAAACGGAACAATTCTGGCAACCCACACAAATCGTATAGAACTGTTCCGGCAGGCAGCACGCCAGGTTGTCAAGAATGCCTTTGCATATTATCAGGATGGCGACGAAAGTGTCCTGCCAAGGAGTATTGCCACTCGCGCAGCATTCTTGAATGCCATGACGCTGGACATTGCCATGGGCGGCAGCACAAACACCGTGCTCCATCTGCTGGCTGTAGCGCAAGAGGCTGGGGCAGAATTTTCCATAAAAGACATTGATGCATTGAGCCGCAAGACTCCTTGTCTTTGCAAGCTTGCTCCCAATACGCAGAAGTACAGTGTGCAGGAATGCAATCGTGCCGGCGGAATTCTCGGCATCATGAACGAGCTGTACAAGAGCGGACTGATTGACGGCAATGCACCGCGTGTTGACGGCATGACCATTGAAGAGGCTATGCGCAAGTATAGCATTGTTGACGGTGATGTTGATGCTGAAGCGAACCGTATCTATCAGAGTGCGCCCGGCAATCGTTTCTCCACGAGGATGGGAAGCCAAAGCGAACAGTGGGGTACGCTTGATACAGACAGGGCTAACGGCTGCATACGTGATGTGGAACACGCCTACACCAAAGATGGCGGACTGGCCGTGCTGTTCGGCAATATTGCCCAGGACGGCTGTGTCGTCAAGACAGCCGGCGTTGACGAAGGGCTGTGGCATTTCGAAGGCCCGGCTGTCGTCTTCGACTCTCAGGAAGATGCCTGCGAGGGAATTCTCGGTGGCAAGGTCAAGAAAGGCGACTGTGTGGTAATTACGCATGAGGGGCCAAAGGGCGGACCTGGCATGCAGGAAATGCTTTACCCAACGTCATACATCAAGAGTATGCACATGGGAAAGGAATGTGCCTTGATTACTGACGGACGCTTCTCTGGAGGTACGTCAGGATTAAGTATAGGTCATATTTCGCCAGAGGCAGCTTCGGGTGGAAATATAGGAAAAATAAAAGATGGCGACATCATAGAGATAGATATACCTACACGAAAGATAAATGTAAAGCTCTCTGACGAAGAGTTGGCAGCACGTCCTCAGCAGCCGCTAAAGCGCAACCGCACTGTCAGCAAGGCTTTGCGGGCCTATGCTCAAAGCGTGGCTTCTGCTGATAAGGGAGGAATAAGAATTATTGATTAAATCACAGGTCAGAAGATTTGAAATGAAAGAAAAGATAACAGGGGCAAAAGCCTTGATGAGGGCATTGCAGGCGGAGGGAGTTAAGACCATTTTCGGCTATCCCGGAGGTGCCATAATGCCTGTGTATGACGCTTTGTTTGACTATACACGAGGGGAAAAGAAGTGCTTTGACCACATCCTTGTGCGCCATGAGCAGGCCGCTACTCACGCTGCCGAGGGATATGCCAGGGTTTCTGGCGACGTGGGCGTTGCATTGGTGACAAGCGGCCCTGGTGCCACAAACACCCTTACGGGAGTTGCCGATGCAATGATGGACTCCACGCCAATGGTGGTTATTGCCGGTCAGGTGGCTATCTCAGCATTGGGTACTGATGCTTTTCAGGAGGTCGACCTTGTTGGCGTTGCCCAGCCTATCTCAAAATGGAGCTATCAGATACGTCATGCAGAAGACATTGCATGGGCTGTGAGCCGTGCTTTCTATATTGCACGTAGCGGCCGTCCTGGTCCTGTTGTCCTTGACTTTCCACGTAATGCCCAAGTAGAGGAAATAGAGTGGGAGCCAAAGAAAGTCGATTTTGTCCGTTCTTATGTGGCCTATCCTAAGCTTGACGAAAACTGTGTCAAACAAGCCGCTGAGCTTATTAACAATGCCAAGCGTCCGTTGGCACTTGTAGGACAGGGCGTGGAACTTGGCAATGCCCAGGAGGAGCTTAAGGCATTTCTGGAGAAAGCCGACATCCCTGCAGGGCGTACCATGCTCGGCCTGAGTGCACTTCCTTCAAACCACTATCTTAACGTAGGAATGCTGGGAATGCATGGCAACTATGCCGTTAATCTTAAGGAGCAGGAATGTGATGTTCTTATTGCTATTGGCATGCGTTTCAGCGACAGAGTCACTGGCAACCTCAAGACGTACGCCAAGCAGGCAAAGATTATACATCTTGACATCGACAAAAGCGAGATAGACAAGAATGTTAAGACTGATGTTGCTGTCGTTGCCGACTGTAAGGAGTCTCTCCCAGCTATCACCGCATTGATTAAAGACGCCAAACACGAGGAATGGCGCAACTCTTTTAAGGCTTTGGATGCAAAGGAACGCGAAAAAGTCATAGAACCAGCCATCCACCCACAGCAAGGACCGCTGCTGATGGGTGAAGTAGTGAATGCTGTTGCAGAGCAAGCTCCGGAAGGCACTGTTCTCGTGACTGATGTGGGACAGAACCAGCTGTTTGCAACCAGGTATTTCAAATATCCGCAAAAGAGAAGCATTTGTACGAGTGGCGGATTGGGAACAATGGGCTACGGCATGCCAGCAGCCATCGGCGCAACTTTTGCAACAGACCGTACTGTGTGTTGCTTCATGGGTGACGGCGGTTTCCAGATGTGTATCGAAGAGTTGGGTACAATAATGGAGCAACAGTCACCTGTAAAGATGATTTTGCTGAACAACAATTATCTGGGTAATGTCCGACAGTGGCAAGACATGTTCTGGTTGCGTCGAAAGTCGTTTACCAAGATGATGAATCCATGCTACGAGATGATAGCAAAGGGCTATGGAATAGCATACGAGGCTGTAACTGACCGCAAGGATCTTCCTAAGGCAATAGAGAAGATGCTGAATACAAAAGGACCGTATATCCTTGAGTGTGCTATACTTGAGGACGACAACGTGCTGCCAATGACGCCGCCGGGAATGAATGTCAATGACATGATGCTGGAGGTTTAAGTGAAAAGTGAATAATTTGCCATTGCTATGGAAGAAAACAAGAAATTATATACATTATTAGTTTATTCGGAAAACATTGCTGGTATTCTTAATCAGATTACTGCCGTTTTCACGCGTCGCCAGGTGAATATTGAGAGCCTGAATGTGTCAGCATCAAGCATTGAGGGTGTCCACAAATATACGATTACGGCGTGGAGCGACGAAGACCAGATTCAGAAAATCACTAAGCAGATAGAGAAGAAGATAGATGTTGTGAAGGCTAATTATTTCACAGACGACCAGCTGTTTATCCGAGAAGCAGGACTATACAAGCTGCAGACAGACCTTGTCCTTCAGAATCCAGAGATTTCCCGTACCATCCGCAGGCATGATGCTAAAATCACAGAAGTTAACCCTACATACGTCATCGTGATGAAGAGCGGACGCACGGAAGACATAATATCGCTTTATTATGCATTGAACGACTTCGGATGTGTTCTCCAGTATACCCGTTCAGGTCGCATCGCCGTCACTCGTGGAACGCAAGAGCAGGTCAGCGAATTCCTTGAAGAAAGAGAGAAAGTTCATGGATAAAGTCGGCAGCTACGAGTTCATGGCAGAGCCTTTCCACTGCGATTTCAGTGGACGGCTTTTTATGGGGCATTTGGGTAATCACATGCTGAATGCAGCAGATTTTCACTCAACTGACCGCGGCTTTGGCATGAAGTATCTCATGCAGATAAAACGCTCATGGGTGCTTTCGAGACTGGCTATAGAAATGACGGAAATGCCTCTGCAATATACAAAGTTCAATGTAGAGACGTGGGTGGAAAGCGCCATGCGCTATTTTACTTCTCGAAATTTTGCCGTAGTCGGTGCCGCGTCTCCAGCATCTCCGTCAGAGCGCAAAGTATATGGATATGGGCGAAGCATCTGGGCAATGATTGACACCGAGACACGCCAGCCGACTGACATCTATTCAATCAATGACGGCGCAATAGAGGATTGGATTTTTCCTGACAAAGAGTGTCCAATACAGAAAGGTGGGAGAGTGAAAATGTCTGACAGCGCCGAATTGTTGCGCACAATTACCACAAACTATAGCGATGTAGACATTAACGGTCACGTCAACAGCGTGAAATATATAGAACACGTGTTGGATTTGTGGCCGTTAGACTGGTATCGCAGTCATGCTGTCTCGCGTTTTGAGATTGCTTATGTTGCAGAAGCACATGCAGGCGACGACCTCTCTTTCTTTAGAGAGCAGACTTCTGATAAGGACTACAGTGTAAGAGTCGTTCGCTCTGATGGTACAGAGTGCTGTAGAAGCCGGATGATTTTTCGTTAAAAACTTTTAAAAGTTGAAAAAACAGGAATATTGCAAAAATATTTCTGTTTTTTTGATTTCATGTTTGGAAAAATATTTATCTTTGCAAAAGTAACAACTACTTTAATATTTACTTTGTAATACTAAAACAAATGGCAAAAATTGTAACCTTAGGCGAGATTATGCTCCGCCTGTCTCCTAACGGAAACGACCGTTTCATTCAGAGTGAATCATTCCGCATCATCCCCGGTGGTGGTGAAGCAAACGTTGCTGTCAGCGTTGCTAACTATGGACATGAGGCTTATTTTGTTTCTAAGCTGCCAAAGCATGAGATTGGCCAGATTGCTGTAAATGCTCTTCGCCGTTATGGTGTTGATACACGTTTCATTGCCCGTGGTGGCGACCGTGTAGGTCTTTACTATGCAGAGACCGGTGCTTCTATGCGTCCTTCAAAGGTAATCTACGACCGCGCACACAGTTCCATCGCCGAAGCTGATCCTAAAGATTTCGACTTCGATGCAATCATGGAAGGTGCTGCTTGGTTCCACTGGTCAGGCATAACTCCCGCCATTAGCGATAAGGCTGCCGAGCTGACAAAGCTTGCTTGTGAGGCTGCAAAGCGTCATGGTGTTACCGTGTCTGTAGACCTTAACTTCCGCAAGAAGCTGTGGACATCAGAAAAAGCCATTAGCATCATGCGTCCTCTCATGCAGTATGTTGACGTTTGCATTGGCAACGAGGAAGACGCAGAACTCTGCTTAGGCTTCAAGCCTGATGCAGACGTAGAGGGCGGTCAGACAGATGCAGCCGGCTATGAGGGAATTTTCAAGCAGATGCGTGAAGAATTTGGCTTCAAGTATGTTGTTTCCACTCTGCGTGAGTCGTTCTCTGCTACATTCAACGGCTGGAAAGCCCTTATCTATGACGGTAAGGAGTTCTATCAGTCAAAGCGCTACGAAATCAATCCGATTATCGACCGCGTTGGTGGTGGCGACTCTTTCTCTGGTGGTCTTATCCATGGCCTGCTGACAAAGCCGACACAGGGCGAGGCTCTTGAATTCGCTGTCGCTGCTTCTGCTCTGAAGCACACCATCAACGGTGACTTCAACCTGGTTGGTGTTGATGAGGTAGAGTCTTTGGCAGGTGGTAATGCAAATGGCCGAGTACAGCGCTAAAGAAGTTAATAGTGAAGAGTGGGGCGATGGTTAGCTTCACTCTTCACTAAATCAATAAATCAATTCACACAATGGCAAAATTTGATAAGTTTCAGGTGATGGCAAAGATTGCCGAAGCACCGATGGTTCCTGTGTTTTATCACAAGGATGTAGAAGTTTGCAAGAACGTCATTAAGGCTTGCTACGAGGGTGGCGTCCGTGCCTTTGAGTTCACCAACCGTGGCGACTTCGCTCACGAGGTATTCGGTGAGCTGTCAAAGTGGGTCAATACGGAATGTCCTGAGCTGGCACTCGGCATCGGCAGTGTCGTCGATGCTCCTACGGCATCGCTGTATATCCAGCTGGGTGCCAACTTCGTTGTTGGTCCGTTGTTCAATCCCGACATCGCAGTCGTCTGCAACCGTCGTTGCGTGACATACTGCCCTGGCTGTCTCACACCGTCAGAGATTGGCAAGGCACAGGAGGTCGGTTGCGACTTCACCAAGGTGTTCCCCGGCGACGTGGTTGGTCCGAACCTCATCAAGGGTCTGATGGCTCCAATGCCTTGGTCGAAGATAATGGTTACTGGCGGCGTTGCTCCTGAAGAGGAGAACCTCAAGTCTTGGTTCAAGGCCGGTGTCTTCTGCGTTGGCATGGGTTCCAAGCTGTTCCCCTCTGACAAGGTAAAGGCTGGCGACTGGCAGTATGTAACCGACAAGTGCAAGGAAGCACTCGGTTATATTGCCAAGGCTCGCGCTTAAAGTATTTATTAGACTTATGAAAGCCATAAGAAGGTATCGCTTGCGCATTGCATGTTTGTCGCTCCTTCTTATGGCTTTTTTTTTGTATCTTCTCTTTCCTCCGTTTAGTGCTGCCGTCAATGCGCTGCTTTGGATGTGTGGTCTTTCCGATGTCTTTCATAGCCAGCCATCCACAAGGCTCCAGCAGTTAAACGACCGTGCATATGCATTCCACTACAGGAGCTTGGATTCTGTAGAGGCTTATTGTTGTGAGCAGATGCGTCCTCAAATGTTTTCGCTGTCTAAGCATCCTGATGACGAAGCCGAGCTTGACAACAATCGTGCTTTTGTCTTCATGGCCAAGATGGACTATGACACTGCAGAGCTGCTGCTGAATGAAATTCCAGACATAACAGACAATCAGGTAGAGCTGCTTGTCTGTTATGTCCAGCAGATGCGCTTGTGCCAGCGTCGTTCCCGCAACCGTGAGTTCTACGAGTGCCGCGAACGTGCCATGAGTTGCCTCAGCCGCATCAACGAGGAGCGCGACCAGCTTCCGCTTCGCCTGCAGCGACGGCTTGTCTACGCCGAGAGCGAGTTGGCCATTGTCAACAGCACATATTATTATTATGTAGGCTTGGAGCGCCAGTCGGCCGAGGCATTGAGTAATCTTGAAATTGACGTGGTGCGCAGCGATACAGCCCAATATCTGAACTACCTCTACAATGTCGGTGCCGGCGGCATCCTTACCGATGGAAGTCCCCAGCAGATAATGGAGGAGGAGATGGACTATCTTAACCGCTGCCTTGCCATAGCCCGCCGCTGCGACTATCCATATTTTGAGGCCCAAGCCTTAGAGGCCATGGCCGAACATACCGACAGCCTGGCCTTGGCGGAGAAGGCATTGTCGTTGTTTAAGGACTATGGCGACGTTTACCAGATTTCCGGTGCCTACCGTACTGTGGCATCCTGCTACCATGCCATGGGCGACGACCTTAAGGCCCTTGAGAATTTAGAGCTTGCCCTTTCTGATACGATAATCAACCAGGCTCCCGACCTTGTCGCAAGTATCCGCGAGCAGCTGTCAGTAGCCTATGCAGCCATCGGCGACAAGCAAAACAGCGACAAGAACCGCACGATATATCTTGGCCTGCAAGAACAAACGCGCCAAGACCGCGAGCTGGAAGCTCGTGCCGGTCATTTGGAAGAGGCTGTTTCGCAGCTGAACTGGATGATTTATGCCGTAATTGCGGCAATAGTCCTGCTGCTGTTGATGCTTTGGCTATTTAATTATCTCAACAAGCGGCATAAAGATGATAGTCCGCTGGATGACATTTTAGAAAAGAAGCAAGAGGACATAGAAGTTGCAAAAGACCGCGTACTGAACAGTATGCGCCGTCACGTTGACCAGCGTGCCAAAGTTTCTCTTGCCGTCAGCATACTGCCTTTGATAGACAGGATCAAGCATGAGACCGACAAGCTTGATGACAGTGGGCTTTCAACTGATGAGCAGAATGCAGAACGCCTGCAGTATATCCGCGAACTTACTGACAGCATCAACGAAGAAAACGATTTCCTTACCCATTGGATACAGTTGCGGCAGGGAGAGCTGAGTCTCCACATCGAGAGTTTCCCCCTACAGCCGCTCTTTGACATGATCAGTCGCAGCAAGCCCAGCTTCGAGCAAAAAGGCATATCACTGACGGTCACGCCTACGGATGCGGTTGTGAAGGCCGACCGTGTGCTTACGTTGTTTATGATTAACACCCTGGCCGACAATGCCAGAAAGTTTACCGGCAAGGGTGGGGAAGTGGCCGTTTCTGCCCATAGCACAGCAGACAGTGTAGAAATCTCAGTTTCCGACAGCGGCAAGGGAATGACAGAAGAAGAGCAGTCGCAGATATTCAGGCGAAAAGTCGTCGGCGAACATGGCTTCGGACTTATCAACTGTCGCGGCATCATTGAGAAATACCGTAAGATGAGTCCGCTGTTCCATGTCTGCCAGCTGACGGTAGACAGTAGTCCTGGCAAGGGCAGTACTTTCTCGTTCCGCCTGCCTCACGGCATTATACGTCTGCTTCTGTTGTTCCTGCTTTCTGCAGGTTCGTCACTGTCGTCAACAGCCGCTGACGTCCAGGCGGCTTCTGCAGACTATTCACAGACATGCACCGCCACTGTGCGCGCCTATGCTGACTCCGCATTCGTCAGCAACGTCAACGGTTCATACGACAAAGCCCTCCGATATGCCGACTCATGCTATGCCCTGCTAAACCGTTACTACAAGAGCAGTGTGCCTGGCGGCAATGCCCTTCTGCAGAGCGTCGGCGCAGCTTCGCAGATACCGCCTGAGGTTATCTGGTACAACGAAGGCGTCGACGTCGACTACCATACGCTGCTCAACGTCCGCAATACCAGTGCGGTGGCGTCGCTGGCATTGCACGACAGGCAGAGGTATATATATAATAATAAGGTGTATACCCTGCTATTCAAGGAAATGTCTGCCGACAGTTCACTGGCCGACTATTGCCGTACGATGCAGCAGTCGCAGGTTAACAAGCGAATTGCGGTCATTCTTCTGATTATTATTTTCTCCCTGATATTGCCAGCCTACTATCTTCTGTACTACAGGCATCGCCTTCAGCACAGATATTTCCGCGAGCGCGAACAGCTGACGAGAATAGAAATGGCTGACGACGAGCTGCGGCGCCTTGAAATAGAAGAGAACAAGCTGCATGTTGTCAATGCCGTCCTCGACAACTGCCTGTCGACGCTAAAGCATGAAACAATGTACTATCCGACGTATATCCGTCAGGCCATAGACGGCAACGACCGTACTTCCCTTGCTGAGATAACCGCCTACTACCGCGACCTGTATGCAACCCTCAGTCTTCAGGCTATTCGCCAGACAGAACAGGTGAAGCTGAACATCAGGCGCACCACATTCTGCCAGCACCCAGTGTTGGCCGACGAGACCCTGCTGCAATATCTGGAGGACATCATTAGGCCCGAAGACGTCAGGGCTTCAGCCAAAGACAACGGCTACATTGTCTTCAGCTGCAGCCTTTCCGGCAGTCTTTCCCAGTTAGACTTCCTGCGCTGCAGGCAGATATTGCGCGACATTGGCGAGGGCAGTCATCGCCGCAGCTGTGGAATTTCAGTTAACGAGAATATTGTAACCTTAACATTACCAACATATAATGAAACCGTTTAAAGTAATTATTGTCGAAGACGTGCCTCTGGAGCTGAAAGGCACCGAGGGCATCATACACAATGACATTCCGGAGGCAGAAATCATTGGAACTACCGACACGGAAGCTGGCTATTGGAAGCTTATGGACGCTCAGCTGCCCGACCTTGTGCTGCTGGACTTGGGGCTTGGCGGCTCTACAACGATAGGCGTGGAACTGTGCCGGCAGACAAAGGAAAAGCACTCGCAGGTTAAAGTGCTTATCTTCACAGGCGAGATACTCAACGAGAAACTGTGGGTTGATGTTCTTGACGCCGGTGCCGACGGCATCATCCTCAAGAGCGGCGAAATGCTGACCCGCCGTGACGTGACTTCGGTGCTTGAAGGCAGGCAGCTGGTGTTCAACCAGCCGATACTGTCAAAGATTGTCGAGCGCTTCAAAAGCTCAGTCGCAAAGCACATTGCCCGTCAGGAGGCACTGATAAACTACGAAATCGACGAATATGACGAGCGCTTTCTGCGGCATCTCGCACTGGGCTACACAAAGGACCAGATTTCCACTCTGCGCGGCATGCCCTTTGGTGTGAAAAGCCTTGAGAAACGGCAGAACGAATTGGTACACAAGCTCTTTCCCGGCAACGAAAGTGTCAATGCAACCCGACTGGTTGTCAGAGCCATCGAGCTGCATATCATCGACGTGGAAAACTTAGTCCCTGATGCCGACTGATGAAACACCGTTTCCACATACTGCGTCCTTCGTCGGCAGCACTCTTCCTGCTGTGCTTCCAGCTGGCCTTGATATTTCTTTCATGGCTCTATTCTGCTGCATTCCCGTCGTCAGAGGTGCGCTCGTTGCTGTCCGGCGAAGGTCTGCGCTTCCTACTTGGCGGATATGCCGGCATGATGGCTTCGCCGGTGCTGGTATGGCTGCTGCTTTTCTTCATAGCCTATGGCATCACCAAGGACAGCCGCATGCTGCACAGGCCCGGGACATTCCTTGAGCGGCGAGCAGCCTACCTGTCAGCAATTCTTTTGTGTGTCATCATAGCCGTGGTCTTATTGCTTTCTGTGGTTCCCCATGCCATATTGCTTTCAGCCACAGGCAGAATATGGCCGTCGCCGTTTTCGGCAGCCCTGCCGACAATGCTGTGTTCCAGCATGATTCTGCTGTCGGCGGTCTACGGCTTTGTGTCGGGCGTCTTTCGTGCGGCTGACGACGTATATAATTCTGCAGTCCACGGCCTGTCGGCTGGTGCGCCTTTCCTGCTGTTCTATCTGCTGCTTGGCCAGATATGGCAGTCGGTATGCTTCATCATGGGCCTGCCCAGATAGCATGTCTTCGTAACATGCAGAGATAAAAAATTATCTCACAGAGATAAAAAATTATCTTCGTAAGATAATTTCGTAACATGCAGAGATAATTTCGTAACATGCAGAGATAATTTCGTAACACGCAGAGATAATTTCGTAACACGCAGAGATAATCTTGTAACATGCAGATAGAATTCCGACAAATATAATATCTGTTAAAAATCTCTGCAGGTTAAGACTTATCTTTCAACTTTTCCGTAAATTTGCAAAAATGTGTATGTCCGCAAACGGCCATTCCATTTTTTTGTGCGAGCAGAAGATAATAAAACAATATATAAATGCAATTTAAATGGAATTACAAACTACCTTCACCCGAACACCTGCAGGCAGCTAACGACTTGGCTGAAAAGATAGGCATGAGTCCTGTGCTGGCTTCTCTGCTGATACAGAGAGGCATCAGGACGGAGAGTGCTGCCAAACGCTTCTTTCGCCCGATGCTCAGCGAGCTGATAGACCCGTTCCTAATGAACGACATGGACGTGGCTGTCGACCGTCTGAACGACGCTATGGGAAGAAAAGAACGCATAATGGTCTATGGTGACTATGATGTTGACGGATGCACTGCCGTGGCCTTGGTCTACAAGTTCCTTCAGCAGTTCTATTCGAATATAGAGTATTATATTCCCAGCCGCTATGAAGAAGGCTATGGTGTCAGCAGGAAGAGCATAGACCATGCAGCAGAAACCGGCGTGAAGCTGATAATAGTCTTGGACTGTGGCATCAAGGCTGTCGACGAAATTGCCTATGCACGTGAGCGTGGGGTCGACTTCATCATTTGCGACCATCATGTGCCTGATGATGAGCTGCCGCCAGCCGTGGCAATCCTGAACCCTAAGCGGACCGACTCTACCTATCCCTTCAAGCATCTTTGCGGCTGTGGGGTAGGCTTTAAGCTTATGCAGGCATTTGCCAAGAACAACGGAATTCCTTTCTCCAGGCTCATTCCGCTGCTTGATTTCTGCGCAGTGTCGATAGCTGCCGACCTGGTGCCTATTGAAGGGGAGAACCGCATTCTGGCATTTCACGGTCTCAAGCAGTTGAACCAGAGTCCTTCGACGGGAATGAAGGCTATTATCGACATCTGCGGGCTGACGGGTAGGGAGCTGACCATGTCGGACATCATTTTCAAGATAGGTCCGCGCATAAATGCCTCCGGCCGCATGCAAAACGGCATAGAGGCCGTGGAGCTGCTCGTGGAGCGCGACATGAAGCATGCCCTGACCATTGCAGAGCGCATAAACGAGTATAACGAGCAGCGTAAGGACGTCGACAAGCAGATGACCGAGGAGGCTAACGAGATAATGGCTCGCATAGAAAGCCTGCAGCACCAGAAGTCGATAGTTCTCTATGACGTCGGTTGGAAGAAGGGCGTTGTGGGCATTGTTGCCTCACGCATAACAGAATTGTACTACAGACCGACGGTAGTGCTGACGATCATCGACGGTGTAGCCTCAGGGTCGGCACGCTCAGTAGCCGGCTTCGACATCTACGACGCAATAAAGTCGTGCCGTGACCTGCTGGAAAACTTCGGCGGACACACTTATGCCGTTGGCCTGACGCTGAAGCAGGAGAATATTCCCGAATTCCGCAGAAGGTTTCAGGAGTATGTCAGCAACCACATCCTGCCTGAGCAGACGCAGCAGACTCTCGACATTGACTTTGAACTGGAATTCCGCGATATTTCCAAGCGCCTCCTGTCGGACATCAAGAAGCTGGCTCCCCACGGTCCTGGAAATCCCAAGCCGATATTCATGACGCGCAATGTCTATGACTATGGCACGTCAAAAGTCGTCGGGCGCCATCAGGAACACATAAAGCTGGAGCTTGTAGACTCAAAGTCGGCGATGGTTGTCAACGGCATCGCCTTCGGACAAAGTGCCGCGGCCAAGTATATCAAGTCGAAGCATTCGTTTGACATAGTATACACCATCGAGGAAAACACTTTCAAGCGTGGCGAAGTGCAACTCCAGATAGAAGACATAAGACCTTCGGCCTCAGAGAATTAACAAGTGACTATCGACTATTGCAAAACACTTCTGAAGGAGTATTGGGGCTACGACGGTTTCAGAGGTATTCAGGAGGATATAATAAAGTCCATCCTCTCTGGCCATGACACTCTGGGCCTGATGCCTACCGGCGGCGGAAAGAGCATAACCTTTCAGGTGCCGGCACTGGCCATGGAAGGCGTCTGCATTGTCATAACTCCGCTGATAGCGCTGATGAAAGACCAGGTGCATCATCTGCGCCAAGTCGGCATAATGGCATCGGCCATATACACAGGGATGCAGAAGGACGACATTCTGCGAGTCCTGGAAAACTGCATCCTTGGCCACACCAAGCTGCTCTATGTCTCGCCGGAACGGTTGGGAAGCCAGTTGTTCAAAGTGAAGCTCTCGCACATGAAGGTGAGCTTCATAACCGTTGACGAAGCCCATTGCATCTCTCAGTGGGGATATGACTTCCGGCCGTCTTATCTGGAAATCTCCAAGATCAGGGAACTGCATCCTGAGGTTCCCGTGCTCGCACTTACTGCCACGGCGACTCCGGAAGTCGTGGATGACATTCAGGACAAGCTGTCACTGAAGGCACCCAATGGAAGAAATTTGGCAGACGAGGCATTCAATGTCTTCAGGATGTCGTTTGCCAGAAGCAATCTGGCATACATCGTCTGCAAGACAGAGAACAAGTTCTACGAACTCGTCAGCCAGCTTTCCGACTGCAATGCTTCTTCGATAGTCTATGTGCGAAGCCGCCGCCATGCGCGCGAAATAAGCCATTATCTCGAAGAGGCCGGACTTAGCTCAACATTCTATCATGCCGGGCTGGAAGCGGCCGACAAAGACCGCCGGCAGCGTGACTGGCAGTCGGGAAGAACCACCATCATGGTGGCTACCAATGCCTTTGGCATGGGCATCGACAAGTCCAACGTGCGCTTGGTGATGCACTATGACTGCCCGGACTCGCTGGAGGCATACTTTCAGGAGGCAGGACGCGCAGGCCGCGACGGGCAGCCGGCAAGGGCTGTGCTGCTGTTTAACAACAGCGACCGGGCAAAACTGCTGAAGCGGATAGGGGAGACGTTCCCTGAGAAAGACTATGTTAGAGATGTCTATGAGGACATTGCCTTCTATTTCCAGATTGCGACGGGTGACGGCTATGGCGTGTGCCGCGACTTCAGCCTTGACGATTTTTGCAGGAAGTTCGGCCATTTCCCGGTTCGTGTGCATTCGGCACTGCAGATATTGCAACGTGCAGGCTATCTGGAATACAGCGACGAAACTGACAATCAGGCACGGCTGCGCTTCCTTGTCAACAGGGAGTCTCTCTACAGGCTGGAAAGTGTTACGCCCGACGAGGACAGGGTTATCATAGCACTCTTGCGGAACTATGGAGGTCTGTTTGCAGACTATGAGTTCATCGACGAGAGTCTTGTTGCCTCTGAGTCCGGGCTGCAGGCTGATTATGTCCATGAGACGCTGAAGGCTTTGTCGCGCCGTGGGCTGGTCAGCTTTATCCCACGTCGGCAGGCTCCCCAGATTCGCTACCTGCAGCGGCGTGAAGACAAGCAGAACGTGCGGCTGTCCAAAGAAGTCTATGACGACAGGCTTGAGCAGTATGAGAAGCGCATCAAGGCCTTTGTCAAGTATGCACAAAGCGACGACACCTGCCGCCAGAAGCTTCTGTTAGAGTATTTTGGCGAAAAAGTCGGCAAGCCGTGCGGACAGTGTGATGTGTGTGTCAGGAACAACACAGAGCATGACGGAAAGACCGTCGAAGACGTTGAGCGACAGATAATCGCAATTCTTGCAAATGGCGATTATCATGATGTGACAGAACTACTGAAAATCCATGTTCCGGACTGGCAGTTGGACAAAGCCCTGGAACATTTGTTCTGCGAAGAGTATGTCGTCCGCGAAGACTGCAAAATCAGGCTGGTGGCTACTCCGTGATTTTCACTGCTAAGGGCTGCTCAGCTTCACGGCGCCAGGCCTTCAGATAGTCAAACCATTCTTTGGCGGTGTGGTATCCGAATGTCTCATTGGCCGAGCAGTAGCTGACTTTATATGACATCTGGCTGCCGTTGACTTTCAGCACGTAGGCATAGTTATCCTTGTTGGCAGGCTCTTCTGATGCAATGTTGGCAGACGGTACGAGAACTGCCAGACCGACGGTCTCACGCTTCCACTTGACGGTGTCCGTGGCAGGATAGTCCGTTCCCCAGCAGGCTCTCAGTCCCTTGCAGTCGGAAAATTCTTCCGAGCCTTTGACATTGATGATGCCGGTGGAGAAACGGTAGCCGGTAACATCGCGGTTGAATATTACGTCGACGTCTGTGTCGCGGTGGCCGGCATATTGGGTGTAGCGCAAAGTCATATTGACTGCCGGAAGAGCTGTGTCTGCTTTCCATCCGCGGTCAACGACTTCAACAATGGTGCGCAGCGGACCGTAGGAAATAATTCTCTGCGTCCTTGACCTTACAGGCTCGATAAGAGTCGGCTCGCTGCCGTTCCAGCCGCGGAAAGCACCAAGTCCGAAAGTCTGGCCGACCCATAGGACGTCGTCGCCATAGCCTTGGGCTTTCTGTGCGTCATCGGTGTAGAACTGGGTAGCCTGCAGTTCCAGGCGTTTCTGGAACTTGCCGTAGAGATCAAGGGTCTGGCGCGCATCGAAGTAAATGCGGATGCCGTTAAGCTCACTTTCGAAGTCTACACCATGATGATGCTGCAGATTGTAGCTGTAGGCACAGTCGCCACGTGCAGTAATCGCCTCGATGAAATTATCCTGGCGGTTCTTCTCCTTTACTTTCTTGTTGCCCATCACCATTTCTGCATAGACTCTTGCTGCATATTGGCGCGGCTCTCCGCTGTCGGACAGCGTAACGGTGTAGGTCTGCTTTTCATGCTTGCCGATATTTACCAGAAAGCAAAGCTCGTCAAACGTCTCATCCTGGTCTAAATCGTCTAATTGGCATGGGATTTCCTCCTGTCCACGCTGGACGAGAGCAGAGCGGACGTCGCCGTAGTTCTTAAGGCTGATGACCACTGGGACGTCGGTCCTTGGGGCTTTCATGGGGTTGCTTACAGTCACTGTCAGTGTGCTGGTGGCCATAACCGTGCAGAAGCAGCTTATGGCAATTATCAGTGAGAGTGTGAGTTTCTTCATAAAATGATTGCTATTTGTGTTTATGCAAATTTCACATTATTTTATGAATAAAGGTGCTGGGATAAATAAAAATTTATCTTTTTTAGGTTAAAATTTGGAATTAAAAATATTTTTTAGTACTTTTGCGGCGTATTTTAACAGATAATATATTTTCTCTTCTGTAATAATAGGAAAAGCAGTGCGTAACGCTTACTACATAATATCATTAATACTGGTCATTTGCATTGGCTGCCAATGGAGTTTAAAGCCGTCTGGCAAGCAGGCGGATGCCGGTGAACTGACTATAGAGCGCTACGACCGCATTGAGGCTCTGTTCCTGACTGCCGGCGACTATGCCGCTCTTCAGCAGATGAACACCGTCTATCCTATGCAGACGCGAACACTTATCGAAGACATGCTGCACATAGGACATGTCAATGACGAGGACATCAACAACCGCTTTTATTTCTTTTTCCAGGACTCTGTCTTGCAGCAGCTGATTGCTGATGTTCAGGAACAGTATACTGACATTTCAGACATTTCAGAGCAAATGAACGATGCCTTTGAAATTCTGAAGAAAAAGCTGCCAACGCTTGAAATGCCTCATATCTATACTCAGATAGGATCCTTTGACCAGAGTATTGTCGTTGCAGGGAACAATTTGGGAATTAGTCTTGACAAATACTTGGGCAGCGACTATCCTTTCTATCAGCAGCATTATTCTGAGCGCCAGCGTCAGGCGATGGTTCGTTCGATGATTGTACCTGACTGTATCGGTTTCTATCTGCTTAGCAAATATCCAATGCCAAAGAATGCGGCTGACGACCAGAAGCTGCGCGACCAGCATGTAGGGCGTATACAGTGGGTGGTCAATCAGGTTATGAAAGACAAATTGTTCGACAGTGAATATGTCGACGCTGCCGAACAACTGATGAATAATAGCAGCCGGTTGTCCTACGAAAGGCTGCTGCGATATCTTTGACTTTCAGGCATAAACCTTGGGCATCATCATTTTTAGGTATTTGTCGGAAAACTGTTGAGCATTAGGAAATAATTTGTTACTTTTGCAACAAAATAAATTGTCTTAATGTTTTTATCAGAATTAAAAACAGGCCAGAAAGCTATCATACTCAAAGTGCGCGGACATGGAGGTTTTCGCAAGCGCATATTGGAAATGGGCTTCATTAAGGGACAGCATGTTACTGTCCAGCTGAATGCACCACTTCAAGACCCGGTGAAATATAGTATTATGGGCTATGAAGTCAGTCTCAGAAGGCAGGAAGCGGCAATGATTGACGTAGAACCGCTGCTTGACTTCGGCAATAAGCCGCAAAACTTAAGCACCGGCTCTGGTACATTGAGTGAAATAGAGGATGTGGAGACCGCTAACGCAAACGCCGAAGTGCAGACTTTGAATGTGGCACTGGTCGGCAATCCCAACTGCGGAAAGACTTCTCTTTTCAACTTTGCCTCCGGAGCGCATGAGCGTGTGGGAAACTATAGCGGAGTGACGGTAGATGCAAAAGAGGGCTACACTAATTTCGGACGATACAAGATAAAGCTCGTAGACTTGCCGGGGACATACTCGCTGACGGCTTATTCTCCAGAAGAATTGTATGTGAGGAAGCAGCTTGTCGATGACACGCCAGACGTAATCATAAATGTTATCGACACTTCCAATCTGGAGCGCAATCTTTATCTCACAACTCAGCTGATGGATATGCACCTTCGGGTGGTTTGTGCGCTTAACATGTACGATGAAATAGAGGAGAGAGGCGACAGGCTTGACATTGACCGCCTTAGCAAGCTGTTCGGCTTGCCAATGATTCCGACGTCATTCAAGACAGGGCGTGGCTTGGAAAATCTGCTCGGCGAAGTGGTGAGGGTTGTGGAGAGCCGCGAGGACTCTACAGACACATACCGCCACATTCACATAAATCATGGACATGAGATAGAGGATGGCATAGAGAACATACAACACTATCTGAAGAACTATGATTTGCTGCGCTTGCGCTATTCTACACGCTGGCTTGCCATAAAGCTGCTTGAGAAAGACAGAGAGGCTGAGCGGCTTGCAGAAGAACTGCCAGACTATTTGGACATTATCAAGGTACGTGACGTAGCTGTCAGCCGCGTGCTGGAGGAAACTGGAGAGGATGCAGAAGCAGCCATTATGGATGCAAAATACGGCTTTATCAGTGGAGCACTGCAGGAGACTGGCTACAAAATAGGTGACAAGACCGACACTTACAAGACTACACATCGACTGGATGCACTGATAACTCACCGATGGCTTGGGTTCCCTGTATTTTTCTTTGTGTTGTTCCTGATGTTCGAGACAACATTCGCACTTGGCCAGTTCCCCATGGACTGGATAGATGCAGGCGTTTCGGCATTGGGCGATTTCATTGGACGAAGCATGCCCGACGGACCATTGAAGGACTTGCTCGTTGATGGCGTCATTGGTGGAGTAGGGGCGGTAATCGTATTCTTGCCGCAGATATTAATTCTGTACACCTTTATCTCATTCATGGAAGACTCTGGCTACATGGCCCGTGCATCGTTCATAATGGACAAGCTGATGCATGGCATGGGGCTTCATGGCAAGTCGTTCATACCGCTCATAATGGGCTTTGGATGTAACGTCCCGGCAGTAATGGCTACACGCACCATCGAAAGCCAGCGCTCGAGGCTGATAACAATGCTTGTACTGCCGCTGATGTCATGTTCTGCGCGTCTGCCGATATACATAATGATTACCGGCGCTTTCTTCCCTGTAGCATGGCAAAGCATGGTGATGATGTCCTTGTATCTGGTGGGCATAATACTTTCTGTAATTGTCTCTCGCATTCTCAGCCGCTATGTCATCAAAGGCGAAGATCTGCCGTTTGTCATGGAACTGCCGCCTTATCGTTTCCCGACAGCCAAGGCCATTGGCCGCCACACATGGGAGAAGGGCAAGCAATACTTGAAGAAGATGGGTGGCATCATACTTTTTGCATCCATTATTGTATGGGCATTGGGATATTTTAATTTCAGTGGCGTTGCTGCTTCGTTGGACGAGAGCTTCATTGGTATCATCGGCAAGCTGATAGAACCTTTGTTCCTGCCTCAGGGCTTCGACTGGCGTCTTGACGTTAGCCTGATAGCTGGTGTGGGCGCGAAGGAAATAGTTGCCTCAACAATAGGTGTACTCTATGGTGGCGATTACAATTTCTCTCCTCTTGTCGCATACTGCTTCCTGCTTTTTGTCCTGATTTATTTCCCATGCATAGCCACCATCGTTGCCATCAGGCATGAGAGTGGCTCATGGCGTTGGGCCGGCCTTGCAGCAGTATATACAACCACTTTGGCATGGTGCATTTCGGCATTGGTCTATCAGATTGGTAGCCTGTTCTTGTAGTTGCGGACAAAATTCAACTTTTTGTTAAATTTTACTTGATTGTTACAGTTGTATTAGCCGCTACAGTAGCCAATACTTCATATCCTGCGGGCATTACAGCTTTAGAGCCAGGGATGAATATGCATGGCCACACGAGAAGGCCTGTCACGACTGCAAGTGGCGTCCTGTTCTTTCCATACACTCTTACGTCAGTATTAGAAAAGAAAACAGGTTCGCCATCAGGCAAATTCATTCTGTTGATATTGATGACCAGACGACCTTTTGTTCCTGCAACTGTACTCTTTCTTGCTTCGGCTACCTTTCCTTTCACAAGAGTACCGCGCGGAATGACACAAACGCCATCAATATTTACATCCTGAACGACTTGGAAGTCCACGGTCTGCCCTTCTGAAACATCGGCAGCTTTAACTTGTTTCACCGACTGGAGTGGAACAATCGTTCCTGCCTTAATAGTCACTTGCTTTTGTGCAAAAGCGCTTAGGGACATCACTCCCATTGCGAATAACAAAAATACCTTCTTCATTTCTTTCCGCTTAACCGTACTGCGTAGGGCTGAGTTATTAATAATCCAACGAAAAATGTGCAGACATTATCTACGCATCACCGAGGTTTACCACAACCTACATCCATCGCAGAAACGCCTGCGCATAAAGCGCACACGCTCCATCATGGATGTCTATGGCTCATTTTATCTGCGAGGTGGTAATTCGGTGATGTTCGAGCCTACTATGTCTTGTATCTCTTTCGAGAACACGCCTGCAAAATTGCACAATTTATTCCAATTCGCGGCGATTGCAGACGAAAATATTAGATTTTTTTTTGGATTTCTATGGGAAAGCTTCGCAAAAAATAAATCTTACAAATTCCAAAACTTTCTTCCATGGTGCCTATATGTGGGAGATTTTTCGTAATTTTGCAGGCGTAGATGCACACTCAATGAAACTCGACCTGTACATCAACGAGGCAAACGACTACGCACGCGACATCGGTGTGCCGGTCTTGCATCCCCACGTCGCCATTATCCATTACGACGAGGTGGGTGAGATTCGCCATTCGCTGAACCGCATCAACTGCTACGGCATCTTCCTGCAACGCGAGTTCCCAGAGAACTTGACCTACGGCATCGGCACCTACCGCGAGGGCGACGGCTCGCTGATAGCCTTCTCGCCCGGGCAGATCGGTGGCAAGCGCGACGACGGCACGCGACGGCAGTATCACGGTTGGGTGCTGCTGTTCGATGCAGCATTCATCCACGGCACAGAGATAGAGCGGCGGCTCAGCGACTACCATTTTTTTTCGTACAACAGCAACGAGGCACTCTTCCTACATCCGCAAGAGAAGGACATTCTGGCCGGACTGATGGCGAATATCCGCAGGGAACTGACTAACGATGCTGACGATGCGCAGGATGACATCGTTCGTGACTATATCCAGTTGATACTCGACTACTGCAAGCGCTTCTACGCTCGCCAGTTTAAGGAGATATCGTCATCGGGCAGTGACCTTTTGGCCCGTTTCCAGCAGGTACTCATCGCCTACTATGCCAAGGGCCGTCAGCGCACCGACGGTATTCCCAGCGTGAAGTATTGTGCAAGCGAACTCTGCCTGTCGCCTGGTTATTTTGGCGACATCGTGCGTGGCGCCTTGGGCGAGAGTCCCAAGGACTATATCCGTAGTTTCGTCATCCACCGTGCCAAGAACCAGATTCTTAGTGGCCGAAGCATTGCCCAGGTGGCCGACGACCTCGGCTTCGAATATTCGCAGCACTTCACCCGTATGTTCAAGAACGTCACGGGGCAGACTCCCTCGGAATTTCTTAACGAGCAGCAGAAGAAATAAAGAATCCGTAATTTTGGTAGTTTTATCCGCAATCCGTATAACCGAGTTGCGGAATTCTTGTTGTACCTTTGTGACGTGATTATATACAAGACGATATGAAGCGGTTTTTGATGTTTTGGGCAGCATTGCTGCTCGCAAATACGACGATTATGGCACAAAAGATGTACATTACCATCGGCGGCGTAACCAAGACTGCTACGCTGGTTGACAACGCGGCTACGCGGGAACTGGCGGCGAAACTGCAGGAAGCACCTGTTGTGGTGACGCTGAACTCCAGCGGAGGGTTTGAGATTTGGGGAACATTGGGCTTCTCGTTGCCCACGAGCAACGAACAGATGAATGCACAGCTGGGCGACATTGTCCTTTACAACGGCAGCAACATCTGTATGTTCTACGGCACCAACTCATGGAGCTACACGCGGCTGGGCAAGATTGACGGGCTTACTGAGAGTGAGTTGAGGACGTTCCTCAAGGCAGGCGAGAGTAATATCAGCGTAACGCTGTCGGTGAGCAACCCTACGGGCATCAGCAAAATTGTAAATAGTAAATCGTCAAAAAGTAATTATAGTTACACGCTGCAAGGTACGGTGGCACAGTCTGGTCGGAAGGGGATTGTAATTCAAAACGGCAAAAAGTACGTGAAATGAGAAATACATTATTATTCGCAGCGTTCATGGGCATGATGCTCATGGGCTGTACACAAAAAGAGAGTAACCATCAAAACGAAGAAAATATGACGACATTGAATTTGACGCATGAATGGGACAAGAAGTTCCCGAAGAGTGACAAGGTGGAGCATCGGAAGGTGACGTTCCGCAACAGGTATGGTATCGAACTGGCGGCGGATATGTACTGGCCCAATGGGGCCGAGGGCAGGTTGGCGGCCATCGCCGTCTCAGGACCGTTTGGCGCCGTGAAGGAGCAGTCGAGCGGACTCTATGCACAGCGCATGGCGGAACGTGGATTCCTGACCATCGCCTTCGACCCGTCGTTCACGCCCCGTCGCATGGCTTCGCCCGACATCAACACCGAGGACTTCCTCGCGGCTGTCGATTTCCTCTCTAACCTCGACAACGTTGACCCTGAGCGCATCGGCATCATCGGCATCTGCGGTTTCGGCGGCATGGCCGTCAACGCCGCTGCCATCGACCCGCGCATAAAAGCCACCGTCGCCGCCACGATGTACGACATGAGTAAGGTGAACGTGGAGGGCTATTTCAAGAGCGAGGACACGCAGACCCAGCGCATGGAGAAGCGCCGCGCCATCGCCGCCCAGCGCACCGAGGACTACCGCACGGGTACTTACAAGCGGGCCGGTGGCGTCATCGATCCGCTGCCCGAGGACGTGCCGTGGTTTGTGAAGGATTACCATGCTTATTACAAAACCGAGAGAGGCTATCACGAGCGCAGCGGCAACTCGACCGACGGCTGGAACGTCATCGGCTGTCAGTCGTTCCTCAACCAGCCTCTGCTCTGCTGGGCGCACGAGATTGAGACACCCGTGTTGCTTATCCATGGCGAGAAGGCCCACAGCCGCTACTTCAGCGAATATGCCTTTGAGCGCATGACGGGAAAGCACGTTGAGGGGCAGAGTGCAAAGGAGGGCAACAAGGAACTCTACATCATCCCTGGCGCCTCGCATGTTGACCTTTATGATGACGAAGCTGGCGTCGTACCCTACGACAAGATGGAGGAGTTCTTCAAAACTAATCTCAAGTGAAGATGAAGAGGTAACATTTTCCGCGAAACCGTAACAAGTTTCGCGGATAGTCAGGAAAGCCAATGCTTGGAAATGAAAAGAAAAGCTGGCTTTCCTTTTGTATTTCTCTCGTTTTTCGTAACTTTGTGGCCATGAAACTGCATGATGTACATATTAGCGACTATGACTATCCACTAACAGACGACAGGATAGCCAAGTATCCAGTTGCGAAACGTGACACCTCTAAGCTACTTATATATAATAAAGGTGTTATCTCACAAGATTCTTTTTCAAGCCTGCCAAGCTATCTGCCACATGGAGCATTAATGGTTTTCAACAATACCAAGGTGATACAGGCTCGTCTCCATTTCCAGAAAGACACAGGCGCCCTGATAGAAATATTCCTTCTTGAACCATTTGCACCGTCAGACTATGAACAAATGTTCCAGACGACGGACACGTGCAAATGGCTTTGTCTTATAGGCAATGCCAAGAAATGGAAGGAAGGTGCGCTCTTAAGGACTATTTCCATAAAAGGCAGAGAACTGCAGCTCCAGGCAAGGCACATTGGCGAGCATGGCACAAGCCAGTTGGTGGAATTCCAGTGGTCGCTGCAAAAAGAAGTGTCTTTTGCAGAAATTCTTGATGCTGTTGGCGAATTGCCCATTCCTCCATATTTGAACAGAAAGAGCGAAGAGAGCGACAAGACCACTTATCAGACAGTCTATTCCAAGATAAAGGGTAGTGTCGCCGCGCCTACTGCTGGCCTGCATTTTACTCCCTCCGTTTTGCAACAGATTGACGACAATGGCATTGAGCGTGCCGAGCTGACTCTTCACGTTGGCGCAGGAACTTTCCGCCCCGTGAAGAGCGACACTATCAGTGGCCATGAGATGCACACAGAGTATATAGCCGTCAGGAAGAATGTCATCGAACGGCTTATTGCGCACGGTGGAAAGGCAATAGCCGTCGGCACGACGAGCGTACGCACTCTCGAAAGCCTTTACTACATGGGACTTAAGGTCATGGCAGAACCTGATATTTCAGAAACCCGTCTTCATGTTGACCAGTGGGAGCCATATAATGATGCAGGTGCGGATGTTTCTTCCGTCGAAGCACTGCAGGCTCTTGTCAGCTGGATGGACAGGAAGTCGCTGTCGGTATTGCACTCGTCAACACAGATAATCATTGTCCCGGGCTATACCTATCATGTTGTAAACATGTTAGTAACCAATTTCCATCAGCCCAAATCAACACTTCTGCTGCTTGTAAGTGCATTTGTCAGAGGACAGTGGCGTCTGATTTACGATTATGCCCTTGCCAATGATTTCCGTTTTCTCAGCTATGGCGACTCTTCGCTTCTAATCCCCGGAGAAGCAGAAAGTACAAAGTGAAGAGTGAGAAGAGAAGGGCTGGAAGTTGAAGGTGCGTACAGGAAAGAGAATACCGAAAAGTTAATAATTAGGAGTAATAAGAGAAATAGATAGTATGAAGTACGGATTTGTAAATGTTGCAGCCGCAGTGCCGGCAGTGAAAGTGGCAGACGTAGACTACAATGTTCAGGAAATTGAACGATTGATAGCCATTGCAGAGGCAGAATCTGTAGAAATCGTATGTTTCCCAGAACTCTGCCTGACAGGTTATTCATGCCAGGACTTGTTCAAGGAACAGCTGTTGCTCACTAAAGCCGAGGAGGGACTGCTCATGCTTCTCGACTTTACCCGCCAGTTAGACGTGATAGCCATCGTTGGACTTCCCGTGCTTGCCGGAGGAATCTTGCTGAACTGTGCAGCAGTCATTCAGCGCGGAACGATATTGGGCGTCATTCCCAAGACATATTTGCCCAACTATAAAGAGTTCTACGAAAAGCGCTGGTTTGCGTCGGCCCTCGATGTCAACGACACGGAAATCTATCTTGCCGGGGCGCAGATAACCATTTCCGGCAGTCCAAAAGTCTTCAAGACCTGCGACGGCGTGAAGTTCGGCATTGAAATTTGTGAAGACGTCTGGGCACCCATACCGCCCAGCAATCACCTGACGATGGCCGGTGCAGACATCATCTTCAACCTTTCTGCCAGCAACGAACTCATCGGCAAGCACCAGTATCTTTGCTCGCTGATAGCCCAGCAGAGTGCGCGTACCATGTGTGGCTATGTCTATTCGTCGTGTGGCTTTGGCGAGTCCACCCAAGATGTCGTCTATGGCGGCAATGCCATGATTTTCGAGAATGGCAAGTTGCTTGCCGAGGGCGAACGCTTCTCAATACAGCCTCAGATAAAGACGGCTCAAATCGATGTGGAACTGCTGCGCACCGAGCGCCATACAAACTCTACGTTCATCAATGCCCAGCGTAATGCCCAGGCAAATGTCGTCGACGTCAAGCCCATGCAGAACGAGCATCATTTCACGCTCTGCCGCGACATAACCCCCACGCCGTTCATTCCTTCCGATGCGGAAATGGCAACGACGTGCGAGGAAATTCTTAACATCCAGGTGGCCGGACTTGCAAAGCGTCTGACGCATACCAGTTGCCAGAACGTTGTCGTAGGCATCAGTGGCGGCTTGGACTCTACACTTGCGTTGCTTGTCTGCGTGCGCACTTTCGATCGCTTAGGCTACGACCGCAAGGGCATTGTTGGCGTCACCATGCCGGGCTTCGGCACCACTGACCGCACTCACGACAATGCCACTGCGCTCATGCACACCCTTGGCATCAGCCAGATGGAAATCCCCATCGCAAAGGCAGTCATCCAGCACTTTGAGGACATCGGCCACGACAAGTCCAAGCACGACGTGACTTATGAGAATTCACAGGCCCGCGAGCGCACACAGATTCTCATGGACCTTGCCAACAAGCTCAATGCACTTGTGGTCGGTACAGGCGACTTGTCGGAACTCGCCCTCGGCTGGGCAACCTACAATGGCGACCACATGTCGATGTATGGCCTGAATGCCGGAATTCCCAAGACGCTTATACAGTACATCATCAGATATATTGCCATGCTGCCGGCATTTGCCGAACAGCGCGATACGCTCATCGATGTCATTCACACTCCAATATCACCGGAGCTGACCCCTGCCGATGAGCATGGCAACATAAAGCAAAAGACTGAAGACCTTGTAGGCCCCTACCAGCTGCACGACTTCTTCCTCTATTATTTCATTCGCTATGGCTTCCGTCCTACAAAGATTTTCCTCCTTGCCTCAAAGGCCTTTGCCGGCACTTACGACCACGACACCATCAAGAAGTGGCTCACCACATTCTGCCGCCGTTTCTTCTCGCAGCAGTTCAAGCGTTCGTGCCTTCCCGACGGTCCCAAGGTGGGCAGCATTTCGCTTTCTCCACGCGGCGACTGGCGCATGCCGTCGGATGCCTCAAGTGCATTATGGTTAAAAGAGTGTAGCGAACTTTAGTCGCTGCACTCTTTTTTGCTTTATCATCGTTGTTCCTGTATTGTCCGCTTTTTTTGCAGGGGTTGCGGAACCCCATCTTCAGAATGTATACGTGAACGTTGCCAGCAGCTGGTGGCGATTGTCCTTCACCTTTACCGGTTCGCAGCTGTTGTGCAGAGTAATGATGTTTCCAGTTTCATTGCCGTTGGCGTCAGTCTCGTAGTAGCTGGCACTGTAGTCTTTCATGAACGGGTAGAAGTCGCCATTGCGTGTCTGATACTGGTAGGCAAAGTCCAAGCGCACCTTTTCGATGTTGAAGCCTATGCCAGCCGTGAAGCGATGGGTGTCGCCCCAGTTGGTATAGTCGGTTGTTGATGCGTAGTATACTCCCGGCGACATCAGCGTCTGGTCTCTCACGGCACTGCTCTTGTATGCTGACGACACATAGTTGTAGCCTGCACGCAGCGAGATGTTCTTGTCGGGTTTCAGCTCAGCACCCAGCTTCAGCGTCGAAACACCGTTGAGCGACTTCTGTATGTGGCGCTTCATAGCCGGGTCCGACGACGACTCCTCAGCCTGGAATTCATAGTTGTAGGAGTCGATGGTACGCATGTCGCACGTAGAATAGTCGGCATACTCGTAGACGGCACCGAGGGCAAGCTTATTGCCGATGGTATGTCCCACGGAGAGGTTGAATTTCCATGGAGTGTTGAAGCGGAAGTCCTCGTTGGCAGAGCTTTCGTCGACATTAGTCCCGATGGTAGTGTAGTTGTCAAGCGTAAGCTTATAGAATGTCGGCGTGGCTATTGCAGCTCCGATGCGGAATGCCGATTCAGCCAGCGGACGGAAGATGATGCCAGCCTTGACATTGTATCCGTAGCCGGTAATCTTCTGGTTGTCGCTTATCAGGACGTCGCGGAAATAGTCGCGGCGGAAGTTGTCGTCGTTCAGAGTCTCATAGTACTCGCTATATCCCTTGTAGTGTACGGCGTCGATGCCAACGGTGAGACCCAGGTACACACGGTTGTTGATGTTTCCGGAAATGTTGAAGTCGTACTCTCCGATGTATCCCGTGTGTGCGCGGTCAAACTCATAGCGGTCGAAAGCATAGTCGACGATGCCTGACGTGCTTACGATGTTCGTCTGTCCTGTTACCGGGTCGTGCACACCCTCTTTCGTATTCATGTTGTTAATGTAAAGGGCATCCAGCTGCGAGTAGGGCAGGGAGAAGTTGCTCGGTATTAGTCCGTTCATGTCCTTGAACACCGTCTGGCTGTTCTGTGCCGATCCGTTGAGGGCATTGGCTGCCGACAGCACGTAGTTGAAATTACGGCTCTTGTGGTAGTTGAATGCAAAGTTCAGGAAGCTGTGCTTGCCGGAGCGTGTAGAGAACACGATGCCCATCTGGTCCAGCGAGGCATTGGTCTTCGAGCCGTCGCCAAAGCTCTTGCCGTCCGACTGGCTGATAACGCTCAGGCCGCCGGCAAACTGGTTCTTGCGGAACATTCCTATGCCTGCCGGGTTAGTGCCTATGACCGACATGTCAGCTCCGAGAGCCTCCATGGCTCCGCCCATGCCGACATAGCGCGCCGTGCCGTTCAAGTCTTCGGTTGCCATCCCTGCTGCCATGTAAGTGTCGCCAGAGGCTGCCTGTTGTGCGTATGCAGCTACGGTTATCACCGCTGAAGCTGCCATCAATAACATCTTCTTCATAATGATTAGCCTGTGATTAAAGGTTTACCGTATTATTATAATAATGTGCTGTTCAGCGACGTCCTCCATAGTAGTGGCCTCCGCCCACTGAGCGTCCGCCGCCGGAAGAGCTGCTGCCTGACGAGCTGGAACGAGAGCCGCCGTAGGATGACGAGCTGCTGCTGCCGCCCGACGAACCGTAGCTGCTGCCGCCTGACGAGCCGCTGCCGTAGGAATAAGACCTGCTGCCGCCCAGCGATGGCGAGCTGTAGCTGCTGCCGCCCTGATAGCTGCGACTCCTGTAGCCGCCCAGGTTAGAACCGCGCGAAGACGATGAAGACTTGTGGTGGGTTACGCCAATGCCTCCGCGGTAGCTGCCATTCCTTGCCCAGGAGCCGCCGTAATGCGCTCCGCCATAGTGTCTGTAGCCGTGATAGCCATAGCCGCCATACCATCCGTAATGCCACGGTGAATACCAGCCTGAATAGTACCACGGAGAGTACCAGCCGTGCCATCCGGCATAGTACCATGGTGAATCCCAATACCAGGGGTCGTACCAGGAATACCAGCTGCTGTGCCATGGCGAAGCCCACTGCCCGTCGTAGTATCCGTCCCAGTAGGCCTGCTGCGGCGAGTAGTCGTCGAAGCGGCTCATGCGGCGCGTGTACTCATAATTGTTGTTGTCCTGAAGCGCAAGCGTGCTGTCATTGAGAACACCGCGTGCAGCAGAGAAGTCTATGATGCTGTCGTTTGTCATAGACGTATCCCATGAGCGGCGGTTGTAGTCGCGCGTGGAACGCTGACTACCAGAATAGTATGTACCCGTTGGCATGCCGAATGCGGCTTCCTCGCGGGCAATGTTTTCCTTGGTAGGAACGAAGTACATGTCGTCGTCCTGTGCAAACGATGCAAGTGGCGCAGACATCACTAAGCCTAAAACAAATGTCAGAGTCCTGTTTTTCATAATCGTATCGAAATTAGAAATTTTCACAGTGCAAAAATATTGACTTATTTTCTGCAAAAGTAGGGAAAAACCCTAAGAAATAGTAGGTTTTTCCCTATTTTTTGTAATTTTGCACATATTATTAACATGTCATTATGAAATATTACGAAGTTCAGTTCACTCTGTCGCCATCGACTCCCGATGCCAACGACCTGCTGATGGCCCTTGCCGGAGAGGCAGGCTTTGAGGCTTTCGAGGAAACGGCAACGGGGGTTGCAGCATACATTCAGCAGCAGTTGTTTGACGCTGCAGCCACAGACGCCATGATAGCAGGCTTCCCCATCGGCGGCGTCAGCATTTCCTATACTGTCGGCGAAGCCCCAGACTGCGACTGGAACGAGCAGTGGGAGCAGGAAGGCTTCCAGCCCATAGTCATTGGCAGCCGGCTGACCATTCACGACGGCCGCCATCTGCCAGAACAGCCCACACCGATAATGATTGAAATTGACGCCCGGCAAGCCTTCGGCACAGGCACTCACGAAACCACCAGGCTGATGTGTGCCGAACTGCTTGCAGAAGGCTTGGAAGGCAAAAAAGCCTTGGACTGCGGCAGTGGAACGGGCATTCTCTCCATTGCAGCCCTGAAGCTGGGAGCCAGCCATTGTACTGCCTACGACATCGACGAGTGGAGTGCCGACAATAGCCGCCATAACGCCGTCATCAATGGCGTCGACGAGCGTATGACATGCCTTTGCGGCGATGCTTCGGTGACGGAGTCGTTAACTGCTGACTATGATGTAGTTATGGCCAATATCAACCGCAACATTCTGCAGGCTGACATGGCTCATTTTGCAAGAGTCTTGAAGCGTGGTGGGACACTGCTGCTCAGCGGTTTCTTCCGTGCCGACTGCAGCATTCTTGAAGAAGCCGTCGCCCAGCATGGGCTGACCGTTGTACATACAACTGCCGACGGTGAGTGGGCATGCATCAAGGCTGTAAAGCGGTAAAAGTAAATAGGTAAATATTTTTTACCTGAATTTCATGCCTGCAAAAATCAGTCAGAAAAATGAGGATGCCTGCCATAGGTTGCATTTGATGTGTCAAATTGTCTGAAAATTATCGACACTTGTCGCAACTGTTTTTGCACACAGCAGCGGCTTTTGTGCAGAAATGGCAATTTTTTTCATTCTTGTTTTCAGATTTTCATGCCTTTTTGCTGCCTTAGATATGCATGTTACGGAATTATCTTACGGAGATAATTCCGTAACATGCAGAGATAATTTCTCCAGACGCTTTCAGGAATTGCTGCTTTGCGCATAAATACCTGATTTTCAATGCGAAAGCAAAATGTCTAAATTTTAGCCATTTTTCCGTTCATTTGCCGTTTTGTTTTCAAATTTGCAAATCTCAGAGCCTCTGAAACGGAAAAATGTAAAGTTTTTTCTTGAAAGATGCCATATTGCTTCAGAATGCTTACTTTTTCAAGGTTTTGTTTTTTTAGTTGACAAATAATGATTACCTTTGCAGCCGCAATAATAAATAAGGTATAAAGAAGAATGATAACACTCACGAATCTTGCAATACAGTTTGGCAAGAAGACACTCTACAAAGACGTAAACCTGAAGTTTACCAGTGGTAACATCTATGGCATCATAGGCGCTAACGGCGCAGGCAAGTCTACGCTGCTTCGCGCCATCAGCGGCGAGCTGGAACCCAACAAGGGTACCGTGGAGATGCAGCCCGGCGAGCGCTTGTCGGTGTTGGAGCAGGACCACTTCAAGTACGACGAGTTCACCGTCATGAATACTGTGCTGATGGGCCATCAGCCATTATGGCAGAACATGAAGGAGCGCGAGGCTCTCTATGGCAAGGACGAAATGAGCGAAGAAGACGGCAACCGCGCCGCAGAGCTGGAGATGGCCTTTGCCGAAATGAACGGCTGGGAGGCCGAGAGCGAGGCTGCACAGCTGTTGCAGAACCTGGGTGTACAGGAGGCTCAGCACTATAAGCAGATGAGCGAGATTTCGAACAATGAGAAGGTGCGCGTGATGCTGGCCAAGGCATTGTTCGGCCATCCCGACAACCTGTTGCTCGACGAGCCTACCAACGACCTTGACCTTGACACCGTGCAGTGGCTGGAGGAATATCTTTCCAATCTGGAACAGTGTGTTCTCGTGGTCAGTCACGACCGTCACTTCCTCGATGCCGTGTCTACGCAGACCGTCGACATCGACTTTGGAAAGGTTACACTCTTCTCAGGCAACTACTCGTTCTGGTACGAGTCGTCGCAGCTGGCACTGCGTCAGCAGCAGAACCAGAAGATGAAGGCAGAGGAAAAGCGCAAGCAGCTGGAAGAGTTTATACGCCGCTTCTCTGCCAATGTGGCCAAGTCGAAGCAGACAACATCGCGCAAGAAGATGCTTGAGAAGCTGAACGTGGAGGAAATCACCCCATCGACGCGAAAATATCCCGGCATCATCTTCTCCATGGAGCGCGAGCCTGGAACTCAGATTCTTGAAGTCGAAGGACTGAAGGCTGTCGACAGTGACGGCACCGTGCTCTTCGACAACGTTTCGTTCACCATTGAGAAGGGCCAGAAGACGGTCTTCCTGTCGCACAACCCCAAGGCCATGACCGCACTGTTTGAAATCATCAACGGCAACCGTGAGGCTCAGGCAGGTACATATAAGTGGGGAGTGACCATCACTACGGCATATCTGCCGCTTGACAACACGGAATTCTTCCAGAGCGAGATGAACCTCGTGGACTGGCTCTCGCAGTTCGGCCCGGGCAATGAGGTCACCATGAAGTCGTTCCTCGGCAGAATGCTCTTCAAGGAAGAGGACGTCATGAAGCACGTCAATGTGCTGAGCGGTGGCGAGAAGATGCGCTGCATGATTGCCAGAATGCAGCTGAAGAACGCTAACTGCCTGATACTTGACACGCCCACGAACCATCTGGACCTGGAGTCGATACAGGCTTTCAACAATAACCTTATATCATTCAAGGGCAACATCCTGTTTGCCTCGCACGACCATGAATTCATCAACACCGTGGCCGACCGCATCATTGAGCTGACACCAAAGGGCACCATCGACAAGCTGATGAGCTACGACGACTACATCTACGATGCAGCCATCAAGGAAAAGAAAGCAGAAATGTATGCATAGTGTTGGCACGGAATTTGCAGTAGTGATATAAAAAACTATATGGCTATGATAGAAGAAGAAATGAAGAATGCTGCTGAGGAAGAAGTCCTGGAAAATGCAGCTGAAGAAGAACAGACTGAGGAAGCTGCTGCCGAAGAGCAGCAGCAAGCCGAAGAGGAGACGCAGTCGCCTCTGGAGAAGGCTCAGGCAGAGATAGAAGAACTGAAAGACAAGTTCCTGCGCTCGGTGGCAGAATTCGACAACTACCGCAAGCGCACGCTGAAGGAAAAGGCAGAGCTGATACTCAACGGCGGCGAGAAAACCGTACAGGCCATATTGCCAGTGATAGACGATATGGAGAGAGCTATAGACAACGGTGCGAAAACCGACGATCCGCAGGTGCTGCGCGAGGGCATGGAACTGATATACCACAAAATCATGAAAGCCCTTGAGGGACTTGGCGTCAAGAAGATGGAAACCGACAATGCCGACTTCGACACCGACATGCACGAGGCCGTAGCCATGGTGCCGGGAATGGGCGACGACAAGAAAGGCAAGGTTATCGACTGCCTGCAGGCCGGATATACGCTTAACGACAAGGTTATCCGCCATGCCAAGGTGGCTGTCGGACAGTAAGAATGACATAAGATAAATTGACAGTTGACTATCAATGGCACAAAAAAGAGACTACTATGAGGTGCTTGGCGTTGAGAAGAATGCCACCGAAGACCAGATAAAGAAGGCCTATCGCACCATAGCAATAAAGTACCATCCAGACAGAAACCCCGGCAACAAGGAGGCTGAAGAGAAGTTCAAGGAGGCTGCCGAAGCCTATGACGTGCTGCACGACCCGCAGAAGCGCCAGCAGTATGACCAGTTTGGCTTTGACGGACCGAACATGGGAGGCTTTGGCGGATTTAATGCAGCCAGCATGAACATGGACGACATATTCTCCATGTTCGGCGACATCTTTGGAGGACGCGCCGGCTTTGGAGGCTTCGGCGGCACAAGGACCAGGCAGCAGCACCGTGGCAACGACCTGCGTCTGAAAGTGAAGTTGAGCCTCGAGGAAGTTGCCCGTGGAGTTACCAAGAAGTTCAAGGTGCGTAAGGACGTGGAGTGTTCGCACTGTCACGGCACCGGCTCTGAAGACGGAACGGGAACGGAAAGCTGTCCTACATGTCATGGCTCCGGAGTAATAACCCATACCACGCAGAGCATTTTCGGCATGATGCAGACACAGGGCGTCTGCCCCACATGTGGAGGCGAAGGCACTGTCGTCAAGCACAAGTGCAAGCACTGCGGCGGTACTGGTGTCGAGAAGGGCGATGAGGTCGTTGAGATAAAAATCCCTGCCGGCGTTGCCGAGGGAATGGTCGTCAACGTACCCGGCAAGGGTAATGCCGGACATCGCAACGGCGTCAACGGCGACATCCAGGTGTTTATCGAAGAAGAAGAAAACAAGACCTTCATCCGCGACGACAACGACCTTATATATAACCTGCTTCTGGACTTCCCGA
Source organism: uncultured Prevotella sp. (assembly GCA_905234265.1). GTDB lineage: Bacteria > Bacteroidota > Bacteroidia > Bacteroidales > Bacteroidaceae > Prevotella. The sequence continues at coordinate 30,879 of CAJOHJ010000003.1, read as the reverse complement.
CAGCAGCTCTTGGCGGCGACGTGGAAATCCCAACCATTGAGGGAACGAAGCTGAAGGTGAAGATGGAGGCCGGCACACAGCCAGGCAAGACGCTGAGACTGAGAGGCAAGGGACTGCCTGCCGTACAGGGGTATGGACGTGGCAACGGCGATCTCGTGGTCAACGTCAGCGTCTACATTCCAAAGTATCTCAGCAAGGAAGAGAAGAACGCCATAGAGAAATTCAAGGACAGCGACAACTTCAAGGGCGATGCCGACACAAAGGAAAGCATCTTCAAGAAGTTCAAGAACTATTTCAGCTGATAGCAGATGGACTACAAGCAGACCTGTGAGTATCTGTACAGCCAGATGCCCATGTTCGAGAAGCAGGGCAGTGCAGGCTATAAGGAGGGATTGGCAAACACGATTGCATTGGACAGTCATTTCGGCAGCCCTCACAGGTCGTATGCAACCATTCACGTCGGCGGCACAAACGGCAAGGGGTCGGTGTCGCACTCACTGGCAGCTATACTGCAGACATGCGGATATAGGGTAGGGTTGTACACCTCGCCGCATCTGGTGGACTTCCGCGAGCGCATCAGGGTTAACGGCATTCCAATATCCGAGGAATACGTTGTAGACTTCGTGGAACAGGAAAAGGCTTTCTTCGAACCGCTGCATCCGTCGTTCTTTGAGGTTACTACGGCCATGGCATTCAAGTACTTCCGGGACCAGAATATTGACATCGCCGTCATAGAGGTTGGCCTTGGAGGACGTCTTGACTGCACAAACATCATCACCCCGATAGTAAGCGTAATAACGAACATCAGTTTCGACCACACTCAGTTCCTTGGCAATACTCTCGCAGAAATTGCAACAGAAAAGGCTGGTATAATAAAGAATAATGTACCTGTAGTCATCGGCGAGACGACAGCCGAGACCAAGCCCGTCTTCGAAAGCAGGGCAAAAGAGCAAGGCGCGCCCATAGTCTTTGCCGAAAGCGAGCCGGAAGTCATTGAGAGTGAGCTGTGTGATGAAGGCGGCATGAACTACAGGACGGTGAGCTATGGCAGCATACATGGCGACTTGGGAGGTGCCTATCAGACAAAGAACATGAACACCGTGCTTGCTGCCGTAAGCGTCTTGGCCGAAAGGGGATTTCTCAGCAATGTCAGAGACGGAAGGAACACTGACACATTCCGCCAGGAAATCAATACGGCCCTTGGCAGCGTAGCAGCGATGACCGGCTTGATGGGCAGATGGCAGACGGTGCATAAAAGCCCGCTCGTCGTCTGTGACACAGGACATAACGTGGCAGGCTTGGAATATGTCTGCAAGCAGCTGGAGAAGCAAAAATGCAACAACCTGCTCATGGTATTTGGCATGGTGGACGACAAGGACATCAGGTCTGTCATAAAGCTATTGCCGCGCAATGCAAAATACTTCTTTACCAAAGCAGAGACAAAACGCGCCATGAATGAAATCGTGGTAAAAACGCTTGCAGCACGCGACAATATTCACGGCGAAGCCTTCCCGACAGTCCGCGAGGCGTATAATGCTGCCATGGAACAAGCCAATGCTGACGACATGATATTTGTCGGCGGAAGCAGCTACGTGGTGGGAGATTTCCTGCGCACCTGCTTTTAGCTGTTTTTAACATAGACGTAAACGTTTTTTTTTCATAAATATTCGTCATTGTCGTTTTTTTTCGGTTATTTTGCAATAGTTTTATAAAACCAAAACCGAAATATTATGACGAATACACCTGAAAACGCGAATTTGTGTGGTTTGAATCGTAAAGATTTTCAAACCACGGTAAACGGTAAAAAAACAGACCTTTATATTCTGAAGAACCGCAAGGGCTATGAGGTCGCAGTGACTAACTACGGCGGAGCTGTTGAGGCTATTATGGTGCCGGACAAGGATGGCAATATTGCCAATGTCATTCAGGGATATGACAACATCAACGACGCCATCAATTCGCCGGAGCCTTTCCGCTCGACACTGATAGGCAGATTTGGCAACCGCATCAAGAACGGCCAGTTCACGCTGAACGGCAAGGACTATCAGCTGGCATGCAACGATGGCCCCAATGCTCTTCACGGAGGCCCGACAGGCTTCCATGTCCGCGTATGGGATGCCAAGCAGATGGGGCCTCGTTCACTGGCTCTGAATTATACGTCAAGCTATGGTGAGGAAGGCTTTACGGGCGAGTGCAGAATAACAGTGGAGTACACCTTTACCGACCAGAACGAGCTGGTTATTGAGTATCTGGCAACCACCAACAAAAAGACCATAATCAATCTTACACATCACGCATTCTTCTCTCTCTCGGGTATTGCCAATCCGACAGCTACCATCGAAAAGCAGCTGATGGAAATCAACGCCGACTTCTATCTGCCAATAGACAATACGTCTATTCCAACTGGTGAAATACTGAAAGTGGCTGGAACACCATTTGACTTCCGCACTCCTAAGGCTCTTGGCGATGAGATTGACGCTGACGACGAGCAGCTGAAGAATGGCTCGGGCTACGACCACAACTATGTTCTCAACAAGCGTGAGGAAGGCGAACTGAGCTTTGCTGCCAGACTTACAGAACCTGTTTCGGGACGCATTATGGAAGTCTACACAACTGAGCCGGGTGTTCAGCTGTATACAGACAACTTCGGATGCGGCAACAAGGGCCAGCACGGAGCCACGTTCCCAAGACGCTCTGCTGTTTGTCTGGAATGCCAGCATTTCCCAGACACTCCAAACCGCAGCTATTTCCCATCCGTGGTTTTGAACCCGGGAGAGCAGTATAAGCAGAAGACTATCTATCGCTTTGCTGTCGCTGAGTAAGCTTTTCCTACTGTTTAACATGAAATCCGTAAACCTTTAAATCAATAACAATTATGGAGATAGATTTTGTAAGAAGCCGCTTTATAAAGCACTTTGATGGTAAGACAGGAAGTATCTATGCTTCACCCGGAAGAATTAATCTTATCGGAGAGCATACTGACTATAACGGTGGATTCGTGTTTCCTGGTGCTGTCGACAAAGGTGTGATGGCCGAGATTCGCATAAATGACACTGAGGATACCGTAATGGCTTACGCAATAGACTTGAAGGACCGTGTCGACTTTAAGCTCAGCGATCCTAACGGACCACGTGCTTCATGGGCGCGCTACATTTATGGTATTGCTCTGGAAATGAGAAAGCTGGGAGTCCCTGTTAAAGGCTTCAACATCGCATTCGCAGGCGACGTGCCATTGGGTGCGGGAATGTCTTCTTCAGCCGCTATGGAAAGCTGCTTCGCCTATGGTCTGAACGACCTTTTCGGCGACAACAAAGTGTCACAGTGGGACATGGTGCTGGCTGGGCAGGCAACGGAACACAACTATTGTGGAGTGAACTGCGGCATTATGGACCAGTTTGCGTCTGTCTTCGGCAAGGCTGGCTGTCTGATGCGCCTTGACTGCCGCTCGCGCGAATTTGAATACTTCCCCTTTAAGCCTGATGGCTACCGCCTTGTGCTGTTAGACTCAGTTGTCAAGCACCAGTTGGCAGGTTCGCCTTACAATGACCGTCGTAAATCATGCGAGAATGTTGTCAAGCATGTTGCTGCCAAGCATCCGGAAAAGAAGTATGAGACATTGCGCGACTGTACGTGGGATGAACTGGAGGAAGTAAAGGAAACTATCGGCGAAGAGGACTATCGCAGGGCAAAGTTCGTGCTTGGCGAGAAGGACAGGGTTCTTGGAGTTTGCGATGCACTGCTGGCCGGTGACTATGAAAAGGTTGGCGAGCTGATGTATCAGACTCACGAGGGGCTTTCCAAGGATTACGAAGTCAGCTGTGAGGAACTGGATTTCCTGAATGACATTGCAAAGGAATGTGAAGTCACAGGCTCTCGTATTATGGGCGGCGGCTTCGGTGGCTGCACCATCAATCTTGTGCGCAACGACCTTTACAAGAACTTCATTGCAACAGCCAAGAAGAAGTTTAATGAGAAATACGGCCATGAGCCAAAAGTCTATGACGTAGTCATCGGTGACGGCTCGCGTAAGATATGCTAAATAGCAGTCTGACGGCTTAACAAAGGTTAAAAAAATAGTGTATGGTGTAAAGTAAGCACTTTACACTATTTTTTTTTGTAAAAAAATTGTGGCAGTAAAAAAAAAATGGTAATTTTACACCCAAATTACTTAATCAATAACTATTTATCCGTAAATAAGTATGAAAAACTTAACATCAGCTTTTGTTGCGTTGGGCATTACTTTAGTAATGTCGACGGCATGCACAGGTGGCAAAGGAAATGCCAACCTGACAGTGTCCGGCTTGGATCCTGCCAAATTTGACACAGTAATCAATGAAAAGCAAGTGAAACTGTACACTTTGAAGAACCAATCGGGCATGGAGGTGTGCATCACCAATTACGGCGGACGCATAGTCTCGCTGGTAGTACCCGACAAGGACAACAAGCCTACTGATGTGGTTTTAGGCTTTGACAACATCCAGCAGTATACTGACACACTGAACTCTCCCTCTGACTACGGTTCAAGTGTAGGCCGCTATGCAAACAGAATCAAGCAGTCGAAGTTTACCATCGACGGACAGGAATATCAGCTGAAAGCCAACGACAATGAGAATTGTCTGCATGGTGGCGGCACCACGGGTTGGATGAACCAAGTGTATGACGCAGAGCAGATTGGCGACTCCATATTGCGTCTGACGATAGTTGCCGAAGACGGAGAAAACGGTTTCCCCGGCAAAGTAACCGCCGTTACAACTTACACGGTGACGTCAGACAATATCCTTGACATCACTTGGGAGGCTGAAACCGACAAGGCTACCATAATCAACCAGACTAACCACAATTACTACAACCTGTCTGGCGACTTCACTAAGGCAGCATACGACCAGGTGCTGTATGTCAACGCAGACAACTTCACGGCAAGCGATGCTAAGTACATTCCTACCGGACAGATCCGCAGCGTGGAAGGAACTCCTTTTGATTTCCGCACTCCCCATGCCGTTGGAGACTCCATCAATTCCCAGTATGACCAGATACAGAACGCTACAGGCTATGACCACAACTACTGCCTGAACACCTATAAAGACGGAAAGGGCGACGACACCCAGGTATGTGCTTCGCTTTATTCGCCGCAGTCGGGCATCTTCATGGAAATGTTCACCAACGAGCCGGGTGTACAGGTCTACAGCGCAAACTTCCAGGGCGTAGGCCGTGATGCCGACATTATCCGCAAGCATGGCATCAAATATCCCAAGCATGTCAGTGTTTGTCTGGAGAGCCAGAAATTCCCTGACTCACCAAACCATCCAGAATGGGCAAGTCCTGTTCTCCGCCCGGGCGAAAAGTATTTCAGCCATGCGGCATATAAGTTCTCTGTGAAGTAATTTGCAAGTGGAGAAAGATAACATAATCACAAAATAAACAATAAAAACAATGAACAAGATTTTTGAAGCGTTAAGTACCAACGGCTTTGAAACTGCCGACTATCTGGTCTTTGTCATCTACATCATCATTCTGGTGGGCATGGGATTGTTCCTGTCGCGCAGCAAGAAGGGTGAAGAGAAGTCGTCAACCGACTATTTCCTTGCAGGCAACACTCTGACCTGGTGGGCTGTAGGTGCCTCTCTGATTGCAGCCAACATTTCTGCAGAGCAGTTCATCGGCATGTCCGGTTCGGCCTTTGCATCAGGTATCGCACAGGCAGCCTACGAGCTGATGGCTGCAGCCACCCTGCTTGTAGTGGGCAAGTTCCTGCTGCCACTTATGATTGAGAAGAAGATTTTCACGATACCGCAGTTCTTGCGTGAGCGCTATAACTGGGGAGTCGGCTTCGCTTTCTCGCTGCTGTGGCTCTTCCTCTATGTGTTTGTCAACCTTACTTCTGTTGCCTGGCTTGGCGCTCTTGCCATCCAGCAGATTCTTGGCTTGCCGACAGACATGACATTCTCTGTTGCAGGCATGGAAATCGACCAGGTGCGCATGTGCATCATTCTCGCCCTGTTCCTCATTGCAGGTATTTATTCTATCTATGGCGGTCTGGCATCAGTGGCATGGACTGACGTTATGCAGGTTACATTCCTTGTTGGCGGCGGTTTGATTACTGCCTATGCAGCACTTTCAGTCATCGGCAGCGAAATGGGCCTGGGAGGAGCCTGGGACGCCCTGCTTCACATCAAGGACTATCTCGCGTCGATTGACGGCGACAAGCACTTCAATCTTGTAGTTACCAGAAACGAAGACCTTTATCCTGTCATCAACGGTGTGGCAGACTCTGCCGGCAACATCATCCAGAAGGAAGACCCATTCTTCACCAATCCTGGCATCGTGCTGATTTTCGGTGCATTGTGGCTCACCAACCTTGGCTACTGGGGCTTCAACCAGTACATCATTCAGAAGGGTCTTGCTGCCAAGTCTCTCGACGAGGCCAAGAAGGGTATGGTTTTCGCCGCTTTCCTTAAGATTTTGATTCCGTTCATCGTCTGCATCCCCGGTGTATGTGCCTTCTACATTATGAATGCTCCTGAGTGTGCAGGACTTCGCGACACACTTGCAGGTTCCATCACCCGCTCTGACGATGCTTATCCGTTCCTGATCCGTAACTTCACCCCGGTCGTTGTCAAGGGTCTTTCGTTTGCAGCCCTTGCTGCAGCTGTCATCTCGTCGCTGGCCTCTATGTTCAACTCAACGTCTACGCTCTTCACGATGGATATCTACAAGCAGTTCATCAACAAGAACGCCTCTGAGAAGCGACTGGTGACCGTAGGCCGCATAACCTCTGTCTGCGCCCTCATCATTGCCTTGACAGCAGTTTATCCTCTTATGGGCGGCATTGACCAGGCATTCCAGTTCATTCAGGAATACTCAGCCTTCGTATATCCCGGCGTAGTAGTAATCTTCGGCCTCGGCTTGCTGTGGAAGCGTGCCAGCGGCACTGCAGCCGTTGTTTGCGCCATCGGCACCTTCGCCTTCTCCATCATCTACAAGTTTGCATTCCCTGAAATGCCGTTCCTCATCCGTTCAGGTGTAGTGTTCATCACGCTGGTAGTCCTCTTCATCTGGATTTCGCTGAAGAGCAACAAGGCCGTACCTGCCGACGAACTCGACGAGCATACCATCAAGACACAGCTGCGCTGGAGCACCATCATGTTCTGCATCGCTGCCATCTCCTTTGTCCTGTTCATTGGCGGTTTCTTCAACACAACGATGCACATTCACGGCTTCGAGGGAGCAATGATATTCTTTGCCGCAATGACAGCTACCATCGGCATCTATCTGCGTTCTAACGCTCTTGACAAGGTTCAGGACCCGAAGCGTGTTGCCATCGACCTGAACGTGTTCCACACCGACCGCACATTCAACATCGGTGCCATTGGTGTTATTGTCATCCTGACAATTCTCTACATTGCTTTGTGGTAATCAAGAAAAATGACAGCATTCTATTCAGAATATCAAAAAGTATATCTATCCGTCGACTGCATAATATTTGGATTTGACAGCAACAAGCTGCAGGTTCTCATTGGTCGGCGCAACATGGATCCCGGTCGTGGCGAATGGAGTCTCTATGGAGGCTTCGTCCGCTCCGACGAGAGCCTTGACGACTCTGCGGCGCGCACTCTTCAAGAGCTTACAGGGCTTCATGACATCTATATGCAGCAGGTCGGAGCTTTCGGCAACATTGAGCGCGATCCGGGAGAACGTGTGGTCTCTGTCGCCTACTATGCCATGATCAACGTTAAGGACTATGACGAAGCCTTGCTTCAGCACTATGGTCTTCAATGGATTGACATAGAGAACGTGCCGAAGATGTATTCAGACCACAACGAAATGATTACCAAGGCCCACGGCCTTATCCGCCAGAAGATGAAGACGGAGCCTGTAGGCTTTGAACTGCTGCCTGACCTGTTTACCCTTACTCAGCTGCAACGCCTGTACGAAGCCGTTAACGGTGAGGAAATCGACAAGCGCAACTTCCGCAAGCGCATCAAGGAAATGCACTTCATCGAAAAGACGAAATTCATAGACAAGACAGGCTCCAAGCGCGGTGCCTATCTATACCGTTTCAACAAGGCTTCCTATCAGGAGGATCCCAATTTCAGACTTTAAAGAATAATACTATCAGACTGTTATGTTAGAAGAATTAAAAGAAAAGGTTTTTCGTGCAAACCTTGATTTAGTAAAGCATAATCTCGTAATCTTCACATGGGGCAATGTCTCTGCCATCGACCGCGAAAGCGGACTGGTGGTCATCAAGCCCTCTGGCGTAGAATATGACGTAATGAAAGCGTCGGACATGGTCGTTGTCGACTTGGCAACGGGCAAAGTCGTGGAGGGCGACCTCAACCCGTCCAGCGACACTCCCACACATCTTGTTCTCTACAAGGCCTTTCCTGAATTAGGCGGAATAGTGCATACTCACAGCACCTATGCCACCGCATGGGCGCAGGCTGGCAAGGATATTCCCAACATCGGCACCACTCATGCCGACTACTTCCACGACTGCATTCCCTGCACCGACTCTATGACGGAAGACCAGATGGCAGAATATGAACACAACACAGGTGTCGTCATCGTCAACCGCTTCCTGAACGGCAACATCAACCCTGTCCACACTCCTGCTGTGCTTGTTAAGAACCACGGTCCTTTTGCATGGGGCAAGGATGCCGACCAGGCTGTCTATCATGCCGTTGTCACCGAGCAGGTGGCTAAAATGGCATTTGTCTCCTTCTGTGTCAATCCGCAGACAACGATGAACCCGCTGCTCGTCGAGAAACATTTCTCCCGCAAGCATGGTCCCAATGCCTATTACGGACAGAAGAAAAAATAACTCGCAGAGATAATTTTTTATCTCTGTGAGATAATTTCGTAACATGCAGAGATAATTTTTTTTCTCACAGAGATAATTTCGTAAGTCACACAAATAATTTCATATACATATATATAATATGGTAAAAGCATTCGATAATTTAGAGATATGGTGGGTGACAGGCGCGCAGCTGCTCTATGGTGGCGACGCCGTTGTTGCCGTCGACGGTCACTCAAAGGAAATGGTTGCCGGACTGAACGACAGCGGTATTATTCCCATCAAGGTAGTCTATAAAGGTACGGCCAACTCCTCCAAGGAAGTCGAGGACGTGATGAAGGCTGCCAACAACGACGACAAGTGCGTTGGCATCATCACCTGGATGCACACCTTCTCGCCTGCCAAGATGTGGATCAAGGGCCTGCAGGCACTCCACAAACCCCTGCTGCACTTCCACACTCAGTATAATGCTGAGATACCCTGGGAAACCATGGACATGGACTTCATGAACCTTAACCAGAGCGCGCACGGCGACATAGAGTTCGGACACATCTGCACACGCATGCGCGTTCCACGCAAGGTTGTCTGCGGCTACTGGAAGAGCGAAGAGGCTCAGAAGAAGATTGCCGTCTGGGCCCGTGTGTGCGCCGGTGTTGCCGATGCCCATAATGTTCGCTGCCTGATGTTTGGCATGAACATGAACAACGTTGCCGTGACCGACGGCGACCGTGTTGAGTTCGAACAGCGCCTTGGCTATCATGTGGACTACTATCCCGTCAGCTCGATGATGAATTACTGGAAGAAGGTGACCAATGCCGAAGTAGACGCTTTGGTAGAGGAATACAAGAAAGAGTATACCATCAAGATTGACGAGAGTGGGGAAGAGGTCTACTGGCAGAAGGTGCGCAATGCCGCCCGTGCCGAGATTACCCTGCGCAGAGTCCTGAAGGACGAAGGTGCTACGGCCTTTACTACCAACTTTGACGACCTTGGCGATGCAGACATCAACGACGCCAACTTTGCAGGCTTCGACCAGATACCCGGTCTGGCCTCTCAGCGTCTGATGGCCGAGGGTATCGGCTTTGGTGCCGAGGGCGACTGGAAGACTGCATGCCTCTATCGCACGCTGTGGGTTGCCTCGCAAGGACTGCCCACGGGCTGCTCGTTCCTTGAGGACTATACGCTCAACTTTGCCGGCGACCGTTCGTCGTGCCTGCAGAGCCACATGCTGGAAGTATGTCCGCTCATCGCTGTCGACAAACCCAAGCTGGAGGTTCACTTCCTTGGCATCGGCATCCGCAAGCAGCAGACTGCCCGTCTGGTATTCACGTCAAAGGTTGGCCGTGGCATCAAGGCTACCGTTGTCGACCTGGGCAACCGTTTCCGCCTCATCTCGCAGGAAGTAGAGTGCATCGAGCCAAAGCCCATGCCTAATCTGCCTGTGGCTTCTGCCCTTTGGGTTCCGCAGCCTACGTTTGAGATTGGTGCCGGTGCCTGGATACTGGCTGGCGGCACTCACCACAGTGCATTCTCCTACGACGTCACCGAGGAGTTCTGGGAGGACTTCGCTGAAATACTTGGCATCGAGTACGTCAAGATTAACAAGGACACGAAGACCTATGAGTTCAAGCAGCAACTGCAGAACAATGAGATGTACTACATGTTAAACAAAGCTTTACGCTAATATGGACGCAAAACAAACAATAGAAGCAGGTAAAGCCATTCTTGGCATAGAGTTTGGCTCTACACGTATAAAGGCTGTTCTTATCGACCATGACAACAAGCCAATCGCACAGGGCAGCCACGAGTGGGAAAACCAGCTTGTCGACGGCCTGTGGACTTACTCCATAGAGGCAATATGGTATGGCTTGCAAGACTGTTATGCCGACTTGCGCCGCAATGTCCAGCAGCAGTACGACTGCGAGATTGAGAGCCTTGCTGCAATAGGCTTTTCAGCAATGATGCACGGCTACATGGCCTTTAATGAAAAGCAGGAAATCCTGGTGCCGTTCCGCACGTGGCGAAACACCAATACAGGCAAGGCTGCAGCTGCACTGTCGGAACTGTTCAACTACAACATCCCGCTGCGCTGGAGCATAAGCCACCTTTATGAGGCAATTATCGACAACGAAGAGCATGTTGCCGACATCAAGTACCTTACCACGCTTGCCGGATACGTCCATTGGCAGGTTACCGGACAGTTCGTCCTTGGCATTGGTGATGCCTCGGGCATGATTCCCGTCGACCCGGCCACAAAGACCTACGATGCCGGAATGGTAGACAAGTTCAATCAGCTCATTGCCCCAAAGGGCTTCTCATGGAAGCTTCTTGACATTCTGCCAAAGACACTCAATGCCGGCGAGAGCGCAGGCTTCCTGACGCCAGAAGGTGCTAAGCGTCTGGATGTCTCCGGCCATCTGAAGGCTGGCATTCCGGTGTGTCCTCCAGAGGGTGATGCCGGAACGGGCATGGTTGCCACGAACGCCGTAAAGCAGCGCACTGGTAACGTTTCTGCAGGCACGTCGTCATTCTCCATGATTGTCTTGGAGAAGCCGTTGTCCAAGCCATACGAGATGATTGATATGGTGACAACTCCCGACGGTTCGCTGGTAGCTATGGTACACTGCAACAACTGCACGTCTGATATTAACGCATGGGTGTCGTTGTTCAAGGAATATCAGCAGCTCTTGGGTGTCACCGTTGACATGAATGCGCTTTATGAGCGTTTGTTTAACCACGCACTCTTAGGCGATGCCGATTGTGGCGGACTGATTTCCTACAACTATGTTTCCGGTGAGCCTGTCACAGGACTGCAGGACGGCCGTCCGCTGTTCGTCCGTTCAGCCAACGACAAGTTCAACCTGGCAAACTTCATGCGCGCCCACTTGTATGGTGCCATTGGCGTTTTGAAGCTTGGCAACGACATACTTCTCAAGGAAGAAAATGTAAAGGTTGACCGCATCACCGGTCATGGCGGATATTTCAAGACAGCAGGCGTGGGGCAGAAAATGCTTGCCGCAGCGCTTAATTCGCCAATATCGGTTATGGAGACAGCTGGCGAAGGCGGAGCATGGGGCATTGCACTCCTTGCCGCCTACCTGATAAACAACAAGGGCATGTCGCTTGCCGACTACCTCGACGTGGTTGTCTTTGCAGGCAACAAGGGCGTCAGCATTTCGCCTGATGCTGCCGACGTTGCCGGTTTCGAGAAATACATTGAAAACTACAAGCAGTGCCTGCCTGTAGAGCAGTGTGCCGTAGACCACAAGTAGACCCGGCAAAGGCTTCTGAGTATTCAACAACACAATTACACATTAATTAATAAATAGATTTACAATGAATTTGAAAATAGCAGTACTTCCCGGCGATGGCATCGGTCCGGAGATTATGGCGCAAGGCGTTGCCGTTCTCGATGCTATTGCAGCCAAGTTTGGCCATAAGTTTGACTATGAGCAGGCTTTGGTTGGTGCTTCTGCCATCGACGCTACCGGCAACCCATATCCGGCAGAGACTCATGAGGTATGCATGCGCGCCGATGCAGTCCTGTTTGCTGCCATCGGCGACTTGAAGTATGACAACAATCCCACTGCCAAGGTGCGCCCGGAACAGGGACTCTTGGCTATGCGCAAGCAACTGGGTCTTTTTGCCAACATCCGTCCTGTTGCAACATTCGAATGCCTGCTCCACAAGAGTCCTCTGAAAGACGAGCTGTTGCGTGGCGCCGACTTTGTCGTTATTCGCGAGCTTACAGGTGGTATGTATTTCGGCGAGAAGTATCAGGACAATGACAAGGCCTACGATACCGACATCTACACGAGGCCGGAAATCGAGCGCATACTGCATGTTGCCTTCCAGACAGCCAGCAAGCGCAACAAGCACCTGACAGTTGTCGACAAGGCAAACGTTCTGGCATCCAGCCGCCTGTGGCGCCAGATTGCCAAGGAGATGGAACCTCAGTATCCTGACGTTCAGACCGACTACATGTTCATCGACAATGCCTCCATGCGCGTTCTCACAGAGCCTCGCTTCTTCGACGTGATTGTTACTGAGAATACTTTCGGTGACATTCTTACTGACGAGACTTCCTGCATCACTGGCTCCATGGGCCTGCAGCCTTCAAGTTCTCTTGGTGAGCATACGCCTTTGTTCGAGCCTGTCCACGGCTCCTGGCCACAGGCTAAGGGACAGAACATTGCCAATCCGCTGGCTCAGATACTGTCTGCTGCCATGCTGCTTGAACATTTCGACCTTAAAGAAGAGGGCGCACTCATCAGAGAAGCTGTCAATGCCAGCCTTGATGCAAACATACGTACGCCGGAAATACAGGTAGAAGGCGGAGAGAAGTATGGAACCAAGGAAGTCGGCGCATGGATAGTCAATTACATTAACAGCAAGTAACAGATTATTTAAACTTTCCGATAATGCAGAGCGTGAGGAGTTGGGTGTTAGGCTTTTTCTGCCTGTTTGCCATCAATGGTTTGCTGGCACAAGAGACTAATGCCCAACATCCTTCACTCGCATCATCAAATCCTTCCCTCGCATCATCAAACCCCTCTGTCGAATCATTAAATCCCTCTGTCGAATCATCAACAAACAGGTCGCATCAATTCTGGCGCGACTCTCTTGCCCGGCTGAACAAAGAGATACAGGCATCTCCGTGGAGTACCGACCTGCATCTGCGAAAGGCCGCCGTCAACATAGAACTTAACCAGTGGCAATACGCCATTGACGAATACACGTCAATTCTCAAGCGCGACAGTCACAATCCTGCAGCATTGTTCTACAGGGCATACGCTAATACCCACTTACGTCGCTATCCTCTGGCCAAAAGCGACTACGAGGAACTGCTCAGTTACTTCCCCCGGCATTTCGAAGCCCGTCTTTCGCTGTCGCATGTCCTTCAAATGATGGGCAAAGACAAGGATGCCGTCAACACTCTAAACCTTCTTCTGCAGCAACACCCGGACAGTGCCGTTGCCTACGCAGCCCGGGCAACCTTAGAGGGCAACATGCAGCAAGTTCCTGCTGCTGTCTTTGACTGGGAAAAGGCCATCGAACTGTCTCCCGGGAATGTTGATTATGTTGCGTCTCTTGCGTCATTGCTGATCAATGCCAACAGGCATGAGGAAGCACGCAAGGTATTGGACAAAGCCGTCAGAACGGGCATTCCGCGCAGCTCACTCTCTCCGTGGTATTCAAAACTTAAGAAGAAATAATCATGAATGTCATTCGCAAATATGCCTTTCTGCTTTTGGTGAACATCGCATGTGTGATGCCGGTGTTCGGAGAAGGTACGCCCCGGCGTTTCATGACATTCGACTCGTCCTATGGCCTTGCAGACAATGGCGCACAAACTATTATCTGCACCTACACAGGGCGTATGGTGATTTCAACAATAGGCCACATCAATTTCTTTGACGGAGCCACTTTCAAACATGTAGACCCGACATCTGCCGACATATTCCCGCTGCCAGAATACAATGGTCACTATCATTTGTATTTCGATAGATTCCACCATTTATGGCTAAAGGACAAGAAACAAGTGACCTGTCTTGATCTGCTGCACGAACGGTTTATTACAGACGTGGCCAGCGTCTTCAAGGAAATAGGAGCCACTGGTTCGCCTGACGATATGTTTGCCGACTCTGACAGCCACCTGTGGATACTTAGCTCAAAGAAGCTCCACTCACCAGAATACGGTGTCACGCTGCCTGTTTCGGGCAATGCAGAATTGCATGACGTTGATGTAATTGACAGTACGGCGGTAGTCCTTTACTATGCAGACGGCAACATTGAGTTCTTCAGCCTGAAGGACAAGCATCTCCAGTCGGCCATAGCCACAGCGGCGTCGGCCGATGACATGCAGAACTATTCCAAGACGTCTGTCGCGCATCATTATCGTGGAGTAATCTACCAGATTCGCAACGGTGCCGACTGCGGTCTTCTGCAGAAGATAGAAATTGCCACAGGAAAAGTCAGCGTTCTGTTGCGCACGCCATATTATCTAAGCAATATCACCCCTTACAAAGACACTGTCTACATTCCGTGCGAACAAGGCTATTGGACCTACGACTTGCGCACTGGCCATTTGCAGCATTATGAGAGCCTCCTGCTGACCGACGGGCGCCAACTGCAGACAGACATCAACGACATAGCCTTCGACCGCCAGGGAGGCATGTGGATGGGAACCCAGCAGCGTGGGCTGCTTTATTCACGTCCATTCATTTCTCCGTTTACGGTATATTCCCACCAGCACCCTACTGCTGCCAGAATTCTTGGTCTCATGGATGCGACCGTCAAGCCTTCAAACGGGCTTCCACGGCGTACTAACTGTGCCTTCATAGACAGTCGCGGCTGGCTGTGGCATGGAACTTACACCGGCCTCCTGCTTGTCAGAGGCAACAATCAGCCGAATATCAAGTTCACCCGCAAGGACGGCCTTGTCAACGAGATGATCCATGCTGTAGCAGAAGACCACAACCACAACATCTGGGCATCTACCAGCAACGGTATTGCACGCCTTCTGATAAAGGACAATGAAGTTGTAGCAATCAACAACTATGGCAGCCATGACGACATTCCCACGGAGACTTTTATTGACGAGCGCTCAATAACACTCGACGACGGCACCATAGCCTTCCAGTCCGTCAATCACGTAGTGACTCTCAATCCAGACGGCTTCCATGACCGCCAGATGCGTGACGTAGTTCTTTATCCCAAGCTCACCAATCTGCTTGTCAACGGCATAGAGGTTGAAGCCGGAGTTGAATATGACGGACAGGTCATCATTGACCGTCACATCACACGTGCCAAAGACATTACAGTCAACTACAGACAGAACAGCCTGCAGCTGACTTTCAGCGGTCTTAACTATTGGCGCTCTTCTCAAACCTATTACAGATATAGGGTAAGGGGCCTCTCGGAGCAGTGGTCGGTGGTGTCGCCAGTGAATTCAAAAGGCATAGTTGACTCTCGCGGCATGTTGCATCTGCCTCTCTTCGGTCTGAAGCCCGGCAAATACGAGATAGAGCTGCAGGCCTCCATGGTTCCCGACTATTTCCCTGGAGAGCCATACCGCTGGATGCTATATGTCAACCAGCCATGGTGGCGCAGCACCGGCATCTACATTCTGCTGGCACTAATCATTGTCGCGCTGTTTGTCGTCAACGCTCTTGTCTTCGACAGAAACAACAAACTGCAGCAGACGCTGAACTCTGAGGAGGGCGACATAATAAAACGCATCCGCAACTACACTGCCCACTGCAACAGCCTTGCCAACGAAAGGCTTTCTGCGCAGATGTTCTCATTTGCCAATTCACGCGGCACCGACAGCCAGCCGTCTGCCGAGTTTATCCGCCTTATGCTCAGTGCTGTTCCATTCGTCAACGATAGTGGCGACAGGCAATTCACCATGATGAGCCTTGCCGACGCCTGCGGTGTTGACATGCCCACCGCCTATGGCATTTTCAACGACAATCTTTTCAAGAATCCCATGGCTGTCGTTCTTGGACTGCGACTGCAGAAAGCCAGCAGTCTGCTTTCATCAACCAGTCTTGACATAGAGGACATTGCAGAACAATGTGGCTTTGCGTCAGCCAATTTCTTCATAGCATCGTTCTATCACCAGTACAGACAGACGCCGCAGGACTATCGGAATTCAACATACTGATAGCCCACCAGAAGCCATGTTCTTCCGCCGTTGGGCCTGTAATATACCAAGGCCTGATATTTGTTCTCCGTCTGGTAGAAGCTACCTTCGGTAATTGCATTGCGGCCCTGTGCGTCAGTAAAGCGATAAGAGTAGTAACCCTGTTTCTGCAATATGCAGGCAGTGTATTTCCGTGCGTTGTCGTCATACACCATTTTATACATATCGCGATTGGCACTCGTAGCCCAGAGTCCGTCAATATAGACATCTCCACAGTAAGGAGCCTGCAGTTCGTAGTTCACTTTAACATACTCGCAGGTGTAGTCGCTCTCCGTCCGGTCGCTGTTTCTTATCAGGAATGCACCGTCGGCATCGACGTCAGTAAGATAGTTTCGGCGTTCTACTGATGGAAATGGATAAACCTGGAAGTCCTGTCCGTCCCATTCAATGTTTTCAATGCCCATTGTCGGATGGCTCACGTCAAGCACTTCAAATTTATGGTATTCGTTGCCTGCGTTGAAAATATACTCCTTCTTGTGCGTCCACTGCAGTCCGCTGGCAGTATGGAAAGTTGGCCTGACGTTCCGGCGCATGCTTTCTTCAGTCCAGTTCTGCATGACGACGGTCTGCAGTTCCTCATTGTCGTCGGTCAGTCGCAGCTGCCGCAGGTTGATGCTCATGTCAACCTGCTGGTGACTCGCATTGTGGTCGATGTCGGTGTTGGCCGACACCGTCAGGCTGACGTCAACCAGCCGGTCGACAACATAGAACTCCACTTCGGCCAGCTTTTCTCCGTTGTCGGCGTCGCTGATGGTAAGCCTGTAGTTGCCGCTGAGCTTTAATGCGCACCTCTCGTTGGGCAGTTCCAGAGAGTAGTGGGTATATTCCACGACGGTGTTGATGGAATTCTGATATTCTTCTATCGGCAAGTCGTTGAAGCCCACCAGATAGTCGCTCTCGAAGATTTCCTCAGAAATGCTCCAGTCGGCCTCGCAGTGGCTGATGTGGTAAGTCATGCTGCGGAAATTGTGAGACATTTCGTCGAAATCTACCCTCAGCCTGTCGTCGCTGCCCAGCTGCATTACCGGCCTGTTCATCCAGTCGCCGTTGACAATGCTTGTCAGCGACCGGATGCTCTCGTCGAACACTCTGTTGCCTGCGTCGGAAGGAGTTGCCAGCAGCAGAAGAAGAATAATCCATGCGTTTCTCATGTCATCCGTCAGTTCTACTTTTTCATCCGTCAGTTCTACTTTATGATGCTTTCAGGGTTCCAGATTTCCCTGTGTCCGTCGGGGAATATTATTTCAAACTTAGAGTCCTGGTTGAAGCTGATGAGCGTGCCGTCATCCATGATGCGGCAGTCGGCAGCCTCATTATGCGGTCTGCCCAGCTGCAGCATGAAATTGCAGCGGCGCAGGTATTCCACCAGCGGTTTCAAGTCGGCGGCATGCTTGCTGCGCCGGTCGAAGAAGGTGCCGAACCAGGGACGCACGGCAGGCTTGCGGTCGTCGCCGGGCTGCGAGATTACCACATGCAGTATTGTCGCATTGACGCCTGCATGGAAGTAGCGGTCGGCAATGGGCCTGAGCTTTTCGAAAGTCCAGTCGTCCTTAGCCTCCTTGTCCCATGCGCCGTCGGTAAAGCTTTCTGCCCATACGCGGTTCTTGCCGCTGCGGCGGGCAGCACCAAGGGCAGCATCGACTTCCTTCTTCCTGAACTTCCGGTCGTTCACCCAGAATTCGGCAGCCACCTCGTCGGCAGCACCGCCATAAAGGATGCTGTTGCCTGGGAATGGGCTGTGGGCATAAGGCTCTACCCAGGTGCGCAGTCCGTACTGATGGGCTTTCTCCGTCAGTCCGCCCATATATTCCGTTGCCACCATTTCGGCGATAAGCCTGTCCAGGTCTTTGCGGCAGGCTTCGTCCTGATAGTCAAGTGTGCGGCCGTAGCGCTGCTGGAATTTCTCGAAGATGGAGTCCGTATAGTTCTGCTTGCCACGCTCCCAACTGTCAACCACGACGGTGGTGAGGGTGGGGCGTTCCTCTTTTGGAATTCTGCGGAGTATCTCCCCGACGAAGGCTTCGAAGTGCTTCTGGACATGACGCTTCGACAGCTTGTCAACCTCCAGCCCCTCGGCTTCTGGAGAACACGGGCCGTTGACCACAGCCGTACCCTGCTTGCTCTTGCACAGCACGACGCCTTCGGGAGTCCAGTCGCGCATGGCCTCACTGTCGTTTATCCACGGACCACCAGACTGGCTCCACCCCGGACAGTTGAAGATGCCCAGCTCAATGCCCAGCTCGCCGGCGGTTCTGAATGCCGTACGCAGGTTTGTCCACCACAGACGGCTCTGGAATTTGTTTTTCCCGAACGTCTGTCCCTCCCAGGGATTGTCCCAGCGTGTACGGTTGCGGATGTCCGTTGCCAGGAATGCCAGCGTAATGCCATTGGCTTTCATGAACTGCAAGTCGGCCTTCACGCCTTCAGGGTCTACCTGCTCGTTCACCCAATAATAATAGCAGCCTACCTTTATGCTGTCTGGCGGACAGAGGAATGACTGCCACAGGCTTTCGCTGTCGGTGTTGTTGCCTGAAGAGGGCGTGTCCGTCTGCGTACTGGCCGACAGCGTCAGACCAAGTGCCGCTGTCAGCAGAAGAATTCGTTTCATGGTCGTTGTGCTTTTATTCTGCTTATGCTGTATCGCTGTGGCAAAGTTATATAAAAGAAATAAAGTAAATCATGTTTTTACGTTTTTTAAGTCTGCCGGAAAATTATCTCTGCGAGTTATGAAAATATCTCTGCGAGTTACGAAATTATCTCTGCGAGTTACGAAATTATCTCTGCATGTTACGAAATTATCTCTGCATGTTACGAAATTATCTCTGCATGTTATTTGCATGAGTCTGCATGATGCTTGGAAAAAATGCAGGTTAGTTACTAATAAAAATTAAAAAATCAGCTCTTTTGTATGACTTTTTATTACTTTTGTAACCAGTTTTTTCAAAAATGGTAATCAATATACACATATCAGCATTATGGTAAAAATATCCAAAGAGGCCGCTTTGCAATATCATGAGAACGGCCGCCCCGGCAAAATAGAGGTTAAGCCGACAAAGGCATATCGTACTCAAACAGACTTGTCGCTGGCCTATTCTCCGGGAGTTGCCTATCCGTGTCTTGAAATCCAGCAGAATGCCGACGATGCCTACAAATATACCGACAAAGGCAATCTGGTGGCCGTCATCAGCAATGGTACGGCCGTGCTTGGGCTTGGCGACATAGGCGCACTCAGCGGAAAGCCTGTGATGGAAGGCAAGGGCCTGCTGTTCAAGATATATGGCGGCATCGACGTCTTCGACATCGAAGTGGCAGAAAAAGACCCGGAGAAGTTCTGCGAGGCCGTGGAACGTATTGCCCCAACCTTCGGAGGCATCAACCTGGAGGACATAAAGGCTCCAGAGTGCTTCTACATAGAAGAGCGGCTGAAGAAGACGCTTGACATTCCCGTAATGCACGACGACCAGCACGGCACGGCCATCATTTCTGCCGCCGGACTGAAGAATGCTCTTGAGGTTATCCACAAGGACATCAGCAAAGTGCGCATTGTCGTCAACGGTGCCGGTGCTGCCGCCATTTCCTGCACCAAGCTGTACATGGCTATTGGAGCCTCCAAGGAAAACATTGTGATGCTCGACTCGAAGGGCGTCATCAGAAGTGACCGTCAGGACCTTAACGAGCAGAAGCGTTTCTTTGCAACCGACAGGACTGACATTCAGACACTGGCAGAAGCCATCAAGGAAGCCGACGTGTTCGTGGGCCTGTCGAAGGGCAATGTCCTCTCGCAGGACATGGTGAAGTCGATGGCCGACAATCCGGTGATTTTCGCCCTGGCAAATCCTGTGCCTGAAATCAGCTATGAGGACGCAATGGCTGCACGGCCCGACGTACTTATGTCGACAGGCCGCACCGACTATCCCAACCAGATAAACAACGTGATAGGCTTCCCGTACATTTTCCGCGGAGCTCTTGACGTGCATGCCACTGCCATCAACGAAGAGATGAAACTTGCTGCCGTATATGCCATCGCAGACCTTGCCAAGCAGCCCGTGCCTGACGTTGTCAACGATGTGTATAAAGTCAACAATCTGTCCTTCGGGCGCGACTACTTCATTCCGAAGCCCGTCGACCCACGACTGATTACCGAAGTCAGTGCCGCAGTGGCCAAGGCTGCCATCGACAGTGGCGTGGCTCGCAAGGAGATTACCGACTGGGATGCTTACAAGCGGTCGCTGTCGGTATTGCTGGGCCAAGAGACTAAGCTGACGCAGAAGCTCTACGCCACAGCTTCGGCACACCCGCAGCGGGTGGTGTTTGCCGAAGCCGTACACCCGACAATGCTGAAGGCCGCCGTGCAGGCACGCGCAGAAGGCATCTGCAAGCCCATACTCTTGGGCAACGACGAGGTGATAGAGAAGCTGGCTGCGAAACTGGACCTGAACCTTGAGGGAATAGAAATCGTAAATCTGAGACACCCGTCCGAGCAGGAGCGACGCGAACGCTATGCACGCATCCTTACGCAAAAGCGACAGCGCGAGGGATATACTTTCCAGGAGGCTAACGACAAGATGTTCGAACGCAACTACTTTGGAATGATGATGGTGGAAACCGGTGAGGCCGACGCTTTCATAACCGGTCTGTACACCAAGTATTCCAACACCATAAAGGTTGTCAATGAGGTCATCGGCATCCGTCCGGAATACAAGCATTTCGGCACCATGCACGTTATTAATTCTCCTCGTGGAACCCTCTATCTGGCCGACACTCTTGTCAACGAAAACCCCGACACGGAAACTCTCGTCGACATCGCACGCCTGGCAATGTCCAGTGTCCGCTTCTTCAACGAGAAGCCCGTCATTGCAATGGTCAGCCACTCCAACTTCGGCTCTTCACAGAGCGACGGAGCGCATAAGGTGCGTCACGCCACTGAAATCATGCAGCAGGAATATCCCGAACTGGCCATTGACGGAGAAATGCAGATTGGCTTTGCTCTTGACAAGGAACTGCGCGACGAGCAGTATCCTTTCACAAGGCTCTTCGACAAGGAGGTGAACACACTGGTATTCCCCAACCTTACGTCTGCGCGCTCCAGCTACAAGATGCTGCAGATGCTTAATTCCGACGTGGAAATCATCGGCCCTATACAGATGGGACTTAACAAGCCTATCCACTTCATCGACTTCGGCGCTTCTGTGCGCGACGTAGTGAATATTACTGCCGTAGCCGTCATTGACGCCTATGTCGACAAGGTGAAAAACGCACTGAGCCAGAGTGCCGGTTCCAAGAAGTGATGAAAAGATATAGTTTATAGAGGTCAAAAGCATCAAAAAACGCAAGAATAGTAAAAAAAACGGAAAATAAATTCACTTTTATTTTGCTGTTTGTGAGCTAATTATTAATTTTGCAGCCGATTTCGAAAAAAATAGTTAATGAAGAACGACAAAATCAAGAACCAGTATCGCATTAACGAGCAGATACGCGTCCGTGAAGTACGTATTGTTGGCGAGAGTGGCAGCACAGTAGTCCCGATCCGTCAGGCACTGGACATGGCACACGACCAAGGCGTTGACCTTGTTGAGATTTCACCAAATGCCAATCCGCCAGTATGTCGTCTGATTGACTATTCAAAATTCCTCTACCAGCAGAAGAAGCGCCAGAAGGAAATGAAGGCCAAGCAGGTTAAGGTCGAAGTCAAGGAAATCAGGTTCGGACCGCAGACCGACGAACATGACTATCAGTTCAAGCTGAAGCATGCCAAGGAATTTCTGGAAGAGGGTAACAAGGTGCGTGCATACGTTTTCTTCCGTGGCCGTTCCATTCTCTTCAAGGAGCAGGGAGAAGTTCTCCTTCTTCGTTTTGCAAACGACTTGGAGGAATTTGGAAAAGTGGAGGGCATGCCTTCTCTGGAGGGTAAGAAAATGTTCCTCTATCTTGCTCCAAAGAAAGCTGGTGTTGCAAAGAAGAGCCAGCAGGCTCGTGACCGCGAAGCCTTGGAAGCAGAAAGCAAAGCGCAGGCTGCTGAACAGACTGAAATCGACGTGGAGACTCCTTCCAACGGTGGCCTGTTTGCAAATGCAAAAATCAGCGCAGACGCTCTGAAAAAGCTTACGGAAAGCGACGGGCAAGAGTAACGACAAAAGAAAAAGAAAGATGGCGCGCCCTGGTATATGCGTTGCCGTCAATTATAATTAATAACTTATAAAAATTAAAACAATGCCAAAAGTAAAGACAAATTCTGGTGCAAAGAAGAGATTTGCTTTCACCGGTACAGGTAAGATTAAGAGACATCACGCTTACCACAGCCACATTCTTACTAAGAAGACTAAGAAGCAGAAGCGCAACTTAGTAGGTTCTACCATCGTAGACAATTCAAACATGAAGCAGGTTCGTGACTTGCTGAGTCTCCGTTAATTCACCTATTGTCGAACATTTAAAGTAAAAAGAAACTATGCCAAGATCAGTAAATCACGTTGCATCACGTGCAAAACGTAAGAGAATTCTTAAACTCACTCGCGGCTACTTTGGAGCACGCAAGAATGTTTGGACAGTAGCAAAGAACACCTGGGAAAAAGGTCTCACATATGCTTACCGCGACCGTAAGAACAAGAAGCGTACATTCCGCGCCCTTTGGATTCAGCGTATCAACGCAGCTGCCCGTCAGGAGGGCATGAGCTACTCTGTCCTTATGGGCAAACTGGCAAAGGCTGGCATCGAGATTAACCGCAAGGTTCTTGCCGACCTCGCTCTGAACAACCCTGAGGCTTTCAAGGCTATAGTCGCCAAGGTGAAGTAAGCGTAAGGAACACTATTTGTTTTTTTATAAAACAGCAAGAGTTGCGGTCACGAAGAAATGACCTCAACTCTTTTTTTTATTTTCACGGCCTATGAAGCACACATTATTATATATAGTATTCCTGTTATCGCCAGCACTGCTGAACGCACAGACGGACACTCTTGCCGCAAAAGACTCGCTGATGGCCATGATGGAACATCAGCTGCAAGAATACAAGCTGCAGAACATCATGCTGCAAGAGCAGTTGTCGAAGTCGGGCGAGAGCCAGCGTCTCGACTCTCTGCGAAAAGTTGACCGCCAGCACCGCATAGACTCGCTGCGTCAGTTTACCAAGGGCAGCGCTGTGGTTGTTGACGGCGACACTCTGTTTGTGCTTTACGCGCAGACAGGCGGCTCCACATCATCGATGCGTGCCGACAGGGCCAGGGAAGTAATAGTAGCCCTGGGACACAGCCTCAAGCCAGCCCCAGACAGTATCTACATCGCAGAGGGCGAGCATTCTACCGACATTATGGGAGGAGACAAGGTGATATTGACACTTGCCGACATTGACGGCATGTGGAACAATACCACACGCGAGAAGCTTGCCGAGAAGTATGTTGCTGTTATCAGCACAAAGGTTGACAAGATGCACAGTCAATATGGCCTTAAGAAGAAGCTGATGGGCGTCTTCTGGATGCTGTTGCTTATTGTTGCCCAGTGGTTCCTTTTCAAGCTGACCGTCAGACTTTTTGCATGGCTGCGGCGCATGATTGTGGGGAAATGGCTCAAGCAGCTCAAGCCTTTGAAGCTGAAAGACTACGAATTCCTGAATATTCACCAGCAGGGGCGTATTCTGATTTTCCTGACACGTGTGGGGCAGTTGCTGACCATTCTTTTCCAGCTTGCCATCAGCGTGCCGCTGCTGTTTTCTGTGTTCCCGGAGACAAAGGCCGTCACCTACCGTCTGATTGGCTATGTGTGGAATCCGTTGTGGGGCATCGTGGTCTCCATTGTCCATTATATTCCGCATTTAATACAGATTGTCGTTGTGTTCTATGCTTTCCGCTATCTGGTTCGGTTCATGCGCTACATGGCCGGTGAGATAGAGAACGGCAAGCTGAAGATTAACGGCTTCTATCCAGAATGGGCCATGCCGACATTCTTCATTCTGCGAGTGTTGGCGTATACCTTCATGGTGGTGATGATATGGCCGCTGCTGCCTTACAGCAATTCCAGCATCTTCAAGGGCATTTCCGTCTTCCTGGGTGTTATTGTTTCGTTCAGCTCCAGCAGCGTCATCGGGAACATGGTGTCGGGCATAGTCATGACATACATGCGTCCGTTCCGTATTGGCGACTTCATACGCTTTGAGGACAATGAGGGTGAGGTTATTGAAAAGACCGTGCTGGTGACAAGAATAAGAACCCTGAAGAACGACATCATAACCATTCCCAATTCCAGCATCTTGCAGGCAAAGACATTCAACTACACATTGTCGGCAGAGAACTACGGCGTCATAGTGCATACGCAGTTCACCATGGGCTACGACATCAACTGGCGCACTTGCGAGAGGCTGCTTATTGAGGCTGCGCTGGCCACTCCGCACATTCTCCACAAGCCAAAGCCGTTTGTGCTTGCCCATGCTTTGGACGACAGCTATCTGACGTATGAAATAAATGCCTACACACGATATTCCCAAGACCTGTTGACGATTTATTCAGACTTGCACAAGAATGTTGTCGACAAGTTCAACGAGGCAGGCATCGAGGTGATGGCTCCGCATATCTATGCCCGGCGCGACGGCATTCGCCGACAGGCTCCGGACTATGACGACAAGCGCTGACAATTACCGGACAAACAAAACAGAGCTGATTGGCACAATGGGCCAGTCAGCTCTGTTTCATTTCCGGTTGTGTCTGTCTTATATTCCGGCCTTGCTCAATTCCAGGTCCATTTCCTGCTGCAGCTCTCTGGCTTTCTCCGCAGCCACTTCAGCGAAGTCTTCGCCTGACGATGCAAAGATGATGCCGCGGCTGGAATTCACCAGCAGGCCGCAGTCCTTTGTGATGCCGTACTTGCAGACTTCCTGCAGCGAGCCACCCTGTGCGCCTACGCCGGGAACCAGCAGGAAATGTTCGGGGACAATCTTGCGAATGTCGGCGAAAATGCTGCCCTGTGTGGCACCGACAACGTACATCATGTTGTCCTTGCTGGCCCATTGCTGTGAGGTGAGCAGCACTTTTTCGAAAAGCCTTCTGCCCTCAGTGTCCACTGTGAGCTGGAAGTCGTGCGAGCCTTTGTTGCTGGTCAGGGCCAGCAGAACCACCCACTTGCCGTCATATCCCAGGAAAGGCGTCACGGAGTCCTCGCCCATATATGGAGCTACGGTTACGGCATCCACCTGCGTGTCGCCCTCAAAGAACGTGCGTGCATACATGGCCGACGTGTTGCCAATGTCGCCTCGCTTAGCATCGGCAATGATGAAGTGGGTGGGGTAGTGTTCATGCAGGTATTCAACGGTTTCCTCATACGCTGCAACGCCCATTGAGCCAAGCGACTCGTAGAAAGCAAGGTTTGGCTTGTAGGCAACGCAATAGGGTGCCGTGGCATCGATGATGGCCTGGTTGAATGCCATTATTGCCAGCGAGTCGTCATACTCTTCGTCGTCATCCAGCTCTTCGCGGCAGGCCTGTTTGATGCATGCCGGTATCTTCTTCGGGTCTGGGTCCAGACCTACGCACAGGAATGTCCGCTTGGTGCGTATTTGTTCTATAAGTTCTTGTCGTGTCATGGGTGTCTATGAGTTTTGTTGATTATTCTATTCTTTACTTTTAATTTCTGGCTTAACGTGCTGATTTATAGCTCGGTTTCCTTCATGCGCTCAGCATTCTCTGCGACTGTCAGCGCATCTATCATTGGCTGGATGTCGCCTCCGAGGAAGCCCTGCAGGTCATGGGTGGTAAAGCCTATGCGATGGTCGGTTACGCGGCCTTGTGGGAAGTTGTATGTACGGATTTTTGCCGAGCGGTCGCCAGTAGACACAAGGCTCTTGCGGCGCGACGCAATGTCGTCCATGTATTTCTGGTGTTCCTTGTCGTAGATAAAGGTGTAAAGCCTTGACAGCGCGCGCTCCTTGTTCTTGGGCTGGTCGCGAGTCTCAGTACATTCAATGAGAATCTCCTCCGTCTCGCCGGTATTTGGGTTCTTCCACATGTAGCGCAGGCGGACGCCGGACTCAACCTTATTGACGTTCTGTCCGCCGGCACCGCTGGAACGGAAAGTGTCCCACTTTATTTCGCCCTCATTGACATGGACCTCGAATTTGTCGGCCTCGGGCAATACAGCCACCGTAGCAGCCGACGTGTGCATTCGTCCCTGCGTCTCAGTGGCAGGCACTCGCTGCACACGATGCACTCCCGACTCGTACTTCAGCGTTCCGTACACATCGGCTCCGCTGACGGCAAAGTCAATCTCCTTAAATCCGCCGACGGCACCTTCAGAAACACTGGTTATTGACAGTTGCCAGCCTTTGGAGTCGCAGTAGCTCTTGTACATCTTGAACAGGTCGCCGGCAAACAGGCAGGCTTCGTCGCCGCCCGTACCGGCGCGGATTTCCATCTGCACGTTCTTGGCGTCTTCAGGGTCCTTGGGAATGAGTGCTATCTTGATTTCCTCTTCAAGCTTAGGCTGCAGGGCTTCATTCTCGTTAAGCTCCTCGCGGGCCATTTCCTTCATTTCCGGGTCGCTTTCGTTGGCCAGAATATCCTTGGCCTCACGAATGCTGTTCAGACAGTTGATGTATCGTTTGCGTGCATCCATGATGTCGCCCAGGTCTTTGTATTCCTTAGTAAGCTTTACAAACCTGTTCTGGTCGGCAATCACGGAAGGGTCGGTGATGAGCGTCGACACCTCTTCGAAGCGCGCCTCAAGACCATCCAGCTTCTCCAGTATAGAATTACTTGTTTCTGCCATCTTGTTGTTTAATGCCTAATGGGGTTATAATTTTGTGAGGTTGCAAAATTACAAATTTCCAGCGGCAAACAGCCTTCCCAATATGCTAATAATACCTAAAAATGCAACATGCAGAGATAATTTCGTAACATGCAGAGATAATTTCGTAACATGCAGAGATAAATTCCCCAGTCAGTGAGATAACGTGGTAATGCTAATAATACATAAAATTATAAGGCAAAACATTATCGGAGAATTTTTTTTGATTACATTTGCATTGCTTAGAAGGCTTTGGGCTTTATGCTTAAGAAAGAAAACAAAAATTCCAAGTACAACATAACCTATGAAATATTATAGCACAAATGGTCAGGCGCCTATTGCCGACCTTGAGAAGGCTGTGGTGAAAGGACTCGCCGAAGACCGTGGCCTCTACATGCCGGAAACCATCAACGGTCTGCCGCAGGCTTTCATCGACGACATGCCGTCAATGAGCTTTCAGGACATTGCCTACAATGTCGCCAGCCAGTTCTTCGGCGACGACGTCGACCCTGATGCACTGCAGGACATCGTCTACGACACCCTGCAGTTCGACTGCCCTGTGGTTAAGGTCGAGGACAACATCTATTCCCTGGAGCTGTTCCATGGCCCGACGCTTGCCTTCAAGGATGTTGGCGCACGCTTCATGGCCCGCCTGCTGCAATATTTCATCAAGGGCAAGAACAGCGCCGGTGCGGCCGGTGAGACCGTCAACGTGCTTGTTGCCACCAGCGGCGACACGGGGTCGGCAGTTGCCAACGGCTTTCTGGGCGTCGACGGCATACATGTCTACGTGCTTTACCCCAAGGGCAAGGTCAGCCCCATACAGGAGTGCCAGTTTACAACCCTTGGACAGAACATCACCGCCATCGAGGTGGACGGCGTCTTCGACGACTGCCAGCGGCTGGTAAAGTCGGCATTCATGGATGAGGAGCTGAACAAGCACATGCGGCTGACGTCGGCCAACAGCATCAATGTCGCACGCTTCCTGCCACAGTCATTTTATTACTTCAACGCATACGCGAGAATAAAGGAAACAGGCATGGAGAACAGTGAAATCGTAATGTGCGTACCGTCAGGCAATTTCGGCAACATCTGCTCTGCACTCTTCGGCCACCAGATGGGCTTGCCCGTCAGCCGCTTCATTGCAGCCAACAACGCCAACGACGTGTTCTACAAGTATTTACAGACAGGCAGCTACGAGCCAAAGGCCAGCGTGCAGACACTGGCCAATGCCATGGACGTAGGCGACCCTTCGAACTTTGCACGCATACTGAACCTTTATTCAGAAAACGGCAAGCTCTCGGCCAAGGACACACACAGTGCCATCACATCGCTCATAAGCGGTGCCACCTACAGCGACGAGCAGATAGCACAGACCATGCGCCAGTGCTATGCCGACACGGGCTACGTCCTCGACCCACATGGAGCCTGCGGCTACCGTGCCTTGAAAGAGCAGCTTAGGCCTGGCGAAGTGGGCATATTCTGCGAGACAGCCCATCCGGCTAAATTCAAGGAAAAGGTTGACCAGATTCTTGGCACCGACATAGAGATACCTGCCCGCCTGCAGGCCTTCATGAAAGGCAAGAAGCAGAGCGTGGCCATGTCCAAGGACTTCGAGGACTTCAAGAAGTTCCTGCTGGGATGCTGATTTCTCACGTTTCCACCAGTGAGGGATGACTAAGGGGAAATGAATGTTAAAAAACACCAAGGCGGCAGCAAATTCTTCTTTCTTCGTTCTTCATTCTTCATTAAATATTCTATCTTTGCACCACGTGTAAACACATATTAATAATTCATTATTATAACAGTAATTATGAAACCACTAAACAAACACTTTGCTCCTAAGAGCGTCATGCCTGAAAAGGTTATTCAGTTTGGTGAGGGCAACTTCCTCCGTGCATTTGTCGATTGGATTATCTGGAACATGGACCAGAAGACTAACTTCAATGGTTCTGTCGTTGTCGTACAGCCAATCGACAAGGGTATGGTAGAGTGGCTCAACGGTCAGGACTGTCTGTACCACGTCAATCTGCAGGGCCGCGAAAACGGCAAGCCCGTCAATACGCTTGAGCGTATCGACGTCATCAGCCGCGCTCTCAATCCTTACTCTCAGAACGATGCCTTCATGGCTCTGGCTGACCAGCCTGAAATCCGCTTTGTCATCTCCAACACCACTGAAGCCGGCATCGCTTTCGACCCTGCCTGCAAGCTGGAAGACAAACCTGCATCTTCATATCCCGGTAAGCTCGTCCAGCTGCTGTATCGCCGCTGGCAGACCTTCAACGGCGACCCCACGAAGGGACTTATCATCTTCCCCTGCGAGCTTATTTTCCTCAACGGTCACGTGCTGAAGGACTGCATCAACAAGTACATCGAACTCTGGCAGCTGCCTGCTGACTTCAAGAAGTGGTTCGACGAGTGCTGTGGCGTCTATGCAACACTTGTTGACCGTATCGTTCCTGGCTTCCCACGCAAGGAGATTGCTGAAATCCAGGAGAAAGTTGGCTATCGCGACAATCTCGTCGTCCAGGCTGAGAACTTCCACCTCTGGGTAATCGAAGCTCCGAAGGAAGTAGCCAAGGAGTTCCCCGCCGACAAGGCTGGCCTGCACGTGCTGTTCGTTCCGTCAGAAGAGCCTTACCACAAGCGCAAGGTGACGCTGCTTAACGGCCCGCACACTGTGCTTTCACCTGTGGCATTCCTCTCTGGCGTCAACATCGTTCGCGACGCTTGTAACCATGAGGTAATCGGCAAGTACATCCACAAGGTTCAGTTCG
Organism: uncultured Prevotella sp.; assembly: GCA_905234265.1. GTDB lineage: Bacteria > Bacteroidota > Bacteroidia > Bacteroidales > Bacteroidaceae > Prevotella. The sequence continues at coordinate 835 of CAJOHJ010000003.1, read as the reverse complement.
ACGAGCTGATGCAGACCCTCGACCTGCCTATGGACGAGCTGGAGAAGTTTGCCGGCGACGTGCTTGAGCGCTTCGACAATCCGTTTGTCGACCATCAGGTTACTTCTATCATGCTCAACTCATTCCCCAAGTTCCAGGCTCGCGACCTTCCCGGCGTGAAGACCTATCTGGAGCGCAAGGGCGAGCTGCCTAAGGGCTTGGTATTCGGTCTTGCTGCCATCATTACCTACTACAAGGGTGGCAAGCGTGCCGACGGCGTTGAGATTGTTCCAAACGACGACCAGAAGATTATGGATCTGCTGAAGGAACTCTGGGCTACCGGCGACACACAGAAAGTTGCTGACGGCGTTCTTGGTGCTGAGTTCATCTGGGCTGAAGACCTCAACAAGGTTAAGGGTCTTAACGCAATGGTTAAGCAGTTCCTCGACCTCATCCAGGAGAAGGGAATGCTGGAAGCCGTCAAGACAATTCTGTAAGACATCAAGAATGTTTTGTAAAGCCGTCAAGACTATCAATAAGCATTGACTGCTGACAAACATTGCATAATTAAGCTACCGCATGTAGGTCACGACCTTACATGCGGTAGTATTTTTATGAGTACTGGTTTTCGGGAATTCCTGCTATTTGCCGACGACCATTTCTTTTACGACACTTGAGCATCCACACCAATAGCCATATCCGCCATTTATATTACTCTCAATGTCTGTAGAGGTGTTAAGGAAAATATTTGACTGCAGGGACAGGTTTGAAGTGAACCCCAAAGTTTGGACGGATTAAACACTATTGCTCATTTGGAATTGAGTCCGGTATTGTACTGGGCTCATTCCTTTTAATC
>CAJOHJ010000002.1 GCA_905234265.1 uncultured Prevotella sp. | reverse complement strand
TAGGCTTGTGCGCCCAGACATGCTATTATTGTCTTTCTTGGGTAAGTATTACTCAAGTGAAAGTCCGTTGGTGGTTGATGCCTATCAGTGGTTTGTGAAAAATTTACATCTTGTGCTTCCAGATACATATCATGCTTTCGTCCCTCACATGATGGATACAGACCTAACCTTTTCAGATTTAGTTAACACAACGTTGCCGGAATTGAAAACTGGCATAGAAAAAGTGGTCGTAAAAAAGGAATTGATTGCGGAAGAGGATGTGAAAAGTGGGAGGATGATACAGTTGGTTAAACAGGCCAAAGAGCACCCTGGTGAGCCTCAGTCAACACGTAACCGATATACGGATGATGTCATAAATGTTATTTATGAGAATGGAAATATCTATATAAAGACCTTGGTTGCTATACATAAAAACCTTGATGGCTCTGATGTTGAAATTCCACTTCATGATGAATCGGATGGTACTCGTCGTTTGATTGAATATATGCCACTTTTATATGCAGTTATTCATGATAACATGGTCTATGCGATTGATGAGATAGAGCGTAGTATCCATCCCATCATGATTAAAGACATTGTTCGGAAATTGTCTGAAAGTGAAACCGCAAAAGGTCAACTTATATTCACTACTCATGAATCGGGGTTGCTTGACCAGAACATCTTCCGTCCTGATGAGATATGGTTTGCTCAGAAAGACGCAGAGCAGGCCACCCAACTCTATCCGTTGAGTGACTTCAATATTCACAAGACTGCCAACATCGAAAACGGCTATCTCAATGGCCGTTATGGTGGTATTCCTTTCTTGTCGAACCTCAAAGATTTGCACTGGTGATATGATACAAAGAAGAAGAGATTACGATAAGCGGGAACCATCAAGAGATGCCCATAAGATTTACATAGTCTGTGAAGGGAAGGGCACAGAACCCAATTACGAAAAAAATATCATCAACGATTAACGCTGATGATATGGCGAGTGTGGAATTGCTTGAAAATAAACGATTTAGTCATATCGAGTAATATCGAGTGATGACCGTTAATCGTATTCTATTTTCCCACGCAGAAGTGGGAGAAGATGTTGTTGAGGGTTTCCTGAGGGGTGATTTGGCCGCCGGTGATTTCGGCAAGGATGTCGAGGGTCTGGCGGAGGTCTTCTGCCACCAGGTCTGATGGTAATTGAGAATTGAGAATTGGGGATTGAGAATTATTGGTTGCGGTGAGACCTGCGATGACGCGCCGGATGCTGGCGCTGGCGCGCTGGAGGGCATCGTAGTGGCGTGCGCTGGTGACGATGACGTCGGAGTCGGAGCTGGCTGGGACAGCAGCAATGAGTTGCTGCTTTAGCTGCTCGATGCCGATGCCGTATTTGGCCTGGAAGGCTTCTGTCTTGTTCTCGATGCGGATGATGGTCTGGTCGTTACGGGCTTCGAGGTCAGGGTAGGGGACGCCAGGCTCTGTCATCATGAGGATGATTCGTGCATGACGGGCAGCGGCGATGGTGCGTTCAATGCCCATCTGCTCTATGGTGTCTGCTGTGTGGCGGATGCCTGCGGTGTCGATGAAGCGGAACTGAATGCCGCCGATTGTGACGGTGTCTTCAATGGCGTCGCGCGTGGTTCCCTGTATGTCGCTGACGATGGCGCGCTCTTCGCCCAGCAGGGCGTTGAGCAGGGTGGACTTGCCTACGTTGGGGGCGCCGACGATGGCTACAGGGATGCCGTTCTTCAGGGCATTGCCTGTTTCGAAACTGTTGGCAAGTCTTGCAATGTGAGCTTCTATGGTTTGTGCAAGCTGGAGCAGTTCTGTGCGGTCGACAAACTCAAGGTCCTCATGGTCAGAGAAATCGAGTTCAAGTTCCAGAAGTGATGTCAGCTTAAGCAGCTGCTCGCGGAGCCGTGCCAGTTCCGTGCTGATGCCGCCGCGCAGCTGAGACATGGCCATGCGATGGGTTGCCCTGTTGCTTGAGGCAATGAGGTCGGCCACGGCTTCTGCCTGTGAGAGGTCCATCTTGCCGTTCAGATAGGCGCGTTGGGTGAATTCGCCGGGGCCGGCCATGCGGCAGCCGTTCTGCACTAACAGCTCTAACACCTTATTTAATATATAGCTTGATCCATGGCAGGATATCTCTACGCTGTCTTCGCCGGTGTAGCTGTGTGGTGCGCGAAAGACGGCGACCATCACCTCGTCGATAGTCTCGTCGCCGTCCATGATGTGGGTGTAGTGAAGAGAACGGACTGCGGTGGAAGCGCAGTCTACAGAGCAGATGGCGCTGACGGCAGAGAAGGCGTCAGCGCCGGAGATGCGGATAATGCCCAGAGCGCCGCCGGGAGCTGTTGCCGGTGCGCAAATGGTGTCTGTGCTGATTGGCGAGTGATGCATTAATGCCTATTTTTTCCTTGCCCATGTGTTGGCAAGGATGACAACGATAATGGTGGCAGCGATGAGCGCCATTGAAGCTCCGATTGCAACATTAGAATTTTTTCCGAAGATGGGCAGCACGGCGCAGAAGCACGCTGTAAAGATGCTGATGCCGGCCATGAGCAGCCGCAGCCTTTTGATGTTCACCTTTTGGCGTTCTTCCTCGCTGGCAGTGTTGTAGCCTGCGATTAGTTTGTCGCCTTTGCCCATGATAAAGATGACGGCAAAGACTATGAAGAATATTGCAAATATGAGAGCCATAATTATCAGTCCTGTATGCTTTCCTTATATTCTGTCAAGTACTTTCTGGATGAGTGTGTCGATGCTGTTCTTATATTCTGTGTTCATCTCTGTGGTGTAGCGGTTGGCGATAACCATGCAGCAGGTCATGGCGCGATGGCCCAGCAGCGAGGCAAGGCCGGCGAGGGCTGAGGACTCCATTTCGAAGTTGCAGATTTTCATGCCTTCGTATTCGAACGCCTCAATCTTCTGGTTTTGCATGGGGTCGGCAATGTCGGCACGCAACTGACGTCCTTGTGGCCCATAGAAGCCGCCGCAGGCCACGGTGTAGCCGCGCACCATGTCGTCCTGTGCTATCTGGCTGATTAGTTCCTCGTCAGCCACGGCCACATACGGTGCGCCCTTTATCGGGTCCCACTGCATGTGTTCTGTGAAGGCTCGCTCCATCTGAACGTCGCAAACGACATTGCGGCCTGCATAATAGTTCAGCAGTCCGTCGAAGCCGATGCTTTTCACGCTGGCCACAAAACAGCCTGTAGGCGTGAATGGCTGCAGGCCTCCGCAAGTGCCGATGCGTACCATTGTCAGCGTGCGATGATCGTCGCGTTCGGTGCGTGTCTGGTAGTCGATGTTTGCCAGAGTGTCAAGCTCGTTGACAACAATGTCGATGTTGTCGCAGCCGATGCCGTGGCTCTGGCAGGTGATGCGCTTGCCTTTATAGGTGCCGGTGATGGTGTGGAACTCTCGGCTTTGCACCTCGCATTCGCGGCTGTCGAAATGGTCGGCGACAGTATTGACACGGGCAGGGTCGCCGACGAGGATAATCTTGTCAGCCAGCTGCTCGGGTTTCAGATGAAGGTGGAAGCAAGAGCCGTCGTTATTGATGATAAGTTCTGATTCGGGAAAGTGTCGTTTATTCATATTGATAATGCAGTTAGTGTGATTGGTTTAGGAATGTTATCTCTTGGTTTCTGATTTCCTTTTCCAGTGCTATGATCTCTCTGTGCAGTTCGTAGCTTTTTTGCTCGCTGGAAATTATCTCGTCTGCCAGTTCCTGGCGCTCGTCGGCACTGGCTGTGGCGTAGTAGTTCCGTACACGGGCAAGGGTGGCGGTGAGTGCGTGGTATCGGTTCTGGAGAGTTGTCAGACTCTTGTATCGTTTCTGGTTGCCAGGAGCGCGGAATTCCGACAGCTTGCTGTATGTTACGTTGTCGTTGACGACGAACAGCAGTTCCCTGCCAGTGGCCTTTTGTGTCTTGCGCATGCTGGCATTTCTCAGCCGCTCCAGAGCCTTGCCCAGTTCGGTAGGGTCGTCCCATGTGTTGGCAATGCGGCTGATGGCGGCAAAGCTGTCTATCTGTTCTGTAGTGTATTTGTCGGTGTCGTATGCCTCACGTACGGTGGGAGGTACGAATGTGTAGATACACACTTTGTCTGCGGCCTGATTGCGGTCGGTGGCAAACCATCCGAGGCTGTCGTACTCGTCGACGACATACATATAGTCGTTAGCCTCAGAATTGAATGGCATGCCGATGTTCTCAGGTGTCAGGAAGCGGTTGTTCTCTTCGTCGTAGCGTGTGACATAGATGTCATAGCCTCCCAGTCCTTCGTCGCCTTCGGCAGCAAAATACAGCGTCTGTCCGTCGCCCATCATGTATGGAAAGTTTGAGCGGCAGAACTGTCTGTTGTCGTTGAGGCCGCGAAGCCGTGTCGGGCGCGTCCACTTGTTTCCTATGCGTTCAGAGCTGTAGAGGTTGATGATGCCTTCATTGTTCTCCTGCGAGAAGAAGCACTGCTTGCCTATTTCTGGCACGTAGACATATCCGTTAGGCTGGCGTTTCGACTTGAAGTAGTTGTTATACGTGCTTAGCATTCCGCACTCAGGGCTAAGATTGTAGGCATGCAGGAAGCTGTCCTTGTCAATCACCAGACTGTCTATGAACATTATTTTCTGTGTCACTGCACGCATGCGCTGCATCTTTTCCAGATGCTCCTGTTGCTCAGGAGTCAGCTGTGGTGCCTTCTTGCGCCTTTGTGCATTTGCAGGAATGCTCACCAGCATAGCTGTCAGCAGAAAGATAATTAGCCTTGTCATTACCCTATTGCTTCAAGTTTTCATAAAGACCAGATATACGGCACAGATTATCAGTAGGAACGCTAATATTTGATTCCAGTGCAGATGTGTGCCTTGGAACATGATGTTGGCAATGACTGCGAAGACTGCCAGCGAAATGCATTCCTGTATGACTTTTAGCTGCACGAGGTTGAAAGGACCTCCGTTGTCAACGAAGCCGAGCCTGTTGGCAGGCACCTGACAGCAATACTCCAGGAAGGCAATTCCCCAGGAGAAGACGATTACGCCTATTAGCGGCCAGTTACTGCTGACGCCAGACTGCTGTAAACGAAGATGCCCATACCAAGCCAGCGTCATGAAGACGTTGCTTAGTATGAGCAGTATTATGGTATAAAGTCCGTTCATAGTTTCTTCTTTGCGACAGAACCGCAAAGCACGCTTATTTAGACTGCAGGTATTCGTCCATGTGCTGGGCAGCACGCCGTCCGTCGCCCATGGCGAGTATCACCGTAGCACCACCGCGCACGATGTCGCCTCCGGCAAATATCTCCTGGCGTGCCGACTGCATGCCCTCGTTGACCACGATGGTGTTCTTGCGGCCCAGTTCCAGACCCTCGATGCTCTTTGGCACCAGCGGGTTGGGGCTTACGCCTACAGCCACGATGACCTGGTCTACGTCGAGCGTAACCGTCTTGCCCTCTACAGGCACCGGTGAACGGCGGCCGCTGGCGTCAGGCTCGCCCAGCTCCATCACTTGCAGTACGGCCTGCTTGACGGCACCCTGCTCGTCGGCAATGTATTCTATTGGGTTGTGCAGCGTCAGGAAGTCGATGCCTTCCTCTTTGGCGTGCTTCACCTCCTCTAAGCGTGCAGGCATTTCCTGTTCAGAGCGGCGGTATACCAGCGTGACGTTGCCGCCAAGGCGCTTTGCCGTGCGGCATGAGTCCATGGCGGTGTTGCCGCCGCCTACTACGAGGACATTCTTGCCAAGGTTGATTGGCGTGTCCGTTGTCGGGTTGGCAGCATCCATGAGGTTGACGCGCGTCAGATACTCGTTGCTCGACATGATGTTAATGGCGTTCTCGCCAGGTATGCCCATGAAGTTCGGCAGGCCAGCGCCGCTGCCTACAAAGATGCCCTTGAAGCCCTGTTGCTCAAGCTGCTCGACGGTGATGGTCTTGCCCACGATAACGTCGGTCTGGAAGTGTACGCCCATCTTGGCAAGGTTCTCAATCTCCACGTCGACAATCTTGTTTGGCAGTCGGAACTCGGGGATGCCATATTTCAGCACGCCGCCAATCTCGTGCAGAGCCTCGAAGACGTAGACTTCGTAGCCTTTCTTCACCATGTCGCCGGCAAACGACAGTCCTGCAGGACCAGAGCCTACGACGGCAATCTTCATTCCGTTCGACGGAGCCTTCTCCGGCAGGCTGATGTTGCCGCTCTCGCGCTCGTAGTCGGCAGCGAAGCGCTCCAGATAGCCAATAGCCACCGCTGGCTCGTTCATCTTCAGGTGTATGCACTTGCTCTCGCACTGCTTCTCCTGCGGACATACACGGCCGCAGACTGCCGGCAGTGCAGAAGTCTGCTTCAGCACCTTGGCGGCAGCGAGGAACTCTCCGCGCTCTATGTTCTTGATGAATGAAGGAATATTGATGTTCACCGGGCATCCTTCCACGCACGACGGCTTTGCGCAGTCCAGGCAGCGCTTGGCCTCCTGCATGGCCATCTCCTTAGTGAGTCCGATGTTTACTTCCTCGGTGCGTGTCGTGGCACGGTATACAGGGTCCAGCTCCGGCATTACCACGCGCTTGATGGCAGTGCGCTCTTTCGGCTTCATGCTCTTGCGCAGCTCGTCGCGCCATGGGGCATTGCGGTCGGTGAGAGAGGCGTTTGAGGCGGTGGCAGCGACAGAGTCGCTGCTTACAGGACAGGAGGCAGAGGAGGCACTGCTGTTCGCCTGCTGCTGGTTGCTGTTTGCCTGTGCGGCACTGCTGTTTGCCTGCTGCTGTTTGCCGTTTGCTTGTGGGGCGTTGCCTGGCAGGTGTTCCTCGTAGTGGGCCAGCTCTTCCTGCTCTTCGCGCTTGAAGGTGTTCATGCGCTTGAACATTTCGTCCCAGTCTACCAGTGCGCCGTCGAACTCAGGGCCGTCGATGCAGACGAACTTCGTCTTGCCGCCTATGGTCAGTCGGCAGGCACCGCACATGCCTGTGCCGTCCACCATGATGGTGTTCAGCGACACTTCACATGGGATGTTGTGCTTCTGTGCTGTGAGGTTGGAGAACTTCATCATTATTGGAGGACCGATGGCAAACACCTTGTCAACATGTTCCTGTTCAATGAACTTCTCGATGCCTACGGTGACAACGCCCTTTTCGCCATAGCTGCCGTCGTCGGTCATGATAATCACCTCGTCGCTTGACTCGCGGACCTTATCTTCAAGGATGATAAGGTCCTTGGAGCGTCCTGCCATTACCGACAATATGCGGTTGCCTGCAGCTTTCAGGGCCTGTATGATAGGCAGCATGGGCGCAACGCCCAGTCCGCCGCCTGCGCAAACCACCGTTCCATAGTTTTCAATATGTGTGGGATTTCCCAATGGGCCGACGATGTCGGCCACGCAGTCGCCTTCATTCATGGCGCACAGCTTCTTTGATGACAGTCCCACCATCTGCACTACCAGCGTTATGGTGCCTTTTTCTATGTCGGCACCGGCAATGGTCAGCGGCATGCGCTCGCCCTTGTTGTCGACGCGTACTATCACGAAGTTGCCAGCCTTGCGGCTCTTGGCAATCAGCGGAGCTTCAATGTCAAAGAGAAAGACTTTCTCTGAGAATTGTTCTTTATGGACTATTTTGTACATTTTGGAGTGTTATTTGTTTAGTCAGTCAATGTTTTTGTTCTTGCATGGCACGTCATGTGTGCCGCAGTGAGTGTTGTTATTTCAGGTTGTCTGCGACGAACATTTCCAGCTCCTGTCCGCGAAGTCCGCGGCGCAGTATCTTTCCGCTGCCGTCTACGACTATGGTTTGCGGAATGCTGGTTACGTTGAACATTTCGGCAGCAGCATTCTTCCATCCTTTCAGGTCGCTCATCTGCGGCCACGGCATGCCGAGCTGCTTGATGGCTCCCTGCCATGCGTCGCTGTTCTCGTCGAGCGAGACGCCTACGATGCCAAGGCCTTTGTCCTTGTATTTGTTGTAGAGTTCAACCATGAAAGGCATTTCCTTGCGGCACGGACCGCACCATGATGCCCAGAAGTCGATGATGGTCAGCTTGTTCTTCTTCACTTCTTCAGTGATGCTCACCATTTCTCCGTCAGGTGCCGGCTGCGAGAATTCAGGCAGCTGGCTGCCCTCGGCAGTCTTGGCAGCCTTGGCAATGGCTTCCTTCATTTTCCGTACAGAAGGGCGCTTCTGGAATTCTTCCGACATTTGGCCGATGAGCCTCAGGCGCGTGGCATTGTCGATGATTTCCTCCGGATAGTATGACAGCAGGAAATATCCGAACTCGTTGTCGGTGTTTTCCTCGGCGCTCTTGACTACCACGTCGGCAAACCTCTTGTTCAGCTTTTCAATGGCTTCCATGCCGCGTCGCTGTTCGTCGGGGGGCATGGTGCCTCCGTAGACATTCTCTGCTATGCGGTTTATCTCACGGCCAATCACCATCACCGAGTCATTTAGTTTCTGCCACTGGTTGTTGCACTTGGTGCCTCCCACACGGCTTTCGCCGGGAGTCTCCTTCAGCGCAATGCTGATGTTGCCCGGCTCCAGGAAGAAGGGGGTGTTAATCTCATTGCGCGTTGCCGAATACAGCATTGCCAGCTGCACGGAGTCTGCCGTGCCAGTGGTGGCGAACTTGCCGTCCTTGACGATGATGGTGTCCTGTGGAAGGCCAGTCAGCATGTCGGTCGTCAGGAAGATGGTGTCACCGTCATTCATGCCCTCGGCTGTGCCGCTGATTTTGTACGACTGTGCCTGACACGATGCCAGCACGCACAGCAGCATAGCTCCCATTAAAGTTGTTATGTTTTTCATATTTCCGGTGTCCGTCAGAGAGTGATTAGACAATGTACAGATTGCTGATGCTCTGGTTGTTGATAACCCTGCGGATGGCCTCTGCAAACATGTCGGCAACGCTCAGCTGCTTGACCTTTGCGCAGCGCTGGGTGTATGGTATTGAGTCGGTGAAGACGATTTCCTCCAGGGCCGATGCCTGTACGCGCTCGCTGGCCGGGCCGCTCATCACGCAGTGCGAAGCACACGCACGGACGGTCGTTGCACCGGCTTCCTTCATGATGTCTGCCGCCTTGGTGATGGTGCCAGCCGTGTCAACCATGTCGTCGATGATTACGACATTCTTGCCCTCCACGTCGCCGATTATCTGCATTGACGCCACCACGTTGGCACGTGCGCGGGTCTTGTTGCAGAGTACCAGCGGGCAGCCCAGATATTTGGCGTAGGTGTTGGCACGCTTGGAGCCGCCTACGTCTGGCGAGGCAATCACCATGTTGTCCAGTTTCAGGCTCTGCAGGTAGGGCAGTATCACTCCCGATGCGTAAAGGTGGTCGACGGGTACGTCGAAGAAACCCTGTATCTGGTCGGCGTGCAAATCCATTGTTATTACGCGGTTGACGCCTGCAGCCGAGAGCAGGTCGGCCACCAGCTTTGCTCCGATGCTGACGCGTGGCTTGTCCTTGCGGTCCTGCCTTGCCCATCCGAAGTAGGGTATCACTGCGTTTATGGTTCTGGCCGATGCTCGCTTTGCAGCGTCAATCATCAGCAGCAGCTCCATGAGATTGTCCGATGAGGGGAATGTACTCTGCACGAGGAAGATGTCGCGTCCGCGAATGCTTTCTTCGTAGCTTACTGCAAATTCGCCGTCAGAGAACTTCGTCATCTGGAGTTCTCCCAGCGGACAGCCTAAACTCTGACAGATTTTCTCTGCCAGATACTTTGTTGCGGTGCCTGAAAACACCATGTAATTCTTGTTGGCACTCATATTGTTTTTTGTAATAGCTTCTCCTGTATTGTTTCTGTTGATGTCGTCATCCGGCAGCCTTGCGCAGCTTTACGAAATGCTCTATCAGCGCGCCGTAGTCGAGTTCCTGATGGATGTTGAAGCGGTTCCAGAGGTCGCCGCTGAAGACTATTCCTCCGAAGCCCAGCTCCTTGGCAATGGAAATGTTGTTGATGTTCATTCCGCCAAGGGCATAGACATGCTTGTCGATGAGGCCGCGGTCGGCAGCCTCTTGCAGGTCAGCCATAGTGAACGAAGCCTTGCAGTCTGGCTCCGTCTGGCTGTCGAAGATGTATTTCAGGAATACGTAGTCGGAATGTTTCTTGGTTTCCTTCAGCAGGTCGAGTTTGTTGCATGTTCTGCTGATGTGTCCTTTGTAGCCTGCCGGCGGATTTGCCGTGGCGTCGTCGATGTGAATGCCGTGCAGGCCGTATTCTTCCTTCAGGTAGAAGTTGTCGTGTACGGTAATTCTATTGTAGCAGTCGTTGGGCAATAGTGTCAGCAGTCGCTCAGAGTACATTGGCGATGCTCCGGGCTTGTAGAGGTGCAGGTTGTCGAGTCCCTCGTCGAACAGCGACGTCAGGATTTTGTCCTCTTCCACAAAGAATGTGGGTTGTGTCATCACTGCTATTTTCATAGTGTCTCCCTTAGTTGGCGGCAGTAAATTCTTCAAGGAAGCGCACGTCGTTTTCAGAGAACATGCGCAAGTCGGAAACTCTGTATTTCAGGTTTGTGATGCGCTCGACGCCCATGCCGAATGCATAGCCGGAATATTCGTTGGGGTCTATGCCGCACTGTTCAAGCACGTTGGGGTCAACCATGCCGCAGCCCAGTATTTCCACCCATCCGGTGTGCTTGCAGAAGCCGCAGCCTTCGCCGCCGCAGATGAAGCATGAAATATCCATCTCTGCGCTTGGCTCGGTGAATGGGAAGTATGACGGGCGGAGGCGAATCTGCGTGTCGGGGCCGAACATTTCGCGTGCGAAGCTGAGCAGCACCTGCTTAAGGTCGGTGAACGAGACGTTCTTGTCGATGTACAGTCCTTCCACCTGGTGGAAGAAGCAGTGTGCGCGTGCCGTGATGGCCTCGTTTCTGTAGACACGGCCCGGGCAGATGACGCGTATGGGGGCTGTCAGCTTGCCGTCCTCGGTGTGCATGTGTTCCATCACGCGTGCCTGCACCGACGAGGTGTGCGAACGCAGCAGTATGTTCTTGGTGACGTCGTTGGGGTGCTGGCTCACGAAGAATGTGTCCTGCATGTCGCGTGCGGGATGGTCGGCGGCAAAGTTCATCTTGGTGAACACGTGCAGGTCGTCCTCCACCTCGGGACCGTCGGCCAGCACAAAGCCCATGCGTGAGAAAATGTCTATTATCTCGTTGGTGACGATGGTCAGCGGATGGCGCGTGCCGAGCCTGACGGGGTAGGGTGAGCGTGTCAGGTCGATGTTGCCGGCAGTGTCCTCCTGCATTTCGCATTCTGCCTTCATCTGGTTTATGCGCTCCTGTGTCAGCTGCTTCAGCTCGTTGATTTTCATGCCTACGGTCTTCTTCTGGTCGGCGGCAATCGAGCGGAAATCGTTCATCAGCAGTGTTATCTCACCCTTCTTGCTAAGATATTTCTGGCGCAGCTGCTCTACTTCCTCTGCGTTGTGGGCAGTTGCGGCCTGCACCTCGCGCATTAACTGTTCTATTTTCTCAAGTATCATAATTTCTTGTAATGTTCTTTATTTTGTGCTGCAAAGGTATAAAATAATTATCAATAAGCTACTAATTTTTGCAATAATTTAAGAGATAATGAAAATATCCCTGCATGTTCCGAAATTCTCTCTGCGTGTTACTATGGTTCTGCTGTCAGCAGGTCTTCCGGGCGTGTAATAAAAGTCTTTCCGCCGTGTTCCTCGAGGAACTGGCGGTCGCGAAAGCCCCACAGCACGCTGATGCACGGCAGTCCGGCATTGCGTGCGGTCTCTATGTCTACGTCGCTGTCGCCCACGTAGACTGTTTCCCGTCTGTCGTTGGCAGAGTCGCTTGCGGCACTGCCGGCACCCAGCAGGCGGAGGGCTTCGAAGACGGTGTCGGGTGCAGGCTTCTTGCGGATGCCTGCGGCTTCGTGTTCGCCGATGGCGACGTCTACCTGTGGGAAGAAGTGGCTCACCAGAGTCTGCGTGGCTGCCATCATCTTGTTGCTGACGACGGCAATCTTGCAGCCGCTGGCCTTCAGCGCGTCAAGCGTCTGCGGAATGCCGTCGTAGGGTCTGGTGGTGTCGGTGGAATGCTCCATGTAGTGCTTGCGGAAGTCGGCAAAGGCCGCGTCGAAGTCGGCATTTCCGGCACCGCCGGGGACTGCTCTTTCCATCAGCAGGCGGATGCCGTTGCCCACAAACCTGCGTATGTCTTCCTTTGAGTGCTGTGGCATGCCGTGCATGGCAAGGGCGTGGTTGACGCTGTTGGTAAGGTCTTGCAGAGTGTCGAGCAGCGTGCCGTCGAGGTCGAAGATATATGTCTTGTACATTGTTTTCGTAGGCAGTGTCGCTCAGCGGCGGCTGCGCTGTATGAGCGTTTTCACCTTATTATTATATTTTGTTGCCGCTGTCAGTTCCTCAATGGTGAGGTGCATGCGGTACTGCCAGCGGTTGAATGGGTCGCTTGGCGTGTTTATCCTTTCTTCCTGTGCGTTTTTGCGGCGCAGCAGCGTGTCCATCGACAGCCAGTCCTGCAGTGAGAAGATGCAGAGCATCGACGGGCAGTACAGATGGCGTGCCAGGATTTCCTCTGCCAGGTGTGCAGGCAGCTGTTCGGGTGCATGGCCCTGCTTCTGCAGCATGGTGGCGTAGTATCGCTGCCGGCTTTCCGTCTGCTGCTGCCACCAGAGCCGCAGCGGCGCCATGTCGTGGGTGCTGATGGTTGCCACGCTGCGCAGAGGGTTCGACTCCAGGTGTGCAAATTCGAAGTTGCTGCCGTGCTTCGGCATCTGCTGGATTTCAAGCGTAAGTATCCGCAGCTGGTCAAGCACAGACTCGGTACACTCAGGCAGAGTCCCTAAGTCCTCGGCGCATATCAGCATGTGCTGGCCGTGCAGAATGCTCGGCAGCAGCCACAGAGCCTGCCTGGCCCACAGTGTGCTGTGCCGCTGGTAGAAGTAGTTGTTGTAGAGCCGCATGTATGCATCCTTGTCCTCGGCAGAGAGGTATGTGAATATCGGTTCGCCTATGGCGCCAATGCGCGGGTGATACATGTCGCTCTGATGGGAGTCTTCGACGAACAGCACGTTTGCCACCAGCTGCATCAGCCCGTCTCTTATCCAGAGGCTGCTCTCGTCGGTGCGGCCGGCAAAGTGGGCGGCAATGTCGCGCTGTGTCTGGAACTGCTCCTTGAGGTTGTAGAGTCCATAGGCCTTGCTGACGAGGAAGTTGTCGCGCACGAACTGTGCATGTATGCCGAAGAGGCGTTCCACTATGCGGTCGTTGATGAACGGTCTGGTGAACATGTCTTTGCGGAACTGCAGTCCGAAGTACTCTATCTCGCTGACGTTCAGCGGCAGCGACGGTGAGAAGTGGCCAAGCAGTCCTGATGTGGCATTGTCGGGAATTTCCCAGATGCGGAAATATCCCAGAATGTGGTCTATTCGCAGAGCGTCGAAGTATTGTTCCATGTGCCTCAGACGGCTCTGGAACCAGCCAGTCAGCTCGCGGCCGGCCTGTGAGTCCTTGTCCCACCGGTAGGCCGGAAATCCCCAGTTTTGTCCCTGCGGATTGTCGGCGTCGGGCATGGTGCCTGTCTTCACGCTTGTGTTGAAAAGGTCCGGGTTGGCTGCCACGTCTGCGCTGTCGGCACTGATGCCGATGGGAAGGTCGCCCTTGATGGCAATACCCTTGGAGTGTGCATAGTCGGAGGCGGCCTTCAGCTGCCGGTGCAGCAGGTACTGCACGTAGCTGATGTATCCGGCGTCCTGCGACGGCATCTTCTTCATGATATATGCTGTGTAGGGCTTCAGCCAGAAGTCGTTGTCGGCGGCAAAGGCCTTGAAGTCGTCAGTAGCCGTCACTTCCCGTCCCTGTTCGGCGTAGAGTTCCTGCAGATATTCGCTCTTTACCCGTTCTACGGCCTCGTAGTCAGTGTATGGCAGCTCGTTCAGCTCCTGGCGGCGTCGCTCGAAGGCCAGGCGGTGCTGCCTGTTGCGCAGTGTGCCTGCCTCCTCAAGGTCAGTGTAGTGCGGATGCAGCGCAAAGGCGCTGACGATGTTGTATGGGTGTGAGTCGTGCCAGTGGCCGTCGGTGGTGGTGTCGTTGACGGGCAGTATCTGGATGATTTTCATGCCTGTCAGCACCATCCAGTCCACGAAGCGCTTCAGGTCGCCGAAGTCGCCGACGCCGTATGAATGGCTGCTGCGGAGGGCAAACACAGGAATGCTTACGCCTGCTGCTCTCCAGGTGTCCTCTGCCATGCGCAGGTGTCCGCCGCACATCACGAGCACCTGCCCGTCGGCAGTCACTCCTTCGTCGATGGTGCGGTTGTCGCCGTCTTCCCAAGCCACAAGGCTGTGGGTGCTGTCGTCGGTCACCACATATTTGTATTCTATGGGCATCATCCATCCCTGTGCGTCGACAGACAGCATCCACTCGCCCATGCCGGCATACTGCATGGCGACATAGCGCGAGGGATTCCAGGCTCCTATTGAGGGATGGCTGCCGCAGACGGCTACCGACTGGCCTGACTTCAGCTGCGGTGCCGACACGCGGAAGACTATCGTGCGGCGGAACAGCGGCAGGGGCAGTGCCTTCATTTCTTCCTGCTGGCGTACGCCAGTGGTGACAAGGTATGCGTCGGAATAGAGATGCAGCGGCAGCGGACGGTCGCGCCATTGGTCGGGAAACACGTAGTCCTTGGAAATGTCGACGTGATAGAGACGCGGCACTTCGTTCCACTCTTTCCTGATCACCTCGTCGCTGTTCTCGTCCTCAACCTGATAGTTATATATAATATGTGATATAGAGTGCTGTCGGCTTGACAGTGTGGCAGTCTCCACGGACCACGTCTCCCCGTCCTGTGTCTGCATGCGGACGTTCTGGTGGCGTGCGGTGCCGTCGGCATTGTAGAAGTCTATGCTGACATGCATGCTCTCGCCCCACTGTGTGCGGTAATGTATGGTGAACTTTAGTTTCATAGTCTTGACTCCATGTATTTAACGTATTCCGTGACAGGCATTCCTTCGGGAAACAAGAAACCAAGCACGGCTTTGGCTTCCTGCTCGCTGTTTTCCACGGCCAGGGCGAGATACTTCATGAACTCCCCGGTGCGCCGCAGGTCGTAGCAGCACAGAGCCATGTAGGCATAGCCGCCTTTGAAGTCGGGATAGTACTCCTGCGTCATGGCAAGGAACTTCAGCAGCATTTCGTAGCAGGCATTGACGTATTGGTTGTCGTAGAGCGAGACGATGATGCGCAGAAGCACGTTCGGGGCGTTGTGCGACATCTTGATGGCTTTCTGGAAGGCTTCTTCGGCTTCCTCTACCAAGCCATTCTGCAGCAGTATGTGGCCTCTGACGACCATGACGTCGGTGTGGTCGCAGTCCAGAGCGTCGGTCTTGTCGAGCATGCTGAGGGCTTGCTGCGGCTGGTGCAGATAGCCGTAGCAGAAGGCCGTCTCCTGATAAATCTGTACAAGATACGGCGAGTCCTTGGGGCAGATGGCAAGTGCCATGCGCAGGGCTGGCAGTGCATCGTCGCAGCGGCCTAAGTTTACGAGGCACACTCCCTGGTTCAGCAGGCCGTATTCGTCGTCGGGAACGACTGCCGTATATCGCTGATAGTACTTCAGGGCTTCCTCGTAATTGCCGATGCGCAGCAGTCCGCAGGCTTTCTGTAGAATGCCGTCGGGGTCGTTGGGGTCGATGGCTATGGCGTATTCCGAACTGGTGATGGCGCCGGTGTAGTCTTCGCTCATGTACTGCGCAGAGGCAAGTGCATTCCAGTAGTTCTTTGAAAACGGGTGCTGGTCTACCAGTTCACCGAACAGCCGCTCTGAGTCTTTGTATTTTCCAAGCCCGAAAAGGGTGCGTGCCATCAGTTCCTTGAAGTCGTCGCTGTTGTCGCCCTTGGAACGCATCATCCACTGGTAGGCCTTGTCGCTGACGCCGTAGTCGATGAACAGGTTGGCGCAGTCGCGTATGAAGTCTTCCTGCTCGTCGGGGGCGACGGAGTGTCCGTATTCGCGCAGATATTCGTCGGCAGCATCCTCGTCGCCACTGGCAACCATGATTTCTGCCTTAAGGTAGTGATAGTCGGGGTCGTCGTGGTCGCCGATGTTGTCCAGATATGCCTCTGCCTGCTCATAGTCTTCGTTGAGCAGTGCCTGCCGGGCCTTGAAGACATTTGGCAGCGTGGCTTCCGGGTAGATGTCCAGGGCCATGTCCACGGCCTGCGAGGCGCGCTCGGCATCGTCGTGCCACGAGTAGTAGTCGGCAATGTCGGTGTAGTCGTCAGCATCCAGGAATGGCTGCTGACCGCTTTCCATGGCTGTCTCATACCTCTCTAACAGCTCGCGGAACTCTTCTGATTGGAAATACTCCTCGTCTATCTGCATGTCATGTCTGTTTGATGCCTGCAGTGGTCAGGTCGTCGCTGCGTCCTGCTTCCAGAAGCCTGAGCGGAGTGACATTTCCGTCGGGAAATAGGAAATAGGCATTTTTTTTGCTTTTTTCAATGCAAAGATAATACTTAATTGCAGAAAAAGTGTAACTTTGCAAGAAATTTTAATAAAAACATACTAATGGCAAAAACATTCAGACCGGCCACGCTCTGCGTACAGGCAGGATGGGCACCCAAGAACGGGGACCCGAGGGTGCTTCCGATTATCCAAAGTACAACATTCAAGTATGACAACACCGAGGAAATGGCCGACCTCTTCGACCTGAAGAAGTCTGGCTATTTTTATACCCGGTTGCAGAACCCCACCAACGACGCCGTGGCCAGCAAGATTGCAGCCCTTGAAGGTGGCGTCGGTGCCGTGCTGACATCCTCCGGGCAGGCAGCGTCGTTCTATGCCGTCTTCAACATCTGCGAGGCCGGCGACCACATTGTTGCCAGCACGGAAATCTACGGCGGCACCTACAATCTCTTCGGCGTCACGCTCAAGAAGCTTGGCATAGAATGCACCTTCGTGTCGCAGGAAGCCTCTGAGGAGGAAATCGGCAAGGCTTTCCGCCCCAACACGAAGGCTCTCTTCGGCGAGACGATAAGCAACCCGGGCTGCAAGGTGCTGGACATAGAGAAGTTTGCGCGGATAGCTCACAGCCACGGCGTGCCTCTGATTGTCGACAACACTTTCCCGACGCCCATCAACTGCCGCCCGATAGAGTGGGGGGCTGACATCATTACTCACTCCACGACGAAATACATGGACGGACATGCCACGCAGGTGGGCGGATGTGTGGTTGACAGCGGCAACTTCGACTGGGACGCACATGCCGACAAGTTCCCCGGACTGACGACTCCCGACGAGTCGTACCACGGACTGACATACACCAAGGCCTTCGGCAAGATGGCCTATACCACGAAGCTGGTGGCTCAGCTGATGCGCGACCTGGGCAGCATTCCGGCTCCGCAGAACTCGTTCCTGCTGAACCTGGGCCTGGAGACGCTGCACCTGCGCGTGCCGCGACACTGCGAGAATGCACAGCGCGTGGCAGAATTCCTGAGCAGCGACGAGCGTGTGGCATGGGTACACTACAGCGGACTGCCCGGCGACGAGTGTTACGAGCTTGCGCAGAAGTATCTGCCCGGCGGCTCATGCGGTGTGATAGCCTTCGGACTGAAAGGCGACCGCCAGACGGCTGTTCAGTTCATGGACTCGCTGAAGATGATTGCCATAGTGACCCACGTAGCCGATGCCCGTACGTGCGTGCTGCATCCGGCCAGCCACACACACCGCCAGCTCTCCGACGAGCAGCTGCGCGAGGCTGGCGTGGCTCCCGACCTGATACGCCTGTCGGTGGGCATTGAAGACTGCGACGATATTCTCGACGACATCCGTCAGGCTCTCGACAAGATATGACTCTCTGCGAGCTGAACCTTCCGCCGTTCGACGCAAGGCTTCGCGGCACTCAGCAGAAGCCGGAAATCTTCGACTTCCTGCGGCGCCGCTATGTCGCACTCACCCCGGAGGAGTGGGTGCGACAGCATTTTGCCCATTTCCTTATTGAGCAGAAGGGCTATCCAAAGGGGCTGCTGAGCAACGAGGTGGAGCTGCGCATCGGCGACAAGCGGCTCAGGTGCGACACGGTGCTTTACAACCTTGCCGCACAGCCCAGGATGATCATTGAATACAAGGCTCCCACGGTGCGTATCACTCAGCGAGTGATTGACCAGATAAGTGCCTACAATCTTCTGCTCCGCGTTGACTATCTTGTAGTCACCAACGGGCTGCAACACAACTGCTGCCGCATTGACTACGACAGGAATGTCTACGAATTCCTGCCAGACATTCCTGATTATTCAGCCCTTTTATAGAGTGGAGATAATTTCGTAACATGCAGAGATAATTTCGTAACATGCAGAGATAATTTCGTAACTCGCAGAGATAATTTCGTAACTCGCAGAGATAATTTCGTAACTCGCAGAGATAATTCTATGGATGGATGACAAAAAAAATGGGATGCACCGTTGGGCATCCCATTTTCTGTTATTGTAAGATTAATCTTCGCTGACGGCAGCTTCGTCGCCTTCGGCTTTCTTGGTGGTCTTGCGTATGGCGCGCTTGCGCGTCTTCTTTTCGGCCACAGGCTCTGGGGCGGCAATCTTGACGCCTGCAAGCTCCGGGTCGACGAGTATGCGGCCGCAGTATTCGCAGACGATGATCTTCTTGTGCATCTTGATGTCCAGCTGGCGCTGGGGTGGAATCTTGTTGAAGCAGCCGCCGCAGGCGTCGCGCTGCACGTAGACGACTCCCAGACCGTTGCGGGCATTCTTGCGGATGCGCTTGAACGACGTCAGCAGGCGTGGCTCTATCTTGGCTTCCAAGTCCTTGGCCTTGGCCTTCAGCTTCTCTTCCTCGGCGCGCGTCTCCTCCATGATTTCGTCGAGCTCGCTCTTCTTGAGGTCGAGAGCCTGGCGGCGGTCGTCGATGATTTCAAGGTTCTTGGCCAGTTCGGCCTTCTTCTCCTCAACCCTGACGGTGGCCTCCTTAATCTTCTTGTTGCAGAGTTCTATCTCGAGGTTCTGGAATTCTATCTCCTTGGTGAGCGTGTCATACTCGCGGTTGTTCTTCACCTCGTTCAGCTGGGCCTGGTAGCGCTCGACGCTGGCCTTGGCGGTCTCTATCTCGCCGCGCTTCATGACTACGGCCTGCTCGAACTCGTTAATCTCGTTCTGGATTTTCTCGATGCGCGTGGTAAGACCTTCTATCTCGTCTTCCAGGTCTTGCACCTCAAGGGGAAGCTCACCCCTGAGTGCGCGGTTCTCGTCGATGCCGGTCAGTGTAGTCTGAAGCTGGTAGAGTGTGCGCAGGCGCTCCTCTACGGGCATTTCTGTGGGATCTTTCTTTGCCATGGTTCTAAAAAGTGTTTTTATTGTGTTATGTCTAATAGTATCTGATGGGGTTGGTGACGGTCTCGGCAATCTCGGTGCGAACGCCGGGGCATTCGCGGCTGATGATGTCGCGGAAAACTTCGGCAGTGAACTGCTCGCTCTGGTAATGGCCGATGACGCACAGCTGGATTTGCTGCTCGTAGCCGAAGTACTGGTGGTAGTGCATTTCGCCGGTGATGAAAGCGTCGGCACCGCTGGCAAGAGCCTCTGGCAGCAGGAAGTCGCCGGCACCGCCGCAGATGGCTACGGTCTTCACCGTGCGACGGAGCAGCTCGTTGCACTGCACACACTCCACGCCGAAGCGTTCCTTGACAAGGCTGATGAAGTCGCTGGCGGACATGCCGTCGGCCAGTGTGCCTATGACGCCGCTGCCTGCGTCGCTGTCGCCGACGGTCTTGGCAGCCATGAACCTGACGTCGCAAAGGCCAAGCCGCTCGGCTATCTTCCAGTTGACGCCGCCGCGGGCGTTGTCCATATTGGTGTGCATGGACACCACGGCAATGTCGTTCTTGATGGCTTTCATCACCGTGCGCTGCACGTAGTCGCTGCCGCTGATCTGCTTCAGCCCGCGAAACAGCAGAGGATGGTGGCTGACGATAAGATTGCAGCCGCGGCGGATGGCCTCGTCGACAATCTGTTCGTTGACGTCCAGACACAATAATGCCCCTGACACGTCCGCCTCTGTCAGTCCTACCTGCAGGCCAGCATTGTCCCAGCTTTCCTGCAAGGGCAGAGGCGCGAACTGTTCAAGGGCGCTAAGCACTTGCTTTATCTTCACGCTTCTATGGTTTTTCTGGCGGCAAAGGTACGACTTTTCTCACGTTTGGAATGAAAAAGCCGTCGTTTTTTATAATTCTTTATGAAAACGACGGCTGGAGATATGCTGCTGCTGGGGCAAGGCATGGTCTTTCCACAACAGGCTATTGCTCGTTCTGGAAAAGAGGGTCTTCTGGCATCACCATTACAGGCTTCTGCTCGTAGTCGCGCAGCAGCTTGTCGCTGACGTAGCGCTTGTCAACTACCAGTCGGAACATGTACTCGCGGAACCAGCTGGCGGACATTATCAGACAGCCCTTCTGCCCCCAGTCGCTGCCCCAGGAGTTCTCCACCTTCCACTTCGTCGGCTGGCCGCTGAAGTCGAGGTCGACGGCCGTCAGTGTCATGGCGTGCGTAGAGCCGCTGTCGTAGGTGCTGATGCGCTCGGCCTTGCTCATGGTGAACGTGGTGTTGAAGAGCGATGCATAGTCGAAGTTATCCGTGTCGCAGTAGCCGCGCTTGCGGTCGAGCTGCTTGCCGACGTCGTACGACGAGTACATCTTGCGGCCGTCCTTCAGCGAGGCTATGGCAAGCGTCTCGATGTCTTCCATAGGCAGGTTCAAGTATTTCCAGTTGTGGCCGTCGTATGTGTGACGGTCGTATTCCACCTCGTAGGTCTTGTAGTAGTCGCGGCGAGGGTCGTTCATAACCATTATGAAGGTGCCGTTAAGCGGTCCGCCCACCACTTCGCGGTAGAATTCCTGCGGAGTATACTTCTTGGCGGCGCTGACGGCCTTGCCGTCCTTGTTGCGGAAAGCATAGGAGAATTCGCTGACAGGCTCGCCGAGGGTGACGACCAGCATGTGGTAGATCTCGCTGAGCATTTCCGTCTTGCGCTTCTCGATGTCCTTGGCTTTCTTGTCTTCGCTGACCATGCGCCGCAGCTGCAAGCCCTGCTCGCGGAGCTTGGACTTGATGATGCTTGCCATGCGCGATGTGTTGTCGGCAGAGAATGTCTCCGGCTGTACCTCTGACGGCACAAGGCCGTACTTCTCCGCCAGGTCGGCAACGCCGCAGAAGGTGCCGCCGTCGCTCAGCGGATGCTGGAAGAAGAACTGCACGCGCTGGTCGTCCATAGGCTTCTTGCCGGTGTCGATGATGCCCTGCAGGAAGAGGTTGCTTTTTTCAAGCTGGTCCCAGAAGAAAAGATAGTCTTGCGACAGGCTGACCGTCAGCGAGTCGGTGCGGCGCGCGAAGTCGGCACGCAGCACGTTCAGGCCGCTGAACAGCCAGCAGCGTCCGCTTTGTTGCTGGTTGGTGATGCTTTGTTTCTTGGTTTCTACGCTGAACCACGTGTCTAACAGGCCTGCATTGGCCTGGTTTTTGGCAAGCGCGTCGATAGAATTGGATGCAAGGGCATTGCGCAATGCACGGTCGGAGGCGGTAGGTGCGTTCTGCCGCTGTATTTCGGCAAGCATCTGGGCGGTAATGCCGCCACCTGCCTGCTGGGCGTACGTAATGGCAAAGCTGCCAAAGGCCACTATCGTAAGAATGCTCTTCTTCATGTCTGTTATGTCTGATATGGTTTTCCTGGATTTTGCGAATAGTACATGCTCAGTGCTTGGCACGCCCTGCTATGCGCTTGGCATGTCCTGCTTGCAGCGCCAGACTTTTTATTTCTTATAGTATTTCAGTGCCTCCGGCATCCAGCCTTGCAGCTGTTTGATGCGCGTTGCGTCAGAGGGGTGAGAGCTGAGCCACGATGTGGAACCGCCGCCGGTGGCTTTCGACATGCGCTCCCAGAAGCTGATGGCTACCTGTGGGTCGTAGCCGGCCATGGCTGCAAAGATGATGCCCAGATGGTCGGCCTCGCTCTCGTTGTTGCGCGAATACTTGGCGCTGAAGCCCTGAGCGCCGACGCCCCAGACGGTTGACGCTATCTGCTGCAGGTTTGTGCTGGCGCCGGCACCGGCAAGCAGAATGTTCACTGCCTGGGCGCCATACTGCTGGCGAATCTGCGTCGACATCTGCTCGGCACTGTGACGGGCGACAGCATGTGCCACTTCGTGGCCCATGACTATGGCAAGCGAGGCCTCGTCGATGGTGACGGCCAAAAGCCCTTCGTAGACTACAATCTTGCCGCCGGGCATGCACCACGCATTCACCTGATCGTTCTTCACCAGATTGAATTCCCACGCGTAGTTCTTCACATCGTCGGCCATGCCGTTCTCTTTCAGGTACGTCTCTACGGCTGAGGCGATGCGCTGGCCTACGCGCTTGACAACCTCTGTGCTGTGTGCGTCGGTGGATGGCGTGGCAGACTGCATGTATTCGCTATACTGCTGGTTTGCCAGACTTAATACTTGCTGGTCGCTGACCAACAGATTTTGCTTACGGCCTGTGACGGCCACCGTGTGAGTAGTGCCGCAGCCTACCAACACCGTGGCTACGAGGGAAAGCACTATTAGCTTGATGTTCTTCATATATACTCTTGTTTCTTTATTTATTAAATGTTATAGTTGTTACTGGGCGGAAATGCTGACCGTAAGTGTAACTTCTTCCTAAATTGTTAGAAAAGCCCACTTGCATAAAAGCAAACAAATTATTACTGGTTTCGTAATAATAATGCTCAGAATTGTTCATAGGGGTACCACCGTGTTCAGCTACTTCTGAAGTTGCCATAGCAACAGACGGGAATTGAGCTGCTTCCGTTTCATTTGGCAATCTCCAGCCTGTAATGCCATTTATATTAAAGCTTGGCAGCGAAGCCTCTATCTCAGCCTTGACTTCTGCTTCTGTTTTGCCTGTCGCATCAATGTCAATCTCGTTTTTATGCACAAGTGTGACTGTAGTGGAGTTTCCATTCGTCTCAGACAGAAACACATAGCAGTCTTTATACCATGTTCCTTTTGCAGGGGCAGTGTCAGAAGAATTGTTGCCGTCGTCGTTGTTGTTGCCATCATCGCCTTGCGAACCGCTTTCACCAAATGAGAAAGTGATGTCGGTGTCTTCGCCCCAGACGGCACCGGTGAATACTGCCGAGAGTGCGAACATGCCGGCATCGCCAGTGTAGTTGCCGGTGATGTTTATCCTGCTGTTGGCCTGCAGTGTGAGGTTGGTGTTGAAGGTGTAGCTGCTGGTGACGCCGCCGAGCGTCATGTTGACCGTCAGCGATGCTTTGCCCGACGACGGCAGCAGGAATGGCCCATTGATGTGCTGCCACGTTCCGTCGGCCTGTCGTGTCAGTTTTATTTCTGCACTTCCCGTGGCGTCCTCGTCGGAATATTCGCCGTTGAGCTGCAGAGAGCCGTAAAGCGGCCATAGCTCCACCGACACATCGGTGGCCTCTGCCGGAATGTCGCTAAGTGTTATCTGTCCAATCTGCATCACCTTGCGCTCGAAGCTCAGTGTCAGTGTGTTCTGCAAGTTGCGCCCGATTTTTACTTGGCCGCTGGCAGTCATCAAGTCTGCATGTTGGCTGCCTTCTTTCAGCGTGATAACCGATTCTGCCGTAACATCATCTTGCGAAGGCAATGCATATTTGTCGCCAGTGGCGCCAGCTATTGCCAGCACTTGGTAAGTGCCTGACGTCAGTTGTGTGCTGACGCTCTCCTCGCTTTGATTGATGGTCTGCGTATACACGCATTTTCCATTTCTGTTCAGCACGTAGACCATTACCGGGTAGCTTACCGTCTCCTGGTCGCCGGCGGCGCGCGTGACAATCGTCAGCTGTCCGACGTTCTTCTTGCCTGTTGTCGTAGTGTCGGAGGCTGCTTCGCTGATGGGTGCTTCCTCGGTCATCAGCTCGCGTTCGCACGCAGTCAGCATGCAAACCACGGCCCCGGCAATAAGCATTGTTATGCAGCCGTTGCGGAAAAAGGCTTTGAACAGTTCCTGCGGATGATAATTGTTGCAGTTCATCGTTTTTTAGTATACGGTAATTGTTTTTTAGTATGTGGTAATTGTTTTTTCAAGCGTAATAGGCTGTGCCACACATACATGGTATGTCAGTGGCACAGCCTATCAGCAGTTTCTGTTATCAGCCGAGTCCGAGCAGTGGCTTCAGCTGGTTTTCCTTGTGCAGTATCCACACGCTGACGCCGATGAATACGAGGAAAGTGAACACGAGGCACATTTTTGCTCTGCCAGGGCCGGCTTTCTTTACAGGCACCGTTGCGCGCTGGATGGTAGTGAATGCCGGCGTCTCGCGCTGCACCTTGGCTTCTGCCTGCTGCATCTGCGCAGCTACCTGCTGGTAGATGTTATATTGCAGCTGCATCTCGTTCTCCAGGTTAGCCAGCTGCGTCTGTACGCTTTGCAGCACGAGGTCGTTGTTGGCGTCGGCAAACGCTGCGTAGCGCTGGCGCGCCTTGTCGTAGCGTGCCTTCGCCTCTTCATAGAGTTTTGTGCTGTATTCAAGGTCTATGCGCGCCTTCTTTGTGCGGTAGTCGGTGATGAAGTCTTGCAGGCGGTTCATGACGGTGTCTGCAATGGTGGCGCATATCAGCGGGTCCTGGTCTGTGACATCGATGGTAATCATCATCGTCTTCTTGTCGACGTCGCACACCACCTTCTTGTCCAGAGCCTTGACGACGCGCGCCTGCTTCTTGGTGAGCCTGAAGGGGTCGATGGTGTCTTTCTCTGGCTTCTTTTCGCCGCCCAGCAGCGAGCCGATGCCCTTGAACACTGCGCCAATGGCCTCGCTCCACCACGGAGCCTTCTGCTCATCCTTAAGATAGTTGTAGTAGGACATCATTTCCGTCTCCTTGTCGCGGTGAATCATCACTGGGAACAGCGATGTCTTGAAGTCTACGGAGTTCATCAGCTCAGGATATAGCGTCGGGAACAGAGCCTCTGTACCCATTCCTGCAGCTCCGTTGCCTAAGTTTACGCCGAAGGCGCTTGCCATCGACAGCAGTGACGACGTGTTGCTGCGGTTGCTGCTAAGCTCCGGACTCAGCTTCACTTCGCACTTATAATAGTTCGGCAAGCTGAGTGTATAGATGCATGCGATGATAAAGGCTATTGGCAATGCCTTGTAGTACAGCCGCTTGTGCTTCTTCAGAGCTCCGAATATGGCTGCGAAGTCTATCGACGACTCCTCTTCCTGCTCAATGCTGTTTATGTTTTCTTCTGTCATAATAGTGTTGTCAGTTGTTGTTAGCAAAAGCCTACTTCGTCATGTTGGCAATGGTTGCAATCATGGCTGCTATGCCTGTGATGGAGCTGCCGACTGCCAGCCACTGTGTGAGAGCAGTGTTGTCGCGCTTGGGCTTGGTAGGTACAATGATTTCGCAGCCAGGCTCAACCTTTCCGTCCTTGGCAAGGGCCATCGTTCCGTTCTGGTAGACGATGTAGGACTTCTTCTTCTTGGCGCGAGTGCCGAAGCCGCCGGCCTGGTTGACATACCACTTGTAGCCCTTGCCGCTGTTGAATGCTACGGTGTTAGGATACATCACGTCGCCTGATATCTTAACCGTTCCGTTATACTCCGGGACGATAATCTGGTCGCCTTCGCGCAGCACGATGTCCCAGTCGCTGCCGGGATTCTCAAGAGCCTTGTCAAGATGAATGCCGACGCTGTAGGTACGTCCAAGGTCGAGAGTCTTGATGTTCACCGTGTCCTTTCCGCCCTGTGTTGCGAGAACGTGGCGCAGCATGTCCTTGCGGCGGTCCAGCTCGTCGTCGGAGAGGAAGCGCACCAGTCGGGCGCCCTTCACGTATGCATCCTCGGTAAGCCCGCCTGCAGCCTTGATGGCGTCAGTCAGGCGCTCGTTCTTCGTAGTCATGGAGAACTCACCCTTGAAGACAACTTCTCCGTCGACGGTAATGCTGCGTGCCCTGCGGAACGTAGGACTGGTGCGCACCTGCACGACGTCGTAAGGCTTAAGAATGAAGCCCGGCTGTCCGTCGACAACGAAGCCGTCCTTTATGGAGAAAGAGAAGTTCTGTGATATTTCCTTTGAAGTGCTGGTGGCCATCGGGTCGATGATGCGTCGCGAGATGTCGACCTTTGCCGTAGATGCCGCATCGGTGAGACCGCCGGCCTGTATGATAAGGTCCTCGATGGTAGTGTTCTCCTCGAACTGGTAAGTACCCGGGCTGATTACCTCGCCGCCGATGGTATACGTACGCTCGTTGATGCGGTCGCTATGTGTGGGTATGAACAGTACGTCCTCGTTCTGCAGGGGGATGTCGGCAACGGTTCCGGCCAGCAGTCCCTGAATGTCGATGGGGATAACCTCCAGCGTGCGGTCGGGACGCAGGCGGTGCAGCAAGCCGCGTGCGGTGAAGGCATCCTCGGTGATGCCGTCGGCAGCCTCAATCAGTGAACGGACGGAGGTGACGTTCTTGCCCAGCTGGAACTGTCCCGGACGGAACACGGCACCCTTCACTTCCACCATGTTCTCAAAGCGGTTCAGCATGCCGTCGACGGAGAATGCGTCGCCGTCGGCAACCTTGAAGGTGGCCATGTCAAACTCGTCGATGTTGAACACTGAGAAGCGCTCGCCTGCCTTTCTCATCAGGCGTATCGACTTCTTGTAAGCCTCACCTGTGAAGCCTCCGGAATATTCCAGCAGGGTGGCAGCGCTCTCGTCGGGGCGCATCTCGTAGAACATCGGCCGCTTCACGTTTCCTGAAATGCCTACGATGCACTGGTAGGGGCTTACGATGATTACGTCACCCTCCTGCAGGCGGATGTTGCCTGCCAGACGGCCGTGAAGAATATACTGGTAGACATCGATAGACGTTATCTGCTTGCCGTTGCGGAACACCTTGATGTCGCGGAGTGTGCCAAGGTCGGTGATGCCTCCTGCGCGGTAGAGAGCATGGAACACGGTAGAGAAAGCCGACAGCGTGTATGTTCCCGGCGTGCGCACCTCGCCCATGATGTTGATGGTCAGTGTCCGCGTCTGTCCGAGCGTCAGTCGCATCTGCGAGCTGGTGTATCGCGAGCCGAGCGTCTGGCGGATTTTCTGCTGTGCGGCGGCAACGGTAAGTCCCGACACCTTCACCGGGCCATAGTTTGGCAGCGTCACCGTGCCCTCAGGGCTTACGGACAATGATATAGTGCGCTGCGAGGCTCCGTAGATGTCTACCACCAGCTGGTCGCCAGTGTCAAGGACGTAGTTCTCAGGAGTGGCAATGTTCATGTTTGGCTCGAACGACAGCAGGCGAGTCCTGAAGATGTCGCGTCCGAAGATGCGCTTCGAGTTCACCTCCTCGTTGGCATTGGAGTTGGCGTTGTTGACTTCCGAGACGGCCTGTCCGTAGTCAGCGTCGGCCTCCTGGTACACCTCGTTGCCGGTGCCGGCCTTGCCGCTGACGATGTCCTGGTTGTTCTCGTCGGCATTGTTCTGCCTCATTCGCGTGCTGGCAGCGGTGACGGCGGCATCGGCCTGTGCGCTGAGGCCAGCCTTCTGTATCCTCCCGGCATTGGCCTGGCGGATGCGGCGTATCTGGTCAATCTTCACACCACGCTGCATGAGCTTGGTAACTATCTGCGACTGGCTGGTGCCGGCGCGCTGCTCACGGGCGACGAACGCTATCACCTGGCTGTCGGACATCTGGGCATTGACACCCAGAACTGCAGACATGCCAAGTGCAGCCGTCAATAAAACCTTTTTAAGCATATTTCTTCCTCTGAAAAATTTATTTTAATCTTTGATTTAGGCTGCAAAAGTAGTAATATCAGAAAGAATTACAAAATTTGGTATTATAATTTTACAAATTTTTATTAACTGCTTAGAATACAGCCGCTATTCTTGGTATGCTTTTCAGCACATTGAGCAGGGAACTGTCCTTGCGGGCCGTCTGCATGGTGTACTTCGTCTGCAGATACATCAGCGAGTCGGCCGGCACATCAAGTGCTGCCTCAAACATCAAGGCGGTCTTGGCCGTTAGTGGGCGTCGGCCGTTCAGAATCTCGTTCACCACCGAATAGGTCAGCCCCATCGAGTCTGCCAGCTGGCGCTGGCTGATGCCTCGTTCAGCTATTTCGTCTTTCAGTACCTCGCCAGGGTGTGTGGCGAATGCTCCGTAACCTAAATTTCCCATACGTATTTCTTATTTGTAATGATTCGACAAATCAATGATGTTGCAAATGGTGATGCCTTCCGCTTCGCTCGACTTGAACTCAATGCGATACTGGTCGTTCACGCGAACAGACTCCATTCCTCTCTTGTCGCCAATCAGCTTTTCGTAGTGCAGAGCGCGGTAGCGGTACAAGTCTGCCACTTTGTCCACGGAGTCAAGAATGTTTACCACGCGCACATACTTCTTGACAATCTCCGGCTGGAAGCGATGCTGTTTGTCGCTTGCCACACCATCGTAGAACAGTTCACGCAGGTAGTCTTTCTCAAACTTTATCTCCATGTCTTGTTGCTTTTGGGTGCAAAAATAATGCTTTTTTCCGATATTCGCAAATTTTGCGAATGCTTTTTCGTGTTTGAGCCATTGGCCTTGAGATTATCTCTGCGAGTTACGAAATTATCTCTGCGAGTTACGAAATTATCTCTGCATGTTACGAAATTATCTTACGCAGATAATTTTTTATCTTACAGAGATAATTTTCTGTCTCTGCATGTTGCGGAATAAAAATGCTGCAGAAAAGCCAAAATTCCTAAAAACTTTTGCTTAGGTGTGCGGATATATGTACCTTTGCGTGATATTTCAATGTTTTTCTATGAGCGATAAACAACGACAGTTAGACCGCCGCTACCTGCAGATGGCCACAATATGGGCAGAGAACTCCTACTGCCAGCGCCGCAAGGTGGGCGCCCTGGTGGTTAAGGACAGCATGATCATCAGCGACGGCTACAACGGAACGCCCACAGGCTTTGAGAATGTCTGCGAAGACGAGAACAACGTCTCCAAGCCCTACGTGCTGCACGCCGAAGCCAATGCCATCACCAAGCTGGCACGTTCCAACAACAACTCCGACGGTGCAACCATCTACATAACGGCATCGCCCTGCATAGAGTGCGCAAAGCTGATCATCCAGTCGGGCATCAAGCGCGTGGTGTACAGCGAGAACTACCGCCTTACCGACGGCATCGACCTGCTGCGCCGCGCCGGCGTGGAAGTGCAGCTGCTGCCGCTGACAACAACCTGATATTCCCCCAAACCACCCACATCGACTCTCTGACAACATGCCCCAGAAGACAAACAACCGCTTCATGCCCCTCGTCATGGCCCTCTGCGTCGTGATAGGAATAGTGATAGGCACCTTCTATGCCAACCACTTTTCCGGAAACAGGCTGAGCATCATCAATTCCACAGGCAACAAGCTGAACAACCTGCTGCACATCATTGAGGACCAGTATGTGGACACGGTGCAGGTGAACGACCTCGTGGAGAAGGCCGTGCCGCAGATACTCTCGGAACTTGATCCGCACTCAGTATACATTAGCGCCAAGGACGTGCAGATGGCCACCGACGAGCTGAAAGGCTCGTTCTCGGGTGTCGGCATAGAGTTCGTCATCAGAGACGACACCCTGCACGTGCAGAACGTCATCAGCAACGGCCCTGCCGAGAGAGCCGGCGTGCTGGCTGGCGATTTGGTGGTGACCGTCGACGACAAGCCCTTCACAGGCAAGACCCTCACCAACGAGGAGGCCATGCACCGCCTGAAAGGTCCCAAGGACACCAAGGTGAAGCTTGGGCTGCTGCGCTATGGCGACAAGAAGATACACCATGTTACCGTTACGCGCGGTGACATTCCCACGCGCAGCGTCACGGCAACCTATATGCTCGACAGCAAGACGGGCTACATACGCCTGAAGAGCTTCGGCGAAAACACATATCCCGAACTGCTCATCGCCCTTGCCAAGCTGTCGGGGCAGGGCTTCACCAACCTCTGCATCGACCTGCGCGGCAACACCGGCGGATACCTGCAGTCGGCAGTGCAGATAGCCAACGAGTTCCTGCCCAAGAACCGCCTCATTGTCTACACCGAAGGGCGCAAGTCGCCACGGCAGGACTATCGCAGCGACGGGCGCGGCTCCTACCAGCGCATACCCCTCGTTATACTCATCGACGAAGGCTCTGCGTCGGCATCGGAAATCCTGGCCGGAGCCATTCAGGACAACGACCGAGGCACCATCATCGGCCGCCGCTCGTTCGGCAAGGGTCTTGTGCAGCAGCCGATAGAGTTCGGCGACCATTCCATGCTCCGCCTCACCATTGCCCGCTACTATTCGCCGTCGGGACGCTGCATACAGAAACCGTACTCCAGCGGCGACAAGAAAAACTATGAGGACGACCTCGTCAGCCGCTATGAGCATGGCGAATTCTTCTCCGAGGACAGCATAAAGCACGCCGGCAAGGAGTATCACACCAGCATCGGGCGCCCAGTCTTCGGCGGCGGAGGCATCACGCCCGACTACTTCATAGCTGAGGACACCACCAGCGTGACATCCTACTATAAGCAGGCAGCCATGAGCGGGCTGATGCTGAATTTTGCCTACACCTATACCGACCAGAACCGCCAGAAACTGTCGGCATACGGCACCATGCGCGAGCTGTCGGCCTATCTGGCACGCCAGAACACCGTGGAGCAGTTTGCACAGTTTGCCGAAAAGAACGGACTCCGTAGGCGCAACCTTATGATACAGCGGTCGCACAAACTCCTGGAGCGCTTCATCAACAGCCGCATCATCTACAACATGCAGAGCGAGGACGCCTGGATAGAATTCCTCAACGACGACGACCCCGTAATCCTGAAGGCCAGGGAACTCTTCGACAGCAATGCCACCTTCCCGGAGGCACCGCAGGAAGCCGACAAGAAACACTAAACCACCAGAACAGCAAAATATGCCATTCCCGATACACATAAACATCGTCGACCTTGTGTTCAAGGGCATGCTCATCGGCATGGTTGCCTCGGCACCGATGGGGCCTGTGGGCATACTCTGCGTGCAGCGCACGCTGAACAAGGGCCGCTGGTTTGGCTTCGTCACAGGCATAGGAGCCGCCGTCAGCGACATCATCTATGCAGGCATCACCGGCTTCGGCATGGCGATGGTCATGGACTTCGTCAACAACGAGCAGAACAAGTTCTACCTGCAGATTGTGGGCAGCGTGCTGCTGCTGGCGTTTGGCGTCTACACATGGCGCAGCGACCCCATGAAGAACGTACACAAGTCGGGACAGAAGAAAGGCTCGCTGTGGTATAACATGTGGACGGCATTCCTCGTAACGTTCTCCAATCCGCTGATAATATTCCTCTTCATGGCCCTCTTCGCACAGTTCGCATTCGTCATCCCCGACCGTCCCTTCGAGATGGTGATAGGCTTTGCCAGCATCGTCGGAGGCGCATTGCTCTGGTGGTACGGGCTGTCGTGGCTCGTCGACAAGGTGCGCACCATCTTCGACGTGCAGAGCATACGCATCATCAACCAGATAATCGGTGCCGTGGTGATAGTCTTCTCAGTAATATCACTCTTCGGAACAGTAACTAATCTATATCGATTCTTTTAGAATTAATTCCCATGTTTATCGCACAAGAACTGCGCAAGAAAAACATTGCAGAATACTTATTATACATGTGGCAGGTCGAGGACACCATCCGTGCCTTCGACTGCTCGCTGAGCCGTATTCGCAGAGAATACATCGACCGCTTCGACTACGATGATGAGCAGAAGGAGGAAGAGGCCGACTGGTACGGCAACCTCATACGCATGATGAACCAAGAGGGATGCCGCCAACAGGGACACCTCGCCATCAACAAGCTGGTCATGCAGCAGCTGCAGGAGCTGCATGCCGAGCTGATGCAGTCGTCGGACCATCCGTTCTACAATTCTGAGTACTACAAGGTGCTGCCGTTCATCGTCGAACTGCGCAACCGCGGTGCCAACAAGGAGGAGAACGAGATAGAGACCTGCTTCAACTCTCTCTACGGCGTGATGATGCTCCGTCTGCAGAAGAAGGAGATTACTCCCAACACGGCTCATGCCGTCAAGGAAATATCAACATTCATCGGCATGCTCAATGACGAGTTTATGAAGAAATAAAAAGTAAGAGTATATGAATATATTGGTAACAGGCTGTAATGGCCAGCTGGGAAATGAAATGCAGCTGCTGGAAAAAGGTTGTCCGCAGCACACATGGTTTAATACTGACGTGGCCGAACTTGACATCACCGACCGCCAGGCTGTGGAGAAGTTCGTCAGCGACAATGCCATCGACGGCATCGTGAACTGCGCCGCCTATACTGCCGTTGACAAGGCGGAGTCGAACGAAGAACTCTGCCAGTTGCTCAACGCGGAGGCGCCCGCATACCTGGCGCATGCCGTGGGAAGCCGTGGCGGATGGATGATACAGATTTCCACCGACTACGTGTTCGACGGCACCAACCATATTCCGTATACTGAAGACGAGGACACATGTCCTAACAGCGTCTATGGCAAGACGAAGCTTGTCGGCGAGCTGAATGTCGCAAAACTCTGCGAGCGCTCCATGATTATACGCACGGCGTGGCTCTACTCTACATTCGGCAACAATTTCGTGAAGACGATGATACGCCTGGGACGCGAGAAGGCTGAGCTTGGCGTCATTGCCGACCAGGTGGGAACGCCTACCTACGCCCGCGACTTGGCAGTGGCTATCATGACTGCCATCAGCAAAGGCATACAGCCAGGCATTTATCATTTCTCCAACGAGGGCGTCATATCGTGGTATGACTTCACGAAGGCCATCCATCGCCTGGCAGGCATCAAGACATGCCACGTGCGTCCGCTGCACACTGAGGAGTATCCCACACCGGCAGCGCGCCCGCACTATTCGGTACTCGACAAGACCAAGCTGAAGAAGGCTTACGGCATTGAAGTACCCTACTGGGAAGACTCGCTCAGCGAATGCGTCAGCCAGTTGCTGGCCGCTGAGTGAAACAGTATAGCGAATGCCAACATGGCTCATGGAAATTTCTGCGTACTATGTACGCGCGCGTGTATATATATATTAAGGTGTAGCCAGCACTTTAAAACTCTTCAGTGGCTAAATACAGGTTTCTGAAGGCGCCAGAATGCCCCCGGAAACAAAAAATAATATTTTTTTTTGACATTTTTGTTTTTTTTCTTGTAGGCTTTTCGTATATTTGCTGTCGATACACATATCAGAAAACCTAAACTAAAAACTTAAACGTTATGAAAGACCTTAAGATGTATATCAACGGCCAGTTCTGTGAAAGTTCCAATGGCCAGTGGATTAGTGTGCTTAACCCTTCTACCGAGGAAGTGATTTCGCGTCAGCCGGAAGGAACTGTCGAAGATGTTAACCGCGCCCTTGATGCTGCCCGTGCTGCCCAGAAGCAGTGGGCAAAGACTCCGGCAATAGAGCGCGCCCAGTATCTGCTGAAGTTTGCCGACGGAATAAAGAAGCGGCAGGAGGAATTCACCGAGATAATCATGCGCGAGCAGGGCAAGACCCGCTCATGGGCTTCGATAGAGGTGGGAGCAACCATCTCGTATTTCGAATACATGGCAAGCTTTGCGCGCCACATAGAGGGAGAGATAATTCCCAGCGACCGCCCTAATGAAACCATACTGCTTACCAAAAAGCCGATAGGCGTTGTTGCAGGCATTCTGCCTTGGAATTTCCCCTTCTTCCTTATTGCACGCAAGGCTGGCGCAGCCCTGATAGCCGGATGCACAATAGTCATCAAGCCGTCGCAGCTCACACCGGAAAACTGTACTGAGTTTGCAAAGGTTGTGGCCGACAGCGGACTGCCTGCAGGCGTCATCAACATCGTTACAGGTCGCGGCTCCGTAATCGGCAACGAGATGGCAGGCTCGCCGAAGATTGACATCGTCTCTGTTACAGGCTCCGTCGGCGCCGGCGAAAGCATCATGGCCGCCGCTTCGAAGAACATCACCAAGGTGAGCCTGGAGCTTGGCGGAAAGGCACCGGCCATCGTCTGCAAGGATGCTGACCTGGAGCGTGCCGCACAGTGGATTGTAGACAGCCGCATCGGCAACAACGGACAGATATGCAACAACGCAGAGCGCGTATACGTTCAGAAGGAAGTCAAGGAGGCGTTCACCAAGATACTTGTCGCCAAGATGTCTGCAGTGAAGGTTGGCGACCCTTGCGCAGACCCGTCGGTAGACATGGGTCCGCTGGTTGAGGCCCGCGCACTGGAGAGCGTCACTGAGAAGGTGGAGCGTGCCATCAAGCAGGGCGCCAAGCTGCTCTGCGGCGGCAAGAGGGTAGGCGACAAGGGCTACTTCTACGCTGCAACAGTGCTTGACAACTGTCGTCAGGATATGGACATCATCCACGAAGAAACCTTCGGACCTGTGATACCTCTGGTGGAATTCTCTACAATCGACGAAGCCATCAGCATGGCTAACGACTGCGAGTACGGACTTGCCAGCAGCATCTTCACCAAAGACTTGAACATTGCCACAAAGGCCTGCCGCGAACTTGAATTCGGCGAGACCTACATCAACCGTGAGCACTTTGAGGCCATTCAGGGCTTCCATGCCGGCGTGAAGAAGTCGGGCATCGGCGGAGCCGACGGCAAGCATGGCGTCGAAGAGTATCTTGTGACTCACGTTACATATCTCGACACTTACGAAGACATGTAAATCGATGTAAGCTATGAAAGTAGGACTGTTTGTTCCCTGTTATGTCGACGCACTCTACCCTGAGGTGGGTGTGTCGACATATCGGTTATTGCAAAAGCTTGGCGTAAGTGTCGAATATCCTGAGCGGCAGACGTGCTGCGGCCAGCCGATGGGCAATGCCGGCTTCGAGAGAATGGCAGTGCCGCTGGCCGAGAAGTACGACAGCCTGTTCGGCGGCTACGACTATGTCGTGGCACCTTCTGCCAGCTGCGCCGCCTACGTAAGGGTCTTCCACCCTGTACTGGTGAAGGAAAGGCAATGTGCTGCCGCCGGAAAGACTGTGGACATTGTGGAATTCCTGCACGACGTGCTGAAGGTCGACAGCCTGCCGGCGCGCTTCCCTCACAAGGTCAGCGTACACAATTCGTGTCACGGCGTCCGCGAGCTTGGACTGTCGTCGCCGTCAGAGCGCAACGTGCCTCGCTTTAACAAGATTATCGACCTCTTGCAGCTGGTTAGGGACATAGAGATTGTGGAGCCTGAGCGCCCCGACGAATGCTGCGGCTTCGGCGGCATGTTTGCCGTCGAGGAGCAGGCAGTTTCTGCGCGCATGGGCCTTGAGAAGGTGCGCCGTCACATTGCCACGGGCGCAGAGTATGTTACAGGCCCCGACTCGTCGTGCCTTATGCACATGCAGGGCATTGCCAAGCGGCAGCAACTGCCAATAAAGTTTATTCATGTGGCACAGATTCTGGCCGGAGAGTAAAATAGAGTTATGAGTACAAGACATTCAAAGGCTGCAGAGCGTTATCTGCAAGACGATGCCGTGGTGAGCCGCCACGACAAGACATTCTTCGGCGTGCGCCAGAAGCGTGACAACATGGCTTGCTCGCTGCCCGAATGGGAAGAGCTGCGCGAAGCGGCCAACAACATCAAGCGGCACACCGTTACGCATCTTGCCGACTACCTTGAGCGGTTTGAGGCCAACGCCACGCGCAATGGTGCCATAGTACACTGGGCGGCCGACGCTGACGAATATAACGATATAGTCATTGAAATCCTGAAGGGACACGATGTCAGGAAGGTTGTCAAGAGCAAGAGCATGCTCACCGAGGAATGCCATCTGAACGACAATCTTATGCGCCATGGCATCGACGTCGTCGAGACCGATCTCGGCGAGCGCATACTGCAGATGATGAAGCTGGCACCGAGCCATATCGTCATGCCTGCGCTGCATGTGCATCGTGAAGAGATTGGCGACTGCTTCCGCAAGCAGATTGCCGACTTCGAAGACATTGCCGCTATCTATGAACAGCAGAACGGCGGCAAGCGTCCCGACGACCCAAACGACCCTACCTTCCTCACCTTTGTGGCCCGCATGCACCTGCGCCAGCAGTTTGCCGAGGCCGGTGCTGGCATGACGGGGGGAAACTTCGGCATTGCCGAGACTGGCGACGTGGTGGTATGCACCAATGAGGGAAATGCCGACATGTCGACGTCAATTCCCAAGTTGCACATAGTGTCTATGGGTATCGAGAAGCTCATTCCCGACTATCGTGCAATGGGCGTCTTCCAGCGGTTGCTGGCACGCAGCGGTACTGGACAGGAAACAACCGTCTATACCAGCCATTTCCGCGGTCCGCGGCCTGGTGGCGAGATGCACATCATACTTGTCGACAACGGTCGCAGCAGTATTCTTGGCAATGCCGAACACTGGCAGACGCTGAAGTGCATGCGCTGCGGTGCCTGCATGAATACATGCCCTGTCTACCGCCGTTCGGCAGGCTACAGCTACACATATTTCATTCCCGGGCCGATAGGCATCAATCTTGGAATGCTCCGCGACCCTCAGCAGTATAGTGACAATGTCTCTGCCTGCTCTCTGTGCTGTTCGTGCGACAATGTATGCCCCGTAAAGGTAGACTTGTCGTCGCAGGTCTACCGCTGGCGCCAGCAGCTTGAGTCGCTGCACCGTGCCGACCCAATGAAAAAGGCAATGTCGCAAGGCATGTCGGTGCTGTTCAACCATCCGTCGCTCTACGCTGGCGTGCTGCGCCTCTCGCCGATGGTCAACTGGGTGCCGCGGTGCCTGACAAACCTGCCGCTGAACCCCTGGGCCTACGGACATGAGATGATGACATTCCCCAAGAAGTCGTTCCATCAGCTATGGAAGGAGCTAAGGGAAGAAAACAGTGTTAGTGACGAGAAATGAAAAGTGCTATTATGACATCAAAAGACAATATACTGTCGGCCTTGCGTTCTGCAACGCGCGAGACTTATGATATGCCAGACCTGTCGGCACTTAAGCCGATAACCTATGCCGACCCTGTTGCTGAATTCAAGCGCAAGACCACCACTACTGCCGGTGCGCGGCTGATAGAGATGCCTGCCGGCGGAAGCCTTGACGCTGCCGTCCGCGAAGCTTATCCGGAGGCCGCGACCATTGCTTCCAACCTGCCGGGAGTCACAGCCCAGCTGAACCCCGACACCGTTGCCGATGTCCGTGAGCTGATGAAGGCCGACGTCGGCGTAGTCTGCGGCTGCATAGGCGTGGCCGAGAACGGTTGCGTGTGGATTCCGCAGGCCATGCGCGAGCGTGCCGTCTGCTTTGCCTCAGAGCAGCTGGTGATAGTGCTGAGCAGGGCCGACATCGTCAACAATATGCACGAGGCCTACAGGCGGATAGAAAATTCCGATGAGTTTTTCCGCCAGTATCCCTTCGGCACGTTCATCAGCGGTCCCAGCAAGACTGCCGACATTGAGTCGGCACTGGTTTATGGTGCGCAGGCTGCACGCGGCGTGACAGTGGTGCTTACTGACTAATACCAGCGGACGGAGTTGCTGTAGCTGGAGCGCTTGTCGTACTTCAGGGCGTCGGTGAGCGTTGCAGCGTTGCAGCGGAATGAGAAGTTGTAGCTGGTGTATGGCGACAGCACCACTGAGCATGACATGTTGAAGCAGTGCAGGTCGCGGCTTAGCGAGGCCGTAGTCATGGAAATGCGCTTGTTCTCGAAGTCGTAGCCGCTGGAGAACGAGATGTTCCATCCGTCGCTGATGCGCAGGTTGCCGCTGAAGTTCAGGTTTTGTGTGAACTTGTAGGGGTAGCGCATGCGGCTGTAGTTGAACGTGCCGGAAGTGTTCTCGCGCATGGTGATGCCATATCCGAAGCTCATCGACCACGGCATGGAGAACTTCATGTATCCGTCTTCGTCGGTTTCCGCAATGTTCGATTGTTCGCGGCGCGCACCGTGCTTGCCGGCTTCCAGTTCCGTGTCAAGGTTAGTCTCCACGCCGGTGTCGAACTCGTCTTTCTTTGCCGTGTCGTCGTCATCGTCGTTTTTCTTCTTGCGTTCGCCCTTCAGCCACTTGATGAAGTTCGACACTTTCTTGTTGTCGATGGTGTACGACAGGTTCTGCGACATGCCCTGGAAGCGTCCGAAGCGTCCGTGGCTGTACTCCGTGCGGTTGCCGATGTATGGGCGTGCGCCCACGGAGTCGGCCTCGTAGGCATAGGTGGCGAAGACGGCGTTCAGGTTGAAGGTGTAGCTCTTGGTTATCTTCAGCCTCAGGCGCGTCGACAGGTCGCTCCAGGGGTGGTAGTCGGTGGCCATGTTGTACGACATCGATGCTCCCAGCTCGTCGATGAGGCTTACCTTCTTGAAGCCTATGGAGTCGTCGTCGGTGCGTAGCTTCATTTCCACGTTGTTCGATATGTCGAGGCTTATGCTGCCCGTCTTTCCCTTGCCCGGCACGCCGTAGAGCAGTCCGCTGTATGGCGAGTATTCCACCATAGTCACGTTGCCCTTTGCGTCGGTGCGCTGGTAGGTGTCGTAGTATCCGTAGCGCGACGCGCTGAAGTCTGGTGCATAGCTGAACGACAGCGACGGCGTCAGCACGTGGCGTATTGCCTGCACCTTGTCGCCGAAGAGCTTCCTGTTAGGCACGTAGAAGCCGTAGAGCTTGGTCGACGCCGACAGGCTGAGGTTCCAGTTGTAGACATTGTAGAAGCCCTGCAGCGTGTCGACGACTTCGCGCTGTGCGTCGGCGTCCCACGAGCGCTTGTACTTCTGCGAGTACATGCGGTCGGTGAAGTTCAGCGACGGATTGATGTTCAGATAATTGAACAGCGTGAAGTTTCCCTTTATGGGTATTGTGTGCTGTATGCCGTTGCGCCAGTCCTTTGTCAGCGACGATCCCATCAGCTTGTCTTCCTTTGTGTTGATGGAGTTCTGTATCTGGCCGCGGTATTCCAGCGAAATCTTCTCGTACCACCGCTCGCGGCCGGCGGCTTTCTTGCGCTTGAAGGGGTAGAAGCGCGAGATGCTGACGTTCAGGTCGGGCAGGGTGAGGGCTATCGTGGAGTCGCGCATGTTCT
Source organism: uncultured Prevotella sp. (assembly GCA_905234265.1). Taxonomy (GTDB): domain Bacteria; phylum Bacteroidota; class Bacteroidia; order Bacteroidales; family Bacteroidaceae; genus Prevotella. The sequence continues at coordinate 147,273 of CAJOHJ010000002.1, read as the reverse complement.
GGTTGATGTTGAACGTGGAACTCAGCGACATGCCGATGCTCGAGAACGTAGTGCTCCACGACACCGACGACGTTCGCGTAGACTGTGTCATCGACTGTGGGTTGTACATCGACGACAGGTTGTTCCTTTCGTAGCTGCTCGTGGCAAAGTTCACACTTGCCGACAGCGACGAGTAAGGGTTTGCCTTAGCGTCCTGCCTGTGCGTCCACTGTATCTTGAAGCTTGTCTGCTTCTGGTAGTCGGGCATGTTCTTCTCGCCGGTGACGGTGCTCTGGTAGCTGCCGTAGAAGGCGCCGCTGTATTTGTAGCGCCGCCGGTAGTTGGAGGCTGCCGAGAGTCCCCAAGAGCCTTTGGTGTATATCTCGCCGATGAGCTTCAGGTCCATCTTGTCGCTGATGGCAAAGTAATAGCCGCCGTCGCGCAGGTAGAAGCCGCGCGACGTCTCATCGCCGTAGGTGGGCATGATGAAGCCCGACGAGTAGCTCTTGGTGAACGGGAAGAAACCGTAGGGAATTGCAAACGGCAGAGGCACGTCGCAGACCACTAAGTAGGTGGGTCCGAAGACTACGTCCTTGCCGGGGCGCACCTTTGCGCGCGACATGGCGAAGTAGAAGTCGGGGTGAGCCAGGTCGCAGGTTGTGTAGCGCCCGTGGTAGAGGTACATCTCGCCGTTGGAGCCGCGCTTGGAGATTTCAGACGTCATGTATCCGTCGTCCTGCTGGGTGTATACGTTCTGGATGAGACCCTTCTTGGTCTTGAAGTTGAAGGCCATCGTGTCCGTCTCGTAGGTGTCGTTGCCCATCTTGAATATCGGCGTGCCATACTTCACGCCCAGCGTGTCAACGGAGCCGGTGGCATGCACCAGCGACGAGTCCATCGACATATATATCTGGTCGCTCTCCAGGTTCATGTTCTCGTATTTCACGCGTGCATTGCCGAAGAGGAAGGCCAGCTTGGTGTCGCCCTCGTAGACCATGGAGTCGCTGGCCGTGTATTCCACGGGCGCGTCGATGCCGTTCTTGCGCTGCCGGTTTATCGAGTCGGCGCGCAGCGAGTCGTCCACCAGCTTGTTGTGCTGCCAGATGGCCAGCTGCAGCGAGTCCATGCCCACCGTGTCGGGAATGGCCGCCTGCGCGTCAGCGCCTGTCAGCCGTGCCGTGTCGGCGGACACCGTGTCCGCCGGCAGCCTCAGGCTGTCTGCCAGCGCAAGTGCAGAGTCTGCGTGCAGACTTCTCAGCATGGTGTCAGCCATCTGGCGCGCCAAATCCTCCGCTTTCCGCTCCAGACTGTCGCCCAAGCTGTCAGACGTGCGCTCCTCGCTGCCGGAAGAGTGCAAGACAGGCACTTCTGCCATGACAAAGGCCATGACAAAAAGCATCAGGAATATGAGCGTCTTTTTGCGCACGGCTGCAAAGGTACGCAAAAACAAGCGAAATGAAAAAGAAAAGCAAACTTTTCTTTTTCATTTCCTAAACATGCAGACTCACGAAATTATCTCTGCATGTTACGAAATTATCTCTGCATGTTACGAAATTATCTCTGCATGTTACGAAATTATCTCTGCATGTTACGAAATTATCTTACGACGATAATTTTGTAACTCATTGATAGACTCTGTGCCTCTGTGCCTCTGTGGTGAAATTATACAGATTCAAATCTCTCGGCCCATGCAAGGAACTTCCTGACTCCCTCTGCGCCGAACTTCTCAAGGCTCAGGGCCGTCTGCTCCACGCTGCGCACGCGGTCGGGGCTGGACTTAGAGTAGAACTTGTCAGCATAGCAGACAATCTGCTCCTCAATGGTTTCCGGGCAGAAGTCGCGGCGGGGCAGGGGCAGCTGCTGGCGTTCAATCTGTGCGGCAGTGAGTCCCGTGCCGGTGTGCCGCTCGCAGACGCGTGCCAGAGGCTCCAGCATGAGAGCTTCGCGGTCGTCGGCAGCCAGTGAGCGCAGCATCTCGGCGCCTATCAGCCCGTGGCGGATGTATGGCTCGTCGCCGTGGCAGAGAATGGACGGCGCCGAGCAGCGCACGATGCCGATGTCGTGGAGCATGGCGGCAGCCTCCAGCAGTTCGGTGTCGGCCCCAAGTTCCGGGTGTCTGGCGGCAATCTGCAGGCTGCGGTCGGCCACCTGCCGCGAGTGCTTGAGCAGCAGGCGCCGCAGGTCGGTGTCGTCGGGATAGAAAGTCAGAATATAGTGGTTGTAGTCCATCATCTTTGGCAGTGTGTTTTCTGCGGACAAAGGTACGACTTAAAGGTTGTTCAGCCAAGGATTTTTCCAATTTTTCTGTACAAAAAATTGGCGGCCCATCCTCACGGACAGACCGCCAACAAACTTAAAACAAAAAATGAAATTAAAACTTCCTTTATGTTGAAAGGAATTTATTCAAAGATGTCGAAGCTGGGGGCTTCTGCACCGCTTGCGTCATTTACGTCTTCGCCATAGCCCATGGGTGATGCAGCAAGCATATGCTGCGTCTTTATCTCTACAGTCTCCACTGTCGGAGCAAAATATGTCTTTTTCATAATTAAATTCTTATTTTTTATTTTTTTATTTTAATATGACTTTCTTTCCGTTCACGATATACAGACCCTTACGAGGCTGATTGATGCGCTGGCCTTGCAGGTTGTAGACGGGAGCAGAAATTGTGGGCTGTGGCTTCTGTACAGTTTCGATGGCTGTGACATCGCCAAAGATGAAGTCCAGTACGGGAGCGTCTCCAATGGCAGGAACGTCCTCAGCCAGCAGATAAGCCTTGCCAGCAGGAACTGTGCGTGCGGCCTCTGTAGCAGCACCTATAACCTTGCAGAGTTTGCCGCCCTTCATGATATAGAATGTGCCGTCATCAAGCGTCGTAGCCGTCACGGCAGCCTTTAATTTGTTTGTACCCACAGAGGCTGCGCTGGCCAGCACGGGAATGCTGTAAGTCTCGCCGGCAGTACCCTTCAGAATGATGCCTGTGTTTGCAGGAGCCTCATTGACATTTGTCAGCGTGGCTGCACTTGCTGTGAGATACGACACGATGTATCCCTCCAGCGTCTTTCCGTCCTCAGAGTCCGTGGCATTTGCAAAGTCAAGAGCGTATGCAGATGCGATGGTCGAGTAGCCAGAAGCGGCGATGGTGACGGGGACGGTGGCGTCGCCAGTGCGCTTAAAGATTACGTAGTCAATGCTTGCGTTGCTGTTGTAGGTGGAAATGTTGCGAATAGCCAGTTTGTATCCTTCTGGAATTACTACATTTTCGATTGTTTGTTCTCCTGGAGTTGCACTTTGTGCATAGGCAAATGATTTGCCTGTATCGGTGAAATTGCCTTCTGCGTCCATCACGTGTGCATACAAGGTGGCAGTGCCAGAATTTGAATTGCTCATGTTGAGAATTATAGTGTAAGTCCCTGCTGTAAGTGCGTCAGTATAAGCATAACCATTTGGACCAACACGCAATCCAGCGCCATTAGAGAGGCGTTCTGTAGTTGCTCCACCATCCCTACGATTATAAACATTCAAGTCCTCACCTTCAACATAATATGCAATAGTAGCATCTTCTGTATAAGTGACGGTAGCGGTAGGTGATGCTTCATTTAAAGTAAACCGATAGTAGTCACCAGAGGTCTTTGTGCCGCAAGTGTAATATTTACCACCGTACAAGAATGCTCTTGGGAAATAGGCATACTTTGAATCGCCGACATACGCTTTACCTGAGGCTGCAGTTGTGATTACATTATCCTCTGCATCTACAGCATTGATAGTCCAATCCCACTGGTCGGCCTCTTTCACTGTCACGGTAACAACAGCAGTTCCTGCTTCAACAATTTCCACTGACGAGGCGTTATCACTAACATAAACATATTTTATTCCTGCCTCTGTAAAAGGATCGTCATCGGTATCTTCCAGTGTAACAGTTTCGCCTATGTTGCCCACACGGTTTACGCTTTTCACAGCCGAACTTGTTTTTTGATCAACAAAATTGACCGTGTAAAATGCAGTCGTGGATGCGTCTACGGCTGTTATCTCCAATGTCAGATTGGTTATTTGTTGTTCGCGACCTGTGGCTGTATAGAGACCAAGTGCAATAACTTTATCATCATCTCCGTCCAACCATGTTGTTATGTCTAAAGAAACATCTGCGCCTCCTGAATCTACACTCTTAATTTCTGCTGTTTTACTATAATTTGCGAAGTTCTTTACGTTAATATTGCCATTAGAAACATCTGTTACAGCCCATGACTCATTGTTAAGTACAGCTGCCCACAGGGTAGAATTCGTTCCAGATGTGGTACAGACAGAATGAAATTTCAAAGTTGCGTTGGTTAATGTTTTCCCAGAGAGAGTAGAGGATGCATCAAATTTTGTAATAACAATTTTGTTGCTTGTAAAAGTTCCAACGTAATCTCCGCTGTTACGTACGCTTGCCTGATTACAATTCCAAGAAGTTGCACTTGTTGTGTTTTCCGTTAAATCAAGTTGCGCTGTTCCTGTTGGATTAAGGATAACGGGATCATCTGCCCACGCACTTGCTCCTACTCCGAGCATTGCTGCCACAAGGAGCGTTTTTTGTAAAAGTTTTTTCATAATTTTGTTAGTAATTAAAAGTAATGTTAGGTTTGAAAAATAATTGTCTCTATGCTTGCGCGGCACTGGAAGACCTCAGAGAATGATACAGATGCACACAAAAAAGGCGCAGAACTGCGTACGTCCTACACATCTTCTCGCTGAGGTTCTGGAAATACCTGTAACAAAAGATAATGATAGGGTACAACAATCCCACGCTATCGCGCAGGACGCGGTACACACTATGCCATCTTGTTGTTACACTTTGAAATTTTCCAGATTTCAGCGAACAAGATAGAGCATAACGCCCTCGTCGGTTTCTAACAATGTCACAATGCGCCTCACCAGACGCAAAATCTGGTGCAAACTTACATAAATTGACATATATATAAATGTGAAACGGCAGAAAATTAATGATTTTTAATAAATCTCCAAAATCTTAGAAATTTTCTTGGAGGATAGAAAACAAAAGCCTAACTTTGCATCAGAAAGTAAAAATGGATTTAGCAATGAGCAAACAAGAAAAAGAAGAAAAGGCCAAAGAGTTCTGGAAGTACTACGAGGCTACTCAGGGCAGTATTACCATTGTAGACCCAAAGGTGTTGGATTGATGCGATTGCTGCTTGACACCAATATTTATGTTTATATGGTTAGCGATAAGGATTCGCTGACCCGTGATGTCCGTGCTGCACTTGAGGACGTTGAGAACCTAAAATACTTGAGCATTGTTAGCCTGCAGGAATTAATCACTGCTTTTAGAACAAAGCGACTGCTTTCGAACATTTGGAAGAATGAATCGGACATGGTGGAGTTTGTTCTGCATGATCCGTCTTCTGATGCTAAATTCCCATTTTATTGCAAGCAAGGGTTACATCTTTTAGAGAACAGATAGAAGGTGTATGTCTATATCTAAAATGCATCTGCATTGAGGCCGTTGACCCTGCGAAGGAATAATAATTAATGTGATTATGACAAGAGAAGAAGATATAAGGAATGCCGTCGACGTGCTGCGCCGCGGCGGAGTGATACTCTATCCCACAGACACGGTGTGGGGCATTGGCTGCGACGCCACCAACGAGGAGGCCGTCCGCAGAGTCTACGAAATAAAACAGCGCGACGACTCGAAGGCTCTCATCTGCCTCGTCGACAGCGACATGCGTCTGCAGCGCTACTTCCGACAGGTGCCTGACGTGGCATGGCAGCTGCTGGACAGCCTGAAAGACTCCGACGCACGGCCGACGACGCTGATTCTGGACGGCGCTTCGGGACTGGCACCAAACTTGCTGGCCGACGACGGGTCGGTGGCCATGCGCATCACTCAGGAGCAGTTCTCGCATGAGCTGTGCTATAGGTTTCAGAAGGCTATCGTGTCGACGTCGGCAAACATCAGCGGCGAGCCGGCTGCGCAGAACTACTGCGACATCAGCCCGGAGCTGCTGGAGCGCGTTGACTACGTATGCTGGACGCGCCGCCAGGAGCATAAGCCACACAAGCCGTCGGGCATCATCCGCCTAAGGCCCGACGGGCAGGTGGAAATAATAAGGAAATGAAGCGTGCTTTCTAAAAAACGTTAAAAACAAAGCGGATGTAAGGGCGTTATTGAAAATTTTCAATACCTTTGCATCCGCTTTTCCGTAGCGACGTGGAAAGACATACGGGTGAGTCCTGTACGGCCAGCTCCCTCGGAATCCCCCAGGGTGGGAACACAGCAAGGGTACTTGGTTGTAGCGGCGCGATACAGACAGCTCGCCCACCTGCCTCTTTAGCTCAGTTGGCCAGAGCACGTGATTTGTAATCTCGGGGTCGTTGGTTCGAATCCGACAAGAGGCTCTTCTGAAAAGAAGTGAAAAAGTGAAAAGTGAAAAACGAAGAGTGAAGAATTTCCTACCGGACTTCTGACTATCAAGAATGGCGGCAGAAAATTCTTCACTCTTTTTATTTTAATTTTTAATATTCAATTTCCAATTATACCAGGCAGAAGTCCAGGTCGCGGCATATCTGCTCTTTGTCAAGATGCTGGCCAATGAACACAAGCTTCTGCATGCGGTCGCCATACTGAGGGTCCCATTCGCGGCGCAGCTTCTCGTCGTTCTGCATCATCTGTTCAAGTTCGTCCTTGGGCATGGTGGCAAACCACTGGCCTACGTTCTGTATTGAAACCTGGCGGCCGCTCTGCTCAAAGAGGTAGCAGACGTCTTCTTCGCCACGGAAGTAGCAGATGCCCTTGGCGCGGATGATGCCCTTTGGCCACTTGCGCGCAACGAACTCGTCGAAGAGGCTGAGGTTCATAGGGCGGCGTGCATAGTAGACGAAGGTGCCGATGCCATACTCTTCAGCCTCGCCTTCATCGTGGTGGTGATGATGGTGGTGGTGATGTTCATGGGCTTCATGGTGTTCATGGGCTTCGTGATGATGATGGTCGTCGTGGTCATCGTCATCTTCGTGGTCATGGTGATGGTGTTCTTCTTCTTCATCATCGTCATGAAGGGGAGCCTCCAGCTCATGAATCCATGTTGCCGAAGTGGCAACGTCGTCGAAGTTGAACATCTTAGTGTTTACAATCTTGTCGAGCGGCACGTCGCAGAAGTCGCACTCTACTATTTCTGCCTTCGGCTGAATGGCACGCACCACTGCCTTTACTTGCTGTAGCTCTTCTGGGCTTACCTCCGAGGCCTTGTTCAGCAGGATGATGTTGCAGAACTCTATCTGCTGGATGACCAGGTTCTCGATGTCCTCTTCGTCAAGTCCGGGGCGCATGAGGTTGTTGCCGTTCTCGAATTCGTCGCGCATTCGCAGGGCGTCGACGACGGTGACTATGCAGTCGAGCTGCAGCAGGCCGTCCTTGATGTAGTCTGGCCCCAGCGTGGGCATGCTGACGATGGTCTGTGCTATCGGCCCTGGCTCGCAGATGCCGCTGGCCTCGATGACGATGTAGTCGAAGCGCTGCATGCGCATGATGTCGCGCAGCTGCTCCACGAGGTCCATCTTCAGCGTGCAGCAGATGCAGCCGTTCTGCAGGGCTACCAGCGAGTCGTCCTTCTGGCCCACGATGCCGCCTTTCTCAATGAGGTCGGCGTCGATGTTCACCTCGCCGATGTCGTTGACGATGACGGCGAACTTTATGCCTTGGCGGTTCTGCAGTATTCGGTTCAGAAGGGTTGTCTTGCCGCTGCCAAGATAGCCCGTCAGCAGCAGCACTGGAATTGTTTTTACCATGGTGATATTTTGTTGTTTTTTATTTTTAAGTTGTGAGAGGTGAGTTGTGAGAGGTGAGTTGTTGTTGTGAGGTGTGCAAAGTTACGTGTTTTTCTGTTTTTTTGCAAACTCCATTTTACATTATTAATAATAGTTCGCAAAAAAGTTTTAAATTATGAACTTCAGACGATGGACTATGAAGTAAAATGCGTACCTTTGCGCCGAATTTGAGGTAAGAGGTAAGAGGTGAGAGGTGAGATGGGGAGATAAATAGCGAATATTGTAAATCGTAAATATAATTAATTGTAAATCACATTATGACTATCAACGAAATGAACTTTGCCGGCAAGAAGGCAATCGTACGTGTAGACTTCAACGTACCCCTGGACGAGAACGGAAAAATCACTGACGACACCCGCATCCGCGGTGCGCTGCCCACTCTGAAGAAGATTCTCGGCGACGGCGGTGCAGTCATCATCATGTCGCACATGGGCAAGCCCAAGGGCAAGGTGGACATGAAGAAGTCACTTGGCCAGATTCGCGAGGCCGTAGAGAAGGCCCTCGGAGTGCCTGTTGCTTTCGCTGCCGACTGCGCCAAGGCTCAGGACGCTGCCAAGGCTCTGAAGATGGGCGAGGCCCTGCTGCTTGAGAACCTGCGCTTCTATCCTGAGGAGGAAGGCAAGCCCGTGGGCGTTGAAAAGGGTACTCCCGAATACGACGAGGCCAAGAAGGCCATGAAGCAGAGCCAGAAGGAGTTTGCCAAGACTCTGGCAAGCTATGCCGACTGCTACGTGATGGACGCCTTTGGTACAGCTCACCGCAAGCACGCCTCTACGGCCGTCATCGCCGACTACTTCGACGCCGACTCAAAGATGCTTGGCCTGCTGATGGAGAAGGAAGTGCAGGCTGTCGACAACGTGCTGTCGAACATCAAGCGTCCGTTCGTGGCCATCATGGGCGGCTCGAAGGTAAGCTCTAAGATTGGCATCATCGAGAACCTGCTGGGCAAGGTTGACAAGCTCATCCTCTGCGGTGGCATGACATACACATTCTCAAAGGCTCACGGCGGCGAAATCGGCGAGTCCATCGTTGAGCTGGACAAGCTGGACGTTGCACTTGGCGTTGAGGAGCTGGCCAAGAAGAACGGTGTACAGCTGGTGCTTGGCACAGACTGCACAGCCACCAACGGCCTTGACTTCGACACCATGAGCGTGAAGGCCGGTGCTGAAATCATCACATGCCCTGCCAACAAGGTGCCTGCCGGTTTCGAGGGCGTAGACGCTGGTCCTGAGAGCCAGAAGGCCTTTGCTGCCGCCATCGACGGCGCCAAGACCATTCTGTGGAACGGTCCTGCCGGAGTCTTCGAGTGCGACAACTTCACCGCTGGCAGCCGTGCCATCGGCGATGCCATTGCAAAGGCTACCAAGGAGGGCGCCTTCTCGCTGATTGGCGGTGGCGACTCTGTGGCATGCGTCAACAAGTTCGGCCTTGCCGACCAGGTGAGCTACATCTCCACCGGTGGCGGCGCACTGCTTGAGGCTATCGAGGGAAAAGTGCTTCCCGGCGTGGCTGCAATCAAGGGTGAGTAAACAAAGATATGAATAGTGAGAAATGTGAGAAATGAGGAGACTAACAGTCATTTCTATTATAGCGATGGCCGCAATGCTTATAGCATGCGGCCATCGTGCTTTTAAGTCAGGCGGCAGCTCAGACTCAATAGCCGTTGGCAATGAAGCAGCCGTTGACGGCAGCGCGCCGGCATTTGATGTCGACAGCGTAGGCCGCGTGGTGGAAGACTCGATGGCAAGTGTCGACATCAGTGTCGACTGGCCGGCGGGCGAGCAGGGAGCATTGGCCGACAGCGTGCGCCACTACATCAGCGGGCAGCTGGCAATAATGCCCTTCGACGAGGAGAAGCTGAAGGTGAGGATCTACGACGACGGCGAGACGGCCGTCAGGAATGCTGCAGCCATTCATCACGACGCAATGACTGCCATGTGGAAGTCAATGCTTGACGACGGCTGGCCCGGCGGCATGCCGTTCAACTACTATCTGCGCGTAGAGAAGGAATATGAGACGGAACGCTACGTGACGTACACGTCCACCAGCGAGGGCTATTCCGGCGGTGCCCACGGCTTTGCAAAGTCTACAGGCATCACCTTCCGCAAGAGCGACGGCAAGCGCATTGGCTACAGTGCCGACTACGACACGGAAAAGGAAAGGTATGTTATTAAGAACCAGACGCTCTTTGCCGATGCCAGCGCCAAGGGACTGGCGGCACTCATCAAGGAGGGCGTGAAGAGCTATTTCGGCAATTTCGATGTGCCTGTCACTAACGATGCGCAGCTGAAGGAGCTGCTGATCGGCATCGACAATGTCAACCGCATTCCTCTGCCAGCCAATCCGCCGTATTTTACCAAGGATGGCCTGTCGTTCACATATCAGCAGTACGAGATTGCCGCCTATGCCGTGGGCTTGGTGGGCTTCACCGTTCCCTACGACAAGGTGCGCCAGTTTCTGACAAAGGATGCTCAGGAAATGATTGCTGAATGATAATTATTCTTCTGCAATCTTCGGATACTTACGCGTCCAGCCGTCCCAGCGCAGGCGCATGACACCGAAGAATGCCTCGCCGAAGATGCCGCCGGACATCTTGCTGACCCCCTCGCGGCGGTTGACAAAGATGACCGGCACTTCTTTTATCTTGAAGCCAATCTTGTAGGCCGTGAACTTCATCTCTATCTGGAAGCCGTAGCCCTTGAAGCGTATCTTGTCAAGCTCGATGGTCTTCAGCACGCGGCGCTTGTAGCACTTGAAGCCGGCGGTGGTGTCGTGAACCTTGAAGCCCGTCACCATGCGCACGTATTTCGATGCAAAGTAAGACATCAGCACACGGCCGATGGGCCAGTTGACAACGTTGACGCCGCTGACATATCTGGAGCCTATGGCCACGTCGAAGCCCTCGTCGGCGCAGGCACTGTAGAGGCGCGGCAGGTCGTTGGGGTCGTGGCTGAAGTCGGCGTCCATCTCGAAGATGTATCCGTAGTCGCGCTCCAAGGCCCACTTGAAGCCAGTGATGTATGCCGTGCCAAGTCCCAGCTTGCCGCTGCGCTCGATGATGAAGAGGCGGTCGCTGAAGTCGTCGGTAGCCATCAGCCCCTTGACGATGGCTGCCGTACCGTCGGGGGAGCCGTCGTCGATGACGAGTATGTGGAAGCACTTCTCCAGAGCGCTCACCGCCCTGATGATTTTCTCAATGTTTTCCTTCTCGTTGTAAGTAGGAATGATTACAATGCTGTCGCTCTGGTGTGTCATTGGCTGATTACTTACTGTCACTGCACAGTCAATGCAGATGACTACACTGGCAAAGTTATACAATATTCTTCACTGTGGCCTAAAAAAAGCTCATTATTTAATGATTTTTATATCTGTCGGCAGGCTGTTTTAGTGGTGTTTTGACTACCTTTGCCGCCTGAATATGTATTTCACAGGAATTATTATTGCCGTATGCACTTTCCTCACGATAGGCATCTGGCACCCGATAGTCATCAAGACGGAGTATCACTTTGGCACCCGTCCGTGGGTAGTCTATCTGGCCATTGGCGTGGCCAGCATCGTCGGCGCCTTGTTCATTGAGAACGCCATTCTCTCGTCCGTCGTTGGCGTCTTTGGGGCTTCCGCACTGTGGGGCATCGGCGAGCTGTTTGCCCAGAGACGGCGCGTAGATAAAGGCTGGTTCCCCAAGAATCCGAAGAGAAAGTACTGAATGGAGCAGATTACAAGTTTGCAGAATCCGAAGATAAAGCAGCTGGCAGCCTTGCAGCAGAAGTCTTCCGAGCGCCGCCGCACGGGGCTGTTCGTCGTTGAGGGACGCCAGGAGCTGATGCACTGCCAGCAGGCAGGCTTCGAGATAGACACGCTGTTCATCTGCTCCGGCATGGCCGTCTCCGACGGTCTTCCGCCCTGCGAGCGCACCGTGCAGGTGTCGGCGGCTGTCTACGAAAAGATTGCCTATCGCGGCAGCACAGAGGGCGTGGTGGCTGAAGTCAGGCAGCGGCCGTTGCAGCTTGCCGGCCTGCAGCTGCCGGAGAGTCCGCTGATGGTCGTACTGGAGAGTGTCGAGAAGCCAGGCAATCTGGGGGCTGTGCTGCGTTCGGCAGATGCTGCCGGCGTGGACGCAGTCATTGTCTGCGACCCGCTGTGCGACCTCTACAATCCGAACATGATACGGGCCTCCGTGGGGGCTGCATTCACTGTTCCCACCGTTGCATGCACGTCGGAAGAGTGCATCAGCTTCCTCCGTGGGCGTGGCATTCAGATACTCACCGCCCAGCTGCAGGACTCATCGCTATATTATGCCACCGACATGCGCCGCGCCACGGCAATCGTCATGGGTACTGAGCATGCCGGGCTGACGCAGCAGTGGCGTCATGCAGCCGATGCTCACATCCGCATTCCCATGCTTGGCCGCATAGACTCGCTGAATGTAAGCGTCTCGGCGGCCATACTGATGTTCGAGGCCGTGCGCCAGCGGCAGGCATGACTGCCTGATGCGCCTATTGAAACTTCTGGTAGATTTATCTCTGCATGTTATGAAAATATCTCGCAGAGATAATTTTTTTTCTCTGCGAGATAATTTTGTAAGTCATTGAGATAATTTTTTGACTTTGCTACAGCATAGTCAAAAAATGGCTGCTGCTACTCCCCGTCTTCGGCAGGGACGTATTCGGGGGCGTTGAACCCACCGCTGTAGCAAAGCATGGCAGCCATGGCAGTCATGGCAATCCGTATCTCTGGTTTTTTATACGCTTTCTTCATTGTCTTATTTTGTTTGATGATTTTTATTGTCTATCCTTTATTTCTTGATGACTTTCTTTCTGTCGACGATGGTGATGCCCTTATGGCTCTTGCCAGTGAGCATGCCGCCCAAGTTGTAGGCTTTGCCATCCTCGCCGTTGGCCAGTGTCAGCTGTCCGATGACGGTAACATTGCCGTTGAGGTCTTCCAGAACTACGTTGAGGACGTTTGGCAGAGCGTCGCTCATGTTCAGGTCGGGGGCTGCAGCCTCATCGGAGCCAGTAAGGCTTTCGCCGCTGTATGCAAGGTATGCACGCATGCCCTTGATGTAGGCTCCCATGCTGCCCTTTACAAACTGGCCTACCGACGAAGCACCGTGAGCAGCCTCGGCAGCAAAGCCATATATGCCGCTGCTGATTTCCTCTGCCGTGAAAGTCTTGTCGCTGTAAACACCCTTGAAGGTGAATGTCTGGCCGGCCTGTGTTGTCTGTGGGGCATTGCTCATGTTGACGGTGATGGAGCCGGTTGCGGTGATTGCAGACTGTGAGGTGCTGGGTACGAAGATGTATGGCGTGTTGGCCTGCAGGTCGCCGTCGGCTTCCTTCATTTTCACAGTGGTACCCTCAACTGCTGAGAAATAGTATATTTTGCCTCCCAGATTAGCCTTGGGTACGCTGTATGGCAGGCAGACAGTGCTTGTCTCGCCGCTTGTGAACGAGCGGTTCAGAGTTGCACTGCAGGCCGTGAACTCCGTAGGAATACTGTACGATTTCTGGTCGTCCATCTGGAAGTTATCGCAGAAGCCGTCTATGACAACGTTCTTCTCGCCTGTGGCTGCTAAGTTGCCACTGCCATCAGGCAGATAGATGATGGTGGTCTCCGGGAAGCCGTAGAAAGCATTGTTTTCGTCGCTGCGGTCAACTACGACGCCTGTGACTTGTGTTGCCGACAGGTCGATGGATGTTATGCCCTGTTTCTGCTCGTCGCTAATGCCGCTGAAGGCATCGTCGGCAATGCTGGTCACTGGAATGTTGTCGTTGCCGACTGTACCTGCTATTGCAATCGTCGTGGTGTTCTCGTTAGTGCTGACCTCCTTGACTTTTGCGTTCTCTGCGTCAGCAATCTCGTAGGTAGGTGTTGCCTCGCCCTCGTCAATTTCTGAGTCGTCGGGAGTGATGGTCGACGCTGTCCAATGGGCGGTCAGCGATTTTCCGTCAACAGGCATTGTGTCGAATGTGTATTTGTCAGTGCCGTCATACCACCCAACGAAGACGTAGTTCTCCTTAGTGGGAGATTCTGGTGCGGCCACTGTCGCGCCATATCTTGCAGTGATGTCTGACACTGCAGAGCCTCCGTCGGAGTTGAAGCTGATGGTGTAGTTGTTGCGGTTATAGGTAACCTCTATTAGCGTCGAGCCATCCTCGGCGATAGTAGCCTGGGTGATTGGCTGGGCGGTAAAGCCTGTGTAGCTCTTGGCTGTGGCGGCTGTCAGCTCGCCGACCTTGCCCTGCTTGGTTTCCTCGTCACTGCTAACCTCGGTGTAATCGTCTCCGGTGGTGTTCTGATGCAAGTGCTTAACGGTGTAGTTCACCATTCCACGGACTGTCAGCGTTGCTCCGGTGAAGCTGATGTTGTAGTTGTCTCCAGCTGTCAGTGTACCAACAGTGATGTCATAGTTTCCTGCCACGTCGGCGTCAGCATCGCATGCCAAGGTTCCGCTTATCTCGTCGTCGCCAACAAGACCGCTCGACTGATAGGTCAGTGCTGGCACTGCATCGCCGATGTTCATCACTTTGGCTTCAGCGGTAACTGTCAGATTCTTCTTGTTGATGGCGACGGTCTTGCTGCCCTCAACGGTGGTGTAGTTGTCTTTCGTAATCTGGAAGTAGACGGTCTGTGCGGCCGTGGCGTTGGTGAATGTCGGGGCAGCGTCAAGGTTGTACTCTCCGCTTTCCGTGGTGCGGTACTTCACGGTAGTCTCTGGCGTCGTTACGTCAAGTGCGATGCCGTGTGCCGCACCGTCATACGTTCCGCTGTAGTTGTCGGCGGTGTATGCGATGGTGGCGTTGCCGATGGTCAGCGTACCATTGACGTAGGTGAACGTATAGTTGGTGGCTGCGCCGCCGCTGACGGTGATTTCATACGTGCCTGCGGCACTCTCGGCATTAGCCTCGGTGGCGGCTGTGGGAGCCTCGTAGCCTGCGGCTGTGGCGGCAGTCTCGCCGTTCACGAAGCCTGTGACGCTGACGGTCAGTTCAGGATTGGCCTCGCCGAATGCACGCTCCTTGTCGTCGGCAGTGGCGGTCAGCGTGGCCTTTGCGATGGCGAATGCCTGCGTCTTTGTCTCAGGCAGAGCGTAGTTGCTGTTGCTCAGTGCTGTTGCCGTGGCAGTGTATTCATTGCCGGCAGTTGTCTGCTCGCCGCTGACGGTGACGGTACACTCGTCGCCACTGACAAGATTGCTGACGGTAGCTGTCGGCTTCTGTGCCGTGCCGTTGTAAGTCAGGCTGGTATTAGCCCATTCCAGTGTTGCTGTACGGGCAGCAATGGCGAATTCTACTTCGGCCGATGTGCTTTCTGCATAATTGCCATTGGCGGCAACGGTAGCCTTAACCTTGTGAGAGCCTACGGCAGTTGGCTGTGTCGTTGTCCAGTCAGCATCGCCAGTCTTGTATGAGTATGTGACTGCGCCGTCGCTGATGTTGCTGTCGCCAAGAGTCGGGGTGTTAGGCGAGCCGTATGTCCAGTCTGCGAGAGTAACTGCTGGTGTGAATGTGGCGGCAGAGATTACTACAGAACCGTCAATCTTGGTCTGGGCAACACCGTTGAAGTTGTCGGTGCCGTCAACCTTGTACCATACATACCATGTCCCCACAGCATTAGCCTTGGGTGCTGTTGCGGAGAATTCGCCAGGCGTCTCTGCGTCTGTTGAGCATGCATACAGTATGGTGCCGAACGATGCTGCACCGTCGGTTGCCAGCAGGCTGACACCCTCTGCGTCGTAAGCGGCATTATTAGCCAGCGTCGGTGCTGTGGTAACGGTGCTGGTGGCCTTTGCGATGGTAAAGTCCTGTGTGGTGGCTGTTGCGCCTTCAAGAGTATAGTTGGCTGCATTACTGCCTGCCAGTGCAGATGCTGTGGCAGTGTAGTCGTCGCCGGCATTAGTTTGCTCACCGCTGACGGTGACAGTGCATTTTTCAGAGCCTACGAGGTTTGTGACTGTTGCCGTGGGCTTATGGGCATCGCCGTCGTAGGTAAACTCTGTGTTCGTCCAGTTGAGGGTTACCACTCTCTGCGTGATGTTGGCAAGAGTCTGGCCGGTGTTATTCGTGCTATTGCCACTCTTCGAAAATTTGTAGTTAGCGGCACTGCTGCCTGTAAGCGCGAGGGTGTAGTTGACTGTCTGGTTGTTGCCTACGAAGCTATAGAGGAAGTTTCCTGTGGCAGTAACGGACAGGTCGTCACCATTAACCTTTCCATAAATGCTGATGCCTGAGTAGTCGAACGTAACGTCTGTCGTTCCGTCGTACTCCTTGTTGTTGGCTACAAGACCTGTGATGGTGCTGGCACTAACGGGCTTCTGCGCAATGGTGAAGTTCTTCGTCGGCGTGCCTGTGTAGCGGTTGATGCCGGTGACGGTGGCTGTTGCCGTGCCTGCGGCAGTGTTGTTGCTGTAGCTGACGGTGTAGTCGGTGCCGAGCGTCAGCGTAGAGACTGTCAGCACAGGCTCTATGGCGCTGCCGGTATACGTCTGGGCGGCGATGTCGGTAATCATTTCCGCAGTGATGGCCGTGCGTGCCGTTGCCGTGGCATCAACCGTCACGTTGGCACCGCCGGCGGGCATGGTGAACGAGTAGATGTGTTCTGCTGTCAGGTCTGTTGCCGTGCCGCTGACAAGCGAGAAGCTTACCGGCTCTGCCACTCCAGGCGCAAGGCGCATGCCTGGTGCCTGGGCCTCGCTGCTTTCCTTGGTCTGCGTGAGTGTGATGTCGCCGGCCTCGATGTAGTTGCCGTCGGCGACGGCAACCTTCATGTATACCGTCGACGTGCCAGCCGTCAGCCCGCTGGCGATGGTGCTGCTGTAGTCGCCGTCTTGGGCAGTGGCGAAGGTAATCGTTGCGCCGGTCACCGTGCCTTGCCTGACCTGTTGCGCCCATGCGCTGCCGCTCATGGTGAGCAGCAGCGAGAGGGCTGTCATAATGCTTTTATGGTGTTTCATAGTCTTTATGCCTGAATTTTTATTTCTTACTTCTTATTTTTTATCTTTTATTTCTTATTTTATCACGACCTTTCTGCCGTTTCTGATGTACAAGCCCTTCTTGGCAGGCGTGTCGTCGAGCTTGCGGCCGTCGAGTGTGTACCAGTTGTCGCTTTCGCCAGCCTTCTTGGCCACGCTGATGCCTGTTGTGCCGTCTGCGAAGACGATGCTAAGCACAGGTGCCGGAGTGGCAGCCTCAAAGTGCAGATAGCAGCGGTTGGCGGCAATCGACGTGCCTTCAGCCTGTACGAACTGTCCGTTGTAGAGGATGTAGTTAGTGCCGCTGGTCATGGTGCCTGCAGTGGTGACGCCCTTGAACTCGCTGGCAGGTTCAAACGTCGACGTTGCGCCTGTGTATGCGCTGGCCTTGATGTTGCTCAGCGTCTCTGTGGAGTACAGCAGTACAGGCACATTCTCTGGAATGTATGCCAGTGCGTCGGATGCCGTCACTGTTGAGCCGCTGACGCTTGCTATGGTGTAGGCTTCAACGTCTGCGGGCTTTGCCAGGTTCTCGGCGGCGCAGTAGGTTGCCCACTTGCGGCTGTCGCCATTGAAGAGTATGCCTGTCAGCACGCGTACTATCTCGAAGTCCTGCGTCAGTCCTGTCGTCGGCAGCTTGTAGTTTGCGTTGCTCAGTGCAGTAGCCGTGGCGGTGTGTGTGCCTACAGCCGCTGTTGCACCGCTGACGGTCACAGCGCATGCGTCTTCGCCGATGAGGCCGGTGGCCGTTGCCACGGGAGCCTTGTCGGTGCCGTCGGCATCGAACTCAAGGTTGCTCCATGACAGACCGACTTCCTTCTGTGCTATTGTAACGCTGACGGGAGTTTCGCAGACGGCTACGCCATTGTAGTTGTCCGTTCCGTCCACCTTATAATATATATTATATGTGTCAGCATTCGTGCCAGTAGGAATTGTTGTGGAGAATTCTCCGTCGCTTGTCAGGCAGTACTTCACTTCGCCGAACGTCGTGCTGCCTGCGGCCACCAGAGCCTGTGCAGCGCCGTTGTACGTTAGCGTTTCTGCCGTCGGTGCCGTCAGCACGGCCGTAGCCTTGTTGATGACGAAGTCCTTGGTAATAGAGCCAGAGTAGCCGCCAGCTTCGATGCCTGTGATGGTAAATGTTGTGCTTCCAGCATTTGTCAAGGCATCGGTGCCAGTTACGGTATAGTTAGTACCCTTTGTCAGCTCAGTGCCGCTGTAGCTGACTACTGCCGTTTGCTCTGTACCATTGTAAGTGACAGCAGCAATGTCATCAATGCTTCCAATGGAGTTGTATTCAGCATTGCTCAGTTCCTCTATCCACGAGTTTTCTACAGAGAAGTTAATGGTAAGGTCGCTGGTCAAGCCAGTGACATCATGGTCTACATAGTAGATGTAGCCAGTTGTTGCGCTTGTCGAAGTTGTCCTAATCTTCAGAGTGCCGTCGGTGTCGTATGTCAGTGTAGCAACAACGGTAGCATCCATCATGTCTGTTGCATACTCGTCCCAGTTTAGGTTTTCAAGTCCGGAGCCTTTGTCTACTTTGTATGAAGTTACGTTAGATGCAGCAGTGCTAACGTCATCGTAACTGTCTGCACGCAGTTTGGCCTTATATGTTTCCCCTTCCTTTACGAGTATTCGCCAGTTTTTCCCGAATCCGTCGCTGTGGCCATGATTTTTAAATGTAAATACTTTAACCTTGCCTTGCGAAAGCGTGTAGTCAGCCGACATCGCTGCATCTTGAGCAGTTGTATAGTCTACAGCACCAACAATTTTGCTGGCATCGGTAACATCGTAGAGTTTGCGGATTATCACATAGTCAAGATTGTCTGAATAGTTCCCTGTGCCTGTACCTCTGACATATACTGCCGTGCTATTATTTGACACTGTGAAAAATAACTCTTTTAATCCAGCAGAACCACTTGACGTTGCAACTTGGGTATCGCCGACCCAAACACCTGCCTGTCTTCCACTGTTGCCACCTTGCAACTGTATGATTTTAATTTCAGCTTTGTATACTCCTGCATTGACAGTGGCATTTGCCAGCTTTGCATCGGTGGATGTATAACCACCGCCTGAATATGAGGGATTCTCACCTGTGCCGACTTCTGAGAAACCCACAATGGTTTCGTCTAATACGTATGTCACATACACTTCTTCGTCCGAAGTTCCCATTGTAAAGGTCTTGCTATAGTTTGTTGCTTCGGCATCATTGAGTGTATAGAAGTTGCTGCCGTTCTTGACAACAATAGGCAAACTATTTATTGTATACTGTTCATCTTCTGTCCCTGTTCCGCTCCCTAATACTATGTCAAAAACGCTGTTGCCGACTTTCGGCTTGATAGTGTAATAGTGTTCGTTTGCTGCGGGAATGGCTTCGGTTACTTTCAGAGCTTTAAGAGTTGAAGTACACGTCCATGACGACTGTTTTCCCGCAAGTCCCATCTTAAGAACAGCATCTCCATCATAGTCTCCGTTTGTTGTGCCAGTTCCTGTTGTGCTGCCAATAGTGTATTTTACAATTTTAGTTGTTTGGTTGACAGTTATCTTGACAGACAAATCGCTGTTTCTACTGAGACTCACTCCTGCTGTTTGATCAGCACTGCCTACTTTTATTTTCCATACCTGGTTTTGACCATAATAACGCACCTCTATGTCGCCGAAAGTAAGAAAGTGGTTAGTATCGTCATTTTTGCCATTTGGCGAACCAACCTTCCAAGTTGCTGTCAATTCCAAAACAGAGTTGCTTGCAGTTGGATGTAATGCACGCTGTGCAGTGTATGTATCAGGAGTATATCCATTACTTATATTTTCGCCTACACTTGTAAAGACGAGACCAGTGCCTGATGTTGCACTGATTGAAGCACGGCTGTTTGTGTTGCCAGATGTAATACTCCAAACATCAGCATCGGTGCTTTCCCAGTCGTCAATGGCACGTTCAAAAAGCACATTCTGTGCCAACATCGAATTTACCCCCCCCAGTAACAGGCCTATGGCCACGAGGAGGGACTTGAAGTAGAATCTTTTTCTCATAATTGTTTAGGTTTTTAAGTTAGTTATTATTAGTAGAATGTTGTCAGCGTGAATTCGGGAACGTCAGCCGTCAGTTTCCTTGGCTTATTTTCCATTCTGTTATGGTGCGAGATTTCGTAGAGAAATTTACACCGATGTTGTATGTCGTCTGCGTGTTGGCGGCGAAAGGAGCGGCATATCGCTTGCGTTCTATCTGTGACAGAGCCTCGCCGGCACTGCCGTCAAGCTTCATTTCAATGATGTAGATGTATTGTCTGGTGGTGATTGTTATGTCTGCGCGCCCGTCGCTTGTTGCGCGTTCCACCTCGACGTAGAGACCAAGTAGGCGGAAGAAGAGGAAGCAGAAGTTCTGGAAGTATAGTTCGGAGTTGCCAACAATTCTGTAGTCTGTGTCTGCCATCATTGCCGACAGGCGTTTCATGAAAGCCTCTGGCTGTCCGTCGCGTATTTCCCTTATGAATGTCTGTATGGCAAATCTGCTGTCTGTGGTTTCTGCATTGGAGTAAAGTGGTAGGAGGAATTTTATGAAGCCGTTCTCAACCTCTTTGTTTGGGAACCCTAATGTGTAGGAGTCGAATTCCTCGTTGTAGTCTTTTATTGTCAGGTATCCGCTCTGGAATAGCAGCGGGAGCGGATTGTCTCTCATTGTCTCTATGCTGCCGAGCATTTGTGTGCTGACTTCACCGGCAAGCATGTTGTCGAGGCTGAAGCCGCCAGTCTGCAGCATTGTTACAAGCAGGGTGGGGGTGCCGGTCTCAAACCAGTAGTCGCCGAAGGCCTGGCTGGCCATTGTGTTGATGACGCTGAACGGATTGTAAACGCCTGTTGTGTTCTGCCGGAAGTGGTAGCCGTCGTAGTTGGTGCGCAGCTTGGCGTAGCATTCTTCCTTGGATATTCCGCACTTTTGGGCCAGTAGTGCCACGCCGCCATCCATGTTGTCGCGTATTTCCTGTTCTGTGAGTCCGCAGACAGCTGTGTAGCTTTCGGTCATGCTGATGTCGCGCAGGTTGTTGAGGTCGCTGAACACGCTGACTTTCGAGAACTTGGTGACTCCGGTGAGCATGGCGAAGCGTATGTAGCGGTCGCAGCTTTTCAGTACTCCGTAGAAGGCTTTCAGGATGTCGCGGAGGTTTTCTTGGAGTTGCTCATTGCCTAAGCTTGTCACCATTGGCTTGTCGTATTCATCGACGAGTATTACCACGCGCAGCCCTGTCTTCTCGTAAGCGCGTCGGATGACGCCAGCAAAGCGTTGGCTTACGCTGCCTTCGCTGTTGTCGTGTCCGTAGGTGTGTTCCCAATCTGTCAGGTGCCTGTGCAGCATTGACGTCAGTGCCTGTTCGTCGGTATATCGCTCGGCGTTGAGGTCGATGTGCAGAATGGGATATTGCTTCCACTCGTTTTCGAGTTTCTCAATGGCAAGTCCTTTGAAGAGTTCGCGTTTCCCCTCGAAGTATGCCTCGATGGTTGAAAGCAGCAGTGACTTCCCGAATCGCCGTGGCCTGCTGAGGAAGTAGTAGCGGCCCGTCGAAGCCATTTCGTATACGTAGGCGGTCTTGTCTACGTATTTATAGTCGTCGATGCGCAGGCTTTCGAAGTTCTGTATGCCTATGGGATATTTTGTCATCTGTCGCTGCATGGATGGTATTGCGGCAAAGTTAGTAATTGTTTTTTGTTTTTCCAACGTTTAGCATGTTTTTTTACGAGTTGTCATCATAAGAGTATTCAACTTCCGGAATTTAAAGGAGTTAAGGAATTAAAAAATGAAATCTACCCTCACCCGACGCACTCGCCATTTGGTCGCACCCAGCTGCTTAGGCTTTGGGTGCGTCGGGTGAGGGTAGTTTTCCTGTTATGCAGAGATAAAAAATTATCTTCGCAAGATAATTTTTTATCTTACGAAGATAATTTTGTAACTCACAGAGATAATTTTTTATCTCGCAGAGTTATTTTGGCCGTGTGTTATTCTGCGTAGGTGATGACCAGGCTTACAATGCGCAGCTGCTTGGTGGAACCTGTGCCTGTAGCAGCGTTGCTGATGACCAGCGACGGGCTGCTGAACCCACTGAACGTAAAGGTGGTGCCGCTCAGCGAGGGCGTCACCGTCTGGCTGCCGGCCTTGCCGGAGACGTTGCCCTCGGCGGTATAGCTGGCATTGTTGTCAGCATAGGCGTTCAGCACGACTTTGGTAATGGTCTTGCTGCCGGCGTTGATGGTCAGCGAGTTGCTGACGTACATGCGTGCTGCCGAGCCGCTGTTGTAGTATTTGGGGCCGTTGCTGCCGTCGTTCTGGGCGAAGGTCAGCGTGGTGCCGTCGCTCAGCGTCAGTGTTGTCAGGTCGGCAGCGTTGGCCAGTCCGAAGTTGGCCATGGTGGCAGTGATGCTGTTGCCGCTCACCTCGCCGCCAGGAGTGGTGCCTGGGGTGTCGTCGCTGCCGGGCGTAATGCTTACGATGTAGGCCTCACCCTGCTTGGTCTCGGGCGTGTTGCCGCGGTAGTTTACCCATGTGCTGCCGAAGACAACCACTTCGTCGCCCACCTTAATCATGTTCTCCGTGACGTCGCCGCCGTTCAGGCCCTTGGCGCGGTAGACGTAGAACTCGTTGCTGCCATCCTTGTCGTCGGAAATGTAGAACGACACATTGTTATACTGTGTGGAGATGCCGTTGTTGGGAATGCTCTTCACGATGCCCTTCACGTAGTAGTCGGCCTGTGTGTCCACGTCGGCATTCAGCGAGCTGACGAAGTTGACGATGGCCTGCACGTTGTATGGGTCGGCCTGCGTGCCGCTGCCCTTGGCTTCGCCGCTGACGGGCGTCGGAGTGGTGCCGCCGCCAGTGTTGCCGTTGACGGAATAGATGTATGAGCTGTTCTGGACGGTCTCGGGCGTGTTGCCGCGGTAGTTGACAATCTTGCCGCAGACTACCACTTCGTCGCCAACCTTGACAATCTGAGCGTCGTCGACCTTCTGGTTGTTGAAGCCCTTCACGCGATAGGCCGTGAACTTGTTGCTGCCGTCAGCGTCGTCGGCAATGACGAACGATGCATTGCCATACTGTGTGGAAATCTCGCTGATGGAGATTACGATGCCCTTTACGTAGACATTTTCAGCGGACTCTACGTCTGCTCCCAGCGATGTAACGTAGTCGATGGCGGCCTGCACGTTGAACGGGTCGTTAGCCGCGCCTGTGCCTGTCGGGGTGATGGTCACGGTGTTGACGACTGTCTTGCCCGGGGGCGTGACGAAACCGAATGGTGAGGGAACGTCCTCGCAGCTGGTGAGTGTGAAGGCAACGGTGGCCAGCACAGTCAAAAGTTTAGAAATCTTATTCATATATATTTTTTTATTTAGTTCTTAATGTTCAATTTCTCAATCTCTCATTTTCTCATTCCTCGCTTGCCTTCACGTCGGCATCGGTGCGCAGCAGAATCTGCCACGTGCCGTTGTAGTAGGAGGCAATGCCGGTGATGTCTACCTTGCCCTGAGGCATTACGGCATTGGCAAACTTGGCGTATGTGCTGGTGCGGACTACGACGTTCGACATTCCGCTGATGGCACGGTTGACGGCCGTCTGATTGGCGGCAGCGTCGGCAGCGGCTCCCCATGTCTTGGTGCCGTTGGCCTCGGAGAGCGTGACGCCTTTCAGCGTTATCAGCTTGCAGCAGTCGTCGATGGCGGTCAGCCCGCTCATGCTGGTCAGCTCGAGAGGCTCAGCGGAAAGCTGGTACAGGCGGTCGAGCAGCTTGTAGTGCTTCTGCCACTCGTAGCGGCTCATGCGGCCCACCTGAATGTTGCCGTTCTTGTAGTTGGTGTATGTCGTGCCTATCTGCGGCTGCTGTCCGTAGCCGCCGATGTAGAGACCGTTAAGCTCGATCATTACCGGCTGGCCGATGGCGAAAGCCTCGTAGAGTCCTGCCTGCGAGATGGATATGCAGATGGCTCCCGTGGCGTCCTGGATGTATAGCTGCTGGTAGATGTTGCCGCCCTCGTCGTTGCCGACTACGATGCCCTGTATCTGCATGGGCTTCTTGATCTGCTCCAGCGAGCTGCTGCTGATGGCGTTGCTGTAGAGTGCCTTCACGTCGGCAATGGTTTTCAGGTTAGTACCCTTGATGTTGGTGTTGCCGTAGGCTGCAAGTCCGTCGGCGCGTCCCGGACCGTTCCAGTCGCCGTCGTCCTGGCAGGCGCTGACGAGTGTGCAGCCGAGTGTGAGGAGTGCTGCGCTCGCAAGGACTCCACACTTCCTAATTATGTTATGTTTCATATCGGTAATCATAATTCTCAATTTTCAATCTTCAATTCTCAATTCACGATTATTTTCCAATCAGAATTTATAGGCGACGTTCAGCATTCCGTTGATGCCATAGGCATAGTATTTCTTCGGATTGCGGTCGAACTTGTAGACACGTGCAGAGCCAACCTCTCCGGTTTCAGAGTTCACGGAGTAGTTGCTGCGGCTCTGCTCGTAGCCGCCGGTGCAAATCTTGGTGTTGTTGAGAACGTTGGTGAGCATGAGGTTGATGCTCAGCGAGCCTTTCTTCAGCCAGATGCTGCGGCCGATGGAAAGGTCGAGCATGAAGCCGCCCTTGCCCTTCGACTGGTCGATGACGCCTGGCAGCAGCTGTCCTTCCTGCACTGAGGGGTCGGCGGCAGCCTGTGCGGCGGTGTACATCACCTGCTCGCCCTGCACGACGTAGCGTGCCGGATTGGAGCCTTGGTTTGGCTGGTTGTGGTTGTAGTCGTAGGTGTTCAGCCACGACTGCTGGCGGTTCTTAAGTGTTGTCTCGTAGCGGTAGCTTGGCGAGTAGTAGAGGTAGATGTTGTCATACCAGTTGCCCATGACGTCGATGAACCAGCCGCCTGCGTGATAGCTCAGCGTAAGGTTCAGGGCTGTCAGCGGCGTGCCGCCCTCGCGCATGTTCTTATTATATACTATATCACTGTGGTAGGTGCCTTCGGTGGAG
Organism: uncultured Prevotella sp.; assembly: GCA_905234265.1. Classification (GTDB taxonomy): domain Bacteria; phylum Bacteroidota; class Bacteroidia; order Bacteroidales; family Bacteroidaceae; genus Prevotella. Next base: position 122,505 of record CAJOHJ010000002.1, on the reverse strand, counting down.
TTCATGTAGACGACGTCGGCATTGTTGGTGTACTTGGCGTCGCTGACGGTGCCTATCGTCTTCACGCTGAAGGCCGGGCTGATCTTGAAGTTCAGGCCCCATTCCACGCCGTAGTATTCTTTCTCGATACCGGTCATTGACACGTAGGAGAACGAGCCTATGTCGTCGTAGAAGAAGTTCTGCCACTCGGTTACGTCGTTGAGCTTGCTGTAATAGCCGCTGACGTTTGCCTTCAGCCAGGAGGTCTCAAACTGGTAGCCGGCCTCTGCGCTGAATACCTTCTCGTTGCGGAGGTTGCTCTTCAGCACTTGCTGGCCTTGTGCGTCGGTTTCAATCTTGGCGATGAAGTCGTTGTTGATTTCTGGCGATGCAAACGCTGTCTGTGCCTCGGGGGCCTTGATTTCGTAGCCGGCGCCAAGCGTAACGGTGCCGAACCTGCCGAAGCTGTAGGCCAGGCCGGCCTTGCCGCCGCCGGTGAGGAACTTGGCCGTGCCGCTCTTGCCGTAGGAATTGTCGGCGGCCATGCCGTTGCGCATCTTGCCGTCGCGCTGTATGGTGACACCGCCCACGCGGCCTGCCACGAAGCTGTGCAGACCGCCGGTGTTATACTTCAGCGCACCCCACAGCTGGGCGCGGCGCACCAGGATGTTGTAGTCGTAGCCGAAGCGGTCGCCCTTGCGGACTATGCCGTTGGGATTGTTCATGTCGTATTGCACGCGGTCGTCGTAGGCAGGGTAGTTGCCCAGCGCGTAGGTGTTGATGTTGCGGAAGGTCTTGGCTCCCAGCATGTCTTCCATGGTAAGATAGTGCATGCCGGTGTTGTGTGCCAGCTGGACGCCGAGGTTCAGCGTGCTGTTGCGGCTCAGCTCAGTCTTCAGAGCCGACGACAGTGCAATGTTCAGGTTGTTGTTGTGGCGTGCCTGCAGATAGAAGGCTGCGTCGCGGCCTTCGGCATTGGCCTGCTGGTTGGCAAAATAGAGCCGGTCCCAGTTGATTTGGCGGTTCTGCTCGCTGTCCATGGCGTAGGTGACGGCGTAGAGGTAGTCCTTGTATCCCACATCGGTGCGTCCCCAGAAGTTGTCGTTGTTCCACACGTCATAGTAGCTCGACGGCATGTTCTTCCAGTAGTCTGGGGCAGGGTTCTCGCCGCCGTTGTAGTTCAGCTTGGTGGTCTTGTACATGGAGTAGCGCACGGTGGCAGTAGTCGTCAGCTTGCTGCGGTCGTTGATGCTCCAGTCCCATGTGGCCAGCAGGGTGGGGGCGAAGTCGTTGACGATGCGCGAGTTGCGCTTCGTGCCGCCCTGATAGCCCCAGTATGGGTTGTAGAACCTGTCGTTGGCCAGCCAGTAGCTTTCGTCGGTAGCAGCTCCCTGTGAGGCGCGCTCCGTGGGATTGCCCCATGTGACGACGCTCACGGAGTGCTGGTCGTTGATTTTCTTCTCGGCTCCGAAGAAGTAGGACAGCGAGTTGTAGAACGTGCCGTCGACATACGATGTGGCCATGCTTGCCCAGCGATACGTCAAGTTTGCCGAGAATGCCCATCCGTTGGGCTGCAGTCCGGTGTTGTAGGTGTACATGGCGCGCACGGTGTAGTTGCGGTTGGCACCGCTGAGCGTCACGCGCTGCCCGGTAGGCATGGCACTCGGGCGGAAGTTGTAGTTGTTGGAGCCTGCCATAGCCGGCATTGCGAAGTTGTTGAACTCAAAAGGCAGTGCATTCTCCACGCCGCGTGTCTGCTGGTTCAGTCCGCCCACCAGCGAGTAGCGGAACTGGCCCGACTCCATGTCGTTCATGGACACTCCGTTGATGAAGATTTCGTTGTACTTCTGGTTGAAGGCGCGGTAGCGGAACCGCGACGGACTGAATGTGTAGCCTGCCTGCGAGGCGTAGATGTTTTGGTTAGAAGAGATAATGGTTACGTTTTGCGACATGTCGTCGTCTTCGCCTAACTGGGCTTCGGTAAACGTGAAAGCCTGCTCGTTGCTTATGGCTTGCTGGGCTTCTGGCAGTTTGCCGTCGTCAGTTTGTGCAAAGGCCGAAGGTGTGAGGCTGAGAGCCATCAGTGCTATTTTCAGCTTTTTTTGCATAAGGTAGAAAATTAAAAAATTGTTGATTTGCCTACAAAGATACAATATATTGTACTAGAAATTGTGTAAAAATCGTTTTTTTTTGCATGATTTTTTAAAATTCTTTAGATAGTATGGAAAATATTAGCTATCTTCGCAGAAAATCTGAAACTATTATGAAGATACGCTATTACTTTTTCGCTTTGATGTGCATCATGGTATCCTTGAGTGCATGTGCCCAGGAAAGGAAGTTCTCTATGTATGCCATCGGTTTCTACAACCTTGAGAATTTGTTCGACACTTGCCACGATGCAGGCAAGAACGACTACGAATATCTGCCCGACGGGCGCAACAAGTGGTCGGCCATGAAATACAAGCACAAGCTGCGCAACATGGCCAAGGTGCTTGCAGAGATGGGTACCGACAAGCTGCCGCAGATAGGCTGTGCAGCCATCGGCGTCAGCGAGGTTGAGAACGCACGCTGTCTGACCGACCTCTGCGACCAGCAGCCGCTGAAGAGCAGAGGCTTCAAGTTCTGCCACATTGAAGGCCCCGACCACCGCGGCGTTGACTGTGCGCTGCTTTACAATCCCTCGCTGTTCACCGTGCGCAATGTGAAGCTGGTGCCTTATGTCTACACGCGCCAGGAGGACATCGACAACAATCGTGCCACGCGCGGCTTCCTTGTTGTCAGCGGCACGATGGCCGACGAGCATGTCACCATCGTCGTCAATCACCTGCCGTCGCGCGGTGCCACATCGTTCTACCGCGAGGAGGGTGGCCGCCAGCTGCGCATCGTAAAGGACTCGCTCATCAAGGAAGACCCGCAGGTGAAGCTCTTTATCATGGGCGATATGAACGACGACCCGAAAGACCTCTCTATGTCGAAGGCACTTGGCGCACGCCGCGACATTGACAAGGTGGAGAAGGGCGGCCTCTTCAACCCCTGGTGGAACATTCACGCCAGCGGAACAGGCACTCTGATGTACAATGGAGCATGGAACCTCTTCGACCAGATTATTCTTTCCTACTCGCTGCTCAACCAGAAGGGAAAGAAAGACTATTCTACATTAAAATATTATCAGCCTCAGATTTTCCGCCGCGACTATCTTTTCCAGCAGGAAGGCAAGTATAAGGGAAACACGCTGCGCACGCATGCCGGCGGCGTGTGGCTCGACGGTTATAGCGACCACCTGCCGACTCTGGTGTATCTGCTGAAGGAGCAGAAGTCTGAAGCAGGGAAATCGGCGACGCGAAAGTCAATGAAACAGTAGGAACTTGTAATAAAGCAAACACGATGACAATAATAGGAATAGCCGGCGGAACAGGTTCTGGCAAGACCACCGTCGTTAACAAGATAGCACATGCCCTGCCGCCTCACTGTGCAGCCGTGGTGCCTTTGGACTCTTATTACAACGACACGACGGGCATGACCGACGAGCAGCGCAGGATGATTAACTTCGACCATCCTGACGCTTTCGACTGGAAGCTGCTGACGGAACACATCAGAATGCTGAAAAGCGGACAGGCCGTAGAGCAGCCGACATATTCTTACATCATCTCCAACCGCCTGCCGGAGACTGTCCATGTGGAGCCGAAGCCTGTGATCATCATCGAGGGCATCATGGCCCTGCACTACAAGAAGCTCAGGGACATGATGGACTTGAAAATCTTCGTTGACACCGATGCCGACGTGAGGCTGATAAGGAACATCCGGCGCGATGTGGTGGAGCGTGGCCGTACTGTGGACATGGTGCTCGACCGCTACGAGAAGGTGCTGAAGCCCATGCACGACCAGTTCATCGAGCCGACAAAAAAGTTTGCCGACCTTATCATCCCCTCAGGTGGGGAGAATAAGACCGGCATACATATTCTTAAGACTTACATCGAGGGCATTGTCACTAACGTCTAACCCTCTTCGTCGATTTCTATTTCAGTTTCCGACGTTGCTGCAGGCTCGCCGGACTGTTGGACTGTTGACTGTTCGCTGCCGTTGCTGTCTGTCTGCGCATCAGAAGTGCTTTCGATTGCATTCATCTCTGAGCTAATCTCTTCAGCCACAGGTGCTTCCTCCTCGGGCTTGCCGTATTTGGCTTCAAACTGCTTGCGGAGAGTGTGTATTTTGATGGCGTTGATAATCTCTGCCACGCCGTACACCAGACAGCACCAGCCAAGAATCATCAGCGGTAGCTCGGCACTATGCATGGGCTTCAGCACCACGTAGAGTCCAGTCAGCAGAATGAGCGACGGTGCTATCCAGAAGAAAAACGGCATCGGCCCCATGCGCCTTGCAGTCACCAGTGCCACCAGTTGGTTGGCGCCGCCTAAAATCATGATGCCTCCCAGAACATACATCAGTCCGTGGAGGAAGGCTCCAGGCGTAAGTGCCAGCACAAGGCCTAAGATGACGCTGCCCAGGCCTACGATGGGGAATGTAGGCTGCGAGCCGGAAATCACGCGGCCCTGGCGGTCGGTGATGGTGTATTCCGACGCATGCTTTCTGGCATTCCAGTAGGCAATAAGTGCTATTATGCCCGACACGAGGAACAGCACGCCGATGGCTATGGTGAGCCATGTGATGCCGTCGTGTGGATATTTCAGCAGCATCACGCCTATGGCGATGGCACACAGGGCGCGGAAAATGGAACTCTGTACTATTGCTTTCATTTCTTGCTGGCGTTCTCTGCGTCAATAGCCTTAATCTTCTCGCGGACCAGCTGAACTTCGTCGTGCAGCTTCTGCACTTTGCGGTTCATTTCGTCAATCAGCGAGTTGCCCTTCTTTGACGCTGCGTTCAGGAAGCCGAGGTTGTTCTCGTATGTCTGGGCCTCCTGCTTCAGCTGCTCATACTGGCGCATCAGCCTTGCGCGCTCGTTGTCCAAGGCGCTTTCGCCGCGCTCTGCCACCTGCTTCAAGTTCTGCTTGAAGTTGCTCAGACGGCGCTTGCTGGCTGTGATGTTAAGGTCTTTGTAGAGCTTGTCCACTATGGCGTGGTATTCGGCATAGAGCTTGTCTTTCTCCTTGAACGGCACGTGGCCTATCGACTGGTATTCCTCTATGAGGCTCTGCACCTTTTCCTGCATGCCATCCTGTGTTTCCTCAGCCAGGGCTGTGAGTCGTGCGATGACGTCGCGCTTCTTGTCGAGGTTCTCGCGCTCGGTGCTGCGAGTGTCGGCACCGGCGGCATTGCGGGCTTCGAAGAATTTGTTGCAGGCAGTGAGGAATTCCTCCCACAGCAGGTCGCCCTGCTTCTTAGGCACGGCACCTATTTGCTTCCACTCGCGCTGCAGGTTGATCAGCTTGTTGCTTGTCGACTTCCAGTCGGTAGAATCTTGCAGGGCCTTGGCCTTTTCTATGAGGGCGCGCTTCTTGTCGGCATTCTCCTTGAAGGTGTCCTTCAGGGTGCGGAAGTGTTCAGCCTTGCGTCCGAAGAAGTCGTCGCAGGTTGCGCGGAAGCGCTCGAAGATTTTTACGTTCATCTTCTGCGGTGCAAAGCCGATGGTCTTCCATTCGGCCTGCAGCTCCATGATTTGCTTGGTGTGCTGCTCCCAGTCGCCGCTGCCTTTGTTCTCCTCGGCGGCAATGGCTTCTGCCTTTTCGCATAGTTCAGTTTTGCGTGCCAGGTTTTCTTCCTCCTTGGCGCGCAGGCTTTCGAAGTGCTGCTGGTGGCGCTTGTTGATGACTGTCGATGCGGCCTTGAAGCGCTGCCAGATTTCCTCGCGCAGTTCCTTCGACACCGGGCCTGTCTCGCGATATTCCTGATGCAGCTTCTGCAGTTGGTGGAAGGCGCTGACGATGTCCTCTTCGTCGGCCAGCTTCTCGGCGGCCACGCAGAGCTTTTCTTTCAGCTCCAGGTTTTTCTTGAAGTCGTATTCGCGGGCCTCGCTGTTCAGCTTCAGCAGGTCGTAGAACTGCTCTACGTAGAGCTGGTAGTTGCGCCACAGCTCATTGGCACGTTCGGCAGGCACGTTCTTTATCTCGCGCCACTCGTCCTGCAGGGCCTTGAAGTCCTTGTATGACTTGTTGGCCTCTTCCGGCGAGGTAATCATGGCCTTTATCTTCTCGATGATGGCGAGTTTCTTCTGCAGGTTCTCCTGCTTTTCCTTCTCCTGTTCCTGGAACAGCCGCTGGCGCTTCTCCTTGATGATGCCCATTTCGGCCTTGAAGGCTTCTTCCGTTCCGTCGGGGGTTATCTGGTACTGCTCAGGGGTGCCGCCATTGTCTAAGAATTCCTTGATTTGTGCTTCGCGCTCGGCAGTGTGCAGCTTGTAGAAGACGGTTTTCAGATAGTCCACTTCTTCCTTCTGGGGAGCCTCTTCGCTGTGAGCTATTTCGCGAACTCTTTCCAGCACTTCTTCCTTTGTCTGGTAGTGCTTGCGCTCCTTTTCTTCGGTTTCCACACTCTGTTCCACAGCCGCAGGCTCTGCGGCAGCAGCCATTTCTTCATTCTGCTCCAGGGCAGGAGCTTTCTCTTGAGAGTCCATCATCGTTACTTGTTTTAGAGAATGATATGAATTTAGTTCATTGCAGTTTTAGGCTTCAAAAGTAGTTATTTTCTTCGAAACCACCTAATTTTTTTGTGAAAAGAATTTTATATGAGGCGTTTGTGCCTGAAAATGAGCCATGAGATTACTGAAATTACTATCGAAAGCACGATGGCAATAATGAAACCTACCGGGCTCTGCTCCATGCCGTTGATGAGGTTCATGCCGAAGAACGATGCCACCAGCGTGGGAAGCATGAGGATGATGGTCACCGACGTCAGCGTACGCATGATGGTGTTCATGTTGTTGTTGATGATTGACTGGTAGGTGTCCATCGTCGACTCCAGAATGTTCGAGTAGATGTTCGTCGTTTCGCGGGCCTGCGTCATCTCGATGTTCACGTCCTCGATGAGGTCGGCGTCAAGCTCGTCAATCTGCAGCTTGAACTTCAGCTTCTGCAGCAGGTTCTCGTTGCCGCGGATGCTGGTGGTGAAGTATGTCAGCGAGTCCTGCAGGCGCGAGAGTCCTATCAGGCTTTCGTTGTTCACCTCACGGTCCAGGTTGCGCTTTGCCTTGTCGATGAGCATCGATATCTGCTTCAGGCGCTTCAGATACCATACTGCCGACGACAGGAAGAGGCGGAAAATCATGTCCACATAGTCGGTGAAGCCCTCGTTGCGCTTCTGCTGGAAGCTGACGAAGTCGATCATCATGTTCGTCTCGTAGTAGCAGACGGTGATGGTGACGTCGCGCTTGTGGATGATGCCCAGCGGCACGGTGGTGTATGGCGTGCGCGAACGCACTTCCTTGACGTAAGGTATGCGCAGGATGATGAGCATCCAGCCGTCGTCGTATTCATAGCGCGCCCTCTCGTCGGCGTCGCTGATGTCGGAAAGGAAATAGTCGGGAATCTGGAATTGGTCTTCCAGCACTCGCTGGTCCTCTTCCGTGGGGCATGTTACCTGTATCCAGCAGTTGGGCTGCCACTCGCTGATCTGGCTTAAGCCCCCTTGGGTGTTCCAAAAAGTCTTCATTGTTTGCTAATCCGTTTTTTTTCTGTGCTTAATGATTGATGCACAATGCTTGATACTCAATGCACTATGCTCGTTGCATAATGCTAATACATGATGGTGGCAAAGGGATTAGCAGCCTTGCCACCGGAATCCCTCGGCCTAAGAATTAAAGTTTTCCGCCGGGTAATCGTCCATGTTTCTTTGTTGTTTGGTTAATAAATCGTGTGCAAAGATACAAAAAGTTTCGGCAAAACAAAGAAACTTGTTCTTTTTTTTGCCGAAACAGAATAACTTCACAGTTTTTGTTGCTAAGTTACGGAATTATCTCTGCATGTTACGAAAATATCTCTGCATGTTACGGAATTATCTCTGCATGTTACGAAAATATCTCTGCATGTTACGAAATTATCTCTGCATGTTACGAAAATATCTCTGCATGTTACGAAATTATCTGTGAACCATGGAACTGTGAACAATGAATTGTGGACAGTCAGAGCACCGTTTGTCCTACGGCATTGTAGCGGCGGCTGCCTTTCTGGATAATCAGGCGTCGGCCGTCGACGAACTTGCGCACGCCGTTGGCAGCGTCGGCATTGCCAGTGGCCGGTGCGGCTATGCCGAGAGAGCCGCTGCCGTCGGCGCGTTCGTAGGGGCCGAGGTCGCGTGCCTTACCGCTGACGGTACGCTTCAGGAACGGGAAGTCGGCAACGAGCTGTTGCCATACGGGACTGCTGCTCTCATAGTCGGCACTGCCAGCGTCGATCATTTCGCTGTCGGCGGCCAGACGGCCGAAGCGTCGTGGCAGTCCGCCGTAGATGTCGCGTGGCTTCAGGGCGTCGTCCTCGTCGAGCGACAGGTAGTCGTCGCGCGAGATGCCAGTCACGAGGTGGCGCGTCCAGCCGTTCTTCGACATGGCCGTCACGAGTGCATTGTAGTCGTCGTAGCCAACGCAGATTTCCTGTTTGCCGAGGCACACATTATTATAATAATAGGTGTTGGCGTCGGAGCCGCCGCTTTCGAACATGAAGTCGTAGCTGTTGTCGAAGGCCAGGCAGCCCACCAGCACGTGGCCGCCCTTGTGGTTGTTGCAGTCGAAGCCCTTGACGCTGCTGCTGTTGTTGTTGCCGAAGGAAATGCAGTTGAAGGCGTAGTGGATGCCCTTCGACGAGCCGCCGGTGCCGTTGCCGCCCAGCTTGATGCCGTTGCCATTGCCGGAGAACGACATGTTGCCGCCCTTGGTGATGTAGTCCTTCACCCACAGGTGGTCGGCAGCCTTGCCAGACTCCCATGCCCAGCACTCTGCCAGCACCACGTCGAAGTCGGTCTCAAACAAGTCCCATGCGTCGTCGCTGTTGTGCCATGCGCGGCAGCGGATGAAGCGGTTGCCGCGGCCGTTGTGCATCTTGCAGGCAAAGCCGTCGGCATCGCTGCCGTAGTTGCTGTCGTAGTCGCAGTTGTGGTGGGAGTCGCAGTCGACGATGTCGTTGTAGGCGCAGTAAGTGCCGTCGTTCTGCGACACGCCGGGGAAGGTGTCGCTGAAGTTGTGGCCGAAGCCCAGCTGCAGACCTGTGTCGAGATTGTAGGAGAATTCGCAGCGCTCAATTCTGTTGTACGAACCCTCCAGCTTGATGCCGTTGTCGGCGGCGTGGGTGATGTGCAAGCCGAAGAGCCACCAGTAGTTGCCGGTAATCTGCAGGCCACGGTCGCCGATCATCTGCTCGCGCAACTGCTCTTCGAAGTCGAAGACGGGCTTTTCGTCCTCATAGCTGCGGATGACGATGGGATGCTCGGCGGTGCCGGAAGTCTTCAGGCGTATGGTGTACTTGCCGTCGGTGTTCTTCTTGGGGCTGTACTTGCCGCCACGGCAGACGATGTGCGTGCCAGGCTGAGCCTGATTGACGGCATACTGCAGGTTCTGCCAGGGATGCTCTATTGTCCCGTCGCCACTGTCGTCGCTGCCATCGGGAGCAATGAAGACAGTCCTAAGAGCCTCTGGGAACGCCTTCGTCGGCACAGGCAGGCCGTCGGTGATGTACGTCGGGTCGTCAGGCTCCTGCGACGGCTGCTGGGTGGCACTGTTCAGTGTGATGGTGATGTCGTCGAGATAGATGGTGGAGCTGTTGCAGGTGAAGCGTATCAGCACGGTGGCGTCTTCCTCGGCAGACCGGCAGTTGAAGGTGCTGCTGGCGTAAGGCGTCGACGACGACACGGTGGCTTCGCCCACAGCCGTCCACGTCTGTCCGCCGTCTAAGGACTTCTCGACGGAAAGCTTCTTGCCGCTGCCAGAAGCGCGGTGGAAGAAGGTTACCTTTCCCGGCTGGTTGAGTACAGGGCTGACAAGATAGCCGCCGCCGCTCATGGTTGCACGCATGCTGCCATTGTCGTTCTTACCGTATACGCCCTTTAGCTTCCATGTTCCGGAGGCCAGGGTGACTGATGTTTCTGACGAGGGTGCCGATGTGGGCAGCCCACTGTTGAAGTTCTCTGTCAGCTTGTCGTCGGCAAAGACGTTGCTTGCAGCCATAAGTACTGCCAGCAGGGAAAGCAACTTTCTCATGATAATAGGAGGTTTGTTTGTGTAAGGTTTGATGCTTATTGTCGGTTATTTCTCCGGCACGTCCTCAAGAGTCTTTTTCAGCAGCTGCCAGAAAGGCTCGACGGAGGCGATGAGGGCGCGCTCTGTAGTTGTGTGGGGCGACTTCATCGTGGGGCCGAGAGAGACTACATCTAAGTGTGGATACTTGCCCAGAATTACGGAGCATTCCAGTCCGGCGTGGTCTACCTGAATGATGCCGTCTTCATTGAAGAGGCTCTTGTATTCCTTCAGCAGCAGATGCAGGATTTCGCTGTCGGGGTTGGGGTCCCAGCCGCCGTAGCTGCCGGAAGTCTCCACCTTCATGCCGGCCATGTTGAACGTACTCTCAAGGGTTTTAACAATGTAGTCCTTCATGTCCTCGCGGCTCGAACGTGCCAGTATCTTTATGTCTGCACGGCCTTCGCCGATGTTGATGATGGCCAGATTGCTGGATGTCTCAACGACGCTGGGGTAGGCGGGGATGTAGCGGATGACGCCGTCGTGGCAGCCGTAGATGGCATTTACAAGATTGTCCTGGATTTCGACAGGCACTTCCTTCTGCGGCGTGGCCACTTCCTCAACGGTCACCTCAATGCCCTGAGGCTCGATGAGCTTGAACTCGTCGTTGAAGGTCTCTTTCCATTCGGCCACGATTTCCTGCAGTGCGGCAATGTTCTCCTTGGGCAGCGTCAGCACGGCCTCGGCCTTGAAGGGGATGGCATTGCGCATGTTGCCGCCCTGCCAGCAGGCCAGACGGGCTTCTGTCTCCTCGATAGCTTCGCGGACGACCTGCACCAGCAGCTTGTTGGCGTTGCCGCGGCCCTCGTTGATTTCCAGTCCGCTGTGACCGCCGCGCAAGCCGCTGACGGTAACTTTGACGGCAGCGTCATCAGGGTCGGTATCTGCCTCCTTGTATTCCATCGTGGCTGTGACGTCAATGCCGCCGGCGCTTCCGATGACGAACTTTCCCCAATGCTCGGAGTCGAGGTTCATCAGTATGTCGCCCTGAAGCTCACCTTCTGGCAGGTCGTTGGCACCGTACATGCCGGTTTCCTCGTCGCGTGTGATGAGTGCATCGATGGGGCCGTGCTTCAGTGTCTTGTCTTCCATGACGGCCATGATGGCGGCAACGCCCAGTCCGTTGTCGGCACCAAGCGTGGTGCCTTTGGCTTTCACCCACTCGCCGTCAATCCACGGCTCTATAGGGTCGGTCTCAAAGTTATGTGTTGACTCGGGAGTCTTCTGCGGCACCATGTCCATGTGTGCCTGCAGGATGACGCCCTTGCGGTTTTCCATGCCTGCCGTGGCTGGCTTGCGGAAGTGAATGTTGCCTGCTGGGTCCTTGACGGCGTAGACGCCGGCCTGTTTGCCGAAGTCGAGAAGGAACTGTTGTACTTTCTCCAGATGTCCGCTGGGGCGAGGCACTTGTGTGAGTGCATAGAAGTTCTTCCAGATGCACTGTGGGTTCAGGTTTTGAATTTCGTTCATAGTTTTGGAATTTTGATATGCGATTTAAAAAGAAATCGGTCATATCATGGTTGTTAAGTATTTTTGTTAATAGTGTGTGTCCTTTTAGCTCTCATTCCCGTAGTTTCTGCCCTTGACCGCAGTAAAATTTAATGCCAGCCACGCATACACTCCCAGCGCCACGACGAGCATGGTCTGCACGGTATGCACGATAAGCACGAAGTAAAGAGCTTTGTCGTCGGCTACGCCATAGAGAATAAGCATTGTCTTGACGGCAAAGTGCCAGGGACCGGCGCCGTTGGGCGTAGGCACGATGACGGCGATGGAGCCGACGATGAATGTCACCAGTGCGCAGCCTATGCCAAGGTCTGCGGTGAATGGGAAACAGAAGAATGTCAGGTAGTAGTGGAGGAAATAGCTTACCCAGATGCCTATGGTGAAGAATGTGAACAGTGGGATGTTGGCGACGTCTTTCAGCGAGACTACGCCCTGCCAGATGCCGCTCAGCGTTGCACGCACCTTGTCGTAGATGGAGAGCTTGCGCAGAAGGAAGTGCAGCAGGATGAGGGCAGCCACAGCGCAGACGCCAACTACCAGATAGCCGGCCCACGAGAAGCCGCTGAGAATGCTTTCAATGTTTGTGCCGGTCTTGCGGAAGAACATTCCGAAGGTACTCATCTCAATGAGCAACACAAGGGCGGTGATGCCCATGACGAGCAGCGAGTCGATGGCGCGCTCGGTGACTACCGTGCCGAGGGCTTTGGCAAACGACACGTTGTCGTAGCGCTTCAGCACGCCGCAGCGTGTGAACTCGCCGACGCGCGGAATTACCAGCGATGCGGCGTAGCTTAGGAAAATGCTGTGTATGCTCACCGATGTGCGCGGATGCTCGCCGACAGGCTCCAGTGCCTGGCGCCAGCGCCAGCCGCGCAGCATTTGTGCAAGTATGCCGAAGGGAAAGCTCAGCAACATCCACGTCCAGTCCATCTCGTCGGTCATCACGTGAAGAATGGTCTGCCAGTCTTCGCCGCGATACATCCAGTAGAGGATGCCTGCGCCTAACAGCAGAGGCATCAATACTTTTATTATGATGTTGATTGGTTTCATGGGTGTTCTCTAATGTTTCAATTTTATTCTGAACTCTCTTGGCCCTATGCCTTTGAAGGTCTTGAAATTGCGGTAGAACGATGTGCTGCTGCTGAAGCCGCTCATTTCGGAAATCTCGGTGATGCTCTTGTCCGGATAGAGGGTCATCAGCTGCTCGGCATAGTTGATGCGCATGCGGTTGACGTATTCGTTGAACGACATGCCGGTCTCCCTGTTTATAGCATTGTAGACGTAGTTGCGGTTGGTGCCAAGCCGCTGCACGATGTCGGCAATTTTCAAGTTTGGCTGTAGGTAGAGGCGCTCGTCCATCATCACCATCTCAATGCGCTGGCGCAGCTCCGACGTCTGCGACTGCATGCTTTCCGTGTTGTCGCTAAGCTTTTCCTCGGCCTCTATGTCGTCGATGGAGAAGCGCTGCTGCCAGCTTGTGTAGCCCACGGCGAACAGCAGTGCAGCGAACAGCACCGACGGCACAGCCAGTAGCCACGGCGACGACGTGAACTGATGGCGGCCTATTGCGTTGGCAGTGAATGATGCCACGGCTACGACGCTGAATGTCAGCAACAGGCGGCTCAGCGGCTTCAGAGTCTTGTTCTCCAAGTTGGAATATGTGTCGCTGAGTAGATGCTCATAGCTGTTGAGCCTTTGGCGCCCTATAATATATATAGGTATTATGAGGATTGCAAAGAACACCTTGCTGGTGTCGTGTATGAATGCCTGCTGCATTGCCATTCCGTGCAGCCCCTTCATTTGGTGGCGGTAAAGGTAGAGGTCGGTGAATTCCGCCACTTCGCTGCTGCTCATCAGTGTGTAGACTATGCCGCAGCACGTGCCGCCGGCGATGGCCGGCAGCGTGAACAGCCACTGCAGGCGATGGTCGGCGCGCCGTGTGGTCAGTGCGCCGATGTAGAGCAGGAACAGTGGGAATACCAGCAGGTTAGCCGTCAGGTAGAGCGTGTCGGCCAGTGGCATTATGGCCATGGAACGCGTGAAGAAGGCGCAGTGTCCCCAGTACAGCACGGTGGCTGTGGCCATGAACAGCAGCAGGTGGCAGCTGGCGCGACTGCGCCAGCCGCGGCAGATGTCTGTTGCCACCATTACGGTCCAGAACAGGCATACCATCATGGGTAGTGTTGTGAATATAATTGCTGCCATAGTAAAAGTAGTGCAAAAGTAAAAAGAAACGAGCAAAAAGCCAAACATTTCATTGGCTTTTTGCTCGCATGCCGTGTCAGCAGTCTGACCTTCAGGTTAATACGTTTATCGCATTATCAGTTCTGTTATAGGAACCTTGATGTTGTTGTACGCTTTTATGGTAACCTTTGCGTTCCACACTTCTGGCGAATTTATAATGTAAGGATCGAAGTGGAACTCCCCCTTTTCATAATCGCTGTCGTACCATGGGCTCTGCATGATGCTGAGGAACTTGTTGCCGCTGAGCCATGCAGGTGCATACATCTGCTTCATGTCGCCTTCAGCCTCCTCTGCGCTGAGCGGATTGACGATGGCTCCCAGCGTAGCGGTAGCCTGAGCCTGCAGGTTGTTGACTTCTTCCTCGGTGATGTTCGGGTCAGTGTAGCATACCACACCGCCAGACTCGGTCTGTGCGCTGTAGTGTATTACCAGTGCATGCATGGTCTTGCCCTCAAGATATGGCATGTGGTCTGGCAGCAGTGAGCGTACGGCGTCGGGAGTGGTGTTCAGATACTCGGTAGCCAGCAGGTGAATGTCCAGAGCTATTGTCAGCTCGGCAGTTCCTTGCTTGTAGGTGTTGTTTGTCGTAGAGCCGTAGTAGCTTGCCGTGCCGCCGGTGAACTGCACGTTGTACTTGCCGCCGTCGCGTGTCAGCTTGGCAGTGGCGCCGCTGACGGAGACGTTCAGCGTTTCAGTGCCGCTGTTTAGGTAGTGGTAGTAGCTGTAGCTCACATTATTATAAGTGTCGGTGCCGTTGAAGGTAGAGTCAGGCAGTGAGAAGCTAACGTTCTGGTTCTCGCGTCCGCTTTCGCCGTACCAATAGAAGCTGCCTTCAGCTCTGTTGCTGATGATGTTGATGTTGGTAGACTGGTTGTCGCCTCCTCTCAGGTCCAGGCCAATGCGCTCGTCGTTCTCGTCAATGAGGGTGAATGTGCCTGGCGAGCCGCTCTCTACGGTGTCGCTGATGATGTTGATGTTCACGTTCTTGTCGGTGCCGTCCAGCGTTACGTTGGCAAAGCCCTCGTCGCCGACGGTGTTGACGGCAATCACCGAAGCCACGCCAATGTAGTCGTCAGGCAGCGACATCTTGAACTGTCCGTAGAGGTCGCTGTATGTGGTTGCGCTCTCAAAGCCGGGCAGCGACAGTGTCACCTTGCATATCTTGTTGCTGCCGGTGACGGTGTTGACAGTTCCGGTGATGAATTGCGCAGCAGGCAGCACAATCGTCACTTCCTTGACGTCGCCTGCCGCCTGGGCATCAATGTGAACCACGGTTTCCGGGCGTCCGTGGTACAGGTAGTCCTCGCTCTTCACGCGCAGATCCATGGCGGTGCCGCTCGGTATGTAGCACTCGAAGTAGCCGTTCTGGTTTGTGGTGTATACACGCTGTCCCTTGTCGATGTCCACAGGGATGTACGGGATGGTATGTCCGTTGGCATCCTGCACGGTGACCTTCAGCGTAGCGCGCGAGTACGGATAGTCAAGGTTCCACCATGAGAAGTGGCTCACTTCGCCTACGTAGCGGTCGCCCTCCTTGGTGGCAGTGCCTTCTTCAATCCAGAGTCCGCGCGACTCGTCGAAGGCCCAGAGGGGCATCGATGCGGGAGCGTTGGCAGCGAGATCCGACGGTATCGGGAAGCTGAGAGTGGCAGTCTTGCCGTCAGCCAGTTGCAGCTTCTTGCCGTCGTCGCTGGTCAGTTCCACGCCCACCATGCCATAGGACACCAGCTGCACTTCCTCGCCGTCCTTGTTCTCGGCAGCCAGGTCGCCGCCGGGCATCGTTGCGTTGAAGTTCTGGTCGTCGGGGTTGATGAACGTTGCCTGTGCTTTGACGCTGCCTGTGTAGGCATTGCCGTTCTCGTCCTTATATCCGTCGGGTAGGTCGATTCTTATCCTGCCGGTGTAACGGCTGTTGTCGACGCTTATCGTGGCGCCGTCGTTCGACGTGAATGTTGCTTCCGCCGTTCCGCCGCCGCCCTTCTGAATCATGGAAATGCGCCACTGTGAACCGTCTTCGGTAGGCATGGCCTTACAGATGTCTACGTAGCCGTCTTTCTGGAAAATCATTATGGTGCGGTTGCCGGTCTTGATGACTCTGTCGAATTTGAACACGCCGTTGGCGTCGGTAGATGCACTCTGTGTGCCGTTGATCACCTTTACTCCCTCGATGGCTCCGCCCCAGTTGTTGGTAACGACGCCCATCATGTTGGCGTAGGTGTAGTCTGATGGTGCCGGTGGATTGGGGTTGTCGCCTCCGCCACCGCCTTCACTGCTCTCGCTGCTGCTGCATGCAGCCAGCGACACTGCAAGCCCTGCCAGAAAAGCAAGGGCCATGAACATGTTCTTTAGGTTTTTCATAAGCTGGAATTTTAGTTTATAGTTAATAATAGTGTTTTTGCAAATTTACAGCTTTTAACGTTAAGGGGGTTCCTTCTGTTCCTCAATTTTTCGTCCAAAATAGCATTTTCTGCGATTATGAAATGTTTTTGAGATTATGAAATTACGTTTTGATAAATAAATTGCAATTTTGACAATTGTGGCTGGACATGAAGAAGCGGCTTACAAACTCACGCTTGCAAGCCGCTTGGAAATTTTCTACCTATTAACAACTAAAACCAATCTTTCTCTGTCTGTAAATTCTGTTCAGAATTCCTTGTTGTCAGAATTCTTTGTGATTATCCTGAATCTTTTCAACCTAAAACGGACAGTGTCCTATTTATATTATTAATGTGCCTCGCGGCAGTGTTTTTCACTTTGTTGGCAGTGTTTTTCACTTTTGACACTGCAAAGGTAATGCAAAAAAGCGGTCCGTTGCTATTTTTCCGTGCCGCTTTCTGCAAAATAATCGTATATTCTTGACGAAAATCAATCAGTTGTGTTCGGACACAGCACATTTTCCCCTGCATTCATTTCGCGCTCCACCAGATTTGTCAGCTCCACGAAGTCGGCCACCGACAGCTGTTCCGGGCGCATGGTGGCAAACCGCGAGCTTAGGCTGGCGGCGTCATTGCCCACCAGCTGACGCAGCGACACGCGCAGCATCTTGCGGCGCTGGCCGAAGGTGGTTTTCACCACGCGGCGGAACAGCAGCTCGTTGCAGCCCAGCGACGTGACGCCGTTGCGCGTCATGCGGATGACGGCGCTCATCACCTTTGGCGGTGGGTTGAACACCGACGGCTCCACGCGGAACAGGTATTCAATGTCGTACCACGCCTGCAGCAGCACCGACAGGATGCCATACTCCTTGCCTCCGGGGCTGGCGGCCATGCGCACGGCCACCTCATGCTGTATCATGCCTGTGCAGCAGGGTATCAGGTCTTTGTAGTCGAGAATGTGGAAGAATATCTGCGACGAGATGTCGTAGGGGTAGTTGCCGGTGACAATGAACGGCCTGCCTCCGAACACCTCGCTGAGGTTCATGCGCAGGAAGTCGCCTTCGATTATTTGTTGGGTGTTGGGTGTTGGGTGTTGGGTGTTGGGTGTTGGGTGTTGGGTGTTGGGTGTTGGGTGTTGGGTGCTGGGTGTTGGGTGTTGGTCCTTGAAAATAGTTTCTTTCAGGTAGGCCACGCTTTCGCCGTCAATCTCCACCACTTTCAGCTCGCGTGGCTTTTCGACCAGGAACTGCGTCATGACGCCCATGCCAGGGCCAACCTCCAGCACTGGCAGTTCGGCGAACGGAGTGTCTACCGTGTCGGCAATGCGCCTGGCGATGTCCAGGTCGGTCAGGAAGTGCTGTCCGAGGTTCTTTTTCGGTCTTACTTGTCGTAGCATGTTGCGCTGTTTAGCTGCAAAAGTATAAAGAAAAGGGCAGAAAACCAAATATTTTATGGTTTTCTGCCCATAATTATGCATTAAGCATTATGAATTATGCATTGTGCATTACTCCTGCACCAGCTTGCCGCCGATTTCCAGGTTCAGCACTGGCAGGGCGCCTTCTCCCTGGCTGTTGTAGAAGTATATGCCGCGCATCTGGTCGTCGTAGCTTTCAGTAGCCACGTTGGTCATCTTCACCGTGTAGACGTCGCCGCTCTTTGTGACGGTTGCCTTGCCGGTGGCGTTGACGGAGAGGTGTGGGCCGCCCTCCTTCATATAGAAGAAACTGACATTGTCGTATGCCGTCTTAGACTCGGTGTAGCCCGGCACAGAGATGCTGAAGACAACAATTTCGCCAATCTTATCCCAGTCGACTTCCTGGTTCTGTGGCATTGTGTTGCCGCTGATGGTGAGTCCCGTGCTTTCGTTGCCGCTATATCTGTCGTAGATGGTGCCTATGGTGGCGTTCCACAGTCCGCCGTTAGGTCCTTCCGGCAGCACGTAATGTGCGTTCAGACCATCAGAGTTACTGATGGTGAACACACCGGCAACGCTGGATGCGGCATCGTTGCTGGCTGTCAGGTTGACGGTCTGGTCGTCGTCGGTGATTTCTATTTCCTGGCTGATGATGTTGGCATCGCCGAACTTAGCTACCAGCGTAGCCTTGCCGCGGTAGTTGGCAGGTGCAAAAATCTTGAATGCGCCCTTGGTATCGCTGATGGCCGGTGTGGTCTGGTTAGAGCCGTTGTAGACGATGAACACCGTGCAGATGTTCGATCCGGAGCCAGTGTTGGTGACGGTGCCGCTGATGACGGGTGCTGCGCTTGGCAGTGTGAACGTGATGCTCTTGCTCTCGCCGCCGCTGAGTGTCATGTATTCCTTCTTGTCGAGCGTAGGGTCGCTTTCTGCATAGTTGCCGTAGGCTTCCGACGGTATGCGCACATAGAGCTTTACGTTGCTTGGCACGTCGCACTCCATCACGCCGTCCTTGTTGGTGTAGAACAGGCGCTGGCCGTCGATGTCCACCGGCACGAAGGGCAGCACGTCGCCCTTGCTGTTCTTCACCGTGACCTTCAGGCTGGCGCGCAGTTCAGGAGAGTCCAGGTTGTGCCACGAGAAGTGGGTTACATAGCCCACGTATTTGTCGCCCTGCAGTGTTGCCGTGCCTTCCTCTACCCAGAGGCCTGTAGCCTCGTCGAAGTACCACAGCGGTATTTCGGCAGGTGCCTCCTGGCTGGCGAACTTATCCGGTATTGGGAATGTGAGCTGAGCCCTTGAGCCTTCCTTCAGCTGCAGCTGCTCGCCGTTGGAGCCTGTCAGGTTGACGCTCACCATGCCGTAGCTCACCAGCTGGGCTTCGCTCTGGTCGGTGCGCACTGCCGACAGGTCGCCTGGCATCTGGTTGGCAAAGTCGCTGTTGTCCGGATCCAGATAGGCTGCAGCCACCTTGACGGTGCCGCTATATGGGGTGGTGCCGTTCATGTATCCGTCGGCAGGCAGGTCCACCTGCACCTGTCCGCTCCACATGTAGCCCACGTTGACGGTGGTGCCGTTCTGCGAGTCGAAGGATGTCGTTGTCTGTGCCTGTGTCATCTGCACGTCCATGCGGGTCACCTTGTCAGCCTTTGCCGAGCGCACCACGCTGATGTAGCCGGCCTTTTCAAACTTTATCACTGCGCGGCCGTTGACATTGTTGACATTGTCCAGGCGGAAGGCGCCGTTCATGTCGGTGGTGACGGTCTGCGAGCCGGAGCTTACCGTTACGCCTGCCAGCGGACTGCCGTTCTCCTTCACCATGCCTGAGAAGGCTGCAAACACCATGTTCTCGGGGTCGCCTGGAGGTGGAACCTCTTGTCCTGGGTCGCTGCTGTCGCTGCTGCAGGCAGCAAGTGTCATGCCTGCCATTAAGGCCAGTGCATAGACAAAGAATAGTGTCTTTTTCATAAGCATCTTGTTTAAATGGTTTGCGATTAATCTTCACAAAGATAGGCAATACAATAATATATGCATCCCTGCAGAATGCAAAAGTGTGAATATGAATGAAGATTTTGCGAAAATGAACGGATTTTTGGCCTCTCGCAGCCAGAAGATGCTATTCCTTCTTGTTCCATCGGCCGCGTGCCAGCCGCATGAGGAACAGCAGTCCGCGGAAGGTCAGCTCTATGGCCATGGCCGTCCACACGCCCTGCAGTCCGTGGCTCTGTGCCAGCAGGGCTGCCAGCGTCAGGCGGACGCCCCACATCGACGCCAGGCTCATGCCGGCAGGCCGCAGAGTGTCGCCGGCACCCACGAAGACGCCGTTGCACACTATGGCCGCGGCAAACATTGGCTCGGCAAAGGCCTCTATGCGCAGGCACTCGCTGCCCATGGCGATGATGTCGCCCACGGGGGTCATGATGGTCATCAGCTCGGGTGCGAACACCCACATCAGCAGGCCCATCAGAGTCATCACCGCCATGCCCATGCCCACCGACAGGTGCGCAAAGCGGGCCGTCAGCAGCCGCTTGCCGGCTCCGAAGCTCTGGCCGACGAGCGTCGTGGCTGCCTCGGCAATGCCATAGCCCGGCATGTAGCACAGGCTCTCCACGGTGATGGCCAGCGAGTGGGCGGCAATGGCCGCAGTGCCCAGCGGAGCCACTATCAGCGTGCTGACCACCTGCGCACCGCCCATCAGCACGTGCTGCAAGCCCATGGGACCGCCGATGAGGAATGCCGTGCGCACTATGTCGAAGCTGCCGCTCGAAGGCACCGCCGTAGCAGCCTTCAGCCTGAGCAGCGGCGAGCGCACCAGCAGGAACCACATCATCAGCCCGGCGGTAATCATGGCTGCCAGACAGGTGCCGATGGCGGCACCGGCAACGCCCATGCCGAGAAGGTATATAAATATGTAGTTCAGGACTACGTCCATGGCGCACATCAGAATGTTCAGCATCGATGGTATCTTCATGTTGCCCGAGCATTTCAGCATCGACCCTGCCAGACCCTCCATCTGGAAGAACAGGCCGCCGACGCCGATGATGGCAAAGTAGAGCGAGGCGTCGGCACACACCTCTGGGCTGCCGCCGAGCCAGTGGGGCAGAAAGGGAGATATGGCCAGCGCCGTGCCTGACAGCGCCAGCGCCCACAGCAGGCAGCACACCAGCGACACGCGCAGGATGCGGCGGGCGCGCTCCATGTCGTTGGCACCTATGGCGTGGGCCACCTGCACCGAGAAGCCCATGTTGGCTGCCGACGCCAGGCCGCCCATCAGCCAGCCAGTGGTCTCCACCAGTCCGATGGCTGCCGAGGCACGCGCACCCAGGTGGCCCACCATCGACGCGTCGATGAAGAACATCACCGTCGCCGCCGCCTGGGCAAGTATCGACGGAATGCTAAGCCCCACTATTAGGCGCAGCCGTTCGCCGCCCGTCAGCTCGCGGCCCTCGCGGATGTAGGCCAGCAGGTCGCCGCTTTTGCTATTCGTTCCAAACATGGCCGCAAAAGTACTAAAAAAGAATGAATTGGCAAAAGTTAAAGGTAAAGTGAATAGATAAAAAATTTATCTGCGTAAGATAATTTCGTAACACGCAGAGATAAATTTTTTCTTAAAAGACTTTGCCATTTTCCAGTAGAGTATTAAATTTGCACACAACATATCTTTCACACCTTAGTAACAATAAGAAAATGAAAATAGGAATAATAGTAGCAATGGACAAAGAGCTGCACCAGCTGCAGCAGTTGTTTACCGACGGCTCCGTGGTAGTCCGCAAGTGTGGCATTGGCAAGGTGAACGCAGCCCTCGGGGCCGCACGGCTGATAGCCGACGAACGCCCCGACGTGATAATATCCTCCGGATGTGCCGGAGGCAACGGCGACGGCATACGCGTGAAAGACGTGGTGGTGAGCGCAGAACTGGTATATCACGACGTCTACTGCGGCACTGCCGTCGGCGAGAGCGTCTACGGACAGGTGCAGGGGCTGCCGGAGCGCTTCCTTGGCGACCCGGCATTGCTTAAGACCGCCGTCAGCCTGCAGCCGCTGCCCGACGGCATCAAGATTCATGCCGGCCTGATAGCCACTGGCGACTGGTTTGTAGACTCCAAGGACAAGATGCGCGAGATTCTCTCGCACTTCCCCGAGGCCAAGGCCATCGACATGGAGTCGGCAGCCATTGCCCAGACGTGCTATCTGCACAGCGTGCCGTTCCTCTCGTTTCGCGTCATCAGCGACATGCCGCTCTGCGACACCGACGCCTCGCAGTATCACGACTTCTGGCAGACCGTGGCCGAAAACTCTTTCCAGGTGACACGAACGTTCGTAGAAGCTATCAAGAAGTAGGCGTCTCCCTTGGCATTACAAAAAAGTGGCTTGCAGTCTGATGATGCAAGCCACTCATTTTTTAATAACACTAATAGACGCTGGCGGCGAACTTCGCAGCCCACCGGCCGGTCTTTTCCTTTTTATTCAAAGAACTTGTCGACGTCGACGCCGTCGAAATAGCTGTCCAAGTCCTGCTCAGGAGCCAGCACGGCTTCGCCGTTGTAGTCCTCGCCGACGCCCAGCACCGACGCTGCCAGCATCTGCTGGACCTTTATCTCTACAGTCTCCATGCCTGGAGTGATATATGTCTTCTTCATAATTAATTATTATTTAGGCCCACCCAAGCCCTCCCAAAGGGAGGGATGTCTTGTTAGATAATTGGGCCGTTGTTGTTTGAAATTATTTTTTGTTTTAATTCAGACTTTCCCCCAGTTCCCCTCCCTTCTCCGACCTGACGGTCTGAGTGTGGCACGCAATGGGGAGGGTTAGGGGTAGGCCACTATTTAACTACCACCTTCTTGCCGCCTACAATGTACAGGCCCTTGCGTGGCTGAGCGACGCGCTGGCCCTGCATGTTGAAGACAGCCTTGTCAGCGTCGATGCCGTTAGCAGCAACAGAGCTGATGCCAGTTGCCTCGTCGCCGAAGACAAGCTGCAGCGTGGGAGCAGTTGCGGCAATGTTCAGGTAAGCCTGGTCAGCGGCAACAGCAGGATAAGAACTCTTGATGCCTGCGAACTCGGCGGTGCCGCCGTGGTTAACCAGCACGTAGCCGCTTTCTACTATTACGTCTGTGCCGCGCACCAGCTTGTTGGCGCTGACGTTCTCAGCCTCGCCGCTCAGCACGGGGATAGCCTCTTTGCTGCCGTCAGCGCGCTCCAGGATGAGGCCAGTGCCTGCAGGCACCTTGTTCACCTGTGTCAGCTTCACCTTGCCGTCGGCAACTTCCGTAGCGATATAAGCCTTAGTCTCAAGGCCGGTGAAGTCGAGAGCAAAATCAGAAGCGAAGGTCATGAAGCCAGTGGCGTTAGAGCCTGGAACGACTTCGGTGATGGGACGGTATGCGTAGAAGCCATAGATGTAATCCATCTCTTTAGCATTGGGCTTTTTGAAGGCCAACTCCACATCACCATCGGCATCCACAATGTATGCGTGACGAGTAGCGTAGGTGAGTTTCTCGCTATAAGTAGCATTTACTGTCTCGGCTGCAGCAAAGTTGACATTAGCAACAATAATGTCTCCTGCCTTCATGTTGCGTATCAGTACCCATTGGTTTTCTAAAGTATTAACGTACCAGTTGCCATTGCGGATACCCCAGACAATGGGGTCTGATAACGTCAGGTTCTGTAGATATACATTCGTTCCCCACTGTACATCGTCAAGCAGTAATGCGACATAGTCGCGCTCAGATACAGTGGTAACGTCAGTGCCTAATGCAAATTTGGTAGTTCCGCTTGTCTTCGTCGGAGTGTTTTCAATGGTCTCTACTGCATTATTTGCAGGGAACAGAGCAACAGTGCGCTCAGCCGTCGATGAAGTTGTGTAGCCGGTAGCCTCAGCGTAGGCTGTAATAGTAGCATCAGCAGCCACGGTCAGCACTTTGGTCCCTGTGAATGAACCGCTTTCTGCACCATACTCATAATAGATGGTAGCCGTTGGCGACAGCAGTTTATCGTTCTGGTCGGCAGTGATGGTAACGGTTGTGTTGTCTGAACGGACAATAGTAGGAGCATTCAGTGTGATTTCGCCTGCTACAACAGCGAATGGAATAACGTCAGACTCAGAGCCACCCTTGACAGCCTTGAAATACACATTGCCCGACTCTGAAACGGTAATTGAAGCACCATCTTCAAAGTTTGTTCCATCGGCAGAGTGTTGAATGGTTGCGCCCTCTGTTTCGCAGGTAGCTGTAATAGTGCGCTCAATACCATTTACGCCAGTATAGTTTGCAACAGGGTTCTGAATAACTTCCCCCTCAACATAGTAGCTCAGCGACAGCTCGTCGATACCGATAGCACCACCGCAACTAGGCTCAATAATCAGCGAAGTGGGGTTGACATTTGTTTCCGAAAGCACGACATCCTCAACAACGGCTGTACCTGTGCTGGAGTTGGTGATAGTCATCTTTACCCCCGAAGCACTGCCAGTGACAACAATATGATGCCAGTATGCTGTGGTGTTTAGCTGGTCACCAACACCTGCTGCAAAGCGCTTATTCTTATCACAACCAGGAACGGGGAGAGTCTTTGTGCCATCCGACCCTGTGTATGTAATGGTTACTGTAGTATTCCAGTCGGAATTACCAGTAAAATCAAAGAGA
Source organism: uncultured Prevotella sp. (assembly GCA_905234265.1). Lineage (GTDB taxonomy): Bacteria > Bacteroidota > Bacteroidia > Bacteroidales > Bacteroidaceae > Prevotella. The sequence continues at coordinate 98,169 of CAJOHJ010000002.1, read as the reverse complement.
GTTGTTTCGCCTGCTTTCAGGGTTGTGTGGTCAGCCTTGCTGTTGCAGCCACCAACGGCAGCCCACTCAAAGCTCAGCGTCCATGTCTCGCCAGAAAGATCGCTGCTACCCAACGACACAGTTGACGAGCCGGGATCGCCATTGGCATTGTTATAGGCGTTGAGGAATTTTGTAGATGTGATGACAGATGTACGAGTATAGTCGAATGAAACTCTAGAACCTGCTACCAGTTCAGGATTCATAGAATCATCAAAACTGTACTTGACGATTGTCTTGTCGCCAGCCCACGCCTGACTACTCCCCACGAGCGCACACACTGCCACGAGGAGTGATTTCAGAAAAGTAATTTTTTTCATAGTGTTTAAAAAAGTTTGTGTTAGTAATAAATATATTAATTAATGTGTATTCAGATTGTGGCTTGGCTGGCCGCCCCATTGTCTGCACAGGCACACAAAAAGAGCGTAAGACTGAAGCAGCCCTACATCTCTACTCTGAGGTCGTGAGAATTACCTTTACACAAAGATATAGTGATACAATCAATCTCACGCCATGGCGTGAGAGAGTCACTATGTCCATCTTGTGCGTAGCTCCAGAAATTTCTCACGTTTCAGAGTACAAGACGAAGCACAATGCTTCCCGTTTTTTCTTTTTTTCCAGCAAAAATCGCAGCCGCCGGCCTTGCGGCCAGTGCCTGCGCGGAGGCACCTTGCAGCTTTAATGCGGCAAAGTTAATGATTTAATTCTATAAAAAAGAAATAAAAAGAATTTTTTTTGAAGAAAAAAGTTGGATGGCTGTGAGGACCATCCAACTTTTAACATTAATTGGCTTTGCGGCGAGCCTTTCTTGCTGCCTTCCAGGGTGCCTGCCAGCTGCCGGGCTGCCAGGCGGCGGTGGTGGACTGGCCGTCGCTGTCTTTCATGATGATGACTTCGTCGGGCTGGTCGTTCTCGTCGAGGAAGATGCTGCCATAGTGCAGGTTGACGATGCCTGTGGCTTCCACCTCGCCGGAGATGATGGTTATAGTTGTCATCTTCCAGAAGCCAAGCGGAGAGTCGTTGGTGTCGACGGTGATGCATGACAGCGTGAAGTGATTGCCGTCGCCCGTCAGGCTGCAGAGGTAGGTGTCTGCCGGCGTGGTGCCGTACTGCGTGCTGTTGCTGTACATGCGCAGGCGGGCCTGCGGCTTCTGGCCTGTCAGCGTGGCAATGTCCATAACCATGGAGCCGCTGTAGTCGTCGTCAATGTCGTCAGGGTTGCTGGCGTATACCAGTGAGAGGGGCTTCATCTCGAAAGTCCCATTGACGGTGGGAGGCGTGGTGCCTGTGTAGATGGGCATGCCATTGTCGGTGAGCAGCTTCTGCAGTGCTGCTGACGGCAGTTCGGCGCTTTGGTCGGTAGTCTCGGTCTGGTCGTCGTCCCAGATGCGCTCGTAGGGCTGCGTCACGACGATGGTGCGTGTGATGCTGCTGCCGTCGGCAAGCGTTCCTTTCACGTAGATGAAGCCTGTGCGGTCGGCCTTGCTGTCGTTGACGGGGTATTTCACGGTGAAGTTTTCCATGCCTGCTTCGTTGTTGGTGGCCATGCTGGGCGTGATGTCCTCGATGGTTATCCAGTCTTCGCTTGCACTAATCTCGATGGCGGTGATGTTCTTGTTATAGTAGAAATAGGAGAACGTGGAGCCAAAGTTGCCGCTGCTGGCCTTTATGGAGTCTCTGCCCACTTCAAGCATTGGAATGTCGTCTTCCAGTTGTAGGTCGATGTAGAGGCTCCAGCCAGTGTTCTCTGTGTTGATGTCTGTCTGGTTGTACGTGTCGGTCGTGCCGTTGCTGGTTTGCGAGTGGAAGAAGTTCTGCATGTAGTCCGTCAGGGGCAGCGGCTTGCTGTCGGTGCCATGGCTGGCAGTAAAGGACGTCATGTTGCTGTACTGGTTTGCCGACGAGTTCTTGAGACTGCCGACAATATCGAACGAGCAGAGTCTCTCGTACGACAGCTTGCCCTTGTAGTAGGTGTCTTCCTTGTAGGAGACGCTGCCGCTGACAACATCGTATTTATGCAGCGAAGTGTTGTCCTTCGGGTCTATAAGAAGGTCTATCTGCCACGACACGCTGCCGCTGTAGTCCGCGTTTTCGAAACTCTTGGCCTTGGTGTCTGCCGACTTGTAGCGGAGGTACTGCCCTTGTTGTGCGGTAGAGCCTTTGGCATAGTCGCTGCCGTAGTATGGGATGGTCATCGGGATGTTTACGGTGCCTGTCGGCACGTTGATGTAGACTCTGCTCATGTTGAACATGTCAACTGCTACGGGCGTTGCCGTGCCTGCCTGGCTGACGCTGATGAACCGCTCGATGCGCTGGTCGGTCTGTGCCATGCGGCCGCTGACGATGACTGTTCCCTCGCGTTCCTCCTCAGAGGTGTTCTCGTCGATGAGTATCGACAGCGTGTTGCCGTTGATGGTAGGATGCAGGAAGCTGCTCTTGGTGCTTACCTGCAGGTCGCCGGTATTGTTGGCGGTTATCACGATGGTGGCACTGCCGCCCTTGACGCCAATGGCTAACTCGGTGGTGGACAGCTCGATGTCGGCACGCACCTGTGTCACAACAATCTCGTCGGCACCGAGTTCGCTGCCGTCGCCGTCGAGAGCCATAATCTGTATTGAGGCCTTGCGTTCAGTGTCCTGTCCGGTCATGCCGTCGTAATAGACGGTAAGCGTCTGCTCGTCGGCATCCCACAGGCAGCTGAGCCATGATGCCGTAGGGGTGAACTTCATGGCAGGAATGGTGGTGTTGACCTTTGCGGTGAAGTGGCCGTAAGATGACGGAACGGTGAACTGGCGGACAGGGACTTCCAGCGTGGCCTTGGCAGCGCTGAATGAGTCCGTCGGCTGTGCATAGAGGCGGAAGCCGAACATTTCCATGCGCGGATAGGCCATGTATTTCTCTGTCTCCGGCAGTCCGCCGACAGTCAGCGTCTGTGTCTGCGGCTTCTTGCCCAGGTATGACGTCGGAGCGTCAATTTGCCTTACCAGCTCATTGCGGCTGTTGTAGATGTCGGCGCCTATCTTCAACGGGAACAGCAGCTCACGCTCTGCCGGCATGTCGATGTGCAGCTTGTCGTCGAGCAGTGTGGCCATGCGCACGGTGGGCTTGCTGATGTGCGGCACCAGTCCCAGGGCGGTGCCGTAAATCTTTGTCTCTTCCCACTTCTTGGTGAATGTCCAGCGCATTATCTTGGCAAACGTCTGTACGTTGCTGAAGACTGAAAGGGCGACGTTGACGTCGCGGTCTACCTTGTCATACAGCGAGCGGCTGCGCTTCTGGTTGTCGATGATGGCCAGTCGCAGAGCCTCGCCGGCCAGCAGGTTGGGGTTAGTCAGCGTAAAGTCGCTCCATTGCACTGGGGCTTCCACTTCGGCACGCAGGCCCATCTCCGAGCGTATGCCTGACTCGGTGATTTTTGCGCTGGCGCCGGTAATGGATTTCTTCAGATAGCCGCCGATGTTCAGCGTGGCCTTGGCAGTGACGTCGTTCCACGTCAGCGTGTCTTTGACGTGGGTGATGGAGGCCGTTGCCTGGCGGCCGCCCTCGATGAGGCTGTTGAACTGTGTCAGCGCATAGAAGCGCTCGGTGGTGGAGTAGACACCGCCGACGTTCAGCGACCCCTGCATCTCTACAAAGGCGCCGGCTTCAAAGTTCAGCAGCACCAGCGGACAGCCTATGACGGGGAATGCCAGCTTTACCAATGGAAAGTCGAAATGGCCGGTGGCTATTCCGTTGAAGCCGAACTGCAGTTGCGTCTCCATCTGTCCGCGCATCACGCAGTCCATGTTGACGCCAGTGTTCCAGCCGACGGAAAGGAACAGCCTGAGGTTTAGTTCTGGCTGCACCTGCACGCCAACGTATGCGTTGCCGTCAATAGAGAAGTTGTCGTCAAGCCCGAAGGAGCCTGTAAGATGCAGAGTCTTTGCCATGGGCGGCATCTTCTTGTCGAAGCTGAAGGGCTGCTCGCTGCCGGCGCGGCGTGGGGCTTTCTGGGGAGCGCCTGAACTGTCGTCCTCGCTGCCGACGTAGCCTGCCACCTTGCAGACGTAGCGGTCGAAGAGGTCTGTAAGCTCTACGTTTTCGCATGTAACCGTTACGCCGTCGGAGGCGGTCGTCACGTCGGCAACCTTGCCGGCAAATCCCATTGGCAGCATGTCGCTCTGTGTCAGTGTCACCATCTTGTCGCCGACATTCGGAATCAGCTGCTGCGGAACGTCTGGCCGCAGCTTTATCCACGACACGCTGTCGGTGGCGATGACATATTTCCAGAGGTCGCTTTCAGTGGTGTGGGCAACGTCGGCTTTGTATTCCGTAGGCGGCGTGACAAAGACTACCGAGTCAATGGCACTGACGGGTATGCGGAAGACAGAGTCCAGCGCATAGACCTCTTGAGTTACATAGTCGTCGTGTTCCACGCCAAGAGTGTCGATGTTGCTGTATGCAATGCGCTGGATGTCTGTAAAGAAGAAGGCATTGAAGCTGCCGTCGTTGCGGTAAATGTACAGAGCGTCCTGTTGCTGTGCATGCAGTGCCGATGCCATGCCCGACAGCAGCAGTGCGACCGTCAGGAGTCTTCTTATAATATAATAATGTGTGTTCATGGCTTCGTGATTTTATATGATGTGACACCTGCTTTCACGATATACACTCCTGAGGGAATTGCCGAAAGACTTATACGGAACGTCCCGGCACGTCTGGCGGTAAGCTTTTGCACCTGTTTGCCGTCGAGGGCGAACACGCCTACTGACTCTCCGGCTTTAAGGTTGCTGATAATCAGCGTACCGTTGACGTAGTCGAGCGCAACCTCGTCGGCCTGCAGCTCATTGATGCCGGCTTCGTCTTCCTTCTGGTAGGTGAAACGCAGCACGTCGCTCAGGCTGAAAGCAGCAGTAGTCTTTTCCGACTTTACCGTCAGCTCCGAGCCGCTGAATGTTATCTCCGGCTTTTCGTCAAGCATGAACAGATGCTTTACATTGTCTTTGGTAAGCACGAGCAGAGCATTCTTTGGCTCTCCTGCATGTGCTGCCGACAGGCAGAACAGGGCCATTACCGTTGCCGCCAAAAGTTTTTGGTAAATATTCTTCATACTATAGTAGTTGTGTTTACTACTGCAAAGATATGAAGAAACAGAGAGCAAAAACATTGCAAAATAGCAGAAAATGTTGCCAAAATTACATTTTCTGCTATTTTGAATTGTTGTCACGCCTCAAAAGCGTGATGTAACTTTAGAAGTCTTCGCCGTAGCGTTCGCGTGTGATGTCTGCCAGTGAGCGGCCGCGAGTGTTCGGGCATCCGATAACGCCGACGATGAGCGAAATCGTCAGCAGGGCTATCATGCACCATGCAGCAATCGTGAAGCCCTCGCCGTTCTCACCGTAGATGATGGTGAAGACGAGACCCCACAGTGCCGACAGGCCGCGGACGATGAAGAACATCAGTCCCTGGGCGCCGGCGCGGAACTTGGCAGGGAACAGCTCGCTGCCCCACAGTGCGTAGAATATCTGTGGCGACGAACCGCCCTGAATGCCCCACAGGATGGCGAATGCCCACAGGCCAGCCATGCCGTTGACGCCGATGGTGACGATGACCAGCCATGCGGAGATGGCGGCCACGAGGCCGAAGATGTAGATGCCCTTGTGGGCTGTCTTGTCGATGAATTTGGATACTATGAACGTGACGCCCACGATGATGGCCCACTGTATGCAGTTCATCCAGTTGGCCTGCTCGTTGCTGACGCCGCCGGCAGTCTCGTAGATGTGTGGCTGGAAGAAGCCCATCACGGAGGCCACGAGGTTCCACGTCAGATAGATGGTTGCCAGGAAGCAGACGGTCTTGACGGCAGTAGAGTTCTGGAACAGCACAGCAATGTTGTCCAGCAGCCCCGACTTCTTGTTGCTGGCCTTGTTGGCCTCGAACTCAGCGCTCTCCTGCAGTCCGCGCTGCAGGTTCCAGGCTATGAATGCCACGATGAACAGTGAGAAGAAGACGATGCGCGAAGAGAACGCGTTGGTGGCTTCTTCCGACAGTGCGCTGCCGCCGACGGCGTGTGCAAGGCTCTCAACCCAGCCGAACAGATAGCCGCCGGGAGCAAAGAGCATGCCTAAAAGCAGGATGCACATCGGGCCGAAGCCCCACGACATCTGCGAGATGCAGATGTTGCGGCCGCGGTTGTTCACCTCCGACGACTCGGAGATGTAAGTCCACGATGCCGGCACGCCTACGCCTACGCTGATGCCCGTCACGAGGAAGCCGCAGAGCAGCATTGGGAAGTTGACGGAGAACATTACCAGCAGCACGCCCAGCATGTAGACCAGCAGGTTGTAGGTGAAGATGAACTTGCGGCCATACTTGTCGGCCAGGAAGCCGCCGATGATGGCACCGATGGCTGCGCCCAGGCAGTTGGCCGATATGAAATTCAGCCATCCCAGATGGACTTCAGAGAGTCCGAGATAGTTCTGCCACAGTGTCAGGCCGCTTGCGCCGGCAACGATGGCACCGGCATCCAGATAATTAGTCAGAGAGACGGCTATCGTACTCTTCAGACTTCCTTTGTTGTTTCCCATAAATTTATAGTTAGTTTAATATTTATAGCTCTGCCAAAACATCACGCAAAAATATAAAGAATAATTTAAACTGACGATTTTTTTTGGGAATATTAACGAAAAGAGCGAAGAGTCAGAGGCCTGAAATGGTAATTTCGTAACATGCAGAGATAATTTCGTAACATGCAGAGATAATTTTTTTTCTTACGGAGATATTTTTTTATCTCTGCATGTTATCTGAGCAACTCGCATAGAAACATAAAAAAAGAGAGAAGCGAGGGCTGCACCTCGCTTCTCCATTTCGTTATGGAACAGTAATAAGCAATGCTTTTACTCTCCGTGGTGGTTTTAACGGCAAACCACGTCGCACTCGATGTTCAGAATCTTGGCAACCTTGAGGATGGTGTCGATGTGATGGCCGACGGCAGCTGCCATGTGGTGCGTCGGTCCGGCCTCGCTCCACTTGTTGACGAACTCGCGGCAGGGCAGCGAGAACTTCGTGCGCATGTTGGTGTCGCCGAAGGTGAAGATTTCGCCTTCCTCGTTGATGCCCTCAGCCACGACGAACTTGAACACGCCGTTCTTGTCCTGCGTGATGGCCAGATAGGTGACAGGACCCACGGGAGGATAGAACTGTGTCAGATAGCCGCCGCCGGTCTTGCCGTGGAACACGGGAACAATCTTCATTGTCGGCTTCTTGGCCTGCGAGATGTCGAAGTCGCCGGAGCCACTGTGGCCGATGATGCAGATGTCCTTCGGGAAGTCGATGCTGTACATCTCGGCCAGTGTGCCGGTGCCGCTGATGGTCTTCAGGATAGACATGGCCATGGCCACCTTCATGTCGCCCTCAACGGCGCAGGCAGTGTGCTGCTTGATGAGCATCGAGAAGGCAGGAATGAGCATCGAGTCCAGCTTGCCAGCCACGCCCTGTGCGAAGCCTGCATAGTGGGAGGCAATCATGCCCAGCTGCTCGTCCTTCACCCACTGCTCGAAGGCCACGACGTACTTCGCCATGTCCCAGACCTTCTCCACGGTGCCGCCGCCTTCGATGTCGAAGGTTGCCAGAATGTCCTCAGCCTTGGCGCGGATGGCAGCCTCGTCGGTGATGTTGTCGGCAATGGCCCACATCTGCTCCCAGTCGAACTGCTTGGTGTAGACGAACATGCGGTGGTAGAGGTTGGTCTCGTCGATGTAGAGGTCCATCATGCCGGGGTAGGGGCGGCCAATCTGCGCGATGTTGGTGTCGCGGAAGCGGCGGCGCACCTGTGCAGCGCGGCACCAGTCCTCAATCTCCGCCTGCACTTCAGGGTCGCCGCCTTCGACGACGCCGGTGATGACTGCCGAGCGCTTTCCGGCGCGGTTCAGGTCGGCAACCATCTCGCCGATGGCGCCGCAGGCATACAGCTCGCCGAGCCATGTGGGAATGTCGGTCTTGGCATAGTCTGGAGCCAGTTTTTTCTGCACGTTGACGATGACGACAGGCACGTCCAGGTCGCGCACGGCAGGCAGCATATTATAAGATGTGCAGTAGGTAAGCATCTGCAGGATGACGAGGTCCACGTCGGCGGCGCGGAACTTGTCGCCAGCCTGCATCGACTGCTCCTTGGTGGTCACCATGCCGCCGTCAACGATTTCAATAGTGTCGGGCAGCGTCTTCTTGAATGCTGCGTACTGTGCCTCAAACTCTGGAACGAGCTGTGGGAACTGTGGCAGGTATGCCTGCAATGCGATGCTGAACACGCCTACTCTTGCTTTGGTTTCTACTAATGGTTTTGCCATTTTTTCTTTTTGTTTTAGGGGTGAGAGGTAAGAGGTGAGAGGTGAGAGAATAGTTCTGCTTACGTCTTTTCCGCTTGACTACTGCACCTTTGTTAATAATTATAGTTTTTCTTCAAAATGTTTTCTTAATGCAAATAGCATTTTCGTGGTTTCTGATATATGTATTTCTTGTTCATCGAATTGTTCCTGTGAGATGTAGCCTAAAAGAAGGGCAGCCTCCAACTGACACATAACTTCCATCAACGAACCGTTCTCTCACCTCTTACCGCTCACCTCTAAGTATTTCTCGTAAGCCATGTCCCACTGAGCCTTTTCCTTTGGCTCATACCCAACCAGTTGCAGCCCGTTGGCGATGATGCGGCGCATTTCCCAGATGTCGCCGACGATGCCGGCAGCCTTGGCCTGCAACATGATGTTGCCGATGGCCGTGCCTTCCTGCGGACCGGCAAGAACCTTCACGCCAAGGGCATTGGCGGTGAACTGACAGAGATACTTGTTCAGCGAACCGCCGCCGATGACGTGCAGAACATCTATCTGGAACGGGGCAAACTCCTTGAGCCATCCGAACACCTGACGGTAGCGCAATGCCAGTGAGTCGAAAATGCAGCGGCACAGCTCGCCGGGAGTCTCCGGCACAGGCTGCATGGTCTGGCGGCAGTACTGCTGGATGGCGTCTATCATGCTCGACGGATTGGCAAAGAGAGCGTCGTCGGGATTGATGAGCGAGCGGAACGGCTCGACGTCCATTGCCTGGCCCTGCAGCTCAGGGTGCGACAGCTTGCGCACCTCTTCGGGCCACTCCTTGCGGCAGCGCTCGTAGAGCCACATGCCGCAGATGTTCTTCAGGAAGCGCGTGGTTCCCTCGATGCCACCCTCGTTGGTGAAGTTCAGCTCGTAGCTGCGGTCGTTGATGACTGCCTCCTTGGTTTCTATGCCCATAAGGCTCCATGTGCCGCTCGACAGGTAGGCAAAGCGTTCGTCCTTGGCAGGAACGGCAGCCACGGCGGAACCTGTGTCATGGCCTGCAACGGCTATCACTGGCACTGCGCCCAGGCCTGTCATGCGCTGCACCTCGTCGGTAAGCACGCCGATGACAGCCCCTGGCTGCACCATGCGTCCGAACTTGGAACGCGACAGTCCCACAGACTGCAGCAGGCGCTCGTCGAGCTGTCCGGTGCGTGGGTCTAACATCTGCGAGGTTGACGCGATGGTGTATTCGCAGACCTCGTTGCCAGTGAGCATCCATGACAAGGCGTCAGGCACGAAGAGTATTTTCTTTGCCATCTGCAAGGCAGAGTTCTGCTCGCGGCGCATGGCATACAGCTGGAACAGCGAGTTGAAGTTCATGAACTGGATGCCGGTGACGTCGTAGACTTCCTTGCGGCCAATGACATGCTTGAGATAGTCGTCCATGGCGTCGAAGGTGATGGGGTCGCGATAGGCGCGCGGATTGCGCAGTATTGCACCGTCGTCGCCTATGCAGACGAAGTCGACGCCCCATGTGTCGATGCCGATGCTGGTAAGCTTGATGTTCCGCTTGCCAGCAACCTGCAGGCCTCGTATCATCTCGTTATACAGAGCGTAGATGTCCCAGTAGAAGTGTCCTCCTGTCTCAATGAGGTTGTTTGGAAATCGTGTCAGCTCTTCCTGTTCCAGGCGGCCGTCGGCAAGCGTGCCGAGGATGGTGCGTCCGCTGGTGGCGCCAAGGTCGACGGCGAAGAAATATTTCTTTTCCATTGTTTTTATTGGTGTTTTGTCGTTTTCTTTTTGTTCTGTTCTGTTGCTATTCCTTTGTCACTTGATGATTTCCCCGTTGATTTTCAGGTTCTTCACGACGGTGTTGGCAATGGTAGTAGTGTTGAAGGCGTTGCGCTGGTCTTCTATCTCGCAGTCGGTGAACGAGAAGTCCTGCAGCTTGTATTTGTCGCTGGTGCCAACGTCGAAGAAGTTGCGGCACTTCATCTTTATGCCCTTGATGTAGATGTTGTTGCACTGCGATAGCGGCATGTCGTCGCGCTGCTGCGGCTTGAAGAACTGGGTCCATGGGCGTACCACGAGGAACGAGCCGGTCTGTCCGGTAAGGTCCTCTATGCTCACGTATTCATAGTGCTGCGGAGTGTCGGGGCGCATCTTCAGCCACAGCACGCGCGTGGCGTTGGCAACGTGGCAGCGGCGCAGGATGACATTGCGGTCGTGCAGCGACTCGCTGCCCAGCGTCAGGCAGCCATGCACCTTGCCGTAGGTGCAGTCCTCGATGAGTATGCGCTCGCAGGGGCCGTTGGTCGTGTCCTTGTCGGCCCAGGTGCCCTTGCCGCCTTTCAGCACCACGGCGTCATCGTTGACGTGCATGTAGCAGCCATGCACCAGCACGTCCGTGCAGGCATCGATGTCGATGGCGTCCGACGACGGTGCGCCGCGCTTGGGTTCCGGCGGGAAGATGTTCTCCGTCGGGGCAAAGATGTAGCAGTCTATGTAGCGCACATGGTCGCTCTTGTAGACGTGGTTGGTCCAGAAGGGAGAATTCATGAGGTGGACGTCCTGAATGGTGACGTTCTTCGAGTTGGAGATGTATGTCAGGCGCGGACGCTGTGCATCCTTGTTGGTGCACTGCGGATTCCATTGGCGGCGTGTCCAGAATTCCTGCCAGTAAGGCAGTCCGTTGCCGTCGATGGTACCCTTGCCGGTGATGGTGAAGCCGTCGACGCCGTCGGCATTGATGAGTGCGCAGAAATATTTGCATGTCTCGCCCTCAATGCGTGTGGTCATTATCGGGTAGTCCTTTATGCGGTCGGAGCCTTTCAGCGTGGCTCCTTCAGTGACGTGCAGGTGAGTACCCTGAGGGAAGAACAGCGCACCGGTGACTACTGTTCCCTGCGGAACAACAATGACTCCGCCGCCGTCCTGTGCGCAGCGGTCGATGGCTTTCTGGATTTTATGCGTCTGTACTTCCGGCGAACCCATCACCACGCCGTAGCTGGTAATCAGATATTTGTTGCCCAGCGTGTCGGGGTCTACCTTGGCCGTGTTGCTGAACCATGCGTCCATGGGTGTGCCGTCGGGCCACAGCGACTGTTGTTCAGACTTTGCCTTCTTCTTGGCAGCCTGCATGTCAGCAGACATGGAAAGTGCCATGGCCAACACGGTCAGCGACAGGCACCATACTGCAGATGTTTTCATGTTGCTTAGGATAGTTTTAGTAGTTTGCTTAGGTTTTAATGAAGCAAAGATACTACAATCCTGCGCGCAATGCAAAGAATTTTAGTTTTTTTTACAAATGAAACATCCGTTCCATCATCTGCCATTTCTCGTCGCTGGTGGCTCCGGGGCTGCAGTTCTGGAAACGTGCCATCAGATTTTCCCACTCCTGCTGGCGCGGCAGGGTGGCCAGCCGCTGCATGGCAGAGTCCCATTCGAAATCCAGCGGAGCGTCGACAATCATCACCAGACGTGTGCCGAGGATGTAGATTTCCATTTCCAGGATGCCCACTTCCTTGATGCCGTCGCGGATTTCCTTCCACGAATGCTCCGGGCTGTGCAGCCGGCGGTATTCACTGATAAGCTCTGGGTCGTCGCGAAGGTCCATGGTCTGCACATATCGCTTCACGGGCTGTTGGTATTGCTGTTGTACATACATAATTTATGTTTTTAGGTTGTTAGTATAGTCTGTAGAGTCCCTGCTACAATCACGCCACACTTTGATTGTGCTGTCGCAACGCCAGAATGTGACGGCACGCAGTGACAATGTTTACTGTGTGCCGTCTTCAATTATTGTGTCTTTACAGAATGCCTTGCAGGCAAGGACTCTTATCTTGCCTGAACGTACTTGTGGAGCGTCTGGCGCACGGCACCGTTGCCGGCGAACAGCTCGCTGACCATTCCTTCTATCTTCTCGCCGAGACCGGCTTCATAGAGGTCGAGGCCGAAGATGTCCTTGCGGCTGTATAGCTGCTTCAGGCAGCTGTAGTCCTGATTTTTCTTTCCTACCTCAAGTGGGGCAACGATGGCCTGCAGCTCAGCCAGCATCGGGTCTGGAGAAGGCTCGAAGGCAGAGCCGTTGTCGTCGATGCCTTTCAGATAGCGTGCATAGCCTGCCAGCACGAGAGGAATGAGCTGAAGCATCTTCATGTCGAGGCCGCGGGCAACATACTTCTTGATGGTTTCGCCGAAGCGGATGGGCAGCTTCTGCGAGGTGTCCATGGCAATGCGCTGCGGAGCGTCGGGCATGAAGGGGTTGGGCAGGCGCTTGTTAAGCACGGCATCCACGAACTCGTAGGGGTTCAGCACGCCTGGGTCTACAACAACGGGCATGGCCTCCATGTAGCCTATCTTCTGAATGAACGGGCGCAGGTCTTCGTCGGCCATCTCGGCAGAGATGAGCGTATAGCCCAGCATGCAGCCGTAGATGCTCATTGCCGTGTGCAGAGGGTTCAGGCAGGTGGTAACCTTCATGGTCTCCACCTTGTCGACGGTCTCGCGGGTGGTGTAGAGGGCTCCGCCCAGGTCGAGGGGCGGACGACCGTTGGTGTAGTGGTCTTCGATGACGAGATACTGCACTTCCTCGGCATTCACGAATGGTGCCGTGAAAGTGTGCTTCTCGGTCTCTATGTAGTCATTGTCCTCAAAGCCGTCGGCAGCCAGCAGCTCCTTTACCTTCTGGTGCGGACGCGGCGTAATCTTGTCGATCATCGACCAGGGGAAGGTGATCTTCGTCTCGTCCTTCAGGTAGTCGACAAATGCCTGTGGCACCAGTCCGTCCTTTGCCCAGCGCTCAGCGTATGCAAAGACGCCTGTCTTCACCTTGTCGCCGTTGTGCGAGCAGTTGTCCATAGACTGCACTGTCAATGGCAGCTGTCCGGCCTGCCAGCGCTCGTAGAGCAGTGCTGTAACCTTGCCAAGGGCAAACACTGGCTTCAGGCCGCGGGCAAGGTCGACCTCGTTGAACGAGTAGCCTTTCTCGGTGATGGTGAAGGAAATCATCTGCAGCGACGGGTTGCGGAAGATGTCCACCAGTCGCTGCCAGTCGCTGAACTGTGGGTCAGCCTTCAGGGCCTCGGTGACGCTGGCAATGACTTTCTTCTCGATGTTGCCGTCGCTCTGCAGCGAGACGAGCAGTGAGAGGTTGTCGTAGGGGGCGTATGCCTTGTCGACAACCTCGAAGTCGAAGGTTTCTGCAACAATGACGCCGCGGTCGTACTTGCCGGTGTTCAGTGCGTCGTTAAGTATTGCTGCTGGGAAGGCGCGGAAAATGTTGCCACCGCCGAAGTGAACCCACGTAGGCTCCTTGGCAGTCTTCTCGCGGACGGCCTTGATGTCAAATTTCGGGAGCTGGTAGCCTTTCTGTTCCCACTCCTCAGAACTGAAATTGCTTTTTAATATATCACAAAGTTTCATAATTCTAAAAATTATATGATTAATTCATGTCCAATTCGTGATAATTCATGTTAACAGGAAAATCTTGTCTTTTCTTACATAATAATTATCATTAATTGATCAAAAATAATTCATGAATACGATACTCTTAGTCGAAGAATCCCGGTTGCTTGTACTCGATTCCCAGCTCGCGGTCTACTGTAGCCAGAATGCCCTGTACCTGGCCGAGGGCAAACATGCGTCCCAGCAGTGTGTAGCCTGCATTGTGGCCGTGATTTGTCTCATCGAAGATGCCGCCGGGTTCGTCGGTGAGCGTCATGCCGTGGTCGACGCGCATGGGCAGCTGTGGGTTCTCCTTCTCGAAGATGCGGCAGAGTTCTATCAGGTCTGCACGTCCGCCCAGATGGCTGGCCTCGGTGAAGTCGCCGTTGGGGAATATGTGGCACGAACGCAGGTGGACGAAGTGTGTGCGTGAGGCAAACTTGCGTGCCAGGTCAACCACATTGTTGTAGGCGCCTGCCGAGAGCGAGCCTGCGCAGAATGTCAGACCGTTGTGCTTGTTGGGGACAGCGTCGAGGAACCACTTGATGTCCTCTTCGGTGCGTACGATGCGCGGCAGGCCGAGGATTTCGATTGGCGGATCGTCGGGATGTACGCACATGTTCATGTCGCATTCCTCGCAAACGGGCATGATGGCCTCGAGGAAATACTTCATGTTCTCGCGGAGCTTCTTCTTGTCGATGCCCTTGTAGAGGTCGAGGAACTCGCGGAACTTCTGTACTGGAGCTTCGTCGTTCTCCGAGAAGTTGCCGCTGACGAAGCCCTGTGTCTTGATGACGATGTTCTCCACGAGTTTGTGGTCTTTCTCTGGTGTCATCGTCTTGGCAAGCTCGTCGCACTCGGCGATGACGCTGCGGCCTTTGCCCCAGCCCTCAGGGAACTTGAACGACTCCCATTCCTCGCGAGCGCCCGGACGCTTCAGGATGTAGATGTCGAAGTAGGCAAACTCTGCATAGTTGAAGTAGAGGTTCGACGCACCGTTGGGGTTTGCGTGGGCAAGGTCTGTGCGTGCCCAGTCAAGTACGGGCATGAAGTTGTAGCAGATGCAGTGGATGCCCTCTGCCGAGAGGTTGCGCAGCGACTGCTTGTAGACTTCAATCTGTTCGTCGCGGTCGGGGCCGCCGTACTTAATGGTCTCTACCACTGGCAGTGATTCTACGACGCTCCAGCGCATGCCGTAGCTTTCAATATACTCGCGCAAGTCGCGTATCTTCTCGCGTGTCCATACCTGTCCTAAGGGTACGTCGTGCAATGCCGTGACAATGCCTTCAACGCCTATTTGTCTCAACTGGGCAAGAGTAATCTTGTCTTTCTTGCCAAACCATCTCCATGTTCTTTCCATAAATAATATTTATTTATTTGTTAATACTTTTGTTTCACTCTGTCTTGCTATATCCGGAAACGTCTTCCAGAATGATGTCGGGCCGCTCGTCGGGCCGCATCAGTTCGAAGCGTACGTTGCTGATGCGCAGGCCGTCGACGTGGCGCGCAAAGAGGCCGTAGGCTGGGGTGGGGCCAGCCCATCGAGGCTCAGGGTAGTTCGTGCCTTGCTCGCGATAGGGCTTGGCGACCTTCTTGCCGCCGCCGCGATACTGGATGCTGATGTTCTGCAGCGACACGTTGCGGATAGGTTCGCCCTCCATGCCAGTGATGATGATGCCGGCAAGAGAGTCGCAGTCGTCGGCAACAACATTACTTATATATATATCGCGTGCCGACGAAGGCTGGGTAACCTCCTTCGGGCCGCGGTTGCGGCATCCGGTAGTGATGTAGATGGGGTAGTGGTGGACGTGCGACATAGAGATGTTGCTCACCGTGATGTTCTCCATCTTGCCTTGGTCAACCTCTTCGAATGCAAGGCCAGAGCTGTACATGCATGTGCAGTTGCTGATGGCGATGTTGCGATAGCCGCCGTTTGACTCCGTGCCGAGCTTGATGCGTCCGCATACCCAGTTGACCTTTTCGGGCTGATAGGTGCCGTCGAGGAATGTGCCGAGCTTGTATCCCGTCACGAGGCAGTTGTTGATGAGTATATGCTCACAGGCAACGGCCTTCTTCAGGGCGTATGAGGCTTTCAGCACGATGGCATCGTCGCTGGGAGTGTTCACCTTTGTGTTCTGCACGGTGAGATACTTGCAGCAGTCGATGTCGATGCCGTCGCGGTTGGTGTCTATGGTGACATTGTCTATCGTGCCGCGCTCGCAGCCGGTGACGATGATGGCAAAGTGTCCGCCGCGGAAGATGGTGATGTCGCGGATGAGAATGTTCTTGCACAGCTTCAGTGCTATGGCCTTGTCGCCAGTGCCGATGCTGCCGCCCTGCACGTTGCCGCCGCGCTCGGTGTCCTTCTTGGTAAGTCCTTGTCCGTCAATCATGCCGCGGCCGGTGATGCTGATATTCTCCTGTCCGTCGGCCCATATCAGAGAGTTGTGGAAATAAGTGTGTCCGCCATCCTGATATTCAGGAAATCCGAACACCTCGCTTTCGTCGTAGGCTTTCATAGATGCTGGTGCAGCAAGAATTTTTGCCCCGGCTATCAGGTGCAGCTCGATGTTGCTCTTCAGGCGTATGCTGCCGCACAGATAGGTGCCGGCAGGCACGTCGATGCGCCCTCCGCCATTGGCAACGGCAGCCTCTATGGCGCGGTTGATGGCAGTGTGGTCCAGCGTGACGCCATCGCCTTTGGCACCATAGTCCTTGACGTTGTATACAGCAGCCAGTGACGGCAGTGCGCAGAGGAGCGCAACTATGGTCAGAAATTTTTTCATAGCTTATTCTTCACTCTTCACTTTTCACTTAAATCAGTTTCCGTCAGGCTTAGTCATGTTGGTGCCTCCAGACATGTGCCATACGAACCGGTCGGGATCGTCGGGCTGTGCCGGATTGAAGTCCTGCCAGTCGCTGCGCAGATGTTCTGCGAGCGGCGACCACATGTGCTTCAGGCCCATCACAACCATCTTTGCAACCTCCCATGCTCCGAAGGGATTGAAGTGAGTGTTGTCGGCCTTGGCGTCAGTCTGTCCGGGGAATGTGTTTGCAGGATAGTGTACGAGTGCTTTCTTGCTGCCTTCTTCGCCCATGGCTTCATAGAGGCTTGTGGTCATCGGAGTCAGCTCGATAACCTGCACGCCCTCGCGCTGTGCTACGGCACGCATGGCATCGGGGTAGTCGCCGTGAGTGTTGCGGTTGGTCTTGTGGTCAGGGTTGAATGCGCGGCGTGCCGTTGGCGTGCAGAAGATGATGATGCCGCTGGCTGCCTTCACGCGGTCGGCGAATATTTTCAGGTTGCGTGAGTAGGAGTACCAGGCACCGCTGCCGGGAGCTTTCTCCTTCTCGTCGTTGTGTCCGAACTCAACAATTACGTAGTCGCCTTTCTTCAGCTGCGTGAGAATCTTGTCAAGACGGCGCTGCGAGAGGAACGAAGCGCACGACAGGCCGCTTTCGGCGTAGTTGGCAATGGCCACCTTGTCGTCGAACCAGCGTGTAACCATCTGTCCCCACGATGCCCACGGCTCGTTCTCCTGGTCGACGACCGTAGAGTTGCCGCAGAGGAAGACCGTCGTCACGTCGCTGGCAGGCTCTATGTGTATGCTCTGGCAGGCAGGCATCGGGCCGGCGAATGTGATGGTCAGCGAGTCGTCCCAGTTCTTGTATGTCCACTCGCGTGGCTTCAGACCGACGCGCGTATTGCTGTCAATCTGCGGATTATGCTTGTTGACGACGAAGGTGACGGTCTCGAACTTGTTCTTCTTTGTGGCTATGAGGTCGAAATAGTGACGGCGGCTTTCGGCGCGTACCACTGTCTGTGCGGCCTTCTTCTTGTTGCCGACGGTGACGGTGACGCGGTAGTTGCCGTCGGGTACTTGGAACGACACGTCGAAAGGCTGGTCGCTGATTTTGTTGACGACGGTGTCAATGGCCTGTGCCTGTGCGCTGCCAATACCAGCAGAGAGCAGTGCTGTCAGCAGAATTTGTTTTAGTTGCATAGTAAGTTTGGTTTTGTTTTGAGTATGTTTTTTAGTAATATTTTTCTCACTTGTCGCTGAGCTTTGGCTTCAGCTCGTCGGGCGAGTCGTTGGTGAACATGTTCACCTTCGGTGCCTCACGCTCATAGAGATGTCGGATGACATCTACAGAGACTGTGACGGACGGCTGGAACTGCTCAGACTGCATGTATTTCAGTATTGAGTAGCGCAGCTGCCGTGCAACGGGCCGCTTGTCGAGATTGCTGGTGATGTCCATGGTGGTCATCATCAGACGTCCGTTCAGCACGCGAGCCTCGATGAGCATGCCCAGCTTGCGCGAGACGTGCCACGTGTCTATGGGTTGCACAATGGGTTGATAGTCCTTGGGGAATTCTGCAAGGTTCATCACCTGCGTCTTGTTGGTTAGTTCCCACCAGTTCAGGTTCTGCCAGTCGTCGGTGGGGAAGTCGTTGAAGACAGGGTGACGGTTGTCGATGTAGGCGCCGGTGGTGTGCGGCGGGCGCATCTTGAACCAGCTGGTGTTCCAGAACACAGGCAGGAAGGTGTGCCTGACGTCGTTGCCGAAGCGCACTCGCCTGGCGGCAGTCAGCAGCACCGTGCCGCCTTGCTCTAAGACTTTCATGGCCGTGGCGTCCAGCGAGTCGGCCTCATAGAACTTGTCGTTCTTTGCGATGTCGACGTTCAGCTCCTTGGGATACATCCAGAACTCCCACGAGTTGCTGTAGTCGGGAGCATTGTCGCTGCTCACGGTGACTGTCAGCTTCAGTTTTGCCGGCTGGGCAAATGGCAGCTCGATGGTCAGCGGCCTTACGGTGAAGACATTGCTGTTGCGTCCCACCTGCAGCGTCATAGGCTCCGACTGTCCGCGGAATACGAAATTCTCCAGCTGCCAGCGGATGCGGGCATTCTTCAGCGGCTCCTTATATGCGTTGTAGACGTCGATGGGTATTTCTATATGCGGGTCGGTGAATACAAACTTTGGCATTCGTGCCAGCGGCACGACGACATTGCAGAACTGCGTCCAGTCGGCGGCCGTGCAGTATCCCTTTTCGCGCCAGTGAACGTTCAGCGGTCCTACGAGGGCAGTACCCTGCCCAGAGTAGTCGTTGAGGCCCAGCAGCTGGAAGCCAGCATATTCGTTGGTGCGCAGATGGCGCTCCAGCTCATATTTGTAGGCCATCACCTGCAGGCGTCCGCTGGCCATGAGGAATTTCTCTGCCTGTGAGGCCATGCCGCCGTCGCGCAGCAAGTCGCGGAAAATTTCGAAGTTCTCAGCCTTGTATGCACCAGTGTACTGACTGGTTTCCTTGAAGTCGGGGAAGGCGCACCATTGGCCTTGCTCGTGTGTGACTATCGGCGAGTGGTTAGGCTCGGTGCCTTTATAGTTGCGTGGGAACAGCAGCTGCTGGTAGTAGTCATCGTCGGCATGTGGCGCACGGCTGTCCCAGTCAAGTCCGCGGGCGCCAGCCTTCACATGATATTCGGAGCCGCCGTCCCAAGCCCATCCGCCGCCTACGGAGAATCCCGTATAGATGCGTGTCGGGTCGTAAGCCTTCATGGCCTTTACCCAGTCGTCGCTGTATCTCACCCAGTCTCCAGCCGGTTCGTTGCCGGCAGCCATCATGGTGAACGACGGATGGTTGCCATAGGCGTCCAGCATGCGGTAGCCTTCGTCCAGAAGATACTGGTCTGTCACCATGCCGCGGCGCAGCTTCACGCCGTGGTTAGGCCACGACGGACCCTCCAGCTGCAAGTAAAGGCCCAGCCTGTCGGCAACATTCAGGGCTGCCTCTGGCGGACAGTAGGAGTGGAAGCGTATGTGGTTCAGCCCGTACTCCTTGCACTTGCTGAAGATGCGCAGCCAGGAGGCCTCGTCGGTGGGCGGATAGCCTGTCTCGGGGAAACAGCAGTTCTCCACCGTTCCGCGCAGGAACACTGGATTGCCGTTGAGCAGCAACTGCGAACCACTGACGGCAATGCTGCGCATGCCGAACGTGCTGCTGACGGTATCCTTGCCGCAGACGGCGTGGAGGGTATAGACGTTGGGGTTGAACTCATCCCACAGCTGGGCGTCGTCCATGGGCAGGGTGACAATGGTGTCACGGGTGCTTATTGCCTTGCGGCCGTCAACCCACAGCTTCACTTTTTTGTTGCCAGTTTTTTGGATGCAGACCTTGACGGTCATGCTCTTGATGTCGGGATAGATGCGCAGACGCCTGACATGGTTTGCAGCGTGCGACTGCAGCTCTATTCTGCCGGCGATGCCGTTCCAGTTGCCCTGCGTCTGGTCGGTGACGCTGTGCGAGTCCTGACCCACGCCGACGTTCTCAATGCCGTTGTATACGCGGATGCTGACAGTATTCTCAGCACCATATATAATATATGGTGTAACGTCGTAGTCGTGTGCCACCGACAGCGACATCTTGTGTCCAGCCTCATGGCCGTTCACGTAGACTGTGGTCTCGATGTGCGGTCTTTCCAGGTGCAGCGTGATGTGCCTGCCTTTCCACGACTTAGGCACCGTCACCGTGCGCTCATACCAGGCATTGCCTGTGTAGTGCCGCTTTGGTGTCAGGAAGAACGGAAACTTCATGTCGCCCTCATGGCGGTATTTCTCCATGTAGGGGTTGAAGTAGAAGCTGGAGTCGTAGAGCGACCCCGTCCACTGCGTCTTTACGCTCACCGCGTTTCCCTTGCCGTTGGTGAGCATCGAGCCTGGCAGGCTGATCTGCTCAGTGAATGCCGACGGGCGGCTGTCGCCGATGGCGAAGTTCCATTGCCCTTCAAGCGTGATGATGTCTTGCGAAAATGCCGTTGCTGCATGGTTGCCAATAAGTGCCATTGCAGCGAGGAATTGTTTTAGGTACGTGTTCATAGCAGCTATATTGCTGCAAAATTAAGTAATTGGCAAGAGAAAAAGAAAGAAAAAGCTAAAAATTTCTTTCTTTTTTCCGAACGAATATCTCTGTGAGATATTTTTCAACTTGTCAAATAAATCGCCAGCCCTCGCAGAACGTGCAGGGGCTGGCGAAAAATATTAGGGCTGTTGGCTGCAGACTGCTATTTTACTACAACTTTCTTGGCACCAACGATGTTGATGCCCTTCTGCGGAGCAGTGAGCCGCTGGCCGCGGAGGTTGTAGACAGGAGCCATGGGCTTTCTCCATTTCCATCCGTACAAGCGTACGACGCTCATCATCTCTTAAACTCATTGCAATACGATTTTGTCGTGTTCAACATTCTTGTAGAAGGGAGTGATACCATAATCAGCCCATTCCTTTTTCGAATACACTTGAGGATTGATTTCTTCATTGATGTCCCACCCCAGTTCACGGAAAGGATAACCGTAGTCATAATCGCTAAAAGACAAACTGGGCTTATCCAACAGAATAAGAAAGTCCCAGTCGCTATTGTCATGGTCGTCGCCACGGGCACGTGAACCATAGAGCAGAAGGCTGCTGTTGGCAGGCAGCGTTGCTTTTGCGACTTGTCTAATGCTCTCTATGACTTTTGCCTTTTGCATGTCTTAATGAGTTATTTCGCAACATTTGATACAAATGTACGCAACAAATCCGAAACGGCAAAGAAAAGGGCAAGGATTTTTCAAGTCCTTGCCCTTAATTTCTTATGAATAACGGGTTCGTTAATGGTTGCGTAGTGCTACTATAGTCCTGCAGAGGTTATTTCAACCTTCGTCACAGCTTCTCCGGCAGTCTTGTCGGCCTCGCTCGGCAGATAGATGGGGGCGTCGGGCTGCAGGGGGAGAATGCGCAGCTCCAGTTCTGTGCATCCCTTCGGCAGACGCCACAGCCCGTAGAGGAACGGACGACCGTAGTAGAAGTTGTCGGCAATCAGCTTCCCGTTGGCATACAGACGGGCGCAGTCGCCACGGTAGGTGATGCTTAGAAGTGAAGAGTGAAGAGTGAAGAGTGAAGAAGATGCTTCCGTCGTTGGCAATGCAATCTTGTAGACAGCGGCCTGCTGCCAGTCGCTTTCGGCAGGTGCCTCGGCAACCTTGGCCTTGCCCTTGACTATCTGGCGCAGCGCACCGGCCTCCTTAACCTTTGAAAGTTGACAGTTGAGAGTTGACAGTTGAGAATTGGAGGTTGCGGCATTAGATTTCTCATTCTTCATGCTTGCTGCTTCATTTAAGAACAGGTGTTCTGCGTCCTCTTGCGTCAGCAGGTAGATGTTGTCATAGACTGCTGTGCCGGCACCTTTTGCCTTTACGTTCTTCAGCGTCTTGCCGCTCTGCATGGCGATGGTAGTTGGAATGCCCTTCACCTGCATCATGTAGATCTTGCCGTCGCGCTTGGCAACAATCTGTGCTGTGGCATAGCGGATGCCGTCGACATTGACGGGGAAGATGGCCATGCAGCTGGCAGGGATGTTAAGCTTTGGCAGTTTCACGCCGGCAGCCTCCAGCACCACTCCTTTCTTTGCTGAAAGGTTCTGCAGGCGCTCGTAGTTGTTGACGAAGATGAAGGCAGGTGATTGGTGTTGGGTGTTGGGTGATTGGTGTTGGCTTCTCACTGCCCAGCGTAGTCCGGTGTCTTGTCCTTTCTTCAGGTCTTGCGCGGCAGGGAACGAAGCTTCCATCGGAGCCAGCAGTTCGCCGTAGTCCTGCATGAAGAGGTGCAGCGGTCGCAGTGCGTAGTATTGCGGATAGGTCTGTCCGAACTCGCCAAGCGGAGCCTGGAAGTCGTAGGTGCATACCGGCAGGTCGTTGTTGGCAGTACCGGGCGACGTCTGGCACTCGTTCATTGTGTACAGCTTGCCTTCGGGGTTGGTGCCGCCGTGGTACATGTAGTAGCCCAACAGATTGGAGCCGCTGCCCAGCTTCACCAGTGCCATAGAGTAAGAGTCCTCCGTGTAGATGTATGGCCGGCGGTGATAGGCCGTGGCCATGCCTCCGCCCAGCTCGCAGGTGAAGTATGGGTACTGCTCGTCGCCCTTGTTAATTCTTTCGGCCTGCTCGCCCAGCAGGTCGGTGCCAATGGCAGTCGACGAGCGGAAGCCCTTGAAGTTGAAAGCCTTGTAGTAGTTGCCCACAGTCTCCTTGATGTCTTTGTCCCAGAAGCCGTCGGCATAGTCGCCGTAGAGCGGAAGCATTTCGCCGAATGGCACCGGCTTGCTCAGCTCGGGCCATCCTGTGCGAGTGTAGAACGGCAGTTCGAAGCCAATCTTCAGTGCCAGCCGCTTCAGCGCCATCAGGTAGTCGCCGCTGCCGCGATACTCGTTGTCGAACTGGCAGGCAATCAGCGGGCCGCCGTCTTTCCACTGCAAGCCTTGTATCTGTGAGAATATCTGGCGGTACAGCTTGTCGGCGAAGCCCATGAACACCTTGTCCTGTGAGCGCAGCTTGCAGCCCTTCTGGAACATCCAGTCAGGGATGCCGCCGTTGCGCACCTCGCCGTGGCAGAACGGACCGATGCGCAGCACTACAGGCATTTCCTCTTTCTTGCAGATTTCGAGGAATGAGCGCAAGTCGCGCTGGCCGTCCCAGCGGAAGATGCCCTCTTCCTCCTCGATGTGGTTCCAGAAGACGTAGGTTGCAATGACGGTCACGCCGCCGTCCTTCATCTTCCTCACCTCGCCAGCCCACTCAGCGGCAGGGATTCTGGAATAGTGGATTTCGCCCATTACGGGACACACACGGTGGCCGTCGATGATAAGGCTCTGCTTGTCCCAGGTAACTTTCTTTCCGAAATCTGATGCTGAACTGCTCAGCGTCACTCCGCAAAACATTGCGGCCAAAAACATGATTTTGCGAAACATAGTTTTTTGTTTTTAGTTGTTATGTGATGCAAAGATAATATTTTGCAAATTGTCTTGCCAACTTATAGGAAAAAAATTATCTGGCTATGTATTTCTTTCCACCGCGAATGTACATGCCCTTGGCTGGTGGCGTGGCGAGCCGCTGGCCGCTGAGCGTGTAGCAGTTGTCGTCGGCCGTGCGCCTGCTGGCGGCAGTAGCATTCTTTATAGCAGTCGTCGGGCTTTCCTTGTAGGCTTGCAGGCTGATGTAGTTGTTGAAGTAGGCTTCGTTCTGCTTCATCATAGCCTCGTAGGCCTCGCTGTCGCTCTTAAGGTCGCTGCCGAGGTAGAAGCCAGTGTGTGTCGGCTGGTTGTAGCCCACGCATTCGTTGACGCTCTGCATGTAGTATGTGTGGTCGGTCATGAGCCACGGGAACTTATGCTCGGTAGGATACCATGTGGAGAACACTTTCAGGTCGCCGACAAGAGTGCCGTCGGGTACGATGACTTCCTCGCGCCAGTCGCCGAGCATGTCGCCATACCATCCCGGATTAGACTTCGAGCCGTTGATGAAACGCTCTGAGTAGCGGTACATGGTGAACACGCGTCCGCCGTTGCGGTCGTTGTTGATGATGTTCTCGTTCATCAGCTGGCGGTTCAGAGTTCCGTCGAACCAGATGGCCATGTTGCACGATGACGGCTTGTAGCCCAGTTCCTTATTGCCGTCGTAAGCATAGGCAGAGTAGTCTGATGAGATGGGCCACCAGAACTCGCATCCCGGCGAGTTGGGGTCGATGTCGTCAACCATGCAGCGGCCCATGTCGTTGCTGGAGGTGCCATTGCGCTGCCAGATGACCTTGCCGTCCTTGGCATCGTGCAGTGCCACCCATGCGATGCCGTTCTCAAGGCAGTGGAACACCTGCAGTCCGTCACGGTCGGGCAGGAATTTGCCGACGTGGTTGGCATCGCCATGTCCCAGACCGCTGGTCCACAGGCCAGTGCCGTCATCGTCGAAGGCACACGAGCCGTACATTATCTCGTCCTTGCCGTCGCCGTCCAGGTCGGCAACGTTGAATGCGTGGTTGCCCTGAGCCGCATAGGCACTGTTGGGCTTGCCGTCCTTGTTGGTGTCGCTACCGCCGGCAGTGTCGGTGTCGAAGTGCCACAGGCGTGTCAGCTGTCCGTTGCTGTAGTCCCAGCCTTCCACGATGGTGCGTGCGTAGACGCCGCGGCCGAGGAATATCTGGTTTTTCTTGCCGTCGAACGATGCAATGCCGAGACGCAGCGAGTTGGCAAGCTTCCAGTAATAGCGGTTGGTGCGGTTGTCCCACTTCATGTCGTTGGCATTCCAGTTGGCAGCCATCTGCTGCGGCGTCTGTCCTTCTGGAGCGCGGCTGATGAAGTTGGCGCGTGCAAGCTCCTTGCCAGTCTTGCCGTCGATGACGGAAAAGAACTCTGGCCCTCCGTAGCCTTTAGGGCCGTCGCCGGTATAGTGGCTTACAGGCCAGATGCTTCGATAGTCGGTACGTCCGTCGCCGTCAGTATCTCCGATTTCCGTTCCGTCGCCGAAGACGGTTCCCTCGCCAGTCTTGGTGACCACTTCCGCGCATCCGTCGCCGTCAAGGTCGGCCACGCCGAAGTTGATGCTGTTGCCAAGAATGATGTTCGGGCCAGACTTGACGCGCCAGAGCAGTGTGCCGTCGAGCTTATAGGCGTCGAAGATTACTGTGTGGCGGACTTTCGGGTCGGAGTCGCTGGCACCAGTGCCGCTGTCCAGTACGCCTTTTGGGGCAACCAGTCGCTTGACGACTATTTCCATTTCACCGTCGCCGTCAAGGTCGCCAACAGAGCAGTCGTTGGCCTGGTATTCAAACTCGTCAGGGTTTTCATAGACGTCTTCCGTTGACTTCAGGGGAATGGAAATATAAGGCAGTCCGTCTTTCAGCCTCGCCAGCTTGATGGTGCATTGGCCAATAACCTCCTCGCTGCCTGTATATGTCAGCTTGTAGCTGATGTCTGCCGTGAAGTTGCTGACGTTATCTTGATAGTTGGTGGCGGTGATGGGGGTAGTCTCATAATGCCGTCCTCCCGTGAACACAATCTTTCTGTTCAGCTGGACCCAGTCGGCGTTGCCTATCTTGTGGTACAGGTCGAAGCCTGTGTTTTCATCGTCGCCAGGTAGCATGCGCCACGATACAAGTATTTTGTTGTAGTAGGTCTTGTAGGTGTCGTTGGTGGTTAGGTCGCCACTGCTGGGCTTCTTGGCAATCGATGCCCACAGCGCGCGGTCTTTCATGTTGCCACTTTGTGCATGCAGTCCTGCGGCAGTCATGGCTACTGCAAAAAGTAGGATGAAATACTTTTTCATAATCTTATAGTTTTTCGTGATATTCTTTTTCTGTTGTAATGTTCAATTATTCTTATAGGCTCATTGCCATCAGCGAGCGGAAGGCCTGCGTGCCGTAGTGGTTGGCGTCCAGCTGCTCAACTTCTTTCAGGTAGCGCTCGGCGCGTTCCTTGTCGCCAAGTCCATAGTTGCCGAGGGCGAGCATGTAGAGGCAGTGAATGCGGTTCTTCACGTCGAGAGAATCTTCCCAGATGAGCAGGTCGGGCAGAGAGACGGCGAAGTAGTCCATTATCTGCTTTTCGAAGATGTGCTGCTTGCCAAAGTTCACCAGCTTGTAGAAACGGCCATTGGCTTCGTCTTGTCTGCCAAGCTTGATGAGGGCAAGGCCCTGATAGAAAATCTTGTCGGGCTTGGCGTCGTTGTAGTACATGGCAGCAGCAGGCTCCTGCGGTCCCTTGGTGGCTTCTTCCCAGCACTGGCGTGCCTTCTCTGCGTCGCCCTTCATGTCGTAGGCCAGGCCGAGCAGATAGTAGAAGTCATTCTCCTGTGCGCCGTAGAGTTTTCCTTCACCGAGATGGTGTGGATACTCCAGACATTCGCTAAGCAACTGGATAGCTGCTTGCAGGTCGGCAGCACTTTGTTCGCTGTTCATATTACCATTTTCGCTCAGCAGATGCTTTGCCAGCTCTACGCGTGCAATCTGGTACTGTCCAGGCACTTTGCCTTCACCTCCCTCCCACGGATGGAACTGGTGGGCGTCGAGCTTCTGCTTGGCTTCCTCGTAGCGGCCAACCTGATTGAGCAGAGTGATTTCCTCAAGCACGAGGTCGTCGCGCTGCTGTATGAGCTGTGGATATTTCTGCAGGTTGTCCAGCCGGAACTGGTGTGGCTTCTGCAAGCGGCGGTACAGCTGGTCGAGTTCCATCAGCACGCGGCTGTCGGTGGTGTCGAGAGCGAAGGCCTTTTCCATGTATTCAAGAGCCTCCTGCTGACGGTCCTGCTTGTTGAAGCGTGCCAGTGCCAGATTGCGCCAAACGGTGGGGAACTGTGGGTCGAGACGGGCTGCGAGTTCCCAGTTCTCGACGGCAAGGTCGTACTGGCGTGCAGCGTAGTAGAGGCATCCGAGATAGTAAGGCGCACGGGCACCATCCGGATTGTCGCGCTTGGCCTGCTCCAGCACGACGACGTCTTCCGGGCGGTTGGGGAAGCAGTAGTCAGACGTAGCCTTCTCGGCCATTTGGAAGTAATCATTCCCCTCTGTCTTTGAAGCGGAACCGTTGTCGATACTTCCCAGATAGTAATATGTCATAGGCGTAGTGGCCTTCTGCCCGATGGCTAACTGCCAGATGGCCTGAGCCTCTTCGGTGAGTCCGGCGGCGCAGTAGTCGAGTGCAACCTCGTCGTAGTTCTTTGCCAGTCCCTGCAGCATTTCAGTCATTTCGTCAAGCAGCTGCTTGTCGCCAGTCAGCAGGTACTGCTCGTAGCGGCAGCCGTAGTTGAAAAGGTCGAGCTTCAGTGTTTCTGCAATGAGCTGCATGGCCTCTTCCTTCTTGCCCATCAGGCGCAGCACGGCAGCCTTCAGCGCCAGTGCCTTCTGGTTGTGTGCGCCGAAGACGAGGCAGCGGTTCAGCTCGTCCAAGGCATCGTCCAGCCGTCCGTCGGCAACACTCAGCTTTGCGGCCTCGAAGTAGCCAGCGTCTGCCCATGCCTTGCTCCATGTGGCTTTCCAGAAAAGCTCGTAAGCCTCATGCAATTTACTGTTATTTGACGATTTGCTATTTACTATTTGGGCCAAGCCTTGGTATTTGAGTGAGAGAGCCAGGTTATATATAGGCTCGCTGTCGTAAGGGTTGGGATTGCGCTTCTGCGACAGCTTGACGGCCTTGCGCAGATACTCTTCGGCACGTGCAAAGCGCCCCTTGCGGATGTACCACAGGCCCAGCTGGTTCAGACAGCGGATGTCGTTGGGGTCGCGGCGCAGGGCTTCCTCGTAATAGTCTACAGGACTCCATGTTGCGTGGCGGTACTGCTCAAGATGCAGGCCAGTGAGGAAGAGCTGCTCGTTGGTCTTTATCTGCTCTGGCAGCAGTGCGGCCTCCGCACTGTCGGGAATGGGGCGTATCTCGTCGCTCTCGGCGTGCCACTGCATTACAGGGCGCTCCGTGCCGTAGAGATTTTTGAAGATGCAAAGGTTCAGCTCATTGAACTTTGCGCCCTTCACGCAGACGGTCTCCGTCAGCACCTGCTCCGGACAAACCGTCAGCACCTTATTATAATATTCCTCGCCGTTGTCGCCCTTCAGCACGATGCGCACCTCCTGCTTCGACGTTGCAAAGACCTTGAAGCACACTTCTCTTACCTCTGGCCTCTGGTCTCTCACCTCTTCTATGTTCATCATCAAGTCCTTCGAAGCCTCCTTCACGACTCCCAGTTCGCGGTATGGCATGAAGTACTGTACGAACTGTTTCTCCTCATACGGCATAAGCCATGTGAAGTCTGGCTGGTTCTCAGTGTATACGCCTGCCATCAGCTCGATGTACGGGCGGAAGGGGGAGTCCGTCAGGTTCCTGTCCCATGCACGTCCGAAGTCGCCGTTGCCCCACGTCCACTGCTTCTTGCCCGGCGAGAAATGGTGAGAGGCAACGTGCAGCATGCCAGCCTTGGTGTCGTTCTCGTAGCCGCCCTCGAAGTTGAAGCGCGAGTTGACGCCCATGTAGCTGGTTGGCACCTTGATGTTCTTGTAGTTCGAAATGTCTACGCCAGCCGAATAGTCCATCTTGTAATATGTTCCAGTGGCAATGGGGAACGACGACACGGCGCGCTTCCCATGGTCGAAGACGGCGTTGATGTCGGGCGGGAACACCGACTGATAGTAGTCGTTCACCTCTACGGCAGGATTGGCCCACCAGAGGAATGTCTGTGGCATGTCGGTGCGGTTGTACAGCACGCCGTGTATTTCCAGATAAGCACATCCCGGGCGCAGCGTGAAGCCAGCCATGCCCTTCTGGTGGAACATCTTCTCCATTTCGCTCACCCACACGGTGACGCTTCCGTCCTCATGCTCCTCGAAGGTGCTGTCGGCAGGCATGTAGGTCGTAGGGCGGTGGTGCTGCGGCCAGTTGAACTCAATGCCGCCGCTGATCCACGGTCCCACCAGGCCCACCAGTGCCGGCTTGATGACATGGTTGTAGTAGACGAAGTGGCGCTGCTTTATCTTGTCGTATGCCATCTGTATGCGGCCGCCCAGCTCGGGCATGATCATCACCTTTATGTATTCGTTCTCCAGCCACACCACGTTCCACTCGTGCGGCGTCGGCTCGTTGGCTATCGACTCAATGACGGGGTAGGGATATACAACGCCGCTTGAGCCTTGATAGACACGCTTTTCAAGGAACATAGGGTTCTTCTCCGGCTTTCCAACTTCGTAGGTGGGAATGCTGACTCTCTCTCTCCAGACTTTAATCATAGTAGCAAATGTTTGAGTTCTTATTTATTGTTTATGTTTCTGGGTGCAAAGTTAGGCCATTCCGCCAATTTCGATGATGGACTAAAGTATTGCTTTTCATAGACAATCTTACGGTGCGCGATTAATAGATTTTTTATCTCATTGAGATAATTTCATAACATGCAGAGATAATTTCGTAACATGCAGAGATAATTTCGTAACATGCAGAGATAATTTCGTAACTCGCAGAGATAATTTCGTAACTCAAAGAGTGGCTATTTGCAGTTCGCCTGATACTCGAAGAAGTAGTAGCCGTCGGCCATCTTTGGCAGCTTCAGCGTGCCAAGGTCGGTGGTGGTGCGGCCTTGTGGCAGTGTGACGCCGGTGAATTTTTGCGAGTAGACTTTCTTTCCCTTCACATTGCGCACGGTCACCACGACGTCGGCCTTCTGCTCTTCGCCAAGGTTGAGGACTGTGAGTGCAGGCTTGTCAGCAGGACCGTAGACCATGTCGACATCCTTTGAGCCTGCCAGCACTTGCTGGAAGCCCATGCGGTGAGCGTAGAAGGCAAGTTTCTTGTTGCCGAGAGCGTCGATGAGCGGCTTTTGGTATGTTCCCATGTTTGCACCGCCCCACATGCAGCACCACGACAGTCCGTCGTAGTCGAGCCAGCGCATCTTGCGGATGCACTCGTAGGCAGAGAATGCCTGCCAGGCCTGGCTCTCGCGCCACTCGTCGCAGGTCAGCCGGCGACCGATGCTGCCCTCGTCGTAGTCCCATTCGTAGCTGTGGTACTTGTAGACGGGAGAACCCTTGAAGAGGCTCCAGTTCATCTGCCCTATGGTCTCCTCCTGCTCGAAGTTGAAGTAGGCACGGTCGGGGGAGTTAAGGAAGCTGACGATGTCGGCATTGCCCGGCCACTTGTGCGGCACAGGCCAGCGGCGCAGATACTCCCAGTCCTGTCCGAAGCCCGTGGGATAGTCCATGGAGCCGCGGCTGATGCGGTTGGCAGTCCACACAGGGTCGCAGTAGCTGACAGGGCGGCGGCGGTTGTCGCGCGTACCATTATCATTATATACGCGCGTGTGACGGAAGTCGGCCGTAGGCGTGATGAGTCGTGTGGTATCGTTGGGGTAGATGGCGTCGTAGACCTTGTGCCAGTAGGTCATGGCCGACTTCCAGTCCGTCAGCGAAGGATGGTTCGAGGGCTGCCAGATGACGATGCTTGGAGCGTTGCGCAGCTGGCGGACATCGGTTGCCATGCCTTCAAAGTCGGCTACTAATGGTGAGCGCAGGCGTATCCACGATGCCGTCTGCCAGATGAACATCAGCCCCAGCTGGTCGGCCATCTCTGTAAAGAGGGGGGCGTTGGTGCCGTCCTGCGGATTGTCGTCGCTCCAGTGTGCCGACATGCGCATGCCGTTGCCGTTCATTTTCTTTACGGCCAGCAGTTCCTTCATGATGTCGGCCGACTGTGGGCAGAGCAGGTCGAGGGCATCCTTCTCCAACGGGAAGCGCTGTCCGAAGTAGAGTGGGGCGCGCAGCAGTTCTGGCCGGCCGTTGATGCGGAACGTTCCGCCGTCCTGCTCGATGGTGCGGAAGCCGGTGGTAATCACATAGTCGTCGGTAAGCTTGTCGATGAACATCTCGCGAGAGCGTCCCAGGTCGCCGTCGACGGCAGAGAAGGTCTCCGTCTTCTTGCCGCTGATGCTGTTTACGAGCAGCGCGCGTACCTGATAGAGCTGCGGCTTCCCTACCGACCATAGCTTTAGGCCGTCCACCCTGAAGCGCATCTTGAAGGTCTTCGTCTCCTGTGGCAGCACCTCCACTACCTTGCCGTTAATCCACAGCTCGCCGCTTGGGAACAGCGACTCCAGCTCAAAGTAAGCCTTCTCGAAGTCGCCGGCATCCACCCACCGGCGCAGTAGCAGGGCCTCGCCCTCATGGCGCTCAGTGCCGTGGTTCTTGGGCATGGTGCAGGTGTCCCACCCAGAGTCGTCGTAGTCGGTGCGCTGCCAGCCGTTAGTGTCAACAGGCTTCCTTGAGCTGACGTCGATGAAAGTCTTTGCATACATTGGCTGGTTCAGGCGCTTCGTGTCTGTGGTCGGAGTGTAGCCCACGCCCCAGATGTTGTCGACGGAAAAACCGCCGACCACACTGCTTTCGCTGGCTGCACTGCCGCTGACCACGAGGCCGTCTACGCCGCCTTCCTTAGTCAGCAGTGGCAGGAAGTCGACAACCTTCTTCCCGTCAAGCAGCAGGTTGTAGCGGCGTTCCTCCTTCGTCAGGTCCACCTCGAAGACGGCATAGTGCTTGCGGCCGTCGTTCTTGTATTCGCAGACCGCAGTTGCTCCGTCCGTGAGTTTCACCGTGCCGGAGCCTTCGATGTCCATTTCCAGGCGGAAGCGCCAAGTCTGCTTGCTGAAAGAAAAAGTCGTATTTCCAGTCTCTTTCGCGAGGGTAGGGGTGGCAGACGTAGCCTGTGCCGCCCATCGCCATTCGTCCAGCACAATCTTCTGCCTTACGCTTGGCAGCGGCTGCGGCTTCAGCCTTTGCATGGCGTAGGCCACTTCGTCGTCTGTCACCACCTGCTCAGCCAGCGACGCATCGTTGAAGAAGTGCGACGCATACTGCTGCCAGTGCGTCAGGTATTCTATGCGCTGAGGGGTCGTCATCCACTCTGTAGCGCCCTTGAAGTCTGTCTCTCCGTTGGCCTTCGGGTCGCTCGTCACATAGCGCAGCTCGAACGACAGAGACAGCACACTGTTTTTCTTCTGCGCCCAACCGCCGACGACAAATGCCGCGAGGACGCTTGAAATGAAAAGTCTGTACATGTCTTATAGTTATTTTAGTGTTTGTTCTATCATGTTCAACACCATCTGCACCGCAGTCTCGTCGTAGCGGCGCTCAAAGGGCTTGCCGGTCTTGCCGCTATTAGCCAGACGGCCAGATGTGAGCAACTGTGAGACGAGCAGGTTGCCCTTGCCGTTGCCAAATTGAATGCAGATTACGGGGACCTTAGTGAGATTCTTGCCGGCATTGGCCATGCGCATCATGCTTTGCGCCATGCCCACATTGGCATTCCTGTAGCCTGCGGCAAGGTCAGTCTGCTTGATGGGAATGTTTGGGTTGATGAAGATGGCCAGCGAGGGAGCGTCCTCAATCTTCTGCATCACCGATGTCTTCAGCCGTTGCTGGGCATCGCTGTCGTTGGCCTTCGTAGAGAAGTCATAGTAGCCGTGCAGTTCGTAAGCGTAGTAGGGTTGTCCGCTCCTGATGGCAGACTCGTCGGCACCTCGCGCTGTCCACTGCTCCATGAAGAGGTCGGCGTTGACGCCTTGAACCTCCATTTCCCATGCGGGCACTACAAGGTCGCCTCGCAGTCCGTTCCACATGCCGCGATAGTCGGTGGGCAGTCGCTGCCACAACGAGTTATTCTTAACGTCGGGAAAGAGATTTGTCTCGGCCTCTGCCGTTTCTTTGAAGTGGAAGATGATGCTGCCGAAGAGCTTATAGTCTTGCAGGCGAGGCTTGCTGACCGACGGCGGATTGAGCAGGCTCTTCAAACTCTGCCCCTCTACGGGATAACCCTTGCCGTAGCTTTGCGGTCCTACGTCAAGCATGACGACGCTGGTGCCTCGGCCGATGGCTTGCTCTATCAGCCTGTTCACTGTCGTGTCTTTCGACGACAGCCGCTTCCAAGACCCTGCTGACAATACGACGGCGTCTGCTTTTTCTGCGTTCTGGCATATTGTCAGCCCCCGTGCCATCAACATTTCGCGGAGTTCCATCTCATAGTCAGGCACAAACAGATGTGCAGAAGCCACTCTGTCAGGTACCGATGCCTGAAATACACGTACGTCCCATGCCGACACTATAGGATGGCTTACCCACGACGGGCCGTTCAGCAGTTCTGCCTTTAGTGTGTAACTGCCAGTCTTTTCGGGCATCGTCAACTTTATATTATTAATAATGTGTCCGAAGGCAGGAGTGTTTTTGGCGACAACCTGTTCGGAGATTGCATGAATAGTGTTCCTGCCAACCTTCCATGCGTCCTCATGGCTGTATAGCATGCGTCCATTGCTGTCTGTAATGACGAAGACAGCCTGTCCGCCAGAATGCTTCTTCTTGCTTCCCACCTCGTCAATGAACACACTGACGTCAAGCTGTTTCTTTTCCGTGTCGGCCGCCGGCACCACATTCTCCACCCTCACATCACCATGCACATGCAGCAGCACGTCGTCCCACAATGATGAGGATATGTTCGACCGCCAGTGATCGCTTATGGCTATGTACGAAGCGTCCGTCTTCGGCAGCTCCCTAAGCGACGTAAGTGCCACCTCAATGGTTACAGTCTTGCCTGGCTTTACCGTCTTGCCTTGCAACAGGTGGAACGTGGGAGCCATGCCGCCGCCGCTTCGCGACACCAGCACGCCGTCAACGAACACCGCCGGCGCAAAGCGCGCACCCTTCAGTTCCAGTGTGGCATGTTTCCACGACCCTATGGGCAGAGTGACCGTGCGCTTGTACCACAGCGTGTCGTCGTTCATGCGTGTCGGGTCAGTGTGGATGCCTGGCACCGTTACCTGTCTTGTGTACTTCCTGCC
Source organism: uncultured Prevotella sp. (assembly GCA_905234265.1). GTDB lineage: Bacteria > Bacteroidota > Bacteroidia > Bacteroidales > Bacteroidaceae > Prevotella. The sequence goes on along the minus strand of CAJOHJ010000002.1, from coordinate 64,241 downwards.
TTCGCCCATCATCCATTCGCCATTTAGAGAAAGGGTTGTTTGAGCTTGGAGGGAAGCAGACATAAACAGCAGAACCAAGCTAAATAAAGTAGTTTGCTTCATATCAGTAGTTATCTATTTTGTTTCTATATTCACGTTGTCGAAGCGGAAGTCCTCCACGTCGCACATTATGCCCAGCTCACAGGCCTTTACCTGTGCATTTCTGATAAGCACATGGCACAGTGGACGCTCAGGCAGTCCGACGGCAGAGACAAAGCGGCTGCAGTTTTCGACGATGACATTGCTGATGGTGATGTCGTGGAAGTCGGGCGTGTAGGGTGTCAGCAGGGCTGCAATCTCCGCGGCCGTGGCTGTCGTCTTGCCCTCTGCTCCGTAGCGGCGTGCCAAGTCGCCGCCCCATTTCACACTGCCCAGCATGTCGCAATAGAATGCAGGTCCTTTCAAGCTCGCTCTGACGCGCTCTACCGTTATGTTGCTGACGCCTCCGCCACGCTTGCGAAGCGTCTTGAAACGGAAAGCCTGGCCGGTGCCTTCGAACACGCAGTCGTGCATGTATACATTCCTCACGCCACCAGCCAGCTCCGTGCCGCAGACTATGCCGCCGGCACCACGCAGTGCCAGATTGTTGCGCAGCACAACATTCTCCGTAGGCCTGTTCACTCGCAAACCGTCCTCGTTGCGGCCGCTTTTCATGGTGTAGCAGTCGTCCTGACAGTCCAGCTGGCAGTATTCCACCAGCACGTTGCGGCTCGACTCGATGTCAATGCCGTCTGTGCGTCCGTGGCCATAGCTATTGACTGTCACACCGCGTATAATGACGCTGTCGCAATATTGCGGAACAATGTTCCAGTAGAGGCCCTGGTCGATGGTTATGCCCTCTATGAGTACGTTCTTGCAGTTGATGGGGGCGATGCTTTTGGGTAGGAATACCTCGCCTTTGTGTGACTTGCCGTCGAATATGCGCTCGCTGACAGATGTGGTGGGGGCAACCAATAGCTCTATATTCAAAGCTTTATCTTTGTTCACCTGATAAATTTCGCAGTCGGTCGTTGGTCCGACGATGCGTCCGCTGCCCGTTACGGCAATGTTCTGTGCACCGTTGGCATATACGAAGGCTCCGAGTGACATTATTTCAATGCCTTCGTCGCGAGTGAAGACTACGGGCAGGTAGTCGTTGATGTTTCCACTGAAGTGCAACTCGCAGCTATCGGCCAGATGCAGTTCAATGCCAGACTTCAGCTCTATGCGCCCAGACTGCCAGCGGCCGGCAGGAATGACAACTGTGCCGCCGCCCTGCCGGGCAAGCTTGTCGATGGCTTGCTGGATGTGGCGCGTGGAGAGGCCGTTTCTATTCATTTTGACCACAATCTTTTTGTTCTTAAAAGCCGGGCGCTGTAATTGTGGCATGTCGAAAGGGGCCGCGATGGCAGCAATCGTGTCTGGCATGGCCTGTGGTCCCACTTGCTGGCGGGTGGGTATGGCGTAGTCTTCCAGCCGCCATTCGTCGTGCCACTCAATCGCTGGCTTGCCTTGAGCATCGAAAGTGATGGGAAGGAATACGTAGCGTGCGTCGACGGTAGTGTCCCACTTGTTGCGCTTGAAACGTGTCTTATCCTTAACTTGTGGAGTTCTGAAGTCGCGGTCGAAAGGCTGGTGGTTCTGATAGGCTTTCTCTTTGTTTTTCATGGTGCGCTGCGGCACGTCGGTCTGCCAGTAGTGCGGCAGCCAGCGGTCGGCAAGGGCAATATACTGGCCTGTATTGGGGATGCGGATGACGCAGGTAATCTGCGACCCGAACGAGTCCTCGAATTTGTCGTCGATGTGTGGGCATCCCAAGTCGGCGTATTCTCCATGGTAGTCGTCGAAGACACACACCTTTGATGGGTTAGGCACGTAGCCCGTTGTGCCACTGGTGAACATGTAGTGGCGACCCTTGTGTACGAAATGTGTTGGAGCTTCCCGGGTGAACGGAGGGCGGATGCCAATGAAGTGTTCCGAATAAGTGCCGTTGGTGCTTAGAAAGTCTTCGGTCAGTTCTGCGCATATCAGTTCCCAATGAGGGCGCTCGAACCACACGTAGCCTTTGCCAGTCTCGGGGTCAACGTACATGTCGAAGTCGCCCACGCCAAAGCCTTCGGGCTTGAACTGTCGCACCAGCTGATAGGGACCTTCAAACTTGTCGGCCTGCAGAACGACGAAGAAGCCGTCGGTGTCCATCGACTTGATCCAGCACACCCACTTGCGCGTACATTTATTATATAATATGTGCGGCCTGTCGAGCGTCTGCGAGTAGTGCAGTGGCGACAGAGGGTTCACGGTGTCAGGCTCGATGATGAGTCCCATGTCCTCCCAGTTGTAGAAGTCGCGTGAGCGATAGGCTCTTATGCCCCACGTCCATACGTTCGAACCCAGTTGCGTGTGTTCCTTGTTCTCGCCATACCAATAGAATGTTCCGTCGTCGGCAGCAAACACCTGAAAACCGTGGGCCTGTATCGGTTTGCCATTGGTGTCTGTCCATAGCTCGCCGGGGCGGATGCTGTTGTAGCGTCCTGCCAAAGCCAGCAGTGGACAGAGCTGCATGATAACTGTCAGTAAGCGTCTCATCGGCGTAGCAGCTTAGTGGTTTCAGAACCGTTTCTTATTATGTAGATACCTTTTCCTCTTGTGTTGCTGACGTGTCGTCCTGAAAGGTCGAAAAGCAGTGTGTCGTTGTTGTCGGTCTTGCGCAATTCGCTGATGCCAGTGTCAATGCCTTTGGTCTTGTAGTCCGGCAGGTAGTAGCCGAGGTGTGGCGGCTGGTTGTAGCCTACGTTCTGCCATGCTACGGACATGCGATATATATGGTCGTGCATCAGTGTGGGGATGCGGTGTTCGGTAGGTTTGGTGGTAGAGAATATGTTCAGCGTGCAGGAGTCCGTTTTGTCAAACATGATAATCTCCTCGCGCCAGTCGCCAAAGATGTCGGCAATGAGCTGTGGCGTGGCTTTTGAACCGTCAGCAGCAGAGTGCTTGCCAGTTTGTGGAGAAATGTTGCTTTCATTGTTGGTGTTGGGTGTTGGGTGTTAGGTATGTAAGTCTTTTCTTTTTAGGTCATCTGTGGGACTATGCTCACGCACAGTCCATACAGATGTCTCTTACCTAAAAAATAAAAAACTAATACTAACTCTACTAACTAAAAACAAAACGTGTGAAATTTCAATCTTAGCCCACCAGTTGCTTTTCCAGTTCTTCCAGCGACCTGCCCTTGGTCTCCGGGCAGTTGCGGAACAAGAATACAAAGGCGCAGAGGCAGATGGCCGAGTAGGTCCAGAAAGTACCACTGGAGCCAAGGGCTGCATTCATTGAGGGGAACGAGAATGTCAGCGTGCAGCAGCCCACCCACAGGGCGAAGGTGCAGGTGGCCATGGCGATGCCGCGCACGCGGTTGGGGAATATCTCTGCCAGCAGCGTCCAGGTGACAGGTCCCAGCGTCATGGCGTACACTGAAATGGCGGCAACCACGAGGGCTACCATCAGCACGCCCGTCATGCCGAGGAAATAGCAGGTGCCAAGCACAAGGTAGATGATGCCCAGTCCGCCAGCGCCCAAGAGTATGAGCGTGCGGCGTCCCCACTTCTCGATGGTGTAGAGGGCCAAGATGGTGAACACAACGTTGGCAATGCCGGTGATGACAATGTTGATGAACATGCCGTCAACGTCGAAGCCTGCGCCGACGAATATCTCCTGTGCATAGTTGAAGATGACGTTGGTGCCGCACCACTGCTGGAAGACGGCAATGACGATGCCGAGGATGAGGACGCGGCGATATTTGGCCTCCCCAAGCCCCTCCCAAAGAGGGGATGTCTGATTACCAGAATCCGCTGATTTCTCCGTAGCGTTATGTAACTTTATATCCCTCCCTTGGGAAGGGCTTGTGAGGGCTTTCATCTGCAGAAACACCGGGCTTTCGGGAATGAAGAAGCTCATTACGAGGAACAGCGCAGCCGGCAGGGTCTCTGCCCAGAACATCCAGCGCCATCCCCAGCTGACGTTCCACTCCTGCTCGGCAGGAATGCTGGTGTCGCGTGCCAGCAGCATGTTCACTACCTGTGCGGCCAGTATGCCCAGCACTATGGTCATCTGGTTCAGGCTCACCATGCGGCCGCGGATGTCTGCCGGGCTTACCTCGGCAATGTACATTGGGGCCAGTGCCGACGCCACGCCTATGCCCACGCCGCCGATGAAGCGTGCTATATTAAATAAGGTGAAGTCGTTGAACAGTCCAGTGGCTATTGCCGACACCGTAAACAGTACTGCCGACACCATCAGCAGCGGCTTGCGTCCGTAGCGGTCGGCGGCAGCTCCTGCCACCATGGCGCCCACCAGGCAGCCCACGAGGGCTGTCGTCATGGCCACGCCCTGCATCAGCGGACTGTCGCTGATGCCGAAGAACAGTTCGTAGAACGGCTTTGCGCCGCCGATGACCACCCAGTCGTAGCCGAAGAGCAGTCCGCCCATGGCCGACACGCAGCAGATGAAGTAGAGGAATGATTTGCTGTTGTTGTTCATATTCAAATACAGGTTTTTAGTTGTTTTTTCTTTTTCCGTTGCAAAGTTACACTTTCCCTACAGACGCGCTAATAGACAAAAGGACTTAAAAAGATGGATTATTTTACGAATAAACGTAAAAAAACAAGAAGATCTTGTCTGACGGCAGGAAAATATGCCTATCTTTGTGCCGTTATGAAGAAGCAGAAAGAAGGCTTTGGCGGCGAGCGCATTCTTGTGCTGCCGCCGATGGTTGTACAGAGGGAGCGTGAAGATGCCCTGGTGTCCAGTCTCTACATTACCGACATTGGCTACTATCCGCACGCCACCAACCACTACCGTGAGCGCACGGCACCCATCGGGCAGCATGTGCTTATCTACTGTGTCAACGGGCGCGGATGGTTTAGCATCGGCGGTGGGGAACGCTGTGCTGTGGAGCAGAACCAGTTCTTCATCCTGCCTGCCGGCAAGCCACACAGCTACGGCTCCTCAGATGCAGAGCCATGGACAATCTACTGGGTACACTTCGGCGGTGAGCATGCCGACGTCTATGCCGCTGACGCCCAGAAGCCGCAGACCATCTCGCCAGCCGTCAACTCGCGCATCAGCGACCGCAACAACATCTTCGAGGAGATTTTCCTTACCTTGGAGGGCGGCTACGACATAGAGCGGCTGCGCTATACGTCGTCGCTCTTCCACCACTATCTGGCCACGATACGCTATGTGCGCCAGTTCCGCGACGCGGAGCAGAAGGCACAGGCTGGCGGCGACGCCGACGTCGTTGGCTATGCCATCCACTACATGCGCGAACGCCTTGAACAGCGCATAACCCTTGCCGAGCTGTCGCAGTTCACTGGCTATTCGGCGTCGCATTTTTCAGCAGTCTTCAGAAGCGCCACCGGCCACAGTCCGCTGAACTACTTCAACCTGCTGAAGGTCGAGACGGCCTGCCGCTACCTTGAACAGACAGACATGAAGGTGAACCAGATATGCCACAAGGTAGGCATCGAGGACAGCTACTACTTCTCGCGCCTCTTCTCGAAAGTCATGGGAATGTCGCCCAGCGAGTACAGGAAAAAAATGAAGAATGAAGAATGAAGAATTTCCTACTGGAGTCCCAAATAGCAATGAATGGCAGCAGCAAATTCTTCATTCTTCATTTAAAAATCAGTCGAGGTGGAAGACCTCTTGCAGCGGAGTAGTTACTGGCGAGTTGTCTGGGTTGACGTCCATGATGTCTGCCATCATGTCCCACCATCGCTGCGTCACAGGGTCCACGTTGTCAGTGTCCTGCGACGAGCCTTCGCCCTCGCATTCCTGGTATCCGAAGAGGATGTTAGTCTCGCGGTCCCAAAAGATGCTGTAGTTGCTGACTCCGCCGTCCTTAATCATTTTCACCAGCTCAGGCCATATTGCGGCGTGCCTGCGCTCGTATTCCTTTTCGCAGCCTGGTTTCAGGTGCATCTTGAATGCAAATCGTCTCATGTTCCGTGTGTTGTTAGGTTGCTAAGCAATCAGCAAAATTAGTGTTTTCCACATCCACTGACAAAGTTTTTTTGGATATTTAATACTTTAAGTCTTTTTCCATAGTCTTCCATAGTCTCCATAGTCTCTATCTTTGCAATGTAAAACAAGAAAAATGAAGTAAAAGTGAAAAAAGTCGGCGTTTCCGTAAAAATACAATGGGTCTGAAGTGTCTTATATATAGAAGTGCCTCAAAAACAGGGCGCAAATATGAATAGACTGATATGCTTGAACAAAGAATACTTGAGAGGCTTTTCCGCCAGAACTACAGCGAGATGATTCATCTGGCCAGTGTCTTGCTGGGCAATGACGAAGAGGCTGAGGACGTGGTGCAGGACATTTTTTTGCGCGTGGCCCGCAGTGACATGCCGCCCAAAGATAACCGCTATCTGCTGACTGCCGTGCGCAATGCCTGTCTGAACAGAATCCGACAAATGCAACTCCACGACAGGGTAAAGGGCTTGATGCCCATTGAGGATGAAGCAGACCTGCAACCCGTTGACAAACGGCTGGAACGGCTCGACGATATTGCTGCCTACGTGGATGAGCAACTTGAAGAACCGCACCGCAGCATCTTCCATTTTCGTTTCGACGAAGATCTGACCGTGGGCGAGATTGCCCGTCGGCTCGGTCTGAACCCGAACACCGCCTATAAGTATCTCACACAAAGCATTCAGCAAATCAGACATCACTTCGACAAACATTAAAAGACAACAACAATGGAAACGACCGACGAAAACATCCGCCAGCTACTGGAAATGCTCGACAATCCCGATGCATACACCGAGCAGGAAATCCAAGACATCATCAATCATGATGAAGATACTCGCGAGACCTACCGCCTCTTGGTAGAAACCAAGCGTAGCAGTCGCCATCGTCAGCACCAGAAGCCTGTCGATGTAGATGCCGCTTGGCAGAGGCTCAACCAGAAACTTCAGCCTAAACAGCATGACTTTGGCTGGCTAAAGATAGCAGCCTCTTTCATAAGTGCACTACTTGTTACAGGCATTGCTTTTGCAGCCATCCACATCGTTCGTCAGTATCAGAAAACAGAGGTTCCAAAAGCTGAAGTTACGGAAAGTGCGACAAGCCCCATCACAACAGCCCCAGCCGATACGCTTGCAAGTGATACCACCACTGTGCAACCTGTCATCTACGACAACATCCCGTTGGAGAAGATGCTGCCAGAAATAGCCGCTCATTACAATGTCGAGGTCACGTTTGCTAACGAAGCAGTCCGCAGTCTTCGTTTCCATTTTGTTTGGAATCCTGTGCAGGATATAGCGAACGTTGCCAATGACCTCAATCGTTTTGAGCATCTGCACGCAACTCTAAAGGATAATCAACTAATTGTGGAGTAAACGATGATGAGACGTTTTTTGATTATCCTCACCGCTTGTCTACTGGCCATCGGTCTGCAAGCCCAGCGTATTACGCGCACTTATGATGACGTATCGTTCTCAGATGCTCTTCGCGAACTTAGCCAGCAGTCTGGCAGCTATACCATATATTTCCTTTACGATGAACTGGAGGACTTCCGCATTACAACGACTGTTCGTCACAAGACGCTGCCAGATGCTATCCAGCAAATGATAGGCTTCTATCCAATCCGCATGATTGTTGACACGAGCAACCCGGAGGAAAAGAAAATCTTCGTGGAGTGTATCCATAAGACCGACCGCCACTTGACGGGAACCATCGTTGACGAACAGGGTCAGCCCGTGGCATACGCTAATGTTGCCATCCTCAATCCCGCAGACTCCATGCTGCTCAGTGGTGGCGTGTCGAACGAAAGCGGATACTTCGCCATTCCATACGAACAGCCCACAGTATTAGCCAGTATCTCATATGTCGGATACAAGACTGTGTACAAACAATGCACTACGGAGAATATCGGCACAATACGCCTTCAACCTGAAGTATATACACTCAACGGTGTAAAGGTGAAAGGCGAGCGCATGATTGTCAAGGCAGAGAACGGGCGCCTGACGTATAACATGCCGCTGTTATTAGAAATCCTGCCTGCCGACAATGCCTACGATGCGCTGACAAGCATTCCCGGCGTTAGCGAGATGAATGGCAGCATTATGTTTTCCGGTCAGTCCGTAACGCTCATCATCAACGGCAAGCCTACTACGCTCAGGGCCGAACAGGTGGCGGAGCGACTCCGCCAGATGCCAGCAGCCATGCTGGCCAGGGCCGAAGTGATGCCGTCGGCTCCTGCAAAATATCACGTGAGGGGCATGGCCATCAACATTGTTACGAAAGACTTCTCTGGCACAAACCAACTCTCAGGACAACTGATGGGAGGGTGGAAGCAAAATAAATACGGCATGGGCTATACTGGTGGCAGCATCATCTACAATCATGGTAAGCTGGGCGTGGACGCATCCTACACCTATGGCAACGGCGCTGTCTACGGACAGGTGGAGCATGAGGCCAACCATCCGCTGGGCGACCGGCGCGTTGCCTACAGCGATAAGACCCGAAACCGCAGCGACGGCATTGACCACGAATACCACGTAGGCATGGACTATGCCATCAGCAATGACCACCGCCTAAGCCTTATTTACACAGGCCAGTGGAACTCCACGTGCTCTACCAACACCACTACAGGCACGGCAAGCTCCATACAGAACTCCCGTCAGCATGAATATCTGCACAATGTTGACGCCAGCTATTCGACACCCTTCGGTCTCCATCTCGGTGTTTCCTATACCAACTATCAGGAGCCTCGTATGCAGAACCTTGATGGCAATCTGAACGAGATACGTCGGAACCTCTATGTTGACAGTCGCCAGAAAGTAGGCAAATGGCTCTTTACTGCCGACCAGACTCACTCGCTTAAGAAAGGCTGGGAACTGAACTATGGTGTCAAGGCGCAGTTCACCAATAGCAACAGCTATCAGACCACCCTCGACGCAAACCGCCAACCCATGCCCGACGCAACTTCGCACGTGGACTACGACGAGCGTATCGTGAACGGTTACGTCGGACTGAGCAAGCGGATTGGCCAGTCGCTGAGCCTGGATGCCTCAGTGACTGCCGAAAAATACCACGCCACCAAGTGGAATGAGTGGCGCATCTATCCGCAGTTCAACCTCATGTGGAACGTCAATGCCAAGCACATTCTCAACCTCTCGTTCAGCAGCGAGGCCGTCTATCCCAGCTACTGGAGTACTATGAGCAGTATCTATTACGCATCGGCCTACAGCGAGATTTGGGGCAATCCTGACTTGAAGCCCATGTCGAAATACGACATCAATCTGATGTGGCAACTCAATCGGAAATACACTTTTACTGCGTTCGCCATGCTGGAGCCTGACTATTTCGTACAAATGGCCTATCAGCCCTCCGACCGCATGGCTGTCATAATGAAGGAGACCAATTTCGACTATTCCAATTACTTCGGTCTGCAGGCCTCGGCACAGTTCAGCGTCGGCAGTTGGCTGAGCTGCAACGTAATGGCCACAGCCCTGTATCGTCACGACAAGACCAACTTCTTCGACCTGCCCATCGACCGCACCAGTCTCGCTGGTATCTTTGGCGGTATGGCCGCAGCGAAACTTTCCCAGAAGCACAACATTCAGTTCATCCTCAATCCATTCTTCCAGACGAGAGCCATCCAGGGCGTCTACGACATTGACCCACTGATTCGGTTGAATGCCACGCTCCGCTATACTTCCAAGGATGGCAAGTGGAGCCTTGTGGCCAAAGGCGATAACATTCTGAACGCCCACATCAGCACTCGCTCCACAATGGCAAACCAAGATTATGCCATGTGCGTCTGGATGCCATACACCGACTACTCCCTCACCGCCATCTGCCGCATCGGCAACTTCAAGGAGAAGAAAAAGAAAGAGGTGGACACTTCGCGAATGGGATATTAATCCGGCATTTTCTTTAAACCGGCTTTTTCTTCTGGCGAAATGCAAAATAATTTTGTTTTTATTTTGCATTTCGCTTTCTTTGCGCTATTTTTGCACTGATATTGAACGAATGGGAGCTTTTATCAACACCGGCAATGCCGGATTTCAGAGCGTAAGAAACGGCGAATATGTAGACAAGTCGCAGCTCATAGCAGTTGTCAACGAAACGCTTGTCACAGAAAACCGCTTCAGTTGTGTTTCGCGCTGCCGTCGCTTCGGCAAGTCCATGGCGGCCAAGATGCTTTGTGCCTACTACGACCATTCGTGTGACTCCCGCAATTTGTTTGCCGACCTTAAGATTGCCAATGACCCGTCGTTTGAAAAGCATCTGAACAAATATCCCGTCATCTATCTTGACCAAAGTGACTTTGTGACTCGCTATAAAGACGAGAGTATCATTAAAAAGATGGATGCCAAGATAAAAGAAGACATCCTCGAAGCTTATCCCGACATTATTGCAGGTGAAGATGACGACTTGATGGACTGCCTTATTCGTATTGTTTCTGCCAAAAAGCAACAGTTTATCCTCATTATCGACGAGTGGGATGCCATCTGCCGTGAGTTTGAGCCAGAAACAAAGGTTATGGATGCCTATCTGGACTGGCTTCGTCAGATGTTCAAGAGCGGCAATGCCATTAGGGTTTTTGCTGGTGTCTACATAACAGGCATACTGCCCATCAAGAAGTATAAGACACAGTCGGCTCTGAACAATTTCACAGAGTATTCGATGGTGAACCCCAGACGGCTGGCTGGCTATTTCGGTTTCACAAAGCCAGAAGTGCAGGCTCTTTGCCAGAAGCATAACATGGACTTCGATGAGTTCGTGAAATGGTATGACGGCTACCAACTGGGAAGCGAGGCTTCCATTTTCAACCCCAACTCTGTGATGCAGGCCATTAACAGCGATTGGTGTACCAGCTATTGGGCCAGCACTGCTGCCTACGACACCGTAGCCCACTACATCCAGATGAACTATGACGGACTGAAGGACGATGTCATCAAGATGCTTGGAGGTGGGCGCTGCAAGGTTGACACCACAGGCTTCCAGAACGACATGTCTGTTATTAGGAGCAAGAGCGACGTGTTCACCGTGCTGATACACTTGGGCTATCTTGCCTTCGACCGCGTTAGGAATGAGTGCTATATTCCTAACTACGAGGTTGCTGGCGAAATGGTGAATGCCGTCAAGAGCATCCACTGGGATGTCGTGTCAGCAGCTCTCGACCAGTCAGACCAGCTTCTCCAGGCCGTCATCGACGGTGACGCAGATGCAGTGGCAAAGGGCATCGACGCTGCACACGACGAGAACACCAGCATTCTGAGCTATAACGACGAGAACTCGCTGGCTTGCGTGCTGAGTCTGGCTTTCTACTATGCCAAGAACGACTACATCTTCCACCGCGAGCTGCCTACGGGTAAAGGCTTTGCCGACCTGGTGCTTATGCCGAGGAAGAATAGCGACAAGCCTGCCATCCTGCTGGAGTTGAAGAAAGACCATTCGGCCAATGCCGCCATTGAGCAGATTCACAACAAGGAGTACAAGGGCAAAGTCACCGAGTACGGCGGTAGAGTCATTCTTGTCGGCATCAACTACGACTCAAAGTCAAAGAAGCACGAATGCATCATTGAGTGATAAACAATATAAAGTTTAATGTGTAACTAAATCATCAGCAAGCAAGAAACAGACAGTACAGACATTGAAGGGGAGATACGTCCGAACAGCAGTAAGACACTCCCAAGAGGGATTTAAGACATTCAATTTATTAACAACAAAGGAATTGTGCGTCTCATCCCCATTCGCAGTCTTTTTTAGATAACTTGAGCTTCCGGCTCTTGTTCTCCCTCTCTAAGAATACCGCCAAAATATTCGCAATGTGAGAACAAGCAGACAGGGAGGTTCACGTCCGTATATAGGCGTGAACTGTTCTTGCTTGTTTACATTGCATGGTCACTTGGCGGTAACCAATAGAGAGGAAATAAGCAATCGAATGGTTGGCGCCTTTTTCTTATTTTCAACAATTCAAAACACATGAAACAAAGTTTACTTTTCAAGACTATGCTGGCATTGACTGCCATGCAGATGGTTGGCATGAAGGCTATGGCACAGGAGGCTTACGCCGTGCTAATTGGGCAAACCGTGACGTTCTATTACGACACGCAGAAGGAGAGTCGCGGAGGAATAGAAATAAATAATTTAAATTTATTATTTTTATACTCCAATTACTCTCCATATAGGAATGCTGCTATTGCTGTCATTGACGCATCGTTTGCTGAGTACCGCCCTACCAGCACCGCTTATTGGTTTCAAGGATGTTCTTATTTGACAACCATCAACGGTATGGAGAACATAAAGACAGACAATGTGACGGATATGCAATCAATGTTCTCTGGCTGCTACAGCCTGACAAGCCTCGACGTGAGCAGTTTCAACACCAGCAACGTGAAGGACATGAGTGCTATGTTCTGTGACTGCACCAGCCTGACAAGCCTCGACGTGAGCAGTTTCAACACCAGCAACGTGAAGGACATGGGCTCTATGTTCTACTGCTGCTCCAGCTTGACGAGCCTCGACGTTAGCGGTTTTAATACCAGCAACGTGACGGACATGGGCTCTATGTTCTACTGCTGCTCCAGCTTGACGAGCCTCGACGTTAGCGGTTTTAATACCAGCAACGTGAAGAACATGAGATCTATGTTCTGTGGCTGCACCATCCTGACAAGCCTCGACGTGAGCAGTTTCAACACCAGCAACGTGAAGGACATGAGTTACATGTTCCGTAATTGCCATAACTTGACGAGCCTCGACGTTAGCAGTTTCAACACCAGCAACGTGACGTACATGAGTTACATGTTCCGTAATTGCATTAACTTGACGAGCCTCGACGTTAGCGGTTTTAATACCAGCAACGTGACGGACATGAGCCTGATGTTCTTTGGCTGCTCGATGCTAAAAACGATATATGTCGGTGAGGGCTGGAGTACAGAAAAAGTTACGTCTGGTAATGATATGTTTTATGATTGCAGGAAACTTGTAGGAGGGAATGGCACAAAATATAACTTGTATTACACCAACTACACCTACGCCCGCATCGACGGCGGTACGGACGCTCCCGGCTATTTCACCTACAAGGAAACTTCTGGCATCAACGACATAAAGGCAGACATTCGCGAGAACGCTCCTGTCTACAACCTCCGCGGCCAGCGGCTCGCTGCTCCACGGAAGGGCATCAACATAGTTGGTGGTAAGAAAGTGGTAGTGAAATAGTTGCTTGCAGCCAACAACCTTAATATTTTTCGCCAGCCCCTGCACGTTCTGCGAGGGCTGGCGATTTATTAGATAAGTTGAAAAATTATCTTACGGAGATAATTTCGTAACATGCAGAGATAATTTCGTAACATGCAGAGATAATTTCGTAACATGCAGAGATAATTTTCTGTCCTTGCATGTTATATTTTTCTGCCGCGAAAAAAAACTGCCGAAACTTTGTAAAGTACATATTTTTAATGTACCTTTGCCGATAGTATATACTAACCTGACACTACTTATGGAACTAAAAGGCTTCTATACGCCACGCGCTGAACGCTACGACAGTGCCGAGCGTATGTATAGCCGCTGCGGCAGCAGCGGCGTGCTGCTGCCCAAGGTGAGCCTGGGCTTCTGGCACAACTTCGGCGGCGTGGACCCATACGAGCGCAGCCGTGCAATAACCCACTATGCATTCGACCACGGCATCACCCACTTCGACCTGGCCAACAACTACGGTCCCCCTTACGGCTCTGCCGAAGAGACCATGGGCCGACTGATGGACGACGACTTCCGCCCATTCCGCGACGAGCTGTTCATTGCCTCGAAGGCTGGATACGACATGTGGCCCGGCCCTTATGGCAACTGGGGGTCGCGGAAATACCTGATGGCGTCGCTCGACCAGTCACTCCGCCGGATGCACCTTGACTATGTCGACCTGTTCTACAGTCACCGCTACGACCCTCTGACGCCCCTTGAGGAAACCCTGCAGGCTCTGGTGGACATTGTGCGCCAGGGCAAGGCCCTTTACGTAGGCATCTCGCGCTGGCCGCTGGAGGCGCTGAAGACTGCCGACGAGTATCTGAAGACCCACGACGTGCCGCTGCTCATCTACCAGGGGCGCCTGAACATGCTCGACCGCGAACCCATGGAGAGCGGAGTGCTTGACTACTGCCACCAGCATGGCATAGGTTTTATTGCTTTCTCGCCGCTGGCACAGGGACTGCTCACCGACCGCTACATGAACGGCATTCCGGCAGACTCGCGCATGGCGCGCGAACATTTCTTAAAAAAGGAGCAGCTGACACCCGAGCTTCTCGACTATCTGGCTGAGCTGAAGCAGGAGGCCGACCAGCGCGGCGAGACCATTGCCCAGCAGGCCCTGCGGTGGGTACTCAGGCAGCAGGGCGTCACCAGTGTGCTTGTCGGTGCCAGCAGCACTCAGCAGCTGGAGAGCAACCTGGCGGTGGTGGAAAAATGAAATTAAGGAAAGTTGAAACTAAAAAAATCAAACCTGAAGCTATAATTATGAAACGACAACTTATCGGACTGTCCCTCATCATTGCGTGCCTCTCGTCAGTTGGCACTATGGCACAGCCGCGGCAGACGGAGTCGCTGAACTTCGACTGGCAGTTCAGCCGCACGGCGCAGTTTGCAAACCCGGAAACGGTCAGCGTGCCTCACGACTTCCAGATCAGCCAGCCGTGGGTGCCGCCGGCAGCCGACGAGCGTGCCGACAACAGCGACGCTGCCGCCAACATCAAGAGCCGCCTGTCGGCACGCGGCTTCAAGGAAATGGGCGAGGGCTGGTATCGCAAGACGGTCACTCCGCCCATGGAGTGGAAGGGACGCCGCGTGCTGCTCGACTTTGAGGGCATCATGCTCGTGGCCGACGTCTATCTGAACGGCAAGCAGATTGGCGGCACGGACTATGGCTACGTAGGCTTCCAGATAGACGTCACCAACCTGCTGAAGTATGGACAGCCTAACGAGATAAAGGTGGCCGCATACACGCAGAACGAGAAGTCGTCGCGGTGGTACACCGGCGGCGGACTCTTCCGCGACGTCAACTTCGTCACCACATCGGCCGACCTCTTCCTCGAGCGCCATCCGCTGTACATCACCACACGCGAGAACCGATTCGTCAGCGTGCAGGCCGAGATGACTTTTGCCGGGCGCGCCAAGACCGCCAAGATGCAGCTCAAGATATATGCCCCCGACGGCAGCGTGGTCAGCGAGACTACTACCGCCGTCAAGCGCGGCACGGCATCCAGGACGGAGGAGTTCCAGCTGCCGGAGGTGGAGGTGGCCAACGCACAGCTCTGGGACACAGAGACTCCTAATCTCTACCGCGCAGAAGTGACACTGCTGCGCGAGGACGGCAGTGTGGCCGACCAGTATGCTGAACACTTCGGCATCAGGACCATCGAGTTCGGACCGCAGTTCGGCATGAAGCTCAACGGCAAGAAAGTGCTGCTGAAGGGATATGCCAACCACCACACGCTGGGCGCACTGGGCGCAGCAGCCTTCCCGCGGGCCATCGAGAAGCGCATACAGCTTATGAAGCAGTATGGCATGAACCACATCCGCACCAGCCACAACCCGTACAGCCGCCAGTTCGTCGAGCTGTGCGACCGCTACGGAATGCTCATCGTTGACGAGCTTTACGACAAGTGGACGCGCCAGCACTCTGGCAACCGCGTGCCGTTCATGAACCATGTGGCCTACGACGTGGCAGAGTGGGTGAAGCGCGACCGCAATTCTCCGAGCGTGGTGATGTGGAGCCTCGGCAACGAGCTGCAGCAAGACCCCAACCAGCCGTTCAACGACTTCGGAGTGACATGCTACCGTATTATGAAGCCCATAATCCAGCGCTACGACAACTCCCGCAAGGTTACGGTGGCCATGCACCCCCGCTATCGCAACTGGCAGACCGACTCGCTGCCCTGCAACCTGGCCCTGGAGACAGACATACAGTCGTATAACTACAGGTATATGTATTTCCCCGGCGACGGACGCCGCTTCCCATGGATGACATTCTATCAGAGCGAGGCGTCGACGCAGGCAATGGGGCAGAACTACTTCGAAATGGACCTTGACAGAGTGATAGGTCTCGCATACTGGGGCGCCATCGACTATCTCGGCGAGAGCATGGGATGGCCGCAGAAAGGATGGGCGCAGGGCGTCTTCTACATTTCGCTCGACCCGAAGCCGAAGGCTTACTACATGCGCTCCTTCTTCAAGCCGGAGGAGCCTGTGGTGCATCTGGCAATCCTGGAGAGCGAGAATGCCGAGATGTGGAACGGAGTCAAAATGGGCAACGACCGCATGTCGGAAAACTGGAACCGCACGGACGGCACAAAGGCCAACATCTACATCTACACCAACTGCGACGAGGTGGAACTGCTGCTGAACGGCAAGAGCCTCGGGCGCAAGCCCAACCCGCAAGGCGCAAAGATGCGCAACCAGCTGCGCTGGGGCGAGATAGACTACAAGAAGGGCAAGCTGGAAGCCGTTGGCTACCGTGGCGGCAAGGCTGTTACACGCCACGCACTGGAGACTACCGGCAAGGCTGTCAAACTGCAGGCAGAAACCGACAACTCTGCCTGGAAGGCCGACGGCATGGACCTGCAGCATGTGGTGCTGACGGCTGTCGACAGCAAGGGACGGCGCGTGCTTAACGCTGCCGACGACCTGCAGTTCACCATCGACGGCGACGCACAGATAGTCGCTGTCAGCAATGGCGACATCAGCAGCGACGAGATGTTTACCGCCGACCACCGCCAGCTCTGGCAGGGACAGGCAGTAGTCATCCTGCGTGCCGGACGCACTCCCTCGAAGATTACCCTCAAGGCACAGGGCGGCAGCTTCAAGCCTGTGACTCTGAAGCTGGAGACAAAGTGAAACAGGAATAGGAAATTGGAAAGCATATTTGTACATTAATTATTAACGAATACAGACAGAACGATGAAACGAATATTTGCCATCGCCGTGCTTTGCTGCAGCGTCGCAGCAGCATTTGCCCAGCATGAAGTGCTGCAGGCTGCCCAGCGGGCCAACGATTATTTTATGCAAAAGAACAGCGACCCGACGCTGCCCACGAATGTGAGGAAAGTGCGCCCGTCGTCGCTGTGGACGCGTGCCGTCTATTACGAAGGGCTGATGGCCCTCAACGCCGTCGACCCGCAGCAGCGATATGTTGACTATGCCATGCGATGGGCCGACTTCCACAAGTGGACTCCGCGCAACGGCGTGCAGACATGCGATGCCGACGACCAGTGCTGCGGACAGGCGTATGTAGAACTGGTGCCGTTCACCGGCAAGGACTATAAGGACGTTCTTGCAAACGTCATTGCCAACCTGGACCACCAGATGCAGACGCCAAACACCAAGACGCAGACAACAACGCCAAAGGCCAAGACTCAGGTGAATTCTCTCTATGCATGGTGGACGTGGATTGACGCCATACAGATGGCTATGCCGCTCTATATGCAGGTGTATAAGCTGACGGGGCAGAAGAAATATGCTGACCACGCCATGAAGATGTACCGCTGGACGCGCAATGAGTGCGGCGGCGGACTGCTGAACCTGAAGGAGGGGCTGTGGTGGCGCGACGCCGACTTCGTGCCTCCATACAAGGAGAAGGACGGCAAGAACTGCTACTGGAGCCGTGGCAACGGATGGGTGTATGCTGCACTGGTGCGCTCGATGAACCAGCTGTCGCCCAAGAGCAAGGAATACAAGGAGCTGAAGAGCGACTTCCTGCTGATGTCGGAGGCACTGAAAAACTGCCAGCACGAAGACGGCTTCTGGCATGTCAGCCTCGTGAGCGACGCTGTCTATCCCAATCCGGAAATGACCGGTACGGCACTCTTCCTGTATGGCATGAGCTGGGGAATTAAGCAAGGCTTACTGAAGGCCGACGCTTACCGCCCGGCATGTGACAAGGCGTGGAAGGCCTTGCAGTCGTGCCTGCACAACAACGGCTTCCTGGGATGGAACCAAGGCACTGGCAAAGACCCGTCGGCAGGACAGCCCGTGACATTCACCAGCGTCCCCGACTTCGAGGACTATGGTACTGGATGCTATCTGCTGGGCTTGTCGGAATACTACAAGCTGGTGAAGTGAAGTTTTGTTTAAAAAGAAGGAAGAATGAACAACGGCAATAGTAGTCTTAAGGCGCATTCTCAGAGATGTGCTGATTTTCTGATTTCTAATTTTTATTTCTTATTTTTTATTTCTTATTTCTCCGCCTATGCCGTTGCCCAGACGTGGCCTGAGGCACGCACGGAAGCAAAGGCAGGAGTGCGCTGGTGGTGGCTTGGCTCGGCAGTCGACAAGGCTAACCTGCAGTGGAACATGCAGCAGTATGCCGACCACGGCATCGGTGCTGTGGAGATAACTCCGCTTTACGGTGTGCAGGGTAATCAGAAGAATAACATTCCTTACTTGTCGGACAAGTGGATGGAAATGCTCCGCGAAGTCCAGAAGAATGGCAGCGAGACAGGCATTGAAGTCGACATGGCAACAGGCACAGGCTGGCCCTTCGGTGGCCCGTGGGTGCCGCTGGAAGAAAGTGCCTGCAAGGCGGTGTTCGTGGAAAAGTCTTTCACCGGCACTGCCAGCCAGCTGGACTTGTCGGCACCGGCAAAGGACCAGAAATACTGCCGGCTGGCAAAGGTGATGATTTATGCCGGCGGCAAGTCGGTGGACGTTACCGAATGCATGAAAGACGGCAAGCTGACATGGGCGCCCGTGGCTCCGCAGCCTGTCAAGAAGACGGGCAAGAAGGCGAAGAAGACTGCTGCAGCTCCTGTGGACACTACGCAGTGGCAGGCCATTGCACTGTACGTCCGCTACGGCGTCATGAAGGTGAAGCGCGCAGCTCCTGGCGGCGAAGGACTGGTTATCGACCATTTCGACCGCAAGGCCGTGGAAAACTACCTGAAGCACATCGAGGGAGCTTTCGAGCGCACAGGGACTCCATATCCTCACACTTTCTTCAACGACTCATACGAGGTGGCCGACGCTACGTGGACGCCGACATTGCTGCAGGAGTTTGAGAAACGCCGCGGCTACAAGCTGGAGGACCATTTCTTTGAACTCATTCCCAACACCCAACATCCAACACCCGACACCCAAGTAGTCAGCGACTACCGTGAGACACTCAGCGACTTGCTCTTGGAGAATTTTACAGAGCAGTGGACAGCGTGGGCGCACAAGCATGGATCTATCACGCGCAATCAGGCTCACGGCTCGCCGGCAAACCTCATCGACTGCTACGCTGCCGTAGACATTCCCGAAATTGAAGGCTTCGGGCTCAGCGAGTTTGGCATTAAGGGGCTGCGCAAGGACCCGGGCAAAACGCGTAAGAACGATTCCGACTACAGCATGTTCAAATATGCGCCGTCGGCAGCACACGTCTGCGGCAAGCCATACACCAGCAGCGAGACATTCACATGGCTGACGGAACACTTCCGCACCAGTCTGTCGCAGCTGAAGCCCGACCTCGACTTGATGTTCTGCGCCGGCGTCAACCACATGTTCTTCCATGGCACATGCTATTCGCCGAAGGACGACCCGTGGCCGGGGTGGAAGTTCTACGCATCTATCGACATGTCGCCCACGAACAGCATCTGGCGCGACGCTCCCTACTTCATGAAGTACGTGGAGCGCTGCCAGAGTTTCCTGCAGTGGGGACAGCCTGACAATGATTTTCTGGTCTATCTGCCAGTGCGCGACATGTGGCGCAAGAACACCGGCAAGTTGCTCATGCAGTTCTCCATACATGCAATGGGTAAGCTGGCACCTGAATTTATTAAGAGCATCCTTGCCATCGACAAGGCTGGCTTCGACTGCGACTACATCAGCGACCGCCTGCTGGCTAAGGTGACGATAAAGAACGGTGAGCTGGTGACGGAAGCCGGCACACGCTATAAGGCTCTTGTAATTCCTACAGGCACAACCATCACCCCACAGCTGAAGGCTGAGATAGAGCGTCTTGCACCTTATATTATATATGGTGAGGATGCAGAGGCCATGGGCCGCTATGCAAAGCCAGAGCCGATGAAGGTTTCTTACGGTCTGAAAGCTATCCGCCGCAAGAACGCTACCGGCCATCACTATTTCATTGCCAATCTGACGCCTAATGACATCAGCGGCGTCTGCCGTGTCGCAGCTGTGAAGAGAGGTGCTGCCCTGTGGTTCAATCCGCTGACGGGCGACATCACTCCTGCACAGTGCGACGACAATGGCCTGCGCATCAGTTTGCGCAGCGGTGAGTCGATGATTTTGCAGACCTTCGACGATCCTGTTCAGATGCCTGCCGTCCAGAGTGCAGCAATGCCGGCACAGGCTCAGTCTGAGCCTCAGGTATATCCGCTTAACGGCTCCTGGACTCTGTCGTTCACCGAAGAGGCTCCGAAGGTTGGCCAGACATTCCAGCTGCAGCAGCTGCAGACTTGGGAGACTCTCGACAACGACAGCGCAAAGGTTACGATGGGTACGGGCATTTACACCACTCACCTTAGGCTTAAGAAGAAGGACCTCAAGGATGCCAAGGGCTGGGTGATAGACCTCGGCGATGTCCGTGAGTCGGCACGCGTCTACATTAACGGTGAGTTCATCGGCTGTGCATGGTCGGTGCCTTTCATGCTCGACTGCAAGAACACTCTGCGCAAGGGCGACAACGAGATACGCATAGAGGTCACCAACCTGCCGGCAAACCGCATTGCCGACCTTGACCGCCGTGGCGTGAAGTGGAGAAAGATGGAAGAGATTAACGTTGTTGACATTAATTACAAGAAGACAACCTACGACTCTTGGGAACCCGTGAAGAGCGGCCTCAATTCAGACGTGAAGTTGTATAAATACTGATTTGTTGTAGACTATGAGCTTAGCTCCTTGGATTGGCGGCATCATCGGATGGATGAGTGCCGGGCCGATAGGCATGTTTGCCGGCATAGTGCTGGGCATGCTGCTGAATAATGTCGTCGACTCAGTGAACACCGATGACCAGGCTGCTGCCGTTGGCGACATAGGCAACCGCAACAGCTTCCTGTTCTCTATGCTCGTGCTGGCGTCGTACATCATCAGGGCAGACGGTCGCATCATGCATTCTGAGATGGAGGCAGTGCGCAACGTCATGCGCCAGAACTTCGGCGAGGCGGCACGCATGCAGGCCGATGAAATTCTGAAGCGCCTCTTCGATGAGCAGAAGCGCATGGGCAGCGATGTCTTCAGAAGGAATGTCATGCAGAGCTGCATGCAGATTGCCCAGCATACCGACTATTCACAGCGTCTGCAGATGCTCGACTTCCTTGTGCTTATTGCCAGGGCTGACGGCAGCGTAGATGCCACTGAGCTTGCAGCACTGAAGGAGTGCGCGCAATGGCTGCAGATGAGCGTCGGCGAGATTGACTCGCTGCTTGGCCTTGGACACGACGATCTGGAGTCGGCATACAAAGTGCTGGGCGTCTCTCCCTCAGCTACTGACGATGAAGTGCGAAAAGCCTATCGCACTTTGGCGCTTAAGCACCATCCCGACCGTGTTGCCACGCTGGGTGAGGATGTCCGCAAGGCTGCCGAGAAGAAGCTGCAGGAAATCAACGCCGCCAAAGACATTGTCTGGAAGGCTCGTGGATTGTAAAAATTGTCAGAGGTGAGAGGTGAGCGGCGAGAGGTAAGAGGCGAGTTGCCAGAGGTAAGTAGTGAGAGGCTGAAGAATGAAAAAGAGTTCGCTTTATATTCCAGAAGATATCGACGGAGTGCTGCTGCATGCCTGCTGTGCACCATGCTCGTCGGCCATTGTTGAATGGCTGCTGGCGCATGGCGTTCAGCCCACAATCTACTATTATAATCCGAACATCTTCCCACTCGAGGAATATGAAATCCGCAAGAAGGAAAGCCAGCGTCATGCCGATAGCCTTGGCATCCGATGGATAGACGGCGACTACGACCACGAGCAGTGGCTATGCGGTGTTCATGGTCTTGAGAGTGAGCCGGAGCGAGGTCTGCGCTGCGAACAGTGCTTCCAGTTGCGCCTTACTGCTGCAGCCCAGATGGCTGCAAAGCAGGGGATAAAGTATTTCACCACGACACTGGCCTCTTCCAGGTGGAAGAGCCTTGAGCAGATAAACAGAGCAGGGCTGCAGGCTGCAGCGTCTGTGTCTGGCACTGCCTTTTGGGAGCAAAACTGGCGAAAGGGTGGGCTGTATGAACGCCGCAACGAGCTTCTGCGCCAGTTTGCTTTCTACAATCAGCAGTATTGTGGCTGTGAGTTCTCAATACGCAAAGATGAGAGATAGCCAGCTATCTCTCATCTTTGCGTATTAATCGTCTGCGTGACGTGTTGTCATGCATTGTCGGCTATTGCCTGCATAATCTTTTCCTCCAGTTCTTCGCATAGCTCGGGATTGTCTTTCAGCAGGGCTTTTACGGCGTCCCTTCCCTGTGCCAGCTTTGCACCGTTGTAGCTGAACCATGAGCCGCTCTTCTGGATGATGCCGTTGTCGACGCCCAGGTCTACGATTTCGCCAATCTTTGAGATGCCCTCACCGAAGGTAATCTCAAATTCTGCCTTGCGGAATGGTGGCGCAACCTTGTTCTTCACAACCTTTACGCGCACCTGATTGCCAATCACCTGGTCGCCGTCCTTCAGGCTGGTAACCTTGCGGATGTCCAGGCGTACAGATGCGTAGAACTTCAGGGCATTGCCGCCGGTAGTAGTCTCCGGGTTGCCGAACATGATGCCAATCTTCTCGCGCAGCTGGTTGATGAATATGCAGGTGGTGTTAGTCTTTGCTATGGTTGCCGTCAGCTTGCGCAGGGCCTGCGACATCAGACGCGCGTGCAGTCCTACGGCAGAGTCGCCCATGTCGCCTTCTATTTCCTTCTTCGGTGTCAGTGCTGCCACGGAGTCAATCACGAGGATGTCGATAGCTGCCGAGCGTATCAGCTGGTCGGCGATTTCCAGAGCCTGCTCTCCGTTGTCTGGCTGCGAGATGTACAGATTGTCGACGTCTACGCCCAGTTTCTGAGCGTAGAAACGGTCGAAAGCATGCTCAGCGTCGATGAATGCAGCAATGCCTCCCTGCTTCTGTGCCTCAGCGATGGCGTGTATTGCCAGCGTTGTCTTGCCGCTCGACTCAGGGCCGTAGATTTCTATAATGCGTCCTTTGGGATAGCCGCCCACTCCAAGGGCTGCATTCAGCGCTATCGAGCCGGTAGGAATTACCTCCACGTTCTCTATCTGTTCGTCGCCCATGCGCATGATGCTTCCCTTGCCGAAGTCTTTTTCAATTTTCGACATGGCAGCCTGCAGGGCCTTGAGTTTCTCCTGCTGAGGGTTCATAGCCTCTCCTTCTTCTTTCTTTGCCATTGTTGTTAGTGTGTTGTTTTGTTATCAGTTTTATTCGTTGTCTTATTATGGTGTTGTCAGGTTGTGGCGTTGCTTGGTTTTTATAGTTCCAAGTCACCGTCGTGGATTTCATTCCACGGCAGTCCCTGCTTGTTCAGCTGTTCCATGAATGGGTCGGGGTTGAATTCCTCGACGTTGAAGACGCCGGGCTTCTTCCACAGTCCCTTGCAGAACATCATGGCGCCAATCATAGCAGGCACGCCGGTGGTGTAGCTGACGCCCTGCATGCCAGTCTCTTCGTAGGCGGCGCGGTGCGAACAGTTATTATATATATAATAGGTGTGTTCCTGGCCGTCGTTGCCTATGCCGCGGATGCGACATCCTATGCTCGTCTGGCCCTCATAGTTCTCGCCAAGTTCCTGTGGGTTTGGCAGAACGGCCTTAAGGAACTGCAGCGGCACGATTTTCACTTTCACGGTGCGCGGTGTCGTGCTGTTGTCGTCGGCCAGCGGAGCTTCGTAGACAACCTCGTCGATGCGGCTCATGCCGATGTTCTGTATTACCTCGAGGTGTTTCAGATACTGCTGTCCGAAGGTCATCCAGAAGCGTGCGCGCTTGATGGTGGGATAGTTCAGCACCAGCGATTCTATTTCCTCATGGTGCAGCAGATAGCTGTCGCGCGGGCCGATGCCGGGGTAGGTGAGGTCTTTGTGTATTTCCAGCGGCTCCGTCTCTACCCATTTGCCGTCTTCCCAGTAGAGTCCCTTCTGGGTGATTTCGCGGATGTTTATCTCCGGGTTGAAGTTGGTGGCGAAGGCCTTGTGGTGGTCGCCGGCATTGCAGTCTACGATGTCCAGGTATTGCATTTCCTTGAAATGGTGCTTGGCGGCGTAGGCGGTGTAGATGCTTGTCACTCCTGGGTCGAAGCCGCAGCCGAGTATGGCCGTCAGTCCTGCTTCGCGGAAGCGGTCGCGGTAGGCCCACTGCCAGGAGTATTCAAAGTGAGCTTCGTCTTTCGGTTCGTAGTTTGCCGTGTCCAGATAGGAGCATCCGCATGCCAGACAGGCGTCCATGATGGTCAGATCCTGATAGGGCAGTGCAAGGTTTATCACCAGCTCCGGCTTATAGCTGCTGAATAGTGCCTTCAGCTGTTCCACGTCGTCGGCATCCACCTGTGCTGTCTGGATTTTCAGAGGTGAGTGGTGAGAGGTAAGAGGTGAGAGAAGTCCCTTGGCCCTGATGGCCTCTACTATCTGGTCGCACTTCTCCTTGCGGCGGCTGGCAATCATAAATTCGGTAAACACGTCGGCATTCTGCGCTATCTTGAACGCTGCCACTGTTGCGACGCCACCGGCGCCAATCATTAATACTCTGCTCATAGTCTTTTTTATATTCTTTGTTCTGTTGTTCTTGTCATGGGAATGTCCGCGCTTGTCAGGTCACGTTTTCCGTAAGGCTTACCGTGGCTGGATTTCTTCAGCCCTTATTCCCAGCGCAGCCATCAGCGAGTAGCCCAGCATGTCCTGCCGGAAATTGCCGCCTGTCACGGGCTGCATCGTCAGCAGCGTGATGTGCATGTCGGGGTTGGCTGCAGCCAGAGCCTTGCGTATGGGGGAGAGGCTGTTCTCGGTGTCGCCGGCCACTGTCAGCCGTTTCACGTCTTCAGAGCTGGCAACGACCTGCAGCGACTCGCAGAAGAGCTGCTCCTTGCTGACCATAGTCTCCTCTACTTTCACGCAGCTGATGAGAAATTCGCCCAGCCGGCCATTGAAGGCTATGCCGTCCAGTTCGCTGAACGTGCCGGGGACAAAGTTTTCCATCTGGCCTCTGCTGCCGTCGTGCATCAGGACCACCTGCGTGACGTTGCTGCCCTCGCGCAGCCCGCCGTCCATTGCCGCACATTCCAGCCATGTGGCCAGGTCGGCCTGCGGAATGCGCCTGCCGAGCATGCGCTCAAAGTTGACCGTCAGGCTAAAAACAACCTTGTCGACGTATTCTGCGTCGACAAGGATAACATTTTCCGACGTGAATGCCGGAGTGTGGAATGCAATGTCGCTGCTATTCGCTTTTTCCATGAGCGCAAAATTACGAATAAGCGGACAAATGTGCAAGATTTTTCCAGATAATTTTAGGTGTACCAGATGCTTGAGTCCGTGCGAGTCAACTGCTCCTGGTCGCTGTTCTGTTCGTTGAGTTCGTACTCCTCGCGGTCGTACTTGGAATTCTGAGTAATCATAGTTGTACCTCCAAAAAAGTAATAATAAGTTAGTTAGTAATGACTGTTAGTTAAATACAGGCAGGGAAATCTACCTCCGCTGGCAAATGTATGAAATAAATTTATTACCTCCAAGTTTTTTTCTGTTTTTTTACGCTTTTTTGAATAGTTTTTTATAATTTCGCAGCACTATGGAGACAACACTTTTCCTTGTTCGCCACGGCGAGACCCCCGACAATGTCAGCCAGATTATGCAGGGACAGACGCAGGGGCGGCTCAACGACAAAGGCCGTCAGCAGGCCGAGGCTGTGGCGCAGCGCATGTCCAGAGAGCCGCTGGATGCCGTTGTTGCCAGCGACTTGCGCAGGGCCGTCGAGACGGCAGAGATAATTGCCGCCACGCATGGTCTGCCGGTAGTCACCACTCCGCTGCTGCGCGAGCGCGACTGGGGCAGCTTCACAGGCCGCTACATTCCCGACCTACAAGGTCTGCCGTGGCCTGCCGACATTGAAAGTCAGGAGGCATTGCTGCGTCGTGCCGGCGAGTTTCTTGCCTTTGTCCGCAGGTCGTTTCCCGGCCAGCGTGTCGTGGCCGTTGGGCATGGCATCATCAACAAAGCCATTCTGGCCGTCTATGCCCATTGCGAGATGCGCGAAGTGCAGCGCATGATGAATGCAGAAGTCCGCACGCTGCAGCTCTGAGAAATTTATCTCTGTGAGTTACGGAATTATCTCAATGACTTACGAAATTATCTTACGAAGATAATTTTTTATCTCTGCATGTTACGAAATTATCTTACGAAGATAATTTTTTATCTCTGCATGTTATTTTCTGGAACAGTGTCTTAGCCGAAGTTACTTTTCGTCTGGAAGTGAAATAAAGTTCTTTTTATTTCTTATTGTCTTACCTATTTTGTAATTTTGCAACTGCAAATGAAAAGTTGGGTGGCTATACTGGCAGCGTTGTTGCCTCTGCTTGTCTCTGCACAGCAGCATTCGCTGACGGATAGCTTGCATTACCGTGTGGAAATGCAGGCTACTCTGTCGTCTGGCAGCCATTCGCCGTTGTGGCTCAATGCCAACAGGTACGGACTGAGTTCGGTGCGTCCCGACAATGCTTATTTGCGTGCAGCCGTCAGCCGGCCGTTGGAGCGCGACTCACTGCGCCGATGGGCTGTGGGCTATGGCCTTGACGTGGCACTGCCGGCAGCCTTCAGCTCGCATTTCGTCGTCCAGCAGGCTTATGCTGAGGTGCGCTGGCTGAAAGGGCTGCTGACCATTGGCAGCCGCGAGTTCCCCATGGAGCTTAAGAACCAGCTGTTGAGCAGTGGGCCGCAGACGCTGGGCATCAATGCCAGGCCGATTCCGCAGCTACGCCTCTCCTTGCCCGACTACTGGCCCGTGCCTTTTGCGCGGCGGTGGCTGGCAGTGAAAGGACATCTGGCCTACGGCTATCCTACGGACACGCGCTGGCAGGAAGATTTCACCGGACGGCAGAGCAAGTACACCTCCAATGCGCTTCATCACTCCAAGGCCGGCTATCTGCGCATAGGCTCGAAGAAGGTTACAATGGAACTCGGCCTGGAGATGGCATGCCAGTTCAGCGGCACGACACACATGTTCGACAAAAACGGCGAAAGCATAATCAGCAACGACCGCGGGCTGAGCGGCTTTACCAATGCGCTGACCAGCGGCGGCTTCGATGCCACCGACAGCTACTGGCAGAACAATGCCGGCAACCACCTGGGCAGCTGGGTGGGCAGGCTGAACATCGACCAGCGCCGCTGGAACCTTGGCATATATTTTGACCGCTACTTCGAAGACCACAGCGCCATGCTCTTCATGGACTACGACGGCTATGGCAGCGGCGACGAGTGGAATGCCAAGAAGCGTCAGCGATACTTCATCTACGACTTGCAGGACGTCATGCTTGGCGCAGAACTTAAGCTTAAGCAGGTGCCGTGGCTGCAGGACATCGTGGTGGAATACCTGCACACCAAATATCAGAGCGGCCCCGTTTACCACGACCATACGCGCAACATCAGCGAACACGTCGGCGGACGCGACCACTACTATAATCACTCCCTGCAGGCCGGCTGGCAGCACTGGGGAATGGTTATGGGCAATCCGCTCTATCTTTCGCCACTCTATAACGACGACCATCAGGTGGCTGTCGAGAACAACCGCTTCGTGGCCTGGCACCTCGGCGTAGGCGGACAGCCTGCCCAGCGCTTGTCCTACAGGCTGCTGCTGACATGGCAGCGCGGCTATGGCACTTACAGCAAGATTTTCATCGACCCTGAGGAAAACGTGTCGCTGCTGGCCGAAGCCTGCTATCGTCCTGTCCGTGGCGGATGGACTGTAAAGGGAGGCTTTGCATTCGACTCCGGCGGAATTTACGGACACAACAGCGGAATGCAGCTGACGGTAACGAAAACAGGAATATTAAGGAAATGAGGAAGCTCACTATATTATTATCATTGTTCATGCTGGCAACAGCCTGTGAGTTCCACACCTCAGGCAATGGCAGCATCGACGGCTTCTGGCAGCTGGCAAGCGTAGACACACTGCCCGGCGGAGGAACTGCCGATGTGCGACAGCAGCAAGTGACATGGGCTTTCCAGGCACATCTTGTTGAGATTCGCTGCATGTCTGATACAGATCCGTGCGACATAGTCAGCTTCTTCGACAAGAGCGGCGACAGCCTGTGGCTTCACGATTTTTATTATTCCGCACGCGATGCCGGCGACATCAGGCTTCCGGATCCGGCAGACCTGCACCCCTACGGCATGCGCAGCCTGCGGCCGGCATTCAGAATAGCCTATCTGGGCAGCAACAGCATGCAGCTTGAAACCGACTCGCTGCGCCTGAACTTCCGGCGATATTAGAATTTCCTGCCAGAGACGATGCTCAAAAAAGTCTTTATGAGCAGCTTCGCATCGAACCACAGCGAGCAGTGTTCCAGATAGTACAGGTCCATTTCCAGGCGTCGCAGCATTTTCTCCATCGTGTCAGTGTAGCCGTTGTACAGCGTGGCATAGCTGGTGACGCCGGGGCGGATGGCGTAGAGCTGTTCGTAGCGTGGGTCGATGGCCATTATCTGGTCAATGTAATACTTGCGCTCGGGCCTGTAGCCCACGAACGACATGTCTCCCTTAAGCACGTTCCACAACTGTGGAAGCTCGTCAAGGTGGTGGTTGCGCAGGTATTTGCCTATCTGTGTCATGCGCGTCTCGTTCTCATGCTGGTAGAGCTGTTCGCCGTCGCGCTCGGCATCTACTATCATGGTGCGGAACTTGTAGATGTTGAACGGCTTTCCACCTTTGCCGATGCGCTCCTGGACGAATATTGCCGGTCCGCCGCTGAGCTTGATGGCCAGATAGCAGACCAATATCAGCGGTGAAAATATCAGCAGGCAGATTATTGACAGCAATATGTCGAAGACGCGTTTCATGCTTTTGACTTTATACGTAGGTTAATGCCGGCAACGGCTGCACTGAACAGCGCAATGTCGGCAATCAGAATTACTGTAGAAGGAAGATAGCTGTAGGTCACGAAGTTGAAGGCAATGAACAGCACGTCCAACAGCAGAATGGCAATCAGCGTCTGGTGCTGTGTGAGGCCCGCCTGCATGAGCTTGTGGTGGATGTGGTTCTTGTCGGCACTGAAGATAGGCCTGTGGTGAAGCAGGCGGTAGAGAGTGACACGCGCAACGTCGATGGTGGGCAGGAACAGCAGCGTCATGGCTACAAGCAGAGCCTCCGGGCGGCTTTCCCAGACACGTGTGTTGTCCATCGTGCACTTTATGGCCAGTACGCCAAGGAAGAAGCCCAGCGACAGGCTGCCGGAGTCGCCCATGAATATCTTTGTGTTCCGCTCGACGTTGCCGAAAGTGTTGAAATACATGAAAGCCACAACGGCACCCATCATGCCTGCAATAATCACGGAATATGTGTAGGCGTAGACGTTGTATGACGTGAAGTAAACCAGAAATCCGCCCAATGCTATCAGGGCAAGCCCTGAGGCAAGGCCGTCAATGCCGTCGATGAGATTGAAGGCATTGGTTATCAGCACTATCAGGAACACCGTCAGCGGCATGCCTACATAGACGGGTATTTCATAGATGCCGAACAGCCCGTAAAGGTTGTTGATGTAAAGAGACATGGCCGGCAGCAGGCACGCAGCCACTATCTGGGCAGCAAACTTAGTAGTTGCATTAAGCCCAATGAGATCGTCGATGATGCCAGTACAATATATTATTGTGAGGCCCAGCATAAAGCTGATGCTCCACATGTTGACTGTCACCGTCTGTTCATGCCTTATTCCAAGCACGGCAATCACCAGCGTGAAAGCCAGGAACATGCTTGGCAGGAACGAAATGCCGCCAAGCCGTGGCACAGCGTTCTTATGCACCTTGCGCTCGTTGGGAATGTCGTAGAGCCTCTTCTTCTTGCAGAAGTCAAGAATGAGAGGCGTGAAGATAAATCCGCAGAGAGTACTAAGTAAAAATGCTACGAGTAGATATATTGTCATTGGCCGAAGCTGCTTTTTTACTATAAAACGTTAATGTTTGCTGAAATATTGTATTGCCGACAGACATTTATGCGGCATTTTTGCTATCTTTACCGTCGAAACTTAAAAATAGTCATTATTAATGCTCATGAAACACAATAAGAAAGCCCTGCGTGGAGTGAATTATTGCATAATGTCAGGCATTGTACTGATGTCATTGTTGATGGCAAAGCCGGCCAGTGCCTTCTGGCTGTTCAAGGACGGCAAGAGCGATTACAGCATACAGCTTCCGGCATCGGCATCGCTGACAGAAAGGACGGCAGCAGCGGAACTGCAGCAAGTGCTTGCCGAAATCAGCGGCATCAAGCTGCCAATAGTCGCTGATGCAGGGACTGGCCGGCATATTCATGTAGGGTGGAGCAGCAGGACTGGCAGACAGAAGCCTGCAGCTGCCGATGAGGGATACACATACGAGACCATTGGCGACGACCTGTACATCTATGGCGGCAGCGAGCGTGGCACGATGTATGGCGTGTTCTCTTTCCTGGAGCGTGAGCTGGGTGTCCACTGGCTCACAAGCAGCTGTACCCGGATACCAAAGAAGAGCAACTGCCAACTTGGTAGTCTTCGGCATTCAGAACAGCCTGTCGTCCGCCAGCGCCTGGACTTCTATAACGATGCCCTGTGGCACCATGACTGGGCAGCTCATAACAAGATAAATACTCAATATTTGCTGGCGCAGAACAAGTATGGTTCTTTTTCTGCCTATTGGGGCATACATACCTTTCAGACGCTTATACCGCCGGAAAAGTATTTCAAGGACCACCCAGAGTATTTCAGCGTTTTCAATGGCAAGCGGTCGGACAAGGCACAGCTGTGCCTTTCCAACAGCGCAATGCGGCAGGAACTGACACGCAACTTCCTTGCTGCCATAAAGAACAATCCCGGCTATTGGTGTTACGATTTGTCGCAGAACGATAATCCGTGGCCTTGCGAGTGCGATGACTGCAAGAAGTTGGCTGAACGCTATGGAGGCCAGTCGGGAGCCTTGCTCTGGCTTGTCAATCAGGTTGCTGGCGAAGTAGAGAAAGTTTTTCCAGACAAGTATGTTGGTACCTTTGCCTACAAATACACCCGCCATGCGCCCACCAGCGGTATCAGACCACGCAAGAATGTCGTCATCCGCCTGTGCAACATCGAGTGCTGCATGGCTCATCCGCTGGAGTCGTGTCCGGAAAACGAAAGCTTTATTGCCGACATGAACAACTGGCAGAAGCTTGGCAGCAACATATATATATGGGACTATTCCACATGCTTCCGCCATTACCTGTTGCCATTCCCAAATTTCAAGACTATGGCTGCCAACTTCCGCTATTTCAGCCGTTCCAACGTCATAGGCGTTATGGAGGAAGGCTGTCACAACGTCCGCTGGGGCGAATTCTCTGAGCTGAAGCAGTGGATGATTGCCAAACTGCTCTGGAACCCATACCAGAACGTAGACTCCCTTGCCGCCATATTTATTGACGGTTATTACGGAAATTCAGCACCCTATGTCAGACGATATTACGAACTGTGCAACAGGAGCGTAAAGCCCGATACACATTTCACCATAAACATTCACGAGAGGCTGTCGCTTTACAACGACCGCTTTGTAAACAGTGGCCTGTCTCTGATGCGCAAGGCTCTCAGCAAGGCCGTGGGCGATGAAGAGCTGCAGAAGCGCATCCTCCGCCTAAAAGCCCAGCTGCTGTATTTGAAAATGTATCAAAATCCAGCGCGTTCCATTGCCGATGGCACTGTTGCCGAACTAAAGGACATTATCAATGCCGACGAGACTAAAGTCAGCGAGAGTCTTAATACGGTTGACAAAGTTTTGCTCAACATGGGCTACCGCTGACTGGCAAGGCTTGGAAAAATAGTATTACCTGTCAGCCTTTTAATATTCGGCCTGCTGCTCTATTGCCGTCGCAAGGCATAGATGTCAGCCGTCGAAGCATCGAGGCCGATGGATGGAATTCCGGGACGGCGGATTAAGAATTAAAGGTCAGCTCCTTCCTCTTCGGATAGCCCCACAGGAAGCCGAATTTCTTCCAGTATTTTATGTGGCTGGCAATGAAGATGCGAGCATATTTGGAGCTGGAGCGTGCGCGGCGCGACCCCTTGTATGTGATGCATATCTTGGGGAAATAGACTATTTCAAGGCCCTGCTGCCGGATGCGCGTACACCAGTCAAGGTCTTCGGCATACATGAAATAGCGCTCGTCCAGTCCGCCAGTGGCTTCGTAAGCCTTTCGTGACACCATGATGAAAGCCCCAATCACCCAGTCGACGGTCTGTACAAGGCTGTAGTCGAACTTTCCGTCGAGAATGCTCGACTTGCGTCCGGCAATGCGCTTCATCTGTCGCCATACGTACCGCGGCAGTGATACGTATGGCCGCGCAGTGTCCTGGATGGTTCCCTCCTTGTCACGCATCTGTGGAGCTATTGCGCCTACGTCGGGATGGGCATCCATGAAGTCGGTCATGCCGCTGATGTCGGAGTTGAAAATGTCGTCGGAGTTCATGATGGCCAGATATTTCCCCTTAGCCACCTTCAGCCCCAGGTTCATAGCGTAGGCAAAGCCGCCGTTCCTGTCGTTGAAGAGCCAGCGCACATGCTCTTCGCCGGTATCAGCCTGCTGCCTTTCCTCTTCTGAGTAGCAGGAATTTGAAGACACGATAATTTCGTAAGGCACGTCAAGGTGTCTTTTCAGAGCCTCCACGCACTCGCGGATTTCCGGAATGCTGCGGTATTCAACTATTACGACAGACAGTTTTGTCTCCATGCCTTCTCAGTGCTTTTGCCGTTCATTAAATGTAACGTAATCAGTGCCTGTGTTATTGTGTCCGGGCGGCTATTTCTTCAGCATGCTTATTTTGCCGTGTGCTGATATTCTTGGCAAAGCATTTGTGCCACGTGACACCACGACTTGTCGCCAGAACTATAGTCGCTGTCAATTTGTTCTGCATACGCAGTTGTCTTGTCGGGATGCGTCCAAAGGTCAGTGATGGCTTCTGCCAGTGCGGTGGTGTCTTTCTCCTTGACGATAAGTCCATAGCGCTGGTGGCTGACCATTTCCGGCAACCCTCCGACGTTGGTTGCCACGACGGGCTTGCAGAAGGCAAAGGCCGACATGATGACTCCGCTCTGCGTGGCATCCGTGTAGGGACATACCATGAAGCGGCAGTTCTTTATAAGCGCTACCAGCTCGCTGTCGGGAATAAAGCGGTTGCGGATGTCTATGTAGCCGCACGACAGGTAGGGAGTGATGTCGAAGTGGAAATTGCCGCCGCCGGCCACCACCAGCCTGCAGTCGTTGCACTGCCGCGCAGCCTGCTGCATTGCCGGCAGGAGGTAGTCGAGGCCTTTGTATTGTGATATTTTTCCGGCAAATAGGATGTAGCTGTCTTTGGCAGGGATGCCCTCGGTGTCGGGAGTGACAGTGCGCAGATAAGTGTAACTGCTCAGCTGGCTGTCGATGACGCGCTCTGGCGACAGGCTATAGTATTTCAGGAAGTCCAGCCGCTGTGACTTGTTGAGAATGATGAGGCGCGGAATGAGCATGAATGCGAACTTACGGCGCAGCCTGACTATAAAAGTGTCCAGTCCGGAGTGCGGGAAAGGGTCGTGGACGGTGAGCAGCATTTTGCCTTTAAGGGCGTAGAGAACAAACTCGTAGATATTCGGCGGCCATACCAGATGGATGGCGTCGAAATTCCGCCGAAGCAGGAATAGCACCAGCAGCAGGTTTGTCCAGAAGGCTTTCAGCTGCCATAGGTGGCCGCAGGTGTTGACGACATAGAACTTGTCCATGTTTATGAATCCGCCCAGCTTTCTGAATTCCGGGTAGGCATCAGTGGCCTTGAAGATGCCGCTCTTTGGATAGATGCGTTCAATATTGAAAGCAGGCCCTTTCAGAAACCTGGGGGTTACTTCCATGATATACGTAATGTCTGCCATCTGCTCAGCCTCGTGCAGGTATGACAGGTCGACGTCCGACAGTTGTATCTTGCCTAAATAAGCTACCTTCATCAATTATCCTTTTTCCCTTTGCAGTTGCTTTTTCCTTGAAAGGATGTTCTGGTGTTGTTGTTTCTGTGCAAAAGTACAACAAAAAGTCCCGGTACGCAAATTTGTTGGACACAAATGTGCATACCGGGGAAATTTATCTCTGCATGTTACAGAATTATCTCTGCAAGACAGACTTACCTTGTCATAGAAGATGCTCTTCCTTAAGAATCGTCTGCAGCCTGTTTGTGGCATTTTCTGTGGAGAACTGTTGGCGGAACAGCTGGTAGATGTCAGCTGCCGCATTCTGAGCATTAACCATGCGCTGCAGGGCTGCGGAAAAGGTCTGCTCGTCATGATATACAAACAGGCAGCCGCTTTCAGTCATGCGCTCATACCCGGCAGCCGACACTTCGTGGCATAGCACGGGCAGGCCCTGCTTGAAACCGTCAAGAAGGCGTAGCTTCAGTCCGCTGCCGGCATTGATGGGGCAGATGTAATAGTTGGCAGACCTGATGACGGCGCCAATGTCGTCGGGGTTTGGAATGACAGAAATGTCCTGCTGCCTGCTG
Source organism: uncultured Prevotella sp. (assembly GCA_905234265.1). Classification (GTDB taxonomy): domain Bacteria; phylum Bacteroidota; class Bacteroidia; order Bacteroidales; family Bacteroidaceae; genus Prevotella. Next base: position 29,533 of record CAJOHJ010000002.1, on the reverse strand, counting down.
CATTCCCCCAGCAGTATGTCGGCAGGGTTGCGGCCGGCGATGATTAGCCGCGCAGCAGGATAGAGCGACTTCAGCAGCGGCCAGTACCGGCTGACGAACTCCATGATAGGATGCAGCGACTGCATGAAGCACAGGGAACCGGTGATGGCAAAAGTCAGATTGTCTCCCTTGGGTTCGAATGTCTTGTCGGCAATAGGGCGGTATTCGCAGACGCCCCAGGTGTGCAGATGCAGGTCTTTGTCCTTGTGCCAAGATTGGAAAGTCGCAGCGTCTTTCGGCGTCAGGGTTATGTTGACGTCGCTGTTCAGCAGCCACTCCCGCTCAGACTTTATGGCGTAATGGAGATAGGGCAGTCTGAAGCTGATGGAATACTCCTTGCGGTTGTCGTGCTGGTAGTCGCGCTCTACATTATGGTGGATGGTTATCACCTTTGCCCCGGTGGCTTTTATCTCACTGGTCAGCGAGCTGCCAGAAAAGCTGTTGTCGATGACGATGATGTCATAGCCGTGCGCCTTGAGGTGTTTTCTGACAACAGGATTGTTGGCACAGATGATGCCTCTGTAGACGTCGATGCCCTTGCGTACCTTGCTTCTGTCGTCGCGATATGGAAACCGCTTGACGTTTTGTGGTATCGCATCCCCGTCGTCGTCCGTTCCGGGATATATTATGGAGCAGTCTTCAAACAATGATGCAAAGCACCTGATGAATCCCTTGGTGGCATTTGCGCCGCCGTTGTTCTCGCTAAGGCGCGACCGCGTGATAAATAGGAGTCGTTTGGACATAAAGAACTATCTCTCTTTCTTACTTCCTTATTTTTTTGATAATTGGATTTAATGATATCCTGAGCTTGGTCATCAGTGAGATAATGATGAGGCAATGAAAATTCATCCGTCTTAGCAGGTTGACATTCTTTATGGGACTTCTGTAATAATAAGCTCCCTGATTTTTTACATACTCATCGAATTTGCGAAGTCCTTCACGCTCCTTTATTAAGATTAGCATCAGATAGGTGAAACTGATTGCATTCTCAACACAGTATTCAACGCATGGCGGCAGGCTGGTGTTGCTTTTTTTGTGGAATTCTATGAGTTCCCTGGCTACCATAATACTGTCCTTGTAGTGCTTTCGCATGCCGGCAACGTCAATGCTTTGCCCTTCGCGTCCTACGCGATAATGATAGAGCAGAAAGTCGGTGAAAACAATGGTTGAACTGAAGGCAAGGCCTTTTGTGCGGTACTCATTGTCTGTATAGAAACACTTTTCGGTTACTTGCACGTTGTTGTTCTGCAAAATGGAAGTCTTGAATGTGAGCGCATGCATCTCTACGCCCTCCCTGACGTTCAATTCGCTAAGATTGTAAGCCTTAAAAGTGTCAAAGTCTTTTGTTATATCGGAAATCTCAACCTGACTGCCTGTCTTGTCATCAAAAAGCCTGTAGGGAGTGTAGATAACGTCGGTGTCGGCATGTTCCAGATAGTCTAACAGCAGGTCCAGGTTGGCAGTGTCGAAATGGTCGTCACCGTCAAGTAGCTTGAAGTATTTTCCCGATGCATGTTTTATGGAGTAGTTGACGGTAGATCCCCATCCTCCATTATCCTTATGCACGGGAATGATGCTGTCGGGATAGCGTTTGGCATAGTCTTGGGCTATTTGCAGAGTGGCATCGCTTCCACCGTCGTCAACGACAAAAATCTCAAGCCTCTCCATGTTCTTGCAACAGAGTGAGTCAAGGGTCTGTCGGATGAATGCCGCTACATTGTAGCCTGCTATGGAGACAGTAAGTAGTTTCATGGTTATATCAGGATTTGAAAATTTTGAATTTTATCATCAGCCAAAGCTTATAGCACACTCTGCTGTAAATATGAAAGCGCGAAAAACCCGTAGCCCTCATAGCAGTGACTCCTTTGCTGAAAGTGGAGAACTGGCGATATCTGACAAGCTTTGCCAACTGCTCATAGTGTGCAATGGGTATTGTGCTGACGCCGTGCTGTCGTAGAAATCGTTCTGCCCGTGCAAAGACTTCAACGCGTGTTATGATTCTGTCAATGCTTGTGGTTACAGATACCGAACCTTGGCGGACAGTCACGCAGTAAAGCTGCCGTTCGTCGGCATGTATGCTCTGTGCATGATAGCCTGTAAGATAGCCGAAGGCTGTGTCGTTGTGGATGGTGGTTTCTTCAAAGCGTATGCCTTGCTCGGCAATCATGCTTCGTTTTACCATTCTGGCCCACGGCTCGCCGAAGAGATAGCGAAGCTGACAGCCATCGGCATCGGTGCCGTTAAGGAAATTGTCTATATATTGGTTTAGATGGTCGGCACGGTGGGCTGGCAAAGAAGTGTCAGTGTCAGTGGAATTTGCCTTAAAATATATTTGGTCGTAGTCGGCATCTTTGTAATCATCGAAAATGTCAGATATGCACTCGTTGAAGAAGTCGTCAGCGTCGGCAAAGAGAACATAGCGGCCAAGGGCCTTGTCAAGGCCGGCATTCCTGGCATGCCCGCCGCCGCCATTCTGAGAAAGATGGAGGAATGTGTGCTGTGGGAATTCTGCTTCCACGGCTTTTAGTTCGGAGGCAGCATCGCCAGTGCTGTTGTCATCGACGATTACTACCTGAACGTCATCCCTTTGTGGGACAGAGCGCAGGCAGCGTCTCAGCAGCTGTGGAATGTTGTAGTGCGGAATTATTATGGTGAAGCTATATGCTGTCGTCTCCATTACAGTGAGTTGTCGTAAGTTATGGAATGTCTGTGTTCATGACTTTTTCCACGATAGGAGCCATGTCGTAGTACTTGTATTCTGCCAGTCTGCCGCCAAAGATGACGTTTCTTTCGTTTGCAGCCAGCTTGCTGTACTGTTCTGCCAGAGCATTGTTGCGATTGTCATTGATTGGATAGTAAGGCTCAAACCCTTCTTTCCATTCCGTCGGATATTCACGAGAGATGACGGTCTTGGGACATTCGTAGACGGCGTTGCCAAACATCTCAAAATGCTTGTGTTCGATGATACGGGTGTAAGGCACTGTGGCATCAGTGTAGTTTACAACAGCATTGCCTTGATGATTGGGACGGCAAAGGGTTTCATGCTCGAAACGCAGGCTACGGTAGTCAAGATGTCCGTAACAGTAGTCGTAATATTCGTCGAGTCTGCCAGTAAAGACAATGTTGTCTGCCAGACTCTCCAGTTCATGGCGGTTGGCAAAGAAGTCTGTGCTTGTGCGAGTCTCGATGCCGTTGAGGAGTTCATTAATCAAACCATTGTACCCACCGATGGGAATGCCTTGATACAGATCGTTGAAATAGTTGTTGTCAAAGGTAAAGCGTACAGGCAGGCGCTTTATGATGAACGGGGGAAGCTCTGTGCATTTGCGTCCCCACTGTTTCTCAGTATAGCCTTTAATCAGTTTTTCGTAGATGTCGTGCCCAATAAGCATCATGGCCTGCTCCTCAAGATTGCGAGGCTCTGAAATGTTGGCCGCAGCAAGCGACTTCCTGACACTGTCTTTCTCTTCTTCAATTCTTTTTGCTGCCTCTTCGGGCGTAGTGACACCCCACATCTGGTAAAATGTGTTCATGTTGAAGGGCAGGTTATAGAGCTTTCCACGATAATTGGCGACAGGAGAATTGGTGTATCTGTTAAATTCAACTAATGAGTTTACAAACTGCCATACGGACTTGTTGGAAGTATGGAAGATATGTGCTCCATACTTGTGGACATTGATGCCTTCAATGTTTTCGCAAAAGAGATTTCCTCCAAGATGATTTCTCTTGTCAATAACAATGCACTTTTTGCCGCGTTGTCTGGCAAAAAAGGCAAATGTCGAACCGTAGAGTCCGGCTCCGACAATAAGATAATCGTATTGTTTCTTGCCTTTACAAATAGCCATAACAGTCTGTTTTTATAATTCATTCTTTAGGGCTTCGCCAAATGCAGTCCCATATTCCAAATCAGGCTCCAGATAATTGCCTTCTCCCCATTCGTTCCATGATTTTAGGAAAATAACACGGTCCTCTTCTGGTTTGTTCTTTATTCTCTCTATGGTTTTTCTTACATGCTCTTTAAAAAGTTCGGGAGTACAGTTTTTGAACATGCGCCCGAAACGGCCGCTCCTGGGCGTATGGTCCCAATTAGGGATAATAGTGGGGAAGATGTCTTCATGCTCATAAAGAGGGCTGTCCATGATTTGAATTGCCTTTTTATAGTCCACGATTTTTGGCCCCAATGTAAAATGTTTCCGGATTATTTCCATTATTTTTGTAGAATTCTCCGGGAGCGAGAATGGTTTGGCGTGCAGTGAGAAATTGACAGCGTCGTAGCCCATGGACTTGTATTTCTCTAATTTGTCTCCAGTGTTGAAAACAATGTAATGTGCTATAAAGAAAAACTCTGGGAGATTCTCTTTTTTTGCCAGCTCATTCCATACTTGTTTGAACCTTGGGAAATCTGTGAAGTTGTCTGCGTCGAAAATCACAAACAAAAGCTTTCCATGAAGCTTAAAATATCTGTCATCCTTAAATGCTGACAGTAAGTCATAGAAGTGTGTGGTGTAGTCTTCTATTCCTTCATATTTCTGTTCCATCAACAGGGTTGCAGTTTCAAGCATTATATGGCCTGTGGAGTTAGAAGACCATTGCTTGCTATACCAGCTGTGGTTAGCCCATGCTAAGCAAAATGGGAAGTCTGGCTTCTTGGTACGTACAACTTCTTCAAAAGGGAAATTTAAGAGCTTTTTGTTTTTGCCGAACCAATAATGCCAATAGCAGAAAGCTGATATGCCAAACTCTTTTGCCATTTCTGCCTGAGCAATGCGTGGCTCTTGCAGCCTCAAATCATAGAAACCCAAGTCTGCGGGTATGTGGGGCTGGTGGTGTCCCCTGAAAAGAGGTTTCGCTTTTGCGACATTCGTCCATTCTGTAAACCCCTTTCCCCACCATTGGTCGTTCTCTGGAGTTGGATGGAATTGTGGAAGATAATATGCTAAAACTTTTGCTTTCATTACGTTAGGAGCTTTGCTTTTGTGGCTTACAAAGGTATATAAATAATCTTAGATGTTAAAAAAAATAGCGAATTATAATGCTTTATATGGTGTTTTGTGAGATTCTTCTTTCAATTCTCTTCCATATATATAGCCTTGCCTGGTCAATGAGGATAGCCAGAAAGGCTGTAATAAGTGATATGGCAGCCAGTAACGGCAGAAATGCAGCTTTGTCGTTGCCAAATTGCAAATAAAGGTGTCTTGTTATGCCAGAAGTGCTATTCAGAATTATAGTTGCACAGCCAAACAGATATATGGAAAGAGAGCTTTTGGCAACCTTATTGATGTATTGGTTCTGTATTTTTACTGATTTGAAAAACATGAATAGGGCTATTGAAGCCAGTATAATCATTGGATTGTTGTAAAAAGTAAGCCTCCAGGCTGCTTCATTTGCTCCTTTATTGTAAAAATATATGCACATCATGGCAGTAATTAGCGAAAATGCTACATATACAAGCCCCCATGATTTCTCTATTTTTGTTATGGTATATTTTCTTAAATATCCTCCGATTGTATATAATAATATGAAGTTTACGAAATTGTAGCCGTTCTGGTTTGCCGAGCGTCCAAAAACGAAGCCTAAATAGCATGCTACAAATATCTGACCGGCAATAAATAAGTGAAGATTTTTTCTGGAATAATTTTGAATACCGTAGTTTAGCAGTGGACTGAATAGCATCAAGATGAAATATTCTCTCATGAACCAATAGTTGGACTGTTGTGCAAAGAAGTCCAGTTTTTTCAGCCCTTCCCAGAGATTGCCTTGAAAGACAAACGGCAGGGTAGTGAACAGAATCGTGTAGAAGAATATGGAAAACAGGAGGCTTAGTACTTTACTTGTTCTTACTTTTATGCCGAAATATCCCGACATAAGTATGAATACATTTACTGCTACTATGCAGAAACTGTTTATTAGTAGCATCAATGGGACGTCATCATTCGTCACTGTCAGGCTGCAGTCATATTGTGGGCTAAGTCCTTCTAAGCCAAGGCCAACCACAATACAGTGGTGGATGACAATCATTAGCATTAGTATTAGCCTGAGAAGTTCAAAACTGGAATTCCTGTTCATAATATCTCTTGCTGGTTTCATACACTGTGCTTCTTTATGATTTTAGCAGGGTTACCTGCAACTACGGCGTATGGTGGTACGTCTGTTGTTACTACGCTGTTTGCTCCGATGACAGCCCCATTGCCTATTGTGACACCACTAAGTATCGTTGCTTTCTCGCCAATCCAGACATTGTTTCCGATAATAACAGGTCCTTTGCTGCTGATGGGCCGCTTTATTGGTGGTATTTCTAACACATCTTTTTCTGTAGAACCGTGGTTGTTGTCTGATATGGTTACCCATTTGCCCGTTAGGCAGTTGTCGCCTATCTCAATGTGATTGGTACCTGTTATATGATTGAACGCTCCGAAGTTGCAGTTGTTGCCTATTGCGATGACAACCTCTTTCTTATTGTCTCCCCATACTGTTAAGTAGATGTAATCGTGAAATCTGCAATTCTCGCCTATGCTGATGCGGTTCGTTGTCCTCAGCAAACCGATTTTTTCGAAATATACCGATTTGGGGCATTTGCAGAATAATGTTGATAGCCACAGTGACCTCAATATGTTTTTCCTGCGTGATATGTCAGAAATAAAGCTATATATTCGCCTGCTTATCATTGTTGCTTATGATTTAGTGCGTAGGAATTTATTCTGTAAAATAATTGTAATCTTCTTTTTTTCTTCTTTTGTTAACAGTATATAGTAGCTTGAAACTATAATGGAAATAGTTGTACAGACAAGGGTGCAGATGAGTGATATAATACCAGTGTCTGTTAGCATTTTCAAGTAGGCTGATACTGCCGTGGAGAGAGCTGTAACAAAGATAAATGGAATGCCTAAAAACTTCAGGTTCTCCCGTATTGTAATATAAGGTGCCACTTTGTTCAAGAGAATAATTCTTATGAAGTGTGCGATAAGGAAAACAGTATTGAATATGTACAAGACGTGTACAGCATTGCATCCTGACTTCAAGAAGATGAAAGCAATCGGTAGGCTGACAAGGGTAAAGCCATCTACGGCAACATGATATTGTTTTACGGCACCGGCAGCCTGCATTATTGCAGTTATGGGATTGCTAAGAGAAAGGATCATAATAAATATCAGCATCTGCCTGACGAACGGCACCATGTATGGCTCTACACTGCCAAGCCATATTTTTAAGATTTCTTCTGCCTCAATATAAAATGGGAGAATTACTACCAGTAATAGCAGGAAAATCATTTTTGAACTTGTGAAGAAGAGGCTTTTGGTATAGTCCTTGTCATCAGTCGCATAGCTCTTTGTCAGTGCAGGCCTGACGGCAGTGAAGAAATTGTATGCCAACATGTTCACCTGATTGCTGACTTGCGTCGCAATGGCAAAAGCAGCATTGGCAACAGGCCCCCAGAAAATGTTGTACAGGATGCCGATACCCTGGTTTGAGCAGATTCCAGAAAGTGTGCCGAACATAGTCCAAGAAGAATAGCTAAGAATCGATTTTATCCTTACCCATTCCCATTTGATTTTGTCAAATGTTTCTGGATAATTGCGTTTACAATAAATATAATATATGATGTTAGAAGCGAATGTAGTTACCAGCATCAGGATAGCATAGACGACAAGCTTGTCCATTGACACGTCAATCAGTAGAAACAAGACAATGACCAGTTTGAGAACGACGTCTAAAATGCTTATGTAGGCAAACACCTTCATCTCCTCATAGGAAACAATAAGTGCCTGGTAAGGACTTGACAGGATGGTTATTATAAAGGCCGCAACGGATAATTGATAAGTGATGTTGGCTGCTGTAAGACGGCTTGGCGGAATTGTCATCTGGGTGTTTAAAAACCATAGGCCAGCGGTTTCTGCAATTATTATGATGACTACAGACAGTATTACATATACGGAAACTATCGCAGTGAGATAGTTCTTTAGCTCTGTCAGGTCTTTCTTTCCTATTGATATAGAGAAAAATCTTTGTGATGCCAGTGCCAGGACTTTTGGTATGAATGTCATGGAGAGGACAATGCCTCCGACAGCGAAGTAAATGCCATAATCGACAACCCCCAGTGCATTGAAAATAACTCTCACGGTAAATAGTGACACCACAGTCGCTATTACCATGCGTGTATATAGGAAAAAGGTGTTTTTCGCAATCCTCTTGTTATTTCTTTCCGGCTGATCCATATAGTACTTTTATTTCGATGAAAAAATCTTTGTTCTTGTCGGAAGCCAGATAATGAATTCTCTTGCACAGGCACCTATAAGAAAGTAAAAGAATGGCTCGAGAATGAAACTGTTACTAAGGAACAACTTTATGATGCTTATGGAGAACAAAAACACAATGAAGATTTGTGATTTTTTTCCTCTGGAGAGCCATAATGCCCCTGCAATAAGCAATCCAAGAAGTGTCAGCAGGATGATACCCACAAAATAGCCAAAGGTGCAATAAAAGTCCAATGTGAGGAAATGCGGATAGATGATGCCATAGTTCATCGTTCCGAAGATGCCCAGTCCCCAGAAGTGTTCGCCGTCGCCAATTACAGTATATAACTGGTCGCGTAGGACTCCACGGTATGAGTCGTTTCCCAGTTCGCCGGTAACGATCTTCTCCAGAATTCTGGTGCTGAGCTTTAAGCCTGTAAATGTCTTTACAAGGAAGTAGATTACGTTGGTAAGGTTGGCAATTATTATTGCTATTACTGCAATTATTCCGAGTTTAATATATATGGCTCCCTTGAAATTCATGTAAAAGAAAAAGTAGATTACGCCAAAGAAGCCTATGCATACAAACGGGCCTCTGGTTCCGCATGACAGAAGGAACAGGAAGCCGCAGACAAATGTGAAAACTTTCCATATTCTGAATTTCTCGAGTGATGCCCACAGCATGAAGGCTACGTGCGGCATAAGCCGGTAGGCTGCATACATGTTGTCCTCTCCGGCAATGTCTTCCATGTTTTTATTGTCCTGGGCATATACGAAGAAGTAGAAAACGTTGACCAAGATGCATGCTGTTGATAGCCATGCAAAAGTGTCAAACCATTTTTCTATATTTACCAAGCGTCCATACATGTAAAATGGGAATACGCAGCAGATGCACTGGAACGCGTATTCCGTCAGGTATTCAGAGTTTTCGGGAAAGAATGCGTATGATGCGAAATAATATGCCACTATTGCGAGATAGAACAGGTAGTCGGCCATGCAGAACTTGTTTATAAGCGCCGGCAGTGCCAACAGCAAGGGAATGGCGACGCATATTGCTTCTGCGGAGTCTAAGTAGTCTTTAAGTAATGGCAGGTGAGCGAAGAATCCCCTTGCGTATTGCAAGAGTACAGATGCCCAAATGACACAAATAAGCAAATTGAGCAAAGTCTCCTTTTCCAAGGATATACATGCCTTCTCCTTGAATGCTATTCTCACAATAAAGTCTTATTTGTTGTTCTTGATGGCGATGATGGCAAAGACTTCTTCTCGCAGTACGTATGCCATGGTAATCAATGTCGCAAATATCAGCATGAAGAGTACGAAGATTACCCGTTTAGGTCCAGCAGCCTTTGTAGGAACGGCAGCGCCCTTAAACGTTGTGAAAGCAGGAGTGCGTTCCTGCACTTTGGCCTTGGCAGCCTCTAATTGTGTGTTGATGGTTGTATAGGCATTAAACTTCAGTTGCATGTCGTTCTCGACATCTTCAAGTTTCATCTCAACACTTCTCAGAGTTAGGTTCGTACTTGCATCGGCCATGTTTGCATATTTCTGCCTGACTCTCTCGTAGTCCTGCTTGGCCTTTGTTGCCAGTTGCTTGTAGTATTCGTAGTCAATGCGGGCTTTGTTGGTGCGGTATTCTGTTATGAAGTTCTGCAGGTGTATGGTTACAGAGTCGGCAAGGGTTTTGCAAATCAGCGGATCCTGGGCTTTTGTCTTAATGGTCACCACGCCAGTCTTCTCATTGAAGCTGAACATTACATTTGCCCTTATAGCCTCAGCAATACGGTCTTCAGCCTTTGACAATATGTAGGGATTGAACTCCCCATTGCCGCCAGTGGCTGTTTCTTTTTTCTTGAATATATTTTTTATCCAAACGATAGGGTAGCTCCACAGACTTATCTTTTGGTGCTTTTGCAGATAGCCATGGTAGGTTGTGTTGATTGTTCCATCCTGGCTGACAACCTTGATGCCAAACAAACCTGCCACGAAACCGTTGTCTTCCATCAAGTCAGGGTATAGGGTGGGGTAGATGGCATCGTTGCTCTCCATGCTGCTGAGATCGAAACCAAATGCTGACGCTATTGAGCCGATACTGCCTGTTGCAGAACCGCCCATCTCTGGTGCCAGTTTTGCATCGCTCGTGTAGTATCTGGGGAAGCCTAAGATGTAAATGCACGATATGACAAGCACGACCGACAGCACCTTGCAGAAGAGCCAGCGCTTGCCCCATAGCTTTTTGGACACTACGCGCAGGTCTATAGTCTCTACATTATTAATATTATTAGTCTTGTTTTCTTCCATGTCCTTTTCTTATTTTGTCATGTTTGCTATGGTGGCTATCATGGCTGCGATGGACGAGGTGCTGCTGCCGATGCTGAGGATTTCGGGCAGCGACAGGTTGCGGCGCAGCTTCTTCGTGGGCACTACTATCTGGCAGCCGGGGGCTGGCTTGTGCTTGCCGCCGGCACGGGCCACCATGCCGTTCATGTAGATGATGATGGTCTTCGACTTCTTGCCTGTCGACGTCACGCCGCCGGCAAGGTCGATGTAGTAGTCGGCCGACTTGCCTTCCTTGAAGTATACGGTGTTGGGGTAGAGCACTTCGCCGTTTATCTTCACCGTGCCGTCATAGCGCGGAACTACGATGCGGTCGCCCTCGCGCAGTATCGGGTCGTCGCTGGTGCCAGGGTGCTTCATGGCTTTGTCGAACTCAATGCCCACGGGGTATGTGGCATTGGTGAGCAGCTTGCGGATGTCTATAGAGTCCTTGCCGGAATTGCGCTGGGCTGTGCGCAGCACTACTTCCATCATTTCGCGCTCTTCCTGCGTCATGCGGCGCAGCAGCTTGGTGCCTTCTGGGTAGGCTCGGTTTGTCAGGCCTCCGGCGATATTTATCAGCTCGCTGAGTCGCTGGCCTTTGTTGGAGAGTGTATATGTGCCTTCGAACTGCACTTCGCCCTCGACGGTTACGTTCTGCTGCTCGTTGTAGTTTGGCGAGCGGCGCACGTAGACCTGGTCGTATGGCTGCAGTGTGAAGTCTGGCTGTCCGGCGATGGAGAAGTCGGGTGTCAGGCTGAAGCTATAGGTCTCTGCAATGTGGTCGACGGCCTGCGTTGAGCTTGGGTCGTTGACGCGGCGTGCCACGTCTATCTTCACCAGTGAGGCAGCTTCTGTGGGACCGCCGGCCTGTATGATAAGGTCTTCAATGCTTTCGCCCTCTGCAAAGCGGTAGGTGCCGGGGTAGTGTACTTCGCCGAAGATGGTTACCGTCTGCTGCTCGGTGCGCTCGGCGTTGGTGGCTATGTATAGTGCGTCTTCGTTGCGCAGGGGGATGTCGGGTGTTGTCCCTGCCAGAATGCCGTTGATGTCGACGCTCAGCATTTCGAGCGTGCGGTCGGGCTTCATGCGGTGCATGACGGCGTGCTGGCCGATGGCGCCTTCGGTGAGTCCTGCGGCAGCCTCAACGAGGCTTTTCACGGTGCTGATGTTGCCGCCCAGCTGATACATGCCGGGGCGGAAGACTGCTCCTTTCACTTCAACCATGTTCTGGTATCGGTTCAGCGTTGAGTCTACGCTTACTGAGTCTTCGTCCATCAGCTTGAACTGGCTGAGGTCGAACTCGCCGACGCTGAACACTGAGCGCTGCATGCCTGCCTTGCGGTTGATGCGGATGGCCTTGGTGTATGCGTCGCCCGTAAATCCGCCGGCATACTGCAGTAGCGTGGCTGCGCTCTCGTCGCGCTTCATTTCGTAGTACATGGGGCGCTTCACCTTGCCGGTGATGTTCACCAGGGCCTCGTAAGGGCCTACGGTGATGACGTCGTTGTCTTGCAGGCGGACGTCGCCGGTCAGCTTGCCGTTCAGCAGGAAGTCATAGACGTCGACGTTTGACAGCAGATTGCCCTTGCGGTAGACTTTCACGTTGCGCAGTGTGCCTATCTCGTTGGGGCCTCCTGACATGTATAGTGCATTGTAGACGGTGGCGAATGCCGACATGGTGTAGGTGCCTGGCACGCGCACCTCGCCCATGACGCTGACGGTTATCGTGCGTGTCTGGCCGAGTGTCAGTTCAATCTTCGAACCTTGGTAGCGCGGCCCCATCACTCTCTTCAGCTTGGCCTTGGCTTGGCTGACGCTGAGTCCGCTGAGCTGTATGACGCCTATGCCGCTGACGGTGATGGTTCCGTCGGGCGATATGGTCTCGCTGATGGTTTCCTGCGATGCCCCCCAGATGTCGATGTTCACTGCGTCGCCAGGTCCGAGACGGTAGCTCTGCGGCGTTGCCAGGTTCATCGAGCTTTCGAAGGTGAGGTTCTTGTTGTTGAACACGTCGTGTCCGAAGATGCGCCTGCCTGGAGCCTCACGCTGGTAGGTGTAGTATTTCAGCGAGTCGGGCATGATGACGTCCAGTGCCTGGTCCATGGCCATGTATTCCGGGTCGTTGCCGTCGTAAGTGTGTGGAGCGTTTGATGGCTGCCCCTTCAGACGGTATGGCGACACGCGCTCTGGGTCGGTGCGCTGCTCGCCGTTTGCCTGCCGCATGCGCGTGGCGGCAGCACTTTGTCCGGCTACGATGTCCTCTGCTCCGAGGGCATTGCCCGACATCTGCTGCTGGTATTTCTTCTGCAGTCTGCGCAGGTGGTCGACGGTGACGCCTCTCTGCATGAGCTGTGTCACAATGTGCTGGCGCGATGCTCCCTTGGCGTTCTGCTCTGTAACGAAGTCGATTATCTGGCTGTCTGTCATGCCTGACTGGGCCATGCCTGCAGTGGCAAACATGGCGAGACATGCCACAACGGTAAAAAGCTTTTTCATCTGTATGTATACATTATTATATAGTATAACAAAGGCTATCCCTAAATATTGTGCAAAATTAGACATTTTTTTCCTTCCTGCAAAAAAAGAAGCAGCCTTTTCACTGCTGCTTCTTCTCTGCGTTGCCGTCGGCATTCCGATGTTGTGGAAGTGGAGGGAGTCGAACCCTCGTCCGCACAAGGAAACCGTATGCTTTCTACATGCTTATCTCAGACTTCGTTTTCGTGATGCACCAAGACCTGAGCCACCAAATGCACCCTTATCCTCTAAAGTTTCGCCGGATGGCCGAGGCTTCCTTCCGGTTATTCCCGATTTTCCTGCGCCACTGATTCTTCGGATTCGGAAAAACATCCTCGGAGTGGCGTCTCGTTCTGTCACCTGGTGACGGAATTAAGCTAATGATTTACTATACTTCAATCAAGCAGCGAGAGCATACTCTGTGTTGCCAATTAATTTTCCGGCCGACGTGATTATGGAGTCCACAGCCGTCACTCCGCATGCTTACATACCATTCCGGCTTGCCGTCAAATCCGGTCACCCCCATAGCATGTCTTGCGGCTGCAAAATTATCCTTTTCTTTCCGTGCGGCAAAGGTTTTTGCATTTTTTAACCAAACGAATGGTGGCATGCATTGCCTGTCTCTGCGAGTTACGAAATTATCTCTGCGAGTTACGAAATTATCTTACGGAGATAATTTTTTATCTTACGCAGATAATTTTTTTTCTCTGCATGTTACAGAGTTTCCCTCTTTTTTCGTACTTTTGCAAAAATGAACATTGCTTTATGATGAAAAGGTATTTTGTAATTGTTGTTGTAATGCTTTGTACGCTGGCAGTGTCAGGCAAGAAGAAGCCTGTGCCGGTGCAGACAGACAGGGAGTACTGGTGCGCAATGGCATACAAGATGGCTTATCCGGTGCTGTCGAACATGTCGAAGGGTGAACTGCAGAAGAATATGCAGACAGAGTTTTCGCCGTCGTTCGACAACAGGAACCGCAAAGTGGTTTACATGGAGACCTTCGGCCGCCTGATGGCCGGCATTGCCCCATGGCTGTCGCTGCCCGACGACGACACTGCCGAGAGCCGCCAGCGCAGCGAGTTGCGCGCAATGGCCTTGCAGGCATACAAGAATGCCGTGGATCCGCAGTCGCCCGACTATCTCTGCTGGGGCATCTCGGGGCAGAACCTCGTGGATGCTGCCTACATAGCAGAGTCGTTCGTCAGAGGCTACGACGTTCTGTGGATGCCGTTAGACGCAGCTACAAAGCAGCGCTATATATCCGAATTCCAGAAGCTGCGCAGCATTGACCCGCCTTACACCAACTGGCTGCTGTTCTCGTCGGTCATCGAAAGCTTCATAGCAAAGGCTAACGGCCGTAAGGACTACGACCAGTTCCGCGTGAACACGGCCTGCCGGAAGGTGGAGGAGTGGTATGTCGGCGACGGATGGTATGCCGACGGTCCGACGTTTGCCTTCGACTATTATTCAAGCTATGTGTTCCATGCCATGTATCTGGAAACGTTGCAGAACATGAGGGATGCCAAGGCCAACACGCGTCTGGACTATCAGAAATACTACAACCGCGCATTGAAGCGCGCGCAGAAGCATGCCATCATTCTGGAGCGCTTCATATCTCCCGAAGGAACATTCCCCGTCTTCGGCCGCAGCATGACATACAGGATGGCAGCCTTGCAGCCGCTGGCACTGATGGCATGGTATGAAAAGCTGCCTGCCGAGCTGACAAACGGGCAGGTGAGGGCTGCGCTGACAGCGGTGATGCACCGCATGTTCGACCAGCAGGAGAACTTCAATGCCGGAGGCTTCCTGACGCTGGGCTTCTGCGGCTCGCAGCCAGACTTGGCAGACGTCTACACCAACAACGGCTCGCTGTACATGACAACGCTGACACTGATGCCGCTGGGACTGCCGGCGACGCACGACTTCTGGACTGCCGCAGCAGAGCCGTGGACACAGGCAAAGGCCTGGAGCGGGAAGCCGTTCCCCAAGGACCACCGCTGGGCCGACGACATCGTGACGAAGGACAAGTGGTAGCAGAAATAAAACGTAAGAAGTAAAAGTTGAAAATAAAACTGTTGGAATTATGAAGAGAAACAATCATCTCGTAATCATGGCCGGTGGGGTAGGCAGCCGCTTCTGGCCGATGAGTACTGCCGACAAGCCCAAGCAGTTCATCGACGTGCTGGGCATCGGGCGCTCGCTGCTGCAGCTCACCGTGGAGCGCTTTGCGCCTATAGTAAACCAGAGCAACATCTGGGTGGTCACCAACAAGAACTACTCAGAGCTGGTGGCACAGCAGCTGCCTGACATTCCGCACGACCACATCCTCTGCGAGCCGTGCCGCCGCAACACTGCACCGTGCATAGCATACGTGTCGTGGCGCATAAAGTCGATGGACGCCGACGCAAACATCATTGTGACGCCCAGCGACCATCTGGTGCTGAACACCATGGAATTCCAGAAGGTTGTCAAGGAATGCCTCGGATTTACCGCCGACAGCGACGCCATAGTGACAATAGGCATCAAGCCTAACAGGCCGGAGACGGGCTACGGATACATAGAGGCAAACATGTCGGCACAGTCGCTCAGGAACAAGGAAATCTTCCGCGTAGACTCATTCCGCGAGAAGCCCGACCTGGCAACGGCAACGAAGTACATTGCCAAGAACAACTACTTCTGGAATGCAGGCATCTTTGTCTGGAACGTGAGGACCATCGTCAATGCCTTCCGCATCTATCAGCCAACGATGGCCAAGATTTTCGAGTCGATGCTACACGTCTATGGCACTGCCCAAGAGCAGGAGGCTATCGACAAGAACTTCCCGGAGTGCGAGAACATCTCCGTAGACTATGCCATCATGGAGAAGGCCGAGGAAATCTTCGTGCGCCCCGCCGACTTCGGATGGAGCGACCTTGGCACATGGGGTTCGCTGCACCAGCAGTCGAAGAAAGACCTCTACGGCAATGCCTGCATCGGGCCTGACATCAGCACCTTCGAGACCACCAACAGCATCATCCACACCATGCAGGAGCGGAAAGTGGTTGTGCAGGGACTCGACGGATACATCGTCGCCGAAAACAACGACACGCTGCTCATCTGCAAATTGTCAGAGGAACAGCGCATCAAGCAGTTCAGCGGAGCTCAGTAATATTCTGGAAGAAATAAAAGTGAAAAATTTCCTGCCGTCACCATATTGTTTGTTTGGAGTCCGGCAGGAAATTTTTCACTTTTCAGTTTTCGTTTTTCCCTTAAAACCTGAAGTCAAGCTCTACGTCGAACATGTTGTAGTTGTGCTTTGCGGCTGTGCGTTCGTTGACGCGCGCATATTCAACGTTCACCTGCAGGTTCTTGGTGAACATGTAGTCGGCACCGATTTCGTAGAGCGTCTTTGCCTTGTTCCACTCCTTGGCTTCGCGATACAGGTCGTAGCGGGCCTTTACATGCAGCTTGTTCTTCTGTATCGGGGCTATGCAGAGGGCATAGTAGCCGTCGGCCTTGTCGCTGGTGTGGGCGGCATTCCATCCCTGGCTGTGGACATACTCTGTGCGGAAAGTCCAGTCGTTCTGGGTGTAGTCGGCAGAGAGGGCGTAGCGGTTCTTCCCGCCGACGTCGGCACGTGAGCCGGTCCATCCGAAGGCGCCTATGCGCATGCCCTTGACAGGCATTACCCACAGTCCGCCGATGACATCCTTGCGGTTGTCGGCATCGCCGGTGTTGATGCCCTCGCCGTTGAATACGCCCACCTGGTAGTGCAGCAGGTTGCGGCCGGAGCTGGTCTTCAGGAAGTCGCCCTGCACCTGCACGCCGATGTCACGGCCGTTGCTGGCCTGCTCGCCGGTTCTGTCGGCAAAGCCGGCCAGCTTGCTGATGGGCTGCGAGTAGGACATGAAGCCCTGTGTGATGGGGTGCATGGGATTTTCAAACGTGAAGGGGCGCTTGAACTGGCCGGCCTTCACGCGGGCAAACTCATACTTCTGCCATTCGCCGAAGAGGTCGACCAGGCGAATGGTCAGCGAGTTCTTCTTGCCGGCGGCATTGGTGTCGAAGGCATTGCCGTTGATTTGCATCTGAGCCTTCCAGTAGAAATCGTCGTGGGCACGGCCTTCCAGGGCCATACGCACGAGGCGCAGGTTAAAGCCGTTGGACTCGTTGTCTTTCTGGTCGTTGGCCTGATACTGCACCATGCCGTAGCCGCTGAACTTTACGTTCTGAAACCATTTGTTCTCCTGTGCCTGCACGCCCATGGTGGCTGCCAGAAACAGTGAGCAGATAATTATCTTTCTCATCATAGTTGTTGTTACTTTATATTCTTTTGTAGTGAATTTTAGTGTCCTTGTCTTTTCGTCTTACTGTTCTTGCCCGTTAGTCCTTCTTTCCAGCAGGACAACGTTTTCCACGTGCGGAGTGTGGGGGAACATGTCGACAGGCTGTACGGCAGCCACGCGGTAGTCGGCATCCAGCACTTGCAGGTCGCGTGCCTGTGTGGCGGGATTGCAGCTGACGTACACGATGCGCTTCGGGGCGGCCTTCATGATGGTCGTAACCACGTCGGGGTACATGCCGGCTCGTGGAGGGTCGGTGATGATGACGTCAGGGCGGCCGTGGGTCTTTATGAACTCTTCGTTCAGTATGTCCTTCATGTCGCCGGCAAAGAACAGGGTGTTGGTGATGTCGTTCAGCCTGGAGTTGACCTTTGCGTCTTCGATGGCCTCTGGGACATATTCAATGCCGATGACCTTTCTGGCACTGCGTGCTATGAAGTTTGCAATGGTGCCGGTGCCGGTGTAGAGGTCGTAGACCAGCTCGTCGCCGTGGAGGCCGGCAAACTCGCGTGCCACGGAATAGAGGTGGTAGGCCTGCTCGGTGTTCGTCTGGTAGAATGACTTGGGACCAACCTTGAAGCGCAGCTCCTCCATGGTTTCTATTATGTGGTCGTTGCCCTTGAAGGTCTGGATGTCCTGGTCGCCGATGGTGTCGTTGCATTTCTGGTTGTCAACGTACATCAGCGACGTTATCTGTGGAAATCTGTCGCTGATGTGTTGCATGAGTTCCTTTGCGCTGGCCTCGTCGGCAGCAAGTGTTTCCGGCGTTGTGTGGTCGTAGTGGAACTGGAAGATTACCATCCACTCTCCGGTGTTTGAGTTGCGGATTATCACGTCGCGCATCAGTCCCACCTGCGCCCTGAGGTCGAAAAACGACAGCTGGTGTCCTATGGCAAAGTCGCGCACGGCATTGCGGATGTCGTTGTGCAGGTCGGCCATCAGCCAGCAGTGCTCTATGGGCAGAATCTTGTCGAAGGCTCCGGTGATGTGGAACCCGATGGCAGGATGGTCTTTTAGCGATGTGCTGGCGACGGGCTGGCCGTCGCTCATCATGCGTGCCTCCTCATTTTCGAACTGCTCTTTAGTAAGGTAGCGCTTGTTGGCACAGCCGAAGTCAAGCTTGTTGCGGTATTCCTGCGTTAGCACGCTGCCCATGATGGGGCGGAATTCCGGCAGTTCTATCTTGCCGATGCGCGTCAGCTGGTCCTGAACCTGCTGTTGCTTCATCTTCAGCTGGACAGGGTAGGGCAGCTGCTGCCATTTGCAGCCGCCGCAGACTCCGAAGTGCTGGCAGAAAGGCTGCTGGCGCTGCTCGCTCTTGTGGTGATACTTTATGACTTCTGCCTCCATGAACGAATGTTTCTTGCGCCGCACCTGGAGGTCGACGATGTCGCCGGGGACGGCCCACGGCACGAATACCACCATGTCGTCGACTCGTGCCAGCGATTTACCTTCGGCGGCAAAGTCGGTTATGAGAATGTTCTCAAGAACTGGTAGCGGTTTCTTGTTTCTTGCCATTATCAGTCTTTTTATAATCCAGCTAATTTATAGTAGCCCTGTGTTAGTTCTTCCAATGAGCCTGCTGGCGCATGATGAATGTTATCTTGTGCTTCTTTGGCAGTGTGGGCTTTTCCCATTCGCCGCCAAGAATTTGGATTGTTGTCTCTGCCTTCGGATTGCGCATTGCCGAGTCTACGGCCTCTTGCAGGTTCATGTATTCGCCGCGGCCGCGCTTGTCGACAGTCAGCGTGGCTTCAGTCCGATACTTGGCAAGGACGGGAATTTCCTCACAAAGGGCATCGGCAAGCAGGCGCGCAACCTGATGAGCACCATATATATTATAATGTGTATTGTCTTGCTTGCCTTTTGGCTCTGAAGGCTCTTCGCCGGGCCTGTACCACATGTGAAGGCGCTTTGAAGCCTCTGTGCCGAGACCCTGTTCCAAATCGTGCGTAATCTGGTTTGCGTCGACGAAATGCACGTTCATGCGCCGGGCAACGTCGCGCGGAGCTATACGGTAGAGTCCGTGAGTGTCTATCAGCGAGTCGCCCTCAACCATCTTGACACCGTCCTTGAAAGTAGACGTCCTGAGCAATTCATCGTCGGCAATATCGGGAGCCTTTACGAAGAAGTTGCGTCTGACCACGCAGCTCATCAGCACGGGAATGCCGCCGTGTTCGCGGGTTTCACGGACGTATTTTGCAAGATTGTAGTCAAATGTCGACCCTGGGTCGGTGTGGCGGTCCTTTGGCGCCTTTTCGTCGTTATGGCCGAACTGTATTATTACGTAGTCGCCGGGGCGGAGCTTCTCAAGCACTTTGTTCCAGCGGCCTTCGTTGATGAAGCTTAGCGACGAGCGACCGTTGACGGCATGATTGTCAACGATGATGTTGTCGTCGAAAAAGCATTGCAGGGCCATGCCCCATCCTCTTTCCTGCTTGCCTTTCGACAAGTCTTTGTTGGCGGCGGTAGAGTCGCCAATGATGAAGATTGTCGTGTGTCTTTCTTGCGTGAAGCTGCACAGCACTATGAGAGCCGCGATAGCCGCTGTTAGAGTTTTTTTCATAATGGTAGTGTTTTTTGTTTTGCTTTCTTTCGAATGTAATGCTATCCTTTCGGATGTAATGCATTCTTATATCTAAAGGCTGTTACTTTATGGCATTGGCAATATCGGCAGGCAGTAGCAGTTGCTGTTCGCCGGTTGCCATGTTCCTTAGAGTTATCAAGCCTTGTTGCATTTCGTTGTCGCCAGCCAGAGCCACGAAAGGTATCAGCTTGGCATTTGCATAGGCCAGCTGCTTTTTCATCTTTGCTGCTTCCGGGAATATCTCCGTGCGTATGCCTTGTTCGCGCAGGTGGTGTGCTATTGGCAGGCAGTAGGCCGTCTCGCGCTCGCCGAAGTTGACGAACAGCACCTGCGTGCTTGCCACCGAATCCTTCGGATACAGGTCCAGCTGGTTCAGCACATCGTATATTCTGTCTGCACCGAATGATATGCCTACGCCCGACAGTCCTGGCATGCCGAAGATGCCGGTGAGGTTGTCGTAGCGGCCGCCTCCGGTAATGGAGCCTATCTGCACGTCGAGGGCTTTCACTTCGAAGATGGCGCCTGTGTAATAGTTCAGGCCGCGAGCAAGCGTCAAGTCAAGCTGTATCTCGTTTTTAAGGCCGACACCCTTCAGTATGTCCAGAATATAGCGCAATTCTTCTACGCCTTTCAGACCGGTCTCGCTGCCTTTCAGCACGTCGGCAATAGTTGACAGCTTCTCGTCGTTGGTGCCATTGAGCGCGATGATGGGCTGCAGTTTCTCTATTTGCTCGTCGCTAAGGCCGTCTTCACGCAGTTCAGCGTTGACATTGTCTATGCCAATTTTGTCCAGCTTGTCGATGGCTACAGTAATGTCGACTATCTTTTCGGCAGCGCCAATGACTTCTGCAATTCCAGATAAAATCTTGCGGTTGTTTATCTTAATCTGTACTCTTATGCCAAAACGCGCGAACACAGTGTCTACAATCTGCATCAGTTCTACTTCGTTCAGCAGCGAGTCGCTGCCAACAACGTCGGCATCGCACTGATAGAATTCTCTGTAGCGTCCTTTCTGTGGGCGGTCAGCACGCCATACTGGCTGTATCTGATAGCGTTTGAAGGGCATCTGCAGTTCTTCGCGGTGCATGACGACATAGCGTGCGAATGGCACGGTGAGGTCGTAGCGTAAGCCCTTTTCGCAGAGCTTTGCTGCTAAGTGCAGCGAGTTGCGCTCCTCCAGTTCCTGGTCGGTGACCTTAGTGAGGAAGTCGCCGGAGTTGAGTACTTTGAAGAGCAGCTTGTCGCCTTCTTCGCCATACTTGCCCATCAGGGTCTGCAGTGTTTCCATTGCCGGTGTCTCAATCTGCTGAAATCCGTAGAGTGCATACACCTCGCGTATTGTGTTGAATATATAGTTGCGCTTCGCCATCTCTATTGGGCCGAAGTCGCGCGTTCCTTTGGGAATGTTCGGTTTCATAAATTTCTCATTCTCTCAATTTCTCATTTTCTCAATCTCTCACGATTGTTTGTGCGCGGTCGGGGCCGATGCTGATGATAACGATTGGTGTCTCCAGCTCTTTCTCCAGGAAGCTGACATAGTCCTTGAATGCCTGTGGGAATTCAGACTCAGAAGTCATGCGTGTCATGTCGGTCTTCCATCCGGGCATTTCTTTGTATACTGGTTCAATACCATTCTCTATATTATAGGGGAATTCGCGCGTCAGTTCGCCGTTTACGCGATATGCGGTGCAGGCCTTGATGGTGTCGAAAGCGTCGAGGACGTCGCTCTTCATCATTATGAGCTTTGTGACGCCGTTGACCATGATGCTGTAGCGCAGTGCCACGAGGTCAATCCATCCGCAGCGTCGTTCACGCCCTGTCACGGCTCCATACTCGTGTCCTAAGTCGCGTATGCGCTTTCCCGTCTCGTCGAAGAGTTCTGTCGGGAATGGTCCTGCGCCAACTCTTGTGCAATATGCCTTCATAATGCCGAAGACATCGCCGATTTTGTTTGGGCCTATGCCAAGTCCCGTGCAGGCTCCTGCGCAGATGGTGTTCGATGATGTTACGAAGGGATAGCTGCCGAAGTCAATGTCGAGCATTGTTCCCTGAGCGCCTTCGCAAAGAATGCTTTTTCCGTCGCGCAGCAGGTGGTCAATCTCATGTTCTGAGTCCACCAGATTGAACTTCCTAAGATAGTTGATGCCTTCCATCCACTTGCGTTCAGTCTCTGTGATGTCGTATTCAAAGCCGAGCGATTTCAGTATAGCCTCATGGCGTGCCTTGTGAGCGGCATATTTCTCTTCGAAGTTGTCCAGAATGTCGCCGACGCGCAGTCCGTTGCGGCTAATCTTGTCTGTGTAAGTCGGGCCAATGCCTTTTCCTGTGGTACCCACCTTATCCTTGCCTTTCTGTGCCTCATAGGCAGCATCCAGCACGCGGTGAGTAGGCATTATCAAGTGTGCTTTCTTCGAAATGTGCAGTCTTTCCTTCAGCTCATGTCCACTGGCTTCCAGGGCCATGGCTTCCTCCATGAACAAGTCGGGAGCCAGTACTACTCCGTTGCCAATTATGTTTACTTTGCCTCCTTGGAAAATTCCGGATGGTATGGAGCGCAGCACATACTTCTGTCCTTCAAACTCCAGCGTATGTCCGGCGTTTGGGCCTCCCTGGAAGCGTGCCACTACGTCGTATTTAGGTGTCAGCACATCGACGACCTTTCCTTTTCCTTCGTCGCCCCATTGCAGACCTAACAATACGTCAACTTTTCCTTTCTCTTGCCTGTTCTGATTATTCATAATTCTTATTTAGTTTTTTTGTTTGGACTTTGTCTGTTCGTTTGTTCCTTGGTTTTCGCTGTCTGTTCCTTGGCTTTCACCGCCTGTTCCTTGGCTTTCACCGCCTGTTCCTTGCTTTTTGCTCCGGCAGTTTTCCGTCGCCTCTGCTTGGCTTGGCAGTTGGCACACACTCCATATATATACAATGTGAACCCGTCTTTTCTGAAGCGCTTCAGGTGCATGTTGCCTATGGCCTCTTTCACCTGCAGCGACTTGATTTCCGTAACGCTTCCGCACACTGTGCAGATTTGGTGGCTGTGGCTGTTGTTATCGTAGCAGGCTTCATATTTTGTAGACCCCTGAAATCTGTGTCTTGTCACCAGCCTCAGTTCCATAAACAGGCGCAGAGTGTTGTATAGCGTTGCCCTGCTCACAGGAAAGCGTTCCTCGTTGTTAAGTTTTTCTCCCAGTTCGTCGAGAGTGAAGTGTCCGCTTATTGCGTATACTGCATCCAGTATTGCGAAGCGTTCAGGTGTCTTTCGCAGGCCGTTCTGTTCCAGATAGGCCGTCAGCACGTTTTTCACCGTTGTTTTGACAGTCTCTTTCATTTTATGTGGTTAAAAGGTTAAAAACCGCACAAAATTACTATTTTTTTCGCTACTGGCAACAATAATTATTTAAAAAAGTTCTAAATTAATTGTTTTGAGCGAACTTTTTGCCATTCTTTCGTATACCAGTCCCAGTTCAGCGAAGCGTCTTATGCTTTGCATGGCAGCTTTTCTGACGGCCATGCTGCCGCCGCTGACGGCTGCCAGCGCCTGGTCGAGAAACTCGTTTATGCCCCTTTCGTTCATTTCCCTGTTTTGCATGAACAGTCGTGTAAGAGTGTGAAATCCGCACAGCTGCTGCATGTCGTTGTCAGAGGCTATCCACTGGAAGGCTTTCTCGGGGGCGTATGGCAGGTGCTGCCACAGGTTGAAGGCGGCCTGTTCGGCAATCTCCTGCGATGCAATCTGCTCCATCCAGATGTCACAAACCTCCGCAGGCATTTCTTCTGGCGGCATAATCATCGTTGCCAGGATTTTGCACTCTCTGACGTTTTCCTTCCACAGGGCAATGGCGAGAGTGTAGAGGGGTGATGGGTGTTGGGACTCGCTACTTACGATTTCGTCAGCCATTTGTCGCAGTCTTGGCAGTGTAGCCCCCCAGTTCAGGCTGTAGTCCATGCCTTTTTCGCGCATCGACTTTGCCACAGCTCCGTCCATCATCAGGCGGAACGACTGCTTTATCTCCTTTATTCTTGCCTCACAGTCCATTGTCCCATCTAAATCAACGTTCCATACTCGCTGCTGTATCTCAGCATCTGGTGGGCATACGACTCCGAGTAGTTCAGCTGGATGTCGCATATCTGGCCGTTGTCATCGAATACAGGCAGCATTTGCGGATTGATGAAACCCTTGTAGGGAGCCAGGTTCAGACGGCTGTATCTTTCGCGGATTTCCTCGTGCAGCTGCCTGTCCACGTTGACGGCGTATGTCTCTACCAGCTGTCGTGCCGCATTGTAGTCGCCCTCGCTCTTTATGCGCTGTATTTCGCCAAGCAGCTGTGCGAACAGTCTGCGCAGCTCGTCGTAGTCGCTGATGGTCAGATATGTCTTGCCGTTTTTCTTCTCCAGGCTTATGCATCTGCCGTTCTCCATGCACCAGTGAGCTATGAGCGCCCTGTTTCTCATGTGTGCCTCTTCAATCAGGTGTCCCGGCTCAATGCGTGTCAGCTGCGTCATCAGTCCGTTCATGATGTACGAGTAGTAGCTTGCCTTGAAGGCTTCCCTGTCTGGCAGCAGTCCCAGTTCCACCAGCTTCGCGTCGGCCATGTAGTAGAGTCCGAAGAGGTCTGCTCGTGCCTCCTCGATGGTGTTTCCGTAAGCTTTCAATGCGTCTGGGTCGGTTCCGGGCAGCAGTTGTCCGCTGCCGTGTCCCAGACATTCGTGTAGGTCGGTGTGCAGCGTGTCGCACAGGTCGCCATATTTTTCTAACAAGTCGATGACGCTGCTGTCGGCAATGAATTCCTCCCTGAAGCCGTTGCCGTGAGCCGCCTTGTTGTATGCGTCGGTAATGTTGGATATTGTGATGCTCTTGCTGCCGTGCCTTGCGCGTATCCAGTCGGCGTTAGGCAGGTTGATTCCTATTGCCGTAGACGGATATTCGTCGCCGCCAAGCATGGCTGCGCAGATGGCATTTGCCGTAACGCCTTTCACTTTCGCTTTTTTGAACCGTGGGTCGACGGGCGAGTGGTCTTCAAACCACTGTGCGTTGCTGCTGATGGTCTGCGTGCGCAGAGAGGCCTCCTTGTCCTTGTATTCCACGATGCCTTCCCATGATCCCTTCAGCCCCAACGGGTCGCCGTAGACTTCAATGAAGCCGTTGACGAAGTCGATGTCAGCCTCATGCTCTTCCACCCATGCTATGCAGTAGTCGTTGAAAGTCTTCAGGCTCCCTGATCGGTAGTAGTCCGTCAGCAGTCCTATGACTTTCCTCTGCTGTTCGTTTTCGGCCACTTCGGCAGCCTTCTCCAGCCAGTATACGATGTGGCGGATGCTGTTGGCATACTTGCCGTCGGCGCTCCACACTACTTCCTCTATGTGGCCGTCGCGTTTAGTCAAAGTGCTGTTCAGACCGTGCGACAGTGGCTCACTGCTGTCAGCATCGCTGGCTTTCCTGCTGTTGTAGAAGTCTTCAACCTCCCGTTGTGTTACGCCGTCGTAGAAGTTGCATGCCGACGTAACCACCAGGTCCTGTCCGTCGGCCTTGTTGACACGCTTCGGCAGCACTTCCGGCTGGAAGATGACAGGAAAGAGCTCAGCCTCCAGCTGTTCGATGGTTTCGCCGTCTCTTAGCGGCAGGCGTCGGGCATCGGTGTGCCGCAGGGCGCTGTCGAGCCATTGGCTGCTGAAGCCCGGCGTGAGCTTCTGGCATCCGTAGTGATGGTAGATGCCGTTCGAAAACCACACCCTCTTCAGGTAGGTCTCCATCTTGCGGAATTCTTCAGAGCAGTGGTCGGTGGTGAGGTCGGTGTATACGGCCTCCAGTATCTTCCTTATTCTCAGGTTGTATTTTCCGAACTGGTCGAACGTGATGTCCCGTCCGTAGAGAGTAGCTTTGGCGAGATAGTATATCAGAGTTTTCTGTGCCGTTGTGAGTTGCTCGAAGCCGTCAAGGCGGTATCTCAGCATCTGTATGTCGGCAAAGCTTTCGTCTGTGTATTTCATGGGTGTTGGGTGATGGGTGATGGGTGATGGGTGATGGGTGTTTGGTGGTGGGTGGTGGGTGATGTTATCTGTCTTTAGGTTCGATGTATTCTTGCATGTGTCTGATTCTGAATTTGCGTGGAGTCATCTGCACCATCTTGCAGAAAGCGGTGTAGAACGACTGTCTGTTGGCGAATCCCACCATGTCGCTGACCTCCTCGATGTTCAGTTCTTTGTTTCTGTAGTCTGCCAGCAGGTCCATGGCCTCTTCGATGCGGTATTTGTTTATCAGCGACGTGTAGTTCATATGGAACCTCATGTTGATGACTGCCGAGATATACCGGGTGTTTGTGCCGATGTCCTTGGCCAGTTGTTTGGCAGAGTAGTTCTTGTCCTTGTATTTCTTCTGTCCAACGATGATGATTTGGATTTTCACCTTCATCTCGTCCATCAGCTGGGGGCTAATCAGACTCTTGTAATTAGCCTCCTTTTCTTTCTTTGTCGTTATGTTACGGCTTGGCATAGGGCAATAAGTTAAGGGGTGAAGGTTGATTTGTCTGCAAATATACAACAAAAATCTCAAAAAAGGTAGCGTTTTTTCGAAAAAAACGTTAATATTGATGTGTATTTTCTTTTGGAAGCATATTTTTGTCTGGAAATGACAAAACCTAACTATATGAAAAGTATATTCAAGTGTTTGCTGCTGCTTGCGGCAATGACAGTCCTGCCCTCTGGAGCCATGGCTTCAGACTCGCAGTGGTATTTGTATTTTTATTCTTCAGCCAACGGTCTGGACGGTGATGCGGGGCGTTTCCAGACTGCGGAGACCGACGGCATCTTCCTGCTTGAGAATTGCGTGGTTCCGGCCAGCGGCATCAACTTCTGTGTCCGCAACGAAGACTGGTCGGTGAAATACGGCTGGGCCGACGGCGGCTCCGTGGTTGCCACGGCGACGGCCTATCCGCTGGCAGCTGCCGACGGTGCGACGGGCTGGATGACACTGCCTGCCGGAGCCTACGATGTGGTTTTCGATGCCTTCGGGCGCACCATAGAGTTCAACCGCCATGCCCCCGATGCAGTCAGCTACACCACCTTCCCCGACGGCCATGCGCTTGCAGAGGTCAGCGGATACATGCGTGGCGCCGACATTTCCATGCTCAGCTATGTGGAGAGCCTTGGGGCAAAGTTCTACGATGCTGACGGCACTGAAAAAGACGCCCTCGACATCATGCAGTCGCACGGCATCAACACCGTTCGCCTGCGCCTGTACAACAATCCCGGCCAGACAGTTACCTATACTCCCGAAGGCGGCACGCCACAGACCTATGCGCTGCCTGCAGGCTTTCTCGACCAGAGCGACATTCTCAGTCTGGCACGGCGCGCAAAGGCCCACAATATGAAGATTGTGCTGACATTCCACTATTCCGACTTCTGGACAAACGGAGAGTTGCAGCTCAAGCCCAAGGAGTGGGAGTCGCTTTCCTTTGCCGAGCTGCAGACAGCCTTGCACGATTACACATATAACTTCCTGCAGCAGATGAATCGGCAGGGGACGCCGCCGGAATACGTTGCCCTCGGCAACGAGATACAGAGCGGCCTGCTTTTCGGCTGCTACACGTCGTCGAAGTCGCAGATAGCCGCTGTCAACGGCTATTGTGACAACATGAGTTCCGTTGCCGCCCTCCTGTCCAGCGGCAGCACAGCCGTCAGGGAGGCATGTCCGGAGGCCAAGGTAGTGGTCCATCTCACGCTGAGCAGTGCCATCACTGCCGACACCTACCAGTGGTTCTTCGACGCCATGAAGAGCAACGGCCTCGACTACGACGTCATCGGCACTTCCTATTATCCTTACTGGACCAATCAGCGGCCAGCCATGCTTACAGCCCTTGCCGATGCCATGTTCACGCGCTATGGCAAGCCGCTGCTGGCTATGGAGGTGGGCTACTCGTGGACGCCCTACAAGCCCAGCGGGCGCTATGGCGGCAACTACGAGGGACAGCTGCACCTTAACGGCACGGCTTACAATGAGGCATCGCAGGCAGGCCAGAAGAGCTTCATCAGCGAGCTGCAGGCTGTGGTGAAGAACAACGACCACATCCAGGGCTACATCTATTGGGACCCGGTAATGGTGGAGCAGAAAGTCGGCTCGTCGTGGATAAAGACCGGATGGGTGAAGGGTGGCGACAATCTGGTTGGCAACACCACGCTGTTCGACTACAACGGCAAGGCGCTGCCAGTCTTCGAGGCCATCGGGGCCGACGCTGCCGAGCTGCCTTCCGGCAAGGTCATCGACGGCCATTCGTACACCATCGAGCGGCAGCCGCCGTTTATCCTGCAGATGCCTGCAGTTGGCTATAGCACTTTCTTTTCCGCCCATGCATACACCGTCCCCGACGGTCTGACGGCATACACCGCTGCTGCGGCAGCTGCAGGCACGATAGAGCTGCGCCAGCTTGACGGCGATGTCGTTCCTGCTGCCACGGGCCTGCTGCTTCACGGCGATGCCGGCACATACTATCTGTGGCCGCGCCATGGCAACACAACGCCCGTTGCCGGCAATCTGCTGCGCGGCACGCAGACGGAGCAGACCATCGCACCCGAGACTGGCAGCTACCGCTACTACAAGCTTGTCGACGATGCCACCCACGGACTGGGATGGTATTGGGGAGCCGCTGACGGCGGAGTGTTCACCAACAACGCCAACAAGGCCTATCTCGCCCTGCCTTCTGCCGGCGACGCTCCGGCCTTCATATCCCTCTTTGGCAGCACCACTGGGGTGGAAGCCTTGCAGCAGGTGCCGTCAGCAGGTGCCGCTCCCACGGTCTATAGCCTCACGGGACAGAGGGTCGCAAGGCCACAAAGGGGGCTGTACATCGTGAACGGCCGGAAGACTGTCGTCGGCCTACGGCACTGACTGGGAAAATTATCTCTGCGAGTTACGAAATTATCTCAATGACTTACGAAATTATCTCAATGACTTACGAAATTATCTCCGTAAGATAAAAAATTATCTCTGCATGTTACGAAATTATCTCTGCATGTTACGAAATTATCTTGCGAAGATAATTTCTTCTCTCGGCAAAAAAAGAAAGGAATTCTTGTTTTTGCTCTCGCTTAATCGTAACTTTGACGAGATTTGACTCGTCGAAGTTACTCACGCTCGGCAAAAAAAGAAAGGAATTCTTGTTTTTGCTCTCGCTTAATCGTAACTTTGCAGGCTGAAACGAAACAGCAGGGGACTTATGGACATAACGGAGTTGCTGAAAATCTACAGTGCTGCGCCTCAGGTGAAGGCTCTGGCCAAGAGTGTAGGGCAGGGCGGAACAGGAAGCACTGTCGTCGAGGGATTGCAATGCTCGGCAGCCCCTGTGGTGTTTGCTGCCATGAACAGTGTGTTGCCTGCCTGCAGCACGCTGCTGTTTATCATGCAGGATGCCGACGAGGCCGGATATTTCTACCACGACCTGATGCAGCTGCTGTCACCTGCCACCCCCCACCCAACACCCACCACCCCCCACCCATCACCCGACGTCCTCTTCTTTCCCAGCAGCTATCGC
>CAJOHJ010000001.1 GCA_905234265.1 uncultured Prevotella sp. | reverse complement strand
CTCACCGGATCGGTAGGCTCCATCAGCGGTGCAAAGCTGGCTGTGGTGCCGGTGGCTTCGGCTGCTGAGGCATTGCAGGGTAAGATTGCCGGTGTGCAGGTAAGTACTGAGGACGGTGCGCCCGGTGCTGACATCCGCATTCGCGTACGCGGCGGCTCGGCTCTCGGACAGAACAACCAGCCACTGTACATCGTCGACGGCTTCCAGCAGGACAACATCAACGACATCCCACCGACGGACATCCAGAGCATTGACGTCCTGAAGGACGCTTCTCTGACGGCCATCTACGGTGCACGAGGCGGTAACGGCGTTGTCATCGTGACTACAAAGTCGGCCAATGCCGGAAAAATCAAGGTGGAGTTCAACGCCTATGCTCAGCTGAGCAAGCTGGCCGGCAAGCAGGACATGCTCGATGCCTACGAGTTTGTGAAGTACCAGTATGACGCCACCATCGGCAGCAACAGCAAAATCAACAACTTCCGCTACAACTGGGGTAACCCTCAGGACCTTGACATCTATCGCAGCGCAGCCTCTCACGACTGGCAGGACGAGCTGATGGGCGGCACGCCTCTCACACAGATGTACAACGTCACCGTCAATGGAGGTAACGACAAGGTGCGCTTCAGCACATCGCTGACCCACCACGACCAGAACGGTATCATCGACGGAACAGGTGTGGCAAGAACAAACATGAACACCAAGATTTTCGCACAGCTCTCTCCGCGCCTGAAGCTGACCATCAACCCACGCTTCACCTATCGTACAGACGAAGGTGCTGGCGGTGACGGCATCGGTAAGGAAGGTATCGTCGGCATTCTGCGCTGGAAGCCAACCAACGGCATCCGCGAGTACTCGGTCAATCCGTATGTATTCAACGAGACAAACGAACACATGTACTGGGAGAACACGTCGCCTCTGGCTGACATCAACCAGCACTACACCCACAAGAACTCTTGGAATTTCACCAACCAGGCTTCTCTGTCTTGGGAAATCATAGACAACCTCACATTCCGCACCGACTTCGGTCTGGGATGGTCGTTCGCAAACACCGACAACTTCTACGGTTCTACAACTACGGAAGCAGGCAAGACTGGTTTCGCCAACCTGCCATACGCTACCATCAAGAACACACGCAGGACAAAGTACACTTGGACTAACACGCTGAACTATGCGCTGACCTTGAAGGAAGATCACAACCTTTCGTTCCTGCTGGGTCACGAAATGCAGCACGACCAGACAACGACCAACGAGCAGGGCTCACGCCAGTTCTCGGAGGCATTCGACCTGGATCCGGCAAAGGTGTTCGACAACATGGGACAAGGCACTCCTTATCTGAGTTCTTCGTCGAGGAACACCCCTAACCGCATGCTCTCGTTCTTCGGACAGGCAAACTATAACTACAAGCACAAGTATCTGCTCTCGCTCACAATGCGTGCCGATGGTAGCACAAAGTTCGCTCCCGGACATCAGTGGGGCTACTTCCCATCAGTATCTGGTGCATGGGTTGTGACGGAAGAGCCGTTCATGAAGAGCATCAAGTGGCTCAGTCAGTTGAAGGTACGCGCTGCCTTCGGTCTTGCCGGTAACAACGACATAGGCGACGACCGCTGGCGCTACGTATACAGCATCAACAGCAACGGCGGCCCAAGCTGGAACGAGCAGACTGCCAACGGCGAGAAGTACTACAGCGTAGGCAACTATTTCCCCAATGAGGAAATCAAGTGGGAGACCACCGTCACCCGCAACCTTGCCTTCGACCTTGGCTTCTTCAACAACCGTCTGACCATCACTCCTGAGTTCTACTGGAACACAACACGCGACCTGCTCTACACATCGTACATTGCTTCTACCAGCGGCTTCGGCCAGCAGACACGCAACGTCGGACAGGTAACCAACAAGGGTATCGAGCTTACGGTTAATGCAAACATCTTCCAGAAGAAGGACTTCACCCTTGACGCAAACTTCACCATGGGCTACAACAAGTCTAAGGTTGACAAGCTGAACGGTGAGGACACTGAGCTCTGGAGCACCAGCAACCGCTGGAAGTCTTCTTACGACGACTTCTGTCTGAAGGTTGGCGAAGAAGTCGGACTCATCTACGGCTTCGTATATGACGGCATCTACGGTTTCGACGAGTTCAACCGCACTCCGAGCAACAACTACGAGGCAAAGCCCGGCACAGTGGAAGGTCTTTCCGCTACTGGCGGCACGGCTCCTGGCCGCATCAAATTCAAGGACCTCAGCGGTCCTGACGGAACCCCTGACGGTAAGATTGACGAATACGACCGCACAGTCATCGGCAATACCAACCCGAAACTCCAGGGTGGTTTCGGATTTAGCGGAACTTGGAAGAACTTCGACTTCAACGCTAACTTCGTTTACTTCCTCGACTTCGACGTGCTGAACGCTACTGCTTTCAACCTCTCTTCTGCCGTTGGTGCCAATGAGAACAACCCGAAGAACGTTCTTGCAGACTTCAGCTATGACAACCGCTGGGTATACTATGCAAACCGTCTGGAAACCGACGGCAACTACTACTACGACGCACTGCTGGCAGACACACAGCACCCCATCACCATTGAGATGTACGAGCAGATCAACGGCGGCAAGAGCCTGTGGAACCCACAGAACGTTACAAGCAACGTTACACACTCCTACTTCATCGAGGACGCTTCGTTCCTGCGCCTGCAGAGCGTTACGCTGGGATACACTCTCCCTAAGAAGCTTACAAAGAAATGTGGCATCGACCGTCTGCGCGTCTACTTCACAGGCTCCAACCTCTTCTGCCTGACCAACTACAGCGGCTACGACCCTGAAGTTGACATCCAGAGCGGACTGACTCCGAGCGTAGACTACAACCGCTACCCACGCAGCCGCAGCTACTTGTTCGGCATCAACCTTTCTTTCTAAACAACAAAACTGAACAACATCTATGAAAAAGAAAAATATATTTCTCGTAGCGTTGGCCTTCATGGGGCTGACATCCTGTAACGACTACCTGGATGTCGATGCGCCGTCGAAATATGAGCAGGAATTCATCTTCACCGACGTAGATGAGGCCAATGCTCTGCTGAACGGTGTCTATCAGGCACTGTGCAACAACAACACATACGGCAACGCTTTCATAAACACGTTCCTGCTGAACAGTGACGTCGAATGGGCCACCAACACCAACGAGGTGCAGGTTGCATCACACAACGAGTACAAGGCTTTCGACTGCGAGGCCGACGGCTCTGCACTGGAAAGCACTTGGGCTCAGGTATACACTACCATTGAACGTGCAAACGACTTCATCAGCGGTGCCGAGAAGAGTCCCATTCTGCAAGACATGTCTGGCAGCAACGAAGAGAACCGCGCTGCTCTGCTGCAGATGATCGGCGAGGCTAAGTGCATCCGCGCCATGAACTACTTCGACTTGTCAATGCTCATGGGCGACATCCCCTTCAGCTTCGAGCGCAGCTATGACCACTCTGACAATCTGGTAATACCCATTGTCGACCGCGACGAGATGCAGGCTGCCCTCATCAACGACTTGATTGAGGCTTCGAAGATTATGAAGACTTCTCAGGAGATGAGTACTATCGAGCGTCCTACAAAGGAATTCGCTTGGGCTCTCATCACCCGTATCGCCCTGTTCCGCGGCGGCTACTCGCTGCGCCACACCGACGACCCTGCATTCATTGGCGAAATGAAGCGTCCTGCTGACTGGCAGAACTACTATAACATTGCCATCCAGTATGCTGACTCCGTCATCAACGCCGGTACGCATAGCCTCACTAAGGACTGGTACGATGTGTTCATCGACGAGTGCAAGTACATTGCATCCACTGGCGACGACCCCATCTTCGAGATTCCGTTCACTATGAATGTCAACGGACAGGTAGGCTACATCCATGGCCCCGGCTACTCAAAGACCGTCTATGACACATGGGGAAACAGCAACGGTGGCGTACGCCTCGGTGCCTTCCACCGCTTCACATACGACTCTCAGGACGTACGCCGCAAGGCTATCGGCTACTGGAGCTACACGGAGAATAATCCTGGCTTCCTGAACTCGCAGACGAACTACTGTAACAAGTGGTCTAAGCTGTGGGATCCTAACCATACCATGGATTCTAACCTGAGCAGCGGTACTGGTATCAACTTCCCATACATGCGCTATGCCGACGTGCTGCTTATGTATGCTGAGGCTGTCAACGAGGTTTACGGTCCCGACGGCGCTGCTACTTGTGGCAAGACTGCCAAGGAGGCTTTGTCAGAAGTCCGTGAGCGCGCTTTCCGCAGTGCCTCTGGTGCCGACAAGCAGGATTTGGTCTACGACTACGTTGATGCTGCTACCAGCAAGGATGCATTCCTGAAGCTCATCCAGGACGAGCGTAAGTGGGAATTCGCAGGCGAAGGCCTCCGCTGGAAGGACCTCGTGCGCTGGAACATCTACAACCAGGTCATCTACAAGACTTTCTGGCAGTTCTACGGCATGGCTGCTGACGACAACAGCTATGACCCCAACTTCGCCAACTATCCGAAGCGTGTGTTCTACAAGCGCATGGACAAGAGCGACAACGACCCACAGTGGGACTACAGCTATCCTAACCAGACTCTGCCGCAGTTCAAGTTCTGGCAGGTCTCTGGCATGGACTTTGACAACCTGTGGCAGAACTGGTACTACTTCAGAGTGAACTACGACCAGGCCACCTATGAAGCAGAGCTGAACAATGCACAGATTGCAGCAACGGGTACCAACGCATGGTCTTCGGCCAACTGGTTCAACTGGGAAGACAGCGAGCTGAGCATTCCTGTTGCAGCCTGCCGTCTGTCTGTCCGCGGATACATTTACAAGGACCAGAGCGACATGCTGCAGCCTGCTGGCATGCCTGACTACACCGACGACAGCGTCCTTGCCAACCTGCCTACCCTGCGCTACATAATGCCTATCCCACAGGATGCCATCACCCGCAGCGGCGGTGCCTACAAGAATTACTATGGTTACTAATTCCAAAAAAGAAGAGAAATGAAAAAACACAGCTATATACTCATGCTGCTGGCAGCCAGTGGAGCCATGCTCTTCAGCGGCTGCTCGGACAACGACGAGGCCCTGGTCGACGAAGGGGGCTACAGCAGCGAGCGTCTGTTCATGCCGATGTTCCGCACATCGCAGAACACCAATACCAATGCCGACGTAGACCCCTACGGATGCGGCAAGGCCAGCGAGTTTGCACTCAGCGGCAGTACACACGTCAACGACATGTGGCTTAACTGGTACGAAGTGAAGGGAGCCAGCGGCTACCGCCTTCAGGGACGTGCCGGCGTAGGCCGCTGGGACAATCCAAGCGAAATCATTCTTGACACCATTCTTCCTGCAGGCACTCACAGCTTCCTGCACGAAGACCTGGCCTATGGCCAAGGCTACTGCTACGCCATTCAGGCTCTGTCGCCGCGTGGCGAACAGTACAACTCAAAATGGTATGGCAAGGGTGACTCCGGCCACCAGAAAGAGATGAGCCGCGACGACAACGTGTCATGGAACAAGGGGTCTTTCAATACTGGCGAGCGTTATCCCGTTCCTAATGTGTTCTTCATTACAGGTGTGACCGAGAACACCCTCCGCGTACAGTTCAACACAGAAATCGCTGCCAGCGACCTTACCACCTACAGCGAGTTCCTGGAGGCTGCCGGCAAGGACGAGAACGGCAACTATCTTATTCTGAACGAAGACCAGACTGCCTGGAACTTCGACGAGATCAAGATTACTCCTACTGGTGACAATCCAGACCTGCCAGAGCTTACACACGTATTGACCGAGCAGGACAAGATTAACGGATATGTCGACTTTGAGGGTCTGGAATCTAACGCCCTCTATGTAGCCAGCGGCTACAAGGACGGCGTTGCCCGCTACTACGACAGTAACTTCAACAAGCTGTCTGTCCGCATGCACGGTGTGAAGGGCGAGCCTATCAAGATTCTTGCCGACCAGACCCCTCTCGACGGCGACAGCCTGCTGACACAGTTCCACTGCGAAGAGCTGAGAGGCATTACCCGTCTGGACACTGTCCTCATCAACTACATGAGCGACAACAGCATCGCTGAGGGTCAGGTATTCTATCTGCAGGGTGGCAAGACCTACTACATGCAGGATGCCATCGACATGACCAAGGGCTTCACCCTTGAGACCGACCCTGCCGACATTGAAGCCGGTCTGCCACGTGCCTACGTCTACATGGGCGTCGGCTACACAGACACCGAGTCCAATCCACGCCAGGTGAACTTCAACCTGTGCCGTCCTGCACGCTCATCGGTTGAGAACGGCATGATGTTCACCATCGACGACATCGTCTTCCGCAACATCAACTTCGGACCGCAGAGATATATCACATACTCTGACATCAACGGCAACGGCTCTGGCAACTACTTCATCAACATGAACTCTCAGGGTCTGTCGTTCTCGCTGACAAAGCTGGAAATTTCCAACTGTACGATGAACGGCCTCATCCGCGGCTTCATCCGCTTCCAGGGTCCGAACCAGCAGGTTATCGGTGCGCTGACAGTCGACAACTGCGTATTCTATGAGTGCGGCGACCGCGACTCTAACGGCCGTGGCTATGCTTGGTTTGCCGGTCCTGGCAACCAGCGTCTGTCAAACTTCTTCCAGAACCTGACAGTCACCAACAGCACCTTCATCGACAGCCCACGTCACTCATTCGTAGGTGAGAACGGTCAGCTGGCATGGCCAAGCACTACCCGTTGGAACATCGTTATTGAGAACAACACGTTCGTCAACATGGGTACTCCAAAGAGCAGCAACAAGGGGCACGGCCTGTTCATCGAGACACGCTCGGCTCCTACTGGCAGTACTATCGCCATCCGCAAGAACCTGTTCGTATTCGTACGCAAGGGCGACACCGACCTGCGCACAATGTATATGAAGGGTATGTATGTTGAGAACCAGACTGTCAACTACGACATCTGCGACAACTACTCTACCTACGTTCCTGCCTGGGGTACTTACCTGGCTTCCGACGATCCTAACACGACGCTGGCCGACGGTATCTTCACACACCGTGCATTCAGCAACACTACCGAAGGTGCCGGCTTCAATGAGGGCAGCAACAACGTCGGTGGCATGGACGAACTGCGCATCAAGTTCGGCGACAACCGCAACGGCAACGAGGCAGAGACCTCCGTCGGCTATCAGCTGAAGGCAGAAGAGCTGTTCCGTGATCCGCAGCCTCTGGGCGCTTGGCGCAGCAACAACGACTACGACAAGAACATGTATCATCACAATGTTGATGGTTTCTACTACAATACTGACGCACGCGTCCAGCAGCACCCAATCGTAACCAGACAGATTGGCGACCAGCGCTGGGCTACCGGCAAGCCTTGGAAGTAAAACAGCACTTCTCTATAATCACAGGGTGGACGTTTCAAACAGCTTCCACCCTGTTTTATTTGTTCCCGTTCCTGCGAGTTATCAATTTATCTCTGCGAGTTACGAAAATATCTCTGCATGTTACGAAATTATCTCTGCATGTTACGAAATTATCTCTGCATGTTACGAAAATATCTCTGCACAATAGAGAAGTTTCCATCCCATCATAATAGGCTTAACAAGAAATATGCCCTCACCTCTCACACCCAATTTATAAACAACTGATAATAACAGTCTGACATGCAGACAATTAAATTCTTGGGTGTGAGGGGTGAGGGCTGTTTTTGTCTTATAAATAGAAAATACACTAAAATTAACAAAAAATCCACCTTTATTTCCCAATATTCTTATTAACTTTGCCGCTGACACACAAGATAGAACATAACAGCACGCCATGATTGTAGCAAACCCTATATACGACATAGTCTTCAAATACTTGATGGAGGACGAGCGTATAGCACGCACCATCCTGTCTGCTCTTCTGAAGAAAGACGTCGTAGCCGTGGAAACGCGGCGCAACGAGTATTCCAACATAGGCAGGAACGGACTCTCCGTATTCCGCATCGACTTCGGAGCCACCATCCAGGAAGCCGACGGCTCAAAGCACCTGATACTTATCGAACTCCAGAAGACCTGGCTTGAAACGGAGACACTGCGCTTCCGCCAGTATCTGGGAGCCCAGTATGCCAATCCACAGAACATGCTGCCGGAAACTGAAGGCGAGTATGCCATCCCCATGGTTACCGTATACTTGCTGGGACACAAGGTGGGCAACATCGAGGAACCTGTCGTCTACGTGCGCAGGCAGGCATACGACTATAACAACAATGTGGTGACCAAGGGCATGCCCGACCCGTTTGTGGACAGTCTTACCCACGACAGCATCATCGTCCAGATACCACGTCTTCACGGACAAATCAGCAACAACCGCCTGGGCAAGGTGCTGAGCATCTTCGACCAGTCACGCGCAGAGCATAACGACAAGCACATGCTTGACGTAGACGAGACCACCTTCGCCGGCGACAACGACATGCTGCACATTGTGAACCGCCTGATGGCGGCTGCGGCCGATGCAAAAATGAGACATGACATGAATGTGGAAGACGAATATTTCTCAGTAATAGAAAAACGCGACACGACAATAATGCTGAAAGACCGCAGAATTGCTGAGCAGAACACGCAGATTGCTGAGCAGAACACGCAGATTGCTGAGCAGAACTCGCAAATTGCTGAGCAGCGTGCAACGATATGCACATCTGTAAAGATGCTTTACAATGCAGGCATGACGGCAGAACATATTGCAGCAAGTCTTAACTTGAAAGAGGAAGACGTCATCAACATCATAAACGATTAGACACAGGCAGTATCAAATAATTACAAAATCTATAAAAACTATGAAGCATTTTACTAAACACTTACTGAGCATAACACTCCTGCTCATGGCATCTGTACTGTCTTTTGCACAGAGCAAGCAGATTGCCTTCCCTGGCGCAGAGGGCTTCGGACGCTATGCCACCGGCGGCCGCGGCGGTGAAGTGAGACACGTCACCAATCT
This sequence comes from uncultured Prevotella sp., assembly GCA_905234265.1. GTDB lineage: Bacteria > Bacteroidota > Bacteroidia > Bacteroidales > Bacteroidaceae > Prevotella. The sequence goes on along the minus strand of CAJOHJ010000001.1, from coordinate 250,255 downwards.
GAACGACTCCGGCACAGGCTCGCTGCGCGCAGCACTGAGCGGCAGTGCCAAGAAAATCGTCGTCTTCGATGTTTCCGGAACAATACACCTGAAGTCGCAGCTGAACATTCCTGCCAACACCACTATTGCCGGCCAGACAGCTCCTGGCGACGGCATCTGCGTGGCTGACTGTCCATGCAACATCAACGGCGACAACATCGTCGTGCGCTACATGCGCTTCCGCCTGGGCAACAAGAATGTAGACCTCGACCTGGCCGGCGACGGCCGCTACGACGGATGGGACGGCTTCGGCGCGCTGGACAGGAAGAACATCATCGTCGACCACTGCTCCGTCAGCTGGTCTATCGACGAATGCCTCTCCATGAGCGGCTGCTCTGACATCACCGTGCAGTGGTGCCTCGTGTCGCAGAGCATGGTCAAAGGCCACTCCAAGCTGTCACACGGCTACGGCGGCAACTGGGGCGGTGCAGGCTCATCGTACCACCACAACATGATGATACACCACAACAGCCGCGTGCCACGCCTTGGCCCGCGTCCCACCACTCAGCTCGACGAGCGCATGGACATGCGCAACAACGTGTTCTACAACTGGGGCGGCAATGGATGCTACGGCGGTGAGGCCATGAAGGTGAACATCGTCAACAACTACTACAAGCCCGGCCCTGCCACCGACGCGCGCAAGGAGGTCTACCGCTACCGCATCGCTGCACCCGGCATACGTACCACGGAGTATATTACCAATTACCCTGACTATAAGGATGCATGGCACATCTGGGGAAAATTCTACGTTACGGGCAACGTGAACCCCGACTACCCTGCGCTGAGCGCCTCTGACGACAATCAGTGGAAGATGGGCATACATGAGCAAATCGACGCATCGGGCAACGACGGAACATACACCTCCGTCACGCAGGACACCATCCGCATAAAGGAACCTATTCCATACGTGGCCGTAACAACCCACTCTGCCGAAATGGCCTACGAAAAAGTGCTGCAGTATGTAGGTGCGTCGCTCCACCGCGACAGCCACGACGAGCTAATGGTCAGCGATGCCCGCAACCGTAAGGCTACCTACACTGGCACCGGCAATCCCTCCGGCATGATTAACAACCAGGACGACAACAAGCCCTCTGGCGCCGGCAGCGACTGGAGTGCCTGGCCAACGCTTAACAGTTCTGACGCACCCGTCGACACCGACGGCGACGGCATGCCCGACGCCTGGGAAGATGCCCATGGTTTGGACAAGAACGACAAAACAGACGGTGCAAAGACTGTTGCAGGCTCATGGTACACTAACGTAGAAGTCTACCTGAACTCGATTGTCGAGGACATCACCAACGGACAGAATGCCGGCGGCATCATGATGGGCGAGACACTGCCAGGCGAGGCAACAACGGTGCAGTACACCTTGTCGCAGGGTACATATACAGGCACTACCGACAACACCTGGAATTTCAAGGACGGCCTGACAATCACTGGCGGCTCAGCATACACAGCCGTCAACACTGATGGCAAGACTGCCGACACATACTTTCAGGCAGAAGCCAACAAGCAGTACACCATCACCCTGCCCGACAGCATCAGCATCACCTCTGTAACATTCAGCGGCTACTGCAACATGAGCGGCACAAAGACTGCTCGCCTTTCCGAGCTGAACGGCACTACGTATACCACGAGCTACATATTCGCCAGCCGTAACGCAACAACGGTCAACAGCCACACCATCAATCTTGACACACCTGCCACCGGCTCGCTGACATTCACCATCGGCAACAATCCTGCAGCCATCGTGATTTCACTGAGCGGCGTCAAGGAAGGCAGCGGCATCACCTACGAGCCTGGCGAAGAGCCGACTCCAGAGCCGAGCGATGAGACAACCTTCGACATCTCGCCAGAGACGCATCAGGATGCCTGGGACTTCGGCGACATCAGCATTACAATTTCCGGCAAAGACTATCTTGAGGGACATGTTGCCAGCGACTTCACCGGCATCAAGTTTTCGCGCAACACCAACTACACCGTCAACATCCCAGAAGGAAAAGTCATCAATTCTGTAGAAGTGAAAGGCTACTCCAACGGCGACGGCACTACCTACGTAGCAACACTCGGCGACAACACATTCACTGCCGACGAACACATCTACGCATCCAAGGAGACCAGCAGCCACACTTTCCAGCTGGCAACTCCAGCCACAGGCACCATGATTTTCCGCCCCTCTGGCGACAATCAGATGGTTGCCACGCTGAAACTCTTTGCTACCACAACGGGAATTTCCACCGTCTATAACAATGTCGTGCCTGCCGACGGCGCTATCTACAACCTGCAGGGTGTCCGCGTTGCCAATCCACAGCGAGGCATCTACATCCGCAACGGTAAGAAGATTGTCATCAAGTGATGAAGCGGAAAACAAGGCTAAAAGTCAAAGGAGAAAGTCACGAACCTAAAAGCTAAGAGCGAAAAGTCAAGAATAATATGAAGAGACAACTGCTTGCTACACTATTTATAATGGGGGCTGCTGCGCTAAATGCGCAGTCGCTCCCATTTCAGAACCCGGCACTCAGCGCCGAGCAGCGTGCCGACGACCTGCTGTCGCGTCTGACACTGGAGGAGAAGACCAAGCTGATGATAAACGGCTCGCCGGCCATTCCGCGCCTTGGCATTCCTGCCTTCGAGTGGTGGAGCGAGGCACTGCACGGCATCGGACGCAACGGCGTGGCCACCGTCTTCCCACAGTGCATCGGCATGGCATGCTCGTTCGACCTCCCGCTGCTGGAGCAGATATACACCGCCATCAGCGACGAGGGGCGCGCCAAGAACACGCTGGCACGCCAGCAAGGCAAGGTGGGCAAATACCGTGGTCTGTCGTTCTGGACGCCAAACATCAACATCTTCCGCGACCCGCGCTGGGGCCGCGGCCAGGAAACCTATGGCGAAGACCCATTCATGAATGCCACCATGGGCCTTGCCGTCGTGCGCGGCCTTCAGGGCGTGACACAGCTCAGCCCCGAGCATCCATACTTCAAACTGCATGCCTGCGCCAAGCACTTCGCAGTGCATAGCGGTCCGGAAAAGACGCGCCACCACTTCAACATCGAAGACTTGCCTGCACGCGACTTGTGGGAGACATACCTGCCAGCCTTCAAGACACTTGTCCAAGAGGGCAATGTACAGCAGGTGATGTGCGCCTACCAGCGCTTCGAAGGCGATCCATGCTGCGGTAGCAACCGCCTGCTGCAGCAGATACTGCGCGACGAATGGGGCTTCAAGGGACTGGTGGTCAGCGACTGCGGAGCCATCAGCGATTTCTGGCGCAAGAACCATCACGAAGTTTCTGCCGACGCTGCGGCCTCTACTGCCAAAGCCATTCTCAGCGGAACCGACGTTGAGTGCGGCTCTACGTACAAGAGCCTGCCAGAGGCCGTCCGCCGTGGCGACATCAGCGAAGAGCAGGTCAACGTCAGCGTGCGCCGCCTGCTGAAAGGCCGCTTCGAACTTGGCGATTTCGACGCCGACAGCCAGGTGGAATGGACAAGCATTCCAATGAGCGTCGTTGCCTCAAAGGAGCACAAGGCCCTGGCCTTACAGATGGCACGCGAGCAGACCGTACTGCTGAAGAACAATGGCGTGCTGCCATTGGCAAACAACAGTGCGTCGAACAGCAAGCTGATGGTGATGGGTCCCAACGCTGCCGACTCTGTAATGCTGTGGGGCATCTACTACGGCCAGCCCTCCCACTCCGTAACCATCCTCGAAGGCATCGAGAGCAAGATTGGCCGCGTGCCTTACACCAAAGGCTGCGAAATCACCGACCTCACAGAAAAGGAAAGCCTCTGGAGCCTGCTGACCGACAGTCTCGGACAGCCCGGCATGGCTGCAACCTACTGGAACAACACCAAGATGAAGGGCGAGCCTGCCGCAACGGCTCACTACACAGCGCCCATTGCACTCGACAACGGCGGCAACACCGTGTTTGCTCCCGGCGTAGAATTGCAGAACTTCACCACTCGCATGCGTGGCTCCTTCGTGGCTGAGCGTACGGAAACCCTCGACCTGCTGGCCAACAACGACGACGGTCTGCGCATCATCGTCAACGGCGACACTCTGCACAACCGCTGGCGCAGCGACTGGCCCATATCACGCACCTTCAAGCTGAAGGTTCAGAAAGGCAAACGCTACGATGTGCAGATTGACTACATGCAGATTGACGGCGACGCCACGCTGAACTTCGACATAGCACGCAACCGCGCCGTCACTCCGCAGGAGATTGCCGCCCGTGCAAAGGATGCCGAGACCGTAATCTTCGTTGGCGGCATTTCGCCTCTGCTTGAGCGCGAAGAAGCCAAGGTCACCAATCCCGGCTTCGACAACGGCGACCGCACGTCAATAGAACTGCCACAGGCTCAGCGCGACATCCTCCGTGCATTGCATGAGGCCGGCAAGAAGATTGTCTTCGTCAACTGCTCCGGTTCCGCAGTTGCTCTGACGCCAGAGCAGGAAGAGACGTGCGATGCCATCGTGCAGGCATGGTATCCCGGAGAGCAGGGCGGCCACGCCATTGCCGACATCCTCTTCGGCGACTACAATCCGTCGGGCAAGCTCTCCGTGACATTCTATAAGGACGACACACAGCTGCCGCCATTCGACGAGTACCGCATGGAAGGCCGCACCTACCGCTACTTCCACGGCGAGCCGCTCTACCCCTTTGGCTACGGACTGAGCTACACCACGTTCAGCATCAGCAAGCCAAAGTTCAAGAACAACAAGGTGGTTGCCACCGTCACCAACACTGGCAAGCGTGCCGGCTCTGAAGTCGTGCAGGTATATCTGCGCCGCCCAGCCGACACTGACGGCCCCGTGAAGACCCTTCGCGGCTTCCAGCGCGTCGACCTGCAGCCCGGTGAGAGCCGCCTGGTAGAAATCGACATGCCACGCGAACGCTTCGAAGTCTGGGACGCCCAGAGCAACAGCATGCGCGTCATCCCCGGCAGCTATGAGCTTATGGTTGGCTCGTCGAGTGCCGATGCAGACCTGAAGAAAATCAAGGTTAGCGTGAAAAAGTAAGATGCCCGTCAATTACAACATCCAAACAACGAACAATAAGTGACAAAATTTGTTTCATGGAACGTCAACGGCTTAAGGGCCTGTCATGGCAAAGGCTTTGCCGAGGCCTTTAAGTCGTTGGACGCCGATTTCTTCTGCTTGCAGGAGACTAAGATGCAGGCCGGACAGCTGGACTTGCAGTTCGACGGCTACCAGTCGTTCTGGAACTATGCCGACAAGAAGGGCTACTCCGGCACCGCCATCTACTCACGCCATGAGCCGCTGAGCGTAGCCCTGGGAATGGGCATTGACGAACACGACCACGAGGGACGCGTGATAACACTGGAAATGCCTGACTTCTACCTCGTCACCTGCTATACGCCCAACGCCCAGGACGGTCTGCGGCGCCTCGACTACCGCATGACGTGGGAAGACGCCTTCCGCCAGTACCTCCTTGCGCTGGACGCCAAGAAGCCTGTCATCGTCTGCGGCGACCTTAACGTAGCCCACAACGACATTGACATCAAAAACCCGAAGACCAACCATCAGAACCCAGGCTTCACCGACGAAGAGCGCGGCAAGTTCAGCACCCTGCTCGACAGTGGCTTCATCGACAGCTTCCGCACGCTGCATCCCGACGAGCAGACATTCTCCTGGTGGTCCTACCGCTTCCACGCCCGCGAAAAGAACGTTGGCTGGCGCATCGACTACTTCCTGACGTCGGCTCGACTGCTGCCGCAGATTGCCGAGGCCAGCATTCACACCAGCATCACCGGCAGCGACCACTGCCCCGTGGAGCTTGTGCTGAAATGAACGGCAACAGCCGACGGCAAGCAAGACTGGGAAATCAAGTAATTAGTCTGTAAGGCCAGAAAAAAGCATCATTTTTCTTGTTTAAACGAAATTTTTTCCTAATTTTGCGCTGAAGAATAGCGTTTTACACTTTTTCCCGATACTGATGGCACTCAATCTCAACAAGAACCTGAAGTTGTATTACTCCATCAAGGAGGTTGCTCAGATGTTCGACATCAACGAAAGCACCCTGCGCTACTGGGAGCAGGAGTTTCCTTTCCTGCGCCCGAAGAATTCAGGTCCGGCCAAGATACGCCAGTATCAGGAAAAAGACATTGAGCAGATTCGCCTCATCCACAATCTTGTGAAGGTCCGCGGCTTCAAGCTTGCCGCCGCCAAGAAAATCATCAATTCCAACCGCGACGGTGCCGAGCGCCGCGCAGAAGTCCTCTCGCGCCTCATCGAAGTCCGCGACGAGCTGCAGGCTCTTCGCAAGCAGATGGACATGCTGGAGTAAGACCTCCTGGTGAGACATCACGAAATTATCTCTGCGAGTTACAAAATTATCTCATTGAGTTACGAAATTATCTCATTGAGTTACGAAATTATCTTACGAAGATAATTTTTTATCTCTGTGAGATAATTTTTTATCTTACGCAGATAATTTAGAGGAAAATTCGTACCTTTGCACAAAATTTGGAAAATAGTAAATAAGTAAATCAAAAATAAGTATGATGACAGCTAACGAGATCCGCGAATCGTTCAAGAAATTTTTTGAACAGAAACAGCACGCCATAGTGCCTTCAGCACCGATGGTTATCAAAGACGACCCCACGCTGATGTTCACCAATGCAGGCATGAACCAGTGGAAAGATATAATATTAGGTACGCGCGAACCAGAGCCACGCCGCCGCGCCGACACGCAGAAGTGCCTGCGCGTCAGCGGCAAGCACAACGACCTGGAGGAAGTGGGCCACGACACCTACCATCACACAATGTTCGAAATGCTCGGCAACTGGTCGTTCGGCGACTACTTCAAGGAAGGCGCCATCGACATGGCGTGGGAATATCTCGTGGACGTGCTGAAACTTAATCCCGAAGACCTCTACGTCACTGTCTTCGAAGGCTCGCCGGAAGAGAACATTCCGCGCGACGACGAGGCTGCACGCTACTGGGCGAAGCACGTTCCCGAAGACCACATCATCAACGGCAACAAGCACGACAACTTCTGGGAGATGGGCGACACAGGCCCCTGCGGCCCTTGCTCAGAGATACACGTCGACTCGCGCACCCCGGAGCAGCGCAAGGCCAGCGGAAAGAGCGGCCGTGAGCTGGTGAACAAGGACGATCCGCAGGTGATTGAAATCTGGAACCTCGTCTTCATGCAGTTCAACCGCAAGGCCGACGGCTCGCTGGAGAAGCTCTCCATGAACGTCATCGACACCGGCATGGGCTTCGAGCGCCTGGTGCGCATGATGCAGGGCAAGCACTCCAACTACGACACCGACGTCTTCCAGCCTATCATCAAGGCCGAGGAGGACATCACGGGACTGAAATACGTCACGTTCGAAGAAGAATCTAACATTTCTAACCAGACTAGTATTTCTTGCCAGGAACAGACTAACATCGCCATGCGCGTCTGCGCCGACCACCTGCGCGCCGTCAGCTTCTCGATTGCCGACGGTCAGCTGCCGTCGAACGCCAAGGCCGGCTACGTCATCCGCCGCATACTGCGCCGTGCCGTACGCTATGCATACACCTTCCTCGGACAGAAAGAGGGCTTCCTCTACAAGCTCGTACCTACGCTGGTGCATGAGATGGGCGACGCATTCCCTGAGCTGAAGGCCCAGCAGACGCTCATCACCAAGGTCATCAAGGAAGAGGAAGACTCCTTCCTGCGCACGCTTGAAAAAGGCATACAGCTGCTTGACAAGGCTATGGCCGAAATCAAGGCCAACAACCCTGCCGACGGCTCGCAGCTCGTATTGGACGGCGTGCAGGCCTTCCGCCTGTTCGACACCTACGGCTTCCCTCTCGACCTCACGGAACTCATCTGCCGCGAAAACGGATTTACCGTCGACGAGAAGCAGTTCGACGTGGAAATGCAGAAGCAGAAGGAGCGCGCACGCAATGCCGCCGCCGTGGAGAACTCCGACTGGGTCCAGGTGACAGGCGATAGCGCCGAGCAGCAGTTCGTCGGCTACGACTACACGGAACACACTTGCCACATTCTCAGATACAGAAAGGTTACGCAGAAGAAGAACGAGTTCTATGAACTGGTGCTCGACGCCACACCATTCTACGGCGAAATGGGCGGACAGGTTGGCGAGCAGGGCGTGCTGGTCAACGAAAACGAGACCATAGAAATCATCGACACCAAGCGCGAGAACAACCAGAGCGTACACATCGTAAAGCAGCTGCCGAAAGACCCGACGGCCGAATTCATGGCCTGCGTCGACACCGACAAGCGCAACGCATCGGCTGCCAACCACACGGCAACGCACCTGCTGGACTATGCTCTGAAGCAAGTGCTGGGCGACCACGTTGAGCAGAAAGGCTCCTACGTATCGGCTGACACGCTGCGCTTCGACTTCAGCCATTTCCAGAAAGTTACCGACGAAGAGCTGCGTCAGGTGGAGCGCATTGTGAACGACATGATCCGCCAGGACTTGCACCTTGACGAACACCGCGACACGCCGTTTGAGGAAGCCAAGAAGATGGGGGCCATCGCACTTTTCGGCGAGAAATACGGCGACAAGGTCCGCGTGGTGCGCTTCGGCCCTTCCTGCGAGTTCTGCGGTGGCATCCACGCCTCCTCGACAGGCCGCATCGGCTTCTTCAAGATTGTCAGCGAGAGCAGTGTGGCCGCCGGCATCCGCCGCATAGAGGCCAAGACCGGCCGCGAATGTGAAGAGCTGCTCTACGACATCGAGGACACGCTGAAGGCTGTTCGCGCATTCTTCAACAACGCCAAGGACCTGCAGGGCGTCATCACGAAGTACATCGACGAGCATGACCACATGAAGAAAGAGATAGAGCAGTTCCAGGCTCAGGCCGTTGAGCGCACCAAGGTGCAGCTGATAGAAAAGGCCAAAGTTGTCAACGGCGTGAAAGTGGTGACTGCCGTGCTGCCGCTTGACGGACAGTCGGCCAAGGACCTGGCTTTCAAAATCCGCGAAGCCATTCCCGAACACCTGCTGTGCGTCATTGGCACCAGATATCAGGACAAGCCGCTGCTCACCATCATGCTCAGCGACGACATTGTGAAAGACCATGCCCTGAATGCAGGCCAGATGGTCCGCGAGGCTGCCAAGCTCATCCAGGGCGGCGGCGGCGGACAGCCTCACTACGCTCAGGCCGGCGGCAAGAACGTTGACGGACTTTCTGCAGCAGTCGACAAGGTTGTCGAACTGGCAAATCTCTGAGAATAGCCCTGTGTCTCTGTGCCTCTGTGGTGAAAACAGTACAAGCTAATTTTGTACTTTTACTAAGGCCAAAGAACTAAAGAAAAATCATTAATATGACGGAAGGAACGAAACGCCCTATGCCCCGAATGGCCGTTGTCACGAGCAACACTCTGGCCGTCATGGGCCTGCGACAGCTGTTGCAGAGCATTGTTCCTGTCGTCGAAATAGACGCATACAGCTCTATGTCGGAATTTGAAAGCACCGACACTGAGCTGTATGCACACTTCTTCGTTGCGCTGGACATTGTTCTTGCCAACCGCCAGTTTTTCATTTCCCACCAGCGCAAGACCATCGTTCTTACACCGTCCTTTCAGGAGACTTCAAGCCTCCACGGTTTCCACTCGCTGTGCATCTGCCAGTCTGAGCCTCTGCTCATCCGCCAGCTGCTTCGGCTGGCCAGCCAAGGCCATCCCGGCGGCAGAAACCTGCCGCCAATACCCACCATGCAGCCCAAGAGCGTGCTGACAGACCGCGAAAAGGAAATCATGGTGCTTGTCGTTCAAGGCTACATAAACCGCGAGATTGCCGAACGGCTGTCCATCAGCCTGGCAACGGTGGTTACACACCGCAAGAACGTCATGGACAAACTGGGCTTGAAAAGCGTTTCCGCACTGACGGTATATGCTGTGATGAACGGCTTTGTAGACATCAACAGCATATAATTCTTTTTCTTATAGCTTGACACTGCGAATGTCAACGAGTCCGTTGACGATGGCATAGATGGTCAGGCCGGCGGCAGAGTGTATCTGAAGCTTCTTGGCAATGTTGCGGCGGTGTGTGATGACGGTGTTGATGGAAATGCACAGATGGTCGGCAATTTCCTTGTTCTGCATGCCCTGCACAACCCCCACAATGACGTCCTTCTCGCGCTCCGACAAGGCGTCGGCATTGTCCTGGCCACCCTTGAACACCATCGAAGAAATGTTCTTTGTAACATCCGTCTGCTTAACCTTCTGCTCCAGATGGCGGATAGCCGGCGTGAAGATGTGGTCTTCCACCTCTGCGTGCTGCCGCAGCCACTCCTCGTTGTTGTAGATGTCATAGAGCGTTGCCGTCAGCTTGTTGTTGCTGTGCGCATCGGCAGGCAGATACTTGATGATGAGCAGCTTCAGCTCGCGGAGCTTCTTGTCCGTCTGGTCGTGATGCTTCGAGAACGTCTCCACGTTATAGTCGTTCATCGGCTTGCCGTCTAAAAGCGACTGCACGTAAGGGAACAGCGTTTTCTCCTCATACATCATGTGCCGGTGTATCTCTTGTGCATATTCCTCATAGATTCTCATTATCAGCTGGCCCACCTGGTCCTGCGGAGCAATGCTTTCCTGCAGTTCACGACGTATGAAAGGCAGCTGGAAGTCAAGGTAATATGAGTGTGAGGCCTTAAGATAGTGCAGCAGCGTGGGCACACTGATTTGTTCGTCATCGTCGTAGTTGCTGGTGAAGTCGTTGATGGTGAAATTCACTACTGCCAGGAATGTATACGTGTCAACCCCGTTCATTTCGCATGTCTCGCTGACGGTTTTGTCGCCAAAGCCCAGATTGATGCCAAAAGAGCCAAGGGCCTGCAGCACACTGTAATTGTCCTTGATAAGCGAAATCATCTTATCAGAGGATTCGTACATCTTTAAGTTCTTCATATTACATTTAAGTCTTTCATATTACACCTTAATATATATAAAGACATGCAAAGTTAAGCATTCCACAAAAAACATGCAACAAATATGCACAATTTCACCATTTTTCGGTATTCCAAAGCCACATTTCAGCCCCATGATGCTGCATAAAGTGGGGAGAAAAAGCTAAATTATCTGAATAAATAAACGAATATTCTTTTTTTGCAGCTGTTTTTCGTAACTTTGGCTTCTCGTGAAAACAAGCAATCAAACAAGAGATAAAAACTGACAATACAAGAAGCAAAAACCGAAACACAAAAAATAAAACAGAAACAATATGGCAAAGAAACTTACAGAGAAAGTCAGCTGGGTAGGCAAGGTTGACTGGGAATTGACACGCTTCCACGGCGACGAGTACTCAACGCACCGCGGCAGTAGCTACAACAGCTATCTTGTCCGCGACGAGAAGACTGTTCTTATCGACACCGTCTGGAAACCTTACGACCGCGAGTTCGTGAGCCGTCTGAAGCAGGACATCGACCTGCACGAGATCGACTACATCGTCATGAACCATAACGAAATCGACCACAGCGGCGCGCTGCCTGAGCTGATGCGCGAAATTCCCGACACGCCCATCTACTGCACAAAGAAGGGCGAGGCCATAATCCGCGGTCACTACCATCAGGACTGGAACTTCGTGAACGTGAAGACCGGCGACACCCTGTCGCTTGGCAGCACCACGCTGACATTCGTGGAGATGACCATGCTGCACTGGCCCGACTCCATGCTGACATACTTCGACGGCGACGGCGGCATAGTGTTCTCCAACGACGCCTTCGGCCAGCATTTCGCCACCGAGTCACTCTACAACGACACTGTCAACGACGGTGACCTGATGTACGAGGCCGAGAAATACTATGCCAACATTCTCAACCCCTTCAGCCCCATGGCCTACAAGAAGATACAGCAGATAAAGGCCATGCAGCTGCCCATGGCTCTGATATGCCCCAGCCACGGCGTCATCTGGAAGAACAATCCCGCCCAGATTATAGAGAAATATGCCATCTGGTCAGACGCTTACCAGGAAGACCAGATTACCATCGTCTACGACACCATGTGGCAGTCAACACGCAAGATGGCCGAGGCCATTGCCGACGGCATCCGCGAGGCATCGCCAGCCACTCGCGTAAAAGTGCTGAACATCAACCGCGACGACAAGAACGACGTGCTTACCGACATGTGGCGCTCAAAGGCTGTCCTCGTGGGTTCGCCGACCATCAACAACGGCCACTCGTTTGCCATTGCCGGCCTGCTGGAAATGGCTTCCGGCCTGAAACTTAAGAACAAGAAGGCAGCAGCCTTCGGCTCCTACGGCTGGGGTGGCGGCTCCGTGAAGCAAATCAGTGCAAAGCTGCAAGAGGCTGGCTTTGAAGTTGTCAACGAAGGCATAAGCACCATGTGGGTTCCCGATGCCGACGCCTTGGCAAAGTGCCGCGAGTATGGCATCCTGTTTGCGCAGAGCCTGCAGTAATACTAAGACGCCAGAATGCCTATCATTAAAAACATGACAGCCATGAGCAATGCACTGACAGAGAGATTTCTGAAATACACACAGTTCGACACGCAGTCTGCCGAAGACAGCACGACGGTGCCAAGCACCGACAAGCAGCTGCTGTTTGCAGAGTACTTGAAGAAAGAGCTTGAGCGCGAAGGCCTTGAAGATGTAGAGATGGACGACATGGGCTACATCTACGCCACACTGCGCTCGAACATCAAGGAAGACGTGCCGACCATCGGCTTCATATCACACTACGACACCAGTCCCGACTGCAGCGGCGCCGGCATCAAGCCGCGCATCGTCGAAGGCTACGACGGCACAGACATCGAGCTAAGCCCGGGAGGGCGCGTGCTGTCGCCAGCGAAATTCCCCGAACTGCTTAGCCACACTGGCGAAGACCTCATCGTCACCGACGGCACCACCCTGCTTGGTGCCGACGACAAGGCCGGCATTGCCGAAATCGTGCAGGCCATGGTATATCTGAAAGAACACAAGGAGATACGCCACGGCAAGATACGCATAGCTTTCAATCCTGACGAAGAGATTGGCATGGGCGCCCACCACTTCGACGTAGAGCGCTTCGGCTGCCAGTGGGCCTACACCATGGACGGCGGAGAAGTCGGCGAGCTGGAGTTTGAGAACTTCAACGCCGCCTCTGCCAAGATAACCATCACCGGCGTCAGCGTCCATCCCGGCTATGCCAAGGGCAAGATGGTCAATGCCAACTCGCTGGCTGCCGAGTTTGCCCACCTGCTTCCTGCCGACGAGACTCCTGAAACCACCGACGGCTATCAGGGTTTCTACCACCTGCTTGCCATACAGTCGGGCATCGAGCAGGCCAAGATGAGCTACATCATCCGCGACCACGATCGCGACCACTTTGAGGACCGCAAGCACTTCATCGTGCAGTGCGCCGAGCAGATGAACGAGAAATACGGTGAAGGTACGGTAGCCATTACCATCAGCGACCAGTACTACAACATGAAGGAGAAAATTGAGCCTGACGCAATGCACGTCATCGACCTCGTTCTCCGCGCCATGCAGGACTGTGGCGTCAGCCCGAAGGTGAAGCCCATCCGCGGCGGCACCGACGGCGCGCAGCTGTCGTTCCGCGGCCTCCCCTGCCCTAACATTTTTGCCGGCGGACTGAACTTCCACGGCCCCTACGAGTTCGTTCCCATCCAGAGCATGGAGAAAGCCATGCAGGTGATAGTGAAAATCTGCGAACTAACAGCCGGATATAATGACTGACCTGGCGCTGATACTCGTCGTTGCCGGCATTGTCACGCTGGTCTTCAAGAAGCTTAAGCAGCCTCTGGTGCTGGGCTACATAGTTGCAGGCTTCCTGGTGTCGCCGCACATGCCCTACACGGCCAGCGTCGCCGACACAGAGAACATCCACCTCTGGGCAGACATCGGCGTGATGTTCCTGCTGTTCTCGCTGGGTCTGGACTTTTCCTTCAAGAAGATTCTCAAGATGGGTGCATCGCCCGTCATTTCCACCATCACCATCATCTTCTGCATGTCCATGCTGGGCGTCTTCGTAGGCCATGCCTTCGGATGGAGCCGCATGGACTGCATCTTCCTTGGCGGCATGCTGGCCATGTCGTCCACAACCATCATCTACAAGGCCTTCGACGACCTCGGCCTGCGCCAGCAGCAGTTTGCCAGCCTGGTGATGTCGGTGCTGATACTGGAGGACATCCTGGCCATCGTCATGATGGTCATGCTGTCGGCCATTGCCAGCGGCAACAGCCCCGACGGCAGCCAGATGGTCGGCTCCGTCGTCAAGATAGGCTTCTTCCTGGTGCTGTGGCTCGTGGTGGGCATCTTCGCCATCCCACTGTTCCTGCGCTCCGTGCGGCGGCTTATCAACAACGAGACGCTGCTCATCGTCTCCTTAGGCATGTGCTGCGCAATGGCAGTCATATCCACCAAGGTGGGCTTCTCGTCGGCCTTCGGGGCATTCATCATGGGCAGCATCCTTGCCGAGACCGTCGAGGCAGAGAAGATAGAGAAGCTGGTGGAGCCTGTCAAAAACCTCTTCGGCGCCATCTTCTTCGTGTCCGTAGGCATGCTGGTCGACCCGCAGGTGCTGGTCAGCTACTCCGTGCCCATCATTTCGCTGGTGCTGACGATTCTCGTCGGGCAGGCCGTCTTCGGCTCGTTCGCATTCATGCTTGGCGGCGAAAGCCTAAAGAGTGCCATGCGCTGCGGCTTCTCGATGGCGCAGATTGGTGAGTTCTCGTTCATCATAGCCTCGCTGGGCCTGTCGCTGGGAGTCATCAGCGACTTCCTCTACCCGGTAGTTGTGGCAGTGTCGGTCATCACGACATTCCTCACGCCCTACATGATCCGCCTGGCAACACCGGCCTACAATGCCATCGAGCATCGCCTGCCCTCGCGGCTCATAAGCATGCTCAACCAGCTCAGCATCAGCCATCCCGCATCGCAGGAGCAGAGTCTCTGGAAGCGACTGCTTACCCAGATGACGGTCTACACCACCGTCTACAGCATCCTGTCGTCGGCAGCCGTGGCAATGATGTTCACCTTCGTGCATCCCATCATGGAAAAGGCCCTCATCCACATGCCCCTGCTGGCACCCACGGGCGAGATAAAGGGCTTCTATGTGCCGAACATCGTCACCGGAGTGCTTACCGTGCTAATCATCTCCCCCTTCCTGCGCGCCATGATTATGAAGAAGAACCGCTCGGAGGAGTGGAAGCGCCTGTGGGCCGAAAGCAACCGCAACCACCTGCCGCTGCTGTTCACCGTCCTGCTGCGTGTTGGCGTGGCAGTAGGCTTCGTGTTCTACGTCTGCCACCGCCTCAGCCATTTCAGCAACGCAGTCATCGTTACCGCAGGCATTGTCATCGTGGCACTGATGGTCATCTCACGCACCGTCAAGCACCGCAGCATCCTGCTCGAAAGGCTCTTCATCAACAATCTCCGCTCGCGCGACATCGAAGCCCAGGTGATGGGCAAGAAGCGCCCACTCTACGAGGGACGCCTGCTGGACCGCGACATCCACATTGCCGACTTTGAGGTGCCGGCAAACTCCAAGTGGATGGGAAATGCGCTGAAGAACCTCAACCTCGGCAAGAAATACGGCGTCCACATCAGCAGCATCCTGCGCGGCGGCCGACGCATGAACATCCCCGACGGCGACTCCGTCATCTTCCCCTATGACCATCTGCGCGTCATAGGTAGCGACGACCAGCTGTCGAAGTTTGCCTACGACCTGAGCCATGAGGTGCAGAGCGAAGACACCGACATAGAGAAGCGCGAAATGAAGCTGCGCCAGCTCATCATCAGCAGCGACAGCCCCCTCATCGGCCAGACGCTGCAGGAAAGCGGCATCCGCAGCACCTACAGCTGCATGGTCGTCGGCCTTGAGGAAGGAAAGAAAAACCTGTCGCCAGTGGCTCCGCAGCGTCGCTTGCAGGAGGGCGACATCCTATGGGTCGTCGGCGAGGAAGAGCCGCTGCAGGAACTGCTTAAGCAGTGCTGACGGCATAACATGCAGAGACTACTCCCACTCAATCGTTGCAGGCGGCTTTGAAGAAATGTCGTAGCAGACGCGGTTGACACCACGCACCTTGTTTATAATCTCATTGCTGACCTTTGCCATGAAGTCATAGGGCAGATGCGCCCAGTCGGCAGTCATGGCGTCGGTGGAAGTGACGGCACGCAGCGCCACCGGATGCTCATAGGTGCGCTCGTCGCCCATGACGCCCACAGAGCGCACGGTGCTGAGCAGGATGGCACCGGCCTGCCATATCTGGTCGTAGAGAGACACCTCTATCTCGCCGTCCTCCAGCTGAGCCGGCACGCCGGCAGCCAGCACGCGACGGGCCTCGTCGCCGCTGAGGCGAACCTTATAGTCGCGCAGCCCACGGATGTAGATGTCGTCGGCATCCTGCAGTATTCGCACTTTCTCAGGAGTGATGTCGCCGAGAATTCTGACGGCCAGTCCAGGGCCGGGGAAAGGATGGCGCGTAATGAGATGCTCAGGCATTCCCATCTGGCGGCCTACGCGGCGCACCTCGTCCTTGAAGAGCCATTTCAGAGGCTCGCAGAGCTGCAGGTCCATTTCCTTGGGCAGTCCGCCTACGTTGTGGTGACTCTTGATGACCTTGCCCGTGATGTTCAGCGACTCTATGCGGTCAGGATATATGGTACCCTGTGCCAGCCAGCGGCATTTGCTGTCTGACGACTGACTGTTTACTATCTTCTTCGCCTCAGCGTTGAACACCTCCACGAAGTCGCGGCCAATGATCTTGCGCTTCTGCTCCGGGTCGGAGACTCCTGCCAGGTCGGCAAAGAACTTCTCCGACGCGTCGACGCCGATGACGTTAAGCCCCAGCACACGATAGTCGTCCATCACCTGCTGGAACTCGTTCTTGCGGAGCATGCCATGGTCGACGAAGATGCATGTAAGGTTCTTGCCAATAGCCTTGTTCAGCAGCACGGCGGCAACACTGCTGTCGACACCGCCCGAAAGGCCGAGGATGACGCGGTCGTTGCCTATCTGTTCCTTAAGCTCGCGGACTGTGGTGTCTACGAACGACGCTGCACTCCAATCCTGCTTGGAGCCGCAAATGTCGACGACGAAGTTGCGGAGCAGCTGAGTTCCCTGTACGGTATGGAACACTTCCGGGTGGAACTGCACGGCCCACACCGATTCTCTATTCGACAATTTGCCATTTACAATCGCAGGACGCCAGAAGGCTGCATTGGCAACGTCCTTAGTGCCGCCGATGACATGGAAGCCCTCGGGAATGGCCGTGATGGTGTCGCCATGCGACATCCACACCTGCGAATTCTGCTCAAAGCCCTTGAAGAGAGGGTTCTGGGTGTCTACCGTCTGCAGGTTGGCGCGCCCGTACTCGCGAGAGTCGGCCTTCTCTACCCTGCCGCCCAGCGTGTGGCTGATGAACTGTGCGCCATAGCAGATGCCAAGCACCGGCAGACGCCCCACGAACTGGCCCAAGTCTACCTTGAAGGCCTCCGGGTCGTGGACGCTGTAGGGCGAACCGCTCAGGATGACGCCAATCACCGAAGGGTCATCCTTGGGAAACTTGTTGTAGGGAAGGATTTCGCAGAAGGTGTCCAGCTCGCGCACGCGGCGGCCTATGAGCTGCGTGGTCTGCGAACCGAAGTCGAGGATAATAATCTTCTGTTGCATATTTATATTATTATTGTGTATTGACAACTGAGAATTGTCTGTCAAGAATATTGCGGATTACATCGTTTGCAGAAAGTCTTCTGCCTGTGCCAGCGAGTCCACCTTGCCGACATCGAGCAGCTGCAAGTCTTCCTTCAGCAGTCCCACCACTCGCGAGCGGTGGCAGATGCTCAGATAGAAGTCTATGATTGAGAAGCGGTCGGGGAAGCGGTCCATCAGCGTGAGCAGCCGTGGCGACAGCGAGTGAATGCCGGAGAAGGCAAAGGCATGCAGCGAAGAGTGGAGCGTAAACAGCGATGAGTCGGCCGGGGTGACGCGGAGGTCTTCATCAATAGTGATGTCGGCCTCGCGAAGCCACGGGAATGGCGACTTCACCTCGCCTGTCTCAACATTCATCCAGCCCATGAGCCGCATGGCACCGTCGAACAGCAGGTAGCGCTTTGTCCGTCGCCTGCTCACCAGCAGTACGGCATCCTCGTCGGCTTCGTGCTGGCGCGAAAGCCACTGGAGGTCGACATTGTCAAGAATGTCTACGTTGTGAATGAGGATGTTTCCGTCGGCATCAAAGAGCCGCGCGGCATGCTTCAGTGCGCCGCCGGTTTCAAGCAGCTGCTCCGTCTCGTCGCTGAACACTATGCAGGGGGCATAGTCCTGGCCGGCAACATGGTCGCGTATCTGCTGGGCAAAGTGATGCACGTTGACAACTATGCGGCTATATCCTGCCGCCAGCAGCCGGCGCACGTTCAAGTCCAGCAGTGGTGTTCCACCGACAGGTACCAGTGCCTTTGGCATGGTGTCCGTCAGCGGTTTCAGCCGTGTGCCAAGGCCGGCGGCGAGAATCATTGCCTGCTTCATGCCTCAGAGCGTTCTACCCAGCCCAGTGTGTCGCCGCGGCGTACCTTGCTGCCCTGCTTGGCACCAACCTCGACAAGCTTTCCTCCTATGGCTGCCGGTACGGGGACTATCTCACCCCACGGAGCCTGTATGTAGCAGAAGGTGTCGCCTTCCTTGTACTGCTGGCCGACAAACGGTTCCAGACAAGGCTCGCAGGCTCCCTCGCCAGAGAACTCATAATACACCTGTCCGGCAACGGGGGCCGTCAGCGCGTCTGCCTTGGCGTGCTTGAAGGCTGCCAGCTCCTCGGGCGACAGCTTGCTGCCCAGCTTGGCATCTTTCTGCTTCTGCAGGTCGGCAAGGAAGTTCTTCTTTGCCATTCCGCTCTTGTAGGTGCGATACTGCTCTGGGTGCATGGCCAGTTCGAAGAGTTCCTCGTCGTCCTTGCCATAGTCCCAGCCGTTGTCGTCCATTTCCTTGCGGAAATCTGGCAAGGCATTGGTAAGCAGCGTGTGCGGGTCTACATCGGTAAACTCGCGGCCCTGCTTCTTGGCAATCTCTATAAGCTCGGGGGCTATCTCGCCGGGAATCTTGCCACTCTTGCCGAGTATCATGCCCCACATCGAGTCGTCCATCATAACGTAGCGGCCCTTGCCCTGCTCAATGGTCAGCAGGTTCATCAGCGCTATGTTCTTGACATACTGCGAGAACGGGGTTACCAGTGGGGGATAGCCCACGCGAGGCCATACATATTCAACCTCGTTGAACAGCTTCACCAGCATGTCGTCGATGGTAAGTTCTGGCTCTCCCTTCTTTTGGCGGAGCTTGTTGATAGAACTGTGGATGCCGCCCAGGTCGGCCATCATGCTGCCCATCATGCCGCCCGGCAGGCCGCAGCCTAAGAGCAGGCTCGTCATGTGCTTGTTGGCAGGATTGATGAAGTAGCCAAGCCAGTCGTCGATGAACTCCTGCGTCAGCGAACGTGCCTGCATGTAGGCCTGCATGTTGATGTCGTCAACCTCGAAGCCTTCATTCTTAAGCATCGACTGCACAGAGATGACGTCCGGATGCACCTTGCCCCAGCTCAGAGGCTCTATGGCGGTGTCGATGATGTCGGCACCGTTGTTGCAGACCTCCAGAATGCTGGCCATCGACAGACCGGGGCCAGAGTGGCCGTGGTACTGAATGATGATGTCGGGATGCTTCTCCTTGATGCTCTTGGTGAGCGCGCCCAGCAGTGCAGGCTGTCCGATGCCGGCCATGTCCTTAAGGCAAATCTCCTCAGCACCGGCGGCAATAACCTCGTCGGCAATGCGCGAATAATACTCCACGGTGTGTACCGGCGATGTGGTGATGCACAGTGTGGCCTGCGGTATCATGCCGGCCTCCTTGGCCCAGCGGATGCTGGGGATGATGTTGCGAGTGTCGTTCAGTCCGCAGAAGATGCGCGGAATGTCTACGCCCTGAGCTTTCTTCACCTTATACATCAGCTGGCGCACGTCGTCAGGCACTGGATACATGCGCAGGGCGTTGAGTCCACGGTCGAGCATGTGCGTCTGGATGCCTGCCTCATTGAAAGGCTTGCAGAAGGCGCGAACTGCCTCGTTGGGATTTTCGCCGGCCAGCAAGTTCACCTGCTCGAAGGCACCGCCATTGGTCTCCACACGGGCAAAGCAGCCCATGTCGATAATTACCGGTGCGATGCGCTCCAGCTGGTCTTTGCGTGGCTGGAACTTTCCGCTCGACTGCCACATGTCGCGATATACCAAGCTAAACTTTATCTTTTTCTTACTCATAAACTTTCTCTATAATAACTATGAAATGTGAACTATGAACCAAAAACTATCTCCAGAACTTTTCCAGACGGACATCAAAGATGAGGTTGCTGTATGCCGGAATGTCGCTGCTCGCTGTAGAGCCATAGGCCTGCTGGTAAGGCACGATTATCTGCCAGTGGTCGCCCTTGCGCATGTGCTGCAATGCCGTTGACAGGCCAGTGACAGCAAAGCTGGTGAGGGCAAACGACGCAGGAATGGCAACGTCGGCATCGAACTCCCCAGAGAAGGAACCGTCGAAGGGATAGCCTTCTGGATAAGCAGCAGAGGGGATGAGACGTCCCTGATAGTGTATCTCCACGGAGTCGGTGTAGAGCGGATACTCATTGACAGGAGTGGCCAGCGAGTCTATGCGTCTTATAAGCACATAGTCGACGGCCTTCGTTGCCGCCACCGTAGTGTCGCCCTTCAGGAAGCTGCGCAGCAGTGCATACTCATTGCCTGCGGCAGCCTGTGCAGCCACTTCAGCATAGCGGGCAGCAAACCACTCGTCGTTGCGCTGCTGCCAGTTGTCGTAGTCGGACACCGTGTCGTCCTGCTCGCTGCAGGAAATGAAGGCCGAAGACTGAAGAATGAAGAATGCTGCACACAGCAACATCTGCATTGCCTTCATCCACCTGTTCTTCACTTGCCGGCCTACAATTGCAGTAGAATACTCTTCATTCTTCATTCTACATTCTACATTTTCAGAGTTTCTTCAGCAGGCTGGCAATGCTAACCTTGTCTTCGATGATGCCGTTCAGGTCTTCAATCTTCACACGCTCCTGCTGCATGGTGTCGCGGAAGCGCAGGGTAACCATGCCATCCTGGAGAGTATCGTGGTCGACTGTCACGCAATAAGGCGTACCGATGGCGTCCTGACGGCGATAGCGCTTGCCGATGGAGTCTTTCTCGTCGTACTGGCAGTTGAAGTGGAACTTCAGCGAGTCTATGATCTCGCGGGCCTTTTCGGGCAGTCCGTCTTTCTTCACCAGCGGCATGACGGCAAGCTTCACGGGAGCCAATGCTGCAGGCAGCTTCAGGACGGTACGTGTCTCGCCGTTCTCAAGCTTCTCCTCCTCGAAGGCATGGCACATGATGCTGAGGAACATACGGTCGACGCCGATACTGGTCTCAATGACGTACGGCGTATAGCTCTCGTTGGTCTGCGGGTCGAAGTATTTAATCTGCTTGCCAGAGAACTTCTCGTGCTGCGAGAGGTCGAAGTTCGTGCGGCTGTGAATGCCCTCCACCTCCTTGAAACCGAACGGCATCTTGAACTCGATGTCGGTAGCGGCATTGGCATAGTGGGCAAGCTTGTCGTGGTCGTGGAAGCGGTAGTTCTCGGCGCCGAAGCCCAAAGCCTGATGCCAGGCCATGCGCTGCTCCTTCCACTTGGGGAACCACTCAAGCTCTGTGCCGGGCTTCACGAAGAACTGCATCTCCATCTGCTCAAACTCACGCATGCGGAAGATGAACTGGCGCGCAACAATCTCGTTGCGGAAAGCCTTGCCAATCTGGGCAATGCCGAAAGGTATCTTCATGCGGCCAGTCTTCTGCACGTTCAGATAGTTGACGAAAATTCCCTGAGCTGTCTCCGGGCGCAGGTAGACCTTCATGGAACCGTCGGCCGAGGCACCCATCTCAGTGGCGAACATCAGATTGAACTGGCGCACGTCGGTCCAGTTTCTTGTGCCGCTGATGGGGCAGACAATCTCCTCGTCCAAAATAATCTGCTTCAGCTCGTCGAGGTCTGGCCCCTGCATGGCAGCGGCATAGCGTGCATGCAGAGCATCACGCTTTTCCTTGGTCTCCTTCACGCGCTCGCTGGTCTCCAAGTACTTGGCCTCATCGAATGAGTCGCCAAAGCGCTTGCGGGCCTTCTCAACCTCTTTCTGTATCTTCTCGTCATACTTGGCTATCTGATCCTCTATCAGAACGTCTGCACGATAGCGCTTCTTTGAGTCGCGGTTGTCAATGAGGGGGTCGTTGAATGCGTCAACGTGGCCGCTGGCCTTCCAGATTGTCGGGTGCATGAAGATGGCTGAGTCGATGCCTACGATGTTCTCGTGCAGCATCGTCATAGCCTTCCACCAATACTGCTTGATATTGTTCTTCAGCTCCACGCCGTTCTGACCGTAGTCATAGACAGCTCCAAGGCCGTCGTAAATTTCACTTGAGGGGAACACAAAGCCATACTCCTTGCAGTGGCTTACAATTTTCTTAAAAACGTCTTCTTGTGCCATATCTTTTTATTAACAGTTTTATTAAATGTCTGCAAATTTACTTATTCTCCATCGAAAACAGACAGTTTGACAACATTATTTAATATAATTAGGCAATTTGCCGATTATTTGCTAATTTTGTACCAGATTATTGGACTAATTAATGAAAAACAGACATGACTGAGAAAGAGAAAATGCTGGCAGGAATGGTGTACGACGCCACCGCCAAGGAACTGACCGATGCGCTCCAGGCCACAAGGGAGACTTTGTATGAATTCAACCAGCTCAATCCCGCAGAGACTGAGAAAATGAAGGCAATCCTGAAAAATCTGCTGGGCAATGCCGCCGACGACGAATTCACCTTTAACCAGCCTTTCCGCTGTGACTATGGCAAACAGATAAGCATAGGGAAACGGTTCTTTGCAAACTTCAACCTTACCATTCTTGACGAAGCCAAAGTAACATTCGGCGACGACTGCTTCGTCGGCCCTAACGTAAGCATATACACGGCTTGTCACAGCACCGACCCCACGGAACGGAACACCCGGCAGGAATGGGCAGAGCCTGTCAGCATTGGTGACAACGTATGGATTGGCGGCAGCGTCACCATACTGCCTGGAGTAAAAATTGGCAACAACGTAACCATTGGAGCTGGCTCTGTAGTAGCAGGCGACATACCGTCAAACTCCGTGGCCGTTGGCAATCCATGCAAAGTCATCAGAAAACTATGAATGCTATGCGACAGAAGAAAGAAAACAAGAAAGAAAAAAGCTGAAAATCCATTTTCCGCAAAAAATATTTGGAGGTTTTGGGAAAAAGCATTACATTTGCAGCCGCAAACTGGAAACAAAGGGGCGTAGCCCAGTTGGTTTAGAGCGCTGCAGTCACATTGCAGAGGTCATCGGTTCGAGCCCGATCGTCCCTACCAAAAGAAACAGCAAGAGCCGGAAGAACAAAAAAGACTTCTGGCTCTTATTTTTTGCTCTTTCTCAGAAACGCACATCCGACAAGCATGAACACAGACAAGAACACTGCAACACCAGGAATCGGCCAGAACACAAAGAAATGGGTAGCCTGCTGGGGCAACGCCACGTCAATCACCAACCGTCGCGAGGCAATCTACGCCAAAGACCTCACGCTGCGATACCCTATCCGCATGTGCTTCAGCGGCACCATGCTCCGCTTCCGCTTCTCAAATCTTACTGGCACCGAGCCAGTGGAAATCACCAAGGCTTTTGCAGACCATACGCCTATAACATTCAGCGGCAAGACGCACGTAACCCTCATGCCAGGGACGGAGATGGAAAGCGATGCCATCAGCCATTCCGTAAGCCGCGGTGACACCATTGAGGTGAGCATGTATCTGGCGGGATTTACGCAGATGAACAGCGGCACTCTCGTCACCGGACCGCTATCCAAGGGCTACTACGCCTATGGCGACTATACAGAGGCCGACGAACTGCCGCTAAATCTGACGCGCAACACGCAGTGGTTCTATTTCCTTAACACCATCGACGTGCTGACGTCGGACGAGAACCACGCCATCATCTGCTATGGCGACTCCATAACGGCACAGTCATGGCCAGACTACATGGCCCAGCAGGCCTTCGGCTCCAACGCATCCATCATACGGCGCGCCGTCAGTGGGACACGAATCCTGCGGCAATACGACTGCATCACTTATCAGGCCTACGGACTAAAGGGGGCGACACGCTTCCCCATAGAAATGAACGTGGCAGGAGCCACGGACATCATCATCCAGCACGGCATCAACGACATCATACACCCAGTAGGCACCGACGTCAATCCATTCCGCCCATGGAGCGACCTGCCAACCGTGGAGGAAATGCAGCAGGGCGTGGAGGACATCTACGTAAGGCCTGCCAAGGCAAAAGGGATGAAGGTCTGGAGCGGCACGCTGCTGCCAATATTCGGGTGGCGGACATACAATGAAGAGCGTGAGCGGATGCGTCAGGCCTTCAACGAGTGGCTGCGCACGTCGCCCATCTTCGACGGATGCATCGACTTCGACGAGGCTGTGCGCAGCGTCACCAACCCCAAGGCCTTTGCCGACGGCTTCGACAGCGGCGACCACCTGCACCCCAGCGAGCGAGCCTATGAAGCCATGGCACATGCTGCCACACACAAGCTGATACGCCGCATGCCGCGATACGATCACGAAGAACTGTTCTGACAGTTCTTCGTGGCTGCATCAGTCAAACAATTTCTTCCAGAGCCACAGCACGCACACAGCTCCAATGACGCAGAATACAAAATTGGTGAGATAGCCCTTGCCAAAAAGTTCTATGTTCAGCAGGTGACTGATGAATGTGCCTGCATAGCTGCCAACAACTCCTATGACAAGGTTCATGCAGCATCCCCTGCCCTCGCCACTCATGATGCGGTTGGCAACATAGCCAATAAAAACACCTGTAAGTATCGGCCATGCCGTAAAGTCTGCAATATGTTCCAACATTTTCCTTAGTCTTTTTAAATCTAATGCTGTGACTGTGTCTTAAACTTTGTTGTAATATTTCCGCAAAGGTACCGGTTTTCCAACTTTCTTATTATATTTGCAACAAACTTTTATAAAACTTTATGAATATGCGTGAAGGCGCATGTTTCTTTATATTCATGAGTAGTCTTCAACGTCTTTTTGGACAAGGACTACGAGATATATAAAAACTTAGGAATTTAGCTTTTGAAAAGCGACAACAATCACTACTCCATTCTGTATTTCTTTGGCGAGACGCCCTTCATCCGTGTGAAAAAACGGCCAAAGCTGCTCTGGTCAGAGAAGTGGAGTTGCTCGGCAATGGCGGCTATGCTGAGGTCTGTAGTCTGAAGAAGCCATGATGCTTCCATCAGCAGCATTTGGTTTATGTAGTCCACGACGGTGCGGCCTGTCACCTGCCGGACGATACGCGAAAGATGGATGGTGGTGATGTGGAGCCGTTCAGCATAGAAGCCGATGTCGTGGTGTTCTATGAAGTGTGTGTTCAGCAAGCGAATGAAAGCGATGAACTGTTCCGTGGTGCGCTCGCTGATTTGCCCTGGGCCAATGTTCTGTGCCATTGCGTCCATCAAGTCCAGCACAAACTGGGTGAACAGCGTGCGCAGGGCCTCATGCAGGTAGCGGTGGTTTGAGTGCTGATAGCTTATAATCTCCTGCATGTGCTGCCAAAAGTGTGCTGCCTGCTTCTCATCAAGATGTATGATTGGCCGGCCAAGTTCAGCTATCGGCTGATAGGCTGTGTGAACCACATTGCGCACAGCGGGAATTTCAAGTGCCGCCTGCTCGTCGATAATCAGGCAGACAGAGTGATAATTCTTCGAACCGTTGATAATTCTTATTTGCACACCAGGGGAATATATCATCAGATCTCCCTTTTGGAGCGTCAGCATACGATTGTTATATA
Source organism: uncultured Prevotella sp. (assembly GCA_905234265.1). Taxonomy (GTDB): domain Bacteria; phylum Bacteroidota; class Bacteroidia; order Bacteroidales; family Bacteroidaceae; genus Prevotella. The sequence continues at coordinate 224,308 of CAJOHJ010000001.1, read as the reverse complement.
GCAATTCTAACCACCCTTCATTAACCAATGTATACGAGTAGCCAGCCAGTGTCTCCTGCATCTGATTGGTAAGAAACGTCTGGCTGGTGTTGCTCTCAGAGCAATACAACTCACCGGGAACCACGTCATCATGCGACATGCCGAGAACCGTTGTCAAGAAATCACTCAATTTATACATACTGACAGCGAAAGTAATATAAATAATGTAAAAGGCAAAGAAAAAAGCAAAAAAGTTTGTTTCGGTAGAATTTTTGTTTGTTTTGGACAGCGATTTTATATAGAAAAAACGATAACTTTGCAACCACATATTTATTAATAACCTAAAAGAAGAAAGAATTATGACTAAAGAAGAAGCATTGAAGCAGTTTGCCGCACTTGGCGCTGCATGGTTTGGAAACAGTAAGCAACATTTCGCATTCTCGGCCTACTGCCGTCTGCAGGGCTGGAACAAGCTGGCCGACAAGTGGAAGGAAGAGGCTGAAGAAAATACCTCAACTACATTGACAAGCTGGGCTACGAGAATTTCCTCACCGCTATGATGTGATTAACAAACGACTACACAATAATGAAAGAAAAGGTATTACAGGCCATGCGCGAGGCTGGCAAGCCCGTCTCCGCAGGTGATGTGACGAAGGCACTTGGTGCCGACCGCAAGGAAGTAGACAAGGCTTTCGCCGAGTTGAAGAAGGAGGGGGCCATCGTGTCGCCCGTCCGCTGCAAGTGGGCTCCGGCTCAGTAATCTAAATTTGGCATCGTAGCCGACGCAAGTACAGTGCAAGTCAGACGAGAAGAGTCAAGCACGCTTGACCCTGTAGATACGTCTACGCCCCCGAAGTGGGAGACCCCAAGCAGGGAATACCTCCCAGCACCAAATTTGAAGACCTGCCCGACACATGGCGCTGCCCCCGCTGCAAGCGCAAGAAGGAAAAGTTCGTACCCGTAGAAGAATAATATCACAAACAAAACAATATAAGACCATGGAAGCAACAAAGAAAGTATTCGATTTCCTGGAGAAAGCAGGAACGTTTTATCTCGCAACAGTAGAAGGCGACCAGCCCCGCGTACGTCCTTATGGAGCCATGCTCTACTTTGAGGACAAGATGATGGAACTCGTAGAGACCGTAACGTTCTAAGATGGTCTTAATCGTCGGACTGCTCATCCCACTGTTGGGAACTATGCTCGGGGCCGCTTTCGTCTTTCTTATGAAGGACGAAATGTCGCCCCGCCTGCAAAAGTCATTGCTTGGCTTTGCCTCTGGCGTGATGGTGGCCGCCTCCGTGTGGTCGCTGCTCATTCCTGCGATGGAAATGGAGACCTCCCCTAACCTCTCCCAAGGAGGGGAGGCTTTTTGGTCAGTTTTCCCTGCTGCCGTAGGCTTCCTGTTGGGCATGGGTTTCCTGCTCCTGATAGACGAGTCAACGCCCCACCTGCACATTGGTACCGATAAACCTGAGGGGCCGCGTTCACACCTGTCGCGCACGGCGATGCTGGCCTTGGCCGTTACTATTCACAATCTGCCGGAGGGCATGGCCGTGGGCGTGGCCTTTGCCGGAGCAGAGAACGGTGCTACAGGCCTGTCGCTTGCCAGTGCGCTTGCTGTCTCCATCGGCATTGCTATCCAGAACGTTCCGGAGGGAGCCATCATCTCCATGCCCATGCGGGCAGCAGGCAACTCTAAGTGGCGTTCGTTCGTCATTGGCAGTCTGAGCGGAGCCGTAGAGCCTATAGGCGGTTTGGCCGTCGTGTTGTTGGCCTCGCTCATTACGCCCGTGCTGCCCTACATGCTGGCCTTTGCCGCAGGTGCTATGTTCTACGTCGTCATTGAGGAGCTCATCCCAGAGGCCAGTGAGGGCGAACACAGCAACCTCAGCACCATCGGCTTTGCCATCGGCTTCGTACTGATGATGGTGCTGGACGTTGTGATGGGATAAATTAACTGAGTCCACTTTAGAAATTGGACTCAGTAAATTAATTCGTATTAGATAAGGATGAACAAAACCAAGACCACTTTATACGGCCTGCTGACGATGGCTCTTTCTACGACATCTGCACAGGTTCCGCTGTCGTATGGCTTTGATTATCCACAAGACTCTGCCAGAACGAAAGTGTGGTGGTTTCATGGCGAGACCACAGGCACACACGAGGGCATCACTGCCGACTTAGAAGCATTCAAGCAGCAAGGCATCGGCGGAGTAGTTTATTACGACCAAGTGCATGGCAAGGGTGAAGGGGCCTTTAAAGTCTTTACTCACGAATGGTGGGACGAATTGCTTTTTTCATCACAAGAAGCCCGTCGCCTGGGGCTGAGTTTCGAATGCAACGCATCAAACGGATATGTGGCAGGTGGTTCCTGGATTACTCCAGACAAGAGCATGCAACGGCTGGCTTGTACAGAACTGGTAGTTGACGGGGGCAACGATTTACGTTTCCAGTTGCCCATGCAGAAAACGCCTGGCGGCTGGTACAAAGATGTTGCCGTGATAGCTATACCATATAGCGAGCGCCTTCTTGCGGAAATTCCCATCGACGGGCCGTCACTCAACACTGAAATGCCTTTCACGGCTCGCAGCATCACCTATACAGCCTCAGCACAAGGAAAAGCACGCACATCGTCTATGCAGGTTCCGCCCACGCATTTCTCGCTCAATGCCGCACTTCCAAATATTGACCATACCCGTTTCTTTGGGTGCGGATTCAAAGAATTACCGCCTATCGGAGAATTGCAGGCATCAGACGATGGCCAGACCTTTTACAAAGTATGCAACCTGCGCCCCCGTTACCGCAATCTTGGCGGCATCAAATCGCAGACTGTTTCTTTCCCTGCAGTCACCGCCAGCCATTATCGTATCCTTATCAGCAGTCCTACAGTCAAGGTGAGCGACGTAAGGCTTTCTGCCCGTGCTGCCGTAGATGCATGGCAGGAGAAAGCCAGTCTGATCTCTGAGTTTATTGAGGGAGACAACACTCCCAGATTCCGAGCAGAAGAAATGGTTGACTTTGGCCATAGCATCAACTTAACGAACCATACGGACAGCCAAGGTAATGTGTTCTGGAGAAAGGCTCCCAAAGGCAAATGGCTTGTGCTACGTTTCTTCTCTATGTCGAATGGCGGACACACCAAGCATGGACGTGCCGATGCACTCGGGCTGGAATGCGACAAGCTGAACCCGGAGGGCGCCCGGCTGCAATGGAAGCGCTATGTGAAGCCCATCATTGACAGCATCCGTGTGCATAACGGCCTGCTGACGGGCATCTGTATGGACAGCCATGAAGCAGGGCCGCAAAACTGGACCGTAGGCTTTGAGCAAGAGTTTGAACGCCGTCAAGGATACGACATGAGGCGTTTCCTGCCTGTGATGGCTGGCTTTATTGTGGATAGTGCGGAAGCATCTGACCAGTTCCTATATGATCTGCGTCACACTATTAACGACCTGATTACCGAGAACTATTATGGCGAGTTCAACCGACTGTGCCGTGCAGAAGGTTTGACTCTTACAGCACAGGCTATTGGCGGTGCCCTCTGCATGTCAGGTGATGCCATCAGCGTTAAGCGGCTTGTAGACAAACCGCAGGGAGAGTTCTGGGGATACCAGACGGAAGGCAACTACGACATCAAGGACTGCGCCTCGGCTGCTCACCTCTATGGCAAGCCCATTGCCTCGGGCGAGGCTTTTACCGATGTAACCTACAAACACACGCTGGCACAGATAAAAAGTCTGGCCGACTATGCATACTGCTTCGGCATCAACGAACTGGTGGTGTGTGCTGTGGCCTATCAACCCTGGGCAGGCAAGGACGACGGCCAAATAAAAATAAACACTGCCAACGGTCGCCAGTATGTGCTGGGGCGTATGAACCCCTTCTGGACCATGAGCAAACCATTCTGGGACTATCAGGCTCGTTGCTCTTGGGTACTTCGTCAAGGGAAGCCCGTCAGCGACATCTGCCTCTATCTGGGCGATAACATCCCAATGCGCACATTGTCGCATAAAATTCCAGGCATACCACAAGGCTATGATTTTGATGCCTTCACAACCGATGCCCTGCTGAACCGCATGACTGTGAAAGACAGCCTCATCATGCTGCCCGATGGTGTGAGCTACCGCATGATGGTCCTGCCTTCCGGCGAAAGCTTAACCCCGGAAGCCCAACGTCAGGTTGATGCTTTTCGACAGGCAGGAGCAGTCATCTATGATTCAATGACAGACTACCGCCCACTGGCAGAGGCCCTGCGCGATGCCGGTCTTGTGCCTGACGTGGAAGCGCCAAAGGCGTCCAACCTTTATTTCTGTCATCGCCGCACTGCCCAAGAAGACATCTATTTTCTCGACAACCACAGCGACCAGCCTGTCTCTGGCAGTTTCCTCTTCCATGTCAATGCTACATCGGCAGAGCAATGGAATCCTGTGACAGGCAAGAGAGAACCCATCCAGATAAGTCGTGACAAAGACCGTACTGCGGTCTGTCTTGCCCTGGCTCCAAGAGAGTCGCTCTTCGTGGTGTTCAGCCAATCACATTCAATAAACGAAGACAACGCTTGCGCTGGAGGACAGATGGTCTCTGAACAGACTATCGCCAGTCCTTGGCAAATCCAGTTCTCGCCCACCATTGGCGGTCCAAATGAACCAGTTACGTTTGAGGCACTTGGCGACTGGTCAAGAAGTGAAGATTTCCGAATCAAGCACTATTCAGGAACTGCCATCTGTAAAAACAGTTTCCAAACAGACACCGTTGACGGAAAGACAACATATATTCTCGTTCTGCCTTTGCTGAATACGGCTGCCGAGGTTTTCGTCAATGGTCAGTCTGCCGGAATCGTCTGGTGTTCACCCTACACATTAGACATCACTCGCCATGTCAGAAAAGGTGAAAACCAATTGGAGCTACATATAGCCAACAGTCTGTGGAACCGTCTTGTCGGCGATGCAGCCCTCCCTGAACAGGAACGGGTTTACAGGCAGACTCATCCGCTTGCCAAGCCCGAGGATGCATTAGTGCCTTCTGGCGTAGCGGGCGAAATCAGCATTAGGAAATATTACATCAACAAATAACATAAAACAAACAATGACAAAAGCTATTCGCTATTACAGCAAGTTTGGCCATACGCGCAAGATGGCCGCAATCGTATCAGAGAAGGTGAGTGTGCCAGCCGAGACTATTTAGCAGCCAATTACGGGAGTACGTCGATGTTCTCTATTTCGGTTCTGCCGTCTACGCCACCGTAGTAGACTGGCACGTGAAGAAATTCATCAAGACTCTCTCGCCCGACAAGGTAGGGCGCGTCATTTGTTTCTCGTCGGCAGCCATCATCGAGAGCAACTATCCGAAAGTCAGGCAGCTTTTCGAGAAGCAGGGCATCACGGTTGACGAGCGTCAGTTCACCTGCCGCGGCTCTATGGGGCCCATCCATGCCGGCCACCCCAACAAGGCCGACCACGAAGCACTGGCATCATTCATTGAGTCTACGCTATGACGACAACCATAGACTTAGCAGCCTACATGAGCGGAAGCATCGGCCGCATCATGACGAAGGCATACAAAAACGTGCTGTCGAATCCACGTGAGGCGAAGTTTGCATTCCGCATGCAGCAGCTCTTCGCCAAGTCGGAGAAGCGGCGCAAGAAGGTAAAGGAACAGGAGGGGATAGACGTGCCACCCTTCTTGATCTGTTCTATTGCCACCATCTGCAATCTGCATTGCAAGGGGTGCTATGCACGTGCCAATGGCATAGCGGCAGACAATGCAGAAGAACAGAAGGCAACACTCTCGCCTGACCAGTGGAAAGCCATCTTTGATGAGTCGGCATCGCTGGGCATCAACTTCGCTCTGCTGGCAGGTGGCGAGCCCATGATGCGAAAGGACATCCTTGAGTCTGCTGCCGAGGTGAAGGACATGATTTTCCCCATTTTTACGAACGGCACGTTGATTGGGCCGGCGTATATTGAGTTTCTGAAGAAACACCTGAACATGATACCCGTTATCAGCATCGAAGGCATGGAACACTCGACTGACGAGCATCGTGGCAAGGGAATGTACAAACGCGCCATGCAGTCGGTAGAGATGCTGCACGAAGAGGACTTGTTTTTTGGAACCAGCATTACGGTAACCACAGAGAATTTCGCCCTCGTGACCTCTGACGAGTTTGTCGACAACTTGCGCGACCTCGGCTGTAAGCTCATCATCTATGTAGAATACGTCCCGACGGAGGCCGGCACCGAATATCTTGCATTTGGCGAAGCCGATATGGCTATGATGGAAGCGGTGCAAGCTCATCAGCGAGAGCGTTATCAGGATGTCATCATCATCTCCTTCCCCGGTGACGAGCAACACATGGGCGGCTGTCTGGCTGCAGGTCGCGGCTTCTTCCATATCGGTCCTGACGGCTCGGCAGAACCATGCCCTTTCTCGCCGTTCAGCGACAGCAGTGTCATCGAACTGGGCGTCAAAGGCGCCCTTGCCTCACCACTGTTCCGCAAACTGCGCGATGTCCATCTTGTCGGTGGCGAACACTCTGGCGGATGCGCCATCTACGAGCATCGTGACGAGGTTGCAGCCATGTTAAAGTAAAACATTTATACAATCCACAATATAAAACATACTCATAATGGAAATCAAAGCAGTAAAATTCAGACGCGACGGCTACTACACACAGCCTTTCGTGTTCGGCGGCGAAGAAGGCCCCGACAAGTTCGACCACAGCATCCGCTATCGCGGCAGTCTGCAGAACTATCTCATCGACACCGGCTCGGAGGTCATCCTGGTAGACACCGGCCTGCCCGCAGGCTTCCCTGAGGAGGTCATCTACGAGAAGGCCATGGCCTATACCGGCAAAGACATCTGCAGCTACATGGATGCACTGACAGCACTGGGATATAAGCCAGAGCAGGTGACGAAGATATTGCTCACCCATCGCCATGGCGACCACTCTGGCGAACTGCGCTCGTTCCCCAATGCAAATATTTATGTAGGAGCCGACGAGACGCAGGCTGACGAGCTGAAGGGCCTGACGAATGTGGTGCCTGTGAACTACACCGACGGTGCCTACCACAACTTCCCCGACGCGCAGAAAATCTGCGACGGCGTATGGCTCATCAAGGCCAAGGGCCACACCAACGGCAACAGCCTCGTGATTGCCGAGAGCGGCGGCCTTTACTACATGTTCGAGGCCGACATCACCTACGTGGACGAGGCTCTCTACGAGAACAAGCTTTCAGTAGTCTACGACGACCTGACGGCAGCCCGTGAGACACTGGACCGCGTTCGTGAATTCGTGCGCCATAACCCTACCGTATATATTGGTACCCACACCCCACAGGGCTATGAAAATCTGGAGGCTAAGCGCGTAATGGACCTTGACAACCCCGTGCCGACAGTACTCGCTGAGGTAGACTTCACCAAGCAGGAGGCTTCTGGCAAGTATGTCTGCTCTGTCTGCGGCTATGTCTACGACCCGGCAGAACACGACGGCGTGGCCTTCGAAGACCTGCCCGACGACTGGCGCTGCCCTCGCTGCAAGCAGCCCAAGGAGAAGTTCAACAAGGCTTAGACAGCATTAACACGCGGACTGTCTGCAAAGAAAGGCAGAAAACACTCTATTTGCAAATAAATCCAAAAAAAACTTCCATGTCCAGCGGATGTGGGAGTTTTTTTCGTAACTTTGCAGCCGATTTTCAGAACAATGACTCTATAGCTTGGTAGAGCTCGACAACTCCACAGATTTTTTATGGAAAACAAGAACGTCTCCCTTAAGGTGACGGCTACCATCCTGTCGATGTCGCTGCTCACCGTGATGGCCGGAGCTGCCATCGCCCCTGCACTGGGCATCATTAAAGCTCACTTCAGCGAGGCCGACGGCCTGCTGGTACAGCTGATTGTCAGCATGCCGGCTCTGCTGATTATCGTCACCAACCTGCTATTCCTGCCAATCAGCCGCCGGCTGCGCACACGTGCCATAGCAACCACGGGGCTGCTGCTATATGTTGCCGCCGGGGCAGGATGCTTCTTCGTCGGCGACATCTATGTGTTGCTCTTCATGCGCGCCCTGCTGGGTGTCAGCGTAGGTCTGATAATGCCGCTCTCCACAGGGCTGCTGGCCTATTACTTTCCGCCAGAGGAGCAGGCACGGCTGATGGGCCTTTCGGCAGCCATGAACCAGATGGGCGGCGTGGTGGCAACGCTGCTGGCCGGACTGCTGGCCACCATAGAGTGGAACTATGCCTTCCTGGTGTATCTGATGGGGCTGGTGGCCGTTGTGATGGTCTGGCTGTGGCTGCCCGACGAGAAGCTGGGGTCTGCCAACAAGCGTGGCATACCATTCCAACCGCGACAGCTGCTGAAGTTCCACCCTTCGGTGACAGGCATGCTCCTGCTGATGATGATTTTCTTCATCTTCCCCACCAATTTTGCCATCATCGCCCGTCAGCAGACAACCCTGTCGACGGAAGCCATTACCATGATAATGGTGGGCCTGGACGTCGTGGCCTTCTTCGTAGGACTGGCGTTCGGCCAGATGATGCACACGTTCCGCAAGTCGGTGAAATACTTTGCACCAGCGTTCTTCCTACTTGGCTATGCGGCATATTTACTACCCTCAGAATTATCAATTCCCAATTCTCAATTCTCAATTTCATTTATTCTGCTCGGCTCAGCATCCATAGGCATTGCCAACGGCGTGGGAGTTCCCTATCTGAACACCATTGCCAGCATCAAGGGCGGCAAGAATTCGGCCACCACCGTCATGCCCCTGCTCTCGGCAGCCCTCTATCTGGGCCAGTTTGTGTCGCCGCTCGTCGTCATGCCACTGTCGAAGGCTCTGTTCGGCAACAGTCTGACAGCCCCCTACAAGGTTGGCATACTGCTCTGCATAGTGTTCCTCGTGCAAGTGTGGGCGACTCGCCATTTCCAGAGTCTGCCGCCTGCTGAAAACGGGAAATGACACGCCGTCAGGCAAGGCAGAAAATTATCTCTGCGAGTTACGAAATTATCTCTGCATGTTACGAAATTATCTTACGGAGATAATTTTTTATCTTACGGAGATAATTTTTTATCTCTGCATGTTACGAAAATCTCTCTGCACGTTAGGAAAAATCTGTCGCAGAAAATGCTGAAAAAACGGCGTTTTCTTGCTTCTATCAATTATTTTTACTAATTTTGCGCATAATTCCCGATAACTACAGCAATTCTATGAACGACGACATAAAAGACGGCAGCAGCGAGAACATGCTGCCCGAGGGAGAAGACCAGCAGCCCATCGGTGACGAACAGACCGCAGAGGTTCCCGGCCAGGACGCCGCTGACGGGCAAGAGGCAGACGCCGGTGCAGACGCAGCGGAAGGACACTCTGACTACAAGCCTGTCAACCGCTTTGACGCAGCAGCCGTCCACCATCTGAGCGGCATGTACCAGAACTGGTTTCTCGACTATGCCAGCTACGTAATCCTGGAGCGTGCCGTGCCGCACATCGGCGACGGACTGAAACCCGTGCAGCGCCGCATACTGCACTCCATGAAGCGCATGGACGACGGACGCTACAACAAGGTTGCCAACATTGTGGGACACACCATGCAGTTCCACCCCCACGGTGACGCCTCCATCGGCGACGCCCTGGTGCAGATGGGACAGAAAGACCTGCTCATAGACACACAGGGAAACTGGGGAAACATTCTTACCGGCAACCGCGCAGCAGCTCCGCGATACATCGAGGCCAGACTGTCGAAATTTGCGCTGGACACCGTGTTCAACCCCAAGACTACTGAGTGGCAGATGTCCTACGACGGCCGCAACAAGGAGCCTATCACACTGCCGGTGAAGTTTCCGCTGCTGCTGGCACAGGGTGCCGAGGGTATTGCCGTCGGACTGTCGTCAAAGATTCTGCCCCACAACTTTGTGGAAATCTGCGACGCCGCCATCAGCTATCTGCACGGCGAGCCGTTCCAGCTCTATCCCGACTTCCCCACAGGAGGATCCATCGACGTGTCGAAATATAACGACGGACAGCGCGGAGGCACCCTGAAAGTGCGTGCCAAGATAGAGAAACTGGACTCCAAGACGCTGGTAATCCGCGAAATTCCTTTCTCGAAGACTACAGAGACGCTGATAGACTCCATACTGAAAGCCATCGAGAAAGGCAAGATAAAGGCACGCCACGTGGAAGACCTGACGGCTGCGAAGGTTGAGATACAGGTGCTGCTGGCTCCCGGCGTGTCGAGCGACAAGACGCTCGACGCACTTTATGCCTTCTCCGACTGCGAGATAAGCATTTCGCCAAACTGCTGTGTCATCGAGGACAACAAGCCGCAGTTCCTGACGGTCAGCGACGTGCTGCGCCACTCTACCGACCGCACGAAAGACCTGATACGCCAGGAGCTGGAAATCCGCAAGGGCGAACTGCTGGAGCAGCTGCACTTCGCGTCGTTAGAGAAGATTTTCATCGAGGAGCGCATCTACAAGGACAAGAAGTTCGAACAGGCTCCCACGCTCGACGCAGTCTGCGAACACATCGACGAACGCCTGACACCGTACTATCCGCAGATGGTCCGCGAAGTCACCAAAGACGACATTCTGCGGCTGCTGGAAATCAAGATGCAGCGCATCCTGAAGTTCAACAAGGACAAGGCCGACGAGCTGATGGCACGCCTGAAAGCCGAGATAGAAGAAATTGACCGCGACCTGGCAAACCTTGTGGAGGTTACGGCACAGTGGTTCCAGTTCCTTAAGGACAAGTATGGCAAGGAACATCCGCGACTCACGGAGATACGCAACTTCGACACCATCGAGGCCACCAAGGTCGTAGAGGCCAACCAGAAGCTGTACATCAACCGACAGGACGGCTTCATCGGCACTGGGCTGAAGAAGGACGAGTTTGTCTGCAACTGCTCCGACATCGACGACATCATCATCTTCTACAAGGACGGAAAGTTCAAGGTGGTGAAGGTGGCCGAAAAGCTGTTCGTCGGCAAGAACGTCCTCTGGCTGGGAGTATACAAGAAGAACGACCAGCGCACCATCTACAATGCCGTCTACCGCGACGGTCCCAAGGGCTACTACTACATAAAGCGCTTCAACGTTCCGGCAATTACGCGCGACCGTGAGTACGACATCACCGCAGGCACTAAAGGCTCAAGGGTGTGCTACTTCACGGCCAACCCCAACGGCGAGGCCGAGGTCATCAAGGTCACTCTGGACCCGCTGCCGAAGGTCAGGAAGATTTTCTTCGACAAGGACTTCTCGGAAGTGATGATTAAGGGACGCGGCTCTAAGGGCAACATCCTGTCGAAGACGTCAATCCACAGAATAGGTCTGAAGAGCCACGGACACTCTACGCTGGGAGGCCGCAAGGTATGGTACGACCCGGACGTGAACCGACTGAACTACGACGAACATGGACGACTCCTCGGAGAATTCAACGACGGCGACAGCATTCTCGTCATCCTGCAGAACGGCGAGTACTATCTCTCCGGCTTCGACGCCAACGTGCACTTCGAGGACAACGTTGCCGTCATAGAGAAATACAAGCCCGAGAAGGTTTGGACATGCATCCTCTACGACGCCGACAACCAGGGCTATCCCTATCTGAAGCGCTTCCTGCTGGAGGCTACAAAGCGCAAGCAGAGCTTCATGGGCGAGAACGCCAGTTCGCAACAGGTGCTGCTGACAGACACGGTCTACCCACGCATTCAAATCACCTACGGCGGAGCCGACGCCGTCAGGCCGCAGGAAGAAATAGACGCCGAGCAGTTTGTCAGCGTCAAGGGCTACAAGGCTAAAGGCAAGCGACTGACAACATGGCAGGTGGAAAGCATCGTCGAACTGGAGCCGCTACGCTTCCCTGAAGAGCAGGACAACGGCAATGAGGATGAAGACACCGACGAACCCGAGAACCTCGACCCTGACGCCGGCAAAAGCCAGCAGCAGGTAATCGACGAACTGACTGGACAGCAAACTCTTTTCAGCGATGAAGACTATCAGTAAGGCCATTGTCTGTGCCGCATGCCTGCTGGCCGTACACTCCGCCAGCAGTTTCGGGCAGGAGCAAAAGGCTGTCGGACAAGTGCAAAAGGCTGTCGGACAGGAATCAAAGATTGTCACGCGCACGACAGCCATCGGCATCGGAACAACCAACGTTCTGGACACCTACTTGTCGGCAGAGCATTTCAGCGGCAACGGTATTTCGCTGCTGTCGAAGGTAGAACGCCAGCGGAATGGCAGACACTGGTCGACGCTCATGGAACATGAGGCAAACTTCAGCAGCACGGAGGACCGCGCAGGCTCGCAGAAACAGTTGGAAGGCGCTTATAACTTCTACTGGAGCAGGCTGCGCGCCTGGCAGATGCTGGGCGACAGGCTGCAGCTACAGGCTGGCGTGGCGGCAGCAGCATCTCTTGGCTTCATCTATAACACCGGCAACTCCAACAACCCTGCACAGGCCCGCGCCCACCTGAATGTAATGCCTACCGGCGTGGCTTCCTACAAGTTCACACTGCTGCGCAAGCCGATGACAGCACGCTACGAGCTGAACCTGCCGCTCTGCGGCCTCACCTTCTCGCCTAACTACTGGCAGTCGTACTACGAAATATTCTCGCGCGGCAACTACGACCACAATGCTGTGCCTACGACGCTGGTGGCAGCACCGGAGTGGCGCCAGCTGCTGACGGTAGACGCACAGCTGTCGAGGAAAATCACCCTGTCCATAGGCTACTTAGGAAACATGCAGCAGCAGAAGGTTAACAACCTGCGCCAGCACGTCTACACCCACAGATTTCTGATTGGGGTGACGAAAAAATTCGGAATTACGCCCTATGGGCTGAACGACAAATGAACAGAGACTGACCATAAACGACAGAGACATGCAGAATAAAGCAAGGAAATACACGAGAACGACCATGACGGGTTTGTCATTCGCCATTCAGCATTTGTCATTTGCCATCCGCCATTTGTCTGTTGTCATTTGCTGTCTATCAGTCAGCATGATGCTCACTTCCTGCGTCGACACCGACGAAAAGCCCGACACTCCGACTGGCAACTTCGAAGCCCTTTGGCAAATCATCGACGAACACTACTGTTTCTTCGACTACAAGCAGCAGGAGTATGGACTCGACTGGAACGACGTATATAATAAATATAAGGTACGCGTGAGCGACAATCTTAACAGCCTGCAACTCTTCGAAATCCTTACCGACATGCTCGGCGAGCTGCGCGACGGCCACGTCAACCTCTACACATCGCACGACGTGGGACGCTATTGGACATGGCACGAAGCATTTCCGAAAAATTTCAGCGACACTCTGAGCAGGCACTACTTAGGAACAGACTACAAGATTGCAGGAGGAATAAAATACAAGGTGCTGGACGACAACATCGGCTACATGCGCTACGAGTCGTTCGCACAAAACATCGGCGAGGGCAACCTTGACGACGCTCTTTTGTACATGGCCCTCTGCCAGGGACTGATTATCGACATCCGCAACAACGGCGGCGGCGACCTGACCAATGCCGAACGGCTTGCCGGCAGGTTTGTCGACGAAGAGACACTCGTCGGCTACATCGTCCACAAGACCGGCAGCGGCCACGGCGACTTTTCGTCGCCCGAGGAACGCCGTCTGTCGCCGTCGAGCAACATCCGCTGGCACAAGCCAGTCTGCGTGCTCACCAACCGCTCGGTATACAGTGCCGCCAACGACTTTGCCGTCATCATGCATGCACTTCCCAACGTCACCATTGTTGGCGACCATACCGGGGGTGGCTCCGGACTGCCCATGAGCAGCTCTCTGCCCAACGGATGGAACGTCCGCTTCTCAGCATGCCCCATTCTCGACAAGGACATGCAGCAAACGGAATTTGGCATAGCCCCCGACGTCTATGCCGCACTTTCCGACGAGAGTACGGCCCAGAACAGCGACCCCATCATTGAAACTGCGCGTAAAATCTTAACAAAATAAAAAAAATCGCATCCGGCAAAATAATTTTTATTTTTTATTTCTTATTTCCCTTTTTAATGCATACCTTTGCAGCCGTGTTTCTCATGATACCGCGACTACGGTAAACGGACATGCGCCTGTGGCGGAATTGGTAGACGCGTTAGACTTAGGATCTAATGTTTCACGGCGTGCAGGTTCGAGTCCTGTCAGGCGCACTGGGAATACACATCAGAAGAACAACAAACAGTCGGCATAGCTCAGCTGGTTAGAGTATCACCTTGACATGGTGGGGGTCCTTGGTTCGAGTCCAAGTGTCGACACAGACAATAAGCAAAAGGGATGCAGGGTGCATCCCAATTTTTTTAACCAGCGGGCGGGACATCTTTGCCGCCGACAAAACGAAACCGAAGATGGGAAAAGGAAAACTGGCAAAGTTTGCCGACATGGAAAGCTACAGCAACGTGTTCCAATATCCGTACTCCGTGATTGAGGACAAACCGTTTTCCATGAAGGGAAAATGGCGTACCGATTTTTTCAAGAACGACGGCCCGATAGTCCTGGAGCTGGGCTGCGGCAAGGGTGAATACACCGTTGAACTGGCGAAGATGTTCCCGGAAATCAACTTCATAGGCGTCGACATCAAGGGAGCGCGCATGTGGACAGGCGCCACGCAGGCCATCAGGGAGCAGCTGGGCAACGTGGCATTCCTGCGCACGAACATAGAAATCATCGACCGCTTCTTCGGTCCCGACGAGGTGCAGGAAATATGGCTCACCTTCTGCGACCCACAGATGAAAAACCCGCGGAAGCGGCTCACGTCGACATGGTTCATGCAACGCTACAGGAAGTTCCTTACTGACGGCGGCACCATACACTTGAAGACAGACTCCAACTTCCTCTTCACATACACCACTTACATGACGGACAAGAACCGCCTGCCAGTGGTCTTCCGCACCGAAGACCTCTACCACGACAGCAGCACGCCCGAGGAGACAAGGCAGATACTGTCCATACGCACTTACTACGAGAGCATGTGGATAGAGCGCGGCCTTGCAATAAAGTACATGCGCTTCCTGCTGCCGCACGAAGGAGAGCTGGAAGAGCCTGACATTGAAATAGAACTCGACGACTACCGCTCCTACAAGCGCGACAAGCGCAGCAGCCTGGAAGTAAGCAAATAGCCTGCAACTCACAGGCCACACACTAATTTACTGTTAGGCACACGATAATTTACTGTTAGGACACGATAATCTACTGTTAGGACACGATATGGAAATCATCATAAAAGACATTGACAGCATCAGGCAGGCTGCACAGCAGTTTGTCAGCAACATTGGCAATCACAAGGTTTTTGCATTCTACGGCGCCATGGGAGCCGGCAAGACGACATTCATCAAGGCTATATGCGAAGAGCTGGGCGTCGACGACGTCATCACATCGCCGACATTCGCTATAGTGAACGAATACACCATCACCCTGCCCCCATCACCCAACACCCTACACCCATCACCCAACACCCCCATCTACCACTTCGACTTCTACAGGATAAAGCGCATAGAAGAGGTCTACGACATGGGCTATGAGGAATACTTCTATTCCGGCAGCTTGTGCTTCATAGAATGGCCGGAGCTGATAGAAGACATCTTGCCCGACGATGCCGTTCGCGTAACCATCAGCGAGCAGGAAGACGGAACACGAAAGGTCGCCTTTTGACAGGCGACCTTTCGCATTTCTCCCATGTCAGGGAGTTTATCTCTGCTATTTCAGAATTATTACAGCAGAGCTTCAAATTTCTCCACCAGTTTCGGCTTTGGCTGCGCACCTACAATCTTGTCGACCAGCTGTCCGCCCTTGAAGAAAAGGATGGTTGGAATGTTGCGGATGCCGAATTCTACGGCCAGCTCTTCGTTTTCCTCCACATCGCACTTTCCGACGGTGATGCGTCCGTCATATTGTCCGGCCAGTTCGCTGATTACCGGTCCCATCATGCGGCATGGTCCGCACCAAGTGGCCCAAAAGTCGACAACTAATGGCTGGCTGCCATTCTTAAGGCTCTCAAAATTCTCGCTTGTGATTGTTACTTCCATCGTTTCTGTTCTTTTTGTTGGTTTATAAATGTTTCTTTCTGTTATGCTGTCTCAAAGGGCTTCGAGCAAATAGTGTGCCAATTACGGTGCCGCTGACTGCAAAACATCGTCTGGCAGCATTTAATTTATCCTATAATCCAAACCTTCGTTCTGCTCAATGAAGTGCAGCAGCGTGTGCCTGACGTCAACGGTCTTCGTTGTACTCCTCAGCAATACATAATTCTTCCCGCCGGAATCGTGCAACTGGAAAAACAGCTTCGTCTGCCCGGGACTGGAGTCCACCAATTCGCTAAGCTCTGCCACAATCCTGTCGTCAAGCATGTCGGTGGTCAGCGAAATCGTTATCCTGTCGATGGCCTTTTCCTTTACGGTCTGCAGGTATTCCACACCCGTTATCCTCAAGTCTTTCGGGCCGTTCTCGTTGTATGAGAAGCGTGGCTTCACCTTGCCCGTGACATAGACGGAAGCACCGATGGTGAACATTCCAGCCTTGTCGCCCCACGCCTCTCCAAAGAGTGCCAGCTCGCCGGAGCCGTCGAAATCTTCCAGCGTCACAATGCCGAAGGGCTTGCCGTTCTTGGTAAAGCCTGTACGCAGGGCCGTGACGATGCCTCCAAGGATGACGTCCTCGCGGTCGCTGAGCTTGTCAATATCTGCCAGTTCTTCACAGCGCGTGTTGCACAGGTTGTCCAAGACTATCTTATATTCGTCCAGCGGATGCGCAGACAGGTAGATGCCCACCAGGTCGCGCTCCTTGTTCAGCCTCTCTATGTCGCTCCAGCGCACATCGTTCTTCGGCTGTTGCGGACGCTGTATCTCCACACCGTCGTCGAAGCTGCCGAAGAGCGAGTTCTGCGCCTGCTGCTTCTCTGTCTGATAGTTCTGACCGTAGCGGATCAGCACATCCAGGAAAGTCTCGCCCTTGCTGTTCTGTGCGAAGAAGTCTTCACGGCGGATGCCGAACGAGTCGAAGCCACCGCTGAGGACAAGAGCTTCCATAGCCTTGCGGTTGACGGCAGAGAAGCTGATGCGCTGCACGAAATCGTAGATATCCTTGTACACTCCGTTGGCGGTGCGCTCGTCGATGATGGCCTGTGCCACACCGTCGCCCATGCCCTTGATGGCTGCAAGGCCGAAGCGTATCTCGCCTTTCTTGTTGACGCCGAATTTCTGGAACGACTCGTTGACGTCGGGCCCCAGTGTTGCAATGCCCATCGAGCGGCACTCGTCCATGAGCTTCGTGATTTCAGTTATCTGGTCGCGGCGCCGGCTCATGATGGCAGCCATGAACTCGGCCGGATAATTCGCCTTAAGGTATGCCGTCTGGAATGCAACCCACGAATAGCATGCCGCATGCGACTTGTTGAATGCATAGGAGGCAAACTTCTCCCAGTCGGCCCAGATTTTCTCCAGCACCTTCGGGTCGTGGCCGTTCTTCTTGCCGCCCTCAATGAACTTTGGCTTCATCTGGTCTACGATGTCCTTTTTCTTCTTACCCATGGCCTTGCGCAAGGCATCGCTCTCGCCGCGCGTGAAGTCGGCAAGCTGGCGGCTGAGCAGCATCACCTGCTCCTGATACACCGTAATGCCATACGTATCCTTAAGGTATTTCTCCATGCATGGTATGTCGTACTTGATATCCTCCTTGCCGTTCTTGCGCGCAATGAAGGAGGGGATGTAGTCCATTGGTCCCGGACGGTAGAGGGCGTTCATGGCTATCAAGTCTTCGAATACCGTCGGGTGCAGTTCACGCAGATACTTCTGCATGCCGTTAGATTCGAACTGGAAAGTGCCGATGGTGCGTCCCTGCTGGTACAGCTCGTAGGTTTTCTGGTCGTCGATGGGAATATTGTCCAAATCGATGTCTATGCCACGCGTCTGCTTGATGACCGCACAGCATTCCTTCATCTCCGAAAGGGTCTTCAGACCCAGGAAGTCCATCTTGATGAGTCCTGTAGACTCAATGACGTGGCCGTCGTACTGCGTGCAGTTTGTCTTCACATCCTTGAAGTCAGGGTCGTCGGCAGTCGATACCGGCACCCAGTCGCTGATGGGGTCGCGGCAGATGATGAAGCCGCAGGCATGGATGCCTGTTCCGCGCACGGTGCCTTCCAGCATCTTGGCATACTTGATGGTGTTGCGCAGCGACGTGTCCATCGACGCCTCGGCGTCGCGCAGCTCCGGCGTGCATTTGATTGCATTCGGCAGGTTCATCTTCAGGCCGTCCGGCAGACGGTCGGGAATGGCCTTACACAATGCATTGACGGTGTTAAGCGGCACCTTTTCCACGCGGGCAACGTCCTTGATGGAGTTTTTCGTAGCCATAGTGGCGTAGGTGATGATGTGCGCGCAGTTTTCATGGCCATACTTGTCCTCAACCCATTTCAGCACGCGGGCGCGGCCGTCATCGTCGAAGTCGGTGTCAATATCAGGCAGGGAAATGCGGTCTGGGTTCAGAAAACGCTCGAACAGCAGGTCGTATTTCAGCGGGTCTATCTTCGTAATGCCCAGACAGTAGGCCACCACACTGCCTGCCGCAGAGCCACGTCCAGGTCCCACCATGACGTCCAGCTCGTCGCGTGCAGAATTTATGAAGTCCTGGACAATAAGGAAGTATCCCGGGAAGCCCATGGTCTTCATGATGTGCAGCTCGAAGCGTATGCGGTCGTCAATCTCCTGAGGCAGTGAAGAACGGAGTATGGAGAACTGAGAGTTTGCTGCCGCCACGCCCTCACCTTCGCCAGACGGGGCAGAGGAAGCAAACTCTACATTCTCGACTCTCAGTTCTACGCTTTTCCCGTCGTTATAGCGCGAGGCAGCTCCCTTGTATGCAAGCTCTGCCAGATAGTCGGCCTCGAACTTTATGCGATACAGCTTCTCGAAGCCGCCAAGCTTCTTGATTTTCTTCTCTCCCTCCTCACGGGGCAGCGGGTTCTGGCCGTTCTCGTCGCGCGTGAACTCCTCGAAGAGCTGTTCCTCGCTGAATTTCTGCCGCCACTGCTCTTCCGTACCGAAACTTTCGGGAATGGGGAAGAATGGCATTATCGGGTCGTGGTCGATGCTGTAGATTTCAACCTTGTTGAGTATCTCCAGTGTGTTCGAGAGCGCCTCTGGCACATCACTGAACACTTCGTTCATCTCTTCGCGCGTCTTAAACCACTCCTGTTTGGAGTATAGCATTCGCGTCGGGTCGTCCAGGTCCTTTGCTGTTGCCAGGCAGAGCAGGTGATCGTGAGCCTCGGCGTTCTCCTGGTCCACGAAGTGCGCATCATTCGAGCATATCAGCTTGACTCCATACTCCCGGGCCAGCTCGATAAGCACTTTGTTTGCTTTCTGCTGCATGGGAAACGTCTCACGGTTGGCGCGCAGCGACGGGTCCTTCACCTCGTGACGCTGCAGCTCCAGGTAATAGTCGTCGCCAAAGACACGCTTGTGCCACTCGATGGCTTTCCGCGCGCCCTCAATGTCGCCGTCAAGGATTTTCCTCGGCACTTCGCCGGCGATGCACGCCGAACAGACTATCAGGCCCTCGTGGTATCGCTCCAGGTCTTCATGGTCGGTACGCGGACGCATGTAGAAGCCGTCGACCCACGAGCGGCTGACGAGCTTGATGAGGTTCTTATATCCCTTGTAGTTCTTTGCCAGCACTATGAGATGGTAGCCGCTCTGGTCTTGCTTGCCGTTCTTCTGCTCCTTGGGGCCATGCTTGGCAACATACATCTCGCAGCCGAAGATGGGAACGAAAGGGTCCTGTCCCTCCTGCTTGCGCTTTTTGTTAATGCCGCCGACATAGTCATGAAACTCCTTAATGCCGAACATGTCGCCATGGTCGGTTATCGCCATGCCGCGCATGCCATTGCCGACGGCCTTGTCGACAAGCTTCTTGATGCTTGACTGTCCGTCTAAGATAGAATAGTATGTATGTACGTGAAGATGTACAAAGTCTTCCATATAAAATTACGACCTCCGATTTTTTTTGAGGCGTAAAGTTACGGTCTAAACATGAGAAAACCAAAAAAATTCATAATTATTAAGTGATTTCCATTGCGGAAACTATTGCATTTAATAAAAAATATTTACCTTTGCATAGTTATAACTTTCTGTAACCCCCGCTAACCTATGGGAGAACGCATAAAAAAATTCAGGAAAAAGATCAGAATTCACCGCGAAGGCACCAACGAACTTACGTTGAGCATGCTCTGCCTGATAGCCGTCGGCTGCATTTTCTTTTTCTGCTTTGAGTCGCCAGTTCCTTTCTGGGCCTTCATCATCGTCTTCGGCGCTGCCTGGCTGATGGCTCTTAACTTCTACCGTTGTCCGGTGCGCTATTTCAATGGCGACACGGAGCATCTGGTGGTAGCCCCTGCCGACGGGAAGATTGTCGTCGTGGAAGAAGCTGACGAGAACGAATATTTCCATGACAAGCGCCTGATGATCAGCATATTCATGAGTCCGCTGAACGTCCATGCCAACTGGTTCCCCGTCGACGGCAAAGTGAAATTCGTACACCACCAGAACGGCAACTATCACAAGGCGTGGCTCCCCAAGGCCAGCGAGGAAAACGAGCATGCCGACATCATGATTACCACCCCTGACGGCCAGGACATCCTTGTACGCCAGATTGCCGGAGCCATGGCGCGCCGCATAGTCACCTACGCCAAGGAAGGCGAAGACTGCTACATCGACGAGCATCTGGGCTTCATCAAGCTTGGCTCACGCGTCGACGTCTACCTGCCGCTGTCGGCACGCGCCTGCGTAACCATGGACCAGCCGACTACCGGCGACCAGACGGTGATTGCGAAGCTAAGCTAAGAAACAGTGAAAAGTGAAATATTTGCTACCACAGTGAATATGAAAAAGCACATTCCCAACACCATTACCTGCCTCAATCTCATCTCGGGCTGCATAGCCACCTATTGGGCGCTGTGCGGCGTCTGGGACACGGCACTTCTTTTCATCATCATCGGAGCAGTGTTCGACTTCTTCGACGGCATGTCAGCCCGGCTGCTGGGCGTCAGCTCGCCCATCGGCAAGGAGCTGGACTCGCTGGCCGACGACATCACCTTCGGCTTCGCCCCCTCAGCCATCATCTTCGACTTCCTTAAGACAGGTATTGAATATCTGCCGTGGCACTATTTTTGCTACGCAGCCTTCATCATGGCGGCATTCTCTGCCCTGCGCCTCGCAAAGTTCAATCTTGACGAGCGCCAGGCGATGGGCTTCATTGGCCTGCCAACACCTGCCAACGCCCTCTTCTGGGGCGGACTGCTGGTAGGCACCGGCGACTGGCTGGCATCGTCGGCCACACTCTACTATGCCGTACTGGCCGGCGTGCTGGTAAGCAGCTACCTGCTGGTGTCGGAGATACCAATGTTTGCCCTGAAGTTCAAGACGTGGGGATGGAAAGGCAACGAGGTGAAATACATCTTCATCTTGACCAGCATTCCACTGCTTGTCTTCCTTGGCGTCAGCGGAATAGCAGCCGTCATTGCATGGTATGTAGTCCTTTCGGCAGTCATGGCCATGCGCGCCAGATGACACAAGCAAAGAATTCTAACGTTTAACGAAAATCAACTATACATTATGTCTACAGGAAATTTCAGCAATCTGATACTCATTTTCTTCATCGCCGTCTTCTTCATCATTCTCACAGGAGGCTACTTTGTGCGCAAAGCAAAGAGCCTGAAGAAAGCCGCCGACAAGAAAGCTGAGCAGAAAGCACGCAAGCATCAGGAGGAAACCGGGCGGCTGCGCCAGCAGTATGGACAACAGCAGACTGCCGCCAACCAACAGCGCACTGCCAATGCTCAACAGAAGACTGCCGGTCCACAACAGCAGACTGCCGGTCCACAAGAGCCGCGCCGCACACAGACTGCCACCGGCGAGACCATCATTGACCACCGCCAGCAGAAGCGTGAGGGAAAGAAAATATTCGAAGACAACGATGCAGAATACGTCGACTTCGAAGAAGCTTAGTTTCCGGCATGCCCTACCCCATCAAATGTAAATCTGTCTCTGCGAGTTACGAAAATATCTCCGTAAGATAAAAAATTATCTCTGCGAGTTACGAAATTATCTCTGCATGTTACGAAAATATCTCCGTAAGATAAAAAATTATCTCTGCGAGATATTTCCGTAACTCGCAGAGATAACTTTTTCTGTTGCCGCCAGGGCAGGCCAACCTGCCACAGAAGTCAGTTATGCACCAGTGTGCCAATCTCCTCGCCGTCCATGACGCGCTTCAGATTGCCGACGACGTCCATATTGAACACATAGATGGGCAGATTGTTGTCCTGGCACATGCAGATAGCCGTCAGGTCCATAACCTTCAAGCCACGCGCCAGCACCTCCTTGTAGGTAATGGCGTCGAACTTCGTGGCCGTGGGGTCTTTCTCCGGGTCGGCAGTGTAGATGCCGTCAACGCGCGTACCCTTCAGCATGACGTCGGCCTCAATCTCTATGCCGCGCAGGCTGGAGCCTGTGTCGGTGGTGAAATATGGCGAGCCTGTGCCTGCCGAGAATATGCAAACATGGCCAGCCTCCATGGCCTCAATGGCCTTCCACTTTGTGTAGAACTCGCCGATAGGCTCCATGCGGATGGCCGTCAGCACGCGGTTCTTTACTCCTATGGCGCCCAAGGCTGAACTGAGTGCCAGCGAGTTGATCACCGTGGCGCACATGCCCATCTGGTCGCCCTTCACGCGGTCGAAGCCCTTCTGGCTTCCGCTGAGTCCGCGGAAGATGTTGCCGCCGCCGATGACGATGCCTATCTGGACACCCATCTCGCTGACTTCCTTAATCTGGCATGCATAGTCACTAAGCCGTTCAGGGTCGATGCCGTAGCCCTGCTTGCCCATCAGGCTCTCGCCCGAAAGCTTCAAAAGAATTCTCTTAAATCTTGCCATAATGCTTATTTTCGATTTGTAAAATTTGTCTTTTCTACGTCTATATTATGAAACTGACCTCCTTGAAGGCATAGCGTCTGCAACGGCCGCTGTCGTCGTCGAGCAGCAGATGCCCGTCAGGCTCCACACCGGCAATGGTGGCCATGAAGGCTCCGTCGGCATCGGCATAGGGATGAAAGCCGCGGCGCCGGTAGAGCATAGACATGTAGCGGGAGTGGACATCGGTGTGAAGCAGACGGCCGAAAGACTCAAGAATGTCATTCAGCAGCTGAGTGCGGCTGGTCTCTGCCTGGCTGATCTGGTAGAGCGACACAGGGTTGGGAGCGTCGCTCACGAACTGCCGCTGGTTGACGTTAAGCCCAACACCGACAATGCTGTCGCGGATAACGCCTCCCTGCAGGCGGTTTTCTATCAGTATGCCTGCCAGCTTGGCATTGCGCCAGTAGATGTCGTTGGGCCACTTGACGGAAAGCTCGCCGACGAGCTGGCCAACGGCTTCGCAGATGGCTACCGAGATAGCCATCGAAATGTGGAACTGGCGGGAAGCTGGAAGATTGTCGGGACGGACGAGAATGGAAAAGAGCAGGTTCTTGCCGCGCTCTGACTCCCACACGTTGGTGCCACAGCCGCGACCTGCCGTCTGGTAGTCGGCCACGACGACACTGCCGAACTCCTGCTGCGGCTGTCCGCCAGCGGGCTGCGCACTGCAGCCGCTGCATCCGGCAGCAGCATTGTCCCGGAGCCAGCGGTTGGTGGAGTCGGTCTCGGGAATATGCGTTATGCTCCATTCCATGGTGCAAAAATAATCAAAAACTGCGGAAACGCAAAGTAAGTTGCAAAGTAATTGACGCCGGCCGCAGAGATATTTTTCTCTGCCGCACTTTCATGGAAAAAAACAGGGGAGCTGCAGCACCCAAAGATGCTACAGCTCCCCGGCAATGCTCAGGACGCTTTATTTCTTTCCCCAGTAGGTTATGCGTCCGTTTGCTGAATATCCTGCATAGACTATCGTGGGCCGGCGGAGGCTTGACTCCCAGTCGACTTCACGCTGCAGGTAGAGCTTGACGGCGCCGATGGTAAGCACATTGGCTGTCGCGTCAAAGCTCCATGTCTGTCCCTGGAACGGACTGCCCGAGACTTTGTAGTCGCTGCCGAGGGTAATGCGCACGCTGGCGTCCTGGACGCCTTCATTGTAGGTCAGCGTGATGTTTTCCCAGTCGCCAAGCAGCTCTGACTCGTCGATGGCCACCTGCGGCACGGCGGCATAGCGCTCAGGCATTACAACAGGCCAGTCGTCGTCGGTCCAGCGGATGCTGCGCACATGGCCGAGCATGACAGCATTAGGCGCCCAGCTGGTCTGCACAGGATAGTCGATGGGGAAGCGTGCCTGCGAGCAGAAATACCAGTTGTCCTGACCGTCGTCCCACACTGCGCAGTGGCTTATGCCCACCCAGCCGGCATCGCTGCCAAACTTGTAGGGATGTGTGACGACAGGATAGGCCGTAGCACCGCTGGTAACACTGACTCCGTCTTTTCCGGAATATGGACCGTCGACATTGCGCGAGCGTACCACACGGGTGTTATAGGGAATGTCAAGGCCGTCGTAGGCCATAAACAGGTAGTACCAGCCATTGCGATAGACTATTTCCGGTCCTTCGCTGCCCTGCCAGCGATACCAGTAGTTGCCAGTGTCTCCCACGCGTGTGGCTATGCGCTTGCCATAGGCTGCCTCGTTGGCACCCCACGGATTGGGCAGAGGGTCGACGACAGGCTTGCCGGTGGAGGCATTCAGCTGAACGGCAGCAAGACCACTGTGCCAAGAGCCGTAGATGAGCCAGTGCTGGCCTTCGGGAGTGACTATATACGACGGGTCGATGCAGTTGTACTTGAAGTAGCACACGTTGTAAGCCGTTCCCTGATAGTTGAGTCCCTTGTCGGAATAGTTGGTGATGACGAAGCCCTTGTCCTGCCAGCTGTTGATGTCGGCAGGCGTAGTGGTTTCCATCAGGCCTATGAATGCGCGCTCGCCCCAAGTGTTGTCGCCGTTGATGCGTCCATCGATGGTTATGGAGTAGTACATTCGGTAGACTGTCTGCCCGTCAACAGTGACTTTGCGGGCGCAAGGTGCCCAGTAGCCACACTTAGAATAGTCGGTGGTAGACGCACCGAGACCCATGGCTGCGCGTATCTCATTCAGCTTAGCAGGAATCCATGACGGCAGCGACGGCATGACGGGACCCATGACCTGCCAGTCGACCATGTTCCGCGAGCGGCGGCACATGAAGTGGCCGCCGGCAGCATCGTGTGCATTGCCGAAGGAGGCATCGGTCTGATACATGTAGTAATATCCGTCGTCGGCCAGCATGACCGTCGGGTCGTGTACGTTGGCAAGGTTCCACTGGTCGTGGTATGCCCAGCCGGAAATAGAGCGATAGTCGTCCTTGTAGGTAGGCGGCACGTAGGCGTCAAGAACCTCGCTGCTGGTCTTGGAAAGTGTAGAGAACGACGTCTGCGGCGAGTAGACGACAGGACCTCCAAGATATGCAAAGGCACGGACATAATAGGTAGTACTCTCGGTAAGTCCGCTGATGGTGGTGTCGTAAGACCCCTCTACAGTGGTGTCGTCGATGGTAGGCTCCGCTGATGTAGAATAGCAGAAGCCCCGCTTGACAATTCCTGCCTCACTGCCGCTGAAGACAGTGGTAACCTTGGCTGAAATGCCCTTGATGTCAGTGACCTGCGGAGCCGTAAGGGTTATGCTGGCAGGATCGCCAGAAGAACTGTTGTTGCTGTACTTGTCGTCATCGCTGCAAGATGTCAGCAGCATGGCTGACAGCAGTGCAAAAATATATTTCGTGTACTTCATACGTAACATATATTATTGTGTAGTTATTCTTCGGTCTGTGCAGGCTCTGCTGCAGCAGCATCGGCTGCCGACGCCTCGGCAACTTCCCATCCGGGGTTCTGGCCAAGGGCAGGAGCACGCTTTACTTCGGCATTAGGCAACGGGAAACGGTAGCTCTTGGGAGTAAGGAACACACGGGTGTTGACAGTTTCCGCAGGACCGTACGTATACGTCGGAGCGCTGACAACATCGTCGCCAGTTACGGTGACACCATAGAGATTGAGCAGTTGCTCATAGCGTGGCTTGGACTGCTCGCCAGCAGATGTGACTCCCTCGTAGAGCATCCAGCGGCGGACATCCCACATGCGATGGTCCTCGAATGAAAGCTCTATGCGACGCTCGTTGCGGATGCGCTTGAGCAGCTCGTCCTGGCCATAGCTGTAGTCGGGCATGCCGGCACGCTGGCGAATCTGGTTGATGTAGCCCCGAGCCTTTACTATATCGCCGGCTTCGCAGCAGGCCTCGGCGGCATTGAGCAGCATTTCGGTATAACGGAAGATGGGCCAGCCGTGTGCATAGACGGCACCAATCTTACATGAGATGTTGTTGACGAATTTCTTCAGATAGTAGCCCGTATACGTACCTCCCATTGAGGAAGAATAGTCGATGCCGGCATTACCCGTGTTGGTGCTGACGTCTATCCTGCGCTGTTCCTGCTGGTCCTGACGGCCCCAAGTCATATTCTGATAGAAAACTATCTGGGAAAGACGGGGGTCGCGGTTCTGATAAGGATGGGTCTCGTCATATCCAGAACCGGCCTCATCAATATGCAGACCATTGGCCATCTCGAAGCAGTCGACGAAATTCTGAGTGGGATTGGTACGGCCGGCACCGCTGAACTTTCCAGTGAAGCCGACGGGCAGGAAGACTTTCTCCACCTGATTGGTCCACCACACGCTGCGAGCCAGTATCAGCTCGTTGTTCTGTGTCGGATTTGCTATCGACTCTGCGTATATCGCACCAATTCCCTGAGGGTCGACGCCTGCATAGTCGCCGCTGGCAGGCAGTGCCGCAGTGTAGAGGCTGTAAGGATTGTTGCTGGCTGCATTCTTGGAAATGAATTCCTCTGCAGCAGCAGCGGCTTCACGCCAGCGCTGAACGTCGCCGGTAGGATTGTTAAGCGCAGACGCCCTGTAAAGGAGCGCACGGCTCTTCAAGGCATAGGCTACGGCACCACTCATGCGGCCCCAGTTGGAGGCCTCGTTGCTGTAGCGGAATGGTAGCACTGCAGCAACGGCATCGCACTCGTCGGCCACCCACTTCAAGGCATCGGCTGCAGGCGTGCGGGCAATGTTCATGTCACCAGGACTGTTAAGGTCGAAGACTATCGGATTGCCGTTGGCATCGTCGCCGATAATCGGGCAGTCGCCAAACCAGCAGATGAAGTCGAAGTGGAACAGTGCGCGAAGCAGACGGGCCTCAGCGCGATAGCGGTCGTAGAGATGGTTGTCGTCGCCAGCCACGGCACCATTGCCGACAACGCTCTCCTTGACGTTCTTCAGGAACTGGTTGCACTTGCGGATGCCGTATAGGTCGACATTATACTGTCCCAGCAACGGATGGTCATTGGCCGTATAGCCGTCGCTGCCTACCTTTGTGTAATAGTGCAGTCCCCACGATGTGACGGCATTGTCGGTCATGCAGTCACGCGATGCACCGGTAAACTGGTCGTCGGCAAGGGGAGCCAGTCCGTCGGGCAGATTGGTGTAGATGTTTGCAAGGAAGCCACGGGTGTTCTGCTCATTGTTAAAGATTTTCTCCTCCGACTGAGAAGCATCGTACTCCTTGTCAAGATAGTCTGAGCAGGAAACGGAAAGGAATGTAGGAAGGAGTATGAATGCCGCACCTGCAAACAAGCGGAACACTCTTCTCTGCACTGTCATGCTGCCTGCCTTTGTTGATATATATGTATTCATAATGGTACTATTGATTAAAATCTTTTTTCACTCATCTCTGGTCGTTTCTTCAGAAACCGACGTTGACACCAAACGAGAACGTACGGGTCTTGGGGTATGCCCAGATGTAGTTTGTCGGGTTCTCGGGGTCGAAACCATTTTCAAAATCGCTCCATGTGACCAGATTATAGCCGCTAAAGTAGACGCGGCACTTGGTCATGTAAAGCTTGGCGATGAGCTTCTTGGGAAGAGAGTAGCCAATCTCAATGTTACGCAGCGACCAGAAGTCTCCGTTCCGGTCCCAGATGGTGTTCTGGTTGTAAGGATAGTTGCGGTCGATGTCGCTGAACGATGTGGACAGGCGAGGATACTCGGCATTGATGTTACGTGGGTCCGTAGGGTCGTCAGTGTAATAGCCCCAGGTCTTGGTGACCTCGTGCGTTGACGTACCGCCCCAGCCAAAGCCGTAGTCCATATTCTCGCGGCACTCTACCGTGCGGTTCAGATAGGCCGTGAACACTGCACGGGCATCAAAGCCATAAAGCTCGAAGCCAAAGCGGATGGTAGGGATAAGCTCTGGTATCTTGACGTTGCCATAGCCATGGGCAACACGGTCGTAGTCGTTGATAATGCGGTCACCATTGACATCGCGGAAGACAGCATTGCCAAGCTTATACTGAACACCACTGCCCGACCAGGGATACTTCTCCGGATTGTCGATAGCATCCTGATGGCTGACGGGAATCTTTGCCGGGTCGCTGGCCCATTGGTCAAGCTCATAAAGAAACCACTGGTCGATGCGCTTACCTGTCCGTGCCTGATAGTCATAGTCTGGATCAAGCTCGTCCATCTCTGTAATCTTGTTGCGGTTCCACGACAGAGTACCCTCAACAAAATAGTTGAAGTTCTTACCCACATGGCCCTTGTGGCCGAGAGTGGCCTCGAATCCCCATGTTTCAGCCTTGCCGTAAGAATCCTGCGGAGCGGCAAGACCGAACAGCGTAGGCACGGTGCTGCGGTCGACGAGTATCTGAGAGCGATACTCACGGAAGGTGTCGAACGAGCCGTATACCAAGCCCTTAATGTCAAAGTCGAGGCCAAGGTTCCACATCTTAGAGACTTCCCATAGATTGTTAAGGTTGCCGGCAGCAGACTCGTAGGTTCCTTCAACATAGCTCTGCGTGGTTCCAAAGTTGTAGCCGCCGCCAGTGGCAAAAATACTCTGATAAGGATAGCGCGCCCAGCTATTTGTCATAAGACCGGTCCGGCCATACGATGCACGAAGCTTGAGAAGGTCGAAAACGTTAAGTTTCTTCACAAACGGCTCCTCACTGGCCACCCATCCGGCAGAAATTCCCCAGAAGGTATCCCAGCGATTGTCGCTGGAGAAGTTGTCACTGCCCATGTGCGACAGGCTGAGGTCAAGAACATATCGGTTGTTGTATGCATAGTTGGCCTGGGCATTCCATGAAAGATAACGCCACGAAGAGTTCTGGCCGCGAACGACGTTCTGGTAGGTGCGAAGGAATGCCTGACCGCTTACAGCATGCTTGCCGAACGTGCGCTGATAGCTGAGACCGTAGCGCATGTTGATGTTGTAGTAATAGTCGCGAGGCGTGGTGGTGGCATCTGGTAATGCCTTGAAGGTACGCACACGCTGATAAGTGTAGTCGTCGACGCTGGCAACGTCATCCTGAAAGTTGTAGTAGAAGACATTGATGTCGGCCTGCTGAACCTTCTGGAAAGTCTCATAGCTGTCGAAGCTGACAACGGCCTGTGCCTTAAGGCCAGGAGTAAGCGCGCTCAGGTCGCCGGTAGCCGTCACCGTGGTGTAGAGGTTACGGCGGCGGTTCTGTTCTATGCCACGGCCAGCCAGCTGGGCTGCACCGTTCTTGGAATCGTTTGCTGTCGGCATGAAGAAATCGCCGCGCGGAGTGAACACAGGATATATGGGAAGATTCTCACCTGCACCCCAGGTAAAGAGATTCCACTGGTCGATGCCTGACTGCAGTATGTTGTCAATACGACCGCCAAGGTCCATGCCCACAGTGAGGAACTTGTTGACGTTAAGGTCGACGTTGACTCGCAGATTGAAGCGGTTAAGCACGGATTGTGAGTCATACTGGTCGTTCCACTCAGTCCATTTTGTGTCGAACATACCTTCCTGACGGAGATATGAGAAACTGACGTAGTACCTGGCACGGTCGTTGCCGCCGCTGAGCTGAAGGTTCGTACGGCTCATGGGAGCAGCAGAGCGAAGCATGGTGTCATGCCAGTTGGTATTGAAATACTTGTACTGATCCATGCCAGAAAGCTGCTCGCCGTTGCTCACACGGCGATATTGCTCAAGGTCGTAGTCGCTGTATGCAGGCGTAAGACCGTCAAGATAGCGGGCCTGGTTGTACGTTGTGGCATAGTTGTATGCATTCTGCGACTCGGGAATACCGGCTACTGTCTGGAATCCGATTTCATGCGTGAAATCTATCTTAAGCTTACCTGCCTTGCCGCGTTTGGTGGTGACCATGATGACACCGTTGGCACCACGCATGCCATAAATGGCCGTGGCGGCAGCATCCTTAAGGACAGTAATACTCTCAATGGGATAGGCATCGAGGAATGACAGGTCGCGTTCTACGTCATCGACGATAACCAGCGGAGCACGGGCGTTGCCGTTCATGGTGCGTACGCCACGGATATACATCGCCGTCTCCGACCATCCCGGCTCTGACTGAGCCTCATAGGTCTCGACGCCTGTCAGCGTAGATGTAAAGGCGTTCTGCAGAACTGTCACCGGATGCTTCTCCAGCTCTTCACCGGTAACTACAGACGTTGCCTCCGTTGAGAGTTTCTGCTGCTTGCGGCCGAAAGCCACCGGGACAAGGTCGCTATATGGCTCTTTCTCTGTAAGGACAATCTGCATGGAGCCGTCAAAGACTGGTTTCTGACGCGCTTGGTTATAGCCAAGATAGTCAACGAATATCTCGTCGCCAGGCTCCACTTTATTAAGTTCAAAATATCCCTGCTCGTCGCTTAAAGTCATGCGAAGGCCCTCGCCTAAGTTGACCACGGCGCCACAAATAGGATTGCCGTCAGCGTCGACGACGCGACCTTT
The DNA here is from genome assembly GCA_905234265.1 of uncultured Prevotella sp. GTDB lineage: Bacteria > Bacteroidota > Bacteroidia > Bacteroidales > Bacteroidaceae > Prevotella. The sequence continues at coordinate 193,487 of CAJOHJ010000001.1, read as the reverse complement.
CAGCGGCTGTCCTTTTGCTGCTGAGGCGGAAGCTGCAAATGCCGTCGCCATCAGCAACGTGGCTAAACATTTCTTGATATATGATTTCTTCATAGTCTTCAATTATCTATTGTCAATATGCAATTATCAATCAGTTCCATCCCTCGTTGTTGGCAATTCCAGACTTCCAGTATTCTGCCTCTGGTATCGGATAGAGATACATGCGAGTCTCAAACTTACGCTGCTGCGCAACCTTGCGGGTGTATGTCCCGTTGGTGGCAACGTCAACACCGATAATGTCACGGCCGAGAGCCTTTTCGGCAACATTCCATCGGCGCACGTCCCACCAGCGATGCTCTTCCATGGCCAGCTCTATGGTCCGTTCCTTGCGTATGAAGTTGCGCATCGTTGCCTGACTGTTGATGTCCGTCCGTGAGGAGACATTGCCCGATATGCCTCCGCGATGGCGCACCCTGTCAAGCAATGTTCTAATCATTGCCCTGTTGGAACTATAGTCCACTTCGTTGAGAGCCTCTGCATAATTCAAGAGAATTTCTGCATAGCGGATGATTATCCAGTCGCGGCTGCTGCTGCCAGAATGCTCGTTTTGCAAGATTATCTCTGGCATATACTTGCGCAAGTAATAGCCTGTCGGAGTTGCATTGGCATTTCCGACCGGATTATCCTTCTGTCCGCGGACGACATTGATGGTGCTGCCGGCCCACGAAGCCCCATGAAACAGCACGGTTGCGCTAAGGCGTGGGTCACGGTCAACGGTAGGATGCGCATCATTGTAATAAGTAGACGCATTAATGTCTGCAGCCGCCGGAGCAATTCCGCCGCCAGCAAAAACCGGTGCGCCGGTTTCATCGTATGCAGCAAAGGGAGCCTGTCCGGTAGCCATGTCATACATATCCACCAGGTTCTGCGAGGGACACAGGCCACCGTTTCCTCCATAGCCGACAGGAGCATCGTTATAGTAGCCATAGCTGCCCCAGGACTGCGTGCCGTCATTGCGATAGAATATTGTTTCCGGATTTCCCTCGTCATAAGCGTTCAGGAGTATTGCCTTGGTATAATTCTCTATCGGGTCGATGCCTCCATCATAAAGCGAATAGTCATTTCCATACGTGTCGATGAAGACTTTTGCAGTGTCGGCAGCCTGCTGCCATGTGACACCGCTTTCAGCTGCGAAGCGAGGGCTGGCCATAAACAGCATGATCCTGCTTTCAAGTGCCTTGACGACAGGTTTGCTTATGCGTCCCTGATTGCCTGTGGCCTCGCTCTCGCTTTTTTCCATGCAGAGAGTGTCGGCAGCAGCCAGGTCCTTCATAATGAAGTCAATGACGAAATCACGAACAGAAGGACGCACCTTATAGTCAGACAGCAAGTCGCCATCTGGGTCAAGGACTCTTGTAACCATTGGCACAGGTCCGTAGCGCAGGAACAGTTCCCAGTAGAACCATGCCCTAAGCGCATGAGCCTCACCTTTATAATAATTAAGCTTCTTCTGGTAGTCTTCCTCGCTAAGGTCGGCCGACTTTGGCACAACGTCAATGCGGTCCAGCATCATGTTGCACTTGCGAATGCCACGGTAATAATGCTCCCATGGCGCAGTCAGTTCCCCTGCAGCAGCCGAAGAATAATAATTTCCTATATTGAAGCTCACCCGTGTGCCACCTCCAGAGTAGCTTGTCTCAGCCAAGTCTGTGGCAGCGTCGAGCCATGAGTTTGCAATGCGGCACTGCCCGTTGCGCAGGAAGTTATAAGTATCAAAATGAAACTGTTCCATGGTTGCCCAGTCACTGAAAGTCTGCGCTCCCGTCAGTTCGTTGCTGGGTTCCTTGTCAAGAAAGTCGCTGCAGGAAGCAAAGAAAGATTGACAAAGGCCAAGAAATGCCGCCCCTGCACAGACGCAGAGCACTCTCTTCGCTTTAGCCATGCTTCTCACCTTATTTATTATTATATTCATAATTGTAGTCTTGAAATTCATGCTTCATTAAAAACGTACATTCACACCTACGTTTACTGTCTTCATAATGGGGTACTTGTTAGAGCCGCTGCTTTCCGGGTCTACGAGGTCGTCAAGATGGTCCCACGTGATGAGGTTGTTGGCATTGAGGAATATCCTGCATTCGCTCATTGCTGCGTGCTTAATCCACTTCGAGGGGAGGTTATAGCCTATCTCAATGTTTTTCAGTCTCAGGAATGCGCCGTTCTTCAGGAAGAACGAGTTCACCTGCTGGTTATGGTTTCCGTTTGCATCGTAATGCAGCAGCGGATAGGTCGCATTTGAGAGGTTTTCGCCTTCCGAGAGCGTCGGGTTCCAGCGTCCCAGGTGGTGTTCCTTCACTTTGCCTCCGCCTACGAATGCATACATTGTCTCTGCGTCGTAATAGCGGCTGACATGGTCGACACCTTGGAACATCATCGAGAAGGATATTCCCTTCCACTCACATCCCAGCGACAGCGAATACGTGTTTTGCGGAATATTGCTGTAGCCTATAAATGTCTGGTCGCGGTCGTCAATGAAGCCGTCGCCATTCATGTCTTTGTATTTGAGGTCGCCTACCTGTGCAGTGCCATAAGTAGAGACGGGCATGTTGCCTGCGTCGATGTCTGCCTGTGTTATGAAGCCTTCGCACAGCAGTCCGTAGAACTGTCCGATGGCATTTCCTGCCTGTCTGCGATAGTCAGTCTTCAGGTCCGGCTCGTCCATCTCCAAGATTTCATTCTTGGCATGGCTGAAGCTGAAGCCAACGTTGTATCTGAAGTCCTTGCCGATATTATTAGAATGGCGCAGCTCCAGTTCAAAGCCCTGGTTCTTTGTCTTGCCGAGGTTGCCGGCGGCCATGGTTACTCCGACCCATTCCGGACGGCTGAGATATGCTGTAAGAATGTCGTTACGTTTCTCATAGAAATAGTCGAAGTTTCCACGTATCAGTCCGCCGAGGAGAATGAAGTCAAGACCTACGTCGTATTTGTTGGCACGCTCCCAAGTGACGCCGTAGTTAGGATATTGTCCCTCATAGATTGTCGTTACAGACGTGCTGCCGAAGCGGTATGCATTGGTAAACTGTGTCCACTTCTCCTCATACAGGAATCGCTGCTGCACGCCTCCGACTTGATACACATCGTTACCTACTTGTCCATAGCTGCCGCGCAGCTTCAGGTTGTCGAGCCATTTCTTTGTAGACTCCATAAACTTCTCGTTGGTGATAATCCATCCTAACGAGAATGCCGGGAAGAAACCGAAGCGCTTGCCGCTGGCAAAGTTCTCCGAGCCGTTGTATCCGAAGTTGAATTCTGCCAGATAGCGGTCGTCGTAGCCGTAGGTTACACGTCCGACGATTCCCTGATAGCGCTTTGCGAGCTCGGCCTGATAGCGGTAGTCGTTCTGGTTGTAGAGAAGCATCGCCGTAACGTCGTGCTTTCCGAACTTGCGTGCATAGTTCAGCTGTGCCTCCATGTAGAGCTTGTAGGTTGTCGTCTGGTCGTTGCCGGCATAGGCGAGGTCAGTGTCGGCATTGAACTGTGTGTAGCTTGTCCTTGAGTTAGGATTGCTTCTGTCCACGAGTTCGTAGTTTGCCACTGACGCAGTGAACTTTCGGTTGTAGTAAGCGTCATAGTCGAACGACAGCATTCCTTTTGCCGACAGTCCCGGTGTCAGCCAGTCCATTTTGTAGTCGGCAATGAAGTTTGTTTCGTTGATAGTGTTTGTAGCCCTGTAGAAACCGGCTTTTGCAAGACGGCCGACGGGATTGTCCTGATACTGGGAGTTGCCCGCAAAGAGCGAGCGTGCCGTTCCGTCGCCGTTATCGAGAGTATAGCTCACGGGGAAGAGCCATCCTGGAGTGTGGTTCAGCCCGTAGAAAATCTGTGAGTAGCTGCCGTCGAAAGCCTCGTTAGAGTTAGGTCCGCGGCGTTCCTCGAAGCGTGTGCCGAAGTTGACGCTTACCGTCAGTTCCTTGGTCATCAGGAAGTCCAGGTTGGCACGGAATCCTATTCTGCTGTACTTCTGGTTCGACTTGTTTCCGTACTGGTCTTCCGAGAAGTTCTTGAAGAGTCCTTCCTGGTTGTAGTACTCTGCCGAGACATAGTATCGCATGCGTTTAGTGCCTCCCTGGATGTTCACATTATATCTCTGCGCCGGCGCACTTGAGCGCAGCACCGTGTCATACCAGTCAACATTCGGATACAGCATGGCGTCGACACCGCTGAGCTGTCCGTCAACGCTCTTTCTGAACATTTCGATGTCGTGTGCAGAATACTGCGACGGCAGTCCGTCGTTGGCCAGAGCTTCTTCCAGCAGCTTCACGCTCTCGAAAGAGTTCAGGTAGGTGTCTTTGCGTGTCGGAGTGCTCCACTGCCAGTTGGCGGTGAGGCTTACCGTCGGCTTGGCGTCCTTGCCTCGCTTGGTGGTTATCAGAATTACGCCGTTTGCACCGCGCACGCCGTATACTGCCGTTGCCGATGCATCCTTCAGCACCGAGATGTTCTCAATGTCGTCAGGGGCTATCTGTGAGAACTGTCTCTCTACGCCATCCACCATTATCAGCGGCTGGTTGTCGCCGGCAAACGATGCTTGTCCGCGGATGTAGAGCTTCATGTCGTCGGCACCAGGCGCACCGCTGGTCTGTGTGGTTACCAGTCCGGCGACTTTTCCTGCCAATGCCTGCGAGACATTGCCTGATGGCGACTGCAGCAGCTCCTTGTTGTTTACCTGTCCTATTGCGCCGATGACGCTTTCCTTCTTCTGGTGGCCATAGCCTACCACTACAACTTCCTCAATGACCTGCCGGTCCTCGAGGAGTGTGACGTTGATGTGCCTCTGTCCGTTGACGCGGATGCTCTGTGACACATAGCCCACGTAGCTTATGCGCAGCGTGGCGTTAGGCTTCACCTGGATTTTGAAATTACCGTCGAAGTCGGTGATGGTGCCATTTGTCGTACCGGCCTCAAGTATGCTGGCCTGTATGATACCTTCGCCGTCGGCATCGGTCACCGAACCGGTGACCGTCACCTTTTCCTGGGCCGCTGCCACTGCTGAGAAGAGCAGCATGCTCAGGATGAGGAAAACATTATTTCTTAGATTCTTCATAGTCTCTATAGGTCTTTAGTTATTCATAAACGCTCATAAGAGCCTTTATATGCGCAGGCGTCAGTGCCGTGTCGAAGAACATGATGTCGTCGAACTGGAAGCCCGGGTCGTTGTCGTTCCAGTTCCATGCCTGGTTGCCGCCGAGGCAGATGTACTTCAGGTCGCCGCCGTTGGAGAACAGTCCGGCCTGGGTGTTGTTCACACCGTCCATGTTCCATTCGTTCTTCACCTCACCGTCGAAGTAAACCTTTGCATTCTCGCCGCTGAACACCACCGTATACAGATGCCACTGTCCGTCCACCAGCCAGTCGGTCTCGTTATGGTACAGCGTGTTTACTCCTGCCGTGTTCTGCGCGTCGGTATAGTCAGTCCATCCTGCACAGTTCAGCTGCAGTACGCCGCGGTACTGGCATGCCAGCATCGGCCATGTGTTCTCGTCGTTCTTCTGTGCATAGGCCGTGAGCAGCGGTGCCCACATATACGTTGCCGACTCGCCGGCATTCTTAGCGTTCACCCACACTGAGATTGTCAGCTGCTGTGTTTCGGCAGAGTGCGTCAGCAGGTCTTCGGGCAGCAGCAGGTAGTTCTGTCGCGGAGCCGTTGACGTGACATTCTGGAACACCTTTCCGTGCTTGTCGCCGGCATCGAGGAACGTTCCGCCTCCTACGATGGTAAGACCGTCGGCTGAGTCGAACGTGTTACGATAGTATGCTTCCGGCAGGTCAACAGGAAGCACTGAGCCTCCGGCCTTCTTGGCAATAACCTGCTGAATCTGCTCTTCGGAGAGTGCTTCGTCGTAGACTACAAAGTCGTCGAAGGCAAATCCCGGGTCATTGTCGTTCCAGTTCCATGCCTGATTGCCGCCGAGGCAGATGTACTTCAGGTCGCCGCCGTTGGTGTAGAGTCCGCGCTGTGTGTTGTTCACGCCGTCCATCTCCCATTCGTTTTTCAGTTCGCCGTCGAAGTATACCTTGGCATTCTCTCCGCTGTAGACGACTGTATAGTAGTGCCACTCATGGTCGGCGAGCCAGTCAAGGTCGTTATGGTAGAGAGTGTTAACCCCTTCCGTATTCTGGGCGTCGGTATAGTCGGTCCATCCTGCGCAGTTGAGCTGCAGCACACCGCGATACTGGCATGCCAGCATGGGCCACGTGTTCTCGTTATTCACAGGTGCAGCTCCGTAAGCCATGAACAGCGGAGCCCACTGATAGGCTGCCGACGAGCCGGCGTTGGCTGCGTTCACCCAGAAGCCTATGGTCATCTGCTCGGTCTCGGCAGAGTGCGAAAGGACGTCCTCAGGCAAGAGCAGGTAGTTTTGTCGCGGCGTCGTCGATGCTGCGTTCTGGAACACCTGTCCGAAGTTGGAGTCCTGGTCAGTGACGAAGCTTCCAGCGCCAACGATGGTCAGTCCGGCCACCGAGCTGAAGTCGTTGAAATATACCGGGTCTGGCAGTGTGATAACCTTAGTGACGTTCGGGCGCTTCATGTCGTTGGCGGTCATGTTGTTGCGCACCAGGCTGATTTTGTCTACGCTAAGGCTGTTGTGCTCTGCGTCGCCGATGACAAAGTATGGCGCATTGTTCAGGAAGGCCGTCATGGCATCGTCCCTGTCGTAGGCTGCGCTGCCCACCTGCTGGCCGTCAATGCTGACGGTGCAGGCGTTGTTGTTTATCTGGACGGCCATGAAGTGCCACTCGTTGGCCTTCAGAAGTGTGTCTGCGTAGGCAGAGTCAAACTCAATGTCCACCGGCTGCTGCCAGAACGAGCTTTCCAGCTTGCCTGACGTGGTAAAGCTCAGCACGGAGTCGCCGCTTTCGTTGGAGAAAGAGAAAATGCGTCCCGACATGTCGGCATCGTCTGTCTTAACCCACATGCACACACCTGCTCCCACCTGCAGCTTCGATGCTGTCAGCGGATTGGCCATAGTGACTGTGCCAGGGGCCACCGTCAGCACTTCTGTATACAGCTGGTCGTCATAGACTACTGTTGCATTGCCGACAGTGGATGTCAGGAAGGGGGCGTCCGCCAGGCTTGTCAGCCCTTTGAACGTGAAGGGTCCAAACGCCTCTCGCGTGGGAAACACCTGATTGCCTGCCGGCGGATCTGCCTCTCCCCAGTCTGCACAAGAATACGTAGACATAAGGATGCCGACAAAGCCGACAAGCGTCATGAATAGCTTGTAAGTCCTCATATTATAGTAGTTTTAGGTTATAGAATGCAAATATTCTTGTCAAAATTAAAAAAACATTGCATACGACGTGCATATGCAATGTTAAAAATAATAAATTTTAGGAAAATAAGCGTATTCCCTACACTTTTCACTTATGTTCGCTGTAATAACGGACGCCGCGAACAACGTTTTCCTTTACCGAATTGGATGTAAATGTTGCTCCGGTGAGGCCGTCGACATCGGGAATTGAGCCTTTCGAAACCTTAAGGCCCTCGAACTTGGGCAGAAAGAGCTTCTTGATTTTGGCAACATACTTTGGAGTCTCCTGGCTCTTGAGCATCAGCACCTTGACAATCTTGTTCTTGCGGATGTAGACTTCTACGGGCGTGGTGCCGCTATATCCCTCAACGTCCTTTGCCAGAGTGGTGGTGTTAACGACGTAGGTGCCGTCTTTTTCCTTGTGCATGACGTCCTGTGCCAAAGTTGTGCCGACAGTGGCCGTCAGCAGCAGCGAAATGATTATCTTTTTCATGTCGTTTCTATTATATATATAATAATGTGTAGTGTCCGGCTGCAAGCAGCCCCATTCTTTAACAATGCAAAATTAAGCATTTTCAACAAAAACACCAAAATCAATAACAAAGTTTTTGTTTTACACACGTTTATTCGTATCTTCGCCCACGAAAACTCTGACAAATGAATGACTCGCAAAATTATCTCTGCATGTTACGAAATTATCTCACAGAGATAAAAAATTATCTCTGCATGTTACGAAATTATCTCACGCAGATAATTCTGCCCCTCTGCCTGTTACCGGCATGCACTGTGCAGCAGCATGGCTTCATCGGCACTTCCGGCGGCGGCAAGGTGTACTATGAGCAGCGCGGCAAGGGAGAGACGGTCATCCTGCTGCACGGCCATTCGCTGGACCGCCGCATGTGGGACTGCCAGTGGAAGCCTCTGGCCAAGAAGTTCCGCACAGTGCGCATGGACTTCCGCGGCTACGGACTTTCCTCTGAGCAGCGCGAGGACATGCCCATGACGCATGCCGACGACGTGCTGGCGCTGATGGACTCGCTGCACATCGGCCAGGCTCATGTCGTAGGTCTGTCGATGGGGGCTTTCGTTGCCGGCGACCTGCTGGCCATGCACCCGGAGCGGCTGCTCAGCTGCACCATGGCCAGCGGCGGAATACGCAACAGCCCTGAGCCTTCCGTGCCTATGGACTCTGCAGAGAGCGCCAAGCGCGACCGCGAGATTGCAGCATTGCAGGCAAAGGGCGTGGCAAAGATGAAAGAGGAATGGACGGAGCAGCTGATGAGCAGCGGCGGTTCGCAGCGCGAGCGGATGCGCAAGCCGCTGACGCAGATGATCAGCGACTGGACTGCCTGGCAGCCGCTGCACAAGGAGGTGCGCCTGTTCTATGGTCGCGAGGCGTGGCAACGCCTGCAGCAGCGCGGCAAGACCAACGTCCCCACCCTCATGGTGCGCGGAGAGAACGAAGTGAAGGGCAACAAAAACAAGCCGCGCGAGATGCAATATCTCACGCGGGCTGAATTCACTATCCTGCCTGACTGCGGCCACATGCTGAACATGGAGCAGCCGGAGCAGTTCAACAAAGTCCTGCTGGACTTCCTGCTCAGTAATTGCCAAGTGCGCTGATGCTCTGCGGCATCCACACCTCCATCTGGCCCGGCCCGCGATGGTTCCAGGCGTAATAGGGAATCATCACCAGGCGCGCCGGGCGCACGATGGCACTGCCCTGCGGCGTCAGCTCTATCGACTGGCCGCCACCCACTTCGATGGCTCTGACACTGAAGCTGGCACCATAGTTTCCCTGAATGGTGCGGCTGCCGACTTCAAACACCGGCTGCTGCGGCATCAGATAGTTGCTGACGGCAAAGCCCTGGTTGTCGGCACCCTCGGCACAATAGACCAGAGGACCGCGCTCAACGGCAAGACGGCCGCGGTCGGCAGCAACATTGCCGTTGGCCCTGACCGTACGAACAGGCATGTCGAAGTGCAGATGCACCTTGTCGCCTTTCTTCCACTGGCGGTCGATGGTAAGGTAGCCGTCGGGAGTGGTGGCAATGTCAATGGCCTGGCCGTTGACCGAACAGGTGACATTGATACGCGCATTGTCGGCATAGCTGTAAAGATCGCTCGGCACCGGACTGCCGGTGGCCCACTCAGGAATGCGCAACTTCATGGCAAACTGCTTTGCCTTGGTCTGCTCGATGGTTATTGCAATGTCGCCGTCCCAAGGATATTCCGTCGTCTGCGTGAGTCGCACCTCCTTGCCACCGACACTAACCGTTGCCGTGCTGCCTGCAAACAGGTTTACATACACATTGCGGTCCTTGACGGCATACATGTAGCCCGAGAACGAAGGAATGAAGCGGCTGAGGTTTGACGGGCAGCAGGCACAGCCAAACCAGGGCTGGCGCTCGCGCGTGTTGTCGGCATTGAAGGCGTACTGCCCGTCGCTCGACAGCGGATTGGGATAGAAGAAGCGGCCTCCGTCGACCGACATTCCGCTGATGACACCGTTGTAGAGCGTGCGCTCCATGCAGTCGATGTACTTGGCATCGCCGTGCAGCAGGAACATCCTGTGGAACAGATAGACCATGGAGATGGCTGCGCAGGTCTCGTTGTAGGCCGTCAGGTTCGGCAGCTCGTAGTCGGCACCGAACGACTCTCCCTCATGGCGTGCGCCGACTCCGCCCGTGAGATAGTATTTCCGCGACACAATATTATTATATATAGCATCGATTGCCTTCAGGTAGTCCTGGTCGCCGGTGAGCGCGGCCACGTCGGCCATGCCTGCATACATGTAGCCTGCGCGCACGGCATGGCCCCACGCCTCGGTCTGGCTGACTACGGGCTTGTTGCTCTGCGAATAGACATTGCGAATCTTCGTCTTGCCGCGATAGTCAAGCAGGAACTTGGCCTCATCGAGATACTTCTGCTCGCCGGTAAGGACATAGAGGCGGGCAAGGGCCATCTCGGCAATCTGATGGCCGGGGACAACGCAGGCCTGCCCCTCGTTAGGACCTACTTCGCGCACCACGCAGTCGGCATAGCGGCGGGCAATGTCGAGAAACTTTGTGCTGCCGGTGGCCTGATAGTGCGCACAGGCGGCATCGACCATGTGGCCAAGGTTGTAAAGCTCGTGGCTCATGCGCTCCTCGCCCTCCCAGCGCTTGGCAGTGGCCCAGCCGTGGGGATGCTGTGGATTGATGGTGCGCGCGGTGTAAAGGTAGCCGTCAGGCTCCTGTGCGGCGGCAACAACGTCAAGGACACTGTCGATATACTCTACCGTACAGCGGTACTTCTCGCTCTTGGGGTCCATAGCCTGAAGCATATACGACGCTCCCTCTATGGTTTTGTAGACATCGGTGTCGTCGAACGAGAAACCCATGAACTTGGCAACGTTCCACTTGGGAGTATTCAAGCCTTCATGGCCTGGGTGCCGCAGAGTGTAGGCGGCCATAGTGAAATTCTCATAGCGGTGGCTCTCCTCGCACTTCTGGAAGGCAAGGGGTATGGTCACCTCCGTGGCAGCCTTTATCCTGTCGCCCCAGAAGGTGTTGGGAGTAACCTTAACGGCTGTGAAAGGAACCTGAGTGATGGGATAGCCGTTAGTACGTGTTGGCGTGGCTTCTTTCTTCGCTACGGCGACAAGTGCCACAAGACAGCACAGCGCCATAAGGGTAAGTTTCTTCATAGTCTGATCTGATGTTTTTAGTTTATGCAAATGTAGCAATAATCCTCTTCATAGTGACAAAAAAAAATCCAAAACGTCCTTTTAAAAATATTTTTTAACAATGAGAAGCATTCTTATCGCCCTGCTGACGGCTGTCAGCATTGCCGCCAGTGCCGTGCAGACCGGCCGCGTCTTTATATCTACTTCATTCCACGAGCCTGCCACCGACGGACTGCGCTTCATATACAGCCGCGACGGATGGACATGGCAGCAGATTAACGGCGTGTGGCTACGCCCGGAGGTGGGCAAGCAGCGCGTTATGCGCGACCCAAGCATCATCCGCACACCCGACGGAATGTTCCACCTTGTATGGACCAGCTCCTGGCGCGGCGACCGCGGCTTCGGATATGCATCGAGCAAGGACCTCGTACACTGGAGCGAGCAGCGCTTCGTGGAAGTCATGAGCGACACGGCCACCGTGAACGTCTGGGCGCCGGAACTCTTCTGGGATGACGAGCGTCAGCAGGCTGTCATCGTGTGGGCGTCGTGCATCCCCGGCAGATTTCCCGACGGGCAGGAAGACCACAAGAATAACCACCGCCTTTACTACACCACAACAAAGGACTTTCGGAAGTTTTCGGCTGCCCGGCTGATGATAGACCCAGGCTTTTCGTGCATAGATGCAACACTGGTGAAGCGTGGGCGTAAGGACTACGTGATGGTGCTGAAAGACAATACACGCCCTGAACGCAACATTAAGGTGGCTTTCGCGAAAAGTCCCTACGGTCCGTGGTCGGCAGCATCGGAACCGTTCACCGGCAAGATGATGGAAGGACCTACGGTCTTGAAGCTCGACACACAGGCCGACAAGCCTGCCTGGCTAATTTATTACGACCGCTATGAGATGCGCGACTTCGGCGCTCACCTCACCAGAGACTTCAAAACGTTCGAGGATGTCAGCAACCGCGTCAGCGTGCCTGCACTCCACAAGCACGGCACCATCTTCGAAGCTGACGAGGCCATCCTGCAGGGACTGCTGCAGGCCAGAAAAATCCACTACACAGGCACTATGCTCAGCAATCCCAACCGTCACGACGGTGGGCTGTCGCCTGTGGTGGGTGTCCATAACATTCAGATTCTGCGCGCCAACCGTGAGCAGCCCAGCGAGGCCAACGGCAATGGCTGGACATACAATCACCAGCCTATGATGGCCTACTGGCATGGCCGCTTCTACGTTCACTATCTCTGCGACCCAAGTGACGAGCATATCCCACCGTCGCACACCATGATGCAGACCAGTGGCGACGGCTATGCATGGAGCAATCCGCAGGTGCTGTTCCCTGAAGTGCAGGTGCCTGATGGTTTCCAGAAGCCGGGGCGTGAAGAGAAGGCGCACAACCTCATTGCCATCATGCACCAGCGCGTGGGATGGTATGTCTCGCAGAGCGGACAGCTCTGGGCAATAGGAAACTACGGCGTAGCCTTCGACCGCAAGGACGACCCTAACGACGGCAACGGTCTGGGGCGCGTTGTCCGCGAAGTCAGAGAGGACGGCTCGCTTGGCGAAATATATTTCATCTATCTGAATGCCAGTTATTCTATATTTACTAACCATTCTAAAAAATCTAGCCCATATAGAAATACTATCCCTGCCACCGTCTTCCCCTACTACACCAAAGCCCCGAAAGACGTGCGCAAAGCCTGTGAGGAAATACTGGCTAACCCTCGCTACCGCATGCAATGGGTGGAAGAAGCCGACCGTGGCGACCAGCTGATACCACTTCACAAAGAATATAAAGCATACTGCGACTATACGCTGCCCGACGGACAGATTGCATCGCTGTGGAAGCATGCCCTGACATCGACTTCGGCCGACGGAGGACTGACATGGGCCCAGCCGGTAGAGCGTGCCAAGGGTTTCGTCAACAGTAACGCAAAAATCTGGGGACAACGGCTCGCCGACGGCACATACGCCACCGTCTACAATCCGTCAGAATACCGCTGGCCGCTGGCTATCTCGCTCAGCAAAGACGGATATGAATACACAACGCTGAACCTCGTGCAGGGAGAAGTGCCTCCCATGCGCTACGGCGGCAATTACAAGAGCTACGGGCCACAATATGTCAGAGGCATTCAGGAAGGAAACGGTATTCCCAGTGACTCCGACTTGTGGGTGACGTACTCAATGAACAAAGAAGACATGTGGGTGGCACGAATCCCGGTCCCAGTACAGACGGAGGCACACAGCCATGCGCAGAGCGACGAAATACGGAAAGCAGGCACGCTTGCCAACCTGCAGACATGGAATGTCTACTCGCCAGTCTACGCACCGGTGTCGATAACCGACGGCAAATGGCTGACAATGAGCGACAGCGATCCCTTCGACTACGCCCGCGTGGAGCGCAAGATACCGCAGAGCAAGGAATTGAAGGTGTCGTTCGACGTGCGTGCCGCACAGAACGACCACGGACTGCTGCAGATAGAATTCCTGGACAGTCACGGCACCGCCTGCTCGCGAATAGAGCTGACGGCAGACGGCATCATGCGCTGCAAAGGCGGTGCGAGATACGGCAGTCTTGGGAAATATGAAGCCGGAAAGGCTTACCACGTCGAGGCCGTGCTGTCTGTCAGCAAGCGCATGGCAGAAGTCTATGTCGACGGCAAAAAGGCCGGCCAGCGCATGTTCTTCGCGCCGGTGGAAAGCATAGAGCGCATAATGTTCCGCACAGGAGAAGAGCGCCGGTTCCCCACTGTCGACACTCCTGCCGACTGGGACGGCATTCTGCCTGATGCAGGCAGGAAAGACCCTGTGGCTGCTTTCAGCATCGCTGAGGTCTGCACGGAGAACATGGACTGCAACGCGCATGCGGCAGTGCTTCGCTACGACGACTTCCGCCACTGGGTCGACTACTTCAACGAGATGGAAGACGAAAACATCGCCCAGGCAATTCCAAACGTACAGTCATGGCAGTGGATGACGCAGAACATTCCGCTTTTTGAATGCTCCAACCGGGACTTTGAACAGCTGTGGTATTTCCGCTGGTGGACGCTTCGCAAGCATCTGCGACAGACGCCCGTCGGCTACGCAATGACGGAATTCCTCGTCAACCGTTCGTATGCCGACCGGTGGAATCTTATTTCTTCGGGCGTAGGACACCACATCCATGAAAGCCGCTGGCTGCGCGACACCACCTATCTCGACCAAATCATGAACACCTGGTACCGCGGCAACGACGGTCAGCCGATGAAGAAACTGTGTAATTACTCTTCATGGATAGCCCACTCACTTTGGGGCCGCTATCTGGTCGACGGACGCAAGGAGTGGCTGACTTCAATGCTGCCTTCGCTGGAATGGGAGTACGACTTCTGGGAGAAAACCCACACACGCGACGGCGGCTTCTACTGGCAGGCCGACGTCCAGGACGCCATGGAAGAGACCATCTCCGGCGGTCGCCGCAAAAAGTACCTCCGTCCCAGCATTAATGCCTACATGTACGGTAACGCAATGGCTATCGGAAACATCCATCGCCTTGCTGGAAACGACGGAAAGGCTCAGATATACTTCCAGAAAGCCTCCGAGCTGCGCGAAAGAGTCCATCAGAAGCTGTGGAATGAGCAACAGCAGTTCTTCGAGACGCACCGCATCGACTCCAGCGCCAATGTCCGCGAGGCCATAGGCTTCATGCCGTGGTACACTCACATGGCAAAGGACGACGAAAAGTACAGTGCCGCATGGCTGCAGGCTGCCGACCCTGCCGGCTTCTCAGCTCCCTACGGGCAGACCACTGCCGAGCGCCGCCATCCGCTATTCCGCACCCACGGCGTGGGCAAATGCGAATGGGACGGTGCCGTCTGGCCGTTTGCGACAAGCCAGACGCTCACTGCCTTGGCTAATTTCATCAACGACTATACCACAGCGGCCAGCCTACAGCAAACAGCTGCTGGCAATCGGCAAACAATTGCCGGCAGCCTGCATCTTAACCTCGACAGCCTCTACTATGCCGAAATGGAGAAGTACATGCAGAGCCAGCACATGCGCGGCAAGCCGTACATCGGCGAGTATCTTGACGAGACGACAGGCTATTGGCTGAAAGGCGATCAGGAACGCTCGCGCTACTATAACCATTCCACCTGGAACGACCTTGTTATCACCGGTCTGTGTGGCCTTCGCCCACGTCAGGACAACACTGTCGTTGTCAATCCGCTGCTTCCCACCGGCAAGTGGAAATACTTCTGCCTCGACAACATATCCTACCACGGCCACACGCTCACAATCGTCTACGACTGTGACGGTTCCCACTACCACATGGGCAAGGGCCTGCGCCTGCTTGTCGACGGCACCGAAAAGGGACACCGCGACACCATCGGGAAGCTGACCGTTGCCAACGCCTTCTGAAGAAAACACACAACCTCTGAAGAAAACTGCAACGTTTTTTGAAAAAAACACCAAAAATCTGCAAGAAGCCTGCAAAAATATGCAACATTGCAGGCTTTTTGTAATAAATAGTAAAAAAATTTTACCTTTTTCTTGCAAAAAGAAATTTTTTAGCTAATTTTGCCAACGGATTAAAACAAAGACAACAGACAACAATGATACACAATGCATTCTTTTGGTGGTGGTTCGGCTCAAGATTAAAATAATCGTGAGAAGATGACCCATGCCTGGCGCGAATGCAAAAAGGATATAGTTTGAGAGGTTTATCGTTCTTACGGTAAGCCTCTCAAAGTTTTCTGGGGCAGCAACAGCATTGAGAGACCAGCACTTCTATCAACACAACGACAACACAAAAATAAAAAACATAACAGCAAGATGAAAAACTATCACATTGACCAGAACGGTTTCTACGGCGAGTTTGGCGGAGCCTATGTTCCGGAGATACTCTATAAGTGTGTCCACGACCTTCAGGACGCCTACCTGCCGATTATCGAGTCTGAAGAGTTCAAGAAAGAGTACCATGCACTGCTGAAAGACTACGTAGGCCGTCCCTCGCCGCTGTACTATGCAAAGCGCATGAGCCAGCACTACGGCTGCCAGCTCTATCTGAAGCGCGAAGACCTGAATCACACTGGAGCGCACAAAATCAACAACACCATCGGCCAGATACTGCTTGCCAAGAAGATGGGCAAGACGCGCATCATTGCCGAGACCGGCGCAGGGCAGCACGGCGTAGCCACTGCCACGGTGTGCGCCCTGATGGACATGCACTGCGAGGTGTTCATGGGCGCCACCGACGTGGAACGCCAGCACACCAATGTTGAGCGCATGAAAATGCTCGGTGCAGAGGTGCATCCCGTGCGCACTGGCAACATGACGCTCAGCGATGCCTGCTCAGAGGCCATCAGAGACTGGTGCTGCCATCCGCAGGACACGTTCTACATCGTCGGTTCCACGATGGGGCCTCACCCATATCCCGACCTTGTTGCACGCATGCAGAGCGTGATTTCCGAAGAGATAAAGTGGCAGCTGCAGGAGGCTGTCGGCCGCGACTATCCCGACTACCTGATGGCCTGCATCGGCGGCGGCTCCAACGCTGCCGGCACGATATACCACTACGTCGACGACGAGCGTGTAAAGATAGTCCTTGCCGAAGCCGGCGGCCACGGCTGGGACACCGACTATACGGCAGCCACCATCCACCGCGGCACCGTCGGCATTCTGCACGGCGCCAAGATGCTTGTCATGCAGAACGGCGACGGCCAGATAGAAGAAGCTTTCACCATCTCTGCCGGACTCGACTATCCCGGTGTCGGCCCCATGCACTGCAATATGGCCAAGCAGGGCCGCACAGAAGTGCTGAGCATCAACGACGACGAAGCCATCCGCGCCGGCTACGAGCTTACGCGCATGGAAGGCATCATTCCGGCCATCGAGTCGGCGCATGCCATTGCCGCCCTCACGAAGATGTCGTTCAAGCCGTCGGACGTGGTAGTGCTTACCGTCAGCGGCCGCGGCGACAAAGACGTAGAAACCTATCTGAAGAACAAACACATGGCAGGAGAATATGGAAACTTTTAACTACAGAACCGTCAGCCGCACAATTCTTGCCGACATGTACACTCCGGTGGCCATCTACATGCGGCTTCGCGACCTCTATCCGCAGAGCGCCCTCATGGAATGCTCCGACTATCACGAGCAAAGCAACTCGCGCTCGTTCATCGGCATCAACCCCATCGCGTCGGTAGCCATCAGCCACGGCACTGCCAGCATCAGCTTCCCCGACGGCACCACGCAGCACACAGCCGTCAGCGCCACCTTCGGCATGCCCGAAGCCATCAGCGCGCTGACCAGCCGCCTGCACGTCGAAGGCGACAATGCCGGCGTCATCGGACTCTACGGCTACACGTCGTTCAATGCCGTGCGCTACTTTGAGGGCATCAACGTGAAGGATGAGACACAGACGGAGAACGATGCACCCGACGTACTATATATATTATATAAGGTGGTGATAGCCTTCGACCACCACAACAACACGCTGACCGTAGTCACCCTCAACGAGAGCAATGCCGACAGCACCGGCAACGACCTGCAGGCATCGGCCGAACTGGACCGCCTGCTGACGCTGCTCGGCCCGCAGTCTGCCGTCCGCACCTATCCCTTCAAGGCCGTCGGCGGCACCGCATCGACACTCACCGACGAGCAGCACAAGGCCAACATCCGCCGCGGCATAGAGCATTGCAAGCGCGGCGACGTCTTCCAGATAGTACTCAGCCGCCGCTTCATACAGAAATACGAGGGCGACGACTTCAAGCTCTACCGCGCCCTGCGCAGCATCAACCCATCGCCCTATCTGTTCTACTTCGACTTCGGCGGCTTCCGCATTTTCGGCTCAAGCCCCGAGACGCACTGCCGCATAGAGAATTCGCGCGCCTACATCGACCCCATTGCCGGCACTACCAAGCGCACCGGCGACGCTGAGGCAGACCGCAAGGCGGCAGAGTTCCTGCAGGGCGACCCAAAGGAGAATGCCGAGCACGTAATGCTGGTAGACCTGGCGCGCAACGACCTTTCGCGCAACTGTCACAACGTGCATGTCGACTTCTACAAAGACCTGCAGTACTATTCGCATGTCATCCACCTCGTGTCGCGCGTCTCCGGCGACTTGGACGCAGGCGCCAATCCCGTAAAGGCCTTCGTCGACACCTTCCCTGCCGGCACGCTGAGCGGAGCGCCAAAGGTGCGCGCCATGCAGCTCATCTCCGAGTACGAGCCGCACAACCGCGGAGCCTATGGCGGATGCATCGGCTTCATAGGCCTTCAGGGCGACCTGAACCAGGCCATCACCATCCGCACCTTCGTGGCACGCGGCGGCGAGCTGTGGTTCCAGGCCGGCGGAGGCATCGTCGCCAAGAGCAATGAAGAGTACGAACTGCAGGAAGTGAACAACAAGCTTGGCGCCCTGCGCCGTGCAATACTAATGGCAGAAAAAATGTAAGCAACCATGAAGACAGTAATCATAGACAACTACGACTCGTTCACATATAACCTCAGCCATCTCGTCAAGGAGCTTGGCGCCGAGGTGACAGTGCTGCGCAACGACCAGTTCCAGATGGCGCAGCTGGAGGCCTTCGACAAAATTATCCTCTCGCCCGGCCCCGGCATTCCCTCAGAGGCAGGCCTTCTGCTCGACGTCATCCGCACTTATGCCGGCCGCAAGCCCATGCTCGGCGTCTGCCTTGGCCATCAGGCCATCGGCGAAGTGTTCGGCGGCACGCTCATCAATCTCAGCGAGGTGTTCCACGGCGTTGCCACGCCATGCACCATTACCGCCGAGAGTCCAGTGCTGGCCGGACTGCCCGAGAAGTTCACCATAGGCCGCTACCACTCGTGGGTAGTCAGCAGCGACGGTCTGCCAGAGTGCCTGCAGGTGACGGCCGTCAGCGACGAAGGCCAGATCATGGCCATGCAGCACCGCGAGCTGCCTGTCTACGGTATCCAGTTCCACCCCGAGTCGGTGCTGACGCCTGACGGGAAGACCATCATCAGCAACTTCCTCAGGATATAATCAAAAGAGCATTCTGAAATATCTCATTGAGATAATAATTTATCTCACAGAGATAATTTCGTAACATGCAGAGATAATTTTTTATCTCACAGAGATATTTTCACAACCCAACAGCAAAAACAAAAAAAACATACAACTATGAAAGAAATCCTATCAAAACTTCTAAGCCATGAACTACTGACACGAGAGGAAATGAAGAACATTCTTGTAGGCATCACGCAGAGCGAATTCCCCAACGAGCAGATTACTGCCTTGCTGACATGCCTGCAAATGCGCGGCGTAACCGTCGACGAGCTGCTTGGCTTCCGCGACGGCATTCTGGAGACCGGCGTGCCGGCCATTCTTGATGCCGACCGCTACATCGACGTCGTCGGCACCGGCGGCGACCGCAAGAACACGTTCAACATTTCCACGACAGCCTGTTTCGTTATAGCAGGTGCCGGCTACAAGGTTGCCAAGCACGGCAACTATGCCGCCACCAGTGTGTCCGGAGCCAGCAACGTCATTCAGCATCATGGCATTAAGTTCACCGACGACATTGACAAGCTTAACCGAAGCCTCAACGAGGCAGGCATTGTCTATCTGCACGCGCAGCTGTTTGCCCGTGCAATGAAGTTCGTGGGACCAATAAGGAAAGCACTGCCCTTCCCCACCATCTTCAACCTGTTAGGCCCAATCGTCAATCCGTCGCGCCCTCAATGTCAGCTGCTTGGCGTTGCTAATCTGGACCAAATGCGCCTGTATCACCAGGTGTACCAGAAGCTGGGCATCGACTACGGAATAGTGAATTCCATCGACGGATACGATGAAATATCGCTCACCGGCGACTTCAAGGTTACGACAAAGAACTACGAGCGCATCTTCCGCCCTCAGGACCTGGGCTTCGACATTGCCAAGCCTGATGAACTCGTAGGAGGAGCCACCGAGGAAGAGGCTGCCGAGATTTTCGACTCCGTACTCGAAAACCGCGCACTGCCTGCCCAGAAGAACATCGTGCTGGCCAACGCCGCCTTTGGCATTCAGGTGCTGGAGCGTGGCGAAAAGAGCATCGAGGAGTGCATTGCCATTGCACGCGAGAGCATCGACAGCGGCAGCGCACTGCGCACGTTCAAGAAGTTTGTCGAACTGAACTCATAAACGCATGAAAGACGTACTTACCGACATCGTTGCCCACAAGCGGACGGAACTGGAGGCTCTCTATGCCCCAAAGCCGTCGCTGCGCAAGGCTCTGCAGGACAGCCGGTCGGGCATCATTGCCGAATTCAAGCGACGCTCGCCGTCGAAGGGATGGATAAAGGAGGAGGGACGCGCCGACATCATTCCGCTGAGCTACCAGCAGAACGGCGCTGCCGCCATCAGCATTCTCACCGACGAGCATTTCTTCGGAGGATGCGACGACTTCATCCGCACGGCACGCCGGAGCGGAGTGACCATTCCTGTGCTTTACAAGAACTTCGTCATCGACGAGGCGCAGCTCTATGCCGCCGCACTCTGCGGAGCATCGGCAGTGCTGCTGATAGCTGCCTGCCTGACCAAGGAGCGCTGCCGCCAGCTGATGGAGCAGGCCCACCGCCTGGGACTGGAAGTGCTGCTGGAAATGCACTCCGAGGAGGAACTGGAATATGCAGACCTGGAGCCAGACCTCTGCGGCATCAACAACCGCAACCTTGGCACGTTCGTCACCAGCGTCGACAACTCGTTCCGGCTGGCAGAGCTGCTGCCCATGGACGCCGTGAAAGTCAGCGAAAGCGGCATTTCGTCGCCAGAGACCATCAAGGCTCTGCGCGCAGCAGGCTTCAGCGGCTTCCTGATAGGCGAGACTTTCATGAAGACGGCTGAGCCGGGGCGCACGCTGCACGATTTCATAGCACAACTATGAACAACGAACTGGACATAAAGGTTTGCGGCATGCGCCAGGCTCAGAACATCCGCGACGTGGAGGCTCTCGGCATCGACATGATGGGATTTATCTTCTGGCCGCACTCGTCGCGGTTTGTCAGCCAGAAGCCCGACTACCTGCCAAGCAACTGCAAGCGCGTCGGCGTGTTTGTCGACGAAGACCTGACGGCCGTCCGCCGACACATCGAGGAATACCAGCTCGACATGGTGCAGCTCCACGGCCACGAGTCGCCGCAGTATGCCTCGCAGCTTGGCGGCGTCACCGTCGTCAAGGCTTTCAACATAGCCACTGCCGACGACTTCCGCCAGACGGAAGCCTACGAGGGCATCTGCCAGCTGTTTCTCTTCGACACCAAGGGACGCAGCGTCGGAGGTAACGGCGAACAGTTCGACTGGACGGTTCTCTCCAGCTACCGCGGCACAACGCCTTTTCTGCTCAGCGGAGGCATTGGTCCGGATGACGCTGAAAAGGTCAGGCAGCTCTGTCACCCCATGCTGGCAGGCATCGACCTTAACTCACGCTTTGAGCTGTCGCCGGCACTGAAGGACTCCGAGGCGCTAAGGGCATTCATAGCCGCGCTGAGAAACAAATAAACTGATTGACTAAAACAAACAACAACGATATGAACAAAATCAACGAACTCTTTGCCAACCGCGGCAACAAGAAACTGCTCAGCCTGTACTTCTGTGCCGGCTGCCCCACTCTCGACAGCACTGCCGACACAATACTTACCATGCAGAGGCGCGGCATCAGCATGATTGAAGTGGGCATTCCGTTCAGCGATCCACTGGCCGACGGCCCCGTCATCCAGGGTGCAGCCGCCACTGCGCTGAAGAACGGCATGAGCCTCGCAAAGCTCTTCCAGCAGCTGAAGGATATCAAGGACAAGGTCAGCATTCCGCTGGTACTGATGGGCTATCTCAATCCCATCATGCACTATGGCATAGAGCACTTCTGCCAGTCGTGCGTGGAGTGCGGCGTCAGCGGAGCCATCATCCCCGACCTGCCGTTCGCCGACTACCAGACGGTGGTGAAGCCCGTAGCCGACCGCTACGACCTGCGCATCATCATGCTCATAACGCCCGAAACCAGCGAGGAGAGAATACGCTTCATCGACGACAACACCGACGGCTTCATCTACATGGTCAGCTCAGCAGCCATCACCGGCGTGCAGAAATCCTTCGACGAAGCTAAGCAGGAATATTTCCAGCGCATCAATGCCATGAACCTGCGCAATCCGCGCATGATCGGCTTCGGCATCAGCAACCGCCAGACTCTGCAGGCTGCACAGCAGAACGCCGCAGGAGCCATCATCGGCTCAAAGTTCGTCACACTGCTCAACGAAAGCAGCAATGCCGACGAAGCTCTCGACAAGCTGTTCGAGGCTCTGGAAAAATAAATCCAATGCTTAATGCATAATGCATAATGTTTAAGCTATTGGATTTTTCAACATTACTGGTTATTGTATTTCCAAATCCTTGAATTCCACACCCGGAGCCGTCAGACTGACGGTATAGGTGCCGGCATTTATCTGAGTGCCGGTGGTAGTGCTGAGCATTTTGAACTTTGGCGGTGTCATGGGGAATGTGATGTCACGGTCGACCAGCACCGTGCGCTTCGAGTCGGTGATGGTCATGCGTCCGCGGACAGCATCGCCAGTAGTGTTTTTGTAGCGGAAGCGAAGGGCATACTCCTGTCCCAGTCCGGGCTTGATGACAAACATGCCGGGCTTTACAGGTGTGTACACCGTTGCCGCCCGTGGCTCACTGTCCTGCGGCAGCTGCTCCTTAGGCTGTTTGGCAACCGTGTCGCAGTCAAGCAAGTGCCATGTCTGGAGGGCGTTACTTGCAGAAGAAACCGCGTTACCTGCAGGGAGAGAAGAGCGGCCTGATGACTGATAGGCAGCTTCGGCTATGGCAATGCCGCAGATTACAGCCTGCCCGGCCTTAACCTCCGGGAAAGAGATGCGGATGTTGCCGTTATGCGCCTTTGCCCTGACCACACGCTTCAAAGCACCGCAGTAGCCAGCCTCCGCCCACGGGTCAAGGTCGTCGACGGCCGTCTGCCCGTTGACAGCCACATCGAAGATGCGCAGACCCTCATAGTCGCCGTCCTCGGCAACCTCGCGGCCATGCCATGGCTCTACGAAATAGAGTTCTATGGTGTATTCGCCGTCGGCAACAGGGAAGTCGTACCACAGACGATGCCGCCCAAAGCGGAAATACTGGAACAGCTCTGGCGAACCAGTGCCGTGAATTCTCTCTGTGATGTGCCGCTGTGAGGCTTGATAGGCTGGAATTCCGTCAAAGTCCTGCCCCCAGGAGTGGCTCAGCGTGCTGTCGTCGGCCTGCCACTGCTGGCCGAACTCATCGGTAAAGGCATCGCCGCCACAGTTGACGCGGTACAGATAGTGCATGTTGTCACCACCTTTCAGCAGGTCGATATTCCTGTCGGCAGCAGTGGGGACGTTACCTGTTTCGCTGTCGCTGTTTCCGTTCCGCAGCTCTCTCGTGTCTTTGCACACTCGCGCTCTCGCACCTTCGTACATATCCTTGTACATGTAATATCCGGCGGTGGGTTCCTCCCAGATAGTGGTGAGTCCCTTATAGTTGATGGGGCCAATCTTGTCGATACGGCGGTAGGCGCCGTCGGGCTGCACGCGACCCGGATTGTCGTGTGAAGCGAACAGCCACTGGAAATGCCCGCAGACGCTGTCCCTGGCCTGCTCTGCAAGGCGGGCCTTGGTATGCAGCAGCTGGCAGAACGATTCCTCGCTGTATTTTGCCGCACCGTGCATGTCGAGCGTGCGCCATGCACCGTACTCGCCATTGAGCAGCTGCTCGGGGCGCTTCAGCTCGCTGTCATAGTTTTCTGCCGTGCCGCCATAGGTGCCACTCCAGTTCTGGATGACGTTCCAGTCGGTACCCTCGCCGCCATTGCACGTCGTGATGGCGCGCTGGTCGCGACAAGTCGGGTCCAATTCGCGGATAATCTGGCTACACTCCTCGGCAAAGTCTTTTGGCAGCACGCTCTCGTTCTGCAAGCCCCACAGGATAACGCTTGGCGAATTGCGGCGTTCCTTAATCCATCGCACCAGCAAGCGCTTGAAGTTGTCGCGGAACTGAGGCGTGTCGTACCAGATGTGTGCTGAGAACTGGCTCCAGAAAAGCAGGCCCTGCTGGTCGAAAAGCTGCTGGTAGAGCAGGTTGTGCGGCTGGTGGGCCTCGCGGAAGGCATTGAAGCCGGCATTACTGATCTGCTTGACGCGCGAGCGTATCTGCTCCGGCGAGAATGCATGGCTGTTGCCCAGCAGATGCTCATACTCGCAGGTGCCATTGATGAACAGCGGTTCTCCGTTCATATAGAAACGGTTGTCGCCTGCATCAGGAGCAGCTGCCGCAAGCGACTGGGACTGACTGCCGGCAGACTGGAGACTGGCATTGCGCTGCCTGATGACGGGCCATGAAATGCTGCGGATGCCAAAGGGCGTGCTTACCTCGTCGGTGGTCTTGCCGCCGCGCTTAATCATGGTGGCGAGCCTGTAGAGATACGGATCGTCGAGGCGCCAGCGATGCACGTCGCTGACATGCTCAGCATGGCGCAGCGTTCTGCATTCCCCGGCAGCAAGGGTGAGTGTCTCGGCATGGCGGAACACCTGCTTGCCGGAGGCCTGCATAAACTTGTTGACCAGTTCCACGGTCTGCGCCTCGGCAGTATAGTTCTTGACTTCGGTATCTATGAAGACGCTGTCGCATGCCTGATTGTTCCAGATGTGAACGCCAAACGGCTCTATGCGGACGGCATCCGTCTCGACGAGGGTCACTGGGCGGAAGATGCCGAAGGGCTGGCTGCCCTCGCTAAATCCCCACTCCGACGAGCATCCGCCGCAGACCCATGGCGAAGCCGTCTGCATGGCCGGATGGTCTACGTCGACGCGCAGCTGGTTCTTACCATCGCGCAGCGCATCGGTAACGTCGAGCGTCCAGACGGTGCGCCCGACCAGTTCGCGTGGATACTTATGGCCATTCAGTGTGACCGTGGCGTATGTGCCTACGCCTTCGAACTGCAGGAAGTAGCGCCTGCCCTCGCTCTTTGTGGTCTGGAACACATTATTATATATAGCAGAGCCATGCAGGTTGCCATGTCGCAACTGCCGATAGCCGTAATAGTCGTCGAAATTGTGTGGGACAGTGACTTCAGCAGCAATAGTGTCGCGCCCTGCACTGCACTGGGCCGTCCAGGTGTCGAGAGTGGTTAGCTTGCGACGGCCTGTCGGCTCCGGTTTCGGGAAGCGCACGCTGCTGCGCCCCATAGGCACGCTGGTGGCTACGGCAATGCCGCGCTGCTGGTCGTTGTTGACGGCACAGTAGAAGTGATAGACCACACCCTGGTGCTTCACGACATAGCTTTTGTGGGCAAACATCTCATCGTATGGTTTCGACGGCACGATGAGGTCGTCGCCCGTCCAGTCCTGCCAGTGGATGAGGTCGCGCGAGACGGCAAACGTGTTGTAGGCATTGTACTTCCGCGAGGGATTGTATGCCGAAAAATAGAACATTACGTAGAGACTGTCCATTCTGACAATCTGTGCGTCGCCGGTGATGATGCCCGGAGCCTCGTGGAAGTAGACCGGGTTGCCGCTGTATCGGTGCCACCGCCGCATGTCGTTGGACAGAGCTATGCCTATGCGCTCTGCCTTCAGCGAGTTCTGCGGATTTATGCCTCCGGCATTGTAGAACATCAGGAAACGGTACTTGCGGAGTTCGCGTGGCAGACCATTATTATTTTTTGCTTTCTCATTTTTAATTTCATAGACGGTACTTTTGTACTGCACCAGCTTCTCCCACCACTGCACGTCCTTGTCGCTGATGCTCAGCAACGGCTCAGCGGCCGACTGCCACTCGTGAGCCTGCCCGACGTCGCTGCCAGTCCAGGCAAGCCCGATGTTCAGCGGCTCTCTGACAGCCTCGTAGCCCGTACCGTGGCCTCCGATGTAGGTCATCCAATACTTGTCCTTGTATTTCGAAATGCCGTAGCCGCCATCCCATGTCCAGTCGACGAGAGCCGGAAAGCCGCCGCGCTGGTTCATGTCCCAGCCGTCGTCCTTGTAGGAGAGAATGCGGCCTTCCGTTTTCCAGTTGAGCAGGTCGTCGCTGGTGGCCAGCCACGTCTCATATCCGCGGCCGTCAAGCCCGTCCTTACCGTTGTAGACGACATACGTCATCACCCATCTGCCGCCGTCGCGGAACACCGTCGGGCAGTCAATCTTATGATAGTTGTCGTGGGGAGCTACAACCATGCCATACTTATAGGGAGTGCGCACCTCGCCGTAGATGCGCTGCATGTCGGCATCGGCAATGCCTTGGGCAAATGACTCTATGGCAAAAAATATTAAAAGGAGCATCGCTGTGGCCGTTGCAAGGCAACGCCTCTGGCGGAAGACTGTGTTCATTGCTGTAAGTTTATTTAGATGACGGTCGACGGATGAAATAGTCATCAAAAGAAATTTTTCGAATTAATATCTTAAATTTTTATTGTATATTTATCAGAAAGTGATTACTTTTGCCGAAGTCATTCTTTATTAACCCAATAAACTAAAAAACTTTTATGGCAAACAGATTTATTTTAAACGAAGTGTCGTATTTCGGCCCCGGCGCACGCAAGGAGCTGCCCGGTGTTGTTGCCCGCCTTGGCTTCAAGAAGGCTCTCGTTGTAACTGACAAGGGACTGATGCAGTTTGGCGTTGCCAAGATGGTTCTTGACGTCATGGACGAGGCCGGCATCAAGTACGAGATTTTCGACGACGTGAAGCCCAACCCCACCGTGTCAAACGTGAAGAGCGGCATCGAGGCCTGCAAGAAGGCTCAGGCAGACTTCATCGTAGCCATCGGCGGCGGTTCGTCGATGGACACTGCCAAGGGCATAGGCATCGTGGTCAACAACCCCGAGTTCGCCGACATCGTCAGCTTGGAAGGCGTTGCCGACACCAAGAAGAAGTCGCTGCCCATCATAGCCCTGCCCACCACTGCCGGCACTGCTGCTGAGACCACCATCAACTACGTCATCATCGACGAGACACGCCAGGCAAAGATGGTCTGCGTAGACCCGAACGACATTCCCTGCGTGGCCATCATCGACGCCGAGCTGATGTACTCCCTGCCGAAGTCGCTGACGGCAGCCACCGGCATGGACGCCATGACGCACGCCATTGAGGGTCTGATTACGAAAGCCGCCTGGGAATTGAGCGACATGTTCGAAATCAAGGCCATAGAAATGATACACAAGTACCTGCCCATAGCAGTCAGCGAGCCTACGAACCCCGTAGGACGCGACGGCATGGCCGTGGCACAGTATGTTGCCGGCATGGCATTCTCCAACGTCGGCCTGGGCGTCGACCATGGCATGGCCCACCCGCTGTCGGCTCTGTTCGACGTGCCGCACGGAGTGGCCTGCGCAATGTTGCTGCCTACCGTGATGCGCTTCAACATGCCTGCCGCCAAGGAGAAGTACGTTGAGATTGCCAAGGCCTGCGGCGTCTACGAGCAGGGCATGAGCGTCGACGCTGCCGCCGAGGCTGCCTGCAAGGCCATCGAGGACCTGAGCGCACTGGTTGGCACCAACAAGAAGCTCACCGACCTGGGCATTCAGGAGAAGGACATAGAGGCTCTGGCTGAGCAGGCCATCAACGACGTCTGCACTCCAGGCAACCCGCGCCCCGTCACCAAGCAGGACATCATCGACCTGTATCACAAGATTCTGTAGTTGTGAGTGATGAGAGGTGAGAGATAAGAGGTGAGCGGAAAAATTATCTCTGTGAGATAAAAAATTATCTGCGTAAGATAATTTCGTAACATGCAGAGATAATTTTTTATCTTACGGAGATATTTTCGTAACATGCAGAGATAATTTCGTAACTCGCAGAGATAATTTTCCGAGCAACGGAAAACAGACAGCAGAGGCTGCACCCGGGTGCAGCCTCTGCTTGTATTATAACCTTAAGAAAGCGGTATTCCTACTGCATGTCGTAGACCACCTGCATGAGCTGCTTGCCAAGCTCGTCGGCAGCCTCCATGGTCTGGGCCTCCGAATAGACGCGGATGATTGGCTCTGTGTTCGACTTGCGCAGATGCACCCAGCGGTCGGGGAAGTCTATCTTCACGCCGTCGATGTCGTTGACCACGGCGTCGGCATTCTGTGCAAACATTTCCTTTACCTTCACCAGAATGGCGTCGACGTCGGTTTCGGGAGTCAGGTCGATGCGGTTCTTGGCTATCTGATAGTCGGGATACATGCGGCGCAGCTCAGAAGTCTTGCAGCCCTTCTTTGCCAGCGATGTCAGGAAGAGTGCGATGCCTACCAGTGCGTCGCGGCCGTAGTGGCTCTCGGGATAGATGACTCCGCCATTGCCTTCGCCGCCTATCACAGCGCCAACCTCCTTCATCTTTGTGGTTACGTTGACCTCTCCTACCGCTGCAGCATGGTAAGTGCCGCCATGGTGCTGCGTAACGTCGCGCAGGGCGCGTGTGGACGACAGGTTGCTCACCGTCACCAGCTGCTTGCCGGGATTGGTCTTCTTGGTGTTCTCCAGCACGTAGTCGGCAACGCTCACCAGAGTGTATTCCTCGCCGAACATCTTGCCATCCTCGCAGATGAATGCCAGACGGTCGACATCCGGGTCGACGACAATGCCCAAGTCGTAGTGTCCCTGCTTCATTTCCGACATGATGCCCGTCAGGTTCTTCTCCAGCGGCTCCGGATTGTGTGCAAACTGGCCCGTCACCTCTGCATTGAGGAACTTGAAGCCCACGCCGAGACGCTCGAGGAGCTTTGGCAGGATGATGCCTCCTACGGAGTTGATGCTGTCTACGCAGACGTTGAAACGGGCCTGCTTGATGAGGTCGGCGTCAACCAGCTGCAGGTCGAGGACAGACTCAATGTGACGGTCGTTCATGGTGTCGTCGACGACAACGCGGCCCAGCTGCTCGACAGGAGCATAGCAGAAGTCTTCGCGCTCGGCAATCTCCAGCACCTTGGCACCGTCGGCAGCCGTCAGGAACTCGCCGTCGCTGTTGAGCAGCTTCAGAGCGTTCCACTGTGTGGGATTGTGGCTGGCGGTGATGATGATGCCGCCGTCGGCCTTGTGCCAGCGGACGGCCAGCTCGGTGGTGGGAGTGGTGGCCAGGCCGATGTCGATGACCTCGTAGCCCATGCCTACCAGCGTGCCGCAGACGACGTCGCGGACCATCGGACCGGAAATGCGGCCGTCGCGGCCTACAACTATCTTCTTGCCGCCGATGAATGTTGCATAGGCGGTGGTGAACTTCACAATGTCAAGGGGATTCAGCGTGTCGCCGGTGCGGCCTCCAATGGTGCCGCGAATGCCCGAAATAGATTTAATAAGTGTCATTACCCTAAAAATTAATACTTACTGTTTATCACTTGCAATTTCAAAACTCATCATTTCCCGTTCATCATCAGCCCTACTCTCGCTCGTATGTAATCTCGTAGTAGCAGGGATATACCGAAGAAGAGGCCATGGCCGTACCCTGCGAGTGAGGCACTATGAGACGCACCTTTGCCGTCTGGTCGCCGGCGTTTTCCGGGCGCCCGACGCTGACATAGTTGAGCGGAACCAGCCATCCGGCAGGCACGGAAGCAGTGCTGTAGTAGCTGTACATCATTCCGCTGACGAAACTGGCGGTAATGGTTGTACCCGTGCGCTTGACGCTCATCTTGTCGAGATACTGCGACGTGTCTATCTGGCGACCGGCAGACGACTGATTGACCCATGTAGGACGGTCGTTGCGGACGGTGATGCTGTCGAGCTGGATGTTCTTCTCCATGAAGCGGCAGAGCAGGTTGACGGTCTTGTTCTCCTCAAGCTTTTCGCCGCAGCCCTTTCTGACTATCTGCATATAGACACCGCTGCGGTCAAGCAGCACAAACTCGTTGCGCGCAGTGTCGGTGGTCTGCTGCTGACTGTTGAAGGTTGTCTCGCTGATGACGTTGATGTTCTGCTGGGCAATAAACCAGTTGATGGCGTCGCGCTCCTTCTTCTTCATGTCCGAATAGGTCTCGTACTTCTCGCAGCTGCCAAGCACCAGCATGCCACAGAGAGCCACTGCTGCATACATCAGTTTGTTCATAAATAATCTGGTCTGTAAAAACATTGTCGTTGCACAGTTTAGTCTAACCGGGCGCAAAGGTAGTAATTAAAACCTATCCGCAGTGACAGAAATGGAAAAAATTAGTCTACTTTAACTTGTCGGCATAGGAATTGATGGCTTTTTCCGCCACTTCCACGGCATCGTCGATGCTGCAATAGAGCTTGCCGCCGGAGGCATTGAGGTGGCCGCCGCCATTGAAGAACCTGGCAGCCATCTCGTTGCAGGGAAAGTCGTCAACGGAGCGGAGGCTCACCCACACAAGGTTTTCATGCTCGGTGTCTTCGCGCATGGAAATGCTCAGCTTGAGGCCCTTGATCTGCAGAGGCATGTTCACCAGTCCCTCGGCGTCGCCCTTGACGAAGTGGAACTGCTTCTGGTCGTCGCGGGTAAGCGTGTAATATGCCGCATGGCGTGCAGTGTCAACCACAAGGCGAGTGCACAGGACATGGCCTACCATGCGCAGGCGGTTGACGCTGTAGTTGTGGTAGACGCTGCGGTAGATTTTGTCCTTGTTGATGTTCTTCGTAAGCAGTTGGCTGATGATGAAGAAGATGTCAGGATTGTTGGAATTGTAGGTGAAGGCTCCCGTGTCGGTCATCATGCCGCAATATACCGGTGTGGCGAAGTGGCGGCCAAGACTCTCGAAGATGCCCAGCTGCCAGGCAATGCGGAACACCAGCTCGCAGGTGCTTGACATTTCCGGAAACGAGAGGCTGACAACGGCTTCCACCTCCGGGTTAAGATGATGGTCCACCAGCACTTTCTGTGCCGGCGACGAAACAAGCGACTGGCACATGTCGGCAGTGCGCGAGGGGGAATTGAAGTCGAGACAAATCACCAGGTCGGCAATCTTAAGGACCATGTCGACATAGTCGCGGCGCTTGTCGTAGCGGACAATCTTCTCGTTGTTGGGAAGCCACTGCAGGAAGTCAGGATACTGGTCGGGAGCCACCATCAGGGCCTCCTTGCCAAAGGTCTTAAGGATTTCGTTCATGCCCTGCAGGGCTCCGATGGCGTCGCCGTCGGCATTCTGATGGCAGCAGAGCACTATAGTCTCTGCATTAACAAGAAGGGAGTGCAGCGTGCTACACTCCCCGTCGGTCATTATGTTCTTCAGCATTGCTTAAAACAGTTTGTTGGGATAGACGCCGGCGTCTACAAGAGCCTTGATGCGCCCTACGGTGTCGGCGCGGTCGGCAGCATAGGTGACGCCAAACCATTTTGATGTAGTGTCAAGCACTTTCACCGTGGCGGTCTTCTCATTAATGAGCTTGTTGACCATAAGTGGAATGAAGAACTCTGCCTTCAGGTTCTCCATATTCTTCGGGTCGCTGAGGAACTCCTTGAAGTAGGCCTCTGAATGCTCAAAGTAGTCGGGTGTGAAGCCCCACATGTTCATTGACACCGGTGTGTTGTCGGCTACGACCACCCACTTGCCGT
This sequence comes from uncultured Prevotella sp., assembly GCA_905234265.1. Taxonomy (GTDB): domain Bacteria; phylum Bacteroidota; class Bacteroidia; order Bacteroidales; family Bacteroidaceae; genus Prevotella. The sequence continues at coordinate 162,021 of CAJOHJ010000001.1, read as the reverse complement.
CTTCGTCCTTGTAGCGGATAGGCTCGCTGTCGGCACCGGCATGGCTGCCGTCTTCTGCACAGCGAACAATCTCGGTACGCTCGACGACGGTGGTCAGATGCTCGTTCTCATCCTTCGAACAGATGCCACGGGCTACGGTACCGTTCTCGCTAAGGGTGTTGCCAACGCGGAAACCTACCATTGCATACTGGTTCTTGGCACCTTCGGGCAGCTCAGAGAGGAATTTGCCGATAACCATGAAGGCATCGCGGTTGTAGAAGTCGTCGCAGTTGATGACGCAGAAAGGCTCCTTGATGACGCTCTTGCCCATCAGCACGGCATGGTTGGTACCCCATGGCTTCTGACGGCCTTCGGGAACGCTGAAGCCTTCGGGCAGTGCATCAAGAGCCTGAAAGCACAGCTCGCACTTCACTTTGCCTTCGTATTTTGAAAGTATCTGTGTGCGGAACTGCTCTTCGAAGTCTTTGCGGATTACCCAGACAATCTTGCCGAAGCCTGCCTGAATGGCATCGTAGATGCTGTAGTCCATAATAGTCTCGCCATTGGGGCCAAGACCGTCAAGCTGCTTAAGGCCACCGTAGCGGCTTCCCATACCGGCAGCCAAAAGGAATAATGTTGGTTTCATAATGATGATAAACTACTGTTTAGTATATGTGATTTGTTTTTACGGAAACAAAATTAATAAAAATGTAACCTGCAGGCAGTACTGCCGCATGTTTTTTATGTTTTTTTAAATTAATAGGCTTCGCCTTCGGCTATTTCTGCACGGTCTATCTGCTTCTTGTCAAGGGAGTACCATGCGTAGGCTATATATGCCAGGACAAACGGAATGAGGAAGCTGACGAAGGTCATCGTGCGCAGGGTGAACTCACTGCTCGACGAGTTGGCAATGGTCAGCGACGACTGCAGGTCGGCAGTGGACGGATAGTAGGCCGTATTGTTCCATCCTGCCACGAGCAGCAGCGACAGCACCGTAAGCACTACGCCGGTGCCGGCAAACCAGATGCCACCGAAACGACTGTGGGAAAGACTGCCGGCATAGGCCTCGACGGCTATACCGTAAAGCACAAGGGCCACGCCTGCGACGAAGACAATGAGCAACGGCCACATGCCGAGGAAGTTGTGCAGGTACTTATAGCCTTCTATGCTGATGGTGCCTGCGGCATCGTAGGCATAGCCGTCCTTCAGGAGGACATGGCCCACGTAGGCGACGAAAAGCAGCAGGAACGGGACGGCATTGCCCAGCAGACGGGAACGCCCGGCGGTGCGGATGTCGTCGTCGCCGACACTATTAATAACATATAGTATTCCCAAAATCCGCGCAAGGAACATTACTGCCAGCCCAAACACCAGCACCCATGGATTGAGCAGGGCATCGAGACCGTGGGAGGCATTGGCCCAGCCGCTGATGACGCTGCTGTGGCCGTCTGTGACTAACGGGGAGAGCATGGTGTCCTTGGCAACTATGAAATTGCTGCCCTCGAAGAATGTGGCGACGGCTCCGCCAAGCAGCAGCGGTCCGACAAGGCCGTTGATGATGAGAAAGGTCTGGAATGTCCGCGCGCCGAGAATGTTGCCGAGCTTGTTCTGGAACTCATAGCTGACGGCCTGCAGCACAAACGTGAACAGGATAATCATCCACAGCCAGTAGGCACCGCCGAAACTCGTGGAATAGAACAATGGGAAGGAGGCAAAGAATGCACCTCCGAAGGTGACAAGTGTGGTAAACGTCAGTTCCCACTTACGCCCTGTGGAATTCACCACTACGCGGCAGCCGTCTTCCGTATGCCCAAGCGAGCGTACCAGAGAATTGGCGCCCTGAACGAACATCAGGAACACCAGCAAGGCACCCAACAAAGAAACTAAGAACCACCAGTAGTGCTGCAAAAAATCGTATGTCATTTTAGTTGAGAATTTAGAATTGATAATTGAGGATAATGATTACTTCCAATGAGATGGGGAATTGGCCGTTGAGAACCGAGAACGGAAACACTCCGTGTGACAGAAAGGAGACTGTCATAATTCTCAATTCTCAACGTTCAATTCTCAACTCGAGTACTCCGGGCCTCTGGCAATCTGCTTGAGCAGAATGCTTATTTCAACGCCGAGCATCAGGGTGAACAGGAAAAGGAAAATGAAGAACGTCAGTGCAACGCTGGCACTGCTGACGCTGCTGACTGAGGCCCATGTGGGAAGCATGTCCTGAATGGTCCACGGCTGACGGCCGAACTCGGCCACCAGCCAGCCACTTTCCGAGGCTATATAGGCCAGTGGCACCAGTGATATTGCAAGCCAGTAATGCCAAGAAGGCAGTCCGCTCAACGTTCCTTTGACGTCGGCATCGGTTTCCGGCAATATGCCAAAGGTAGCAAGCAGCCTGCGAGTGACGACTGACAACAAGGGTATGTCGAATGCCAGCAACACGATGACGACAAAGAATAATATGAACACGCAGCCAAGGCCAACCATCACGCGGAATGCCCAGAAATTAACAGGTATGTAAGGCACCACGTCGTGCTTGTCCTTAACAAATCCATAGCCGAAATATGGCATGTTGGCCTTTATCACGCCGGCCAGGGAGTCCTTTTGCACGGCTGCCTCTGCACCGTCGGCCTTCGAAAGCTGCCGATAGGCGGCCAAGGCGTCGATGGCCAGCTTGCCGCGTGCCATCTTCTCCTCTACGGACGGCTCACGGGTGCCGTCGGGCTTCACATAACCGTTGAGCAGGTCGTTTATTCCCGGGACATAGCCGCTAAAATCGTTCGTGGCCATGAACGACAGGGCATAGGGCATGTCGATGCGCAAAGGGGCTGCATGCCCGGCTTCATAGTCAGGCTGCTTGAAGGGGTTGACCCATGCTACGGCCGTCAGGCCTATGCCATTGCCGCCGTTGTAGAGAGCCTCCATGGCCGCAAGCTTCATAGGCTGCACCTTGGCGACGCTCTGGCCAGACTTATGTCCAGTGGCTGCGGCTCCCAATGATGCTATCAGACCTACGACCGCAGCTATCTTTATGCTCGATGTTGCAAGCCGGATCTCGCGGCGCTTCATAAGATACCAGCATGACACAGCCACGACGAAGACAGCACCGATAATCCAAGAGGATATCACGGTGTGGAAAAACTTGTCGACGGCAAACGGAGAGAGTGCTACGTCGAAGAAGCTTACCATCTCATTGCGCATCGTGTCTGGATTGAACTCGCAGCCCACAGGGTATTGCATCCAGGCATTAGCCACCAATATCCACCACGCTGAGATGGTGGCGCCAAGGCCTGTCAGCCACGTGGAAGCCAGATGGAAGCCGGGGGAGACTTTCTTCCATCCGAAGTACATGACTGCAACGAACGTCGACTCCATGAAGAAGGCCACGATGCCCTCTATGGCCAACGGCGCTCCGAAGATGTCGCCCACGAACCAGGAATAGTTAGACCAGTTAGTGCCAAACTCGAATTCCAGGATAATTCCTGTTGCCACGCCCATGGCAAAGTTGATGCCGAAAAGGCGCTGCCAGAACTGGGCCGTATCACGCCAGAAAATGTCTCTCGTGCGATACCAGCAGGTCTCGCAGATGCCCATAATCACCGCCAATCCAAGAGTCAGCGGCACAAACAGCCAATGGTAGATGGCCGTCAGCGCAAACTGCGCACGCGCCCAGTCGACGGCTGTAACGCTAATGTTCAACAGATAGTCATTCATAAAGCATTATTGTTTTAGTATTTGAGTAGCAACATAGTCTGCCTCATGCCCTTCCGGGGCATTCGACTTTATATCGTTGGGAAAGAAGAACACCTTCAAGATGGCAAACATTATAAAAAGCTTGATGAGAATGATTGCCCACAACGTACGCCCCAGCGTCATATTCCTGAAGCCGTCGGCATAAAGATCGTAAACACGATAAAAAAATCTTGTGATACGCATCTTGACAAAACTTGTTAGCAAAGTTTTAGGCTAAAATTTATGCAAATATATCAAATAAATCGAAAACAACAAATTTTTTTTTGTCATTTCACGCAAAATCATATAACTTTGCAAGCAATAAGAGTTTTTTAAAAGTTTTTTTATCACAATGAAAGACAAACTTACAACACCGTTAGCGATTGCCATCGCCTTACTCGTAGCCTGCGTGGCCTACTTAGGCTACAGCCTCATTGAGCAGAAGCAAGTAAACAAAGACATGCAGGAACTTGCCGCTCTCGACAAGAAGGAGATGGAGAACGAGTACCAGCAGTTTGCTGCGCAGTACAGCGAAATGAAAACGCGCATCAACAACGATTCTATTGTTGAGCAACTGTCGCGTGAGCAGCAGCGTACGCAGGAGCTGCTTGAGGAACTCCGCAAGACGAAGGCTAACGACGCAGCAGAAATCACACGCCTGAAGAAAGAACTTGCCGCTGCACGCGCCATCATGCAGCAGTACGTGCTGCAGATTGACTCACTGACACGCCTGAACGCCGAACTGATGGACGAGAACTCACGCATCAGCGGCCAGCTGGCACAGAGCACGCAGCAGAACCAGGCTCTCACTTCCAGCAACACGGCACTCTCTGAGAAAGTTGCCATCGCCTCGCTGCTGAATGCAACAAACATCCAGCTCGTGCCACGCAAGAAGAGCGGCAAGGCCATCGACAACATGAAGAATGCCAAGGAGCTGTTCATATCGTTCACCATCAGCAAGAACGTTACCGCTACTACCGGCAAGCGCACCGTATATGTACGCATCACAAAGCCTAACGGAGACATCATCAAGGGCGGCGGCAATTTCGAATACGAGGGTAAGCAACTTGTCTACTCCATGAAGCGCGACGTCGACTACACTGGCGAAGAAAAGGAAGTAACCTTCTACTGGACAGTTGGCGATAACTATCTTGAGGGAGGCAACTACAACGTCAGCGTATTCGCCGACGGACACATGATCGGCGCTCGCAACTTTACTTTCAAGAAGTAAAAGAACCATAGTTGCATCAAACGCGATGAGAAAAGTCTTTGGAATAATCTTTCTATTAGGATTTTCACTGATGACTACAGCCCAGCAACTGTTGACATTAGACAGTTGCAGGGCTTTAGCTTTACGTAACAACAAGCAGCTTTCCATAGCCCGCGTAAAGCAAGAGGTGGCAACAAACATGCGAAAGTCGGCACGCACTAAATACCTGCCTCACGTAAGCATTCTTGGCGGCTACGAATGGACCAGTCGTGAAATCTCAATTCTTTCTGACGAACAGAAAGAAATGCTCAGCAATGCCGGCACCAACTCTGCAAATTCCATAATCAGCGCAGCCACGCCTTACGCACAGATACTGCCAGCGCCGTTGCAGGCAAAGCTTGGCAGCGACCTCATGGGCGTTGCAGCCGGAATAGACCAGACGGGCCAGAAGGTCGTCGACGCATTCCGCACCGACACGCGGAACATGTTTGCCGCTGCAGTAACCGTCACCCAGCCCGTGTTTATGGGCGGCGCCATCACAGCCATGAACCGCATGGCCGACATTGGCGAGCAGATGGCAGCAAACAGCACCGAGTCAAGCCGTCAGAACACATTATATAATATAGATAAGGCCTACTGGCAGGTAGTTTCCCTGCGCCATAAGCAGAAATTGGCACTGGCTTACCTTGAGCTTGTGAAAAAGCTTGACGACGATGTGCAGAAGATGATTGCCGAGGGCGTTGCCACGCGCTCCGAAGGGCTGAGCGTCAACGTAAAAGTCAACGAGGCTGAAATGACTCTTACGCAAGTCAACGACGGGCTGACATTGTCGAAGATGCTTCTCTGCCAGCTGTGCGGCCTGCCGCTCGACGAGCAGGTGACGCTGGCCGACGAGAATGCCGACTCGCTCGTCGTCGGAACGAGCGACAACAGCAGCATTGCCAGCACCGCAGATGCCGTCAGCAACCGCGCAGAGCTGAAAATGCTGCAAAACACTGTCGACATGAGCCGCCAGTTGACGAATATCCTCAAGGCCGGCAATCTCCCGCAGGTATTGCTCATGGGAGGCTACGCCGTCACCAACCCTAATGTCTTCAACAGCTTTGAGCGCAAGTTCGGCGGTTTCTGGAATCTTGGCGTCATGGTAAGAATTCCTGTCTGGAACTGGGGCGACGTGGCCTACAAGGTGCGCGCCTCCAAAGGCGCCACGTCAATAGCCACGTTGGAACTCGACGAAGCCCGCGAGAAGATAGAGCTGCAAGTAAGCCAAAGCGCCTTCCAGCTGTCGGAAGCCAACAAGAAACTCGCCATGGCCAATGCCAGCACCGAGCGCGCCGACGAGAACCTGCGCACCGCCACTCTCGGCTTCAGGGAAGGCGTCATCACCTCGCGCACCGTCATGGAGGCCCAGACAGCATGGCTCCAGGCCCAGTCGCAGCTGATAGATGCCAAGATCGACGTCAGACTCAGCGAAGTCAACCTGAAGAAGAACACCGGAATGCTTGGACTGGAGTAAATTATAAGAGGTGAGAGGTGAGTATTTAGAGGTGAGAGGTGAGTGGTAAGAGGTGAGAGATTTGTAAATCGTAAATAGTAAATCGGGTAAATAGTAAATAAAAAGATGTCAGCAAAAACACAGCATAACAATATTCTTCTGGCAATCATCGGCTTTGCAGCAGTAGTGGCCATTGTTGCCGTCATAGGTTTCTTTGCTTTTGGCAGAGACCCCGAAATCATTCAGGGACAGGTGGAAGTCAGCGAATATCGCGTGTCCAGCAAAGTCCCTGGCAGAATTCTCGAGATCCGCGTAAAGGAAGGCGACTTCGTCAAGGCCGGCGACACACTGGCCATCCTCGACGCCCCAGAGGTTCGTGCCAAGATGGACCAGGCCCGCAGCGCTCAGGATGCCGCTTCCGCCTTGGAGCTTAAGGCTCAGAACGGTGCGCGCCAGGAGCAGATAAAGGGTGCCTACGAGGTTTTCCAGCAGGCAAAGGCCGGCCTGGAAATAGCTGAGAAGTCGTACCAGCGCGTTCAGCGTCTGTACGATGAAGGCGTGATGACCGCCCAGAAGCGCGACGAGGCCTACGCCAACTACAAGGCCATGGAGGCTCAGGCCAAGGCTGCCGAGAGCCAGTACGAGATGGCCCGCAATGGCGCACGCCGCGAAGACAAGCTGGCAGCTGCCGCACAGGTAGGGCGTGCCAGAGGTGCCGTGCAGGAGGTAAATTCCTACATCAGCGAGACTGTCCAGATAGCCCAGATGGACGGCGAGGTGAGCGAAATATTCCCGAAGGTCGGCGAGCTTGTCGGCACAGGGTCTCCAATAATGAACATAGCCATCATGCAAGACCTGTGGGGCACCTTCAACGTTCGCGAAGACCAGCTTGACGGTATGCAGGTCGGCACTGAATTCACCGCCTTTGTGCCAGCTTTCAACAAGGACATCAAAATGAAAGTCTACTACATGAAAGACCAAGGCTCTTACGCCGTGTGGAAAGCCACCAAGGCCAATGGCCAATACGACCTTAAGACATTCGAAGTGAAGGCCCGTCCTGTGGAAGTCCTCGAAGGCCTGCGCCCCGGCATGTCGCTGGTGCTTAAGAAATAGTGGGAATGCCCCGGAAAGCCTCTTCTTCCTCCGGATGAAGACGACAGGAAGAAGAGACAGTGACGCTTAGACAGACAAGGCTGTGAACGACAATAACAATACCGAAACCAGACATTCCCTGTTCCCTGGAACCTTGGGAAGGCTGCTGGCCATTGCGCTTCGCGAGTGCGATGTCATCAGGCGCATACCCATCTATGGATTCTGCATGGTTGTCTTTCCACTGCTTACCATGGTGTTCTTCACGTCCATGATGGACGACGGCCAGCCGCTGGAAATGCCTGTCGGAGTGGTCGACCTGGACAACACTGCCACATCGCGCGGACTCATCCGCCGCCTTGACGCTTTCCAGACGAGCCACGTGGTAGCCCACTATCCTTCCGTGACTGCTGCACGCACGGCCATGCAGAACGGCGACATCTACGCCTTCCTGTATATTCCCAAGGGAACCGCCGACGAGCTTGTCAGCAGCCGGCAGCCCAAGATTTCGTTCTACTATTCCATGACGACGATGGTGTCCGGCGCCTTGCTGTTCCGCGACCTGAAGACCATCAGCACCCTTGGCTCTGCCGCCGTCGGCCAGCAGACGATGAGGGCGCGCGGATATACCGACAGGCAGATAAAGACCTTTCTTCAGCCTATCGCAATCGATTTGCACCAGATAGAGAACAGCACCACCGACTACAACGCCTACCTGTCGACGGTACTTGTGCCGGGTGTGCTGATGCTGTTCATTTTCCTCATCACGGCCTATGCCCTTGGCACCGAGCTGAAGTTCAACCGCTCCAAGGACTGGATGCAGATGGCCGACGACAACATTTCCGTTGCCATCATCGGCAAGTTCCTGCCCCACACGCTGATATTCCTCACGATGGCTCTGGTCTACAGCTACTACGTCTACGGCATCATGGGCTTCCCCCACCCCGGCGGCGTGTGGAAGATTGTGATGATGTGCTTCCTCATGGTGTTTGCCGCCCAAGGCTTCGGCATTTTCGCTTTCGGACTGATGCCGTCGCTGCGCATGTCCATGAGTGTCTGTTCGCTGTGGGCAGTGCTCAGTTTCTCAATGGCCGGCAGCGCATTCCCCGTGATGGGCATGGACGCCCCTCTGCAGTCGCTGGCATGGCTGTTTCCGCTGCGCCACTACTACATGGTCTACCAGACCACCATACTCAACGGCTTCCCCCTGCTTGACTGCTGGTGGCATGTGGCAGCCCTCATCGCCTTCATGCTCATGCCCATCCTGGTGATAAAGAAAATTAAAAACGCAATGCTGACGTATGTTTACATTCCTTAAAGAGGTTCTCACAGATGTCTGCTACATCTGGCGCGACGAGATGCGGCAGGTGGTCAAGGACGAAGGCGTTCTGATTTTCTTCATCCTTGTGCCGCTGGCATATCCGCTGCTCTACTCCTGGATATACAACAACGAGGTTGTCCGCGAAGTCCCCGTAGTGGTCGTCGACGACAGCCATACCGCCATGAGCCGCAAGTTCCTGCGCATGTGCGACGCCTCCCCCGACATCAGCATAGCCCACTTTGCTGCCGACATGGACGAAGCCAAGCAGCTCGTCAGCCGCCACAAGGCCTATGCCATCTACTACATTCCCTCCGATTTTCAGGAGCGCCTGCTGCGCATGGAGCAGTCTGTCATAAGCGTCTATTGCGACATGGGACTGATGCTCACCTACAAGGCAGCCTACCAGACGACAGTGCTGGTGTCGCAGGAAATGAACAGCGAGATACAGATAAGGATCTCCGGCCACTACACGGCGCAGGAAGAGCGCATACAGGCACGCCCTCTTGACTACGACAGCGTGCCGCTGTTCAGTCCCGGCGGCGGCTACGGCTCGTTCATACTGCCCGGCGTGCTGATACTCATTCTGCAGCAGACTCTCGTGCTGGGCATCGGGCTGTCGGCAGGCACTGCCCGCGAAAGCAACCGCTTCAAGGACCTTGTCCCCGTGCAGAAGCACTACCACGGCATGTTCCGCATTGTCGGCGGCAAGTCGCTGTGCTACTTCATGGTCTATGCTGTCATGGGGACATGGCTGACGGTCGTCGTGCCGCGGATGTTCCACTTCCCCTGCCTGGCACATCCCACCGACCTGCTGGCAATAATGTTCCCCTATCTGCTGGCCTGCATCTTCTTCGGCATCACCGTCTCCTGCCTGGTGCGCTATCGCGAGAACGTCATGCTGCTCATGGTCTTCGTGTCAGTGCCGCTGCTGTTCCTCAGCGGCGTCAGCTGGCCGCAGTCGGGCATTCCCGGTGTCTGGCAGGGCATCAGCTGGCTGTTCCCAAGCACCTTCGGCGTCCGTGCCTACGTGCGCATGAACAGCATGGGCGCAACGCTCAGCGACACGCTCGTGGAATACCACGCCCTGTGGATTCAGGCCTTCATCTATTTCCTTGTGGCCTGCCTCGTCTACCGATACCAGATTATCCAGGCTCGCCGCCATGCCAACGAGCGTCTGCTCTACATGAAGCACCGCCGTGCCGCCATGCAGGAAGCCCAAGGCTGAGCGCCCTGAGCGTCAGGCCTGCGTGCTGACACCTACTATCCGGGTCTTTGGCAGTTCGGCGTTGCGGCGGTTCACAACGGTAACCACCGCCTGCGCCAGATTGATAAAGGCCAGCCCCGTAGCCGTTTCGCTGCTCAGTGCTGCCGGCTGGCCTGCGTCGCCGCTGTCGCAGATGCTCTGCACCAGCGGAATCTGTGCCAGCAGAGGCACCTCCATCTCCTCAGCCAGCTGCTTGCAGCCCTCACGGCCGAAGATGTAGTATTTGTTCTCCGGCAGCTCGGCCGGCGTAAACCACGCCATGTTCTCCACCAGTCCCAGGATAGGCACGCCCACCTTCTCGTTCCTGTACATGTCGATGCCCTTGCGCGCATCTGCCAGGGCCACCTGCTGCGGCGTAGACACGATGACCGCCCCCGTGATGCTGAGCGTCTGCAGCAGCGTCAGGTGAATGTCGCTCGTGCCGGGAGGCGTGTCCAGGATAAAATAGTCCAGCTCTCCCCAGTCAGCATCAGCTATCAGCTGCTTCAGCGCACTGGTAGCCATGCCGCCGCGCCACAGCGTCGCAGTGTCCGGCGACACGAAGAATCCGATGGAAAGCATCTTCACGCCGTAGGCCTCGATGGGGCATATAAGGTCGCGGCCGTCCACCTTCACGGCATACGGGCGCTCGTCCTCCACGTTGAACATCTTAGGCATCGACGGTCCGAAGATATCGCAGTCCAGCAGGCCCACCTTGTAGCCCAGGCGCGACAGTGCGATGGCCAAGTTTGCCGACACCGTACTCTTGCCGACGCCGCCCTTGCCAGAGCTGACGGCAATGATGTTCTTGACGCCCGGCAGCAGGCTGTCGCCCTTGGGGCGCGGCTTCGACTTGAACTCCGTCTTGATGTCCACCACCACGTCCTTGCCCACGTGGTATTTGATGGCAGCCTCGGCAGCCTTCACCGTCGACTTCAGGAAGGGGTCAGTCTCGCGTGGGAATTCCAGCACCACGCCAACGTGCCATGGCTCGCCGTCCTTCGACGGCGCAGCCACCGTCGGCTGGTCGGCAATCATCTGGCTTTCCACTAAGTTCTTCTTCGTGCCTGCATACGTCACCGTCTGCAAGGCGTCTATAATCATCTGCGGATAAAGAGTCTTTTCCATTGTATGTCAGTTTTTCTCAGCAAAGTTACATATCCCCTCATTAATTTATACCCAAACGGGTATAATCTTTAATAATTATTATCACTTTTATACCCGACAGGGTGTATTTTACAAAATTATCTCTGCATGTTACGAAATTATCTTCGTAAGATAAAAAATTATCTCACAGAGATATTTTTCTATCTCATTGAGATAATTCCAGCAAGTTTTGGCATAGCGCATAAAATTAAGTGAAAATTAATCGCTGTTTTAAATAAAATTGACTATCTTTGTAGCCATAACAACAGATGTAAGGAATGTACACACCGCCGTTCACTGTAAGTGCAGAAGCCATCAACCTGATAGCAGAGATTTCTGCTCAGATTGAACGCTATGCCATCCGCCTGGAACAGGAGGACGGGCTGCGCCTTCGCAAGGCCAACCGCATAAAAACCATCCACTCGTCACTGGCCATAGAAGGCAACATACTTAGCGAGACACAAGTGCGCGACATCATGGACGGCAAAAACGTGGTGGCTCCTATCAGACAGATACAAGAAGTAAGAAACGCTGTCGCCACATACGAGCTATACCCAACACTGAACCCATTTGACATCAAAGACTTGCTGAAAGCGCACAGCGTGATGATGCAGGCCTTGATTGACGATGCCGGGAAATTCCGCAGCTCTAATGTGGGCGTATTCTCCGAGCAGGGACTCGTACACATGGCTCCACCTGCTAACCGGGTTCCTGCACTGATGGCAGACCTGTTCGCCTGGCTGAAGAACGCCAAAGACCATCTGCTCATCCGCTCATGCGTGTTCCACTACGAATTTGAATTCATCCATCCATTTATTGATGGCAACGGACGCACAGGACGCCTCTGGCAGTCACTCATTCTTGGCAGGCTGCACCCTCTGTTCGAACACCTGCCAGTGGAGAATATGGTCTATGCCAACCAGCAGGCCTATTACGATGCCATCACCGCAAGCACCAACGCGGGGCAGTCGGCTCCATTCATAGACTTCATGCTGAAAGAAATCTACAAGACTCTGAAGGAACACCAAGGCGAAGAACTGCCATTGGAAAATGCAATAAATATTGACAAACTGTTCGACCAGAAATTCGGTAGCACGTTCGGTGTAAAGTTCGGTGTAAAGTTCGGTGTAAACGAAAAGCAAGTCCTTATCCTTCTTGATGAAAATCCCAGTCTGTCTGCTACAGAGATTGCTGAAAGCACCGGACTCAGCAAGCGAGGCATAGAGAAGCAACTGAAGAAATTCAAGGACTTGGGGATTGTCGCACGACAAGGGAGTGACAAAAACGGATTGTGGACGGTCAACAAGCATCCCTCGCCTGCCACAAAGAAATAGTTTGCAGAAAGCCATCAAAGATGGTGAATGCCGTACAAGAAAAAAGACGAAAAGAATTCTATATTTTTTCTTGGCGTAATCCCTTATTATTCGTAACTTTGTCCCGATTATGCACAAACAAGGCAGCGGCCTGCAGCGGCACCCTTTCCTTTGACTATTACACTATTATATATTTAATATTATTTACTAACTAAAATTACTATGAAAAAAGTATTTACTTTATTGACGCTCGCGCTGTTGTCCATTGGCAGCGCGTGGGCAACAGGTGAAACATTCACAGTTAAGTTCCAAAATTCTTCAAACGTAACCCAGAGTACGGCCAACTACTTCACCTATAACAAAGGAGAAGGAACAGCTGTGAGCTGGTCATCTAACGGTAAACACAGTTGCACCTATGGTGGTGACACTTATAGTAATGTCATCAAGATGGAAGGTGCCACTCAATGCTATTTTACTACGGCTACAGAAGCAACTGTAACGATTGTACAGACTATATCTAACGCGACTGGTGACAAGTTAAAATTTGATGATAGCAACCTGGATAATAATTTAGCCAACACTACCGTTACGGTTAATTCTGATAACAAGTACAATGAATATGTCATCACAAATGTTGCAGCAGGTAAGCACACTATTACCCGACAGAGTGAAACAGGCTTGGCATACGTCAAGGTCGAATACACGGGCGTTGTCTTAACTCAGCTTGCCACACCTGAGATTTCATTCAATACCACGACAGGCGATGTAACTATCGGATCCGTTAGCAACGCAACAAAAATAACCTATACAACAGATGGCAGCGACCCGACTGCTGAAAGTGCCACATACTCAACAACACTTACAGACGTTGCTGACGGTACAACAGTGAAAGCTATTGCTATAGGTGATGGCGTATCGTACAGAAATTCAGAAATAGCCAAAAAGCAAGTCCTGCTGGAAGGCATCAAAGTTGCCACACCTAATATATATCAGCTCAACGGAACCGTTGCCATTGCATGCGCAACACCAAATGTAACTGTAGAGTATAGCACAGATGGCGGCAGCAGCTGGACAACCTTCACACGTTCGTTTACTCTGACAGCAGACACCGACATCAAAGCTCGCGCAAGCCGTGCAAAATGCACGGCATCAGACGAAGCAAGCGCTACCATCACAGCAGTTCCGGCAAACTTCTATACTCGCCGCGTCATCCTGGCTAACGGTGCATTTGACATGAGCAGCAACACTATGACAGGAAAAGATAGCGACGTAAACGGCAAGGGCTTTACTTTCACAATGCCTACTAAGGGCTTTGCTGCTGGCCAGAAAGTGTATATTGACGCTGTCAGCACACAGCGAACAACAACTAAGTCCAGCAATGAGCAGATAACACTAACTATGCCTGCTGGCGTCAAAGCCACACGCCTCACCCTCTACAGCTATATCAACATGGGTACAGGTTCTATCAGTTGGAAAGAAGTGAACGGCACAGACTATAGCAGCACTGTCACCACTATTCCTATGGGTGCTATCGGCACAGAAGTACAAAACACTAACAACACTCCTGACATCCGCATCTTCCCACTTGACAATGTGGAAGGCACTATCACATTCCAAGAATCAAGCGGACAGCTGTGCTATGTTGCCGTACTTGACATTATCGAGCCTATCAGCGTTGAAATAGGCTCTACTGGTTACGCAACTCTATACAGCGAACATGCTCTTGATTTCTCAGCAGCCACTCCTGCAGGTTTGACTGCTTCTACCGTAACTCTGAATACAGAGAACACGCAGGCCAATCTGACAAATGTTGACGACGTTCCAGCAAACACAGGCGTGGTTCTGCAGGGTACCGCCGGACAAACTTACACAATTCCTGTCATTGCTTCGTCATCTACAGGCAAGGGCATTCTGAAAGGTTCTACATCTGAAACAACTAACGGCAACGGAAACATCTACGTCCTGAACAAGGTTGGCGATGCCGTTGGCTTCTACAAGCTCTCCGCTACTGGCACTCTGGCTGCCGGCAAGGCCTATCTGGAAATCGACGCTGGCGCAGGCGCTCCTGCATTCCTGCCGTTCTTCTTCGGCACGGAGGCTACGGAAATCAGTTCTGTACGTGTCAATAGTATTGACACCAACAAGGCTGCCTACAACCTGCAGGGCCAGCGCGTCATGCAGCCTCGCAAGGGCCTCTACATCATCGACGGCAAGAAGGTCGTGATTAAATGAAGAATGAAGAATGAAGAATGAAGAATTTCCTGCCGGAATATTTTTCCGGCTGGAAATCTCACTTCAGAAAAACCATTGGTATATAAATTATTAAACAATAAAAAAGGAATCAGTATGAAAAAAGAATATACAGCTCCAACGATGGAGACAATACAGCTGCAGGTTAGGAAGAACCTGATGCAGATGCTGGTAAGCAGTGCAGAAGTAGAATCTGGTCTCGCACCAGAACTGGACATCTACCTCGAAGACTAACAGCAGGCCACCCGCCATTGTGGCGGGGAAACATAGAAATAATGCCGCTGCCTTACGAAAAGGCGGCGGCATTATTGTTTGTCAAGGTTGCAATGCGGCTGTCGGGGCGGGTCTCTGCCTGTCGGGGCAGCTACATGTCCTGCTGCCCTTCGTCGTCGCTTTGCTGTGGCTCTTCGCGCTGCGACTGGCGCTTCTTGTCGCTGGCCATGTTGCCGAAATTCCATGTCACCTGCAGGTTCATGTTCGGCTTGCGCCAGTTTTTCTGGTGTCGCCAGAAGGTGTCGCTCTCTGTGAAGTTCTCCCAGTGGCGCGTGGCAAAGACGTCGCGCCAGTTGAAGGCCACGGCAAGGCGCTTGTTCAGG
This sequence comes from uncultured Prevotella sp., assembly GCA_905234265.1. Classification (GTDB taxonomy): domain Bacteria; phylum Bacteroidota; class Bacteroidia; order Bacteroidales; family Bacteroidaceae; genus Prevotella. The sequence continues at coordinate 146,644 of CAJOHJ010000001.1, read as the reverse complement.
AAAGTCTTGCGGATGCCCAGGTCCATCGACGTGTTTGGCTTGCGGTAGCCCTGCGTGATGACTCCGCGCGAGCGGTAGTTGCCCGTCAGCTGCAGCGAGATGTCGTAGGGCAGCATGAGCGATGCCAGCATGCGCGCATCCCACGACAGGCTCTTGTCGCCCTCGCCGGTGACCGTCTGTCCGCCGATGACATAGCTGAAGCCGTCGAGCTTGTTGTAGTATCCGTTGAGCGTCGTCGTGAGGTCGAGGATGCGCCAGAGCTTGTTCTTGCCGATGATTTCCAAGCCTGCGCTCTGCCGCTTGGTGAGATTCATCTGCGTCATGTACATCAGTCCGTCGGCAATGCTCTGATAGCGTATGCGCTGCATGACGTCGGTGGTCTGGCGGTAGTATGACGACACCGACAGCGTGTGGCTCTCCCATGTCTTCAGGAAATTCAGCGACAGCGAGTGCGTATACTCCGGCGTAAGCTCGGGATTGCCGAATTCCACCATCGAAGCGTCGCGTGTGTTCTTGAAAGAGTTCAGCTGGCCGCCCCACGGACGGCGTATCCTGCGCGTGTAGTTCAGCTGCAGCTGTGCCGACGGCGTCAGCTCATAGCTCAGGAACAGCGAGGGGAACAGCTGCGTGAAGTCTTTCTTGTAGGGAGCGTCCTTGGCTGCGGTGCCGTGTTCCTGTGCGTAGTCCAGGCTCTCGGTATTCACGCGCCAGTACTCGCCGCGCATGCCGGCCATAATGCCAAGCCTGCCGAGCTTTGTGTTTACGGTGGCATAGAGTGCGTGGATGTCGATGTCGTAGATGAAACGGTTGTAGAAGGCGGCGTCTTCCGCCATGCCAGTGCCGTCCCAGGAGGCGGCAGTCCACGACTCCTGCGGAGTATTCTCGTGCGAGAAGCGCCCGTCGTAGCCAGCCTCAATCTTAAGGTTCTCCGACAGCTGGTTCTCGTAGTCGGTCTTCAGCTCCCACGAGCGGTTGCGTATGTGCATCGGGCGGAACTGGAAGCCCTGCGTGCTGCTGCCTTGCGGACTGGATGCTGTCGGGAAGATGTCCATCCTGTCGCGATAGGTATTGTCGTCATCGCTCATCCAGCGGTTATATTCAGCATGGGCAGTGAGCTTGTGCTTGTCGGCGAAACGGTGTTCATAGCCCATTTCGGCATGATACATCTGGTTGTCGCCGCCGCCGTCGGTCTGGCGCAGCATGTGGCGTGAGTCGGCGCCGGCACCGATGCTGCCATAGTAGTAATGTGCAGTGGTGATGTTGTCTCTGCGTCCCTGGAGCGTCATTCCGCCTAAGGAAATGTCGTCGCGCTTCGTGGGATGCCACGTAAGTCCAAGGCGGGCAAACAGAGAGCCGCCGCGGTTGCTGTTGTCGCTTTCCGAATTCTGGTATTCCTGAGTCTGCTTGTACGTCTGCTGGCTCTCGCTGCCGCCATTGCCGCGACGGCGGCGGTAGCCCACGTTGGCATAGGCGTCCAGCAGTCCGCTGGAGTAGTTGATGTTGGCCCCGGTGTTCCATCCTCCATGCTGGTTGGCGCCAGCCTGCAGCGAACCGTAGTAGCCAGCCTTGCGGTCGCGCTTAAGCACAATGTTGATGATGCCGGCAGAGCCTTCGGGGGAATATTTTGCCGAAGGGTTGTCGATAACCTCTATCTTCTCGATGCTCTCTGCAGGTATCTGCTGGAGAATCTCGAAGCGGTTGTCGGTAGTCAGTCCGCTGGCCTTGCCGTTTATCCACACCTCGACGCTGCTGTTGCCGCGCAGCGAAATCTCGCCGTCGGTAGTCACCTCTATCGACGGAATGTTTTCCAGCAGGTCGGTGACGCTGCCGCCGGCAGCCGCAAGCACCTGGTCGACAGTGAATGTCTTGCGGTCAACCTCCAGCTTCATCTGCGACCGCTGGCCTTTCACCTGCACCTCTCTGAGTGCCGTGGCGTCTTCCACGAGATAGAGGGTATTGAACTGCTGTCGGCGGTGCTGGGCAGAGAGCGTAAAGTTGCGCTTCAGCGGCTTGTAGCCCACGAACGTCACCTGCAGCTGATAGGCACCGTCAGACAGCCCGCCGATGGTGAACTGCCCGGCGGCATCAGTCATGGAACTTCTGAGTGGCTTGCCGTCGGCAGAAAGCACAGAGACGTTGACAAACTGCATCGCCTCATCGTGCTGACGGTCGGCGACTCTTCCTCTGACGCTGCCCTGTGAAAATACCGCCGTAACGCACAGAAGCAGCAATAATGTATTTATTGTCCTAAGCATAACTATGCTTAGACGTGCGACAGCAAGGATGGTTTAACAGAACAGCAGTTTTTTTTCAGAAGTTAAAGGAGTCAAGGAAGTGTCCTTTAACTTCCTTGACTCCTTTAACATCCTTAACTCCTTGTCAACTGCGAAAGCTGAGTTATTTTATAACGACTTTTTTGCCGTTCACGATGTTCAGTCCGCGCTGCAGGCGAGTCTGGCGCTGGCCCTGCAGGTTGAAGATGAGCATGTTGCCACTATGCGCTGCCGACTGCACGTTACTGATGCCGGTAGACACGTCTGCCGGAGTGATGCCGTGCCATGCGATGAAGTTCAGGTCAGTGTGGTCGGTGGCACCGTTGGCAGCGGCAATCTTGTCGGCAATGGCCTCGGTGATGACATAGTAGAGGCGGTCGTCGCCGCTGAATGTTGCCTGATTGTACTTGCCGTCGACAGCATCCACGCGCTTGAAGCCGATGTTGCCAGCTTCGTTGACGAACTTATAGAACATGCGCGTTGTCTGGCTGACAGACTTGCTGTCCTCGTCGGCCCATGACATGCCGCTGCTGCGTGTCTTCATGACGCCCTGCGACTCCGACAGCTTCAGTGCATGCTCGCCGGGAGCGCCTATGGCAATCCACGGGCCCTTGATGAGCAGCAGCGAGTCGCCGGGATATGTGTAGTAAGTCATGTCGGTGGTGGCTGCGTTGTTAGAGACGTTCAGATAGACGAACGACACATCCTTGCCAGCGCAGAACGGGCGTGTAGCCACGAAAGGCAGATAGCCCGTTGCCGGAATGGTGATGGTTGAGTCAGACAGCCCTGCCGGCGTCTGGCTGTAGCTGCGTATTGCAAGGTCTGTGACAACCTCGCAGTCCAAACTGGAGTTGTCGGTATCGAAAAGCACAGTGCGCCCTGCCGTAGTCACGTAGGCTGTCTTGCGAACGATGGCCTCGCCGTTGTTTCCGCCTGCCGTTGCATGGGCAGTGAAGCCAGCGTCGTAGTTAGTGCTTATGCGCTTGTCGTCAGCCGAAGGCGACTTTGCCTTTGTGTTCACCACCACGTCGATGGCATCGATAATCTTGTAGTTAGGCACGAACATGATGCTGTTTCCCGACGTCTTTCCGCGCTGGAAGCCAACGCCACACTTGGTGAGGTCGAGATTGTGAGCCAGCAGCACTATGGAGCCAGGACCCGTGGTGGAGAAATTGATGAAGTCCATGGCGGCAGTCATGGAATGCACTAATTCCATAGCCGGCACGGCATCGTTGTGATAGTCCTTGTAGGCGTTGTTGGTGGTCTTCACTTCGAAGTCGGCATTTGTAAGGTCTGGAGCGGCAGCAGCCACAGAGCTGTGGTTCCATGCGGCATTGGTGACGACGATGCTCTGTCCGGGGTCCATGCGGTACTCCTTGTCCGTCGGAAATCTGAACAGCTGCTTAATGGCTACGCTGTCCGCCTTTCCCTCTTCAGCCATGGCAGCCACCGTCCATGCCTGTGCGGCAGTGCTATGGTTTTCCACCATGCCGATGTACATTCCGGCAATATCGAGAGTGTCCGTAGAGTTGTTGTACAACTGAATATAGCATGCCGGTGCATACGCCTTGTTGGCATCGTTCTTCATCATGTTAGAGAAAATCTTTCCGATGACAACGCCTCCGCCGCTCGTCGGCTTAGTAACCTTTGCCACGGCGCTCCCGAATGTCATCAACATGCCGCAGGCAATGGCCAGGGCTTTAAGAGAAGTAGAAATTTTCATACGCATTCTGTTTGTTTAATTAATAAATGTTGGTTTACAGGCTGCAAAATTATTCATTTTCGGAATAATATGCAATAACTCTTTTTAGGTATTTTACAATTACGTCCAAACATTCTTTATTTTTGTCCTATCACACATTACTTTTTCAACAAGGCACAGCACGCCGCCGTATGCCTCGCGCACGCGTATATATAATAATGTGTGAAAAACAAGTGTACGGGTTACGTCATATAATTGGTAACACTTTGGAAACTAATTAATTATTGCGAAAATAAATTCTACAACAATGTGCTAATATATTGATTTTTATTTCATACCTTTGCAGCGGAAATTAGAAAGAAAGTATCATTAACCGTAAATCTGAATAATGAATATTGGCAAGCACATAGAGGAAATTATGAGACTAAAAGGCAAGTCGGCTTCATGGCTTGCAAGTCAGATTCCATGTGAACGCACAAACGTTTACAACATCTTCAAGCGTAAAAGCGTTGACGTACGCCTGTTGATGCGCATAAGCGTTGTCCTGGGCTATGACTTCTTCAAAGAATTGTCCGAAGAGGCATTCCCGACAAATGCATAAATATTGAAAGAAAATAATGAAAAGACATTCGCACTGCGCAATGTCTTTTTATTTTTGTCCTACATCAGAAGCCTTTCAAGCATTGGAACGACAATGCGCCCCCGGCTGAGCGTCAGCAGTCCTTCGGCCTGCATGGTGTTCAGACAGCGGCTGACGTCGAGGCGGCTTGCATTCAGCTCGTCGGCTATGCGCTGCATGAGAATGTAGAACGTCTTCTCGCCTGCAGGATACAGCGTGTGCTGCACCAAGAAGCGCGTCACCCTTTCGCGCAGCGTTGCCGGCAGGCTGCGCCACAGCTGCTGCTCAGTACGCCACGTCTTGGTGGCCATCACGTTGAGCATGTTCAGGCGGAACACCAGCTGCGTCTCCAGCAGCAGCACCACCTCCTGCTTGTCGATGACGATGAAGTTGCAGTCTGTCAGCGTGGTGAAGCCCGACGTATACCGTGTGTTCATGCCAAAGAGCCTTTCCGGCTGCAGCATTGCCGGCGCATGCAGGCTTTCCACCACCGAGTATGCGCCGTCGGCGCTCTTAGTGACGGCAGTCACCTGTCCGTCTGTCAGCAAATAGAGGCTGTCGCACTGGTCGCCGCCGTCAACAATCTTCTTCTGGGCATGCATCTTCAAGAAGCCCAGCTTAGTATGCCCGGCCACCTCCATCAGGTCAGCATGGCTCATTCCCTGAAACAGCGGAAACTGCAGCAGCTGGTCGTAAATGCTCAGCTCGTAGCCCATCAGTTGTTTATCTTGTCTTCCAGCGACGGCGAGTACCACACTTTGTTCTGCCCGTGGTCGTCGTAGATGAGGTAAGCCATGAGGTCCGGATTTTTCCTAAGCACCTCCTTGGCTTTCTCCATGCCCATAACCATGAACGAAGTGGCATAGGCGTCGGCACGTGCGCACTTGTCGGCCAGCACCGTAGCCGAAAGAATGTTGTGCTGCACGGGACGTCCGGAATGCGGGTCGATGGTGTGTGCATAGCGCTGGTCGCCCTTGTAGTAGAAGTTGCGGTAGTTGCCGCTGGTGGCCATGGCCTTGTCGGTGACATTCAGCACGGTCTGTATCTCTCCGTTGCCTACAGCAGCCTCTTCCGTAGGCTTGGTGACGCCAATCTTCCATGGCAGGCGCCGCTCGCTGATGCCCCGGGTAACTATCTCGCCGCCGATTTCCACCATGTAGTTCTCGATGCCCTTTGCGTCGAGCAGTTCAGCCACCACGTCGACGCCAAAGCCCTTGGCGATGGCCGAGCAGTCGAGCATGACTCGCGGGTCTTTCTTCACGATGCGCCTGCCCTGGCAGCTGATTTTCTTGTAGCTCACAAACTGCAGCAGCGAGTCGATTGCATGCTGCGACGGCTCCACGTCCTGCTTGAAGCCGAAGCCCCACAAGTTGACCAGCGGTGCAACGGTGATGTCGAAGGCTCCGTCAGTGTCAGTGGAAATCTTCTGTGCCATGTTGAACACCTGCAGGAACATGTCGGTAACTTCCACAGGCTCGTTGTTGTTGACCTTGGTAATGACGCTTTCGTCGTTGAACATCGACAGCGTAGAGTCAACCATGTGCATGCGCTGTTCGATTTCCTCCTTCAGATTGCCGTCGTACTGATAGGTAATGTTATACACCGTGCCAAACACCGTCCCCGACGCTGTCTGATATGGAGTATTCCGCTGCTGTCGTATAATCAGTACCGTTGCCACTATCAGCAACACCAGGAAAGGCACTTGCCAGACGAGCCGTTTCTTGCGCTGTGTTTCCATTATATCTTGTTTTAACTTTTAGCTTATGAATGTAAACTCTGAACTGCCCGTCAGATGTCTATGATGATGTTGAAATTTGCCGCCAGCTGGTCTTTGTCGTAAGTTCCAAAGCCCGGAACATACCAAGTCTGCCCGATGTCGACCTTCGAGTGGTGCAGCCGCCGCTTGTAGCGCACGTTCCATCCCAGATGCAGCGGCCCGTAGACCTGTGCGTCCAGTCCGATGACGGCTTCCATCCAGTGCTGCGAGCATGACATGCCATCGATGCCGAAACCTGCCGTCGTCTGCCACACAGGGTCGGGAAGGTCGTTGCGGATGATGTCGGCCTTATAGGCAGTGAATGCATACCGGAAGCCTGCATAGAGGCGGTTGCTCTGGTGCTTGTTGCGCAGGATGTTCCAGTCCATGCCAATGCGGAAATAAGGAGCCGTGGTCTTGTAGGTCAGCCCTGTGACCTCGTCGTTCTCATGGTTTGCACGGCCAATACCCAGCTCGAATATTGGAAACCACTGGTCGTGGAGGTTCACGCGCAGCGCGCCTTCGTATTCACCGTGGTCGCTGAGCATGAGCATTGCCGGCCCCACGAGGTCGAACGACAGCGACAAGCCTCTGAACAAAGGAATAGAGTCTTTCTCCAGCGTAAACATCTTCTTCACCTGAGCGCCGGCCGTCAGCGAGCCTGACAGCATTGCCAGACTAACTGCGAGGCTTAAGATAAAGGTATATGTGTGTTGCCGATGCATCATAAGTTACGCTTGAATTATGTATTACCACCGAGTCGATGATGTTGTCTGTCCACCTCACGCCGGTTATCGTGTGGAAGAATGCTGCCTGGCAGTCTACCGACTCAAAGTGCGGCGTGTTCTCCTTCTTTATGAAAATGCTGTCCAGCCAGAAGTTTCCCAAGGTGTCAGCCACGACTACGCAGAGAGCATCCTCCGGCTGGCTGCTGCTGATGGGCAGCGTCATCTTGGTGGCCTTTGCGCCGCAGAAGCGGTTTATCAGCAGCGTGTCGCTGCCGTCGGCCCTCGGAGTCCATATCCACATGGTGTCGACGCCCATCGTGTCGACGGTGCCGTCGCCCTTGCGCAGCTCGTAGACGGTGGACACGGTGTTCTGCACAGGGCAGTCAATCTGCGTGCAGCCAGTGACAATTATCAGAGGTAAGAGGTAAGTGGTGAGGGGTGAGAGGTGAGAGAATAGAGGTGAGAGGATAGCTGCAAGCCTCCTCTTGTTAATGTTGTGTATTTTGATGCGTCCCATAACTATTCTCTCACCTCTCACCTCTTAATACTCACCTCTTAACATCCACACGAATGCCCTCCGCAATCTGATACTCGTTGCGCCCGGCGCTGTTGCGGCTGATGAGGTCGCCGAGGAATCCGGCGAGGAACAGCTGCGTGCCAATCATCATCATTGTCAGCGCAATGTAGAAGTATGGCGAGTTGGTAATCAGCCTCATCGGCACGCCCTGATAGAGAGCCCATGCTTTTTCCACGCCGAGGAAGAACGCCGAGAAGAAGCCTATGATGAACACGATGGTGCCAAGGAAGCCGAAGACGTGCATCGGCTTCTTTCCGAAGGTGCCAAGGAACCACAGGGTCATCAGGTCAAGATAGCCGTTGACGAAGCGGTTCCAGCCCATGAACTTCGACTTGCCGTACTGGCGCTTCTGGTGGTGCACAACCTTTTCGCCAATCTTGTCGAAGCCTGCATTCTTGGCCAGATATGGTATGAAGCGGTGCATTTCGCCAAAGACCTCGATGTTCTTCACCACGTCGCGGCGGTAGGCCTTCAGCCCACAGTTGAAGTCGTGCAGGTTGTGTATACCGCTCACCTTACGGGCCGTGGCATTGAACAGCTTGGTGGGTATGGTCTTCGACAGAGGGTCGTGGCGCTTCTGCTTGTATCCGCTGACGAGGTCGTAATGCTCGTCCATTATCATGTGGTACAGCTCCGGTATCTCATCGGGCGAGTCCTGCAGGTCGGCGTCCATGGTAATCACCACGTCGCCCTGTGCTTCCTTGAAGCCGCAGTAGAGAGCCGGCGACTTGCCGTAGTTGCGGCGGAACTTGATGCCCTTGACATGCTCCGAGCGCTCGCTGAGCTGCTGGATTACTTCCCACGAGCGGTCGGTGGAGCCGTCGTTGACGAATATCACCTCGAAGGAGAAGCTGTTGGCATTCATCACACGCTCTATCCAGTCGTAGAGTTCGGGCAGAGACTCATCCTCGTTGTAAAGAGGTATTACTACTGATATGTCTAACATTGTAAACAGTTCTGTTTTCCTTTTTCAGTCTGCAAAGGTACAATTAAGCGAGCGCAAAACAAAAGATTTTTTTCTTTTTTTGACACTCCTCCGCCATTTTTGAAAAATTATCTCTGCGAGTTACGAAATTATCTCAATGACTTACGAAATTATCTTACGCAGATAATTTTTTATCTCTGTGAGATAATTTTGCAACCATGACGCCCATGAAATTTAAATCGCGAAAAAGACCGCTGTTTTCAAAAATAATAACTACCTTTGCCGACATGTATAGAAGCACTATGAAACGAATAGCACTTATGACACTCGCAGCAGCTGCCACAGCACTTGCGCAGGCACAGAGTCTGCAATACCCCAAGGCCGACAAGGACGGCACCACCGACAACTACTTCGGCACCGCCGTGGCCGACCCATACCGCTGGCTGGAAAACGACACCTCGGCAAAGACTGCCGCCTGGGTGGAGGCCGAGAATGCAGTCACCAGCGGCTACCTGCAGAAAATTCCCTTCCGCGGCAAGCTCCTCAAGCGGCTCACCGAGCTTAGCAACTACGAGAAGCTGGGTGCGCCGCGCAAGCACCACGGCAAGTGGTACTTCATGCGCAACGACGGACTGCAGAACCAGAGTGTGGTCTATGTCGCCGACCCTCTTGGCGGCGAGCCGCGCACATTCCTCGATCCTAACGCGCTGAGCAGCGACGGCACCGTAGCTCTGCAGAGCCTCACCTTCGACCACCGGGGGCGCTATGCCGCCTACTCCATTTCGCGGTCGGGCAGCGACTGGCAGGAGTTCTATGTCATCGACCTCGCCACTGGACAGCTGACCGACGACCACATAGAATGGGCCAAGTTCAGCCAGGCATCGTGGCTGGGCGACGGTTTCTTCTACAGCGCCTACGACCGCCCCACGGAGGGAAAGGAATTCTCCAACGTCAACAGCGGCCACAAGATTTACTACCATAAGGTAGGCACTCCGCAGTCGGCCGACGTGCTGTTCTACCAGAATCCCACGGAGCCTAAGCACTTCTATGACGTCAGCGTCAGCGACGACGAGACGGTGATGTTCCTCTACGAGTCTGGGGCAGGCGCAGGCAATCTGCTCTACGTCCGCGACCTCAGGCAGGCCGGCAGCCAGTTCATCCAGATGACCAGCAACATGGACTATGAATACACTCCCATATACAACAAGGGCGACAAGCTGTACATACAGACCAACTACGGTGCCGAGCGCGGCTGTCTGATGGTCTGCGACATCCGTCGCCCCGGCATCGCCGACTGGCAGACTCTCGTCGGCGAGCGCGACGGCGAGGTGCTAAGCAGTGCCGACGTCATCGCACAGAGGCTGGTGCTTACCTATCAGAAAGACGCCTCCGACCGGGCCTACGTCTACAGCCTCGACGGCGAATGCCTGCGCGAAGTGCAGCTGCCGGGAGTGGGAAGCGTTGGCTTTGCCGGACATGAGAAGGAGCCGGAATGCTTCTACACATTCTCGTCGTTCACAGTGCCGGGGACAGTCTACGGCTACGACATACTGACTGGCGAAAGCAAGCTCTATGCCCAGCCGACGGTGAAGTTCCGCCAGCAGGACTACGTCACCGAGCAGGTTTTCCTGAGCAGCAGGGACGGCACGCGCATTCCCATGTTCCTCACCTACAAGAAAGGACTCAAGCGGAATGGCAAGAACCCCGTCTACCTATATGGCTACGGCGGCTTCAACATATCGCTGACGCCATACTTCTCTGCCATGCGCATACCATGGCTCGAGCAGGGCGGCATCTATGCACAGGTGACGCTCCGAGGAGGCGGTGAATATGGCGAACAGTGGCATCTGGCCGGCACGAAGATGCAGAAGCAGAACGTCTTCGACGATTTCATCAGCGCTGCCGAATGGCTCATCAGCCAGCAGTACACCGCCGCCGGCAAGATTGCCATCGTGGGCGGCAGCAACGGCGGACTGCTCGTCGGAGCATGCATGACACAGCGGCCAGAGCTGTTCGGCGTTGCCATCCCACAAGTGGGGGTCATGGACATGCTGCGCTACCACAAGTTCACCATCGGATGGAACTGGGCCAGCGACTATGGCACCAGCGAGGAGTCGGAAGAAATGTTCCGCTATCTGCTGGGCTACTCGCCGCTGCACAACATAAAGCCTGGCACTGCATATCCGGCAACGCTGGTGACAACTGCCGACCACGACGACCGCGTTGTGCCGGCACACTCGTTCAAATTTGCCGCCCGCCTGCAGGAATGCCACAGCGGCACTGCACCGACGCTCATCCGCATTGACACCAAGGCCGGTCACGGCGGAGGAAAACCGCTGGGGAAGGTGCTGGAGGAGCAGGCCGACATCTATAGCTTCATCATGTTCAACATGGGCATGAAAATGCGATAGGCACAACGACGACACACAACTGACTGACATGAAGAAACTGCTTGCTACAGGACTGCTGCTGACGGTCGCCATGACGGCTCTTGCGCAGATGATGACGCCCGTGAAGTACACGTCGGAATTCCGGCAGACCGCTGCCGCGGAAGCTGAACTGCTGTTCCACTTCACCATAGATGCCGGCTGGCATGTCTACTCTACTGAACTGCCTGCAGGAGGGCCGACGGCGGCAACGTTCCACGCCGACGCCATGGAGGGGGCTGAGGCAGTAGGCAAGCTGCTGTTCCGCGGCAAGGAGAAGAATGTCTACGACGATGTGTTCGCCATGCAGGTGAGATACTTCGAGCAGGCGGTGACGTTTGTGCAGAAGGTGCGCCTGACGGCCCAAAAATACAGCATACAGTGCCATGTTGAGTACGGCGCGTGCAATGACGAAAGCTGCCTGCCACCGTCGGATGCCATGCTGACGGCCAGCGGAACCGTGGAACTGCCCACTGCCACAGGGCAACAGAAGGATGCACCCGAAAAACAAGCAGCACCGGCGACAGACACCGCGGCAGCAGAAACAGCGGAAAGCACGGCAGCAGCAACGGACAGCACGGCGGCAGCTATGGACAGCACGGCGGCTGACTACGCGGCAGGGCTGGCGACGGAAAGCATTTTCCGGCCCAAGCCTATAGCCAACGGCGACAGTGCAGGCGGCACCGACGGCAAGGGGACATCGCTGCTGGCAATTCTGCTGATGGGATTTCTCGGCGGACTGCTGGCCGTCCTAATGCCGTGCATCTGGCCGATCATCCCGATGACGGTGTCGTTCTTCCTGAAGCGCAGCAAGGACGGCAGCGGCAGGGCGGTTGCCGACGCACTGCTCTACGGGCTGTCGATAATAATAATATATATGGTGCTGGGACTGGCCGTTACGGCTCTCTTTGGCAGCAGCGCGCTGAATGCAATGTCCACCAACGCCGTGTTCAACATTTTCCTGTTCCTGCTACTGGTGGTCTTCGCAATGTCGCTGTTCGGATGGTTTGAGCTGGAGCTGCCGGCATCGTGGGCCACGGCGGTAGACGCTAAGGCCGACAAATTAGACAGAGCGTCTGCCGCGCCGACGGCATTCTCACGCGTCATGTCGGCAATGGCTATCTTCCTCATGGCCTTTGCACTGGTGCTGGTGTCGTTCTCATGCACGGCACCCATCATCGGACTGCTGCTCGTGCAGACGGCAACGACGGCCGACAGGATGTCGCCGGCGGTGGGCATGCTGGGCTTCGCAACAGCGCTGGCACTGCCCTTCACGGTGTTTGCCATGTTCCCGTCATGGATGCACAGAATGCCAAAGTCGGGAACATGGATGAACACGCTGAAGATTACTCTCGCTTTCATAGAACTGGCCTTCTCGCTGAAATTCCTCTCCGTGGCCGACCTGGCATACGGATGGCACCTGCTGGACCGCGAAGTGTTCCTTGCCTTGTGGATAGTCATCTTCGCAATGCTGGGAGCCTACCTCTGCGGATGGCTGCACTTCCGCAGCGACGGCGACGACAGACAGGGCGCAAGGCCGGTGGCAAGCATCATCGGCGGCATGGCGTCGCTGGCTTTTGCACTGTATCTCGTGCCTGGGCTGTGGGGCGCTCCCTGCAAGGCTGTCAGTGCCTTTGCACCACCGCTTTACACGCAGGACTTCAAGACTGGCAGCTATCAGGCTGAGGCCCGCTTCACTGACTACAATGCCGCCATGGCTGCCGCACAGGCGGAAGGCAAGCCGGTGCTTATAGACTTCACCGGATACGGATGCGTGAACTGCAGGAAGATGGAAGCCGCCGTGTGGACTGAGCCGCAGGTGGCTGCCATGCTGAACGGCCGCTATGTGCTTGTGTCTCTCTACGTCGACGACAAGCGGCAGCTGCCGCAGCCAATGACCGTCACCGACAAGACTGGCAGACAGCTGACCCTGACAACCATCGGCGACAAGTGGAGCTATCTGCAAAGCGAGTATTTCAATGCCAACGCGCAGCCATACTACGTCATTCTGTCGCCCGACGGCAAACAGCTGACGCCAAGCCGCGGGTACGACGAAAGTGTCAGCGGCTTCATGGAATATCTGCAGCTGGGGCTGGACGCTTTGGACACACAAAAACAATAAGAAACTATTTGCCGACACCATGAATGCCAAACAGGCGGAAGGCATTCTGAGTGGTCTGTGCCGCTATGGCGTCGGCAGTGGTCTGGTATACCTCTGCAAGCTTGTCGATGACGTGTGCTATGAACGAAGGCTCATTGCGCTGGCCGCGCATGGGTACCGGGGCCATGTACGGCGCATCCGTCTCAAGGACTATGCGCTCCAAAGGCACGACGGCAGCAAGCGTTTCCGGCAGGTGCGACTTCTTGAACGTCAGCACGCCGCCGATGCCCAGCAGGAAGTTGGGAAATTCCAGCAGCTGGCGAGCCTCTGTCTCATTGCCTGTAAAGCAATGGAAGACTCCGCCGGGCAGACGGTCGGCATAGCGCTTCACGATTGCAACCATCTCATTCTGCGCCTTACGGCAGTGTATCATCAGCGGCAGCTGCATGTCGGCGGCCATCTTCACCTGCTCTTCGAAGGCCAGAAGCTGCTCCTGCTCAAATTCGCGGCTCCAATAATAGTCCAAGCCTACTTCTCCAATGGCTATTATTGCCGGTTTCTGATTTTTTTCTTGCCAACTCTTTGCTACACCTTGCTCTCCCTGGCTTCTTTCTTCAAGAGAGGCTGCTACGCCCTGCCCTCCCTGGCGTTGTTCTTCAAGAGAGGTTGCTATTTGCTGCCTGATTTTCTCCAAAGTGTCACGCCAGTCGGCACGAACCTCTTCCGGATGGAGGCCAAGCATAGGGAAACAATAGCCGGGAAACTGCCGGCAGACGTCCATCACCGTCTGACACGACGCAAGGTCGATGGCAGGCAGCAGGACAGCACCGCAGCCGGCCTCTCTTGCACGCGCAACAACGTCGGCACGGTCGTCGGCAAATTCGGTGCCGTCAAGATGGCAGTGTGTGTCAATGTAAATCATTTCCTTCTGTGCAGAAGCTCGTTCATATAGTCACGCAACGGCTGTTTGCGGCTTTCTTCCACGTCCAACTCCGCAAGCGTCTGGTGTGCCTGCTGGAAGTAATAGCTTATCTTCTGCTCGCAAAGCTCGCGAATGCCTATCTCGTCGTAGAGACGCGTCACGGCAGCAATCTTTTCCTGACGGTCGAAGTCGCTGGCGCCTATCCAGCGTTCCAATTCTGCACGCTGGCGGCTGCCGGCGCGGTTGAAGGCATTGATAAGCATGTAAGTCTTCTTGTTCGAAGTGATGTCGCCGCCAATGGCCTTGCCGAAAACTTTCGGGTCTCCGTAGACGTCGAGCAAATCGTCCTGCAACTGGAACGCCAGCCCCACCCTCTCGCCGAGGACATACAGGCGGTCGGCGTCAGCCTTGGGAGCGCCGGCCAGCAAAGCACCGATTTTCAGCGCGCATGCCAGCAGCACCGATGTCTTCAGGCGTATCATTTCAATATATTCGTCTTCGGTGACATCATCGCGTGTCTCGAAAGCCATGTCATACTCCTGGCCTTCGCCAATTTCAAGAGCCGTCTCCGTGAAGAGCGACATCACGGCTGGCAGTTTGTCCTCCGGCACCTGCTGCATGCGCTGGTAGGCAAGCACCAGCATGGAGTCGCCGGAAAGTATTGCCTTGTTGGCATTCCACTTGCGATGCACCGTGGCATGTCCGCGACGCACGTCGGCATTATCCATCAAGTCGTCGTGCAGCAGCGTATAGTTATGGTACGTCTCGATGCCTGTCGCCGGCATGAGTATGCTGGCCGGATCCTCACGCCACAAGTTATATCCCAGCAGCATCAACACCGGACGGATGCGCTTGCCTCCGAGGGAGAGGACATACTCCACAGGCTCGTAGAGCGATGCCGGACGGCGGTCGTACGACAAGCCGCTGATGTGTTCATTTACCAACTGGAGAATTTCATCGGAAGATAACGGTTTCATAGATGATATGGGATTTTTTAATTTGAATACTACGGTTTACAACTTGAAAACTACAGGAATGCTTACCTTCGTGCGGCACGGCTGGTCATTCTGTATGCCCGGTTCCCACTTGGGCATTTTCTTAAGCACACGGAGCGTCTCGCTGTCGCACTCTGGCGACAGAGACTTGCTGATAGCGATGCCCGTCACCGTACCGTCTTTCTCTATGTAGAAGACTGCCGTCACCTTGCCTTGTATCCGCTTGGCCCTGGCAGCAGGAGGATACTGCAAATTCTTTGTCAGCCACTTCATAAACTCAACGGCGCCGCCGGGAAACTTAGGAAGGTCTTCGACAATATGGAAGTTAAGCGGATTATCAGGGTCTGCATCGAGTGCCTGCAGCGGCTTGTCGTCTTCTTCCTGCAAGTCGGCGAGCAGTTGCTCATCGGCATCGGCCTGCATCACCTCCTCGGCGGCGGTTTCCACTTCGTCGTCGACGACATTCAGCCGTTCGGCCTGCTCCGGATCCTTCTTTTCCTCAAGATGCACCATCACCTCCTCGTTCGACATCGGCACAAGCTCGTTCTCGTGCATGATGTCACTCAGGTCAATAGGGTCAATCTGCTCTTCGGTGGCCACAGAATTCCACTCCAGCGCGACATACAGCAGGGCAAGCACCACAACGAGTCCCATCAGCAGCCCCGTGGTACGCAACTGTTCAATATCAGCCTGCGGAGTTTTCTTTAGTTCCATTCTGCGACAATAAAAAAGCCGTTGCAGCGTTATTTATTCAGCAAAGGTACAAATTAGTTGATAATTCATATATCAGATTTACAAATAATTAGTTATCTTTGCACAGATTTTTAGGAATTTTTGATGAAAAGAGTTTTTTTTGTCCTTATATCCTTTGTCACTGCGCTGACAGCCGCAGGGCAGGAAGCCCATGAGGTATACAGTTTCCTGCGTCTGCCGGTGAGCGCCCACGCAGCGGCTCTTGGCGGCGACAACATCACCATCAACGACGATGATGCCGCACTGATTTTCCACAATCCTGCACTTATTGCCAACGTCAGCGACAAGACGCTGAACTTGAACTTCATGACCTACATGGAAGGTGCAAAGACGGTGTCCGCCTCGTTCGTCAAGGCCGCCAAGGAGCGTGCCACCTGGGGCGTCAGCGGACAGCTTATGGACTATGGCTCAATGAAGGAGACCACCGTCAGCAACCAGCAGACAGGCACCTTTTCGGCGCACGACATTGCGCTGGCAGGCACATTCACATACCTCCTGGGCTACGACATCAGCGGCGGCATAACGGCGCGCTTCATATCATCCACGATAGGCAGCTACTCGTCGGCAGCAGTTGCCGCCGACCTTGGCCTGAACTACTATAATGCCGACAAGGCTCTGTCGGTGTCGCTTGTAGCCAAGAACCTCGGCGGACAGATTGCGGCCTACGAGGACGACTTTGAGCGCATTCCCATCGACGTGCAGGCAGGCGTTACGAAAAGACTCATCGGCTCGCCGCTGCGCATATCAGCCACGCTCTCAAGGCTCACCGACTGGGACCAGGGCCTCATAAAGCATCTCACCGTTGGCGCAGACCTGCTGCTGGGCTACAACATCTACGTTGCCGCAGGCTACAATTTCCGCCGCGCCAGTGAGATGAAGATTACCAATGACGACGGCGAGGCCAACCACGGTGCCGGTCTGTCGCTCGGTGCAGGCATTCAGCTGCAGCGCTTCAAGCTTAACATCGGCTACGGCAAGTATCACGTGTCCACGTCGTCACTTCTCGTGAATGCTGCCTACAGTCTTTAACACCACATCAAATATGAAAAAAATTACAATAGCCATTGACGGCCACTCATCGTGCGGCAAGAGCACGATGGCCAAGACGCTTGCCCGGCAGATAGGATATGTCTACGTAGACACGGGTGCCATGTATCGCAGTGTAACACTCTTCGCCCTCCGCAAGGGCTTTTTCCACGGCGACGACATTGACGTGGAAAGCCTGCAGAAGGCTATGCCGGAAATCAGCATCAGCTTTCAGGTGAATGGCGAGACGGGGCTGCCCGACACCTATCTGAACGGCGAGCTTGTGGAAAAGGACATCCGCGGCATGGAAGTCTCATCGCACGTAAGCCCCATTGCCACGCTCGGCTTCGTCCGCGAGGAAATGGTACGCCAGCAGCAGGCCATGGGCCGCGAGGGCGGCGTAGTCATGGACGGCCGCGACATCGGCACAGTGGTATTCCCCAATGCAGAGCTGAAGATTTTCGTCACCGCCTCTGCCGAGGTTCGCGCGCAGCGCCGCTACGACGAGCTGAAAGGCAAGGGCATGGAAGCCAGCTACGACGAAATTCTGAAAAACGTGCAAGAGCGCGACTACATCGACTCACACCGCGAAGTTTCTCCACTGCGACAGGCCGACGATGCCATTCTTTTAGACAATTCCAACATGACTATCGCCGAGCAACAGCAATGGCTCATGGCTCAATACGAGAGAGTGGCAGGATGACCTTGCATGTGCGTCCGCTCTTACACCTTATTATAAATACGCCCGCGCGAGAGAGTCCGCCAAGAGGCAGCTGCCGCCCGTCGAGCGTATAGACGGCCACAACCTGGTCGCCATCTGCCGGAATGCCGGCAATGCCGCTCGGGCTGGAGCCGCCACGATATTTGAACGATGCCTTTCCGGCATCGTTTATTTTTATGTCCGTCACAGCCCTGTCCGTGAGATAGGTGCTGCCGTCGGTGCCTCGCGTGAACCATGTTGCCGCCGGAAGGGACGTTGTCGTCAGCGAGTCGTTTCCGTCGTATGGATAAGCCCACCGTGCCAGCAGTCCGAGACGGCGGTATGTCATCATCGACTGCGACAGCGTGCCGGAATAGTTGCTTGCAGGCACGATGGCAACGCGGCGCATGGAGGAAGTGTTGTTCACCACATTGTCTTTCCAGGCTTTCTCGCTGTAGGCAATGTGCCATACCACCACGCCCGTGTCAGGCACGGTGATGTCCCACCCCGAGTGCTGTCTGTTCTCAAGAATGTAGAACTCGTTGTCGTCGGCATCGTTAGTCATGGTGTACGCCTCGCCTGCTACCGACAGCGGCTGCATGGCGGCTACCGTCAGCGGCTCTGTCAGCTCAGTGGGCTGCAGCCATCCGAGGGCGTAGCGCTCGAATGCCGAATATCCCAGCGGCTGGAAACCGTTTCCGTTGTAGCATCCGTAGTCCAGCAGCGAGAATTCGCCCACTGTGTTCGAATATGGCGACACTGTCATGTACAAATCGGGCAGTCCGAGGCAGTGGCTGTACTCGTGGCATAGCACTCCAAACGTGCCATACGTGCCTTGCCCGTCCAGTTCGGCAAAGCAGCCGTAGTTATAGATGCTATAGCCTCCGGCAATCTGCACGGGACTGTCGAGCCACCACTGGTGGGGCCATATAGTCATCTCGTTGCCGCCGTCGTTCTCGCCCTTGCCGGCATATAGTATGAACACCTGCTCGACAAGGCCGTCGCCGTTCCAGTCGTAGGGCGACCAGTCGCCGACTTCAGCAGCAACTTTCCTGCAGACCTCGACTATAAGGTCGCGGATTTTGGCATCGTCGCCGCTGGACGTGTTTCTGCCGTAGTAAGTATAGCTTTCGTCGGCCTGGACGTAATGGACATCGAACTGAAGGTCGAACTGGTGATAGCTCTGCTCGTAGAAATAGTCGTGGACGCTGCCCATGAAGTTCCCCTCGCTGTATCCGGGCGTGTTGAATATGCCGTTCCACAGCTGCAGTGGTGCCTCATCCTTGAACCTCATGTCAGGAAAGCTCACCAGTATCACCAGCTGCCTGAGCGTCCCCCTGAAAGCCACCGGCGGCTGCGGCAGTCCGCGAGTGGGAGCCTTTCCTGCAGCAGCCAGCATGGCTCTCTGTGCCATTCGGGCCGAGTGCCGCTGCTCCATCAGCGACTCGCCGCCGGCAGTCATCGGCTCCAGCAGTCCCCCGTCGCCAAGCAGGAATTTCCTGCCGTCGGCCGACTGGTAGTAGTGCATGAATTCGTCGCCGCAGAGCGTTGCCTGCACCTGTTCTCCGCCGACAACTGTCATAAGATTCCAGCGCTGATAAGCAGGAACGGCAACTGCTGCCGACAGCCAGCAGGCCGACAGCAGCAGCATGGTTATCAGTCGCTTCGAAGCTGTTATTTTCCGCATGGAGTCCATGGTTTCAGCTGCTTGAAGAAGTCATTGCCCTTGTCGTCGACGAGAATAAATGCCGGGAAGTCCTCGACATTGATTTTCCAGATGGCTTCCATGCCCAGTTCCGGATATTCCACGCACTCAATCGACTTGATGCTCGACTGGCTGAGCACGGCGGCCACGCCTCCGATGGTTCCGAGATAGAAGCCTCCGTGCTTGCGGCAGGCCTCGGTGACGACGTCGCTGCGGTTGCCCTTGGCAATCATCACCAGCGAAGCTCCGTTCTGCTGGAACTCATCGACGTACGGATCCATGCGGTTGGCAGTCGTCGGACCCATGGAGCCGCAGGGATAACCCTCGGGAGTCTTGGCAGGACCGGCATACAGCACCGGGTATTTCTTGAAGTACTCGGGCATTCCCTCGCCGGCATCCAGACGGGCCTTCAGCTTGGCGTGTGCAATGTCGCGGGCAACGATGATGGTGCC
Source organism: uncultured Prevotella sp. (assembly GCA_905234265.1). Taxonomy (GTDB): domain Bacteria; phylum Bacteroidota; class Bacteroidia; order Bacteroidales; family Bacteroidaceae; genus Prevotella. The sequence goes on along the minus strand of CAJOHJ010000001.1, from coordinate 126,984 downwards.
TTTCAGGTTGACGCGTGTGCTTACGGGATACTTGCTAAGCTCGCGGCGCACGGCGTCGATGCCCTCGTTAAGGTCTATCTCTATGCTGTTCTGGCCCTCGCCGGCCTTTGCAAACTCGGCAGGGATAAGCTCAGAGGGGTTGGAGTCCATCTTTTCGAGCCAGATGCCCTGGGCATTGATCTTGGCCTTGATGTTGCGGTCGGCCGAGCAGCTGACGCCCATGCCGATAGGACACGAGGCGCCGTGGCGCGGCAGGCGGACAACGCGGATGTCGTGGGCAAGGGCCTTGCCGCCGAACTGAGCGCCCAGACCAATCTTGTGGGCTTCCTCCAGCAGCTTCTTCTCCAGGTCGATGTCGCGGAAGGCACGGCCAGTCTCATCGCCAGTGGTGGGCAGCGAGTCGTAGTACTTGATACTTGCCAGCTTGACGGTGAGAAGGTTCTTCTCAGCCGACGTACCGCCAATGACAAATGCGATATGATAAGGCGGACAGGCGGCAGTGCCGAGGCTCTTCATCTTCTCCACAAGGAAGGGCAGCAGAGTGCCTTCGTTCTGTATGGTAGCCTTCGTCATGGGGTAGAAATATGTCTTGTTGGCAGAGCCGCCGCCCTTGGCAACCATCACGAAGCGGTATTCAGCACCTTCTGTGGCCTCGATGTCTATCTGTGCCGGCAGGTTGCAGCGAGTGTTCACCTCGTCGTACATGTTCAGCGGTGCATTCTGCGAGTAGCGCAGATTGTCCTGCGTGAAAGTGTTGTAGACGCCGCGAGAGAGAGCCTCCTCGTCCTCAAAGCCCGTCCACACCTGCTGGCCTTTCTCGCCGTGGATGATGGCCGTGCCGGTGTCCTGGCAGAAAGGCAGTATGCCGCGTGCTGCCACCTCTGCATTGCGCAGGAACTGCAGTGCTACGTACTTGTCGTTCTCGCTGGCCTCAGGGTCGCTGAGTATCTGGGCCACCTGCTCGTTATGCTCGCGGCGCAGCATGAACTCCACATCGTGGAAAGCCTGCTGTGCAAGCAGGGTAAGAGCCTCGCGACTGACCTTAACGATTTCCTTGCCCTCGAAGGTCGACGTCGTGACGCCTTCCTTGCTGAGGAGCCGGTATTCTGTCTTGTCTTCGCCCAACTGGAACATTGGGGCATACTTGAAATCTACTACGTTTGCCATATCGTTGTATTTGTTTAGTAATTATTGCTTGCTATAGGCGAGTCAAGCCCACTGTCTGCAAAAGTACGAAAATCCGTGGAAAACGAAAAGAAAAAGCTTTTCTTTTTATCTCGCAGAGATAATTTTTTATCTCGCAGAGATAATTTTTTATCTCGCAGAGATATTTTCGTAACATGCAGAGATAATTCCGTAACATGCAGAGATAATTTTTTATCTCACAGAGATAATTTCGTAACTCGCAGAGATAATTCCGTCAGTCATTGACTGGCTACGGCTGCAGGCGGTCCTGGGTCATCCGCTCCATGTACTGCTGGATGATTGCCTTCAGTTCCTGCTCCATCTGCTGCCGCCGGGACATCGTCGCAGCCACATTGTGCTGCATCAGCGAGTCCTCCAGGCTGTACATGGCCACCGTCTGCTGTCCGTCGAACTGCAGCACATGGCCGTGCTTGACATACTGGTAGATGCCGTTCAGATAGTTCACTGCCCATGTGTCCTCGTCGGGCGTGTTCAGCAGGTCCTGTCCGAAGGCGAAGAAAGGCTTCTGGTAGTGCAGCATTCCCATCAGCGTGGGCAGTATGTCTATCTGCTGGGCTATCTTGTCGTAGACGGCAGGCTCGCGGCCAGGCTCGTAGATGACTATCGGCGAGCAGAAACCGCCAAGGTCGGTCTGGTAGTACTGGTGGTCGGAAAGGTTGGTGTGGTCGCTGGTAAGCACGAAGATGGTGTTCTTGAACCACGGCTGGCGACTGGCCGACTGGAAGAACTTGCCTATGGCCATGTCGGTGTAGCGTATGCACTTGTGGATGATGATGCCCTCCTCGGGATACACGTCCTGATACTGCCGGGGAATGGCATACGGATGGTGGCTCGACGCTGTGAACAGTGCGGTCATGAACGGCTCGCGCATCTCGGACATCTTGGCGCAATAATACTGCATGAAAGGCTCGTCCCAGATGGCCCACATGCCGTCGAAGTCGTCGTCGCCGCCGAAACGCGGGTCCTCATTGTAGTCTTCGCGGCCGTAATACTGCTGGAACCCTGTGCTGCGCGCAAAAGCCATGAAGCCCATCGAGCCTCGCTGTGCCCCGTGGAAAAATGCCGTCTGGTAGCCTTCGCCGCTGAGCAGCGAGGCCACGCCGCTGACGTTGTTCATCGATGCCGGCGTCAGGAAGAAAGGCTCTACGAACATGGGGATGCTGCTCAGTATCGACGGCATGCCGTCGATTGACTTGCGGCCGTTGCAGTAGCTGTGGGTGAACGTTGTGCTGCGCGCAATCAGCGAGTCGACACACGGCGTGTAGCCGCGATACTGGCTGTTGTCGAGCGTCTTGTTGAGTGCGCCGATGTATTCGCGCCCGAAGCTCTCGACAATCAGCACCACTACGTTCTTCTTCTGCATCGGCACCGTGTCCTGAGGCACATGCACCGGACTGTAGACGGCAGCCATCTGCGCCTCGTCGCTGAAGTATTCAGGCACCTGGAAGACGGCCTTGCCGATGGTGCGGTAGAGCGAGAAGGGCGTGTTCAGCACCAGCGCAGCCTCCGTGGGGCGGTCGGTGTACTGGTTGGCGTTGGAAATGGTTATGGGACGCACGGCCGTGGCAAAGCCTCCGCGGATGCCGGCAACGACGAAGGGGGCCATGGCGGCCAGCGAGAGCAGCGTGGCAAGGTCGTACTGCCACCAGACGACGCCGGATGCCTTCACCTGCGGCTTACGGTACAGTCTGTACATGCCCCACACTATCAGCAGGAAGAGCAGCACGAGGTAGAAGTGGCGCAAGGTCTCGGTGGCCAGCACTCCGCCAAGATTGTTCTCGTTGGCAAACTCGCTGAATACGGTGGTCGTGGTGCGCCGCAGCGTAAAGCGGAAGTAGACGGCGTCGCACAGGTTGGTAGCCAGTGCAAGGCCGTTGACGACAAGGTAGACCCACTTGCACACCGTCTGATAGGCCGACGTCTCTTTCCAATGCAGCGGAAAGAGCATCAGCACAATGTATGGGATGTTGGTAACCAGAATGGCGCTGGTGTCGAAGACCACCCCACCCCACAGCATTTCCATCAGGTGGCTGAAGGAGAGGTTCGGCACAAAGTAGCTCCAGTTTTCCAGCAGGTAGATAATCCTTGCCAGGAAGTATGCACCGTAGGCAATGCCAATATTCAACAGCGTGGCCGCCAGCGGCGACAGCAGTCTAAGCTTGTGGAGATTCATAGCTGTTTCAGTTGTTTCCTAAATGTTTAAGGTCGGCGGTCGTTGCCTGCAGGACAGCCTTGCCCAGCCGCTCCAGACGGCCGGCCTGAGTGGTCTGGCTGACCACGGTCTGACGGCTGTTGAGGTCGTAGACCATGAAGCCGGTGCTGTCGGTGACGGAAAAGCCGTTGTTGAAGTTATGCACGGCAACGGGATAGCGGTATGACGGACTCAGCACGTCGCGGCTCCAGCGGAAGTCAGCGTGCGGCAGCGAGAGCTGCGACAGCAGGGTGGCGGCAAGGTCGGTCTGGTTGCAAATCTTGTCTACCAGCATCGGTTCTGCCACTGCGCCGCCCACCCACAGCAGTGGTATGTAGTTGCGCTCCGGCACCATTTCGTTGAAGTCGCCATAGTCTATGCTGTGGTCGGGCAGCAGCACTATGAGCGTCTGCTTCCACTGTGGCGTGCTGCGCAGGCGGTCGACAAAGCGGCCTATGCAGTCGTCGAGATAGTAGAAGGCATTCTTTATCGGGTCGTCGAGCTTCTTGAGCGGCACGTCCCACGGCTCGTGGCTGCTGAGCGTCGAGAAGCCTATCAGCAGGGGCTGCGTGTGGGGCGACGTCAGCTTGTCATAAACGGCATCGAACATGATGTCGTCGCGGACGCCCCACTTCGACGTGGACTGCTCGGAGGCGGAATAGTCTTTCTTCCACGTCAGCGCCTCAAAGCCGGTGCCGACAAGATAGCTGCGCATGTTAGTGAAGTTGATGTCGCCGCCGTAGAAATAGCTGGTCTGATAGCCTGCGTCACGCAGCGTACGCGCTATGCCGGGCAGATACTGCGTCTTGGAAGGCATCTTCATGACCGACGACGTTGGGAACGACGGATAGCCACTGTAGGTGCAAACCGTGCCGCGGTCGGTGCGCCATGTGTTGCCTATGCAGCGGCTGAAGCTGATGCCTTCGCCCTTCAGCTGCTCCAGGCGGGGCATGGCGTCGGACATGATGCTGCCGGCACTTTCCATAAGCACCACGACGATGTCGGGGCGGCTGGTGGTGAGCAAGGTGTCGGAGGGTGACATTGCCTGAGGATAGACGTCGGCGATAAGGCGGCTGCACTCGTCGTCGGGCAGAAAATCGTAGTCGACAATGTTGTTGGCTGTCTTCTCGAACGACGACAGGAAGCTGAACACCGGATTGACTGCACTGTGGTTCAGCAGCTGGCGCTGCGAGAAATATGTCTGCCCGACATTCGTCGTCGACTCATCAAGTCCGCCGCGAATGCCGATGACCAGCAGCGGGATGGCAAGCAGCATGACGGCCGTATATGCCACGCGGTGCCTGACAGCTGTAAACCTGGGATTGACAATGCAGTAGATGGCCGCCATTGCCACTGCCGACACGATGAGCAGCAGCAGGCGCACGAGCATATAGCCCGTGCTGACGCTGGCCATGGCTTCGGTGGGCGTCGCCAGATACTGCAGGCAGGAGGCGTCGAGCTTGAAATGCCAGAAGCTGTAAAGGCTGGTGTCAGCAACAAAGGCTAAGGAGAAGGCCAGTGAGACGATGGCGAAATAAATGCTGAAGAAGCGGCGCGGCACCTTCACCCACAGCGAGACCAGACAGGCCAGAAAAGGCAGGAAAATGAAGTAGAGGGCCGTGGAGAGGTCGAGCGAGAGGCCATGCCACAGCACGGCGGCGTAGTCGGCAAGACTGAGGCCGCTGCCGTTGGCAAGCATGAACACCACCTTGGCGCCCATGAAAAACACTACGGTCAGCACATAGACCTTCAGCAAATAGACTGCACGGCTCAGCATACTCTACAAAACTATTTCACCAAAGAGGGTTGCGCTGGTGCTTCCGGTGATGCGCACGCGGACGGTTTCGCCAATGTGGTGCGAACCCTTGTCTACGACTACCGCCTTGTTCTGCTCCGTGCGGCCCATGAGCTGCTCGCGGCTGCGCTTCGAGAAGCTCTCAAGCAGGACGTCGAACTCGCGGCCTTCGTCTTTCTTGTTCTGAAGGGCAGACATCTCGGTCTGCAGTTGGATAAGCTCGTTCAGACGGCGTATCTTCACTTCCTCTGGCACATCGTCGGGCAAATGCTGCGATGCGTACGTGCCGGGACGCTCGCTGTATTTAAACATGAATGCGGAATCGTACTGTACCTCGCGCATCAGCGACAGCGACAGCTGGTGATCTTCCTCCGTCTCTGAATGATAGCCCACAAAGATGTCGGTTGACAGTCCGCAGTCTGGCACGATACGCCGGATAGCTGCTACACGGTCAAGATACCACTCACGGGTATACTTGCGATTCATCAGCTTCAGTATTCTGTTGCTGCCACTCTGCACAGGCAGGTGTATATGCTTGCAGACATTCGGCATGTCGGCAATGACGCGAAGCGTCTCGTCGCTCATATCCTTGGGGTGCGACGTCGTGAAGCGCACGCGCATCTCCGGGACTTCCTCTGCGACGCGGCGCAACAGGTCGGGGAATTTTATTAGTTTAGAGTTTAGAGTGGAGAGTGGAGAGTTTGCTGCCGCCGTTGAGGCTGCGCTTATCGCAAATGCTCCATTCTCAATTCTCAATTCTCCATTCTCAATTCCAAGCTCTGCACTGTACGAATTTACATTCTGCCCCAGCAGCGTAACTTCCTTGAAGCCACGGTCGCGGAGGTCGCGCACCTCGGTGAGAATGCTCTCCAGGTCGCGGCTGCGCTCACGGCCACGGGTATATGGCACTATGCAGTAGTGGCAGAAGTTATTGCAGCCGCGCATAATGCTTACGAAGCCGCCTATCTTGGCACCGTGCAGGCGCTGTGGCACAATGTCGCGGTAGGTTTCGCTGGTTGACAACTCTATATTCATTGCCTTGTGTCCCGTCTCGGCCTGCGCTATCAGGTCTGGCAGGGAGAGATAGGCATCGGGGCCTGCCACCAGGTCGCAGTGATGATTCTCCAGCAAATCGTCCTTCACGCGCTCTGCCATGCAGCCCAAGACGCCGATGATGAGCGATGACGGGTGATGGGTGGTGGACGATGCCTGCCGCTGACGGCGAATGGCGGCAAGGGCTTCAAGACGGTGGTAGATTTTCTGCTCAGCGTTGTCGCGCACTGAGCAGGTATTAAGGAAAACAGCATCTGCGTCGTCAATGGTGTCGGTTGTCTCGTAGCCAGCCATCTGCATCACGGAGGCAACAACCTCAGAATCGGCAACATTCATCTGACAGCCGTAAGTCTCTATATAGAGTTTTTTCATAATAATTATATTTTCGAAACGCAAAGTTAAGGATTATTTTCCGTATCTTTGCAAAGTTTTTTAACCCTTTATTAAATAATAAGATTTCTTTAAGATACCTTACAGCAACATGACAACTGTAAAAGACAAGGAATTCGGAGGCGAGCGCCCTCTGTTTGCACAGCATGACTTGCAGCTGGAAAACATCATTATCACCGACGGCGAGAGCGGCATTAAGCAGTGCCGCAACATTGAGTGCCATGGTAGCCGCTTCTACGGCAAGTATCCGTGGTGGCATGTCGACGGTGCGCTGATTGAAGACTGCTACTTTGCCGAGGGGTCGCGCTCTGCAATATGGTATACCAACGACCTGGTGATGCGCCGCTGCAGGATAGACGGTCCGAAGTTCTTCCGCGAAATGCGGAACGTGGAACTGGAGGACGTAAAGATATGCGATGCCGACGAGACTTTCTGGAAAATCGACGGGCTGAAGCTGAAAAACGTGCGCCTGCATGGAGGTACATATCCTTTCATGCTTTCCAAAAACATCTACGTCGACGGTCTGGAGAGCGATGCTAAATATGTTTTCCAATACTGCAAGAATGTAGAAATCCATAATGCCAAAATCCTTACCAAGGACTCCTTCTGGGAGTGCGAGGACGTAACTATCTACGACTCTGAGCTGGATGGCGAATATCTGGCATGGCATTCCAAGAACGTCAGGCTGGTAAACTGCCGCCTGAATGGAGAACAGCTGCTTTGCTACGCACAAAACCTTGTCCTTGAAAACTGTAGCTTCGACCCCTCATGCGACCGCGTGTTTGAGTATTCAACCGTAAATGCCGACATCAAGGGACACATCGAGAACATCAAGAATCCCACCAGCGGACACATCGTTGCCGACAGCATAGGCAGCATTACCCTCGACGAGAACGTGCGACAGCCGGCAGACTGCGTAATCGAAGTGAGAAAATAAGACTATGAAATACAATTTCGACGAGCTTATTGAGCGGCGCGGCACAGGCAGCGTGAAATGGGACGAGCCTGCGCCTGCCGGTGCGCCAGCGGACGGCGGCAGTGACATCATTCCCCTGTGGGTTGCTGACATGGACTTTGCCGTTGCGCCTGCCATACAGAAGGCCGTGCAGAAGCGTGCCGCCCATCCCGTGTTCGGCTATGCCTATGTTGACGACAGATACTACGACGCCGTCACTGGCTGGTTCCAGCGCAGGCATGGCTGGACTATCGCGCGCGAACATATAATTTATACTACAGGTGTTGTGCCTGCCGTGTCGTGTGCCATCAAGGCACTGACGCTTCCCGGCGAGAACGTGCTGATGCTGTCGCCCGACTACAACTGTTTCTTCTCCAGCATCAAGAATAACGGATGCGTGGTGGCAGAAAGCATTCTCAAGGCCGACGGCGACGGCATTTTCCGTGTCGACTGGGACGACTTCGAGCAGCAATGCGCCAACGAGAAGACCACCGTGTTCCTGCTGTGCAATCCACACAACCCCACCGGGCGCGTCTGGCACCGCGACGAGCTGCAGCGCATGGCCGACATCTGCAAAAAGCACTCCGTGAGCATCGTTTCCGACGAAATCCACTGCGAACTGACGATGCCGGGACAGACTTTCGTGCCTATGCAGACCGTCGACGAAAGCGCGATAGTGCTTAACTCCCCTTCCAAGGCGTTCAACATTGCAGGCCTGCAGGTTGCCAACATCATCTGTGCCGACCACGCCACGCGCCGACGCATCAACCGGGCTGTGAACATCAACGAAGTCTGCGACATCAACCCATTTGCCCCTGTAGCTCTGAAAGCCGCCTACAACGACAGCGAAGACTGGCTGGACGAGGTGAACGAATACATCTGGGGCAACTATCAGACCCTCCGCTCTTTCTGTCAGAGCGATATTCCTGCATGGCGCGTCATGCCGCTTGAGGGAACATATCTTGCATGGGTTGACGTGAGCAGCGCGACGCACGACGTAGGAAGCTACTGTAACCGCCTGCTGACGGAGGCCCGCGTGTGGCTGAACCCAGGCACCATGTACGGCAGGGAAAGCGGCAAGGGATTTCTGCGCATTAATCTGGCGTGTCCGCGAAGCCTGCTCCAGGAAGCCCTGAAACGCATAAAGGCCTGCGAAGCCAAATAGTTGCAAATCCCAGGCAACGGACGGCAAACCCCTGACAACATACCGCTCACGGCAAACAGTAAACGGAAGACAGCAAATGGCCACCTGCTCCATCATCATACCAGTATACAACAAGCACGACTACGTAGGCCGGTGCCTGCAAATGGCTCTCAGCCAGGAGTTCGCCGACTACGAGGTTGTTGCCGTCGACGACGGTTCTACCGACGGCTCCGGGGCAGTCTGCGATGCAGTTGCCGCTGAAGACCCACGGCTGCGCGTCATCCACACCGCCAACGGCGGCGTCACTGCAGCCCGACGGGAAGGCGTGAAGGCAGCACAAGGCGACTTCGTAATGTTCTGCGACTCCGACGACGAGCTTCTTCCGCATGCCATTGCCGATGCCTACCGGACTGCCGTGGAAACCGGTGCCGACGAAGTGATTGCCCCGTTCCGCAACCAGCACGGCAGGATTTTCGACAGCGGCCGGCGCGGCGAAATAGACGCCGACGACATCATCTGCGACTTCCTGTCCTCGCGGATGTCGTTTCCGCCAAACGCAGGTGTGCTTTACCGCCGCAGCATGCTCGACGGATGTCTTGAGACGCCGCGCGACATAGTCATGGGCGAAGACCTGCTGTTCCACATGACGTTTCTGATGAAAAAGCCGCGCGTGGTGTGCAACGGCACTGTCAACTACGTCTACAACCAGGGCATCTCAGCCCCCTTCACAGCCACACTGGAATACGAGCAGGCCTACGACGCCCACCTGCGGCACATCCTCAAGGCGCGCTGGGACGATTTCGAGCCTTGGTACACATGGCACCAGCTGAAAAGCTACGAACGGCTCATCGACCAGCGGCAATTCGACGTGCGCAGCAAGTATTACCGCGGCCTGCGCGTCTGGCGCAAGCCCATCCCACTGACCGACCGCATTGCATACCTGCTGCCGCCGCGCATTGCATACATCGTCATCAGCTACTACAAGCGACGTCTGGCCAGGCAAGTTTCCGGATGCTGACATCCGCCACATCATCCCCCAAAAGACCATGCTTACATTCCTGATAGCCGCACATAACGACCCCCGACACCTGAGCAGACTGATCGGCAGCCTGCCCGGCGGCTCGCGCTTCGTGGTCCACATAGACGGAAAGACAGACATCACGCCCTTCGAACAGCTGCTCGGCGGCAGATCCGACGTCTGCTTCATCCAGGAGCGCGTAAAGGTGATGTGGGGCAGCATCTGCCACGTGGACTGCCAGATGCGGATGATCCGCAAGGCCCTTGAACTGCACGCTCCGCAGGAAGGCGACTACTTCGTGATGCTCAGCGGACTGGACTATCCGCTGTGGAGCAACAGCCGCATCAGCAAGTTCTTCGCCGACGCACAGGGACGCGAAATAATTGTCACGCAATGCATGGAACACCAGGGCAGCCAAGCCGACATCTACCGCCAGCACCGCCCGCTGAACTACAAGCCGTGGAAGTATGGCAGCATGAAGAGCAAGTTCCGCGTGGCACTGCGCAAGATGCTGTGGGCGCTGGGCTTCCGCAAGCCGCTGCGCTTCAGGGCCGACGGCAGCGAATACGTGCTGTACAAGGGTTCCATGAACTGGGCAATAACGCCCGACTTGGCGCAGCTGGCACTGAAATACTGGGACGAGAAACCGGAATACGTGCGCTATTTCCACGACGGCCACGGCCCCGACGAGACGTTCATACAGACCATCACGGCACACTCCGAGTTTGCCAGCCGCGCAATCATCGTAGACGGTCCCTTCCGCGGCATGGAGTCGGTGACACCACTGCACTACGTCGACTATGCACACGGCACGAAGGTATTCACGGCTGCCGACTTCCAGACACTCATCGACAGCGGCAAGATGTTCTGCCGCAAGGTCACAACTGCCGAGAGCAGCACGCTGCTCGACATGATTGACCGGCACCGCCAGGCGGAAGAGCAGGCTTGCTTATAGTTTAACATGAATTACCATGAATGGGACATGAATTAATCACAAATTTTTCATGGATTAATCGTAAGTTATATGTGAAATTATTGCAATCAGCTCCTTGAGTTGCTATGCCGCAAAATTATCTGCGTAAGATAATTTCGTAACATGCAGAGATATTTTCGTAACATGCAGAGATAATTTTGTAAGTCGCAGAGATAATTTTGTAAGTCGCAGAGATAATCTGCCCCATGATTACAAAAACAGAAAGTTTACTGCCCCAAAAACCTCAAAATGTTAAGGAAATTGCATAAAAATGTGCAATTTTGAAAATTTTCCTTGTTTTTTAAAATATTAAGCATTACCTTTGCCGAGATTTTTCGTTTTTTGCAGACAAATGTGAACAAAACAGGCAGAAGAGACTGCCGGAAAAGCATATTCAGGCATAAACAACAAGCTAAATATAATATTTTGAGAGAAAACATGAAAAAAAGACTGACAGCATTCATGGTCTTCCTGCTGTTATGCATAGGGACGGCCATTGCTCAGACAAAGGTGACGGGTACCATCGTCTCTCAGGAAGACGGCGAGCCAGTGATTGGCGCGTCGGTCATGATTCAGGGAACGAAGACGGGTACCATTACCGACCACAACGGCCAGTTCACGCTCAACGTGCCTTCTGGCAAGAAGTTAACAGTCAGCTACATCGGCATGGAGACTGTTACCGTGGCCGCCAAGAACGGCATGACGGTAACGCTACAGAACAGCGCCGCACTGCAGGAGGTCGTGGTGACCGGTATGCAGAAAGTTGACAAGCGATTGTTCACAGGCTCTTCAACGAAGATAAGCGCCGAGAGCGCACGCATTGACGGCGTTGCCGACATTTCGCGCTCGCTGGAAGGACGTGCTGCAGGCGTCAGCGTGCAGAACGTCAGCGGCACATTCGGTACAGCCCCGAAGATCCGCGTGCGCGGTGCCACGTCAATCTATGGTAACTCCAAGCCCCTCTGGGTTGTTGACGGAGTAATCATGGAAGACGTCACCGACGTCAGTGCCGACGAACTCTCCAGCGGCGATGCCAACACCCTTATCTCCAGCGCCATTGCCGGACTGAACAGCGACGACATCGAGACCTTCGACATCCTGAAGGACGGTTCGGCCACATCTATATATGGTGCGCGCGCAATGGCCGGCGTGATTGTCATCACCACCAAGAAAGGTAAGCAGGGACAGGCACGCATCAACTACACCGGCGAGTACACCATGCGCCTGAAGCCGTCGTACTCCACATTCAACATCATGAACTCGCAGGACCAGATGTCCATCTATCAGGAAATGCAGCAGAAGGGCTATCTGAACTATGCCGAAGTGGCAACAGCAGCATCCAGCGGCGTCTACGGAAAGATGTACCAGATGATTGAGCAGTACAACCCGCAGACTGGCCAGTATGCACTTGCCAATACAGCCGCCGCCAAGGCCGAATACCTGCGCGAGGCTGAATACCGCAACACCGACTGGTTCGACGAGCTGTTCTCAAACAACATCCAGCACAACCACTCCATCAGCATATCCACCGGAACGGAGAAGTCGCAGACGTATGCCTCAGTGTCGGCAATGTTCGACCCGGGCTGGACGCTGCAATCCAAGGTGGAACGCTACACAGCCAACCTGAACAACACGTTCAACCTGTCGAAGAAGCTCACCTTCACCATGATTGCCAACAGCAGCTACCGCAAGCAGCACGCACCAGGCACTCTGGCGGCAGAGACCGACGTGGTGACAGGTGAAGTGCGCCGCTCGTTCGACATCAACCCATACAGCTACGCACTGAACACGTCGAGAGCGCTCGACCTGAACACATACTACACCAGCAACTACGCACCGTTCAACATTCTCCATGAGCTTTCAAGCAACTACATCGACCTCGACGTCTTCGACACACGCGTACAGGGCGAGTTGAAGTACAAGCCCATCAAAAAGGTTGAACTCTCGGCAATTGCAGCATTCAAATTCAACCAAGCCACACAGAGCCACCACATTCTCGACGACTCCAACCAGGCTCTGGCATACCGTGCAATGGGCACTTCGACAATCCGCGACAGGAACCCGTTCCTCTACAAGGACCCGGACAACATCTACGCACTTCCCATATCCGTTCTACCCGACGGAGGCATCTATAACAAGACTACGAACAAGATGTCGGCATGGGACTTCCGCGCTACGGCTGCCTACAACGACGTTTACGCTGAAGACCACATCGTAAACCTCTACGGCGGCATGGAAGTCAACCACATTGACCGCACCTACGACTGGTTCCGCGGCTGGGGCATGCAGTATTCGTTAGGCGAAATCGCCAACTACGCATACCAGGTGTTCAAGAAGGGTGCAGAAGACAACTCACAATACTTCAAACTGGAGAATTCACATGAACGCCGCGCAGCATTCTTCGGCACAGCAACCTATTCTTGGAAAGGACGCTACACCGTCAACGGCACCGTACGCTACGAAGGCACCAACAAGCTCGGCAAGAGCCGCTCTGCACGCTGGCTGCCCACATGGAACGTCTCCGGAGCATGGAACATCCACGAGGAGCCATGGTTTGAAAAGACTTTCAAGAACGCTGTCACGCACGCTACACTGAAAGCCAGCTACTCGCTGACTGCCGAGAGCGGCCCGTCGTGGGTTACCAACTCGCTGCCCGTCATTTCAAGCTACAATCCATGGCGCCCGTTTGCCGGCGTACGCGAGAGCGGACTGCAAGAGTCAGACCGTGCCAACGGCGATCTGACCTTCGAGAAAAAGCACGAGCTGAACTTAGGCATACAGCTGGGCTTCCTGCGCAACCGCATCAACTTTGAGTTCGACTGGTACAAGCGCAACAACTATGACCTGATAGGCATCGTGAACACACAGATGGGCGGTGCAAAATACGGCAACGTAGCCAGCATGAAGTCTGACGGCGTAGAATTGTCGCTGACCACGACCAACATACAGACCAAAGACTTCACCTGGTCGACCAATTTCATCTACTCTCACTCTCACAACGAAGTGACAGAACTGGAAAACAACCAGAGAGTCATCGACCTCGTATCTGGTTCAGGCTTCGCACTGGAGGGATACCCTGTGCGCGCACTGTTCTCAATACCTTTCCGCGGCCTTAACGACGAAGGACTGCCTACGTTCCTTGACCAGGACGGAAACGTGACGACTACAGGCATCTACTTCCAGACACAGGACAAGGAGAAGCTTGGCTTCCTGGAGTACAGCGGCTCTGTAGACCCGACAGACGTAGGTTCACTGGGCAACACATTCCGCTGGAAAGGCTTTTCACTGAATGTCTTCATCACCTATTCATTTGGAAATGTGGTGAGGCTGGATCCCGTCTTCAAGAGCGAATACACCGACCTGACGTCGATGCCTAAGGAATTTGCAAACCGCTGGATGGTGCCTGGCGATGAGAAATACACCAACATTCCCGTCATAGCCTCCAAGCGCCAGAACCAGAACGATTCTGAACTAAGCTATGCCTACAACGCATACAACTACTCTACGGAGCGCATCGCCAAGGGCGACTTCATACGCATGAAGGAAATTTCCTTAGGATATGACTTCCCAAAGACAATCGTCAGCGCAATGAAGCTTAACAATCTCTCGCTGAAACTGCAGGCCACCAATCTGTTCCTCATCTACGCAGACAAAAAGCTGAACGGCCAGGACCCGGAGTTCTTCAACACTGGCGGCGTTGCCGTTCCTATGCCTAAGCAGTTCACTCTCACGCTGCGCTTAGGACTCTGATGTAAAAGTAATAAGGTAAAAACGTAAATAACGACTATGAATAAATATATAGGACTTTCCCTGATAGCCTTGAGCATGGGTCTGGCATCGTGCGACGACTTCCTTGACACACTGCCCGACAATCGCACAGAGGCAAACACCGAGGAGAAGATTGAGCGACTTCTGGTGTCGGCATATCCCGTCAAGAATCACATCACGCTCACAGAGTTCTCGTCGGACAACATGGACGACATGGGAGAATCAAATCCCAACACCGAACGTATCCTTGACGAGATATGGCACTGGAAAGACGTCACCGAATCCAGCGACGAGGCTCCTGAAGATTTTTGGGAGAGCTGCTACCAGTGCGTAGAAACCGCCAACCTGGCACTGGAAGGCATTGAGCAGATGGGCGGAGCAACGACAACAGCGCTGAAAGAAGCCAAGGCAGAGGCTTTACTGTGCCGGGCATACGCACATTTCCTGCTGGTAAACATCTTCGCACAGCACTATGACTCCAACAATCCAGAGGCTATTGGCGTCTCATACATCACTTCCACTGAGACAGAACTGAACCCACAGTACCAGCGCGAGACCGTCCACGAAAACTACAAGCATATCGCCGCCGACCTCGAAGCTGCACTGCCAGATGTAGGCGACAGCTACCACACTGTGCCAAAGTATCATTTCAACAAGAATGCTGCCTACGCCTTTGCAACACGCTTCTATCTCTATTACGAGAAGTACGACAAGGTTATCGACTTTGCTAACCGCATACTGGGCAGCAATCCAAAGACAATGCTGCGCGATTACGAATACATGTCCACCATCACACGCAGTGAGGATGCGTACACATTGCACTACATCGACGCTTCACTGAACTGCAACATCATGCTCCTTACTACCTATGGTTCTGTAGGCTGGTACTTCGGCAACTACTATGACGGCAAGCGTTACACACACAACCGATACATCGGCGAGCATGAGACGCTTAACGGAGTTGCAGGACTTTGGAACGGCGACTACACTTCATATTTCTACGAGGTAGGCCGCTACGAAGGCACAAACATCAACACATGGCTCTACTGGCACATGCCTTTCGGCCGTTCCGTCTTTGAGTATACCGACCCTGTGGCCGGCATCGGCTACCGCCACTCTGTCTACAATGCCTTTACAGGCGATGAAGTCCTGCTCAACCGCGCCGAAGCATACACCATGACGCGCGAATTCGACAAGGCTGCAGCCGACCTTACGCTCTGGATGCAAAATGCAAGCCGTACGGCAAGCCGTAGCGGAATGACGCTTACTGCCGACTACATCAAGGACTACATGAATTCCATCAACTACTCCTATGACGTATACGAGGACGTTAACGGCACTGAGCAACTTGTAAGTTCACGCGGCATCTACTCCACTCTCAAGAAGCACCTCAATCCGAAGTTTACCATCGATGCCGAAGGCTCCGTCCAGGAAAGCCTTATCCAGTGCGTCCTTGGCATGCGCCGCATTGACACGCTGCACGAAGGCAAGCGATGGTTCGATATTAAGCGCTGGGGCATCGTTATCCCACGTCGCGTATTAGACAGCGCAGGCAATCCGTCAGAAGCCATCGACTGGCTTGAGATTGACGACCCACGACGTGCCGTTCAGATTCCACAGCGTGTCCGTGAGGCCGGCTATCAGCCCAATGCCCGCGGCGTCGCTACTGACAACAATGCAAGCATGCTTCCTTCCAATTACCTGAAGTAAACAGACATCCGCCCCTTTCCCTCTCCCCATGCCTGCAGGCACAGGAGCAGCGGAGAGCGGACGACACCACACAAAACACATAAATAAAAAGAAAACGATGAACAACATTCTGAAATACATACTTCCAGTAGTTGCCGTCCTGTGCGCACTGACATCGTGCGACAGCGACGAAATCAAGGAGCAGAGCATCATCACCGTCGACAGTTACACGCAGAACGACTTCGACAAGTGGTTAGAGGCAAACTTCATCAACCCCTACAACATCAGCTTCAAGTATCGCTACGAGGAAATAGAGAGCGACTACAACTATTACACCATTCCCTCAAAGCTTGAAGACGCTATCGTCATGGCACACCTGCTAAAATACCTTTGCGTAGAGACATACAACGAGGTTGCAGGCGTTGACTTTACCCGTGCTAACTTCCCCAAGATGTTCTATCTCATCGGCACCTGGGAGTTCCGCAACAACGGCTCTTTCATACTTGGAACCGCTGAGGGCGGCAAGAAAATTCTGCTTTCAGGCATCAATCACCTCTCGGATGTCATGGATGGCACCTACGACAGGACCATGGACGAAGCTGAAGGACTGAACTTCTACTACATCAAGACCATTCACCACGAGTTTACACACATTCTCAACCAAACTCGCGACTATCCGACGTCTTTCCAGCAGATTACCGGTTCGGGGTACGTCAGCGACAGCCAGTTCTCTGAGCCTTACGTATCAGTCTATCTGAGCCGCGGTTTCATCACCGCCTATGCCCAGACTGACCACCGTGAGGACTTTGCCGAAATGGTGTCCGAATACGTCACCCACACCGCAGACTGGTGGGAAGCCCAGATGCAGGCTGCCGACACCACCTACAGCGAAGATCCCAATCAGTCGCAGACCGGCCGTGTGCTGATAGAGCAGAAGCTTGACATCGTCCGCAACTATATGTGGGACACTTGGCAAATAGACATCGACCAGCTGCGCGACTGCATACTGCGCCGTCAGGCCAACGTCGTTGCCGGCAAGGTTGACCTCACAGATTTGAGCTTGTAATCTTCTTGCGAACAAGTTGAAACGAGAAAACAAGAAGACAAGAAAACGAGAAAACAAGAATACCATTATGACAAAGAAACATATTATATTGCTGATGTTGCTGTCGATGCCACTTCTGCTGGCATCATGCCTTAAGGATCAGGAAGACACTTTCTCAGAGTCAGCCTCTGAGCGCAGTAAGAAATACATTGCCAATGCTGAGCGCGTACTCACCAGCAGCAGTGAAGGCTGGCTGCTACAGTACTATCCCGACCGCGAACAGAGCTACGGAGGATACGTATATACACTGAAGTTTGCCGACGGCAAGGTTGTCGTCCGTTCAGAGATTGCCGACACTCCTGCCGATTCCGTCGTCTCGCTCTACACGGTGAACAACGAAAACGGCCCGGTGATTTCGTTCGACACATATAATTCTCTGATGCACCATTTCTCCACGCCCACCGGCAGTTCCGGTGCTGGCGGCTACGAAGCCTACGACGGCGACTTCATCTTCATCATCATGAACATCAGCGACGACGAGAACACCATCACGCTGAAGGGCGGCCGTTCAGGCAACATGATGTACATGACGCGACTGACCACTTCCGGCGAAGAATATCTTGACTCCATAAATAATATAGCATTCGAAATCAAGTGGCCCAAATATGTTGCAGTCGTTGGTGAAGACACCGTCAATGTATCCTACGACAAGGGCAGGACATTTTCTTTCACATATAAAGAAAACGGCGAGGAGAAGACCGTTGAGGCTTCTGGCATCAGCACACTTGCAGGCATCAACTTCTACGAGCCAGTGACCGTGCTTGGCCGCGAAATCAAGGGCCTGGCATATACAGGCAACCCTGACACATTCCCTGCCACTGGTGCTGAAGACATTCTTTTCAAAGGTTACACAGAATCCGTCAACAAGATGTTCGCCGAAGGCTTATGGTCAACGTCGTTTAGTAATCTCGGAGCCTTCGGACAGGATTACTGGCAATATTTTGCCGACAGGCTGCTACCTTGGTTCCAGCAGTATTATCCCGGAATATTAAGCATCTTCGACTTCGGCAATTTCGACGGAAGCTTCGGCGCAGTATATCTTATTACCGACGAAGACTTTCTTGGCTTCAACGGCTTCGACTACGAGCTGATAGGAACCGACAAGATCAAAATGTCACACAATTCTAATTTAGACGATAACACAGGCTATGCCCTGTTCAGCAATGTAGGCATCATGCCCGCGCTTCTGGCACCCTTCGGCTGCGACGACCAGGGCAACTCTGTGGAGCGCACGTTCCTGATTACCGTGGATAACGACCGCTTCCCCGAGACCGTCACGCTTACCGACCGCACCACCCGCGGCAACACCATCGTCCTGCACAAGAACGACATCTACGACCCACTGAACAACTAACCCACTGAAACACGTCAAGTTATGAAACACATACTGTTTAGCTTAACATTATTGGCAGGGCTGGTGTCGCTGACCGCTTGCAGCAGCGACGACGCCACCTTCACGCCGACCGCGCCTCTTTCCATCAACACGGCCGACATCACGTTCGAGTCCGACGGCGGAACAGGCACTATCACCGTCAACACCAGCAGCCCTCTGACGGCTACTGTAAAGACCGGCACGTCGTGGGCTTCGACGGCAGTCAACGGCAATGTCGTTACCGTCACAGCCCTGCGCAACAACACGCTCAGCGGCCGCTCGGCAACAATAGTCCTTGAGGCCGGCGGCGCCAAGGCAGAGGTTACTGCCACGCAGAAAGGCTTTATCTACGGGCTGCCTGAGGGACTGGAATACAGCTGCTCCGACAATGCCGGAACGCTGACCATCGACGTCAACAACAGCTACGGCGTAAGCGTAGAAAGCCTCAACAGCGACTGGCTCACTGCTACATACGACGCCGACAACCAGCAGGTAATCGTCAGCGTAGCCTCCAACGACGACCGCACAGCGCGCCAGGGCAGCGTTGCCATCGAGACTGCCGGCATACGCGACACACTGGTAATCAGCCAGGACCCGCTGGTCTTGGAGACGCTCACAGAAAATCCCTGCTTTGCCACCAATGCCGCTGCCCGCGACACGATAGAAATCAGCCACTCAAAGCCCGTGGAAATAGAAAGCCTCAACGACTGGCTGACGGCCACGCTCTCCCGTGACGGCAATCTTATCTACCTGCGTGCCACGGCCAACACCACCGGTGCTCCGCGTCTGGGCTATGTCCGTGTTGCATCAGGCAATGTAGCCGACACACTGCAGGTCACGCAGTACGATTTCGACACCGACATCCTCGGCAGCTATACATTCTACTTCAGCAAGTCGGCAAGCACGCCCGACTGGAGTTCCCTCAATGCCACGCTGACTGCCGATGCACTCGTGCTTGACATCATGGGCCAGCTGCAGTTCACGATACCCGTCAGCTATCCCAACGGCAAGAAGCTTCCTGTTGCCATCGAGATTGCCGACGAACAATACGTTGGCGACTACACGCCATACTACTGCTACCTCGGCTTCGACAATGCCGGCGTCGACTTCCTCACACGCTATCCCGACTACTTCTTTGGCGCGCTGACAGGTACCACAGCCTACACAGAATTAGAAATGGGTACTTACTCTGACGGCACAGTGGGAATCTTGGGAGCCTTTGGCGGCGACCTCTACTTAGGCGGCGATCTCTTAGGCAACGTAATCACATGGCACATCATAGCCATGAATTCCAAGAACTACGCTAAGTCTGCATTTGTTGCCGACCTGCTCACGATGCACTATCCGCAGATAGAAAAGGCTTCGGCAGGCGCTTCAACCTCTCCGCGCCTGACGGCCAAGAAATTCACTCTGGGCAAATAACAGCTCTAAAAGCATAAATTGCAGGTGTGCCGGAACACGAAATCTGGCACACCTGTTCTTTTTTTGCATTATTAACATTTCAAAGACACTGCATAGCACTTTTTTAACTACCTTTGCAGCCGAATTTTATCAAGGGGTGCTACCCATCGGTGGCTGAGATGATACCCTCCAAACCTGACACGGACAATGCCGTCGTAGGGATGATAGAGTACAAATCAAGAAACACGCTTTTCTCCCCCTTATTTTTTAATTTAAAACAATAAGGAACTATGAAAAAGACCCTCCTGCTTGCAGTCGTCGCAATGACCATGCAGGCAACCGCTGTGCTTACCGCCACAGCACAGAAGAAGGCCGCCCTCTATGACTCCACGCAGGTAGAGCGCCTGCAGGAAGTCGTTGTCAAGGGCGTCCGTGCGCAGAAGAATGCTCCCTATGCCGTGAGCAACATCAAGAAGCGCGAGCTGTCGGAATTCTCCAAGACCGGCCGCGAGCTTCCCTTCCTCTTTGCCCACACTCCCGGCGTCGTAGCCTGGAGCGACAACGGACTTGGCACTGGTACTACGTATCTGAGAATACGCGGTGCCGGCGACTCACGCATCAACGTCACCCTCGACGGCGTCCCCCTGAACTCGCCTGAAGACCAGTGCGTCTTCTGGGCTAACATGAACTCCTACGGCTCGCTGCTCGGAAGTGTGCAGATACAGCGCGGCGTCGGCACGTCTACCAATGGCGACGGTGCCTTCGGCGGCACGGTAGCCCTCTCGTCGGCCACCCCGCTGCTGACGCCTTCGGCAGAGATTTCCGCCAGCTACGGCTCCTACAACACGCAGAACATCGGCGGCAACTTCTCCACGGGCCTGCTGTGGAACCACCTGATCATCGACGGTGCCTACCATGAGACACAGACCGACGGCTACATCCACGGCACCAGCGGTCGCAGCGGCAGCTACTACGGAGGCATCACCTGGATGAACGACAATTTCTCACTGCGCTACAAGAACATCGGCAACTTCGAGAAGACCGGCCAGGCCTGGAACGGCGTCACCGCCGGCGACAACGACCTGAGCCTCATGGACGGCACCTACGGCACAACGACCGGCATCCGCGAGTACAAGGACATGTACGACCGCGGACTGGGCAAGTTCAATTCGCTCTACGAGCAGCTGACCTACGATGCCAATGGCGACTTTGCCGTCGACCAGAACGGCAATTACATCACTGAGCGCTACAAGATGGCTGACGGCTCGCTGTGGGACAAGACTACCGACAACTTCTGGCAGAACCACAACCTGCTTTCCGCCGCCTGGACCATCAACGACAACTGGTCGACAACGGCTACGCTGCACTACACCTACGGCTACGGCTACTACCGTGAGTTCCGCCCGCAGAACAAGTTGTCGAAGTATGGCCTGACAGCCACCAACACCGACGGCAGCAACATCAAGCATGCCGACTTCGTGCGCAAGAAGGGCCTCTCGCAGAACACCTACGGCCTCGTGTGGAGTGCCAACTACAAGGACGAACAGTGGGACGTTGTCGGCGGCATCAACATCCAGCAGTTCCGCGGCAACCACTTCGGCTACCTCACCTACACCAGCAACGACATCGTGCGCCAGAAATATCTTGGCGGCGGCGAGCATAAGTACTACGACTCCGACGCCCGCAAGACCGACTACAGCTACTACGTGAAGGCTGCCTACCGTCTGACCGACCAGTGGGATGTCTTCGGCGACGTTCAGTTCCGCTCGGTCAACTATCGCACCGACGGCATCAACGACAAGTTCTACGACGATGCCTCCGGCTACTACAACCAGCCGCTGAACATCAAGCAGCAGTACGATTTCATCAATCCGAAGGCCGGTCTGTCGTGGCACTCCGGCGCCCACCATGCCTACGCCTCCGTTGCCCAGAGCCACCGCGAGCCGGAGCGCAACAACTTCACCGACAACGGCTCCTACCCTGCCCCACGCGCTGAGCAGCTGACGGACTACGAGCTGGGATACACATACAACAACGACGGCGTGCGCCTTGGCGTCAACGCCTACTACATGGACTACAAGGACCAGTTCGTGCAGACAGGTATGGTCAGCGACATCGGCGAGAACCTCACCACCAACATCGACGACTCCTACCGTCTCGGCCTGGAGCTGCAGGCAGGCATCGACGTCACGCCGTGGCTCTCTGTAGACTACAACATGGCGCTGAGCCGCAACCGCATCCGCGACTTCGACGAAGTGGTGGAAGACTGGGACAACGGCTCTCAGACCATCCACTACAGCTCTTCCACGCTGGCCTTCTCGCCAGGACTCATCAGCAACCTGTTCCTCAACGCCCACTACAAGGGTCTGCAGGTCACATGGCATACTGGCTACGTCGGCCGTCAGTATCTCGACAACACCGAGTGCAACGACCGCTCTCTGCCTGAATATCAGATCAGCAACCTGTCGCTCAGCTACACTGCACGCCCGAAAGGCACGCCTGTGAAGGAAGCTATCTTCGGTCTGAACTTCAACAACATCTTCAACCGCCACTATGCCACCGGCGGATTGGTGTATTCGGCAATCTATGAAAGCGGCGGCCACGACAACGACAACCGTTACTACCAGATTGGCTTCACTCCCATGGCTGGATTTACCATGATGGGCAGCGTGACGCTGAAATTCTAACTAAAAAGACATGGTTTTTGAACTGAACTGGCTTGACATTGTCACCACCGTTCTTGGCCTGGCCTACATCCTGCTGGAGTACAAAGCTTCAGTATGGATGTGGGTCGTAGGCTTTATGATGCAGGCACTCGGCATAGCACTCTACTACCAGAAAGGCCTCTATGCCGACTGCGCAATGGAGTTCTATTACCTCAGCGTCACCGTCTACGGCTTCTGGCGGTGGGTCCGCAAGCCATCACCCAACACCCAACACCCAACACCCGCACTCTCCATCACCCACTTCCCACAGCGGCTCGTCTTGCCATGGACAGCACTGACGGTAGCCCTCTGGGGAATAATCTACTGGCTGCTGGCCACATTCACCAACAGCAATGTCCCACTGGCAGACAGCTTTACCACTGCCTTAAGCATTGTGGGCATCTGGGCTTTGGCTCACAAATACTTAGAGCAGTGGTTCATTTGGATAGCTGTCGATGTGGTTACATCGGTGCTATACTTCTACAAAGGAATTCCTTTCAAGGCTTCTCTCTACGCACTGTATGTCGTCATTGCCATCGCTGGATGGTGGAAGTGGAGAAAGGAAATCAGGAAAATCGCTTAGCTTCGCTCTGCACGTGCATGGATTATCCCAGCACGTGCATGGTGCCAAGCAGGTAGAGCAGCGCATAGCCGGCGGCCATGCTTATCAAGCCCATTATCAGACCCATTCGCGACATGTCCTTCTGCTGCACCAGGTTGGTGGCATAGGCCAGCGCGTTCGGCGGTGTCGATATCGGCAGCACCATGGCACTCGATGCAGCCACGGCCACGCCGATGAGAATGGTCGGAGTGCCGCCGATGCTGTCAAGCTTGTCGCCCATGGCCGTGCAGACCACGGCAAGGATAGGCATCAGCAGGGCGGCCGTTGCCGAGTTGCTGATGAAGTTCGACAGCACATAGCAGATGAGTCCCGAGAGCAGCAATATCAGCAGCGGCGAGAAGTCGCCGAAGGGAATGCTCTTCACGGCGTTGGCAGCCAGTCCGGAGGCGTTAAGGCCATAGCCCAGCGCGAAGCCGCCAGCCACCATCCAGATTACGGACCAGTTGATTTGCTCCAGGTCGCGCTTGGTGATGACACCTGTCAGTGCGAACACCATGAACGGCAGCAGGGCCACCGTGTAGGAGTTGATGCCCGTCACGGTGTCTAAGAGCCACAGGGCAACGGTCACGAAGAACGTCACTATGACTATCTTGGTGTGGGCATCCTTCTTCATTTCGCCCTCAATCTTCAGCTCCACGGTCTTCTGCGAGAAGGGGAACATCGTCTTCAGCAGCCACCAGCCGACGAGCAGCAGCACGATGACCAGCGGCGTCATGAACATCATCCACTCGCCAAAGCCCAATCCCATGTTCAGCCCGTCAGGGTCGTTCAGATATTTCAGCGCTATGGTGTTCGGCGGCGTGCCTATTGGCGTACCCATGCCTCCCAGGTTGGCAGCCAGCGGAATGGACAGTGCCATTGCTATGCGCCCTTTGCCCTCTGGCGGCAACTGCCGGAAGACAGGCGTCAGGAAGGTAAGCATCATGGCCGCCGTAGCCGTATTACTGACGAACATCGAGAAAAGTCCGGTGATGAGTATGAAGCCCAGCAGCACGTTTTCGCTCTTCTGCCCGAAAGGCTTCAGCAGCACCTTTGCCAGCTGGGCGTCGAGGCCGGTCTTCGTGGCCGCAATGGCCAGTATGAAGCCGCCGATGAACAGCATAATCACCGGATCGGCAAACGTGGCCATTACTGCCTTATATGACAGCAGCTGTCCCACCTCGTCGGCATTGCACATCCATTTCAGTCCAGAGTCGGAGCAGAACATGAGCATCAGTCCGATGATGGCCACACTGGTGGCCCACGACGACACCACCTCCAAGACCCACATCAGAGTGGCAAATGCAAAGATGGCGATGATGCGCTGCTGGACAACGGTCAGCCCTTCGATGCCGAAACTGTCGGCAGGAAGGTTCCACAGCAGCAGTGTGACTATTGCAACTATTATAGCCTGAACGGTCTTTTTGAAGCCTTCCGTAGGATGGAACCTCCGTCCCATGCGCATATTATGGTATGCCTCTACGAGTTCGTAGCCTTTGTAAATGTGAAACATGTGGTAATTTTATATTTATTATTCATTTTCGGCCTGCAAAGGTAGCAAAACAGCGAGGAAAAGCCAAATTTTTCTCACTTTTAGTTGTAAGAAAAATTCATCGTCATGATACATAAAATTATCTCTGCATGTTACGAAATTATCTCTGCATGTTACGAAATTATCTCTGCATGTTACGAAATTATCTTACGGAGATAATTTTTTATCTCTGCGAGATAATTTTGCAAAATTGTGGGAGAAATTTTGCCGTCAGACATTTTTTGTGTATTTTCGCACACATTATTATATATATAGCACCATGAGCAATGCCAACAACAACATACCGCAGGAGTTCAACAACTTCTTTCTGAAGGACGTCAGCTTCGTCAACCTGATGACTAAGCGCATCTTCAACGTGCTGATAGTCGCCAATCCCTACGACGCCTTCATGCTGGAGGACGATGGCCGCGTGGACGAGAAAATCTTCAACGAGTACATGGAACTCGGACTGCGCTATCCGCCTACGTTCACGCAGGTGTCAGCCACCGACGAGGCCTGGCAGGTGCTGAAGACTACCGACATCGACCTCGTCATCTGCATGCCAGGCAATGCCGACAACGACGCCTTTGCCGTGGCCCGCGACGTTAAGTCGATAGCCCCTCACATCCCGTGCGTGGTGCTGACGCCCTTCTCGCACGGCATCACCAAGCGCATTGAGAACGAGGACATGTCTATCTTCGACTATGTGTTCTGCTGGCTGGGCAACACCAACCTGATACTCTCCATCATCAAGCTCATCGAGGACAAGATGAACATCGAGCATGACGTCAAGGAGGCTGGCGTGCAGATGATTCTGCTGGTGGAGGACAACATCCGCTTCTACTCGTCGGTGCTGCCAAACCTCTACAACTACATCCTTGAGCAGTCGAAGAACTTCTCCACGGAGGCTCTGAACCCCCACGCTGCCGCACAGCGCAAGCGCGGACGCCCGAAGGTGGTGCTGGCCACCAACTATCAGGAGGCCATGCAGTGGTATGAACAGTATAAGGACAACGTTCTGGGAGTTATCTCCGACACCCGCTTCCCCATGCAGACGCGCCCCGGCAGGCTGTCGCACGTCGAGGACGGCGACGCCGAGGCCGGTCTGAAGCTGCTCCGCGAGATAAGGCGGCGCGACGAGTACGTGCCTCTGATTTTGCAAAGCTCGGAAATCGGCAACAAGCAGAAGGCCGAGGCCGAACACTTCCACTTCATCGACAAGAACTCGAAGAAGATGAACGTCGACCTGCGTAAGCTCATCGAGGAACACATGGGCTTCGGCGACTTCATATTCCGCGACCCTCACACACATAAGGAGGTGGCGCGCGTACACTCGCTGAAGGAGCTGCAGGACAACATTTTCACCATTCCCTCAGAGTCGTTCCAGTATCACGTGTCGCGCAACCACATGAGCCGCTGGCTCTGCGCAAGGGCCATCTTCCCCGTGTCGGCATTCCTCAAGAATGTCACCTGGCACAAGCTGAAGGATGTCGACGCCCACCGACAGATCATCTTCGACGCCATAGTGCAGTACCGCCGCATGAAGAACATCGGCATCGTGGCCGTCTTCGACCGCCTGAAGTTCGACCGCTACGCCCACTTTGCACGCATCGGCGACGGCTCGTTAGGCGGAAAGGGCCGCGGACTGGCTTTCCTGGACAACATCATCAAGCGGCATCCGGAACTGAACAGGTTTCCAAACGCCACGGTGCAGATTCCGAAGACCGTTGTGCTGTGTACCGACTTCTTCGACGAGTTCATGGACCAGAACAACCTGTGGGGCATTGCCCTGAGCGACGCTCCCGACGAGGAGATACTGCAGCACTTCATGCACGCTCAACTGCCCGACGAGCTGATAGGCGACTTCTTCACGTTCTTCGACGCCGTGAAGGCGCCGATAGCCGTGCGCTCGTCGTCGTTGCTGGAAGACAGCCACTACCAGCCGTTTGCCGGCATCTACAGCACATACATGATTCCCTATCTGGACGACAAATATGAAATGCTGCGAATGCTGGCATGCGCCATCAAGGGCGTATACGCGTCGGTGTACTACCGCGACTCAAAGGCATACATGACAGCCACGCAGAACGTCATCGACCAGGAGAAAATGGCCGTCATACTGCAGGAAGTCGTCGGTCAGCAGTACGGGACACGCTTCTACCCTACGTTCTCCGGCGTGCTACGCTCGCTGAACTACTACCCCATCGGCGACGAACAGGCCGAGGAGGGAATAGCTTCGCTGGCACTGGGACTGGGAAAATACATCGTCGACGGCGGACAGACGCTGCGCGTAAGCCCATACCACCCCACACAGGTCTTGCAGACATCGGAACTGGAAACGGCACTGCGCGAGACGCAGACACGCTTCTACGCCCTGGACATGTCGCACACCGGCAACGACTTCAAGGTGGACGACGGCTTCAACATCCTTAACCTGCGCGTCAAGGAGGCTGCCGCCGACGGCGCCCTGGACGGCATTGCGTCAACCTACGACCCCATGGACCAGGTGATACGCGACGGCATCTACGAGGGCGGACGCAAGATTATTTCATTCAGCGGAGTGCTGCAGAACGGCGTATTCCCTCTGCCGGAAATACTGCAGATGGCACAGCAGCTGGGAGCCGACGAGATGCGGCGGCCAGTGGAAATAGAGTTTGCATGCAACCTGGCCCCCGGAGTCGGACAGGGTTCTTTCTACCTTCTCCAGATACGCCCCATCGTCGACTCCAAGCAAGTGCTGGACGAAGACCTGACGGCCATCAGCGACGACAAGTGCCTGCTGCGCTCGCAGAACTCACTGGGACACGGCATTTCGGAAGACGTGGTGGACGTGGTGTACGTGAAGACCGGCGACGACTTCACGGCCGTCAACAACCCACGCATTGCCGACGACATAGAGCAGATAAACCGCCGCTTCCTCAGGGGCGACTATGCACAGGACGACGGAAGAGGCGCCAACTACATTCTCATTGGCCCGGGCAGATGGGGGTCGAGCGACTACTGGCTGGGAATTCCCGTGAAATGGCCGCACATCTCTGCGGCAAGGCTCATCGTGGAGACCGGACTGAAGAACTATCACGTAGACCCGTCGCAAGGCACGCACTTCTTCCAGAACCTGACATCGTTCGGCGTTGGCTACTTCACAATAAACACTTATACCGGCGACGGCATCTTCCAGCAGTCGCTGCTTGATGCCATGCCGGCAGTGGAGGAAACGGATTTCGTGCGCCACGTGCGCTTCACGAAGCCCCTAAAGATAATGATGGACGGCATGAAGCAGACTGGCGTCGTGCTGATGCCCGAGGAAGAAAAATGACCTACTGTCCGCCAAGACGCGAGAAATAGCCGATGATTTCTTCCCACGTCTTAAAGGTGTCGCTGCCATACTCTATCAGTGTGGCTAACGACCCATCCGGCTTGCCTTGCTGGGGGGAGTAAATCAGATAGTCGCCGTAGAGCAGGTCGCGACGCCACGTATAGACAGTGTGGCGCCAGGCAGGCACGTTGACATGGCTGGCAAGCCACGCGGCGGTCTCAGGCTCTGCATCACCGGCAACGAAAAACACCTGATAATGCTCTATCAGCTGGCGAACGGCCTTCTGTACCGACGAGGCCGGATTGCCGTAGCTGTCGCTAAGCGTCTCTACACCTATATATATTATAGGGCGCTCGCGATGCTGCTGGCGGTCGTCTATCCAGCGGATGACAGGCACCACACTGTGCATGAACGACTTGTCGTTCATGCGATGCTCACCATGGAAATGCAGGCTCTGCGGATAGACGGCACTGAACATGCCGTAAGTGTCGACCGTGGTGTCCTCGTCGCCGAAAAGGCCATAGACTCGCAGGCGGTCGGCATCGCTGACGGCAAGGAAGCGCTGCTCTGAGACTTCGCGGTATTCCTTCACCAGAGCCTTGTCGACATAGAATTCCTGAACGCCGTCCAAGCGTGGGTTCTGGAACTGCTGCGTGCCGGTAAGGCCGTGGGCCTTCATGGTGTCGGCAATCTCCATGGCCGGATTGACGCAGATGCGGTCGAAGCCGCGCAGCTGCTCCGCATACATGCCTCCCATCGACGTGCCGATAATAAGGTCTGGCTGCTCGCTGTCGCAAACTTCGTGCAACAGGGCCATGGCCTCGGCAGGACGGACTGGCAGGTCGGGGGCTACAACCCTGGCATTGGGGAACACCGTCCGCAGGCGGGAGACGGTGCCGCTCTGTCCGCTCGACGCAAAGCCGTGGACGTAGAGCACCGTCTTCCCCTGCAAAAGTTCGGGAAACTGCTTGACGTATGGATTTTCTTGCTGCATGACAGTAAGGCGCAGTTCAATATTATCTTCTCACTATTTCTTTGTCACTCTTCAGTTTCCGCTCAGATTATCCACGACGTCGCGGGCTTCGTCGTTAAGAGTGATGTTGCGGTTCACCTTGGCGTCGATGGTTCCGGCACGCATGATGTCGGCCATGTCGACACCCGTGGCAGACTTCAGCACGTCAAAGGCCTGCTTGATGGCAACAGGCACATTGCCTGACATGGCGCTGATGCCATGGCCGTCGCCGCTGTAGATGTTGACGTCCTTGATGGCGGAGATTGGCTTGGCAACATTCTCTACAATCTGCGGCAGCACCTCTATCATCATCTGCGCAACGGCAGCATTGTTATACTTCTTGTAGGCTTCGGCCTTCTTGTCCATAGCCAATGCCTCGGCCTCGCCCTTCTTCTGGATGGCGTAAGCCTCGGCCTCACCCTTGGCCTTGATACCGGCAGCCTCCTGCTCAAGACGGTAGCGGGCAGCATCCGACTCGGCATTCTGCGCCAAGGCACGCTGCTCGGCCTCGTATTTCTGTGCCTCGGCAATGCGTTTGCGCTGCTCGAGGTCGGCCTGTGCATTGATTTCCACCTGATACTTGTCGGCGTCGGCTTTCTTCTCAACCTGCGCCACCAGCTCGTTCTGGCGGATTTCAATCTGCTCCTTGGAAAGTATCTGCTCGCGCTTGGTCTTCTCAATCTCAGCCTCAACGGTCTTGATGTTGATGGTCTTCTGCTGTTCCTGCTGCTGGATGGCATAGGCAGCGTCGGCATCGGCCTGCGCCGTATCGGCCTGCTGCTTCAGGGCTGCACGCTTCAGGGCAAGCTCGTTGTTCTTGATGGCGATGGCCGTGTCGGCGTCGACGCGGGCATCGTTGGCGTCCTTGTCGGCCTTGGAGACCTCTATCTTAACGTCACGCTCGGCAATGGCACGGTTGATGCTGGCGTCTTTCTTAATCTTGGCGGTGTTGTCGGCACCAAGGTCTCGGATGAGGCCTTCCTTGTCGGTAACGTTCTGGATGTTGCAGGAAATGATTTCTATGCCAAGCTTGGCCATGTCTGGCTGAGCCTTCATCATCACCTGGTCGGAGAAGCCGTCGCGGTCGGTGTTCAGCGAGCGGAGGTCGAGGGTGCCTATGATTTCACGCATGTTGCCCTGCAGGGAGTCCTGCAACTGCTCGGCAATCTCGGCAGGCATCATGTTAAGGAAGTTCTTGGCAGCAAGGCGCGTGCCTTCCATGGTCGGCGTGACGCGAATCTTTGCCACGGCATCTACGTCGACGTTTATGAAGTCGGTAGTAGGCACACTTTCCTCGGTCTTGATGTCAACGGTAATCTGTCCTAAGTAGACGCGGTCCAGACGCTCGAAGAACGGAATGCGGAAGCCGCCGCTGCCTATCAGCACGCGAGGCTCCTTGGAGAGACCGGAAATGATGAATGCCGACGAGGGCGGCGCCTTCACATAGGAAATGAACAGAAAAACGACCAGCAGCAGAATGGCTGCGGCAATGATTGCATACATAGTAATTGGATCCATAGCTAATTAGTGCTTAAAATAAATGTATCTCCTACAAAGATAGAAAGTTTCAGCAAAAAGCGAAAAAAAACAACCGTTTTTCGCATTGGAAATAACTTTTTTTGTACATTTGCCACTGCTTATGAGCCACACACCACATCCGCATCTACACATCGACCCGCCAAACTGGTTTGCAGGAATGAAGAATCCGAAGCTGCAGCTGATGGTCTGCGGCAGGAACATAGGCCTTACACAGACAGTCACCACCAGCTACAGGGGAGTGACGGTTGAAGGCACAGTGCGCTTAGACTCGCCAAACTATCTATTTGTCTACTTAGACATCAGCGGAGCCGAAGCAGGCACCATGACTCTGCACTTCGACAATCTGTCTGTCGACTTCATGCTGCTCGGCAGGAAGAAGGAGGGCTGGCAGCACGAGGGATTCACAAACGCCGACGTGCTGTACATGCTCATGCCCGACCGCTTCGCACAAGGCAAGCACCACAAAACCTGCATCGAGGGCTTGCGGAAATACCGTGAAGACCGCTCAATGCCGTCACTGCGACACGGCGGAGACCTTGAGGGCATCCGCCAGCACTTGAAATACTTCAACCAGTTAGGAGTTACTGCCCTGTGGCTCACTCCTGTGCTTGAAAACAACTCTGCCGACGACAGAAACGACAACTCTACATATCACGGATATGCAACTACCGACTTCTACCGCGTAGACCCACGGCTGGGAAGCAACAAAGAATACTGCCAGCTGGTGGCCGACGCTCACAGCCATGGACTGAAAATCGTCATGGACATGATTTTCAACCATGTCGGCGAAGACCACCCGTGGCTCTCCGACCTTCCGTCGGCCGACTGGCTGAACGGAGGCACAGAACACTTGCAGACGAGCTATAAGCTGACACCCGTCGTAGACCCCTACGCAGCGGAAATCGACAAGCGCGAAACAACCGAGGGCTGGTTCGTAGCTTCCATGCCCGACCTCAACCAGCACAACAGGCATCTCATGAGATACCTCATACAGACTACTTTCTGGTGGATTGAGACTGCCGATATCGACGGCATCCGCATGGATACCTACCCCTACGCTTTCGCTGACGGCATGGCGCAGTGGGCAAGGGAACTCAACGATGAATATCCGAACTTCAACGTCGTCGGCGAGACATGGGTCACCGAGCCTGCCTACACCGCAGTGTGGCAGCAGGACTCGCCATTCTGCTCTCAGAAAGAAAATGCTGCCGTGCAGCTGCCGAACTCACATCTGAAGTCGGTCATGGACTTTTCTTTCTTCGACAAGATAAACAGAGCGAAGGGCGAAGAGACCGACGAATGGTTTGACGGGTACAACAGAGTTTACAACTCGCTCGTCTACGACTTTCTCTACAGCAATCCAGACAACGTGATGGCCTTCCTCGACAATCACGACACCGACCGCTTCCTCGGCGACAACGGCAACGCCAGCATCCTGAAGCAAGCACTGGCCCTGCTGCTGACCGTCAGGCGCACGCCGCAGATATACTACGGTACGGAAATACTTATGGGCGGTACCAAAGCCAGTAGCGACGGCAACGTGCGGCGTGACTTCCCCGGAGGCTTTCCCGGCGATGCCGTCAACTGCTTCACAGCCAAGGGACGCACACACGAACAGCAGCGCATGTTCCGATGGCTCAGCAGACTGCTACACTGGCGACAGGGAAGCGCTGCCGTGGCATGCGGACGACAGACGCAGTTCATTCCGCAGAATGGCATTTACGTCTTAGCCCGACAGACAGAGCAGGAAACGGTTATAACAATCATCAACGGCACGTCACACAGGGCAACGATGCACACTGAGCGCTACGCCGAAGTCATCGGCAGCTGCACGACATGGCTTGACGTGCCTACGGGACGCACATACTCTCTTGCCAGCGACCTGCGCCTGTCGGCCAGACAGTGCCTCGTACTTACCAACCACAGCAATAAGCCAACAATCATGCCCATCAACAAAGAATTACAACCTTTGGTCCTCAATTCTCATCAACAAAGAATAAATATATAAGGAATGCGCGTACTTATTATAAATAGCAGCGACACGGTGGGCGGTGCAGCCGTGGCAGCCAACAGACTCATGGAGGCACTCAACGCCAATGGGGTGAAGACACACATGCTGGTGCGTGAGAAGTCAGGCAATCAGCTAACGGTCAGCGCACTGAAGCCAGCCTGGCGGCAGCAGTGGAACTTCCTATGGGAACGCTTCGTAATATGGGTCGCCATGAAGTTGTGCCGCAAGCGCATCTTCGAGGCAGACATCGCAAATGCCGGCACCGACATCACACACCTGAAGGAATTTCAAGATGCTGACATCATCCACCTGCACTGGATCAACCAGGGAATGCTTTCGCTGCACGACATACGCAAGATTCTCGACTCCGGCAAGCGTGTCTTCTGGACCATGCATGACCTCTGGCCGGCAACAGCCGTATGCCATTATGCCCGTGGCTGCGAGCAGTTCCACACAGGTTGCGACAAATGTCCCCTCATGCCTGGCAGCAGCCTGCCACGGCGCGTCTTCAAGAAAAAGCAGCAGATGCTCAGCGGCAAGAAAGTCACCTTTGTCTGCTGTAGCGAATGGCTAAAGGGCGAAGCTGAAAAGAGCGCCCTGCTGAAAGGACAGAACATCGTCAGCATTCCTAATCCGATAGACACTCGCACATTCCGTCCGCACGACAAGCAACTGTGCCGCCTGCAACTGGGACTGCCTGCCGACGCCAACATAATTCTGTTCGTCTCACAGCGTGTCACCGACCCACGCAAAGGCATGGAATACTTTGTGGAAGCCGTAAACATGCTGGGAGAACACAAAGACGAGAAGAGAGCAGGACAGGAAGGCAGGAAAACCATAGTTGCCATTCTCGGAGGCCATGCCGAAGAGGTCGCCGAAAAACTCACGCTGCCGGCAGCGCCGTTAGGCTATATCAGCGAGCCACTGCGCATTGCCGCAGTCTACAGCGCCGCCGACGTCTTCGTGCTGCCGTCGATGGAAGATAATCTGCCCAACACCATCATGGAAGCCATGGCCTGCGGAGTGCCTGCGGTGGGCTTCAACGTCGGAGGCATTCCGGAAATGATTGAGCACCGCCAGAACGGATACGTGGCAGAAAGCGGCAACGCCGCCGACCTTGCCGCCGGCATCAGCTTTGTCCTCGGCCACCCCGACGCCGACAGTCTCCACAAGGCCTGCCTGCACAAGGTCAACCGCTGCTACAGTCAGCAGGCTGTGGTAAAGAAATTTCTGGAACTGCAGGCCAGCCGCTGAACGTGAAGCCGGGAATTCCGCAAATCAGCAAACCGAAAAAACAGCAACCCTCATGATACGCTTTTCCGTAGTCACCATAACATACAATGCCTCCGGCGTTGTCGGCAGGACACTCGACAGCGTCCTCTGCCAGACGTACTCCGGCATAGAACACCTCATCATCGACGGTGCCTCCACCGACGGCACCATAGCCATTGCCGAGGAGTACAAGCAAAGGTCGGATGCATCGTCCAACGGCCATAAAGTCATCATCTGCTCCGAGCCAGACAAGGGCATCTACGACGCCATGAACAAAGGGCTTACGCAATGCTCCGGCGACTACGTCGTCTTCATGAATGCCGGCGACACTTTTCCTTCTGCCGACACCCTGCAGCAAATCGTCAGCCGCTGCCAGCTCAGCGAGATGGGCACCGACTGCCGTCCCGGCGTGCTTTACGGCAACACCGACATCGTGGACGGCGAAGGCCGCTTCCTCTATCCGCGCCGCCTCCAGCCACCCAAGACTCTCACATGGCGCTCGTTCAAGAGCGGCATGCTGGTGTGCCATCAGGCATTCTACGCCAGGACAGACATTGCCAAGAACATACACTACGATACGCAGTACAAGTTCTCCGCAGATGTCGACTGGTGCATCCGTGTGATGCACGAGACCGAGCGCATGGAACTCCCGTTGTGCAACATCGGCATCGTGGTGGCCAACTATACCGAGGAAGGCACCACAACCAAGAACCACCGCGCATCACTGCGCGAACGCTTCCGCGTAATGCGCCACCACTATGGTCTTCTCACCACATTAGCCATGCATGCGTGGTTTGTTATCCGTGGAATAGTTAAATAAATATAAAAGATTTCACCCCTCTACATCCTTTTAATCCTAAAAGGTGTACCTTTGCAGTCCGATTATTTGGGGGAGAGACTTAGAATCCCCGTGAATTGTGGTGTGAATAGCAGTGCCTTTGGCCGGACATTGCGGTTCGTGAATCTTCAGTTCAGCACCGACGTTAGACAGCGAGCAGGGAGTTAGACCTCTGCGACGTTTGTCTGTGTGTGTAACAAGAAATAATAATAAAAGCAAAGTCAAATTACAGAAATGAACACTTTAAGTTACAAGACTGTTTCCGTTAGCAAGGAAGCTGCTCGTGAGCAGAAGGAATGGGTAGTCATCGACGCTACCGACCAGGTAGTAGGCCGTCTTGCCTCAAAAGTCGCAAAGATTATCCGCGGAAAGTACAAGCCCACATTCACTCCTAACCAGGACTGTGGCGACAACGTCATCATCATCAACGCCCAGAAGATTATCTTCACCGGCAAGAAGGAGACCGACAAGGTTTACACACGCTACACCGGCTATCCCGGCGGCCA
Source organism: uncultured Prevotella sp. (assembly GCA_905234265.1). GTDB lineage: Bacteria > Bacteroidota > Bacteroidia > Bacteroidales > Bacteroidaceae > Prevotella. Next base: position 91,593 of record CAJOHJ010000001.1, on the reverse strand, counting down.
GCGCTTCAACACCCCTGCCGAGCTTCGCAAGAAGCCCTTCGGCACAGAGCGCATTCTGAAGCACGCCGTCAAGGGCATGCTTCCCAAAGGTCCTCTCGGCCGTGCCTTGCTGAACAACCTGTATGTCTACGAGGGCACTGAGCATCCACATGAGGCTCAGAAGCCAAAGGCTATTGACATCAATCAGTACAAGTGATAAATTGTAAATTGTAAATCGTAAAACAGTAAATTATAAAGATGGAATACATCAACGCAATAGGTCGTCGCAAGAGTTCAGTAGCTCGCGTTTATCTGTCAGAGGGTACTGGCAAGATTACGATCAACAAAAAAGACTTAGAGGTATACTTCCCCTCAGCCATCCTTCAGTACGTTGTCAAGCAGCCATTAGAAGCTCTCGACGTTCTTGGAAAATACGACATTAAGGCCAACCTTGACGGTGGCGGCTTCACCGGCCAGAGCCAGGCTCTGCGCATGGCCATTGCCCGTGCACTGGTGAAAATCAATGCCGAGGACAAGAAGCAGCTTAAGGACCACGGTTTCCTGACCCGCGACGCCCGCGAGGTGGAGCGCAAGAAGCCCGGCCAGCCGAAGGCACGTCGTCGCTTCCAGTTCAGTAAGCGTTAATATTCAATTGAGTATTGAGAATGGAGAATTGAGAATTATGATTACCCTTTCTCCATTTGATATTCTCAAATTTGAATACTGAATAGTTTAGTATCTAAACCGGGGAGACTTGGCTGAGACAAGAAAACGAAAGTAATCACAATTCTCAATTCTCAACTCTCAATTCTCAATTACTCACCGGTTGGTTCTGGACAAAGAATTAAAAAGAAAGTAAACAACATCAAAACAAAGAAAAACAATGGCAAGAACAAATTTTGACCAACTGCTTCAGGCTGGCTGCCACTTCGGCCACTTAAAGCGCAAATGGAATCCCGCAATGGCTCAGTACATCTACACCGAGCGCAATGGCATCCATATCATCGACCTTCACAAGACAGTTATTAAGATTGACGAGGCTGCTGACGCCCTCAAGCAGATTGCCAAGAGCGGCAAGAAAGTGCTTTTCGTAGGCACCAAGAAGCAGACCAAGGAAATCATCGCCAGCAAGGCGCAGAGCGTAGGCATGCCATACGTTACCGAGCGCTGGCCGGGCGGCATGCTCACCAACTTCCCCACCATCCGCAAGGCTGTCAAGAAGATGGCAAACATCGACAAGCTGATGCAGGACGGCACCTACGCCAACCTCTCTAAGCGCGAGCTTCTGCAGATTACCCGTCAGCGTGCCAAGCTGGAGAAGAACCTTGGTTCTATCGTCGACCTGACCCGTCTGCCGAGCGCACTGTTCGTCGTAGACGTCATGAAGGAGCAGATTGCCGTTCGCGAGGCTAACCGTCTGGGCATCCCCGTATTCGGCATTGTCGACACCAACTCCGACCCGAAGAACATCGACTTCATCATCCCTGCCAACGACGACGCCAAGGACTCTGTAGAGGTTATCCTCACCGCCTGCTGCGACGCCATCAACGAGGGTGCTGAGGAGCGCAAGGTCGAGAAGGCTGACGAAAAGGCCGCCGAGGCTCAGGCTGAGGCAGAAGCCGACAACACTCCGCGCCGTCAGGCACGCAAGTCTCGCAAGGCTGCCGAGGAAGAGGCTCCCGCTGCTGAGGCTCCTGCCGCTGAGGAGGCACCTGCTGCTGAAGAGGCACCTGCCGCAGAGTAATGCATAACGCTTAATGCATAATGCCCGATAGGACTGACGCCTGAGGGCATTATGCGTTAAGACCGTGCAAAGCAAACAAAGAGAACTATCAAACATTAAGAATTTAGTATTAAGCATTAAGAAAATGGCTATTTCAATAGACGATATCAAGAAGCTTCGCGCAATGACCGGCGCAGGTCTGGCCGACGTCAAGAAGGCTCTGACCGAGGCTGAGGGCGACTTCGACAAGGCTAAGGAACTGCTCCGCGAGCGTGGCCTGGCTATTGCTGCAAAGCGCAGCGACCGTGAGACATCAAATGGTTGTGTACTCGTTAAGGCTGTCGACGGCTTTGCCGCCATGCTGGCCCTGAAGTGCGAGACCGACTTCGTTGCCAACGGTGCCGACTTCATCGCTCTCACCCAGAGCATCCTCGACGCTGCCATCGCTGCCAAGGCTCAGGACATCGAGGCTGTCAAGGCCCTGACCATCAACGGCCAGACCGCCCAGGAGGCTGTCACACAGCGCAGCGGCATCACCGGCGAGAAGATGGAGCTTGACGGCTACCTGACTCTCGAAGGCGAGAACATCGAAGTCTACGACCACATGGGCAAGCACACCCTGTGCACCATGGTGCAGACCAACAAGCCTGCCGCTGAGCAGGGCCACCTTGTTGCCATGCAGGTTGCAGCCATGAAGCCCGTTGCTCTCGACGCTGCCAGCGTAGACCAGAAAATCCTTGACGAGGAGTACAAGACTGCCGTCGAGAAGACCAAGCTGGAGCAGGTTGAGAAGTTCGTTGAGATGAAACTCAAGAAGGCCGGTCTGAACCCGAACCTTGTAGACTCTGAAGATCACATCGAGTCTAACATGGCCAAGGGCTGGCTCACACAGGAGCAGGCCGACGAGGCTCGCAAGATTATTGCCGAGAGCAAGGTCGAGGGCGAGGCTCAGCTGAAGATGCCTATGATTGAGAACATCGCCAAGGGCCGCGTGCAGAAGTTCCTCAAGGAGAGCTGCCTCGTCGACCAGGAGTTCCAGTTCGGAGACGGCGACAAGGCTACCGTTGCACAGTGGCTCGCCAAGCAGGACAAGGAGCTGAAGATTACGGCCTTCAAGCGCTTCACGCTGATTGCCGACTAAGCAATTACATTTGTTTATTCATAACATTGAAAAGGGACCGTCACTGATGACGACCCCTTTTCTTTTTTTATGTGCTTCCACGCAACGCCGGGGAGTCTTTCATTGCGGTGCAGAAATTTATCTGTGCGAGATAAAAAATTATCTCAATGACTTACGAAATTATCTCTGCATGTTACGAAAATATCTCCGTAAGATAAAAAATTATCTCTGCATGTTACGAAATTATCTCTGCATGTTATTTCAGCCAGCAGCTGATTCCCTGCTGAGAGGGATGTCAAGAGCGACTTCATAGACGTCGGAGTGGTCGTCAATGTGCAGGTTGAAGTCGTCGCCATAGATGAGCCTCAGCCGCTGCTTAACATTGCTTAGCCCTACCCCACCCGGCTGCCGCTGAGTGCCTCCTGGCAGCTGGTCGGCCTTTGAGTTGCGGCATCGGAAGTCGAGCCTGTCACCGGCAATGCCTACCTTGATGTCGATGAACGAGTCGTGCTGATAGCTGATGCCATGCTTGAAAGCGTTCTCGATGAACGTTATCAGCAGGAGCGGCGGCAGCTGGCGATTAGGAAGCTCCGTGGGCAGATCGACGCTGATGTTTACCTTGTCGGTGTAGCGCAGGCGCATCAGCTTGATGTAGTTTCCGATGAATTCCATCTCGCGCGTCAGCGGCACACCGTTCTTGTCGCCCTCATAGAGTATGAAGCGCATCATCTTCGACAGGTCCAGCACCGTCTCCTGGGCTTTCGCCGGGTCGATGTCTATCAGCGCATGAATGTTGTTCAGTGTGTTCATGAAGAAGTGCGGGTTTATCTGGTATTTCAGGTATTCCAGCTGCTGCTCCAGGCTCTTCCGCTCCATGGCTGCCAGCTTGCGCCGGTCGTCGTAGGACTTCACATATCCCTTCACGCCGAGGTTTGCCCCGAAGAGCAGTATCAGCACGAGGATGGCCACAATGTCGTGTTCGCCAATGAATGGCGGCGGAACGTGGTTAGGCTTCTTGCCGGCCCTGCCGCCGTCTGCCATCATGTCCGGCTCGTCCATCGGGGGCATCTCGCCAGCGGCGAACGGTGCGTCGTGCATGCCGCCGTGCATGCGGTCGCCGGGAGCATGCCCACCGCGCTGCATGCCCTCGGGCATGCGCTCCTCCAGCCAGCCATGCCTGTTGCCGTCATGGCGGACATGGTCTGGTGTGTCGGTGCATTCATAGACGCCAAAGACAGCCACCAGGCATATTGCCAGCGAGAAGTACATGACGTTGCGATGCCTGTATATCAGCAGTGGCGCCAGCAGATAATTGTGTATCAGGAACAACAGCAGGTAGATGGCAAAGTGCTGCCACACCATCAGCACCTCACGCCACGGAAACTCTGCGTAGGCGTTGCTGATGGTACGCAGGTAAACGCTCAGCAGCGGTGCTGCGAAGAGTACTCCCCACAGCACCGCGTAAGCCGCATTCTCATATTTTGACTGTTGATGAAACAATTTCATGGTTTTCAATGGATATGCTTGCAACTGCTATACTGCTGAGTGCCGTTCACTGGGCCGTGAAGCTGGTGACGCTCGTAGTGCCGGCATGCGACGAACCCAGGTAGACGCCGTGCCATGCGGTGGTGGCATCTGTGGGCTGCACGGTGGAATACTTCACATTGTATGTCGAGCCTTTCACCATTCCCTTGGCAGTGAAGAGGGCCAGCGAGCTGCTGCATGCAGCCTCCACGCTGTAGGTCACAAGGTTGTTGCCCGAAGCGTCGGCAAGCGTGTAGTAACGGCCCGTCTGGTAGCTTATGCTGCTGGTGACGAAGTTGTAGCCCTGCGCGGCATTGCTGATGGTGTTGCCTGACGAGCTGCCTCCCCATCCGCCGCCACCGCCTTGCGAGCCGCCGGCGCTGATGCCTATGCCTGTGCCTGTAATCTGTATGTAGGAATTGTTGTCGCAGTCAAGTCCTTCCTCCGGTGAGCCCTGTGTGGTGTAGGCAAACACGGTGCCGTTGCCGATGGTGATGGCCCCCGTGGTGCCGGCGTTGGAGTCGACGGCATCATTGCCATAGCTGTAGCAGACCGTCACGCCTCCGTTGAAGAATATCTTTCCCGACGAGTTGATGCAGTCGTCGTAGCACTTGAAGTAGTGGTTGCCGCCCTCAACGTAGACAGCCGTCTTCGACTCCAGTCCCTCGGCGCCGTCGGTAGCCGTGCTGACCTCCGTGGTGCCGCCATAGAGATAGGCCGCTCCCATGATTTTTATGGCCTTGGCGTCGCTGCCTGAGCTGCCGCCCATGCCGCCGGGGCCGCCCCAGCCGGTGTTGCCCGTACTGCTGCCCGACGACTGTGAGCTGCCGGTAGTCTTGACGGTCAGCGTGGGACCGCTGCCGCCGGAAACGCCTTGCGTGTAGGTGCCTGCGCTCTTTATTCCCTTGCCGCCGTTGCCGGTCATGGTGATGCTTATCGTGCCTGCGTTCAGCTTGATGCTCGTGTCAGCCTTCAGGCCCTTGGCGGTGTAGGCATCGCTGCTGCCTGTGTAGCCTGCACCACTGTCGTTGATGGTCAGCGTACCGCCGTCGGTGGTGATGTTCGTTGCCGAAATGCCGCGGCCGGCAGTTCCGGAGGCCGTAATGTTCAGCGTGCCGCCAGACTGCACGAAGTCAACCGTCTTCACGCCGATGCTGTAGGATGCGTCGCTGTTCACAATCTTCATGCCGCCGCTGGGCGTCAGCGTCACGGTGCCGCCGCTGATGGTCGTCGTGGCCTTCGACTTTATGCTCTTGCTCATCTCGCCCGAGTTCCTGACGGTCACGGTGCCGCCGCTGATGGTCAAGTTGCCGTCGGCTTTCAGTCCGGCAGCGTTATAGCTGGTGCCATTGTCTTCCGACAGGTCGTCGGTGCCGCCATAGGTGCTGGTGACGTTCGACAAAGAGTATGTGCGCGTGCTGCCGCTGGTCGTATAGCTGTTGCTCAGCATGTAGTATACGTCGCTGCCGCTGGCAGGGCCGCTGAATGTTGCCGACTGTATGGCATACGTCGTACCGCGGCTGTTATAGTTGGCGCCCTTGAAGTAATACGTTCCGCTGTCGGCAGCACCGAAGTCGTAATAGTAGAACTTGTAGGAGCTGTAGCCGCTGGTCTTCGTGACGTAGTCCGTCAACTGCTTCACCAGTGTGCCGTCGCTCTTGTAGAGATAGATGGTCGACCAGGCCGAGCTGCTTCCGCCGCCAGGGCCGCCGCCATAGCCGCCGCTGTTGGAGGCTGCCACGTAGACCTTGTACGACGACTGCGTCGTTGTCGTCGCTGTGGTCTCCACAATGCCGCCCTTGCCGTTGGCCGTAATGTCCACCACCGTCGCTGCCGTGAGTTCGCTGATGGTCAGCGTGCCGTCGGCAGAAATGCCCTTGCCGCCGGCGGCTGTGTTGTTGATGGTTATCGTGCCGCCAGTGACGGTTACGTTGCCGTCTGCCTTAATGCTCGTCGGGTAGCTCACTCCTGAATCATCCGAGACAAGGTTTCCCGTCTGTGTGATGGTTATTTCGCCACCGCTGATCACTACGTCGCCGGCGGCTTTTATGGCCTTGGCTCCGTCGGCAGTGGCATTGATGTTGAGAGTGCCGCCCTGGATGTATACACTGCCTGTGTCCTCGTCGGTATGGCTGTCGTCGGTGGCTGCCGTCGGCGTAGTGCCGTCCAGCTCTGCCTGAATGCCGTCGTCGCCAACGCCCTTGATGGTCACGGTACCGCTCTTCATGAGGAAATACTCGTTGACGTGGATGCCGTCAGACGCTGCTGAGTTGATGTTCAGCGTAATGTTCTTCAGCTCCATGTAGTCGCCGGTCTTTATGGCGTGTCCCGTAAGGCTGTTGATGTTCAGCACGCCGTTGCCCTGCATCTCCAGGTGGCCCTTGCAGTAGAGAGTGCCTTTCTGTGAACCTCCGGCGGCATCGGTAAGCGTGTTGGTGGTATTCTTCTTGGCCGTCATCTTTATGCGCTTGCCATTGGTGATGTTTATCGGTGCTCCGCCGGGATTGGTGATGTCAACGCCGTTAAGGGCTACGGTAGCCTTGTACGTGCCAGACAGGCTGAACGAGCCGTTGCTGGTAGTGCCTGACAGGTTGTACGTTATCTCGCCGCAGGTGTCGTCACCCACGAGGCTCGATGGGTCGATGGTTACGTGGGCGCCGCTGACGGTGACGGTGACGTATGGAGTGACGTTGCCTGCCACGTATACCAGTGCCGAGGCACCGTCGTAGACAATGTTCACCGTGCTGTCGGTAACAGCCGTAGCGTCGGTGTACATCTTGGTGATGTCACTGAGGTTGTAGGTCTTGCCGAGTATCGTCAGCTGTGAGCCGCCGGTGAATGTCATTTCGCCAGCCTTCGATGCAGCTATCTGACTGACGGTGCCACCCACCTGCACGTTGAGCGTCTGTGCATGCATCGCCATGCAGAGCAACAAGGTTGCTATTACTGAAAGAGTGTGTTTCATTTCACTTGTATTTTAGTAGAGTGGCCATTGCTTTTGATAACGTAGACTCCCTTGCCGAGAGCCGAGAGAGGCTGCTGCAGACGGCGGCCGTTGAGGTCGTAGACTTGTGCGTCGGCACTGTTCAGCTCGTCGACAGTCAGAGATGCTATGCCGGCAGCGTCATCGTTGGAAAATTCCATCTTCGTCAGCTGGGCGGCGGTGAGGCTGAGGGTCTTCGTGCCGTCGGTCACCGTCAGGATGCCATCGGCGAAAGTCATCGTCAGGCCTGTGGCCGAAATGCTCTTCGTGGTGCCGTCCGAAAGCGTGAACACCAGGTACTGGAAGTCGTCGGCCCGGAGGCCCGTGCTTAACGACGCCAGGAGCGAAAGGAATAATAATTTCTTCTTCATTGTGTAATATGTTTGTGTGTATGTTAAATCCTTGATTGTCTATATCGAATGCCGGACCGTGTCTGTCGAACTCTGGGCCGTGCATGCCAAACTCCGCAAAAAACGGAGGGAAGCCGGTCAGTCACCACCCTCCGGGCCGCATGCCCGGCGTGTTGCCCATGCTGCGTCCGCCGCTGTAGGACGACAGGCTCACTGACGAGCCGCCGCTGGCCGCTCCGCCGACGTTGAGCAACTCGCCGAAGTATGCTGTTCCGCCGGTGACGCTGACGCCCGACGTGAGCGATGGCGTCGATGCTGTGGAGACGACGATGCCGTTGCCGCCGCCCGACGGGGTCTTGAAGGCTATTGCGCTGTCGGCGCCTGTCAGCGAATACCATGTGTCAGTGTTCCACGAGGATGCCTGATAGCAGGCCTGCGAGAGGCTGCTGCCGCTTTCTATTCCGCCAACGGCGATGACGGTGCCGCCTGTGAGGTAGAGCTTATAGCCACCCTCGGTGTTGGCATCGAGAGCCACCTCCGGCTGTCCCGAAGCTACGGCATAGACAGTGCCTCCCTTGACGTACATGTTGCCGTTGGAGTCGATGCCGTCGTTGTTGCGTCCCTGGGCATACACATAGCCGCCGCTGACGGTCAGATGGCTCTTGCTGTTGATGGCATCGTCGTAGGCGTAGACGGCAGTCTCGCCGCCGCTGATGCTCAGCAGGTTCTTGCTTTCAATGCCCTCGCCGTTGCGTCCGCTGGTGCGCACCCACACAGAGCCGCCGCTGATGTTGACGTTGCCGGTGGCCTTGATGCCCTTGGGCGATGAGTAGTAGGAGCTGCTGATGTTGTCGGTATTTCCCGTATAGTTTGTGTTCTCCCTGCTTCCGTTGTTATAGTACAGGCCACCCTCGGTAACCACGAACACAGAGCCGCCGTTGAAGTTGGCGTCCACGTCGGCCTTGATGCCCTTGCCGCCAGAGCCGCTGCTGCGCAGCCACAGCTCGCCGCCGTTGATGGTGAAGGTTGAGTCGGTCTTCACGCCGGCACAGCTCTTTGTCTCAGCCTCTGTGCTGTCCCAGGCGCCAGAGCCAGTGGTGACGACCGTCGTGCGGCCGCCGTTGACGATGATGTCGCTTTCTGAATTGATGCCCTTGGCAGCTGCCGCAGAGACCTCTACATTCAGAATGCCGCCGTTGATGATTACGCCGTCGTTGGTCTTGATGCCGTGGTTGGCCGTGGAGTTCACGTAAATATTACAGCCACTGTTGAAGACTATGTAGTCGGCAGAATGCAGTCCGTTATTGTAATTTCCGTAAATCTCTATTGCTCCCGAGCCGCCGAACACGAGTTTTCCCTTTCCGTAGAAGGCTCCCTTGTGGTCGCTGAGCGATGCAGTGCCGTCGGCAACTTTGCTGCTGCCGTTGAGTGTTATGTAGGCACGCTTCTTGCTGAGCAGGTTGATGGCAGCGCTGTCGGGATTGGTGATGTCGACGGAGTTAAGCCTGAGACCGTACTTCTTGTCGCCGAGAACGGAGAACGAACCGTTGGCAGTGGTGCCGCTGAGTACGTAGCACACGCCTGTCGCGGTGCCATGGTTGGCAGTGACGTGATTGCCGCTGACGGTGACCTCTACGCCATTGCTGCTGACGGCTACCGGGTTGGACATGTCGATGGCAATCTCAGTTGTGAAAGTCATGGACGACGGGTCGTCCTCGTCGTCAGGATAATATGCCGATGCCGACGACGAAGGCTCGGCCGTGGTTTTGTCGATGCTGACGGTGAACTGCGCAAGGCCGCCGGTGGTCGTGGAAGCGCCTCCGGTGCCACCGCTGATGATGCTGCCGGAGTCAGACGTCGGTAACTCGTCAGTGGAACATGCTGCTGCAACTATGATAACAGACAAAAACATCACGATTTTCTGAATTTTTTCCATAACGTATCTCCTTCTATTTTTATTCATATCTTTTTTATAGCACAAAGATACTCACAAGAAATGCCAGTTCGCAAAAATTTTCAGCGAACTGGCATTTCTGTTCAGTAAAACCGGAGCTGTCCGTCCGTCATGCTTAGAGTCCCAGGCCCTTCTTAATGCCAGAGGCTGCATTGTCAACAGCGTCGCCAGCCTTCTTCTTGGCGGCATCGGTAGTCTCCTGAGCCTTCTGCTGAACGGCAGCCTTGCCAGCCTCTACCTGCTCGGTGGCAGCGTCGACGGCAGCATCCTTGGCACCAACGGCGGCGTCGACGGCAGCGTCCTTAGCGTCGGTGGCTGCATCGCCTACAGACTCCAGGAAACCGCTGACGACAGCCTGCGGCTCTACGTCGGAGATGGCACTCACGGCGGCGGCTACGGCAGCATTGTCACCGACAACGGCCTTCACCTTGTCTGCATTGTCCTTCAGGAAGGTCTGAACCTTTGCGACATACTCCTTGGCAACCTCGGGGTTTTCCTTCACGAGTTCTGCAATCTTGTCCTTGGCAGCGGCCAGGGCTTCCTGCAGCTTCGTTGCGTCGCCAGCCTCCAAGAGAGCGCTCAGCTGGTCGATGACACCCTGTGCAGCCTCACTGCTCAGCGAGTCAACCAATGCTACAGAGTCAACACCGACAGCGTCTGCCTGTGTCTTGTTACCACAAGATGTGAAACCAATGGCTGCAACGGCCATTACTGCTAAAACTAACTTTTTCATAATACTAACGTTTTTATTTATAGATTAAACATTTTTCTCTGTACGGGGCAAAAATAGGAAGTTTTCAAATACGTTGACTGAAAGTTTTTGACTTTTTAACTTAAAAACTGACGAAAACGTTTGCGCCATCGACACAAAAAAAATATCTTTGCGCATATATAATTAATGTATATATAAATGCAGGAAATTATCTCTGCATGTTACGAAATTATCTCTGCATGTTACGAAATTATCTTACGCAGATAATTTTTTATCTCTGCATGTTACAAAAACAACTGATATGAAAAAAATCATAGAATGCGTCCCGAACTTCAGCGAAGGCCAGCGGCCGGAAGTGATTGAACTGATAGCCACGGCCATAAAGAGCGTCGACGGTGTGAAACTGCTGCACGTCGACCCCGGCGAGGCTGCCAACCGCACCGTGATGACCTTCGCCGGAGAACCGCAGGCAGTCTGCGAGGCAGCGTTCAGAGCCGTCGACAAGGCTGCGCAGCTGATTGACATGCGCCAGCAGCACGGCCGCCACCCACGCATAGGCGCCACCGACGTGCTGCCACTGATACCCGTCAGCGGCATTTCCCTTGAGGAATGTGCCGTGCTGGCCCGCCAGCTGGCACAGCGCGTGGCCGGCGAGCTGCACATCCCATGCTACAGCTATGAGGCGGCGGCTCTGAAAGACTCGCACCGCAACCTGGCCGACTGCCGCCGCGGAGAATATGAAGGACTGGCAGCGCGCATGAGCGACCCTGAGGAACGGCCCGACTGGGGCGCACGCCCCTTCGACGAGCAGATGGCGCGCACGGGATGCTCCGTTATCGGCGCACGCAACTTCCTGATAGCCGTCAACTTCAATCTGAACACCACCGACACTGCCGTCGCCAAGGCCATTGCTGCCGACGTCCGCGAGAAAGGCACTCCCGGCCGTCCGCACGCACTGCAAGCCACCAAGGCCATAGGATGGTTCATCGACGAGTACGGAATAGCACAGGTGTCAATGAACATCACCGACATCAGCAAGGCTCCGCTGCACCGCTGCTTCGAAGAGGTCAGCCGCTGTGCCGGCGAACACGGAGTGAGCGTCACAGGAACGGAAATCATCGGACTTGTGCCAAAGCAGGTGCTGACCGCTGCCGGCCGCTTCTATCTCGGCATCGACGACAGGCCCTCCGACGAGCCGGAAAGTACTCTCATAGACGCGGCAGTCCACGCCATGAACCTCGGAGACCTGCGACCGTTCAGCCCGAAAGAGAAGATTTTGGAATATCTCCTGTAGCCGCAATTTTAAAAAATAATAAATGCCCCGAAAAAAAAATGCACAATAATAGTTTTGTTGTGCATTTTTTTATAATTTTGCAACCAATTTTAAAAACTCAGTTCATCTATGGAATCATTCTCGTGGCTCAGCGACTTGTTCACTACTACTGATTCGGTGGCTCACATAGCCCTTCTGTACGCAGTAGTGATAGCTGCAGGCGTGTATTTAGGAAAAATAAAAATCGGCGGTGTCTCACTGGGGGTGACGTTTGTCCTGTTCGCAGGCATCGTCGCCGGACACATAGGTTTCACTGCCCCCTCCCCTATCCTCAACTTCGTGCAGGACTTCGGCCTCATCCTCTTCGTATTCATGATAGGCATGCAGGTAGGTCCGGGCTTCTTTGAAAGCTTCGGCACACAGGGACTGAAGCTGAACGCACTGGCGTCGGCGGCCATTCTGCTGAACATCATCGTCATGTTCGTCTGCTACTTCGTGTTCTTCGACACCAGCAACCCTGTCAACCTGCCGATGATGGTTGGCACACTCTACGGTGCCGTCACCAACACTCCCGGACTTGGCGCTGCCAACGAGGCCCTTGGCACCATCTTTCCCAACGGCGGCCCGCAGATTGCCTCTGCCTATGCATGCGCCTATCCGCTGGGCGTGGTGGGAATAATTCTGGCAACGATACTCGTACGCTACCTGTGCCGCGTGAAACTGGAGAAAGAAGAGCAGCGGCTGGTGGCAATGGAAGAGTCGAATGCCACAAAGAAGCCCCACAAGATGCATCTTGAGGTGACAAACAAATATCTTGAGGACAAGACTCTGCTGCAAGTGCATGATTTCCTGAACCGTGACTTTGTCTGCTCGCGCATCCTGCACGACGGACACGTATCTATACCAAACCGCGACACGGTGTTCCACGTCGGCGACCAGATATTCATCGTCTGTGCCGAGGCCGACTACGAGGCCATCGTGGCATTCATAGGCCCAGTGATAGAAGTCGACTGGGACCAGCAGGACGTGCCGATGGTTTCAAAGCGAATACTGATTACCAACCCCGACATCAACGGCAAGTCGCTGGCATCAATGCATTTCTCCAGCGTCCACGGCGTCAACGTCACACGTGTCACACGCCACGGCATGGACATCTTTGCCTCCGCAGGCCTGCCGTTGCAGGTTGGCGACAGGATAATGGTTGTCGGACCGGAAGACGCCGTCGACCGCGTAGCCAACAAGATGGGCAACTCAATCCGCAGGCTTGACGCACCGAACATTGCCACCATCTTCGTAGGCATCATCATCGGACTCATCTTCGGCTCATTCCCACTGGCCATCCCCGGCATGCCCGTCCCCATGAAGCTCGGCCTTGCAGGCGGTCCGCTGATCATCGCAATACTGATAGGACGCTACGGCTACAAGATACACCTCGTCACCTACACCACTACGTCGGCAAACATGATGCTCAGGGAAATCGGCCTCGTGCTGTTCCTCGCATCCGTGGGTATAAAGGCCGGCGCAAACTTCTTCGAGACGGTGGTCGAGGGCGACGGACTGCTCTACGTACTTACTGGCTTCCTGATAACGGTCGTGCCTATCCTCATCGTAGGCCCCATTGCCAGACTGCGCTATAAGTTCAACTACTTCACCATTGCAGGCATGATTGCCGGCACCTACACCGACCCGCCAGCACTGGCCTATGCCAACAGCATCTGCTCGAAAGAGGCACCTGCCTTAGGCTACTCCACGGTCTACCCGCTGTCAATGTTCCTGCGCATCCTCACAGCCCAGATAATAGTGCTGTTCTTCTGCGCATAGGCTGCCAGACAAGGGCAGCGCCACACCACACGAGGGGAGTGCCACACAAAACGAGGGCAGCGCCACACCACACGAGGAAAGACTTATAATAATACACAACACTAAAATATCAACACAAACAATGACTAAATTCCGATTCCTATTGGGCTTGCTGATAGTTGTCGCCGGTGTGCCGGCACTGGCGCAGATGGACGCCAGCATCAAGCTCAACGAGGTGATGACCGTCAACGGCAACAGCCTCATCGATGAATACGGAGAAAGGAACAGCTGGGTGGAAATAGCAAACGTGTCGCACTCCACGTACAACATCCGCGGCATGTACATCACCACCGACCGCTCCGTATTGGACAAAGCCATGAGCGTGCCAGAGCGCGTGAAGCGCATGAGCCAGATTCCCAACGGCGACGCACGCACCAGCCTCAGCGGCCGCCAGCTGGTGGTGCTTCAGCTTGGCAGCAGCCCCGCTAAGGGAGCCTTGCATCTGTCTGCCAACGTCAGCACCGACACTCCCACATGGATTGGCCTCTTCAACGGTAATGCCACTCAGCTCATCGACTCCGTGACCGTGCCTGTGCTACAGGCCGACGAGTCCTACGCACGCACTGCCGTGAGCGGCACTGCTGCCGACTGGGAAGTGAAGCATGCCGACCGCGTGACACCCGGTACGCAGAACCAGACAACGGTCAGCGAGTCTAAGGTAGAGAAATTCAAGCGCGAAGACCCTCATGGCTTCGGCATGTCAGTGATGGCCATGAGCATCGTGTTCCTCTGCCTTGCCCTGCTGTGGCTCACCTTCTCGGGCTTCGGCATTCTGATGCGCCACATGGACACTGCCAAGAAGGTGGCTCACAAGCAGCCGATAAAGCCCATCACCAAGACCGTTGAGAAGACCGCCGAACTGGGCCACAAGACGGGTGTCATTCTCCAGGAAGGCCTTAAGAGCAAGGGCATCGACCGTGAAGTCTACATGGCCGTCATCGGCATGGCCCTGAAACAGTATCAGGACGACGTCCACGACGTTGAGTCGGGCATCATCACCATCAAGCCCCACGACACTGGCTGGGACGACGAATACAGCCAGATGACGCACTTCCACGAGCCTGTCTTGCCGACGGCACACACAGCTCCGCGCATTCCAACAACACAAGAACTAAAATAAGGCTACAAATCACCTTTCACTTAAACAATATGAACAAATATCAATATAAAGTACAGGGCGTTGACTACGAAGTAGAGATTGCAGAAGTAGAAGGCAACATTGCCAAGGTCAACGTCAACGGCATTCCTTTCGAAGTAGAAATGGCCCAGCCCATCAATGCCGCCAAGCATCCCAACATCGTCAAGCCCAAGGTTACCGTTCCGCAGGCAGCTCCTGCAGCCGCCCCTGCCCCGCAGGCAGCCAGCCCGGCGCCTGCCGCTCCTGCCGCAGCCGCTGGCGGAACGCCGCTGAAGGCTCCGCTGCCCGGCACCATCAATGCCGTCAACGTGAAGGTCGGCGACCGTGTTGCCGTCGGCGACGTAGTAATCGTGCTTGAGGCCATGAAGATGCAGAATAACATCGAGGCAGAGCAGGCCGGCACCGTGACGGCCGTCAGCGTACAGGCAGGCGACGTAGTCATGGAGGGCAGCGTCCTGCTGACCATCGGCTGAAGTAACAGTAAACAGTGAAAAGTAAAAATTATGTGGCAGTTTATCATTGAGAACTTCAACGAGTTCCTGACATATACAGGCTTTGCCAATGTGACGGCCGGCAATCTGATAATGATAGCCGTTGGTGCCTTCTTCATCTGGCTGGCCATCAAGAAAGACTTCGAGCCTCTGCTGCTCGTGCCTATAGGCCTGGGCATCATCCTGGGCAACATTCCCTTCCGCGCCGACGCTGGCCTGGAAATAGGTCTCTACGAGGACAACTCCGTGCTGAACATCTTCTATCAGGGCGTGCGCCAGGGCTGGTACCCACCACTCATTTTCCTCGGCATCGGTGCCATGACCGACTTCTCGGCACTGCTGGCCAACCCGAAGCTGATGCTCATCGGAGCCGCCGCCCAGTTCGGCATCTTCGGAGCCTACATGTTTGCGCTGGCCCTTGGCTTTGAGCCAAACCAGGCAGCAGGCATTGCCATCATCGGCGGTGCCGACGGCCCTACGGCCATCTTCCTCAGCTCGAAGCTCAGCCCCAACCTGATGGGTGCCATCGCCGTGTGCGCATATTCCTACATGGCCCTGGTGCCGCTCATCCAGCCGCCTCTGATGCGCCTGCTGACCACCAAGAAGGAGCGCCTCATCAAGATGAAGCCTGCACGGCAGGTGTCGCAGACGGAGCGCATTCTCTTCCCCATCGTAGGCCTGCTGCTGACCACGTTCATCGTACCCAGCGGACTGCCGCTCCTCGGCATGCTCTTCTTCGGCAACCTGCTGAAGGAAAGCGGCAAGACCACCCGTCTGGCCAAGACCGCCGGGGCTGCGCTTAACGACATCGTGGTGATGCTCCTCGGACTTACCGTCGGCTGCTCGACGCAGGCATCGGAATTCCTCACGATGAACACCATCTACATCTTCGCCATCGGTGCCGGTGCCTTCATCATAGCCACCATGAGCGGCGTGCTGTTCGTCAAGCTGATGAACGTCTTCCTGCCGAAGGACAAGAAGCTGAACCCACTTATCGGCAACGCCGGCGTGAGCGCAGTGCCTATGGCCGCACGCATTTCCAACAACCTTGGACTGGAGTACGACCGTCATAACTTCCTGCTGATGCATGCCATGGGGCCGAACGTTGCAGGCGTCATCGGCTCTGCCGTTGCAGCAGGTGTGCTGCTCGGCTTCCTGTCATAAAGATTTATCTCTGTGAGATAAAAAAATATCTCTGTGAGAAAAAAAATTATCTCTGTGAGATAAAAAATTATCTCCGTAAGAAAAAAATTTATCTCTGCGTGTTACGAAAATAACTCGCAGAGATAAATTTTTATTGTCGCATGTCAGCCGGGCGACATGCCCGATTGCTGTCTTCAGCTCTTCAGACCGACGGTCTTGTTGAACACCAGACGGTCGGCCGTCGTGTCCTGGTCGAGCGTGAAGTAGCCTGTGCGCTGGAACTGCAGGAAATCGCCAGGCTTTTTCTCCTTCAGGAATGGTTCTACATAGCAGTTGGTGAGCACTTTCAGCGACTCCGGGTTGAGCAGTTCGCGGAAATCACGCTCGTCGGCCGACGGGTTCTCCACGGAGAACAGCTTGTCGTAGAGGCGCACCTCTGCGCTGACGGCATCCTGGCAGTTGAGCCAGTGGAGCGTCTTGCCCTTGATCTTACGGTCGGCACCGGGCATGCCGCTGCGAGTCTCCGGGTCGTAGGTCGCATAGATGGTGGTCACGCGGCCGTCGGCATCCTTGTCGCATGGATGCTCCTCATCGCACTTCACGATGTAGGCATTCTTCAGGCGCACCTCCTTGCCGGGAGCCAGTCGCATGAACTTCTTCTCAGCCACCTCCATGAAGTCGCTGCGCTCTATCCACAGCTCGCGGCTGAAGGTTACGGTGTGTGTGCCGTCGGCCTCACACTCAGGATTGTTGACGGCAGTCATCTCCTCGCTCTTGCCCTCAGGATAGTTGGTGATTACCAGCTTCACGGGGTCGAGGACGGCAGACACTCGCGTGGCCTTCTTGTTCAGGTCGTCGCGGACGGCAGCCTCCAGAAGAGCGTAGTCGTTCAGTGCGTCGAACTTGGTGTAGCCTATGGAGTCGATGAAGTTGCGGATGCTCTGTGCCGAGTAGCCGCGACGGCGCATTCCGCAGACGGTGGGCATGCGCGGGTCGTCCCAGCCGCTGACCAGATTTTCGTCGACCAGTGCCTTCAGCTTGCGCTTCGACATGACGGTGTAGGTCAGGTTCAGACGGTTGAACTCTATCTGGCGCGGGCGGTACTGCTGCTGGTGGTCTTTCTCCTGCAGGAAGTCGACGAACTTGTCGTAGAGCGGACGGTGGGGAACGAACTCCAGCGTGCATATGCTGTGGGTGACGCCCTCGAAATAGTCGCTCTGGCCGTGGGCAAAGTCATACATCGGGTAGCAGTGCCACTTGGTGCCTGTGCGGTGGTGAGGAATGTGGATGATGCGGTAGATGATTGGATCGCGGAAGTGCATGTTCGGATTAGCCATGTCGAGCTTGGCACGCAGCACCATGCTGCCCTCCACAGCCTCGGCGGTGTTCATCATGCGGAACAGGCGCAGGTTTTCCTCAATGGGACGGTCGCGGAAGGGGCTTGCAGTGCCGGCCTGCGTAGGCGTGCCTTTCTGCTGTGCTATCTGCTCTGAGGTCTGCTCGTCAACGTAAGCCATGCCTTTCTCTATGAGCCAGATGGCAAAGTCCCAGAGCTTGTCGAAATAGTCGGAGGCATAGTAGACATTCTCCCAGTGGAAACCGAGCCAGCGGATGTCGTTCATGATGTTTTCCACATACTCAGTGTTTTCCTTGGTGGGGTTAGTGTCGTCGAAGCGCAGATTGCAGATGCCTCCGAACTTCTCGGCCACGCCGAAGTCCATGCAGATGGCCTTTGCATGACCTATGTGTATGTATCCGTTGGGCTCCGGCGGGAAACGCGTCTGTATGCGTCCGCCGTTCTTGCCGGCCTCCAGGTCTTCCTTTACAAACTGCTCTACAAAGCTGAGGCTCTTCTTCTCCTCAGCGGCAGTGACATTCTTTTCTTCCATAGCTGTATTTAGTGTTTTTTACTTAAATTTCTTACGTCTTGCTGCTGCCATCATGCAGTGCGCTTTCTACTTTATCCCGCGCTCGTTGAGGGCCTTGGTGTATCGTGCCGCATTTGCAAGATGCTCCTTGTAGGTGGCGGCAAAGTTATGGGTGCCGGAGAAGTCTTCCTTGGCACACATGTATAGATAGTCGTGTTCGACGGCACCCAGAACGGCGTCGATGCCTTTCACTGACGCTATCTTTATAGGGCCTGGCGGCAGTCCGGCATACTTATATGTATTGTAGGGTGAGTCGATGGTGAGCTGTTTCTGCCAGATGCGGCGCAGCTCAAACTGCCTGAGGGCAAACTTCACGGTAGGGTCGGCCTGCAGCGGCATGTTCTTCCTAAGGCGGTTAAGATACATTCCAGCAATCATGGGCTTCTCGCCGTTGTTTGCCGTCTCCTCGTCGATGATGCTGGCCAGCGTGCAGACCTCGTCGGGGGTGAGCTGCATGCGGTTGGCTGCCGAAAGGCGCTCGCCCTGCCAGAAGCGGTCGTGTTCGCGCTGCATGCGCTTGAGCAGGTCGTCGACGCTCATGTTCCAGTAGACATCGTAGGTGTTTGGCACAAACATTGCGGCAATGGTGGCCGTGTCGTAGCCGTACTGCCGGCAGACGTCCTGCGACGTCAGTGCGGCAGCAATGGCTGCCGAGTCGAGCATAAGCCTGCGCGACAGCAGCTGTGCCAGACGGTCCATGGTGCGCGCCTCGGGAATGGTGAGCATCATGCTCGACTGCCGTCCGCTGCGCAGGCGGCGGAAGACGGTGACGGCTCCGTCGCCAGGCTCAATGGCATAGCGCCCGGTACGGAGATTGCTGCCATAGTCGGCATGGCGCATGAGCATCTGCAGCGTAGCCAAGCCTGCGCTATGCGCAAAAGGCTGTATCTTGGCAACCACAGAGTCGCGGGTGTCGTCGGCGTCGATGTATACGTATTCCGTTGCTTCCGATTTGGAAACATCTGCAAGAGCGTAGAACACCATGACGGCAATAATGAGTGCCACGGCAGCTCCTGCTACATAAAGATATATGCGAGAGTCAAACTTCTTAACTTTCACGGGTCCAGAATTAATGTTCTCCTTTGTAAGGCGCAAAGGTACAAATACTAATAAAAATAAGAACTCTGAAAACAGGAACAATAAGTTAAATATTGTAAATAATTACACTGACAACCTAAAGTTTCTGATTATAATCAGTACATTTGCGATAATATAGCAAACTGAAGTAATAACTATAACATACTAAACACTATGAGATGCAAGAATTGCGGATGGGAAAACGCAGAAGGAAGCCAGAACTGTGAAAAATGCAATGCTCCGCTGCACGGTGCAATGACAGACTATGCCAACGTCTATGACCGCCAGCATGCGGCACAGCACGGCCACCACAGCCACGACGAACAGCTGAAGGCTACGGTGAGAGACAGTGCCGTCTTCGGAACTCAGGAAGCAGAAGCACCTACCGTATGCAGGAACTGCGGATATGAAATGGCACCAGGCACGGCTTCATGCCCCATGTGCGGACATCCGGCACAGGCTGCCGCCGCCGAGCCTGCCCCCACCGTAGTCCAACAACAGCCACAGGCGTTCCGCCAGCAGCCTCAGGCATTCCAGCAGCAACAGCAGGCTTTCCAACGTCCACAGGCACAGACACACAAGTGTCCGCGATGCGGCGCCGACCTCATGCCGGGAGCCCGCTTCTGCCACAACTGCGGACACACACTGCGACAGGGGACGGTAAATGCATGGGACGACCCCGTGAACGTCATCTACTGCACGCTGAGGCCTATTGCATGGAGCAAGGAAGACAAGGAATACGAACCGGTGACTTATTCCGGCGAAAGCATTGTGCTGAACCGTGAAAACACCGACCCTAACAACCAGACGATAACTTCTGCCGAACAGGCTCTGCTGACATACGACGGAAAAGACTGGTATATCGAAGACAAGAGCGAGGCCAAGAGTACTATGATACGCATCACCAAGAAGACGAAACTGGAAAGCGGAGACATCATAGCACTGGGCAACCGCCTCTTCGAATTCAAAGACTAAAAGAAAGACTGATGTCTGACTATATGTGTGCAAACAGGTGCGTGTTTCATCCGGGAGACACCGTGGGCAGCAAGTACAGGGTTAGGAAGATGCTTGGTGCCGGCACCTTTGGCTGCGTGTATCTCGTTACCGACGGCCATGGGGAATACGCACTGAAACTGCTGAAACTCTGGGAAGTGCCGGCGCAGGAAAGACCTGAGCTGCTGAAGCGCTTCGACATGGAATACCAGACGGGACTCATTGCCAGCAACTATCTTGTACACTCTATAGAAAAAGGCAGCGCTGAAGGAAATCCATACATCGTAATGGAATTCTGCGAGGGCGGCGACCTGATGACTGCCGCCGAACGCGGACAGGTGGACTTCACAAGGGCGGCACGCCACGTACTCTACGGACTGCGCGACCTCCACCGCCACGGCAAGGTGCATCGCGACCTGAAGCCTGAGAACGTACTGCTGAGAGCCGACGGAACGGCTATTCTCACCGACTTCGGCATTTCCGGCGACCAGAACAACCGAATGACACAGCGTGGCATACTCGGCGTACCTCAGCAGCGATTCGGCACTTTTGCATACATGCCTCCCGAACAGGTGAACCCTAAGCGCGGAAATGCCACCGTGCTGCCTACGACGGACATATTCTCTTTCGGCGTCATGATGTATCAGCTGCTGACCTACCAGCTGCCATTCGGCGACCTGCAGACTGAAGCCGACCTGCCGCGATACACCGGCAACGGGAAACGCGGTATTTGGAACCGCCAGCTGCTCAGCCAGGCTCAAAACGGCGCAGCATGGCTAAGGCTGATTGAAGGATGTCTGGAGCCGGACTTCAGACAGCGGCTGCAAGATGCCGATGCCGTGCTGGCACTGCTGCCACAAGGTGGCGGAAGCGGCATTTACCAGCCCGTCTATGGGGCGTCGCAGATTACGAGCAACGCGCCAGCCTGCGGAAGCGTGAGACTGAAAATCATGCAGGGGGAAGAATACGGCAGGACATACCTGCTCACCGACTACCTGCAGGGAATGAGGCGCATAGTTACCGTCGGCAGGGCTTCCGACGACGTCAGCAACGACATCGCCATCACTGAAAACATGAGCAACTATGTTTCAAGAAGCCACTGTACGCTGGAAATGAACAACCAGACGGGACTGTGGATAATACGCGACGGGCAGTGGCGCAACAAGGCCTGGCAGCTGTCGCTCAACGGCACCTACGTGAACTCTGTAGAGGCCGGGAAAGACGGAATAGCACTGAAAATCGGCGACATCATAAGCATTGGTGACGTAAAGATAAGAGTAGAAAACTAAAAACTATATAGCAATATGGGACAACCAACTCAAGTCTACAAAAGAACACTTAAAGGTTCTATCGGGGCAGGCATGCAGTCTGTCTTAGGTTCCGGGAAGCGCTACTACATACTGGAACACAAAGTAACATCGAAATACCACAAGGCTGGTGAGTCGCAGGAAATTATCGTCGACCAGATAGAGCTGGGACGCTCGTCAAAATGTCAGGTGCGCTTCGATGAGACGTTCAGCACTGTCAGCCGCAGGCACGCAGCCATCGTCAAGGACGGCGACAACTGGAAACTGGTGCAGCTGTCGGCCACTAACCCTACGTTCCTCAACGGACAGAAAGTGGCCAACGAATGGTATTTGCAGAACGGCGACGAGATACAGCTGTCTACCAACGGACCGAAGCTGGGATTCATAGTTCCTACTGGCAAGAATGCCACAGTAGGCTCGATAGGTCTTACTCGCCGACTGAGCCTCTTCCGCGATCAGGCGCTGAGACCATACAAGACGGCCATTGCTGCACTGGCCTGCCTGCTGTTGGTATGCGTGGCCGCCGGAGGATACGTCATATTCCAGCAGCAGGAGCAGATTAAGGACAATGCTGCCGAACTGGCAAAGGCCAACGAAATGAATGCGAAGAACTCCAAGCTGATTGCGGAGCAGCAGCGCATGATAAGCAACCAGGGCGGACTCATTGACAGCCTGAAGAAGCTGAAGCCGCGAGTAATAGTCAAAAGGATTGTCGCTGGCGACGACGGCGGCTTCGACATGAGTGCACTGCACCCACACATATTCTTCATTGAGGCAACGCCGGTAATAAATGGCAAGGAAATTGAAGAACTGGCATGGACAGGTACGGGTTTCCAGCTGAGCAACGGCAAATTCGTCACCGCGCGACACGTAACCACACCATACTATTCCAACTATTACCGGGTGAGGAACGGAGTGGTGCATGTGGCTGAAGGCCATGAGGCTTCGGCATATGGAGAACTGCTGCTGAACGTTGCATTCCAGAGCGGTAATGCAAAGATAAAGTTCCGCTGCACATCACCGAGCGGCTCATTCCAATTCACCAGCGACCAGGTGAGCGAAGTCGGCAAGTACGACCAGATACAGACGCTGCAGGAAGCCTTCCTGGTGAGAGACGGCAGCGGAAAGGTTCTCGGCGAGATACCTGCCGGCACTCAGATACGCACTGGCGCACTGGGAACTATCGACTTTGCATACGTGGAGAACGGACGCTCTAACGGCCTAAAGGCTAACAGCAGCCTGTCGACAGACCTGAAACAAGGCACTAAGCTTTACATCCTAGGCTATCCGCATGGCCTTGGACGCGGCAACCCAATCCTGTCGAACGCCATCTGTGCGCAGAACGGATTGAGCAAAGACCTCGGAGGAACCATCATGGCCTCTAACGACAACACGGAAGGCGGCAACTCAGGAGGCCCGATATTCGTAAGAAACAACGACAGCTGGGAAGTGGTGGCCATAGTTTCCGGCGGAACTTACGCCAAGGGACGCTTCGTGCCTATAGCTGTCATTGGCGACTGACGGCAAGGACAGCCTGACATGCACGAAAAATAAAAGGAACAGCACTAAGAGACTCATGAAAAAACTTCTCATACTGACAGGCTTCTGGATGATTGCAGCAAGCATGACTGCCCAGATTTTCGTAAAGTCGTCTGACCAGCAGTTCGTGGAAGACGCCATCGAGGGATGCTTCTTCGACATCACACAGTCATACAGGCTGCAGGACACTGCCACGATGAAGCTCTACGGTCTGAAAGGACGCAACGAATTCGGCACTGCAAAAGCTGTAGGCGTGAAGACGACGGACGGATTCGTCGTTCCTGACCAGATAGCACAGCCATGGAACTACGACGACAACTTCATCCAGTTCAAGGAAAGCCATCGCCCTGTACTCTACAAGAGCATCATCAGCGACGGAGAGGAACAGGTAATCGACAGTCTGACGGTCACCGCTTCGCAGGGACTGCTGCACTTCGTAGCAGACAGCTCCATATTCGGAGGTCAGGGACTGACACCCGTAAAGGCTGAAGGCAACGTAAAGGGATGGCTGGTATGGCTGCTGGAACAGAAAGACGAGTCGCCGAAATACATTATTTATAAAAAAGACGCCGACTTCTCCGGCGTGGCATCTGCAAATACGGTGACCATTCCCAACAACAGCTATACGCCACGCGCTGGAATATTCCTGATACCCACACAGAGCGGCATTGGCACGCTGCAGTTTCAGCTGGCAGCCATCATCGCAAACGTTGAAGGGCAATGGAAGATGATGCCTGTGGGAGATTTCTCACCGTCACAGCAGCAGACAAAGCCCACTGACAGGCAGACGCCGCTGACACTGGAACAGATTGCCGAAAGTAGCGACACTGAGGAGGTTGCGACTGTAGAAGAACCCACTAACGGAAAAGACAAAAAACGCAAAAAAAAGAATAAATGAAGGAAATAAAATTCAGAATGGTTGCCTACACTGACCCGGCGGGAAAATACGTGGAGGGCGTGCCTGGCAACGGCAACGAAGACAACTTCTACGTAGACGATAATCTCGGCGACAACCAACCGGGAAAGATGACCCCTGACAAGATTGACACCTTGTCGGACTGCGGCTGCCTTATGGTGGTGGCTGACGGAATGGGTGGCATGAACGCCGGCGAGGTGGCATCGAAAATCGCCATAGACACTGTTACCGACTTTTTCGCACCTGGAAAGATTACTCCGGAAATGGCCAAGAGCCATGCCAGCAGGCGCAAATATCTGGAGGCTACCATCGTGGAGGCCGACAGGCGCATAAAGCAGTCTGCCAAGGAAAATCCGGAGCAGAGCGGAATGGGAAGCACCATCATAATGGCATGGATTGTCGGCGGCGACCTGTCATTGTCGTGGTGCGGTGACAGCCGTGCATACAGGTATAACAAGGCTGGCGGCATAGAACCGCTGTCGAAGGACCACTCTTACGTGCAGACTCTGGTGGATAAAGGCATCATAACCTACGATGACGCCTTCGACCATCCGCAAGGCAACATTGTTGTCAACAGTCTTGGTGACTCTGGCAAGAAAGCCGTACCTGAGAGCCGCTTGTTCAAGGTCTACAACGGCGACATCATACTGCTGTGCAGCGATGGCCTGAGCGGAGTGCTGCGCGACAAGAAGACGTACATCAACGGACAGCTGGTACCCGGCGACACGCTGGAGGACATCATTGCCAACAACAGCAACACGCTGAAGGAATGCCGCGAGGCTCTGTGGGTGGCTGCTGAGAAGGCCGACTGGTACGATAATGTCACCGCAGTGCTATGCGAAATCGTAGCTGGTGCAGAACCATATCCTGAACAGTCTGAAAAAGCAGCAACCAACATCAACAACAGCGGAATCGTAAACATCAAGCTGGGAAAGAAAGGACTGACGTACGTCATTGCCGCACTATTATTAATAATAGGTGTAACTGCTGGACTGACATGGAAACTGTTCGTCCACAATACTGCAAACAACACCGAAAATGTAAAAGACGGCGAAGCAGACAGCGATCCCGTTACAGGCGCTGCAAAGAATATCGACCCCAAAGTACTTACACGGCGTGCAGAGCTGATTACGGAACTCGGCAAATACAACTTCGACGAAGAAAGAAGGAAATACTACTTAGCAGCCATTGAAAGTGCGACAGACCTTGTAACGCTTGACGAGATTGCCAATAACATAAGGACTGCAGGCAAAATGCAAATCGTGAGCGGTGCAGCTCTGGGCGGCAGCAAGCAGCCAGCTGCCGGTGGCGGCCAGCAGGCAGGAAGGGGCAATGAGCCTACAGGCACAAACGCAACGCCAGGAGCCAATGGGCTGAAGCCTGCTTCAGACACTCCTTCTGCATCGCCCTCAGGCAACAGGGGAGGAAGCTCGTCTAACGGAAACGGAAAGAACACCGAAAGCAGCGGCAAGGGCAGCAAGAGCGGCTCCCAGACGCCTGAAAGCAGTTCCGACAAAGGCGGCAGCACTGCAGAGAGTTCCAACGGTGGGGCTGCAAGTGCCGGCAATGCAGGCCAGAAGCCTCAGCTTGAAGAAGTAAAGAAAGACAAATAATATAACACATACAACATGGAAGAACTAAACAAAGGTCTTGTAATCAATGGCCGCTATCTTTTGGAACGCTACATCGGCAGCGGCAGTTTCGGCGAGGTGTGGGAGGCCAACGACCATACAACAGGCGAAATAATCGCTATCAAGATATATGTTTCGCTTGACAAGAAAGGATGCGACGAATTCCTTAGCGAATACCAGATTGCCTCTGGCCTTAACCATGAAAACCTTCTGACAACCAAGAGCTACGAAATATGGCAGAGCCGTCCTCTGCTGACAATGGGTTTCTGCGAAAAGGGTTCTGCCGGAAAACTGGTTGGAACGCTGCATCCGTCAAAAGAAGACGAAAAGACGCTATGGAGATTTCTAAGGGATGTCGGCTCTGGACTTGCTTTCCTGCACAATATCGAGCCAGACCCTATAGTTCATCAGGACATCAAGCCCGACAACATTCTTGTCGACAGCAACGGAACATTCCTTATTACAGACTTTGGAATTTCCAAGCGCGTCAGAAGCACACTTCGCTCACAGTCGCAGAGGGCCGGTAAGGCCGGAGCCGTGGCATATATGGGTCCGGAGCGTTTTTCCAAGAACCCGGCGCCGATATTGGCCAGCGATGTGTGGTCGCTTGGCGCATCGCTCTACGAATTAGCCGAAGGCGAACTGCCCTTTGCAGGCCAGGGAGGCATCATGCTTAAGAACGGAGCCGAAATGGCCGACCTCAGCAGCGGCTGGTCGTCAGCGCTCAACGAGGCTATGCACAAATGTCTGGAGCCTCTGCCATGGAACAGAATAAAAGCACACGAGCTGGCAGAGATGGCATCAGAAGTGCTTGCCGACTTCGACAATTTCTATGCCAAGGTCCAACAGGAGAAAGAGACTGCCGCTCCCAAGAGCCGGACATTCGACCCCAGGGCCACACAGCAGATGGCTGCTGCCGCAAAGGAGCTAAACGCTGCTGCCGACAAGTTAAACGCAGAAGCCCAGAAGCCAATGGGCCAGAAGCCTGTTGCAGCCGCCGCCATGGGCAACACCGACAGCCTGACCCAAGAGCCTCAGAAGAAGAAGAGCAGTGCAAAAATCATCTCAATAATAGCAGCTGTCATCGTAGCCGTCGCTATCGCCTTTGCAGTTTACGCAACCCGTGAAGACCCTGACATACAGGCTGCCAAGGAAGCATTGCCAGAATACAAGGAACTCGTAGAGACATGCACCAAGAAGACTGCCGACGGCGACAACAGCAACACCACAGCCCTTCTTGAAGCAAAGGAGGCACTGATAAAGCTAAAGGGCATGGAAGCCTCCTATTACACGCTGATGCCAAAGGATTATGCGTCAGCCACACAGTTAGAGACCGCGCTGAACGCCAAACTCAAGGAAGCCGCTGCCGCATGGGCCGAGGCTGCCAATGCACAGGCAGAAATGCTTGAAGACTATGACCAGGCCACGTCGTTCTACGAGCTGTCGCTACAGCTATGGCCCGACGAAAAAGTCCAGGCAGAATTTGACAAAGTGTCAGAGAAAAAGAAAAAGTAACAACTCCAAATTACAGACAGCTTATGAAACGTCTATATTTTCTCTTATTATCACTGGTATTGTGTGTTGCAGCCGTTGCACAGTCATGCTATAGCGGAACACGCCAACGAGGCATAACCCTCTACAACCAGAAGAAGTATCAAATGGCCATCAAGGCTTTCACGGCAGCCAAATCCTGCCCCGACAAGCCCAAGGCCAACGACCTTGACAGCTGGATCAAGAAGTGCAGGGACAAAGTCGGAGGCGCCAGAGGCGACGATCCTGCATCCGGGCGTCCTCAGGCTCAGGGGAACAACAACGGCAGTAACAGCAACAGCGGCAGCAGCCGTTCTACAGTCACTCCGCAGACCAGCCAGCAGCGCAACCAATCATCCTCGTCGTCTACCAGCTATTCCTCTTCCGGAACCGCAAAGGTAGAGGCACATGCTGTTGCCCACAACCAAAGCACCAGCGACGGCGACGGCATGAGAATCAACGCCCATGTGTCTACCAGCGGCATGAAAGACAGAAAGATTCGAGTAGTAGCCTATTTCTACGACAGCAACGGCACTCGCCTTTCCGACAGGAACGGCAAGTTTGCCCTCGGAGGCCAGGTGGCCGGCTGGGCAGAGTTCACGCCGAAGTCAGACTCGTCTACCGACGTCGTGGAAATAAAAGTCCCCTACAGCGAACTGCACCTCACGGAGAGCGGCAAGCAGAAGATAAAGTTCCAGCTGGTGGTGTTAGACAAGAGTCGCGAACCCAACAAGCGGTTGTTCACATATTCCATGAACACGACGACCGTGAACCCCTAAAAACTTAAAAACCGAACAAAAACAACAAAAAACTTGGCGGTTTTAGGTTAATTCACTACTTTTGCGAAAACTATCAGGCTTATATCATAAACAACAAGACTCTGTTTCTAACAGTATTAGTGATTAACATCTTTATTAACTATAAAATTTCACAACTATGAAAATCAAGTATTTCCTTATGGCCATTGCCATGATGCTATGCACAAACATCTATGCACAGAAATCAATGAGTTCTGCCCAGCAGAATCTTCGTAGCAGTATATTGTCCTACCTGCGCAGCGAGGGCTACCAGCCATCAATCGACGAGGACGGCGACATCAAGTTCAAGCGTCAGGGCGACGTCTACTTCGTCATCGTTTCCAACAAGGACGAGTCTCCCATGTATGTTGCCCTTGCCAAATACTTCACCTATGGCGAGAAGTTCACCAAGTCAAAGATCAACCTCTGCGCAGAGGAAATCAACAAGTACAAGATGATTAAGCTGATGCCCAACGAGAGCAGCTTCATGCTGCATGCCGAGATGTATCTCACCAGTGCCTCTGCATTTACCAATGTCTTTACGAAGATGATGGAGGTAATGGAAGATGCAGAGGAAGAACTCACCGACATGTAATTCGCTTCCACAGCTATTGCCAGCATTATCGACCATCAAAAAATGAAGTTAACAAATCTCACCAGATTTGCGTTTTCCATCATGGCACTTGTCGTGGCACTGCTGCCAATGAAGGCAGCTCCAGCCATGCCAGGTGCCATGCTGGTTACGCAGCCCGACGGTTCCACATTGCTTGTAGAAACCTTCGGAGACGAGCACCAGCACTGGACAGCCACTACCGACGGCGTGCTTCTACAGTTCGACAAAGGTGCCTACTACGTTGCCGACATCACCGACGACGGCGATCTGAAAGCCACCAATCTGCTGGCCCACGAAGTCCATCTGCGCACTCTCGCAGAGGCAGCCTTCATCAAGAAGCAGTCTTCGCGCCTAAAACTGTTCCACGAGCGTGGTGCCTCACTGCGCCGCGCAGCAGCTGCCGTCTCTGAAAGCAGCACATACCTCCAGCACACGGGCAGCCCACGCGTATTGGTTGTGCTTGTCCAGTACAAGGATCTTTCCTTCAGTGTCAACAATCCACTGCAGGCCTTCGACCAGTTCCTCAACGGCGACCAGCAGGCCGACCTCGGCAACAACAACACCAAGAACATCAACAGCATCCGTCAGTATTTCGCAAAGGTCAGCCACGGAGCGTTTACGCCTCAGTTCGACGTCAAAGGCCCGATTACGATGTCCGAGAATATGGCCTACTATGGTGCCGGTGCCAGCAGCAGCGAGAAAGTCAGCCAGCTGCTCAGCGAGATTCTTGACTCCATAAAGAATGATGTAGTGCTTGCCGAATACGACAATGACGGCGACCATAAGGTAGAGCTAATCTATACCATCTTTGCCGGCTACGGTCAAAACCAAGGCGGTTCCTCTGATGCACTGTGGGCCAAGGTAAGCAACGTCAACAAGAAAGCCAACGACAGCATCACCATCAGCCGCTTTGGCATCAATGCAGAGCTGTTCCATCCCCAGTTCAAGAACGACGTCAACGGAATAGGCGTCTTTGTCCACGAGTTCGGCCATGCCATGGGCCTGCCAGACCTCTACCCCACCACAGCCGACGGCTGCAAGGTCAACAATCAGACGATGGATAACTGGGACGTTATGGATCAGGGGCTCTACAACGGCAACAGCTACACGCCAGCAGCCTATACCGCCTGGGAGCAGGAAGCCATGGGCTGGCTGAGCATCGAGCCGCTGACATCGTCCAAGCTGGTTGAGGGACTGCTGCCGACAACCGAAGAAGGCGGAAAGGCCTACAAGATTGTCAACAGCCAGAACGACCGTGAATTCATTGTCCTTGAGAACATCCAGCAGCGTGGCATGAGTGTCTCTGCCTCAGGCCACGGACTATTGGCCTATCATGTTGCCTACCCATACGTCAATGTCAACATGACCGACCATCCCAACAACACCGTCGGCAAGCCTGCGGTGTCCGTCATACCTGCCGACGGGCTGATGATTTCAACCTACCAGCGCGATGCCTACAAGGCATCCTACGGAGGCTCATACACGAGTGCCGAATACATTGCCAGCCTCAAGGGCGACCCATTCCCCGGCACATCGTCAGTCACCACTCTGGCCGACAGCCAACAGCTTCCCAACTTCAAGTTCTACGACTCCGAAGACGGACTTGTCGGCGGTTCTCTGAGTGCCATCAGCGAAGACGCAAAGTCAGGTAGCGTCAGCTTCACGTTCACCACTGCCGGCGATACCAGCGGCATTTCCGAGACCTTTGCCGAAAGCGCCGGCATCCGCGGTGTCTACACCATCAGCGGCCAGCGTCTTGCAGGCAATGCCGAAGGGCTGCCCCGCGGCCTGTACATCATCAATGGCAAGAAGGCCATTGTCGGTGGCAGGTAAAGAAAACTACATACCATTATGCCAAGGAAAATCATCACTGCTGTGTTGCTGCTGCTATCATTGCTGGCGGCAGCACAGCAGTCTGACTTTTCCAAGATGTCGTCAATGGTGAGAAGGCTTTCTGCCCATCACCCAACACCCAACACCCAACAGGCAACGGTGTTCATAAGCATTGACGAGCAGACATTCACTCCCGAAGTAATAGAAGACCTTGGAGGCCGAATACTTGCACGTGAAGGCGACATAATCATTGCCACCGTGCCTTTGTCTTCCTTTGGGCGACTGTCGCTGCAGGCTTCCGTCAGGCGCATTGAGGCAAGCCGTCCGCAGTCACAGGCACTGATGGACACCGTCCCGCGGATAGTCAATGCGCTACCCTCCTACACAGCCACCGACAAGCATCCGGCTTTCAGCGGCAGTGGCGTCGTTCTCGGCCTGATGGACGTAGGCTTCGACCTCACGCACCCCACCTTTTTTAGCCACGGCGGCAGCGGCGAATGCCGCATAAAAGTCTTCTGGGACCAGCTGTCGCCCGACACCGTCGGCAGCAGTCTTCCCGTCGGCCGCGACTATGTCACTGCCGATGCCATAGCTGCCAAGGGCTGTTCTACCAACGGGCGCACCCAGACACACGGCACCCACACCTTAGGCACTGCTGCCGGCAGCGGCTTCAACGGCAAATACCCCGGCATAGCTCCCGGCAGCGACATCTGCCTGGTATGCAATGCCGTCACCAGCGACACCATCTACATCCGTCCCGAAGACTACTACAAATACACCACAGCCACCGATGCCCTTGGCTTCAAATATCTTTTCGACTATGCCGACCGCGTCGGCAAGCCCTGTGTGGCATCGTTCAGCGAGGGATATACGTTTACCGACAGCGACGACGACCAGCTGTTCGCAACATTCCTCGACCGTCTCAACAAGCCCGGCCACATCATTGTTGTTGCCGCCGGCAATGAAGGCGACGCGCTGACCTATTCCGAAAAACCGCTGGGCAAAGCCACTGGCGGTGCATTCGTCAAGTGCTATTCAAGGGCGGCAGCCTATCGCATTCACAGCTCTGGCAGCACCACCCTGCGTCTTGCCAGCTACGGGGCAGCCTATCATGACGGCCAGCCCACGTCAGAGATTGCATTTTCCTCTTCCGACGGCCGCCTTGACTCGTTGCTCTGCGACACGATGTTCGTCGGCAGCGACACCTGTGCCGTAGTCGTCAGCCGCCATCAGGCAGTAAGCACGGGCGGCGACATGTACATCATGGAGATTTATGCCAACCGTCCGATCTCGCAGTTAGGCACCATTGCCCTGACCGCCGAGGGCAGCGACAGTCATGTCCGCATGCTTGGCAAACCCTCCTTCGCATTCTCCACGGCAGATGCTGCCGGCAACACTCCCGACTGGTGCAATGCCACCAGCAGCCACAACATTCTGGCTCCGGCAACCTTCGGCTCCGTGATTACCGTAGGCAACACTACTCATCGCACAGGCTTCGTCAACAGCAGCGGCAACTATCGCCAGCTGCCGCAGCACTATGTCAGCGGCGTCCTCTGTCCAGCCTCGTCGCGCGGTCCCACGCTCGACGGCCGCCAGAAGCCCGACGTTGTTGCCCCAGGCACGTTTGTCGTCTCGTCCTACAGCAGTTACTTCATAGAGGCCAATCCTACCGACCGCGACACCGCCTATTTCAAGGAAGTCTTCGTTCACAACGGCCGCAAGTATGCCTGGCATGCCAACAGCGGCACGTCTATGTCCTGCCCGGTAGTTGCCGGCACCATTGCCCTGTGGCTTGAGGCCGACCCTACCCTCACCCGCGACGACGTCATGGCAACTATCAGCCGCACCTGCACCCATCCCGACCCCAGCCTCACCTATCCCAATAACAGCTATGGCTACGGACAGATAGACACCTATCGCGGACTCCTCGACGTGCTTGGAATAGGCGACATAGAAGGCATCAGCCAGCATCAGGCGTCAGAGACAGACCTCCGGCTTGCAGGCCGGCGACTGCATGTCACGCTCAGCGAACAGGCTCATGCACTGCAGGGCCGCCAACCGATGAGAATAAGGATTTTCGACACCTCTGGCCGGCTTCTTGAGGAGCATTCCGTAGTGGCAGCAGACCGCGAATTCGACGTTAGCCTGCGCAGTGTGCCTGCAGGTCTCTTCGTAGTGCAGATAAACGGCAACAGCCCTGCCGCCACCGGCTCTCAGATTTTCAGGTCGGCAGAATAAAAAGAATGCATCTGGCAATTTCTCCAGCTGTCACTTCACCAGATTGTCTTCGCTGTCTTCGTAATGGTCAGTAGAGTGGAAGATGCGTCCAATTCCGCGCATCTGAATTCTGACATGGCTAAGGAAACTCTGCCACATCGACTGCCTGCCGATGGTTCCGTAGCCGGTAATTGCGCGGCAGCGGCTGTCGCGGACGAAAACAATCCTACCATACTTTTTAAGATTTAGCGCCATCGAGCCATCCTCGCCCCTGATGATGTCAACCCTGTACGGCTCCTTGCGTCCGTAGTCGGCATTATATGCAAATACCAGTCCGCGCACCGAAAGCTCAGGGCGCTTGAAGTGCTGCGCCCACAGGAAGAGGTCGCGTGCCATCTCGAAGAGGCGCAGGCTCAGCCGCGAGTGGCTGTCGTCAGGAAAATAGCTCCATGTGGCCGACACACAGCTCACGCCCGGCTTCAGCAGATGCTCAAGCATCACCTCGTAGTAGTGAGGCGGATAGAGCGTGTCGCTGTCCACGTCGAAGTAGAAGCGTCCGCGGCTGTGCTGCAGTCCGCAGCGCCGTGCATATCCGCAGGAGTGCTGGTACTCGGTGTAATATGGTATTCCGGCCTGCTGGTATATCTCTGCCGTCCGGTCTTTTGAGTCGTTGTCCACGCCGATGATTTCCACAGGATATTTACACTTTATCTCACTGATGGCCCACAGGCATGCCTGCAGGTGAGTCTCCTCGTTGTAGGCTATAATCACTATCGATGCCAACGGCTCGTCGCTCTGCATGGCGGCCAGTCGCTCGCGCGTACCTTTTATTATATCTTGCGGAACCTCGCAGAACGGACGTCCGTAGACGGTCATGTATTTGTCGTACCAGTTGCCCATATTCACTATAGTTTTCTATTCTTTCGCTTCTTCTTCGCCGCCAGTGCCACCGCTGTCAGCCTTCCGGCTGCGGCACTGGCTGGCATAGGCGCTTTCCCACTGTGCCATCACCACGTCAGCATTGTATCGCATCGCCGTCTGCCGGGCTTTCCGGCCCATGCTTTCACGCATGGCCCTGTCGGCCATCATGGCTGCCATCTTACTGCTCAGGTCGGCCGCCGTTAAGTCTGCCAGCAGTCCGTTCTGGCCGTCGTCGACGATGTCAGAAGGACCATAGGGGCAGTTGGTGGCTACCACGGGCAGGGCGCATGCCATAGCCTCGGTCATCACCAGTCCGAAGCCCTCGAAGTCGCTGCTCAGCACGAGAAACTGGCTGCGCATGTACTCGGCGGCAATGTCGCCGACTGGGGCGTTCAGCGTCACCCTGCCGGCAAGTCCGCAACGCTCTATCTGCATGTTCAGGACCGCCTTTTCCTCGCCGTCGCCAAAAATGTCGACATGCCACTGCGGATACTTGTCGGCAATCATGGCAAAGGCATCTATCAGTCTGTCGAAGCGTTTCTGACGTTGCAGGCGGCCTACGCTGATTATCCGGAACGGGTCTTTCACCATCGCAGGCAGCGGATTGGGGAAGAAGGTCAGCGGATTGGGTATTGTCACCACATTCCTGCAGTCTTTCTGCCAGTAGACGGCATCGCCGTGGGTGAGTGTGACTATCAGGCTGGCGTGGCTGAACGACTGCTTGTGCAGCATGTTCTTCAGCCGCTTGTAAAGCCCTCCGATCATCATATCGTAGCGGTATGACGTGTGCGACTCAACAACTACCGGCACCTGGCGGCCAATCTTAATGATTGCATTAGAATATTCGGCAATGTTCGTCGGCACCACCATTACGTCAGGCTCGTAGGCACAGATTATTTTCTGCAACGCACTCTCAAACTGCCGTCGTATGCGCCATGCAGCGAGCCACCTGTAGAAAAGGCCATGCCTGTAGATGGTGAAATAGCGGCTGTTAAGGTCGATGTGTGCCACCTCCTTCTTCAGGGTGAAGCCCATAGGATGCCTGCCCTGCTCATAGGTTACGAGCATCACCTCGTGCCCTCTGCCTGCCAGGTAGTTGGCCTTTTCTGTCATCACCCTGCCAAGGCCTTCAAGGCCTATCACCGAGCGCATCACGAATATTATCCTCATAGTCTTCGGTCAGCAGTTGTTAGTAACGTCATCCACCACGCGCTGCATCTGTATTTTCCACGTCAGATGCTCCACCGTCTTGCGTATTTCCGTCGGCTGCATCGTGAAACCGTCGACGAAATCCAGAATCTTGCCGATGTCTATCGGTGACTCGTCGGCAGGAGCCTTCAGCACATAGGGCTGGCTGTCGAAGTCGCTGTCCTGCTCGCTGTAGATGAACGGAATGCCGCGTGTGGCATATTCGCGGTTCTTCAGTGTCTTTATCACGCTGATGCCGCTGCGGTGGCGCCCCAGCGAACCAATGGCAAAGCGGCACTGGTTGAACACGGTGGTCAGCTCGTCGCCGAACATGGTGCCGTGGAAGATGATGCGGTCGGCAATGCCATACTTGTCAATAATAGTCTGGAAGCCCGGAGCCTCGCGACCGTCGGTCATATATGCCGGATGCACGCCTCCGACGACGTGGAAGTAGACATCCCTCTTGCCGCCGGCCTTGTAGTATTCGCCGATGCCGGCCATGAGGCGGTCGAAGCCATGCCAGAAATGCACCTCTGCAACGCCGATGAGATGTACGGCAGAGTCGCCAGCTGCCTGTGGCGAATTGCTGTGCAGCGGAATGCTGTCGAAGTCGACGCCGTTGCTGATGTTGACGGTGCGCTGTCCGAAGATTTCGCGTGCGTCGGAGAAAGTCACCACGGCATTCATCTGACTGTAGAGTCGGCGGCGGAAGCGCTTGTCAATCCACAGGTCGAGGCGCTGGTTCCAGTCGTTGCTCGACAGGAACTCCTGGTCGTAGGGATAGGTAGGTATTTCCGTCACGGCAGGTATTGCCGCCCTGCGCAGCCTGCGGAAGAGGCTTATCAGCCACGGGCTGGCATTCTGGAAACAGCGGGCATAGACAAACTCTATCTGCCGGGCCACGCAATAGTCGTAGATGCAGCCATAGTCGGTGCGCTGGCGAAGAGCTGCCAGCGGCCCACGGCCATAGTCCCTGATCACCTCGCCGTCGACAAAGCGGCATCGCCGCCCGTTGCCGTCAAAACCATAGTGGCAGAGATGGACCTCATGCCCGTTCTCGCGCAGGCCTTTCACTTGATAGTGTATCTTCTTGGAAATTCCGCTATGCTCGGAAAAACCGTGATAAACCAGAAAGAGTATTCGCATTGTCGTTAGCTATCAAGCCACAAATATAACACGAAAAAAGCAAGATAGCAAATTTTAACTGTTAAGGTTACGAAAATATCTCTGCGAGTTACGAAATTATCTCTGCGAGTTACGAAATTATCTCTGCATGTTACGAAATTATCTTACGCAGATAATTTTTTATCTTGCAGAGATATTTTTTCTATCGCTGCAATTTTGGAAGTTCTGCCGTTCTTCGTACCTTTGCTGCTGACTATGAAAAGTGTCAGACAATATGCCGGCATGTTTGCCGACCGCACATTCCTGAAATTCATCATGGTGGGCGTGGTGAACACACTCGTCGGCACCACCATTATGTTCGTCTTCTACAACGTGCTGCACCTGAGCTACTGGCTGTCGTCGGCGTCGAACTACTTCTTCGGCAGCATTGTCAGCTATCTGCTCAACAAGCACTTCACCTTCCAGTACCACGAGAAGGGCTTCAGCTCGCTGATGCGCTTCACGCTGAACATCGTGGTCTGCTACCTGCTGGCCTACGGCATGGCAAAGCCCATCATGGAATGGCTGCTCGCCGGCTTCAGCAAGAGCATACGGGAGAACGTGTCGATGCTGCTGGGAATGTGCCTCTTCGTGGTTTTCAACTATTTAGGACAACGAATGTTCGCCTTCAGGAAACAGGGCGACAAAAAACAATGAACCGACACAATGAATAACAGACACTGCCTTCTTGCAGCCATTGCTGCCGCCGTGATGTCAGCATGCTCGTGCCAGGACAAGGCACCGGCAGCAGAAAGCCCTGCAGAGACTGAACAGAGAGACTCCACGGAGGCTCTGATCTCGCAGGTGCAGAAATGCTCGCGGCTGTACACCACGGAAATCCAAATACACAAGATTGTCACCTACGACGACGTCGTCCGCCTGCGCGGCAACCTCATGAACATGCAGGTAGACGTGCCGCTGCCGCTGGGCGACCGCAAGGTGGCCATACCCATGGACGCCACGCTGAAGGCATACGTTGACCTCTCCGGCTTTTCCGCCAGCAACATTGAGCATGACGGCGACCAGATAACCATACTGCTGCCCGACCCGCAGATAGAGCTGACAAGCACTAAGATAAAGCAGGCGGACATCAAGGAGTTTGTGGGAATAACACGCTCTCGCTTTACCGACAAGGAGCTTTCCGACTTCGAGCAGCAGGGACGCCAGTCAATCATCAACAGCATTCCGCAGATGGACGTGAAGGCTGCCATCATGGCCAATGCTGCCCGCGTGCTCGTGCCTATAGTGACACAGATGGGCTACGACGAGAGGAACATTACAATAGCCTTCCGCAAGGACTTTGACGAAAGCAAGACTATAAAGAAGCGAAATGACTGACATGGACAAGAAGAAAATAGTCGACAGGCTGCAGATGCTGCTTACTACTGCCGACGTGCTGAAGGCCGTGGCCGTGACGGCGGCTGTAATAGTGGCCGTCATCGTCTGCTGGCGCCTGTACAAGGGCGCAGAGGCTACCGACCTGACGGTAGGGAGCAGCCAGGTGATAGACAGCACGCCGAACCTGATAGAAAGCATCAGAAGCATCGGGCAGTGGGAGTTTCTTACCATTGCCGAGGAACAACTGGCCGACACCACGCGCAAGGGTTTCTTCAGCGACGACCATCTGGTGCGCATATACTACGGAACGGTGAGACTGGGAATAGACCTTACTAACCTGCCTGAAGACATGATTGACAGCAACGGCGACAGCATTGCCATAACACTGCCGGCAATAAGGCTGCTCGACGACAAGTTCATCGACGAAGCACGCACCAAGAGCTTCCATGAGAGCGGCAAATGGGACGGCAAGGCACGCGAGGCGCTATATCAGAAAGCCAAGCGCCAGATGATAAGGCACAGCATGACGCGTGAGAACTTCGAGAATGCAAGAGCCAACGGCGAACTGCAGGTGCAGCAGTTCCTGAGGGCTATGGGCTACAGGCACGTCAGCATCGACTGGCAGAAAGAGGGCGCAGACGCAAGACGGTAAGCTCACGGCCTGTGACGCTGAAGACAATCTCCCAGTGGAGGAACGGCATGACATACTCGCGGCCGTCGGCATCATGATAGTGGGGACGAGGGTCGAGCGAAAGAGTCTCGCTGAGCATCTGGGCATCGGCTGCCGACAAATGGCGGCGCACGTCGTCGCCCATAACTACGCGAAGCCGCTGCCACTGGCGGTCGTCGGTAAATCCGCCACGGGCATCCGGATGGCTGTCGACGTAAGGCAGGTAGGGCTTGATGTCAAACACGGGAGTACCGTCCTTCAAGTCGGCACCAAGGACGTCAATATAGCCCTCGCGCTCGTTGACGGCAGCTATACGGACGGAAGAAAGACCAAGATTGTTGGGACGGAAAGGCGAACGCGTGGCCCACACACCGACACGCTCGTTGCCGCCTAACAGCGGAGGACGGACGGTGGGATGCTTGGGAGCATCAACGTTCTCAGAAAATCCCCAGATTATCCAGAGATAGTCGAAGCCTGACAGGCCACGCAAAGCCTCAGGGCTGTGAAAACGGCTGACGATTTCTATGCGGCCCGTCAGCGACTCTACAATGCCACTCTGCCTGGGGACTCCGAATTTGGAGGCAAAAGGAGAGCGGAAGATTGCTATCGGCTCTATTTCCATGGGGCGAAATTACAAAAAAAATCGATTTTATAAGCATTATTAAGAAATTAATTTGTAATTTCGCAGCATGGAACTGAAAAAAGAGATAACTTTCGACTCTTTTGTGCGAGGCATCGTTGCCATCGTCATCGTCGTGGGGCTGGTGGCACTGCTGAACAGACTAAGCACGGTGCTGCTGCCGTTCTTCCTCGCATGGCTCGTTGCATACCTGCTGTTCCCACTGGTAAAGTTCTTCCAGTACAAGCTGCACTTGCGGTTCAGAATTCTGGGAATACTGAGCGCGATGGCTGTCGTAGGAGCGGTTCTGGCACTGCTGTTCATGGTGATGATTCCGCCAATGGTGGAAGAAAGCCTGCGCGTAAAAGACCTGCTGATAAGCTATGTGAGCAACGACGCTACCATGAGCAACATTCCAAGGCTGATGGCTGACTACATCCATGAGCATCTTACCGCCGACGAGGTGAAGGCCATCGTCACGCAGGAAGGATTCATAGAAAGCATGAAGCAGGCAGTGCCGAAAATATGGGACATGATCATGCAGAGTGTAAGCCTGCTGTCGAGCGTACTGACACTGACGATGGTGCTGCTGTACACCTTATTTATATTATTGGACTATGAGGAAATATCCAGCGGATGGGTGGGACTGCTGCCTGAACGCTTTCGCGGATTTGCCGTACAGCTGGTGGCCGACATTGAACAGGGCATGAACATGTACTTCCGCGGACAGGGAATGGTGGCACTCTGCGTGGGCATTCTGTTCAGCATCGGATTTCTGATAATAGACTTCCCGATGGCTATCGGACTGGGAATGTTCATCGGACTGCTGAACATGGTGCCTTACATGCAGCTGATAGGCTTCATACCGACTGTTCTGCTGGCTGTGGTGAAGGCTGCCGACACTGGGCAGAGCTTCTGGATGATACTGGGACTGGCACTACTGGTGTTCGCCGTCGTGCAGATAATACAGGACACCATTCTCACACCACGCATCATGGGACACGTCACCGGACTGAACTCGGCAATCATACTGCTGTCGCTGTCGATATGGGGCTCACTGCTCGGCATCATGGGCATGATTATCGCCCTGCCGCTGACTACCCTGCTGCTGACATACTACCAGAAATACATAGTAAGAAAGGTTAAACAACAAAAACCTGCATCATGAAACCATTACCATCACTAACGAAAACTTTGCAAATGAAAAAAATAATGCTGACGGCCATTGCAATCTTGTCACAAATGGCTGCAACGGCACAACAGATTTTCATATACTCACCAAACGAGAAGGAAGGACTGCACATTGCTGCCCTGCAAGACGGACGCTGGCAGCATATCGGCCAACTGTGCGGAAGCGACTACGGAGCATGGGGAGCAGAGAAGCGAATGCACGACCCGTCGGTGTGTCGCGCAGCAGACGGCACGTGGAGACTGGTGTTCGCGGTAAACACTCACTCGCCGGTGATTGCAGCAGCATACAGCCGCGACCTCGTCAACTGGCGGCCGCAAGACTATCCGATAATGTCGGTCACGCCATGCACACGGCCGCTGGTAAGACAGGAAGACGACGGAACGTTCACCATTCTCTTCCGCACCAATGACGGACTGAAGCGGCAGGTGACTGCAAGCAACGACTTCAGACACTTCTCGGCCGACGAGCCATGCAACAAGTCGGACTGGACATGGCTTCGCGACACGGCGAGCGTCGACGGCAAGGCTTTCGAAGGCAACATCTTTACCATCAGCAGCCAAGAGCTGGCACACATCAACAGCTTCTTTGAGCAGCAGGCCAGAGACGCACGGCTGAGCGGCGAGCGCATGCACGACGACGGCACACGCCTGAAAGGCCTGCAGCCTGTGACGGCAACGCTGAGCGTCAGCAATTCTGAAAAAGCCATCAGCGACAAGCTGATAGGCATATTCTTCGAAGACATCAGCTATGCTGCCGACGGCGGACTGTATGCAGAGCTGGTACAAAACCGCGACTTTGAATACACTCCACGCGACCGCCGCGGATGGCATGCATCCACCGCATGGCACTCGCCTGCAGAGATAGCCATCGGCACCGACAATCCGCTGAGCAGCAAGAACCCTCACTACGCCATCGTAAAGAACGACTCTTTGTGGAACGAGGGATGGGACGGCATTGCTGTTGAGAAAGGCAAGAAGTATGACTTCAGCATCTTTGTACGCGGCAGCAAGACAATAAGCGCCGTGCTGCTGAAGGCCGACGGCACCGCTGCCAGCAAGAGCATAAAGATTAAAGCCAAAGGCGACAACTGGAAGCAGTATCAGGCAACGATGACAGCCACTGCCACCGACGCAAAATGCCGCCTGCTGCTGATGCCCGAGGGTGAGCATGAGGCGGCCGTAGACATGGTATCGCTGTTCCCCAGAGAGACATTCAAGAACCGCAAGAACGGACTTCGCCGCGACCTGGCACAGGTTATTGCCGACCTGAAGCCAAGATTTGTCCGCTTCCCCGGCGGATGCATGAGCCACGGACAGGGTCTTGACAACATCTACCACTGGCAGCACTCCATAGGACCGCTTTGGGAACGTACGCCCGACATGAACATCTGGCACTACCATCAAACGCGCGGCCTGGGCTTCTTTGAGTACTTCCTGTTCTGCGAAGACATTGGCGCGGAGCCGCTTCCCGTACTTGCTGCCGGCGTTCCCTGCCAGAACTCTGCCATCAACCAGAAAGGCATCGGCGGACAGCAGGGCGGCATACCAATGGAAGACATGCAGGCTTACATTCAGGAACTGCTGGACCTCATTGAATGGGCCAACGGCGACCCTGCCACCTCCCAATGGGCCAGAATGCGCGCCGACGCCGGACATCCGCAGCCTTTCAACCTTAAATACATCGGCATCGGCAACGAAGACATCATCAGCACCGTCTTTGAAGAGCGCTACGAAATGATATGCAAGGCCATCAGGCAGAAATATCCCAACATCAGCATCTGCGGCACCGTCGGGCCATTCCATACGCCGTCTGCCGACTATCTTGAGGGCTGGGACTTCACACTCCGCAAGCCCGAACTGCAGGATCTCGTAGACGAACACTACTATGAGTCGACGGGATGGTTCATGCACCATCAGGACTATTACGACCGCTACGACCGGTCTGCCGCAAAAGTCTATCTCGGCGAATGGGCGGCTTCTACCAAGGCGCGCCGCCCCAATGTGGAGACTGCTCTTGCCGAAGCCATGTATCTTTGCAACATCGAGCGTAACGGCGACGTCGTTGCCATGACCAGCTACGCTCCCATGCTTTGCAAAGACGGGCATTCCAACTGGAATCCCGACATGATCTACTTCACAAACACCAACATCCGCACCACTCCTGCCTACGACGTGCAGCGGCTGTTCTCGCTGAGCAGCGGCGACAGATACATTGCATCGACTCTGACCAGCGACAACGCAGCCGTCAGCCACCGCATGGCAGCCAGCATCGTCAAGGACAGCACTACGGGACGCAAGTATCTGAAACTCGTCAATGCGCTGCCAACGGAGCTGACTGTCAACATCAGCGGCATGGAAATCCCTGCCGGTGCCAAGGCCCGTGGTTTCAGCGGCAAGCCTGAGGAGCAGAGAACTGCCGTCAAGGAAGCCATTCTCGACGGCGGCAGCCAGGTCAAGCTTCCTGCATACACATTATATATTATAGAGCTATAGCAACAACAGCATAATAGCAAACACAACCAAATAAACATCCAACACACAAACAAACACCATGAAACAGACTTTACTGAAAGCGTCCGTCTGTGGCGTGATGCTCGCTATGTGCCTGACAACAGCACACGGCCAACAGCAGAACGACATAGACTGGATGAAAGAGCTGAGT
Organism: uncultured Prevotella sp.; assembly: GCA_905234265.1. GTDB lineage: Bacteria > Bacteroidota > Bacteroidia > Bacteroidales > Bacteroidaceae > Prevotella. The sequence goes on along the minus strand of CAJOHJ010000001.1, from coordinate 49,209 downwards.
GAGCGCATAACCCTGAACGGATATGCGCAGGCAGGCTATGCCTACAGCGACCAGAACGGCAAGACCATGAGTACGTTCAATCTGAAGCGCACGCTGCTGTGGGCAAAGGCACGCATAACCGACCGCTGGTCGTTCCTCTTCATGCACGACTTCAACAGCGTTGTGCAGGAATTCTACACCGACTACCGCGTGACGCGCAACAATGCGCTGACCGTACGCCTCGGCCAGTTCAAGAACTCCCTCTCTTTAGAGAACCCCATGTCGCCAACGACACTGGAGCTTGTCGACGTATGCTCGCAAGCAGTGACATGCTACAGCGGCTGCTACGATCCGCTCTACGGACTGAACTATGGCCGCGACATTGGCCTGGAGATTTACGGCAACTTGTTCAACGACGTCATCCACTACGAATTGGCCGTCATGAACGGACAAGGCATCAACGTCAAGGACGGCAATACCGACAAGGACATCATTGCCAAGCTTGAAGTGCGCCCCACTGACGAGCTGCGCATCGTTGCCAGCGGACAGAAAGGCCGCGGACATGCAGTCAACGAAAGCACTGTGGACTGGAACCCCACCCTGCGCAAGGGCGACGACTACCGCCGCGACCGCTACACCATCGGTGCCGAATGGAAGAGCGGTCACTATGCTCCCGGCCAGTATAAGGAGGCTCGTCCGGTGAGCATCCGCGCAGAATGGCTCGGCGGCAAGGACGGCGACGTTGGCAGCATGGGCGGATATGTCACTACGGCAATACCTCTCTACAAGGGCATCGACGCTGTGGCATCCGTCGACTACTTCGACCGCAACACCGACATGAAATACCGCCAGACGCAGGCCACTGCCGGACTTCAGTACTGGTTCTACAAGAAATGCCGCCTGCAACTGCAATATACGCGCACATGGAGCAAGTACCAGAAAGACTATAACTGGCTGCAGGGACAGGTTCAGGTAGCTTTTTAATTAATCAAACAACAGGACAATGTTTATCAAGATATTTCTTACAGTCATCTTTCTGGTCGTGATGATTGGCGTGGGTCTTTATACCCGTAAGCAGGCCAGCAGTGTGGAAGGCTTTGTGCTGGGCGGACGTGCCGTCGGCCCCTGGCTGACAGCCTTTGCCTTCGGAACAAGCTATTTCTCGGCAGTGGTCTTCGTGGGCTACGCCGGACAGTTCGGCTGGAAGTACGGTCTGTCATCGACATGGATAGGTGTTGGCAACGCCGTCATCGGCTCACTGCTGGCGTGGCTAATCCTTGGACGCCGCACAAAACTGATGACACAGCACATCGAGTCGCGCACCATGCCCGACTTCTTCGGCTCACGCTTTGCCGACCAGGGTCTGCGCGTTGCAGCCAGCATCATAGCCTTCGTGTTCCTCATCCCATACACCGCCGGCGTCTACAAAGGCATCTCGACGCTCTTCGAGATGGGCTTCGGCATTCCCTACGAGTACTGCGTGGTAATCATGGCCATCCTGACGGCTGTCTATGTCATCCTCGGCGGCTACAAGGCCACTGCCATGAACGACTTCATCCAGGGCATCATCATGCTCTTCGGCATCGTGGCCATCATCGTCGCCGTACTCAATGCGCAGGGTGGCCTGGCTGCTGCCGTCGACAAGCTGGCACAGCTGCCGTCTGATGCCGACCCTGCCGCAAACGGCGGCTTCGCATCGTGGTTCGGACCCGACCCATGGGGACTGCTGGGCGTGGTCGTGCTGACTTCCTTAGGCACCATGGGACTGCCACAGATGGTCGGCAAGTTCTATAGCATCACCGACGAGAGCGCCATCCGCCGCGGCACCATTATCTCGACCGTCTTCGCTTTCATCGTTGCCGGCGGCTGCTACTTCCTCGGCGGTTTCGGACGCCTCTACGAGCCTGTGGTGGTCGACGGCAAGATAGCCTTCGACAGCATCGTGCCTGCCATGCTCGTCACACTGCCCGACGTACTCATAGCCCTCGTGGTGCTGCTCGTGCTGTCGGCCTCGATGTCGACGCTGGCCTCGCTGGTACTCACCTCCAGCTCTACCATGACGCTCGACCTCATCTACCGCGACAAGAAATCATTGCCCGGCGAGGTTGAAGAGGGTACCATCGACGACATGGTCTCCGAGAAGGTGGAGCGCCGCAAGGTGGTTGTCATGCGCGTACTCATCATGTTCTTCATTGCCATCTCACTGCTCATCGCCCTCAATCCGCCAACGTTCATCGCCCAGCTGATGGGCATCTCGTGGGGAGCGCTGGCCGGAGCATTCCTGGCACCGTTCATGCTCGGCCTCTACTGGCGCGGCGTCACCACTGCCTCTGTGTGGGCCTGCTTCATCTGGGGCGTAGGCATAACAGTGGTGAACATGCTGCTGGGCAACCCCATCAACCCCATCAACTGCGGAGCCATCGCAATGGTTGGCGGCTTCCCCATCGTCTGGCTGGTAAGCCTGCTGTCGCCAAAGATGGACAAGCATATTGTCGACAAGATTTTCGAGTGCTACAAATCATAAGGCAGCCTCATCTTGCTGCATAGTATTTCAGAAGCAGTCATTTATGGTTAAAAACTGCTAAAAACAGAGATTTTTCACCGCCTGAGAAAAAAAAATCCGATGGTGTACCACGCTTTGGGACACCATCGGATTTCCTTTGCAACAGAAAGAAAGAAGTTTACACAGACAAAGCACTATTCTTCATCAGTAAAAAACCAATAACAATATGAGCCGTATGGAAAAATATGTCTACCAGTTTCTCGACAATCTGTTTGACATGGCCGAGCGTGTTGCATGCTATGTCGACCAACCACGAAAAGAGCCTGTCGGCGGCAGCGGACAGACCATCCGCTTCAGTGCCGACGACATTGCAGAGGCTGCGGCCGGTTGCTGACACACCTGAACCAGCAGCCTGCACAGCCCTGCCCTTGCCAGGCTATTGCCTTGCAGGCAGGGTGAGCATGATGTTCTGCTCACGGTGACAGACATGCACCTCTATGCCGAACTTGCTGTTCAGATGCTCAGCCAAGTGCTGCGCACTGTACACCGAGCGGTGCTGTCCGCCAGTGCATCCGAAGGCAAACATCAAGTTCGTGAAGCCTCGCTGTATGTAGCGTCTCACATGCGCGTCGGCCAGCTTATACACCGAGTCGAGGAAGGTGAGTATCTCTCCGTCGTCTTCCAGAAATCGTATCACCGGCTCGTCCAGTCCTGTCAGCTGCTTGTAAGGCTCATAGCGGCCAGGATTGTGCGTCGAGCGGCAGTCGAAGACGTAGCCTCCGCCGTTGCCGCTGTCGTCGGCAGGAATACCCTTACGATAGGAAAAGCTGAACACGCGCACCGTCAGCGGCCCTTGTGCATCATACTTTGAGAACGTGGCAGGTCCGTCCTGCGGGTGGGGCTTGTAGGGATTTTTGTCAGTAGTCTTGTATCCGTCGGCACGCGATGCCGTGGCCTGTATCTGCTGAAACTGCGGCAGGCTGGCAAGCCGCTCAAGCACATCCATCAGATAGGGATATGGGAAGCGCCGCTCCTGCAGCAACTCGCGGATGTTCTGCATTGCCGGCGGAATAGACTCTATGAAGTGCTGCTTGCGCTCGAAATATCCGCGGAAGCCGTAGGCTCCCAGCACTTGCAGCTGGCGGAAGAGTACGAAAAGGCTCAGCCGCTCCACAAACTTGTGGGGCGATGGCACTTCTGTGTATTGCTTCAGCGAATTATAGTATTCATAGACCAGTTCCCGGCGCAGCTTGTGTGAATATTTTGCCGATGCCTGCCAGAGAAACGACGCCAGATCATAGTAATAAGGACCCTTGCGGCCTCCCTGGAAGTCTATGAAATAGCACTTGCGGCCGTCATTCACCTTGCTGCGGCCGCCACCCTCCGTCTGGCCGTCGCGCACCATGATGTTGCGTGCCTGGAAGTCGCGGTAAAGGAAGCATTGCTCGTCGCCGGCTGCCGTAAGGTCCTTGGCAAGAAGGCGGAAGTCTGCCTCAAGCTTCAGTTCATGGAAGTCAACCTCGGTAGCCTTCAGGAAACAGTATTTAAAGTAGTTCAGGTCGAAGAGAACGGAGTCTGCATCGAAGGCAGGCTGCGGATAGCAGTTCTGATAGTCCAGCCCGCGGTCGCCTCGCAGCTGTATTTCCGGCAGTTGGCGTATTGCCTGCCGCAGAAGGGCCTGCTCGCGGAGCGTATAGCGTCCGCCAGCCTCGCGGCCTCCCCTGATGGCGTCGAAAAGCGACACGCTGCCGAGGTCGGTCTGCAGGTATCTCAGCTCGTCGCTGCTCACAGCCAGCACTTCCGGCACCGGAAGCTGCCGTTGGTGGAAGTGGCGTGCCAGATATACAAAGGCATGGTTCTCATCGCGGCTCGTGCCGATGCATCCCACCACGCTGTGGCCTTCGGATGCCTCCATGCGGAAATACTCTCTGTTGCTGCCGGCACCAGGCAGCTTGATAACGTTCTGCGGCTCTGCGCCACTCCACTGCTTGTATAGTTCTATTAGCTTTTTCATCTTCTCATTTCTGTTCACTCACTTCTCAAAGTGCTGATAGTCTTTCAGCGTCAGCCATTCGCCTCCCCAGCGGAAGCCGTGACTAAGGAAAAGGCGGTAGCACAAGTCGCCACGCGAGATTTTATAGCGGAAATTCCGGCTGCGGTCAGTGTATTTTGCGGCTGTCTGCGGCTGAACGAGCAAAGTGCCGTCTTTCCGCCTGCGGACACACGGATTGTAAAGCGGATTGATGTCTATTGCCAGCCCCAGGGCATGCTTCGACAGCTTCTTGCTGCCTGCCACCGGGCGGTAGCAATAGCACGACGTGTTGTCGGCCCTCATCGACTGCTCATCGTCGTCGCCGAATTCGGAAATCGGGCGTATCAGCTCTATGGGGTAGCGTGCCTTGTAGAGGCTGTCGAAGATTTCGCGCAGGTCGGCGGCAATCAGCCGGTTGCATATCAGCGTTCCGTGACGGGTGTTGCCGCTGGCGTCGACGTGCAGCACGCTGATGGTGTCGAGCGTCACTCCTGCCGGCTGGGCGTTACACCTCATGGCCGGCAGAAAGCAGAGCAATATACAAAGTAGCACCTTCACCCGTCACTCCTCCATAGTCAGTCCCATCAGTCCTATGACGACGTCGTTGGACAGTGTCTTCACGGTAATCGTCAGCACCTTCTTGCTGGCATCCAGCGGCAGGCAGAGCATCTGTGCCGCACCGCCGGGAATGAGCCGCGGCTCCACGCCCTTGATGCCAAGAGCCTTGCCAAGGTCACGGCTGACGGTGCCGGTGCCAAGTGCAATGCGGTAAGGCCGCTGGCTGACGGTTGAGAAGGCCTTGCCGTCTACGAAGTAGTCTTGCTCGATGGGACACCAGTTGTATGGATTTACCAGCTGCAGCGAGTCTGCCGTTCCGTCCTTGTAGCGTGCTATCACCACACCGTTGGCAATGCGGCTCTGCATGTGGTTGGTCGAGCCGGCCATCAGCAGCCACGCCTTCTTGCCGGAGGTGTTCACGGCAACGCTCACCGAGTCGGGATAGTTGTCCCACAGCGACGTGTAGACAATGTTCTTTCCCTGCTGCATGGTGCGGAAAGGCACGCCGGCAACTGTCAGTTCGTCTTTCACGATCAGTGAGCGCAACACGCTGTCGTTGATGGTTGGATGATTTTTCGGGTGACACCACTCGCCCACTCCCTGCAGCGGTATCTGCAACGTAGTGTATGGCGGACGCGGCGAGCGGTATTCGTTTTCGAAAATGTCGGCAACACTGGCGTTTAGCACCTTGTCGATGCTCATTTTCTTATACTTGGCGCGCTGCGACGGCTCGTCGAGTCCGTAGCTGCTGGTGGCAGTCTGGTAGGCATAGCTGTCGAAATACCTGACCTCAGGGAGCTGCATGGGAGTCTTCACGCGGATGACCTGATGTGCGGCATTGCTGCCCTCAACGTCGCGGTACTGCCCCATTCCAAGGTTCTGGCGCAGCACAATCTGCAAGGGCTTGCTGAAACGCTGTGTAATCTCGTAGACCATTTCGTCGCCGTTTCTGTGGAAGCTGTAGTCCATGTAGGGAGTATGCACAGAGGCCGAGTCCCATGCAGCAGGAAATCCGGGACGCACTATGCACCGGTCGTAGAGAGCTTCCGGCTGAATGCCGTAGAGTCCCTGGATGAGCGTTCGTGCAGAGATGCCGATGCAGTCGCCGAAGTCGCGGTAGCATTCGCCGCGCGCAGCGTCGTACTTGCTCACCTGGCCGAAGTTTGCCGGCGACTTGCCGTAGTACATCTGGTCCAGGATGTTGGCTTTCATCAGCTGGAAGCCTTCTTCCGCGCGTCCTGCCTTGAAATAAGCCAGAGCGGTGTGCATCACCTCTGCTGCGGCCACATTGTTTATGCTCCAGGAGTAAGGCATCCAGTTGGTGGTGGCAATGGTCTGCGGAGCTGTTGTGTCCTCCATGGCCTCCGTGTAGCGGTCGGTGCCTGGCAGCACTGGGATGTGCGGAATTTCGCGGTCGATGTAGCGTGTTGCCAGATACGCCTGGCGCTCAGAGCATGCCTCGCAGTCGATTGGCGTGTATATCGACCACACTGCGGCACTCTCGTGTCGGCGTTGCAGCCCCATCAGGTCTCTGTATTCTGCCCAGTGGCCCTTTTCGCTTATCCAGAGCTGCCGGTCCATGGCAGTAAGAATGGCGTCGGCCTCCTGCTTGTACTGCCGGCCGTCCTCACCGATGAGCTGGGCTATGCGTGCTGCCAGCCGGTTGGCGCGGTAGTTATAGGCGGAGGAGTGAGTGACGGCACTGCCGCTGTAGTAGAGTGCGTCGCTGGCCCAGATGCAGCAGTAGGCGTCGTAGAGGTGGTCGCCGTCGGGGTCGAAGTTGCGCTTTTCCCAGGCAAGATGGCTCTTAAGCACGGGCCACATCTTCTTAAGGTATTCTTTGTCGGCGTCGTACTGGAAATGCCACAGCAGCTCGTCGATATAGTTAAGGTTCATGTCGTAGTGGTGCATCTGGTCGTTGCGGTTCGGATTGCGGCAGATGTATCCGTCGCTGTACATCTGCGTGTGCCACCGCTTTTCGGCCCTGGCCATCTGCTGCGTGGAGTCCTGCGTGGGGTGAGGAATGTCTGCCGAGACGTTGCGCACCTGGCTGTTGGCATAGGCGTTGAAATGACTTTTGGCACGGTCGGGCCATCCGAGGACGTCGCCCAGAAAGCCCGCGCGCCATCCGGCCAGCGGCATGCGCCAGCCGACACAGCCATGGAGCCATGTCTCGCCGTCCCAGTCGCCGTCGGCAGCCACCACGAGGGCGCCGCCAAGTGTATTGATGTATGGGTCGGGCGTGTTGAACTGAACGCGACTGGCCAGCTGGCGCATGGCTTCGTCGGCATCGTCGAAGGGCTGTTCACCGTCGCGGGGGCTGACAAAGCTCAGCACGTTAAGCTTGCAATACACGTAGGCCGTCTCGTCGAACTCTTCGCTGATAGTCTGCACAGGCGCTTTGCCATCGGCCTCGAAGGCATTGGCCGGGTCTACTCCCAAGTCGCCGTTGCGCCACAATTTGGGCTTGACGATGTTGCTCACCACAGTCTCCAAGCGTGTTGCATCGTTGAAGCCGTCAGCCCGCAGCCGCCACCACACTTCTTCGCCTGCCATGCCTGCAACTGCCTTGACTCTCAGCACGGCCTTGCTGCCCCAGCGTGCATCGCGCAGCAGGTAGCTGCGCATGCCGTCTTCGTAGCGTGCCTCGCAGTAGTCGGTAGAGTCGATGGCAATGCCGTTGACGCGAAAGCGGATGTTGCGGTGCTGCCCTTTCTTGACGACGGCAAACACCGGGCGGTCGCCAGTTTCCAGACGGTAGTCGCTATGACTGCCGTAGAGCGCGCGTGTATATAGATTGGTGCCGTTGACGGTCACGAATGCCCTGCCCTCCGGGCGGTAGCTGCCGCCATCGCCGACGGTGGCGGCAGTGCGTGCGCCGCCGGCCGTCACTGCTGCCGTGAACAGTGCCGTTGCCAGCACGAGCAGCCTGTTAATGCCTTGTGTAATCATTGCTATTGTGTTTCTCTATATAGTCAACAGTTATTCTATATTGTCAATAGTTATTCCGTCGAAATCGGTCATGAACGACATTATCCTCGCCTGATAGTGGTTGCGCTTCACACGCAGCTGCAGCACTGCCGTGTAGCTGGCGTCGGGAGCGCTGCGGTCGGTCTTCATTTCGTATGACAGCACTTCCACATGTTCCTTCTGCAACGTCGACAGCACGTCGCGAATGCCGTCGCGCGTGGCTGCCGAAATGGTCAGCGCAATGCTCTTGGCTCCGAAGCGGTGGTGGAAGAAGTTGACGCCCTCCAGACAGGCCACCACCATCAGCGTGGCCGCCGTCGGCAGCAGGTAGAAGCCCGAGCCGCATGCCAGTCCGATGGCCGACGTCACCCACAAGCCGGCAGCCGTGGTCAGTCCGCGCACCACATGGCGCTGGAAGATTATGCAGCCTGCACCAATGAAGCCGATGCCCGACACTACCTGTGCGGCAATGCGCGAAGGGTCGAGCCTGACAAGCTCTTCGCGGACGACGTCGTCGTAGCCGTACTTCGACAATATCATAAACACTGCGGCGCCAAGGCCCACCAAGAAGTGGGTCCTGAAGCCGGCCTCCTTGGCCCTGTACTCGCGCTCAAGGCCTATCAGTCCGCCAAGCATGGCGGCAATGAAAATGCGAAAAATCAGCTCGCTGTTTGCTGTCGACAGAAAATCCATCATGTCCTTACTACGGCTTTTCGCCGTCACTGAATTTGTTCCTGAGGACAAAAGTACGAAAAAAAATGACAATCAAGCAAGGAAACGGATTTTTTCTTTGCCTGCGACCGACATTCTGCAGGTTATTTCTGTAACATGCAGAGATAAAAAATTATCTGCGTAAGATAATTTCGTAACATGCAGAGATAATTTCGTAAGTCATTGAGATAATTCCGTAACAGGTGCGGAAATGGGTGTTTTTCCGCCACACAGGGGGAAAAAGGCGTGAGTTTTGAAGATTTTTATTAGATTAACAGTAAAAATCGCGTCCACCTGCCGTTTTTTTCGTACTTTTGCACGAAATTTTTCCCATAGGAGCATTACGGCTCGCTAAAAATAATAATCATGCAAGACATCAGAAATATTGCGATTATCGCACACGTAGACCACGGCAAGACTACGCTTGTGGACAAAATGCTGCTGGCAGGCAATCTCTTCCGCGAAGGACAGAACCTGTCGAACCAAGTGCTGGACGCCAACGACCTTGAGCGCGAACGCGGCATTACCATTCTTTCCAAGAACGTCAGCATCAACTGGAAAGGCACAAAGATAAACATCATCGACACTCCGGGGCACAGCGACTTCGGCGGCGAGGTGGAGCGCGTGCTTAACATGGCCGACGGCTGCCTGCTGCTCGTCGACGCATTCGAAGGCCCGATGCCGCAGACGCGTTTCGTGCTGCAGAAAGCCCTGCAGATAGGCCTGAAGCCCATCGTAGTCGTCAACAAGGTCGACAAGCCCAACTGCCGCCCTGAAGAGGTCTACGAGATGGTGTTCGACCTCATGTTCTCGCTGAATGCCACCGAAGAGCAGCTGGACTTCCCCGTCGTCTACGGCTCGGCGAAGAACGGATGGATGGGCGAGGACTACTCGAAGCCCACTGGCGACATCACCTACCTGCTGGACAAGATTGTCGAGGTGATTCCTGCCCCCAAGCAGATTGAAGGCACGCCGCAGATGCTCATCACGTCGCTCGACTACTCAAGCTACACCGGCCGCATAGCCGTAGGACGCGTCCATCGCGGACAGCTGCACGACGGACAGCAGATTACCATCGCCCACCGCGACGGCTCGATGGAAAAGACGAAAATCAAGGAGCTGCACACCTTCGACGGCATGGGCCACCAACGCACCGACTCCATCGACTGCGGCGACATCTGCGCCGTGATAGGACTCGACAAGTTTGAAATCGGCGATACCATCTGCGACGCTGAGAATCCCGAGCCGCTGGCACCGATAGCAATCGACGAACCTACAATGTCGATGCTCTTCACCATCAACGACTCGCCATTCTTCGGCAAGGAGGGAAAGTTCGTTACGTCGCGCCACATCAACGACCGCCTGGAAAGGGAGCTTGAAAAGAACCTCGCGCTGCGCGTTGAGCCGTTCGAGGACTCTACCGACAAGTGGATAGTCTCCGGACGCGGAGTGCTTCACCTCAGCGTACTCATCGAGACCATGCGCCGCGAAGGCTACGAACTGCAGGTGGGACAGCCGCAGGTGATCTACAAGGAGATTGACGGCAGAAAATGCGAGCCTATCGAGGAACTCACCATCAACGTGCCGGAAGAGTTCGCCTCGAAAATGATTGACATGGTGACACGCCGCAAGGGCGAAATGACCGGCATGGAAAGCCAGGGCGAACGCACCAACATCGAGTTCATGATTCCCTCGCGAGGCATCATCGGACTGCGCACCAACGTGCTGACTGCCAGCCAGGGCGAGGCCATCATGGCACACCGCTTCAAGGAGTACCAGCCGTACAAGGGCGACATAGAGCGCCGCGTCAACGGCTCAATGATAGCACTGGAGACGGGCAATGCCTTTGCCTATGCCATCGACAAGCTGCAGGACCGCGGCAAGTTCTTCATCGACCCGGGCGAAGACGTATACATGGGACAGGTCGTTGGAGAGCATGTCCACGATAACGACCTCGTCATCAACGTCTGCAAGGCCAAGCAGCTCACTAACGTCCGCGCCAGCGGAACCGACGACAAGGCACGCATCATCCCGAAGGTGGTCATGTCGCTTGAAGAATGCCTCGAGTACATCAAGGAAGACGAACTCGTGGAAGTAACACCGAAGTCGATGCGCATGCGAAAGGTCATCCTCGACCACGACCAGCGCAAGAAAGCAAACAAGCAATAAAGAATAATGAAGAAGCCGCTGTTTATACTAATGTCCCTCGCACTGCTCACGTCTGCTTCCGCCAGGCATTGGACACGCAGTGAAGTCGTCAACGTCATCACCAAGGTGAACAGCTACTGGCAGGAGAACAACTCTGCCGACGTGCGCGCCTTCTGGGACAATGCCGCCTACCACACCGGCAACATGGAAGTCTACAGGCTCAGCCAGGAACTGCCCGAGGGCGATGCCCGGCAGACGATGGAAAGCATGGCCGAGTACTCACGCCGATGGGCCGCACACAACCGCTGGCAGGGTGCCACCGAGCGCGACCAGAAAAAATGGAAGTACAAACGCTACGGCGAGGGACAGGACTTCGTACTCTTCGGCGACTGGCAGATATGCTTCCAGACGTACATCGACCTCTACGCCATCGAGAAAGACAGGCAGACAGCGGGACAGACCGCTGCCGCCGACTGCGAGCAGTGGGTGGCACGCGCCAAGGAAGTGATGGGATATGAGGCCGCCTCGCCAGCTAACGACTACTGGTGGTGGGCCGACGCTCTCTACATGGTGATGCCTGTGATGACGAAAATGTACAGGCTGATGGGCGACACCAGATACCTTGACAAGCTCTACAGCAACCTGCTCTACTCCGACAGCATCATGCTCGACCAGGAAACAGGCCTTTATTTCCGCGACGGCAAATATGTCTATCCAAAGCATAAGAGCGCCAACGGAAAGAAAGACTTCTGGGCGCGCGGCGACGGCTGGGTGCTGGCAGGGCTTGCGAAAGTGCTGCAAGACATGCCGCAGACCTATCGCCACCAAGCGTTCTTCGTGGAGAAATTCCAGCGGCTGGCAAAGGCCGTCGCACAACTGCAGCAGAAGGATGGCTACTGGACGCGCTCAATGGCCGACCCTGACCATGCGCCAGGACCGGAGACGTCCGGCACTGCATTCTTCACCTACGGCATGCTGTGGGGCATCAACAACGGATACTTGGATGCCAAGGAGTTCCAGCCAGTCGTCGAACGCGCATGGAAATACCTTACCGAGACCGCACTGCAGGCCGACGGCCGCGTGGGATATGTACAGCCCATCGGCGAACGCGCCATACCAGGACAGACGGTAGATGCCGGCTCACAGGCTAATTTCGGCACAGGAGCATTCCTGCTGGCCGCCTGTGAGTACTACCGCTACCTGCAACGCCCACAGCACACCTTCCGCATGGGCAACGGCAATTTCCTGCTCGACGGTAAGCCTTTTGTCGTAAAGGCTGCCGAGCTTCACTATCCGAGAATTCCGCGCCAATACTGGGAACACCGCATCCAGCTCTGCAAGTCGCTGGGCATGAATGCAGTCTGCCTGTATGTTTTCTGGAACATACACGAGCAACAGGAAGGCGTGTTCGACTTTTCCGGCGACAACGACGTGGCAGAGTTCTGCCGGCTGTGCCAGAAGCATGGCATGTGGGTGATAGTGCGCCCCGGACCGTACGTTTGTGCAGAGTGGGAAATGGGAGGCTTGCCTTGGTGGCTGCTAAAGAAGAAGGATATCAGCCTGCGTGAGCAAGACCCCTACTTCATGGAGCGCGTCAAGGCTTTCGAGCAGAAGGTCGGCGAGCAGCTTGCACCGCTTACCGTCAGCAACGGAGGCCCGATAATAATGATACAGGTGGAAAACGAATACGGCTCGTATGGCGAGAACAAGGCTTACGTGTCTGCCGTCCGCAACATCGTGAAGAAGTCGTTCGGCATACCTCTCTTCGGCAGCGCAGCCTCAGGGCCGCTGCTCTTCCAGTGCGACTGGGCGTCGAACTTCACGAAGAACGGCCTGGACGACTTGGCCTGGACCATGAACTTCGGCACGGGAGCAAACATCGACCAGCAGTTCCGCCGCTTGCGCAGCCTGAGGCCAACGGCTCCGCTGATGTGCTCAGAATTCTGGAGTGGCTGGTTTGACAAGTGGGGAGCGCGCCACGAGACACGCCCTGCCGACAAAATGGTGCAGGGCATCGACGAAATGCTGTCGAAGGGCATTTCGTTCTCGCTGTACATGACCCACGGCGGAACCAGCTTCGGCCACTGGGCAGGCGCCAATTCGCCGGGCTTCAAGCCAGACGTCACCAGCTATGACTACGACGCGCCCATCAATGAATACGGCCAGCCGACGGAGAAGTTCTGGAAGCTGCGCGAAGTGCTGCAGAAATATTCCGACGCCAAGCTGCCTGCCGTCCCCAAGCAGCCGGCTGCTGTCATCAGCATTTCCAAGTTCAAGCTTGACAAGCACATGGGCATCAGCGACTTCGAGACACGCCGCACTGAGAGCCGCGACATCCTGGCTATGGAAGACATGGACTGCGGATGGGGCATGATTGAGTACACATGCACTCTGCCGGAAGTGCCTATGGCAAGTACGCTGCAGATAAACGAAGCCCACGACTTTGCCATGGTGTTCATCAACGGCCGTCTGACAGGCACCATCGACAGAGTGAAGAACGAGTCGTCCGTATCGCTGCCGCCAGTAAGGAAAGGCGACGTGCTGAACATTCTCGTGGAAGCCATGGGACGCATCAACTTTGGCCGCGCCATCAAGGACCGCAAAGGCATCACCGAAAGCGTTGTCATCAAGGCCACTATTGACGGCCACGAGCTGACGTGGAACCTGAAGAACTGGACCATGCAGACCATGGCCGACGACTATGCAGCCATCAGTGCAGCCATGAGCGTGGCCCGCGACGACATAAAACACCGCACGACGATACTCGGCGACGGCGGCTACTATCGCGGAGTCTTCAATTTAAAGAAGACTGGCGACACTTTCCTGAACATGGAGACGTGGGGCAAAGGGCAGGTCTGGGTGAACGGCCACGCAGTGGGCCGCTTCTGGAGCATCGGTCCGCAGCAGACTCTATACGTCCCCGGCTGCTGGCTGAAGAAGGGCAGCAACGAAGTGGTTGTGCTTGACATAACCGGTCCTCGCGAGGCAACCATCTGCGGACAGACGGAGCCAGAGCTTAACAAGCTTCAGTCTTTTGGCAACAGCAGCGCGCAGACAGCCAAGAAGCCAGACCTCAGCAAGGCCACCGTGGCTGCCAGCGGCAGCTTCGCCGACGGCAACGGATGGCAGACGGCAGCATTCGGCAAGACGCTCAAGGGCCGCTACGTTGCCATTGAATGCTTGTCGGCAGTCGGCGGCAGCAGACAGGCAGCCATTGCAGAATTGTACATTCTCGACAGCAAGGGCAAGCGTCTCAGCCGCGAGACATGGACAGCTGCCTACGCCGACAGCGAAGAGAAAGACGGCAACCACACCGCCGACAAGGTCTTCGACCTGCAAGAGTCTACCTACTGGCAGACGGAGAGCCGCAAGAAGCTGCCCCAGCTGCTTGTCATCGACCTTGGCGGCGAGCAGACCGTCAGTGGGCTGGAATACCTGCCGCGTGCCGAGCAGGGAGCGCCCAACGGAGTGAAGCAGTACAAGATTTACGTCTACTAATGGCTTGGAATTATAAGTCATGAGCAAGCAGCCCGACATCGTCCGCGCTTACGAACGCTACATGAAGTTGCAGCGCGGGTTTTCGCCGAACACCCTCGACGCCTACTTGCACGACCTCCAGAAATTGCTTAACTATCTGGAGGCAGAAGGCAAGCATCCATTGGAGGCACAAATAGACGATTTGCGGACTTTCGCAGCCTCGCTGCACGACATCGGCATCGGCGCTACGTCGCAGTGCCGCATTCTGAGCGGTGTGCGCTCGTTCTACAAATTCATGCAGATGGACGGTTTCCGCGACGACAACCCCACGGAATTGTTAGAGTCGCCGGTGCTGGGTGAGCATCTGCCAGAGGTATTGTCGGCTGAGGAAGTAGACATGCTTGAGAATTCCATAGATTTGTCGAAGTGGGAGGGACAGCGCAACCGTGCCATCATCGAGACACTGTTCTCCTGCGGCCTGCGTGTGTCGGAGCTTACAAACTTGACGCTTACCAATCTCTATTTACAGCAGAACTACATCCGCGTCATCGGCAAAGGCTCGAAGGAGCGGCTTGTGCCTATCTCGCAGCGTGCCATCAGGGAGCTGGAGAAATGGTTCATCGACCGCAACCTGATGACCATCAAGCCCAGCGAGGAAGACTACGTTTTCCTGAACCGCCGCGGCAGCCACCTCACGCGTGTCATGATTCTCATAATGATAAAGAAGCAGGCCGAGCTGGCAGGCATTCAGAAAACCATCTCTCCGCACACCCTGCGCCATTCGTTTGCCACTGCCCTGTTGGAAGGTGGTGCCGACCTTCGCGCAATACAGGTGATGCTGGGCCACGAAACCATTGGCACCACTGAGATTTACACCCACATGGACATGTCGCAGCTGCGCCAGCAAATCATTCACCACCATCCGCGGAATATTAAATAGTTTTTGGAGGTGAGTGGTAAGAGGTAAGAGGTGAGAGGCAAGATTTTGGATGAAGGACATACATATAATATAATAAGCAGAACACTAATTGAAACAGGACAATATGATAGGAGTATTATTAGCCGCAGGCATGGCGAAACGCCTGCGCCCACTCACCGACGAGCGGCCGAAATGCCTGCTGACGGTCGGCAGACGCACGCTGTTGCAGCGCACCGTCGACGCAATGACTGCCGCCGGCATCAGCGAATTTGTAGTAGTCACCGGCTACCGCGCCGAAATGATACGCAGTTTTCTGGAGAAGCAGTATCCCGGGACGGCATTCCACTTTCTGCACAACGCCGACTACGAACACAATAACAACATCTATTCACTGTGGATGACGCGCGACTACACCCGCGGCCGCGAGTTCCTGCTTATGGACAGCGACATTCTCTGCGACCCTCAGGCTGTAGCACGCATTGCCTCTCAGCCTGGCTCTGCACTGGCCCTGAACAGCCATGAGCTTGGCGAGGAAGAGATAAAAGTCATCGTCGACGGCGAAGGCCGGATTACAGAAATCAGCAAGACGTGCAGCATTGCCGATGCCATCGGCGAGAGCGTGGGCATAGAGAAGATGTCGGCCGACTACAGCACTGCCCTCTTTGCCGAACTCGACAAGATGATTGAGCAGGAGGGGCTTATTGACGTTTTCTACGAGCGTGCCTTCGAACGGCTCATTCCGCAGGGACATTCCTTCAAGGTCGTAGACACTACCGACCTTTTCTCCATAGAACTTGACACTCCCGAAGACTTTGCGCGTGCCAAGGAGCTGATTCCCGAAAGCCTGTTCTGAGAATTCCAGAATTCTTCTAACACTTGCCGTCCAGCAGGCGCCGGTAGACTTTTGCTACCTGCTCGGCAACGCTGCTGCCGCAGAAGCGCTCAATGTATCTGCGGCTGGCGGCTATCCGCTCCTCGCGACCGCTGGCTCCACGGAGCGTCTGGCTGATGGCTGACGCCATGCCTACGGCATCGTCGGTGCCGACGTAGAGTGCATCTGGGCCTCCAGCCTCTTCAAGACACGAGCCTGTGCAGGCAACCACCGGCAGACCGCAGCTGATGGCTTCGATGATGGGAATGCCGAAGCCTTCGTAGACGGAAGGATATACAAAACTCTCGGCACCGCCATAGATGGCCGGCAGGTCGGCATCGGGAACTCCGTGCAGTATGCAGAGGCGCGAAGAAAGCCCATGGCTGGCGGCATAGCTGACAACGGTGTCGGTATAAGCCGTATGGCGGCCCACGACGACCAGCGAGATGTCCTGCGGCAGATACTGCAGGGCCTTCACAGCCAACAGTATGTTCTTGCGGGCCTCTATGGAACCGACGCTTAGCACATAGCGGCCGGGCAGAGAGTAGCGGCTGCTGACGGCCGACAGTGTCTGTTCGTCGACGGTGGCCGAGAAGCGCGGTGCATAGCTCTGATAGATTACGGAAATCTTGTCCTCGCCGACGTGTCCGTATTCCATGATGTCGCGCTTGGTACACTCGCTGATGGCAATGATGTGGTCGGCCTGGCGGACGGTCTGGCGGAACTTCCAGGCATATATTTTCCTGTCTGCCCAGTGGTAGAATTCAGGATGCCGCAGGAAGATGACGTCGTGGATGGTTACCACGGAGCGCATTCCGCTTGACGCAATGCCCACAGGCAGCTCTCCGGACAGTCCGTGAAACAGCCTGGCGCCGTCGCGCCTGGCAT
Organism: uncultured Prevotella sp.; assembly: GCA_905234265.1. GTDB lineage: Bacteria > Bacteroidota > Bacteroidia > Bacteroidales > Bacteroidaceae > Prevotella. The sequence continues at coordinate 32,153 of CAJOHJ010000001.1, read as the reverse complement.
CGGCAACTACTCCCCACGTGCGCCACCACGATTTCAGCCACTGCCCCAAGCCCGACGGATAGCGGTAGCTGACAGTCTGGCTCTCAGGCACCTGGCAGCGCAGTTCGTCGCGCCCGGCATCAGGAGCGTAGAGCAGAAGCCTGTAGCGGCCGAGGGCGGCAAGGTCGTTGACCAGCGTCCGTCCATAGCTGCCCAGACCAGTTCCGTTGCGTACTATGCGCTTGGCGTCGAAGGCTATGATGTCTTGTTGCATGGTGATATGGTTGATTGCTGTAGTCTATTTCCCGAGGAACTTGGTGTCGAGGAAGCGCTGGAAGGCCTCCTTGTACATGTCGCCGATGGGAAGGTCGGTGTCTTTGTCCAGGAATATGCGGTTTTTGGTAACCTCCTGTATGTCGTTCAGGTTTACGATGTACGAGCGGTGTATGCGCATGAAGCTGGCAGGCAGCGTCTCCTCCATCTTCTTCATGCTCAGCAGTGTGATGATGGGGCGCGCATTGCTCCGAAGATGCACCTTGAGGTATTCGCTCATGCCCTCAATGTAGTGGATGTCGCTGATGCTGACCTTGACGATTTTGTATTCCGTCTTCAGGAAGAGAATGTCGCTGTCGGCGGCCTCCTGCTGCTGCGGCGGCGGCGCGGCTTCGGCAGCAGTCTGGCGGCCAGCACCGTCGGCAATGGCGGCTGCACCGGCGCGCTCCCTAAGGCGGTTGGCGGCGCGCATGAAGTCCTGCATGCCGAAAGGCTTCAGCAGATAGTCGACGGCATTCACGCGGAATCCCTCGACGGCATACTCGGAATAGGCCGTGGTGAAGACAATCATCGGCGGCGACGGCAGCGACTTCACAAAGTCCATGCCGTTGAGGTCGGGCATGTTGATGTCGCAGAAGATGGCGTCGACGGTGTCCGACTCCAGCAGCTGGCGGGCCTCAACGGCACTCTGGCACTTGCCGGCCAGTTCGAGGAACGGCACTTTGCCTATGTAGGTGGCTACTTGCTGAAGGGCTAACGGCTCATCGTCAATGGCGAGGCATCTGATCATATTGCTTATTGTTTTGCTGTCTCACAGAGATAAATTTTTATCTCACAGAGATAATTTCGTAACATGCAGAGATAATTTTTTATCTTACGGAGATAATTCCGTAACATGCAGAGATAATTTTGTAACTCGCATAGAAAAATCCGTGAAGTGCGGAGACAGGCTCCACACCTCACGAAAAATCTCACTGCGGCTACTCTTCGTCCAGAAGAATCTTCATCATCTCCACGGCAGCCTTTGCAACGCTGGTGCCGGGGCCGAAGATGGCTGCGACACCGGCCTTGTAGAGGAAGTCATAGTCTTGCGCAGGGATGACACCGCCTGCAATAACCATGATATCCTCGCGGCCAAGCTTCTTAAGCTCTTCGATGAGCTGCGGGATGAGCGTCTTGTGGCCGGCAGCCAGCGAAGAGGCTCCCACACAGTGGACGTCGTTCTCGACAGCCTCACGGGCAGCCTCGGCAGGCGTCTGGAACAGCGGTCCCATGTCTACGTCGAAGCCACAGTCGGCATATCCGGTGGCTACTACCTTTGCACCACGGTCGTGACCGTCCTGGCCCATCTTGGCAATGAAGATACGCGGCCGGCGGCCTTCTCTCTCTGCGAACTTGTCGGTGAGCTGCTTGGCAAGCTCGAAGTCGCTGTCGTTTTTACTTTCTGCTGAATACACGCCTGATATTGTTCTAATTACTGCTTTATAACGTCCCACGATTTCTTCGCAGGCGTCGCTTATCTCTCCCAATGTGCAGCGCAGCTGGGCTGCCTTGACGGCAAGGTCCAGCAGGTTCTGCTCCGACTTCTTGCCCTCGCTGAACTCGCGCACGCAGTCGGTGATGGCCTTAAGTGCGGCCTGGCAGGCGGCCTCGTCGCGAGTGCTGCGAACCTGTGCAAGGCTCTCCTCCTGCTGCTTGCGGACGGCGGTGTTGTCAACCTCAAGGATGTCGATGGGGTCTTCATGCTCCAGACGGTACTTGTTGGTGCCGACGATGGTCTGCACACCGCTGTCGATGCGTGCCTGAGTGCGCGCGGCAGCCTCCTCAATGCGCATCTTCGGAAGGCCGGTCTCTATGGCCTTGGCCATGCCGCCCAGCTTTTCTATCTCCTGGATGTGTTCCCAGGCCTTGTGGACGAGTTCGTTGGTGAGGGTCTCTACATAATATGAGCCTGCCCACGGGTCGATCTGCTTGCAGACCTTCGTCTCGTTCTGAATGTATATCTGCGTGTTGCGGGCTATGCGTGCCGAGAAGTCGGTAGGCAGTGCAATGGCCTCGTCCAGTGCGTTCGTGTGCAGCGACTGCGTGTGGCCAAGCACGGCGGCCATAGCCTCTATGCAGGTGCGGCCGACATTGTTGAACGGGTCTTGCTCCGTCAGCGACCAGCCGGAGGTCTGCGAGTGTGTGCGCAGGGCCAGCGACTTGGGGTTCTTGGCGCCGAACGACTTCACTATCTTGGCCCACAGCAGGCGGCCGGCGCGCATCTTGGCAATCTCCATGAAGTGGTTCATGCCGATGGCCCAGAAGAACGAGAGGCGGGGCGCAAACGCATCGACGTCGATGCCGGCGTTGACGCCAGTGCGCAGATAGTCCATGCCGTCGGCCAGCGTGTAGGCCAGCTCGATGTCGGCAGTGGCTCCGGCCTCCTGCATGTGATAGCCGGAAATGGAAATAGAGTTGAACTTCGGCATCTTCTGCGATGTGTACTCGAAGATGTCGGCAATAATCTTCATCGAGAATGCTGGCGGATAGATGTAGGTGTTGCGCACCATGAACTCCTTAAGGATGTCGTTCTGGATGGTGCCTGCCATCTCTTCAAGCTGTGCGCCCTGCTCCAGGCCTGCAACGATGTAGAAGGCAAGGATGGGCAGCACGGCGCCGTTCATAGTCATCGACACCGACATCTTGTTCAGCGGAATGCCGCCGAACAGAACTTTCATGTTCTCTTCGTTGCAGATGCTCACGCCGGCCTTGCCGACGTCGCCAACCACACGGGCATTGTCGGGGTCGTAGCCGCGGTGCGTCGGCAGGTCGAAGGCCACGCTGAGGCCCTTCTGGCCGGCAGCAAGGTTGCGGCGGTAGAAGGCATTAGACTCTTCGGCGGTAGAGAAGCCTGCATACTGGCGGATAGTCCACGGACGGAACGGATACATCATCGAGTACGGGCCGCGCAGATACGGAGGTATGCCGGCCGTATAGTCCAAATGCTCCATGCCTTCCAAGTCTTCCTTGGTATATACCGGACGCACCTCTATATGTTCGGGTGTCTTCCAGTCGGCTACTATATTGTTGTCCTTAATCCACTTGGCACCGTCCTGGACCTTGATGCCTGCATAGATGTCTATATCTTTAAATTGTTTACGCATAATTCAAGTCCTCCATAACCATTAGATGCCAAGTTTCTGATTATACTCTTTGAGGGTCTCAAGCACATTGCACTTCACATGAACGAAGTTCTCGATGCCGGCAGCCTTCAAGTCTTCCATGCAGGCTGGAGCGCCGGCAACGACAAACATGGCACGGCCATTAAGATACTTGAATGCCGGAATGGCATACTCTGCGTATTCATCGTCGCTGGAACATATGACCACGATGTCGGCCTTCGCCTCAAGGGCTGCGTCGACGCCTTCCTCAACGGTCTTGAAGCCGAGATTGTCGATGACCTTGTAGCCGGCGCAGGCAAGGAAGTTGCACGAGAACTGCGCACGGGCCTGGCGCATGGCCAGATTGCCGATGGTCAGCATGAAGGCTGTCGGCACGCGAGTCTCCTCGGTGTGGATGCGCAAGTCTTCGAAGTCGGCGGCAAGACGTGTCGTCTCCAGCTTCTTGAAGGGCATTTCGGCCTCGTGCGCCGTTGCGCCACAGCAGCATGCAGCCGCCACAGGCCGCTTGCCATCGCTCTTCTCCGTGAAGTTGGGGAACTGATTGGTGCCAAGCAGGAATTCCTTGCGCTTGGCAGCGTCGCCGTGGCGCTTCTGGTTGGTGGCGTTGATGTCGTCCTGGACGATGCCCTTCTTGACAGCCTCCAAGAAGCCTCCCTCATCCTCTATCTTCAGGAACAGCTTCCATGCCTCCTGAGCAAGAGCGTCGGTAAGATGTTCTATATAATAAGAGCCGGCTGAAGGGTCTACGATGCGGTCGAAGTGACTCTCCTCCTTGATGAGCAGCTGCTGGTTGCGGGCTATGCGCTCGGAGAAATCGGTTGGCTTCTCGTAGGACACGTTGAACGGAGTGACAACCATGGAATGCACACCGCCCAGTGCAGCCGACATGGCCTCTGTCTGCGAGCGCAGCAAGTTGACGTAGGAGTCGAAGACGGTCTGGTTATATGTGGACGTGGTGGCGTTGATGCACATCTTTGCTGCATCTAACGACGACGCAGCGTCCGCCGCCCCCTCTTTGCCCTCCGTGAGATATTGCTTGACAATATTTGCCCACAGCAAACGGGCGGCGCGGAACTTGGCTATCTCCATGAAGTAGTTCTCCGACACGCCCATGTAGAACTTCATCTGCCGGGCAGCAAGCTCTGCGTCGACGCCTGCGTCGACCAGCTCCTGCAGGTACTCATTGCCCCAGGCCAGTGCATAGCCCAGCTCCTGGACTATGTAGGCGCCGGCATTGTTCAGCGTCTCGGTGTGTACCGTCATCACATGCGCCTTCGGATAGCTCTTCAACAGCTCGACAATCTTCGGACCGTCGGCAAGGCGTGGCGTAACGTCCTTGCCCTTCGTGAGCATCTTCTCGATGGGGTCGAAGCCCACAGTGAACGACAGCTTTGTCTTGTCGAAGCCTTTCTTGGTAAAATAGGCGTCTACGATTTCTGCCAGCTTCAGTGCATGACACGGACAAGTGCGGAAGTTAAGGTCGACAATCTCGCAGTAGATGCCGTCGAGCAGTGTGTCGATGGCTTCGGCAGTTACGAGGTTCTTTGGAATGCGGAAACCCAGCGAGTCGATGCCTTTGTTCAGTATGTCGAGGGCTTTGGCATTGGCTGCCTTGGGGTCGCTGACAGCCAGGTTCTGGCGGACATACCACTCGTTATTGTCCTTCTTGTTGCCGCGGACATAGGGGAATTCGCCGGGCAGTGCATCAGGCGTCTTGAGGTCTTTCAAGTCCTCGCGACGGTAAAAAGGCTGCACGTTGAAGCCTTCGTTAGTTCTCCATACCAGACGCTTCTGGAAGTCGGCACCCTTCAGGTCGACTTCTATCTTGTCGAGCCATTCCTGGGTGGTCGGCGCAGCAAACTCGGTAAAGAGCTTTTCTTTGTTTGCCATAAATGAAAATGTGTTTTGTATTATTTATATAAGTGTTTTAGGTCTAACCGATACGCAAAGATAGCAACATATTTTGTTACTGCCGAAATTTTTAATAATTATTACATAATTATAATTTCACGACCGTCTAAACGAGAGGGACGAGGGCCTAAGCGAGAGGGACAACCGTCTCTGTGTTGGCTCTGGCTGGCACGCGCCGGCCGCCTACGACTATCCATCCGCTGCAGTCGGGGGCGGTGACACGCACCTCACGGTCGTTCACAGCCACGCGTATCAGCCCGCGGGGAGTGGGAACGGCACCTTCTATCCACTCAAGCCCTCCAAGAGACGGGCAGACCTCAAACTCCTCGTAGCCGGGCTTTAGAGGACTGACGCCAAGGAAGTACTTGCCCAGCAGATATACAGGCGAAGCTCCCCAGGCATGGCAGAGAGACTTGCCGTAAGGCCGTCCGTACATGGCAAGATGCTGCACGCCATGCTCCGTAGGCACATATTTCTCCCAGAACGTTGTGGCACCCTCGCGAAGCATTCCTCCCCAGTAGTCTCTTATCTCCCCAAGGACGTATTCGTGCTGTCCCATCATGCAGAGTGCTTCAAGCTCGTAGAAACGCATGTAGGGAGTGGTTATGGCAGGCACGCTGGCGTTTAACATCACGCTCTTCATGATTTCCTGCTGGCGATCGGCGTCGAGCATGTCGTAAAGTATGGCGAACATGTTGGGGAATTTTGTTATCTGGCGGTTCATTTCTCCGTCCTCGATGGCATGCAGGAAGGCGCAGCTGTCGCTGTCCCAGAACTTTATGATGGTTTCCGCCTGCAGGTGCTTTGCAAAATACTCGAACATGTCTGCCTGCTCAGCGTATTGCTCCGTTGTCAGGCTGCCCTGCGGAGCGTTGTCCAGCGGATTGGCCGCCAGCACTGCGGCACACTCGTGCAGCGTCCACTCAGCCTTACAGAGCAGTATCTGCTCGAAGCAGAGCTTGCCGCGCTTGTGCATCGGGAAGTCCACCCAGTCGACGAATATCCAGTCGTCGTCCTTGCCTTCCATCATGTAGCTCGTGTCGAAGCCGTCGGCACGCTTCATGCAGTAGTTGAACAGCGACAGCATACGCGGATAAATCTCGCGGAGAAAATCGACGTCGCCGGTATACTGGTAATACTGCCCTACCGAAATCATCCAGTAGAACGTGTAGTCCATGATGGTGTTCACGTGAGCCGTTACAGGGTCTTTGCCGCGCAGCTGGCGAATGGTGCGCTTCACGCATTCTGTGTCGAAGCGCAGATAGTAGTTCATGAGGTACGACTGTATTGCATCGCCAGACCAAGTCCATCTGTCGCGCTTTATTCCGTCAAGGAAAAACTCGCGCGTCGTAAGGTCCATGGTGTAGGCAGCAGTCTGCCAGATGTCGTTGAGCAGCTGGTCGCTGCACCTGAATGAGCCGCTGAGGGCTGTGTCGTGCGGAGAGAACTCATAGTCCATGTCAATGGCGTCGTAGCTGCTGCCGTCGGCCGGAACGACATAGACGTAGCGAAAAGCCTTGCTGCCAAGAGTGGCAGATGCACTGCCGCTGGCCTTACCTTCACTTATGACGTCGAGTGTTTCGCAATGTTCGCGGTCGAGAGCCTCCTCGCGGCTTTCACCATAATATATATATAATGTGCCTTGCAGTCCGGCGACTTTCAGATAGCCGAAAGTTTCGCGGCCAAAGTCATAGAGAGTTCCTCCCTGCGGCTGTGGCGTGCTACTGACAGGCTGCTGTTCCCGGCGTTCCAGATGATATGTCGACGGCGGAGTGTCTGGGCTGTCAAAGCACCACGATGCCGCCGGCACATAGATGCCAGAGCCGTGGGCGACGCCGTTTTCGTCGATCCATATCTTGTCTTCGTAGGTTGCGAGCCACGAAGAACTGGTTTTTATGGTCGGTCCGCAGACGTATAGTGCAGGCGGAGTGAGCTGGTTCCACACTTTGATGTTCAGCTTGTGCCTGCCGCTGGGAACGGTGAACTGCTGCGGCTCTCCGAACTGCAGCTTGCCGTCGAGCATCAGGTTGTAGCGTCCCTCGCAGGCGATGCTGACGGTTTCAGGCTCGCTGACGGAGACCTCGGTGCTGAACTCGACGGTGACGTAGTGTGAGTCTTGTTTCCAGAACGGCGGAAACATTGCGCCACGCTCCGTGCGCCGGTTGTTGAACTGATTGCCAAGCCAGATTTCCAAGTCGCCAGGATACCATATCCACGTGGCGCTGTTGTTCTTTTGTTCCATAGGTGCAGCAGTATTATAGTTGTCTGGATACCAAAAAGTCACCCTCGCTGGGGTGACTTTCGGCTTTCTTTATCAGCGTTTAAGGCTTATTCTGTTTCCCTGATGAGCAGGTCTTTCTTGGCAATGATCTTCTGGCGTCCGTCCTTGAAGATGATTACCAGTCGCATGATTTCCATGTCCACCACTCCGTCGGGTACGGTTATTGAACCGTCTGTCCAGTTCCACTGCCTCGACTCGAACATGTCAACAGGGCCGTCGGCACGCAGCTTGGCAGCCTTCTTGCTGTTGCCTGCTGCATTGCGCATGTTGTAGTAGATGTCGATGGCGCGTATTTCCTTCTTGCTGGTGTTGGTGTAGCTGAAGTCAAAGATGAGCTTGCCTTCCTGGAAGTCGTAGCCCCAGCTGTCGACATAGCCGTTGGGAGCCTTGTCTGACACTTCTTCCGCATACGTGCTGTAGCGTGCCTTGTTCTCAGCCCTCAGATAGTCGAGGCTCAGGTAGGGCCGGTTCGTCAGACTGTCCTTATAGACCTGACAGTGGTATTTGAACTTCTCGTTGTTGCCCAGTCGCGGAGCTATCACGCCAGCATGGATTTTCCTGTATGAGCATTCCATGATGCCCGGAACGTTCTCAGAGAAGTACAGTGTGTCGTTGGAAATGCCTTCGCAGTAGATTTCGTTCTCATAGAACTGCTTGCCGCAGTCAACGCACTCAATGCCTATGCGGCTTACGGGAGCCTGGTGCCAGTTGTGTGAGAGGCGGTAGTTTTCCTCGGTGGCCTTCTTCAGAGCGGCCTCCAGAGAGTCCTGGCGAGCCTTCTCTATGGAGTCGCGGCGCGCACGGTCGATGGAGTCTGCCAGATGCTGGCGGCGTGCTGCATTGAGCGACTCATAGCGCTCCTCAAGGATTTTGTTGACGCGCTCCACTTCTGCGTCGATGAGCTTTTCGTCAATGATGGGAGCCAGCTTGCTCTGCTTATACACCTTTGCATACTCCTTGTTCAGCACGACCATGAAGTTACCCGTCTTGGTTTGCGCATAAACCGTGCCAGACTTTTTATCAAAAGCGTATGTGGATTCCACACCGTCGACATTGTCAACAAGAGTACCAGTCTTCTTATGCCAGAAGCCGTCGCTGCCGAATTCGTAGTTCAGAATGGTCTTGCGGACCAGCGAGTTCTGAGCATCAAACTGCGCCATACATCCGAGGGTCGTCAGGACCATCAGAAATGTAAGCATTTGTCTTTTCATAATATACTCTGATTTTTCGTTTAGTCTTCAAAAACGCTGCAAAGTTACACATTTTGCAGGCTAAAAGCAAGAAAAAGTTTCTTTTTTTCTCGCTTGCCTAAAAGTTAACGCCTGCCGTTATAAAGAAATTGCGAGTGTGGGTGGAGTCGAAGTCGTTGTCGCAGACGTTTGCCAGACCGAAATCGAAGCCGGCCTCTGCATAAACCATCTGATACTCAACGCCGCAGCCAACGCGCAGTCCTCCGTCGAAGCGCTTGAAGGCATTGTAGGAGCTATATGACTGGCGGCCGTAGCCGACGCCGTCATTGCCGTATTCCTTTGTCTGTCCGCCAACGCCAAGTGCAAGGTAGCCGCCGAAGAATGGCTGGATGTAGAGGTCGTCGGCAACGTCGAACGAGTATTTCACCACCACAGGCACCTGCAGGTATGTCAGACGGGTCTTAACCCTTTCGGTAAACTCAGCCCTTGTGACATTGCCGTTGCCGTCCTTCACTGCCGGCATGGCGAACTTGTCGTTTTCGCCACCCTTCTCCGTGTAAAGCAGTCCCACCTCAAGCCACAGCGGAGTGTTGTTGGCCAGCTGCAGGCCGTAGACGGCTCCGAAGTTGATGCCCGTGCGGCCGTCCATGTCAAAATTGACATCGTCACTCGACAGGGAAGATATGTTCAGGCCTAAACGCAATCCGTAATACTGTTCAACATTGCTGTGGTTGAAGCGGTCGCGCTTCTGGCGCTTGCTACCTAACTGTGCGCTGGCCGGCATCACCAGTGCCGCCAACATTATAAAAACAAATAGTTTCCTCATATCGTTTATTCTTGTGTGTTTTTATTTTCAAAGCACAAAGGTACTTAATATTAAATATAAAAGTAGCATTATTAAGATTTTTTTGCGTTTCAGACAGAAAATCTACTCATGGCAAGGGTGCTGAGTAGTTACCAGAAAATTATCTCCGTGAGATTAATTCCTACCCCATGCCGCCACCGCAGTCAGGAGATACATTGCTAAACATTAAAAAATAGATAAAAAAGTTTTTTTTCTTTTCTGTTATGCCGTTTCTTCGTACCTTTGCGCCGGATATGGGAATATTATATATTGTACCCACGCCAGTGGGCAACATGGAGGACATAACCATGCGCGCCCTGCGAATACTGCGCGAAGCCGACATAGTGCTGGCGGAAGACACAAGGACATCGGGGAAACTGCTGAAGCACTTTGACATTCAGCAGCACTTACTGTCGCATCATAAGTTCAACGAACACGGCACCAGCGCGTCCGTCGTGGAACGCCTGCTGGCAGGACAGACGGTGGCACTGGTGAGCGACGCCGGCACACCGGGAATTTCCGATCCGGGCTTCTTCCTGGTGCGCGAAGCAGTGCGCGCAGGCATTGAAGTGCAGACACTGCCGGGAGCAACGGCCTTCGTGCCGGCACTGGTGTCGAGCGGACTGCCCTGCGACAGGTTCGTCTTCGAAGGCTTCCTGCCGCAGAAGAAAGGGCGCAAGACGCATCTGGAGTCGCTTGCCGGAGAGACGCGGACGATGGTCTTCTACGAGTCGCCCTACCGCGTGGTGAAGACTCTCACGCAGCTGGCCGAGCTGTTTGGCGCCGACCGTCAGGCAAGCGTCAGCAGGGAAATCTCAAAGGTCTTCGAGCAGACCGTCAGAGGCAGTCTGCAAGAGCTTATTGCCCACTTTACGGCCAACGAGCCGCGCGGCGAATTCGTCATCGTGGTGGCCGGAAAGCCGAAGGACGAAGGTCGCGGAGCTAAAGACGAGGGGCGCGGGCCTAAGGATGAAGAGTAAAACCGATTCTCACTATAAAACAGGAAAAACAAACACAAACGCAATGAAAAAGATACTTTTATTCGCAACATGCCTGCTGGCTGCCGCTGCCTGCACATCGCAGAAGGAAGACGCAGCACGCAAGGCTCTGGAAATGCAGCGCGACTCGCTGTCGGCAGTCGTACAGCAGAAAGACCAGGAGATTAACGACATCGTTTCCACCATGAACGATATCGAGGAGGGCTTCCAGGCCATCAACGAAGCCGAGAACAGGGTCACCATGGCGCAACACGACGAAGGCAACAGCAACGCCGAGCGGCTGCGCAACGACGTGCGCTTCATACAGCAGACCATGCAGCAGAACCGCGAGCTAATCAACAAGCTGCGCTCGCAGCTGCGGCAGAGTTCGCTGCGCAGCGAGCAGCTGAAGCGCACCCTGGAGACCATGACACAGCAGCTGGAGGAGAAAGACAAGCAGCTGGCTGCATTACAGGCCGAACTGCAGGCGAAAAACATACAGATAGAGTCGCTTAGCACACAGGTGACGGAGCTGACCGACAACGTCAGCAGCCTCAGGGAGGAGACCGCCCAGAAGACGCAGACCATCACTACACAGGACAAGCAGCTCAACACGGCGTGGTTCGTCTACGGCACGAAGAAGGAACTCAAGGAGCAGCGCATTCTGGAAGGCGGCAAGCTGCTGCAGTCGAATTTCAACCGCGACTACTTCACGAAAATCGACATCCGCGTAGACAAGGAGATAAAGCTCTACTCGCGGTCGGCCAAGCTGCTGACGTCGCACCCGGCATCAAGCTATGCTCTCGTACAGGACGCCAACAAGCAGTACACCCTGCGCATTCTCGACCCGCAGCTGTTCTGGTCGGCAAGCAAATATCTGGTCATCCAAGTCAAGTAATCTATGAAGAGAACCGCACTTCTCCTGGCGGTGGCCTTGCTGACCATCGCCAAGGCTAACGCACAGGTAAAGGAAAGCAGCCACGAAAACCTTCTGGCACGTACAGCATCCGCACAGCTGTCGAAGATGGGCATAAGCGCACAGCCACGACTGCTGGCGCGCAACGACGGATATGCCGTCTACGGAGCCACCGAGGGCGGCTTCGTAGTGATGTCGGACGACAAGACCGACCCTCAGGTTCTGGGATACTCCACGTCGGCATGGAAGCCTGACAGGCAGCCCTGCGGCTTCCGCTGGTGGCTGGAGGCCGTCGGCAAGAGCATGTCGGCCGGCAACGACGCCACTGCAGGGACGTCGCGCCCGTGGAAGGCCAGCGGCGGCTTCATTGCAGTGCCAAACTTCCTTAAGACAAAATGGGGGCAAGGCACGCCATACAATGACAAATGCCCCTACGACGGCACCACAAAGGCACCTACAGGATGCATTGCCACGGCAATGGCGCAGGTGATGCGCTACTACGAATGGCCTGCGCAGGGACAGGGTATGGGCATGTACACCGTAGGCGACAACAGAACGCCCGTAGTGGAGGAAGTCAGCTCCGTATACAACTGGAGCGGACTGCCCAACGTGGCATACAATGCCAACACCAAGGCTTCCATCAAGAACATTGTAGCTTCTCTGATGTACGACTGCGGCATTGCCTCAAAGATGAACTATGCTGCCGACGGCAGCGGAGCATACGACTGGGACCAGGCACTGGCTCTGGCACGCAACTTCCAGTACGACTCGCTGTCGCTGCGGCGCTGCGAGCGCAGCCTGTACAGCGACGACGAATGGATCGACCTTATCGCAACGGAGATGGAAGCCAAGCGGCCCATCCTGTTCAGCGGCTCCAGCGAGGCTTCGGGAGGACACGCCTTCGTGTTCTGCGGAATGGACTCCGACGGACGTGTCTACGTCAACTGGGGATGGAACGGCGACTACGACGGCTATTATGCCATCAACTCCATAAAACCGGAATACAAGGGACAGACCGTCGAAGACTTCTCAGAGGACCAAAGCATGAACATTGGCATCAGGCCGATGGACATCAACGGTCCGCAGGGTGAGTACGTCTCCAAGTGGGCAGCCTACGACCTTGCTGACGCCACACTGAGCAATAACGGCCGGCAGCTGCAGGTGCCGTACTACTATCTGTATAATGTCCAGTACCTGCCGTTCTCCGGCACCGTCGGACTGCTGTTCCACCGCACCGACGCCAACACCGACGACGTTCTGGTGGCCATCGAGGAGTACGACGGAGAGCCTTTGGAATGCTACAATGGCTTTACGAACATGGAATACGACCGCCGCGGCCGCATGACCTACGACCCTGTGACCGTAAGCACCACACTGCTGCCGGCAGGACAGTATCAGGTGACGTGGACTTCAAAGGCCGTGCAGGAAAGTGTGGCACGCCCGATAGTATCATCCGACAACGGCGCGCCGGTGCCGGCATTCTATCTGGAAAAAGACGCCAACGGAAGGTTAACGCTCTCCGACCAGGAGTTCCCAAGCGGCATCAGCCACATCACCGCCGACGGCAATGCCAGCACTGTCTGCTTCGACATTGCAGGCAGACAGAAAGCCGCGCAGCACCGCGGACTGACAATCGTCAGACAAGGCGGCACTGCGCGGAAAGTGATATTCAGAAAGTAAAAGAACTGCCGTATCTCAATAGCTCGCAGAGCAGTCGATACCCATGGCTAAGACACGGTCGCGGATGGCATCAAGCTGTCCGCGACTTGCTTTCTGCAGTCCCTGCACTGGTGTCTCGCGGTCGATAGTGTACACCATGACCTTCTGAGGATGCAGCTGCTTGACGACATCAAGCCACAGGCCGACGTATTCCTCGCCAGTATTGTCGACACTCACGCCTCTGTACTCGCCAGTCATGAAGATGGTCTGCAGCATCAGATGGCCGTTGAAGAGTTTCATCAGCTCGACGGTCTTGTCGACGCTGTAGCCTGCGTGGGGCCTGTCAACCATGCTGATGTATGCCGGGTTGACGGTGTCAAGCTTCAGAATGTTGTCGTCGACCTTCATCAGGGCTTCGCGGACTGCTGGCTTGTGAATCATCGTTGAGTTGCTAAGCACGCAGACCTTCGCTGCCGGACAGTACTTATTGCGCAAGGCAATGGTATCACTGATGACGCCGGCAAAATCGGGATGACACGTCGGCTCGCCATTACCGGCAAACGTCAGCACATCGGGCAAGACGCCTTCGGCAGCCATCGTCTGCAGCTGCGCGTCAAGGGCGGCCGCCACCTGGCTGCGCGTCGGCACTGGCTCCGAAGGCCTGTGGTCGGCATTAAGGCCACACTCGCAGTAAATGCAGTCGAAGGTACACACCTTGCCGTCGCCGGGCATCAGATTGATGCCCAACGACACGCCAAGGCGGCGACTGTGTACCGGCCCGAAGACTGGTGATTTGTAAAGTACTGTACTCATGGCTTTCTGCCTGCTGGCGGCAGACTACATGTTCATGCCGCCATCAACCTGTATCACCTGGCCGCTGATATAGCTTGACATGTCGGAAGCAAGGAATGTGGCAACGTTGGCAATGTCCTCTACCTGACCGCCACGGCGCAGAGGTATCTTCTTAACCCACTCCTGGCGGATGTCGTCGGGCAGGGCGGCTGTCATGGCAGTCTCTATGAAGCCGGGGGCTATGGCGTTGGCGCGGATGCCCTTCGGACCCATTTCCTGACCGATGCTCTTGGCAAGGGCTATCAGGCCAGCCTTAGAAGCAGCGTAGTTGGCCTGTCCGGCATTGCCGTGGACGCCTACCACGGAAGCCATGTTGATGATGCTTCCGCCGCGCTGGCGCATCATCACCGGCACGCAGGCGTGAATGAAGTTGAACGCTGACTTCAGGTTGACGGCTATTACGGCGTCCCACTGCTGCTCGGTCATGCGAAGCATAAGACCGTCCTTGGTGATGCCTGCATTGTTGACCAGAATATCGATGCCGCCAAACTCTTCCTTGACAGCCTTGACAACCTCCTCGGTCTGAGCAAAGTCGGCAGCATTGGAGGCATAGCTTTTGGCCTTTACGCCCTTGGCAGCTATCTCACGCTCTGTCTCTTCGTTGACTTCCAGGTCGGTAAATGCAATATTTGCGCCCTCTTCGGCAAACTTCAATGCAATGGCTTTGCCAATACCACGTGCAGCACCCGTTATCAGTGCTGTCTTACCAGTTAACATTCCCATAATGTCTTTTCTTTATTTCCTTATATTATATATTAATAATGTGTATATAACTCCTAATGTAGTGTATTTAACTCTTAATTTCGTGTATTGAACTACGAATTACGTGACAGCCTTAACCGGACAGCCCGACATCAGCCTATCTGACTTTTTGCCCCAGGGCGCCATAGACAACCTTTGCCACCTGCGGCTTGGTGTCTTCCTCGCGCATGCCATGGGCTATGCGCCCGTAGATATACGGAACCTCAAGGCCTTTGATGCAATAGTGCGTGATGTCGGCCACAAGGTCTACGTTGTCAATGTCAAACTCACCATTCTCCTTGCCGTCAGTGTACACCTTGCGGAACAGTTCTATCTCAGCATCGTCGAAATGCTTGCGAACCTTCTCTACCATCCAGATGTTGCGGAAGAACTCCGCCCTGAGATTGCCGTTTCTCACGACGGTCTCCCTTATCATGCTGAGATGCGTGTAAATAAGCTCTATGATTTTGTCCTGAGGGCGGATTTTCCTTGCGGCAACCTCGTCAAGCTTGTCGCTGAGGCGCTCCAGCTCGCTCTCTATTACTGCATAGTATATGTCTTCCTTTGACTTGAAATACGTATACAGGGTGCGCCGCCCCTTACCGGAGGCAAGGGCAATATCGTTCATCGTCGTGTTCTCCAGACCGTTCTTTGCAAACAGCTGCCGGGCGACATCTACTAACTTGTTTCTTGTCTTCGAGATTGACATAATTACCACAGTTTAGAACGTTTCAATAAAAAATGCACATCACTTACTGCGTGTGCAAAAATAAGAAAACAGAGGTAATTCACCAAAATTTCGGGAAAGAAAATATTAAAATCATATAAAAATGCAACAATATTCAGATTTTTCTTGATTTTATTTTGCTGATTAAAAAAAATGGCGTACCTTTGCAGCCGAATTCAGAAAACAACATCGCGGAGTGGAGCAGTTGGTAGCTCGCCAGGCTCATAACCTGGAGGTCGCATGTTCGAGTCCTGCCTCCGCAACTTTCTTAAGCCCGACAGTAAGTCGGGCTTTTTACATTGCCTGTCCTTTCATTTTCAAACTCCTAACACTATTGCCGGGGCGATATCCAGCTTTACGCTCAGCTCACGGGCGACCTTCAATGTAGGCTCACTCTTGCCAGTGATATAGTCGCTGATGCGAGAGTCACTCAGCCCGAGAATGTCTGCCAGTTTCGACTGTGTGATGCCAAGCTCAGCCATGCGCATCTTAATGACATCACCCAAAGAAGGCTTCCCGATGGAGAAATTCTCCTCAGAATAGCCAGCAACCAAGTTTGACAGCAGCTCCAGCTCAATGTTGCTGAAATAAGCATAAAAACATCACTATGTCAGTATGCGTAACAACTGCTATAAAAGAAACTGGCCTCACCCAAAGACTATACTACTGTCTTTCAATGCTTTGCAAACAACACCAGTCTCACCCAAGCTAACACCCACATATTTGAAAAATTATCTCAATGACTTACGAAATTATCTCTGCATGTTACGAAATTATCTCTGCATGTTACGAAATTATCTCTGCATGTTATTTCAGAGGTGAGTGGTGAGAGGTGGGAGGTGAGAGGTGGGAGATGAGGTGTAAGAGGTGCGTCGGGTGAGACCTATTTCCGCGTTAGCCTATAATACTGGCTGTTGCCCTTATCTTACGGCACGCTTTCTGCAACATACTGACAACAAGGCTTTTGCAAAACAGGATTACACTGCCATGCCCTACACTCTTGGCCAGCCGGCCAAAATATAACTATATATCTTAAAGTCAGGCTATCAAACATTTAAGGTCTTCATACGCTAAAACAGCACCATTGCACTACAGACCTGAATGATTACAAAAACGGAGGCAAGCAGTCTTTTCTATAAACAGGAAAAATATTTCGGGACTTATGAGAAGACTTTTTGCCATAGCAGTCATGGTGTGCATGGCAAGCACACTTTCGGCGCAGCGCATAAATATCATAACAGGGAAAAAGACGTCAGCACGTGAGCAATATGCAGCAGAATATCTGCAAAAGAAGCTTACGGCAATGGGCTATACCGTCAGTGCCAAGCGGCCTGACTATCGTATAACATTGAGCCTGGCCGGCAACAGTGCCGCAGAAGGCTACAACACCTCAACAACAAATAACGGCGGTGCCGCCGAAGGCTACAGCATCCGGACGACGAAGAAGGGCATTGACGTTGTAGGCAACGACGCATCAGGCCTCATCTACGGCTGCGTAGAGCTGGCCGACCGCATAAAGGCTAACGGTTCCGTAGCCGGCATAGAGCCTGCCACGGAACAGCCTCAGATGGTGATGAGAGGCACGTGCATCGGACTGCAGAAGACAGTCTACCTGCCCGGACACGGCGTCTACGAATATCCCTATACACCGGAGAATTTTCCCTGGTTCTACGACAAGGACGAGTGGCTCAGATACCTTGACATGATGGTGGAAAACAAGATGAACTCGCTCTACCTTTGGAACGGGCATCCCTTTGCGTCGCTCGTAAAGCTGAAAGACTATCCCTTTGCCTTGGAAGTCGACGAGGAGACGTTCAAAAAGAACGAGGAGATGTTCTCTTTTCTCACCCATGAGGCCGACCGCCGCGGCATCTGGGTGATACAGATGTTCTACAACATCATTCTCTCGAAGCCCTTTGCCGACCACTACGGTCTGAAGACGCAGGACCGCCACCGTCCCATCACACCGCTCATCAGCGACTATACGCGCAAGAGCATAGCCGCATTCATTGAGAAATATCCCAACGTCGGACTTCTTGTATGCCTCGGAGAGGCAATGGCGACCATAGAAGACGACGTCACGTGGATGACGGAGACCATCATCCCCGGCATCAAGGACGGGCTGGGGAAGTTAAGAAATGGAGAAAATGAGAGAATGAGAAATGAGGAACTGCCTCCCATCGTTCTCCGTTCGCACGACACCGACGGGCCGCGCGTTCTCAAGGCTGCCCTCCCACTCTACCCCAACATCTACACGATGTCGAAATATACTGGCGAGAGCCTTACCACCTACGAGCCTGGCGGACCGTGGGGAGAAACGCACCGCCAGCTGGCGGATGCAGCTCCCGTACACATCGACAACGTTCACATCCTTGCCAATCTGGAACCGTGGCGCTGGTCGTCGCCAGCCTTCATTGAGAAGACCGTACAGGCCATGCACCGCGTACACCACTCCAAGGGACTGCATCTTTATCCGCAGGCCTCCTACTGGGACTGGCCCTACACTGCCGACCGCCTGCCCGACGGTGCGCGTCTGAAGCAGCTCGACCGCGACTGGATGTGGTATCAGGCATGGGGACGCTATGCATGGAACGACCAGCGCGGCGACGACCGCTCATTCTGGAAGCGCGAGCTGGCTGACTACTACGGCATCGACACAGCTGCTGCCGGCCGTCTGCTCAACGCCTACGACGAATGCGGCGAGATAGCCCCCAAGCTGCTGCGCCGCTTTGGCATCACCGAGGGCAACCGCCAGACACTGCTCTTAGGCATGAAGATGGGCCAGCTGGTAAATCCATATAAGTACACCATCTACCCCGGCTTCTACGAAAGCTGCGGCCCGCAAGGCGAGAAGCTGATAGAATATGTAGAGAAAGAACACAAGGGGCAGCCGCATGTCGGCGAACTGCCGATAGACATTGTAGACCAATGCGTAGAACACGCCAGGAAGGCCGATGCCATGAAAGAACTGCTCTACAAGTGTAAGCCGCAGCGCCATCAAGACGAGTTCCGGCGCGTTCTCAACGACATCAACTGCTACTCGCTGTTCGCCTTGTCGTTCCAGCAGAAAGTGCTTGCAGCCCAACAGGTGCTGAACTACAAATGGACAAACGACATACAATATCTTGACGCCGCCGTACCACTGCTTAGCCGCAGCCTGTTCTGGTGGCAGGCCCTGGCAGAGCTTACCGACTCCACCTACCTGTATGCCAACTCCATGCAGACTGCCCAGCGGCGCATCCCCGTGGGTGGCGACGGCGGACGGATGAAAACGTGGTCGGAGCTGGCCGTTGTATACCAAGAAGAGTTAGACGCCCTGAAGGCAAACATAGAGAAACTTAGGCATCCTGTGGCTCAGACGGACGTGCTGATACTGCCTGCCAAGCCTGCCAATGTCACCATCCTCTCACCTCTCACCTCTCACCCCTCACCTCTCACCTCTCACCTCTCACCTCTCACGAAAGGTGCCATACTCTTTGAGAACCGCCCGGACACTCCCATAGACTCCATAGCCCCTGAGCTTGCGGGCTTGCAGGCTCTCGTGCTGAACCGCGACACCACACGCCTTGTCGGCACGACCATCGAGTTTGAGAGCGACAAGCCCGTCAAGCTGCTCGTAGGCTTCTTCCAGGACGACGACTCCAAGTGGGCCAAGCCGCCAAAGCTGGAGATTGACGCCACCGGCAACGAATATGGCCAGGCAGAGCCTGTGCTGACGAATGCCATCAGCATCGTGCAGATGCCGAAGGTGAACATCCACCAGTACTCGCTGCCAGCAGGCCGCCAGACGCTGCGCCTGCCGAAGGGCATCATCATGGTTGCCGGCTTCACGCAAAGCGACATCAAGCCCCGCGACGCAGGCATCAATGCTGCCTCTGGCGAGGTTGACTGGCTGTTCATGAAATAACAGAAGACACGCAGGAAGCTGCATGCAACAAGGCAGAAAGACAAAAAAACAAGCCTTAAGAAGCAAAAAAAGCCCCACAACGGATCCAAGAACGCAGTTTCCGGAAAGAAAAATCCAAAAAAGTTTTGCCGTAACCAGCAAAATGCCTACCTTTGCAGCCGCTATTCGGAAAATCCGAAGCATTCGACGATGCTCCGTGCTGTTGTGATTAAAGGCAGCAGGGCATAGGAAGGATGTTATGGCAACCAATTATTTAATCAATTACAAACATGTATTTAGATCAAGCAAAGAAAGCCGAGATTTTCGGCCAGTACGGCAAGAATGCCGCTGACACTGGCAGCGTAGAGAGCCAGGTAGCCCTGTTCACCTATCGCATTGCCCACCTCACCGAGCACCTTAAGGAGAACCACAAGGACTATGGCACCGCCCGCAGCCTCACCAAGCTGGTAGGCCGTCGCCGCAAGCTGCTGAAGTATCTTTACAACAAGGACATCAACCGCTATCGTGAGCTCATCAAGGCTCTTGGCCTGCGTAAGTAATCGCGGTTTTGCACAGACTCATAAAGAAAGAGACTCCCACATGCTGGAAGTCTCTTTCTTTTTTTTGTCATCTTTCCCCAAGTGCCTCCACGTACTGCCACAGCTGGCGATAGAACGGGTGGCGCACCAGAGTCTGCCTGTCGCCGATGATTATCAGCTTCATGCGCGCCCTCGTGATGGCGACGTTCATGCGCCTGAGGTCGCGCAGGAATCCTATCTGCCCATCGTCGTTGGCACGCACCAGAGAGATTACTATTATGTCGCGCTCCTGCCCCTGAAATCCGTCGACGGTGTTGACGCTGATCTGTCGGCGGAAGGGCTTGAAGAACTCGCGCTTCATGAGCAGCCTCCTCAGCAGCTGCACCTGTGCGCGATAAGGCGAAATGATGCCCACGTCTATCCTTTCGTCCAGCATCCGTTGCTTGCCGATGCTGCTGAAATAGTTTTGCACGGCAAGCAGTGTCAGCTCCGCCTCAGCCTTGTTGATGCGGCTCTCGCCCTGGAATTGCTCGCGGAACAGCTCTGCATCGTCGAACTCCTTGGCAAACTCAGCAGTGTCAATCCATGTCATCGGCACGTCAAGGTCCAGAATGCTGCGAAATCTTACGCTGGGATGGCTCTCCACCAGTCCGTCGTAGAAGTAATTGCTGGAGAAGCGCATTATGTCGTCGTTCATTCTGTACTGTACCTTCAGCATGGTCACCGCCTCCGGATGCGTCTCTACGATGCGCTCCATGAGCGTCTTCCCCAGGCCGGCCTTCAGCGCGGCAATGCTCTTCACCGTCGGCGGCAGCTGGCAGTGGTCGCCGGCCAGCACCACACGGCTCACGCGGCGCATGGGTATCCAGCAGGCAGCCTCCAAGGCCTGCGCGGCCTCGTCGATGAACAGCGTGCCGAACTTCATGCCGTCCAGCAGTCTGCTGGCGGCTCCCACGAGTGTAGACGCTATCACGCGAGCCTCGCCAAACAGTTCGCCGTTGATTCTTATCTCCAATTCTGCCGCCCGGCTCTTCAGGCTTTCCATGCGCTGGTGATATTTCTCACGCGCCGTCTGTCCCCTGCCCTTCGACGACCTCAGCTCACGGATGGCCTTGCGCAATGCCCACAGCTGCGGATAGTCGGGGTGGGCCTCGAAGCGCCGCTCGTAGGTGAAGCTGAGCATCTTGTCGTTCACACGCGTCGGGTTGCCTATGCGCAGCACGTTGATGCCGCGGTCTACCAGCTTTTCCGAAATCCAGTCGACGGCCATGTTGCTCTGTGCGCACACCATCACCTGCGGCTCTCGCATGAGCGTCTCGCGGATAGCCTCCACGAGTGTCGTAGTCTTTCCCGTTCCCGGAGGCCCGTGCACGATGGCCACGTCCTTGGCCCTCAGCACCTGGTTGACGGCATTTTCCTGCGTTGCGTTCAGATATGGAAAGCTCATCGGCTGGAAGGTCAGCGTCTCTGCCCTACCCTTGTCGCCGCGGCTTGGCATATAGAACAAGTCGCGCAGGTAGGCCAGCCGCCCTTTTGCATTCATGGTACGTTCCAGCGCGTCCATCATCATCCTGTACGACGTCTCGTCGAAGCTCAGCTGCACGCCCAGCCCCTCGGCCGCCTGCAGTTCCATGATGCCGGCGCCGTCAGGCACGGCAACCACCATGCGGTCGCCGTCGACATAGCTCACCGTGCCGGTGAAGCGGAAATAGCGGATTTTGCCGTCGTCGGCTCCTCCGGCACTGTCTGACAAGCTGAAGAATGCCACTGGCTTGCCGAACTCAAAGCTGTGGTCGGTGTCCTGACTGGCAGTGCGCGTCAGCTCCACCACTTGCTGGTTGAGCGAGTTGTAATAGCTTCTGCCCACACGCAGCGGCCACCAGGCCTCGCCGCGGGCCACCATCCGCCTTATGCCGACGGCCTCTGTCTGGCGCCGGAAAGCCTCTTTTTCTGTATTATACTCCATCATCAGCAGCAACCGCTGCTGCTGGAGAGACTGAATTGGTGACACGTTCTGTAGCATTACGAGGTGCGAAGGTAAGAAAAAACAAGGGCAATGCAAAGGAAAATCCAATTTTTCTGCTACAGACAAAATTATCTCTGCATGTTACGAAAATATCTCCGTAAGATAAAAAATTATCTCTGCGAGATAATTGAATAACTCGCAGAGACAATTCACGGGAGTAGCAGTTCACGCTGTCACACCTTTGCGATAAGCTCCTGAGGATACTTCGGCATGGCACCGTTCTGCGTGCAGACATAGGCAGACACCTCTACGGCTATGCGATGAGCCTCAGCGAGGGGCTTTCCGTTGATAACGGCAGCACAGAAGGAGCCTGTGAAAGAGTCGCCGGCACCCACCGTGTCGGCTACCTCCACCTTTGGCGTGGGCTGGAACGAGTGCTGTCCGTCGGCGGCAAAGACGTGGCTGCCATTGGTGCCGCAGGTCAGCACGAGCAGCTGCAGGCCATAGTCGCTGACTATCTGCTGGCAGACGGCGCTCTCGTCAAGATCCTTATATCCGAACATGCGGCTGACGACTATCAGCTCTTCGTCGTTTATCTTCAAGATGTCGCAGCGTCTGAACGAGTCTTCCAGGATTTCCTTCGTATAGAACTGCTGCCGCAGGTTGATGTCGCAGATTTTCAGGCATCCCTCAGGCGTAGCGTCAAGGAACTTCTGTATCGTTTCGCGGCTGACGACATTGCGCTGTGCCAGCGAGCCGAAGCAGACAGCACGGCAGTTTCTGGCGGCCTCCTCCATTTCAGCAGTGAACGGAATGTTGTCCCAAGCCACGTTTTCCTTGATTTCATACGTCGGAATGCCGTCGCCTGTCAGTGTAACCTGCACGGTGCCTGTTGCGTAAGGCACGCGTGGCATAAGATAGTTCAGGCCGTTGGCCTCAAGCGCCTGGATGGTCTCGTCGGCAAGCTTGTCTTCGCCAAGCGCGCTGATGGCCATGGTGTCAAGCCCGAACTGGCCTGCATGGTAGGCAAAGTTGGCTGGTGCGCCACCGAGTTTCTTTCCGTCGGGCAGCATGTCCCACAATGCCTCGCCCAGACCGATAATCAAATTCTTTTTCATATTTACTGCTTAGAAATTTACGATTTACTTGCTTTAATGCTTGATTTTGTTGATGAACGTGAACAGATAGACGACGCCGACAGCCATGACTGCAACAGCACCTGCCTGTCCCATGGCGTCGCTCATGAGTCCCATGACGAGAGGGAACACCGTACCGCCGAAGAGACCCATAATCATCAGTCCCGAAACTTCGTTCTGCTTGTCGGGAACAGACAGCAGGGCCTCCGAGAATGCCATCGAGAAAATGTTGGAGTTGCCGTAGCCCACGAGGGCTATAGCCGTGTAGAGCATCATCTTCGACTGTCCGCCAAACATCAGCGCCATCGACACAGCCATCAGCACTACGCTGATGATGAAGAACCAGCGGGTCTTCATGATGCGCAGGAAGAACGAACCAGTCAGTGCGCCCACGGTGCGGAAAATAAAGTATAGCGAGGTGGCGAAGGCAGCATCGTTGAGCGTCATGCCTACACGCTCCATGAGCAGCTTGGGGGCAGTGGTATTGGTGCCTACGTCGATGCCCACATGGCACATGATGGCCAGGAACGACAGCAGCACGATAGGCTTGCCCAGCAGCCGCAGGCAGTCCATAAATTCAGAGGCTACCGACGAAGCCTCTCGCCTCTGGCCTCTCACCTCTTCTACAATAGGCGTCGCCCACAGCAAGGCCGTAGCCAGCCCGCCTACGACGAAATAGACCACGAACAGCACGCGCCAGTCGTAGCCCATGGAGGGCATGGCCTGCGTGGCACCCCACATGGCCAGATAGGGAGCCATGAAGGAGGCTATGGCCTTGACGAACTGGCCGAAGGTGAGCGTAGAGGCCAAGTTCTTGTCGCCTATGATGAGCATGGCCAGTGGGTTGATGCTGGTCTGCATGAGAGCATTGCCTATGCCCAGCAGCGAGAAAGCCACCAGCATGACGCCAAACGAATAGCCCAGCAACGGAATGAACAACGACACAACGGTCACCACAAGCGACAGCAGCACCGTCTTCTTGCGGCCAATCTTGTTCATCAGCATGCCCGTGGGCACCGAGAAGATGAGGAACCAGAAGAACACCAGCGACGGAAACACATTGGCCACGGAGTCGCTGAGCTGAAGGTCTTCCTTGACATAGTTGGATGCAATGCCCACAAGGTCTACAAAGCCCATGCAGAAGAAGCAGAGCATCACAGGAATGAGGTAGATGGATTTGTTTTTGTTAGCCATAGTTATAATCTGATAGTCCGATTGTGAAATGGTCAAATATCCTTGATTTCATATATAACAGCCTTGCCGCCTTTCACCTTAATTATATTATAAGGCTCAGAGGGAAACACAAGATTTGTCATTGCCATGCGGCCGTCGGCATCGAAGGCTTCGATGGAGCAGCGGTCTACGAACAGGCGCAGCTGCTTCAGCTGCCCGTGAGTAGGAGCCAGCGTCATGCAGGGGAATGCCTCGCTGAAGCTCACGTCGCCGCTCTTCGTGCGATCCATCGAGAACGTCTGCTTCTGGGCGTCATAGTGCATCACCACCTGCTCGCCTTTGGCGTTGGCGAGTGTTATGTCGGCCGTACCCTTCAGCGTGACAACAATCTCGCAGGCCTCCGTGGGCTGCTTCACGGTCTTACCGCGCAGCTGAAGCATCTCCTCTGAGGGAGTCACTCCGCAATAGGTCTCTGTGCCGTCGGTAAACAAGTCCAAGTCGCGCGGCACGGCATTGGCCGAGCGGAACTGGCGCGTAGGCACCTCGTTGGCATACTGCCAGTTGGACATCCAGGCTATGGCCACACGGCGGCCGTCGGGTGCATGGTCGAAGGTGACGGTTGCATAATGGTCTTTGCCGTAGTCCATCCATTTTGTAACGTCCTGGCGAGACTCGCAAGTGAACTTGTGACCGTCAAAGTCGCCGATGAAATACTGTGTCGCCGAGCCGCCAAAGGGACCACCGGGATTGATGTTGCAGATGAGCATCCACTTCTGCTGGCCGGTGCCGCGCACTGGCAGGCGCATCAGGTCGGGACATTCCCAGACGCCGTCATGACAGCCGTACTCAGCACCGAAACGGCTCTCCAGCGTCCATTGCCTGAGATTGGCCGACGAATATATCTGCATCTCCTGGCCTACGGCAAGCAGCATTATCCAGCGGCTTGTCTCCTCGTGCCAGAACAAGTGCGGGTCGCGGAAGTCTGGCGCCGTCGACACCAGCACCGGGTTGCCGCTGTATTTGATAAACGTGCGCCCGCCGTCAGTTGAATAAGCCATCGACTGTGTCTGGCTTTCGCCGGCAGAGGTATAGAAAGCCACTATGGCATCTTTACCGAAGCCTGCTGTGTTGCGCGTGTCCACAACGCACGAGCCGCTGAAAATCGTACCCAGTCCGTCGGCCATGATAGCCATTGGCTGCGCCTCCCAGTGGACAAGGTCGCTGCTGGATGAGTGTCCCCACGTCATGTTCTCCCACTGCGAACCATAGGGATTGTACTGATAATACAGATGCCACACGCCGTCTTTATAGAACATGCCATTGGGATCGTTCATCCAGCCATACAGAGGCGTGTGATGATACTTGGGGCGGAAATGCTCGCGGTTGGCAGTGTCGAACGTATCTGAATACTTTGCCTCACGCCAGCAGGCCAGCCCGTTCAGCGCACCCTTCGTGCGACGGTCGCCACGGAAGAAGATGTCAAGCAGATGGGCACCCCTCAGTTCCAGCGGCACATAGTAGTCTACCTTGTCCACGGCCAGCCGGGCATTCAGCGTCTGCACGATGCTGTTGTCCTTCAGCACGCGGATGTTTGCCATGTCGGCCTTCTCCTCAATGGGCAGCAGCAGATAGCGGCGGCCCTGCTCAAGCCTCAGCATGGCATGGCTGTCGCCAAGCACCTGGGGCGCCTGTGCCTGCAGCATGGCGAAAAAGACCATAGTCGCCATCACTGTCGTCAATAGTTTTCTCTTCATTTCGATTGATTGTTGGTTTTTAGTTCAAGAATGTTTGCTGCAAATTTATGCCTTATCAGCCTTTTTCGCTGTAAATTATGTTACAATCATTAGAAAAAATCGTTCCTTGAAACATTTTTGCTATGCGATGAACGATTTTCCACGACAATAATGTCTGAAAAAAGGTGCAACAAAAATTTGGCTCTTACCGCAAATTTACTTACCTTTGTTTTCACAAACTCCAGAAGTTTCGAACCGAATATGCGAAAATTATTGTTAATGCTGCTGCCCGTGCTGGCATGCATAGGGTGCAGCCGCCATCAGCCGCGCTACGTCATTGGCGTGTCGCAATGCTCTGCCGACATCTGGCGCGAAAAGCAGAACGCCGAACTGCGCATGGCTAACTATCTGCACAACGACGTAGAGCTTCGATTTGCCGCAGCCTACGACAGCGACGAGCGGCAGATACAGCAAATAGACAGCCTGGTGGCTACAGGCATCGACTTGCTCATTGTTGCGCCAAACCAGGTGCAGACCATATCACCCGCCATCGACCACGCCTACGACAGGGGCATCCCTGTGATTGTGTTCGAGCGCAAGACAAATTCCAAGAAGTACACTGCATTCATCAGTGCCGACAACTATGAAATGGGACGGCAGATGGGCCAGTTCATTGCCACTCAGCTGCAAGGCCGCGGCCGCGTGCTGGAAATTATGGGCCTGCGAGGCTCGTCGCCGGCAATAGAGCGCCACAAGGGCTTCGCAGATGCAATAGCGCTTCACCCGGGCATACAGATTGTGGCCACACTGCAGGGCGACTGGACGGAGAAAAGCGGATACGACGCCACAAGACAATGGCTTAGCCAACAGCCTGCGGACACCGAAAAGAAGCAGCTCGACTACGTCTTCGGGCAAAACGACCGTATGGCGATGGGCGCACGCAAGGCATTGGCAGCCACTCAACACCAATCAAGCAACACCCTCTTCTGCGGCATCGACGGACTTCCCGGCGAGGGCGGCGGCATTCAGCTGGTGCGCGACTCTCTATTGGAAGCCACATATATATATCCCACACATGGCGACCAGCTGCTCGACCTTGCCATCAGCATTCTTGAAGGCAGGCAATATAAAAAAGAGGTGATGCTGAAGTCGGCCCTCGTAACACACAGCAACGCCAATGTCCTGCTGATGCAGAGCGAGGAAATGAATAGGCAAATCTCGTGGATTGACCAGCTGCACAACGAAGCAGACACTTATCTGCACGAACTGGACACACAGAGGCTGTTCACCATCTCGCTGGCCGTCATCGTGCTGCTGGTTAGCCTCAGCGCGGCCTTCGTAGTTGTCAGCATGCGCCGCCGACACCTGCTGGAGCGCCAGGTATTCTCGATGGTGACACAGCCGGCCTACAAGGAAATCCAAACCGCGGAAACTGACAGCAAGCCTGCAGCAAAAAGCGAAATCACTGACGTAACACCAGAGGAGCAGGCCGACATAGAAGCCGAGTGCGACGGAGACACGCGCTTCTTGGAACGCCTCAGGCAGCACGTCATGGAACAGATGAGCGACTCGGACTTCAGCGTGGAGACGCTTGCTGCACAAATGGGCGTCAGCCGTGTACAGCTGTACCGCAAGGTGAAGATGCTGACAGGCCGCAGCCCCGTTGACATCATCCGTCTGAGCCGACTGAACCGCAGCAAGGTGCTGCTCGCACAGGAAGGAACGACTGTCAGCGAGATTGCCTATGCCGTAGGCTTCTCTTCGCCATCGTACTTCACGAAATGCTTTAAAGAGGAATTTGGCATGCTGCCAGGCGACGTGAAGGGCGAAAAGTGAGCATAAAATGACACTCGAAAGAAAAAAGAAAAAGTTTTCTTTTGTTCTGCCTTCATTATTTCGTAATTTTGGATAAAATCGCAAACCGTTTGTGAATAAAGGCAGTTCCGAGGAGTGAGAAAAATCAGGGTTACGAACTGGCAACGGTTCTCATTTCCTCATTCTGCCGTGATTTGTATATCAAAGAACTCCCGACTCAGAGCCACCAGCCTGTTTCAATGGCACATTGTCGGGGGCAAAGGTACACAGAAAATGCGAGATTACAAAACTTTTGAGGGATTTTTCTCCTTTTGTTCTTTTGTCTCGTGATTTTGTGCTACCTTTGCACGCATAATATATAATAGAACGACCCAATGGCAAAGATTACCGTTCAAAATACTGAAATAACGGTCTTGTCTTATAACGACAAAGACTACATATCGCTCACTGATATGGCTAATGGCAAGCAAAGCGAAAGCCGTGCAGCAGACATCATCAAGAACTGGTTACGGAACCGTTATACCATCGAGTTCCTTGGTACTTGGGAAATGATACACAATCCGAATTTTAAAGTGGTCGAATTTGACCACTTTAGGATGCAAGCAGGTCTGCCCACTTTTGTCATTAGTGCCAGTGAGTGGATTGAAAAGACGAATGCCATTGGCCTCATTGTAAAGAAGGGACGATATGGGGGAACGTATGCCTTCAAAGATATTGCTTTTGAGTTTGGGACAGCAATTAGTGTGACCTTCAAACTCTATCTTATAGAGGAATTCCAACGGCTAAAAGAGGAAGAGCAAAAACTATTAGGATGGACTGCCAAGAGAGAACTATCCAAAATCAACTATCGCATTCATACGGATGCCATCAAGAGCCACTTGATTCCAGAAGAAATCACTTCTGCACAGGCAAGCATTATCTATGCAGAGGAGGCAGACGTGCTAAATGTGGCTATGTTCGGCATGACTGCCAAACAATGGCGAGAAGCAAATCCTGACTTGAAAGGCAATATCCGTGACTATGCTACCATCAACGAACTAATATGCTTGTCGAATATGGAGAATATCAATGCTGTGCTTATCAATGACGGAGTTCCACAGGGTGAAAGGCTTGTGAAACTCAATCAGGTTGCTATTCAGCAGATGCAGGTCTTGGAGGGAAACGGAAATAGGAACTTGTTGAAATAGTCTCTTGGGGGTATTTTGCTCTGGTGAGTGGATAGATACTAATGTGGGTTATATGCTATTCTCTCTTCCACTCCCAATATGGAAGACTACGAAGATTGTTTAATACTTGATAGACAAAAAATCGGTTGTGAGAATAGTTCTTGCATCCACTTGCTTGTGCTACTTTGTCCATCTTGTTGTCAGGAATCTGATGCATCCAAATTCGTCTTGGGACAACACGCTTTCCTCCTGTTCGCTTGTCCTCGACTTCCTCGTTATAATTCAAAACACAACGACCGTGTTTGTCGCAAATACCGCAATGTCTAACATCAATGCCAGCATTAACGGCTTTTGTCATTCCAAACTCATAAAGATTGGGCTTGCGATTATTAACTACGACTTCCGATGGTATGGCTACTTCATATAGAGAATCCTCTCGGTGATTACCTGTAACATTTCTGCAATTCAAATTGTCCTGTGTGCAGTTGCCTCTCAAAACTCCATTATCATCAGGTGCCACCCAAAATCTTTCAAGTGGTCGGGCCGTTTCAAACTTGCGCTTGAAATTGAAGAAACGGATTGGTGGCAAAGCATTGAAATCATAAGGATTCTCAGGATTAGTTCGCCCGAACAAACTATCTTCCTCAACGAGGGGACGCAACACATCCTTCTCGTCAGCAATCTTTAGTTCGATTATCTGAATGCCAGATGCTAATTTCTCGGGTTCGCAATCGTGAGTGACAGAGATTTCAAGAAAGATTGGCTCACGTTCTGGATGCTCCTTGCTTGACAGCATCAAGTCTGCCCGAAACCCTTTGTATGTTACTTCTTCCTCACAAGTATCAAACAATTTCTTCAAATCAATAGCTATCAATTCTCTACGATTACATTTCTTGTCTCTATAAATCGGTTCAAGTTTGCAGCCTTTAGATTTGTCGCAATGATGCTCAACGTAGTATTTGACAACGAACTCTTTCTGCGTGTCAAATCTCTGCTTTAGCCGCATCTTTCCAAGTTTATGCAGATAGCTTTCCCAACTGCAATGAGCCTCTTTGTGCCGGAAATGATGTTCGCGCTTATCTCCAAGAACGGCACTCATTTCTCCACCGCAACCAACGCAATAGTAATGCTCGGCACGATTTTCCTTCGTGACCTCATCAATGTGGATGATACGCCCATCCGTGTCAGTTGCATTGTGGAATGTAATCATATACCTTAGTAGTTGTACTTCTCCATTTCTTTACGGTTTATCCTTTCAAGAATTTCTATTGTACTTCCTTCTGTACTAACGCCCAAACGCTGTGCTCGTTTCACGACATCGGCATGGTTAATTCTTTCAAGAATCTCTATCGTTGTACCTTCCGTGCTGACTCCTGCACGTTGGGCACGTTTAACAACATCGGCGTGATTTATTCTTTCCAATATTTCAATTGTCGTGCCTTCTGTGCTTACCCCTGCACGTTTAGCACGTCTTACCACATCTTCGTGATTTCTTCTTTCAAGGATATCCAAAGTGGATAATTCTCTTTGGGGCGCTTCTTGCCCGGTTTCATCATTCGGCTCTATTGATGCGGATTCCGTTCTTGTAGATTTTGCAGTTGCTGCTGGCTCAGCCTCGACAGGTAACACATCATCAGCAGAAGTTTCTGTCGTACCATTACCCGTAGGCTTGCTATCTCTTTTTAATCGGGATGGGCTGTCTGCCTCCAAAGGTACTTCCTCTGATGGAGCGGAAACGACAGCATCCTCTTCTTCAATCGCTATTTCTTTATTCTCATAAGACGGCCTGTCGCCAGTTATTGACTTTTGCCTGAAAAACACGTCCCGTCCTAACATGATGCATAGAAACAGAAGTAGTCCGTATATGACGTATTTGAACTTGAAGCCTCTGCTCGGCTCTGGCTCAATATCGTAAGGAGAACGATTCTCGGCATTAAGCGGATTATCATTTGTGGAAGAAAACGGCCTCTCACTCTTGCTGTCAGTTGAGAAAGAATAACCTTTGTCATATTCCCCAAATGGAGGTTGAGTGTAAGATGCGGTCTGCTCTTTCTCAGTCTCAGTTGCTATTCCGTGGCGTTTCTTGTGACACTCTTCACACAAAACGACCACTTCGTCTGGGCTATATGACCAAGGATTAACATCACGATAAACAAGATGATGCACTTGAAGTTTATTCCTCTCGCCATAGAATCGCCTACCGCAATCCTCGCAAGTGAAATTGCGCTCCTTAATCAGCGAGTAGGAATAGCCCTTCCAATAATCAGACTTTAGCAGTCGCTCATATTCTTCCTTCGTCATGGTTTATTCTGAAATGCTTAGTAAATTCTCAGTATTCCTCTGTTTTCTGGGTCTGTAGACCATTGAACTTGCCAAACCCTTCCATCTATTTGGTCTAACAGCAGGAATGTATAAAAGTTGTCAGTAGGATATAACTAGAAGCGACCGTTTTTGGCCTCTGCACCTGTAGCCAACTCAATATCGCTCAAATCAGCTTGCATCATATCCCTTGTATTAGACGTGCTAAACTGTACGAGTTTCATCGTTCCATTACTTGTGTTGAGCTTTATGAAGATGTGCATGTTCTGCGTCTTGAACAAGCGATAAGTCACATTTGTGTCAGGAGAAAAATAAACTTTATTATCACTATTTGTCTGGGCACCTGCTGTCATTGCGACAAGCAACAGCATTGTTAAAATAATCTGTTTCATATAGCACTTCTATTTGTTCATAATTTGAATGATGGGTACGGTCTTCCCAAATTCCGATTTAGTTTGATACTGATAGATTCCAACTTGGCGAACAACTTTCCCGTCTGGAACTTTTACAATCTCGTCATCATAATAATACTTTCCGTCCCCATTCGTCAGGAGATATACAGCCCCAAAATATGACCCATATTCGGATTTCCCATGTACCAAAGCCGCATCTTCACTGATTACCTGAAAGACCTCAAAGGAACTTTCATCAATAACATCGCCGGCATTTTCAAACCATGTAACGCCATTGTTTGATCGACTTGCCGAGAAAATGAACGCAAACACAAATGTCAAGACAACTCCTGTCAAGACACCACCGCCAAAAATTAGCCACTTCTTCATGTCACTTACTTTTATTGTTATACTTTTCTGAACACAAGAGGCGCAGACATTCGCCATACATCTCTCGGCTCACCACAAGCCACCTTCAAATATGGGGATGCTGCGCCCGTTTGGGTTGCAGTCC